>NZ_BAAAMV010000018.1:0-136674 GCF_039529455.1 Nonomuraea bangladeshensis
CAGACAGGTACAACGCGACGGCGTCCGCCTTGAACTCCGGCGGATACGACTTCATCGCCACGTGGAACTCCTTGTCTCCGGATTTCCATCATCCGGTACTCAAGGTGTCCACACTTCAGGGCGAAGGGCCCTGGTGGCGCTCGCCCTGAGCGCCGCGTGCTCGTGCACGCGCTTCACTGCCCGAACGGCTCCTGACCGGCCGCGCGCGCCTGCCACCAGGTGAGCCCGTTGCGGACGGCCAGCTCGTGCAGCGTGGCCAGGTGCCGGGTGGCGGCGTCGCGGTCGCCCGCGGCCGTGGCGAGCCGGGCCAGGAAGTGGTCCACGGGCCCCAGCGTGACCACCGCGGAGCTGACCGCGATGTAGCCGCTGTAGGGCAGCAGCTCGGCATAGGTCCTTCGGCAGGCCGCGACGTCGCCGACCGCCGCCTGCGCGGCGCCCCGCAGGCAGGTCATGGTCAGCCACGACCAGTCCCGCACCAGCGGCGACCAGCCGCCGGACACCAGCCCGCGCGCCTCCGCCACCCGGCCCTGCTGGCACAGCGCCAGGACCCGCAGGTCGCGGTCGAAGGACGGATGGATGCCGGCGACCGCGTCGATGAGCGGAGCGGCCCCGGCCAGCGTCCGCTGGTGGAAGTGCTGGATGAGCCGCCCGGCGGTCACCACCGCCTCGGCGTGCCACACACCAAGCTGGGCGCCCTGGCGCCCGGCCTCGCGGTACTGGGCCTCGGCGTCGTCGAACCGTCCCGCCAGGGCGAGCCTGTTGGCCCGCCACAACGTGTGCTGGAAACGGGGCCAGGGCAGCGGCAGCCGCTCCAGCATGGCGTCGCAGCGCCCGGCGGCCAGGTCCGCGCCCGCCACGTCGAACAGCTCCAGCCGGTGATGACTGTAGATCATGTACGCGAGCAGCTCGAACGCCGGCTCCTCGGCGCGCAGTGCCGTCTCCAGCAGCTCGCCGGCGAGCTCCAGCGGCTCGGTGGCGTGCGCCGCGAAGGCCGGCAGCGACAGGTACCGCGCGTTGAGCATCCGCAGCAGCAGGTGGTCGTCGCCCAGCCGGCGGGCCATCTCGACCGCCTCCAGTGACAGGGCGTCGCGGCGCGGGTCGTCCGTCGCGTCGTACAGCTCCTCCACCAGACCCCCGAGCAGGCGGGCCCGCTCCGGGCTGTCGGCACTCGGCAGCGCGCGCAGCGCCGCCTCGAAGCGGTGCACGAGCTGCAGGTCCACCGCCTCGTACGGGTCGCGCAACGTCCAGACGGCGGGCGCGTCGAGGGCGGTCAGCGCCCGGGTGGTCGCCTCGGGGCCCGCGCCGGCGCGGTCGGCGGCGCGGATGGCCGCGGTCCTGGCGTGCCGGGCGCCGATGGCGTCACCCGAGTCCAGCCGGGCCCTGACCTGCTTGAGCAGCAGCTCCAGATGGTCGAGCGGGTCGCCCGCGGACGCGCCGTGGGCGCTGATCGCCCGGTCCCACCACAGGGCTGCCTCCTCGTAGGCCAGACGCAGGCCGGCCTGCTCGGCCGCCGCCTTCGCCCAGTGCACCGCCTCGCCGTACGCCGCGGGGCCGGCCTCGACGGCGTGGTGGGCGATGACCGCCACGTCGGTGCCCGGCCGGGCGGACAGGGAGGCCATCACGGCGCGGTGGATCGCCGCCTTGCGCAGCGGCGGCAAGCCGTGCGCGAGGGTCTCGCGGACCAGGTCGTGGGCGAAGGCCATCCGCCCCCCGCGCGGCACGACCAGCCCGGCGCCGGCCGCCTGGTCCAGCAGGCCGGACGTCTCCGCCGTGCACTCCTCGGAGGCGTGGACCTCCGCGACGACCGCGGGGTCGAAGTCCCGGCCGATCACCGCCGCGATGCCGAGCACCGCCTCGACCTGCGGCCCGAGCGCGCCGACCCGCTGGCGGACCACCGCGGCCACGGCGCCGGGCACGGCGTCGATCGGGCGGCCTTCGGCCAGCAGGCGGACGCTCTCGCGGACGAAGAACGGGTTGCCGCCGGTGCGGTCGGTCAGCCGCTGGGCGGTGGGGTCGTCCACCTTCGCCCGCATGCTCGCCGCGATGGCCTGGACGGCGTCCACGCCGAGGCCGGGCAGGTGGATGTGGTGCAGGTCGTAGCGGACCAGGCGGGCCAGCAACTCGTCCACGGACGGGCCGTGCGCGCCGTCCCTGCCGTCCGCGGTGTCGCGGTACGCCGTCACGATCTTGAGCGGCGCGTTTCCCACCAGCATGATCACGTCGCGGAGCAGTTCGAGCGAGGCCGGGTCGGCCCAGTGCAGATCGTCCAGGACGACGATCACAGGCCGAATCCTCGCCGCCGCCACCAGCCAGTCGGCGACGGCCTGGTTGCGGCGCAGCAGCGCCGCGTCGGTGGAGCCGAACGGCTTCTCGTCGTCGAGGAGCCCGGCCAGCGCCGCCCGGTTCGACAGCGGATGGTGCTCGGCGAGCGTGCCCAGCACCTGCAGCCACGGCCACAGCGGGGGAGCGCCCCGCAGGTCGTGGCAGCCGCCCCGCAGCACGAGGTAGCCGAGGTCGGCGCAGTGCTCAGCGAACGCCTCCAGCAGGAACGTCTTGCCGATGCCCGGCTCGCCGGTCACCGTGGCGACCGCCACGCCACCGTCGTCGAGCAGCGCCTGCAGGGCCGCGAACTGCCGCTCCCGCCCGAGGACGGCCCGCCGTGGCGCGGACGGCGCCGCGGACGCCAGCACCGTCGCGGCTCGCATGGGATGCAGCGACTCCACCTGCCGCAGAATGTCATCTTCCAGATCGCGCAGCTCGGGGCCGGGATCGAGGCCGAGCTGGTCGGCCAGCAGTTCCTTGGCGCGGCGCAGCACGGCCAGCGCGTCCGCCTGGCGTCCCGTGCGGTAGAGCGCCAGGGCCAGCAGGCTCCACAGCCGCTCGCGCAGCGGATGGCCGAGCGTCTCGGCCTCCAGCTCGCTGATGACCGGCTGCGGGCGGCCGAGGTCCAGCAGCGCCTGGGCGCGCCGCTCGACGGCCAGCAGGCGTAACTCCCCCAGCCGGTTGACTTCCGTCAGGGCCCACGTCCGGTCGGCGAACTCCCCGTACGGCACGCCGCGCCAGAGCCGCAGCGCCCGGTCGAGCGAGGCGAGCCGCTCCTCGGGCGCGTGGAACTCCGAACGGCCGACCAGCTCCGCGAACTCGCGCGCGTCCACGTCGGCGCAGGCCAGCAGGTAGCCGGGCTGCCGAGCGACGAGCACCTGCGGCGGGGCGTTGCGGGGCCGCCCGGGCTCGATGGCCCGGCGTAAGTTCGAGACGTACGACTGCAGCGACGACACCGCGCTGGCCGGGGGCGAGCCGTCGTAGACGTCCTCGATGAGCGTGTCGGTGGAGACCACGGAGCCCTGTGCGACCAGCAGTCGGGCCAGCACCGCGCGCTGCCGCCGGCCGCGCAGTTCCACGAAGGTGTTGTGATCGTCGTACGCCTCAACCGAGCCGAGAACGCGAAATCTCACGTGCGCCGCCCCTCCATCGGCGCCAGTTTAGGCAGATGATCGGCGAGCGTTCCGGCCTGGCGGCGAGTGACCTTGTTCACAGCCGCGAGAACCGCGTGGGTGCCAGGCCGGGTGCCAGGTCACAAGCGGCGCTCTGCACGATGGGCGGCACGTAGACCGGACGTGATCCTGCGGGACCCGGCGACGCTGCCCGTACGGCTCCGGTCCTGGGCCGGGGACGCGGCTTTCACGATGCCCCGGCGGGCTCTGCGCCGGCCGGCCCGCAGCTCGTTCTCCACGACCGAGCGGTACGCCACGGGGTCCAGCAGCATCCCGGCCCGGCGGTCCGCCCCGAACATGCGCTCCGCCCGCGTCCGGTCCCGGATGAGCTGGCGGGCGATCTCGTGCTCGCCGGGCAGGGCGTAGCGTCCCGACAGCCTGGCCGCGACGAGGCGCGCCTGCCGTTCGAGGGTGGCGGGCGCGGCCCCGAGGACCTGCACCAGCCCGACGAACGCCAGGTCCGTCGCGGCCGGATGGAACACCCGCCGGAACAGATCCAGCCCGTCGCGCGGCGGTGCGATCGCCGGGTCCAGGAAGGGGAACGACGGGCGGTAGCCGGTGCACAGGATGACGGTGTCGTACGGCTCGACCGATCCGTCCGCGAACACGACCGCGTCCTCCTTGAATCCCTTGAGCGCCGGCCGCACCGCCAGGTCGCCGTGGGACAGCCGGGTCAGCAGGTCACTGGTGACCGTGACGGCGGCGTTGCCCAGCGGCCGGTCGGGCGCCGTGATCCCGTACCGTTCCTGCGGTCCCCTGGACAGGCGCACAGCGAGCCGCATCACCTTCCACCGCAGCCATCGCGGACGCGTGCGCACGGGGAAGGTGTCGAAGGGGCGGCCGAACAGGTGCTTGGGCACGATGTGCACGCCGCCGCGCACCGACACGGCGGTCCGGGCCGCCGTCCGCGAGACCTCGCAGGCGATGTCGGCGCCGCTCGCCCCGAGGCCGACGACGAGCACGTTGCGTCCGGCGAAGCGCTCGGGCGAGACGTAGTCGTGGGCGTGGAGCACCTCGCCCGCGAAGAAGTCCGGGATGTCCGGCATGACCGGCTGGCTGAAGTGACCGGCCGCGACCACGACCGACGCGTAGCGACGGCGCTCCCCGTCGGAGGTCTCCACGGTCCATTCGCCCGACGGCTCCCGCTTCAGCGAGGTGACCTCGGTGCGCAGGCGCACGCGGGACGACAGGCCGAAGTGCTCGGCGTACCGGACCAGGTAGCGGCCGATCTGCTCCCGGGAAGGGAACTCGGGGTAGTCCGGTGGGATCGGAAGACCGGACATCGCCATGAACTTCGCGGAGGAGTTGACGTGAAGTGCCCGGTAGGCGGGCCCGTCCTCCCGTTCGGGGTCCTGTGACCACAGGCCGCCGACATCGGGGCGCCGGTCGAAGCACTCCCAGGTGACGCCGGCGTCGTCGAGTGCCTTGGCCGCGGCGAGCCCGCCGATCCCGGCGCCGATGATCGCGACGGCCGGTGTGTGCTCGTGATTTCCGATCGGCATGATGCGTTCCATCCAGTTCGAGGTCCGTGCGGGTGATGGAGGCGGCACGCCCTTGGTGCAATCGCGCGGTCTGCCGTGCGTGCGCGTGCCGCGTGCGTGAAAGCGATCGGTCCGGACGCAGACAGCCTGAGCGGTCGCGCTCATGATTCGCTTGGCGCGCTTGGAGGACCTGGGAACGGATGGAAAAAGCCGGCCCGGGCGACAGGTGAGCGGGTCGGGCAGGCCGTCGGCGGCGCGCGCGCACTCCGGCCGTAGCCACGTCGCGCCCGCGCCGCCGGAGTGCGGAAGCGTCACCCGATGGCGTACGCCCGGGTGATGGTCTGGGTCACGCGGTCACCCGCCGCGTCCGTGACCTTGGCGCGCAGGGAGACGAACCCGGGGGCATCCGGGTTCGCGACCCGGGCCGTCCATCCGGAGCCGGCGCGGGTCAGCCGGACCGGCCGCCAGCGCGCCCCGTCGTCGAAGGACGCCTCGACCGTGATGGAGGTGGCGCGGGGTGCGGAGGCGCCGGGGTTGCGGTGGAGGCTCACCGGGATGACGGTCGTGGACCCGATCTTGGCGCGGTTGTGGTCGTCCAGGCCCTCGGGGGCGTAGCGGACGGCGGTCAGGGGCAGCGGCCGGGGCTCGGCCGTCCGCTCCGACCGGAACGTCCAGGCCGACTCGACCTTCGTGGACAGCGCCGACGGCCGCCGCGCCGACGCGGTCAGCGTGTAGGTCGCCGGCTCGGCGGGCAGGCGGACGTCCAGCCGGCAACTTTCCGTGTACGCGGGCTCGCAGGTCGCCAGATCGGTCTCGGCCAGTTTCTCCGCGCCGCGGGCCAGGGCGATGCTGCCGGTCATGTCGTAGTCGCCGCCCATCAGCCCGGCCCGCCCGTCGGCGAGGAGGCCGTCGACGTTGAAGTTCAGCCAGTCGCCGTCGCGGCTGCCCGCGGACCTGCCGAGAGCGGGGCCGGTCACGGCGGCGTTCCACAGCTCGGTGACGGGCCGTCGGCCGAGCACCTGACTCACGCCGGACACCCAGTGGGTGCCCGTCATGATGTCCGTCTCCCAGGCGAAGCCGGGAGTGCGGTAGTGCGTCATGGTGGACGGCAGATCCACCTCCGGGCTCTCGGACAGCCAGGCGCCCCCCTCCCAGGACCCGCCGGGGAGCACCGGCCCCACCATCACGTAGGCCGCGCCGGGCGCGCCGGGCGCCCGGTACGTCGCGCTCACCTTCACCAGGTCACGCGTGCGCGCCGCGTACGACAGATCGTCCGGAATCCCGCCGGTGTGGTGGGCGACCAGGTCGTAGCGGTACGGGCTCGGCGCCGCGTCCTTCTGGTGCCAGGTGCTCCCGGCCAGGTACGTCAGGCCGGGCTGGCGCACCGGGAGGGCGTAGACGTCGTCGCCGAAGCTGGACCAGCCCTGGCCGAACCAGCCGTTGGCCAGGGTGATCTGCTCGCTGCCGTCCTGGACGGCGGTCGGCTCGTCCACCGTGAACGTGATCTCCTTGCCCTGGCGCGCGTCCACCGTCACTTCCTGGTCCGCGCCGTCGATGGTCACGGGCCGATGCGCGGTCGTGGAATGGTCTGAGTCGTACACGTTGACGTAGAGGTTCCACTCGCCCTCGGGCACCCGTACGCGTGCGACGCCCTGGTCGTCGAACGAGAGCGTCCTCTGGGCGCCGGTCTTGAGCTGGTAGAGATACCCCATCGCGGCGCGGGGCGTCTGGCCGTTCCTCTCGATGGTCCTGACCGTCAGGGTGTGGGTCTCGGCCGCCACGGACGCGCCCGCGAGCGTGCGCACGACGGTGTCGCCCGACCTGGCGGTGACGATGCCGGGATAGTCCCCGGGCGCCTTGCCCTCCGCGCGGATCGTCAGCTCGACCGACGCCTCGGCCTTGGCGGGCACCTCCAGCCGCTCGGCCCCCAGCTCCAGCACCTCGCCGTCCGCGGCGAGGTCCAGGGTGAGCGGGGTGTCGCCGGAGTTGGCGTACGTGAGCGTCCTGGCCGCCACGCGCTCGCCGGCGCCGTCCCAAGGGAAGGAGGCCCAGACGTTGCCGGTCGTCGCGGCCACCGGCTGGGAGACCGCGCGGGCCACGTCCACGCGCCCGGCGCCCTCCTCGTAGACGGTGGCGCTCCCGTTGGGGGCGGCGCTGCCGATGAGGGCCGCCTTGAGACGCTGTCCGCTCCAGTCGGGATGGCGCTGGGCGAGGATCGCGGCGGCTCCCGCCACGTGGGGCGTGGCCATCGAGGTGCCGCTCATGGCGACGTACGGGGCGTCGGCGCCGCCGCCGGCGTTGGCGGCCCTGATGGCGACGCCGGGAGCGGTGAGGTCCGGCTTGACGGCGTGGTCGGCGAGGCGGGGGCCCCTGCTGGAGAAATCGGCCACCTTGTCGTCCCGGCCGACGGCGCCGACCGTGAGGGCGGCGTCGGCGCTGCCGGGGCTCAGGACCGAACCGGGCGTGGCGTCGTTGCCCGCGCCCACGACGAAGAGCGCGCCGGTACGCTCCGACAGCGTGTCGACCGCCTGCTCGACCGGGTCCACGTCGTCCGTGTCCGGACCGCCGATGCTCATGTTGATGACCTTGGCCTTGACCTCGGCCGCGGCCCACTCCATGCCGGCGATGACGTCGGACTCCTGCATCAGGAAGTCGCCGATCTTGCCGATGGCGAGTTTCGCGCCGGGCGCCACACCGCGCTGCTTCTCTCCCGCTCCCGCGACGATCGAGGCGACGTGCGTACCGTGCCCGTTCCTGTCGCGGACGTCGTCGCGACCGGTGAAGTCGCGGGCCTGCGTGACGACGTCCTTCAGGTCGGGGTGCGCAGGGTCGTAGCCGCTGTCGAGCACGGCGACCGTGACGCCCTCACCGGTGAGGCCCTGCTTCCACGCCTCGGTGGCGCCGATCTGCTCGACGCTCCGGTCGAGGGTGAAGGAGCGGTGGCCGTCCAGCCAGATCTTCGTCCGGCCGGCGGCCAGGGTCCGGACGCCGTCCGTGATGCCCTTCCAGGTCTCGGCGGCGTTCTTCTTGGGCACCTCCACGGCGGACATGCCGAGGGAGGACAGCCGCCGGTCCTGGCGGGCGCTCCGGAGCGCGGGCACATCGTCCTCGGCCGACCGCGTGATCAGCGGGATGTCGCTGCGCTTCGCGTCGCCGTACCCCCAGGCCAGGAGTTGTGTGACGTCGAACAGCCGCTCGTCCAGAACACCTCTGGCCACCAGCGGAAGGGCGTCGGACGGGTAGACGCGCAGACGGCCGTCGCGGTACTGGCTGCTGTAGTGCACCCGCCTGCCCGCTCCCGGCTCCACCCGGTGCCCGGCGGCGGTGACGACGACGCGGTCGCCGGTGATCAGCGTCACGGTGCCGGTCGGCCGGGTCGTCGCGCCTTCTCGCCTCGCGGGTCCTGGCGTCGCGGCGGCGGGTGCGGGGGCGGCCGTGACGCCGGCCGTCACGGCCAGGACGGCGGCCATCAGGCTTCTGCCTAACCTCATGCGTTTCCTTTCGGTTGAGCGGCAACGCATGGGCAAATGTCCGGATCAGGCGGGGTGTTACCTGGATTCCCGTGAAAGCTGGGCCTCTCGGAAAAATGGGCTTCATCGTGAAACAGGGCTGCTAAGCCGGACATCTGCTGAGTTGTGTCCAAACAACGGAGAGAAGGCGACATCGGGCCCCCGGCGCCGGAGCAACGCTTCGAGCAGCTCTACCTGGCGCACTATCCCGCCATCGCCGCCTATGTCGCGCGACGTACCGAGTTCACTGACGACATCGCCGACGTGATCGCCGAGACGTTCACGACCGCCTGGCGCCGGCTGGACGACGTTCCCGCGGGGAACGAGGCCCGGCTGTGGCTGTACGCCGTCGCCCGGCGGGTCCTCGCCAACCACTTCCGCGCCGAGGAACGCCGATCGGCGCTGGCCGCCCGGCTGCGCGAGGAACTGTCCACCTGGTCCAGGCCGGCGGCCGACCGTTACGACGAGGCCGCCCGCGAGGCGTTCGGACGCCTGACGCCCGACGACCGGGAACTGCTCGCCCTGGTCGGCTGGGAAGGGCTGGACAGCGCCGAGATCGCCAAGGTGCTCGGCTGCTCACGCGGAGCGGCCCGCCTGCGCCTGCACCGCGCCCGCAAGCGGCTGGCCAGGGAACTGGCGGCCGCCGACCTCGACCTGACCACCTACGGCCTGCGCGCCGTCGCACTCGCGGAGGGAAAATCATGAAGAACAGCGTGGACCGCGTGGTCGCCCACCTGTCTCCCGGTGACGGGCCCGGCATGACCGAGGCGGTCCACGGGCTCATGCGCGACATCATGGCCGCCGAACCCGCGTCCGGGGCCGTCGCGCCGGCAGGGCGGCGCACGCGCCGACCGTTGATCCTGCGCGCCGCGGTGCCGGGCGTGGCCGTGCTGGCCGCCGCGTTCCTCGCTCTGGGCTGGCTCCTGCCCGCCGGGCTCGGCCTCGGACCCGGGACGGCCGCGGCGCTGGACATCAAGAAGGAGGACGGGTACTACGTCATCGAGATCAAGGACCTGTACGCCGACGCCGGCACGTATCAGGCGCAGCTCCGTGACGCCGGGCTGAACGTGACCCTCAGGGTCATCCCCTCGACGCCGTCGTGGGTGGGCTCCATCTTCCCCACTTCACCCACCGAGAACCGGTACCTCGACGAGATCAAGACCATCGACCGGCCGGGGGACTGCGACAAGATGGGCGGCTGCCCCATCGGGGTGAAGATCCCGGAGAACTTCCAGGGGCCCGCCGACATCACCCTCGGACGCGAGGCCCGGCCCGGCGAGCCGTTCGAGAACGGCACCACGATCGACGGTCTGGGCGAGCCGCTGCACTGCGTGCCCTACATCGGCCGGACCGTGGCCGAGGTGCGCGGCATGTTGCAGGAGCGTGGCGTGACCATCCAGAGCTTCGAGGACCTGGACCCCGAGTCCGGCGGGACGAAGCAGTCGGTGCCGGACACGTGGCTGGTGGAGAACGGCTCCATGACGGAGCCGGGCAAGGCGACCCTGACCGTGTACGAGGGGTCCGAGCCGCAGGAGCCAGGAGGCCGCCGCGGCCAGAACTGCCCGACCTCCTAGACACGCGAGTTGACTCAGGAGGGCCGTTGCCCGCACGGGCGCCGGGCAGCGGCCCTTGTCGTGGAAAATGGTTGCGAGGTGGTCGCCCGCCGGTCAGGATCCGACTTCGTGGACGAGGATGAGTGGCCGTGGCGGGGCGAGCCGTGGCGTTTCTGCGGGGTGAACGGGTTCTACGGGCCGGAGCACCTGCTGGTGCGGGTGTTCCCCGGCAAGGGGCGGCGGGCGCTTGAGCGGCTGCTGTGGACGTTGGTGGGTGACGACTTCGTCCTGGGGGAGCTGGGCGAGGGATACCTGATCGTCCGGGGGAGTTGTGAGGGGCGGGTGCGGGCCGGGTTCGGGGTGTGGGGGCATCGGCTCGACGTACGGCGCTTGCCGCCGCCGCTCCCCGGTGACGAGGAGCCCGTGACGGGGCGGGGTGACGGGGCGGAGCGGGCGGTGGAGCGGCTGCTTGAGCGGTATCGGCGGCACGGGTATGCCCACTCGGCCGGATTACGGGACAGTCTCCTCGCCCAGGTGCGGTGGGCCGGCGAGGGCTCTCTGGAGCGGACCACTGTGGGGCTCATGCCGGGGATGCGGGAGTGCGAGGACGTGCTGGAGCCCCGGCGGTGGATGAAGCGGGAGTACCGGCGGAGGCGACGGTCGAAGGGCGCCAGGAGTCTCGCGTGAGCGGGGTGCCGGTGGAGGCGGTGGCGGCCGCGTACGGGCTGGGGGAGCCGGTCGGGGCCGCCGTGTACGCGGCGCGTGGCGAGCTGGGGCGCATCTGGCGGCTGGACACGCGGCGCGGCTCCTGGGCGGTCAAGGAGCTGCTGGTGCCGGTGCGGGAGGAGGACGCGCGGGCGGATGTGGCGTTCCAGATCGCGGCGGCCGAGGCGGGGGTGCGGTTGCCGCGGCCCGTTCTGACCGGCGGCGGGGACGTGGTGGCCGGCGGGCGGTGGCGGGTCTACGAGTGGGTGGATCTCGTGGAGGGGGCGCAGGTCACGGCGGCCGAGCTGGGGGCGGTCACGGCGGGATTGCACGACATCGGGCATCCGGCGGCGGGGCCGGTGGCGGCCTGGTTCGCCGAGCCGGTCGGGCGCGCCGGCTGGGAGGCCCTGGCGGACGCCGCGGCCGGTTCGAAAGGAGGGTGGCGGGAGGCGTTACGGGAGTCGGTGGGCGAGCTGGTCGCGCTGGACGAGCTGATCGTGCCGCCCGACCGGGCCGCCGTCGTCACCTGTCACCGTGACATCACCCCCGACAACATCCGCCGTGCCGCGCACGACGGCGGCATCGTGGTGCTGGACTGGGAGAACTGCGGGCCGGCGAGCCCGGCCTGGGAGCTGGCGAAGGTGCTCGCCGATCTGCCCGACGGGGCCGCGACGCCGGCGTACCGGGCGTACCGGGAGGCGGGCGGTCCCGGCCGGGTCACGGAGCCGGCCGACTTCTCGATGGCGATCGCCGAGCAGGGGCATCTGCTGGAGTTCTACGCCCGGCGGGCCATGAGCCCGCAGGAGAGCGAGGAGAACCGGACCCGGGCCGGGGCGCGGTTGCGGGCGATGCTCGCCCGTCCCCTCACCAGGGCCAGGGTCGAGCGCCTGGCCGGGGAGTGCGCGCGGGTCGACGTTCCCGCGCCTTGACCAGGCACGGACCTACAGGAACACATTTTGACCCCCAAATGGGGTAACCGGTACGGAATGCGGATCGAGGACTGGTTCCTGACCGAGGAGGAACGCGGCAACGGCGCGACCAAGCTCGGCCCGTGGACGACCGGCAACGACGTACGCCCGCTCGTCCACGGAGCCACCTACTTCGCCGAGCTGCGGTCCTGCCTGGAGCAGCTCGGCAAGGACGACCTGCTGCTGTTCGCCGACTGGCGCGGCGACCCCGACGAGCGCCTGACCGCCGGCGGGCCGACCGTGAGCGAGGCCATGGCCGCGGCCGCCCGGCGCGGCGCCCTCGTACGCGGCCTCATCTGGCGCTCCCACATGGACCTGCTGCGCTTCAGCTCGGCCGAGAACCGCAGACTCGGCAAGGAGATCGAGGACTCCGGCGGCCAGGCGCTGCTGGACACGCGGACCAAGCCGGGCGGCGCGCACCACCAGAAGTTCGTCATCCTGCGCCACGACGGCGACCCGACCAGGGACGTCGCCTTCGTCGGCGGCATCGACCTGTGCCACAGCCGCCGCGACGACGCCGACCACCTGGGGGACCCGCAGAGCTGTCCCATGCCCTCCGTGTACGGCCCCCGCCCGCCCTGGCACGACGTCCAGGTCGCCATCCACGGGCCGGCCGTCGCCGAGGTGGAGACGGTCTTCTGCGAACGCTGGGAGGACCCCGCCCCCGAGACCCGCGACCCGCTGCGCCGCCTGCGCGACCACGTCGGCCGGCTGGACGACGCCCCGCCGCTGCCGAAGCCGGGCCCGCCACCGCCGCCGGCGGGCCGGCACGCCGTGCAGTTGTTGCGTACGTATCCGGCCCGGCACGACCGCTACCCGTTCGCGCCGGACGGCGAGCGCAGCATCGCCCGCGCCTACCGCAAGGTGCTCGCCCGCGCCCGCTCCATCGTCTACCTGGAGGACCAGTACCTGTGGTCCACGGACGTCATCGAGCCGTTCGCGGAGGCGCTGGAGCGCGAGCAGGACCTGCGCATGATCGTCGTCGTGCCGCGCCACCCCGACCAGGACGGCCTGCTGGCCGGCCCCGCCAGCCTGATCGGCCGCGCGGACGCCCTGGCCCGGCTGCGGGCCGCAGGAGGCGACCGGGTCGCCGTCTACGACCTGGAGAACCACCAGGGCACCCCGATCTACGTGCACGCCAAGGTCTGCGTGGTGGACGACGTGTGGGCCACGATCGGCTCCGACAACGTGAACCTGCGCTCGTGGACGTACGACTCGGAGCTGAGCTGCGCGGTGCTGGACGAGCGGGAGGACCCGCGCCCGCCCTACGGCGCGCTGCGCTTCGCCCGCGACCTGCGGCTGACCCTCATGGCCGAGCACCTGGACCTGCCGGACGGCGAGCGGGACGAGCTGTGCGACCCGGCGGCCGCCTTCGCGGCGTTCGAGCGGGCCGCGTCCCGGCTGGAGGCGTGGCACCGGGGCGGCGAGGAGGGACCGCGCCCGCCGGGGCGGCTGCGCCCGCACCCGGCGCCCACGCTGTCGAGGCTGCAGAAGGCGCTGGCCATGCCCCTCTACCGGTTCGCGGTGGACCCGGACGGGCGGCCGGCCGACCTGCGGCGGTCGGGACGGTTCTGAGCTAGGGTGCGGCGGGTGAGCAGCGGACGTGGAGTGCTCGTGACCGGCGCGTCGCGGGGGATCGGGCGGGCCGTCGCGGCGGCCTTCGCCGGGCAGGGCGACCGGGTGGCGGTCCATCATCGCGACTCGGCGGCGGAGGCGCACGGGCTGCTGGAGGAGCTGCCCGGGGAGGGGCACGCCGTCGTCCGGGCCGACCTCGCCGATCCGGCCGGGGTCCGCGACATGGTGGACGCCGCCGCCGGCGCGCTCGGACGCATCGACGTGCTGGTCAACAACGCCGGGGTCTTCTTCCATCATCCCGTGACCGAGGTGTCGTACGAGGAGTGGCAGGACGCCTGGCGGCGCACCCTGGCGGTCAACCTGCTGGGGGCTGCCGACGTCACCTATTGCGCGATCCGCCACATGCCCGCCGGCGGCCGCATCGTCAACGTCTCCTCGCGCGGGGCCTACCGCGGCGAGCCCGACGGCCCGGCGTACGGCGCCGCCAAGGCGGGGCTCAACGCGCTCGGGCAGTCGCTGGCCGTCGCGCTCGCGCCGCACGGGATCGCGGTCGCCTCGGTGGCGCCGGGGTTCGTGGAGACCGACATGACCAACGAGCATCTCAAGGCGCCGCGCGGCGACGCCATCCGGGCGCAGAGCCCGTTCGGGCGGGTGGCGCGGGCGGAGGAGGTCGCGGCGGCCGTCGTCTTCCTGGCCTCGCCGCAGGCCGAGTGGGCGAGCGGCGCGGTGCTCGACCTGAACGGGGCCTCCTACCTCCGCTGACGGCCTTCCGGCGGCCCCGAGAAGGCGCGGTATCGCCGCGGATTGTCGGAAGTGGCGGCTATTGTGGCATCCAGGGCACTGCGGGTACTCGCTTCGGAGGGGACGGCGTGGCCAGAGGATGGGGTTGGGCGCTGGCGTCGCTCGTCGCGTCCGTCGGGGTCCTGCTGACCGGTTTCACCCTCTTTGTCGAGTTAGGCCCGATCGCCGCGGTCATCGTGGTGCTGCTCGCCCCCATCATCCTGTGCGGCTTCGTCGTGGCCCACGACGTGCTCCGCCACCGCGCCCTCAGCCAGGAGGAGGCGCTGCGGCTGGACCGCGAGCGCGAGCACGTCCGGCGCACCGTCGACCTGGTGCTCGACCCCGAGCTGAGCGCCGAGCAACGGCTCGCCGTGCTCGACTGCCACATCCCCCGGCTGGGCCGCGACCCCCGCGCCTCGCCGCTGCGCGAGCGGTTCGTGGCCGTCGCAGAGCTCTCCCCTCCGGGCCGCGCCCTGCTGGAACGTGCCCGCCGCGCCGTCAACATCGTCCAGCGGTCGGAGGCCATGCGCCGCCACCTGCTCGACGTCGTGGCCAACGAGGTGCTGCTGCCCCGGCAGGTCTGGGAGATCGCCCGCCTGCTGCGCGTCCAGCACGAGCTCCAGCACGAGCAGGACACCGCCCGCCACGGCCTGGTCACCGACGAGCTGCGGGCCGTGCTCGACCCGCAGCAGGAGGCGCTCGACCGCTCCCTGGCCGCCGTCACCGCCCGCGTCGAGGGCCTGGAGCGGTACGCCCGCCGCGTCCAGGAGGCCGACGCCGCCCTGCGCGCCCGCGAGGCGCTGGACAACAACCACAAGTACCGCGCGCTGCTGGCCGCCACCGACGACGCCGAGGGCATGGCCGCGCTGACCGCGCACGGCGACGCGCTGGAGGAGACGCTGGCGCGCAGCGTCCGCGAGGCCATCGAGGCCGGCCAGACCCTGGCCCTCTGAGCCGCAGGGGTTCACCCGGCGCTGATCAAGCTGCAAGAACTTCGCAAGCGGCCCCTTTTACGCTCGACGCCCCCGGTGGCCACGGGGAGTCAAACCGGCCGCCGGGCTGTATCTGACGCCCTCGGGGACGCTCTGAACTCTTCGAGGCGAGGGACCAGCGAACGGGAGACACCCCCCATGCCCGAGACCCGGATGACCGCGGACGACGTGCTCCGCATCGCCGCCTACCAGGACAGGAGCCCGGCGCTCGAGGCGATGGTCATCGCCTACGCCTACCACCGGCTCGCGGGGGACCTTTCCGAATATCTCGGCCAGGCGTGCAACAACTGGTACTGCTACGCCACCTGGACCTCCAAGGCGGTGGGCGAGAGCCTCGACCTCACGCCCGACTCCCCCTTCATCGAGGACTTCGGGCGCCGCCTGCGGGTGCCGCGCCGCCTGCGCCGCCTCTTCCGCGCCACGCTGCTCACCCTGCTCGGCCCCAGCTACCAGCTCGGCCTCGCGCTGGCCAACCGGGCGATCTTCCTGGAGACCGCCAGCCTCGCCGTCAACCTCTGGCGGGACGACACCCCCGACGGGTTCCTCAAGGTCAGCCCCGAGTCCGCGCTGACGCCGTCGCCGCCGGAGTTCCTGGCCGCGCTGCTGGAGCCGGCCGACCCGCGCTACCTGCGCGACGCCGCCCAGCTCCTGCTGGAGGCCAGGGAGGCGAGCGACCCCGAGGTACGCGCCGAGCTGATGTTCGGCGCCAACGTCGCGCTGTCGGCGTACGAGCAGAAACGCGCGCAGAAGGCCCTGGAGCTGGTGCTCTACCGGCCGGTCCGGTGGCTGACCCGGGGATCGTGGCGCTCGCTGCGCGCGCTCGTGACCCGGCGCCCGTACGCCCCCTTCCCCCTCTACTCCGCCCGCCACGAGGACCAGCCCTGGCTGACCCGCAGGCTGGAGGAGCTGTGGGCGGGGCTCTACACCCGCCACCTGTTCGCCGTGCGCACCCCGCTCAGCGACATCAGGGTGGGCCGCCCGCTGACCGCCCCCGAAGGCGTCGACCTGGACCGGGCGTGGGCGCCGATCCAGGACGAACGGGTGCGCAAGCTCGCCGAGGAGTTCATCACCGAGGACCGCGAGGCGTCCACGGCCGGGGTGACGAACTGGGTGTCCTACCCCGACCGCATGCGCTTCATCGTCAGCTATTTCCGCGTCTACCAGACGGTTGCCGCCCTCTATGGGGTGCCCTTCGACCAGAGGATCGCCGACGGCCTCGCCGAGGAGATGCGGCGCGGCCTGGTGCCCGACGCGATCGGCGAGATGTTCGACCGCGACCCCGGCCTGCCCGGCATCCGGCGCAGGCTCTACCGCTACCCGGCCGAGAGCGACCCCGACGCCTTCGAGATGGCCACCTTCGACCTCGAGCCGTTCCTGGAGGCGATCCCGTTCGACCGGAGCGCCACGTAGATGAGCGGCCGGGTGGATCAATCGAGGAAGTCCCTGGTGATCTCGCGGGCCTGGAGCATCCCGCGCAGCTTCGCGAAACAGCGGGCACGGGTGGGCCCGATGCTCCCGACCGGCCTGCCCAGCCTGCGCGCCACGTCCACGTAATGCGGCTCGGAGGTCTCCGTGAGCGCCCTGAACAGCACCCGCTGTGCGTCCGGCAGCCCCTCGACCAGCTCTTCGAGGGTCCCGGCGAGCCAGATCCTGGCCAGCTCCCTGTCCACGTCGTCGGTGCTGCCGACCGTGTCGAGGTCGGGGGTGCAGATCTCGCGCGTCCTCTTGGTCAGCTTGAGGCACTCGCGGAAGGCGATCGTGGCCAGCCAGCCGGCCATGCGCTGGCCGTCGGCGACGCTCTTGAGGTTCTGCCAGGCCAGCAGCCAGGTCGTCTGCAGCACGTCCTGGGCGTCCTCGTGGCCGAGCCTGAAGCGGCGGATGCGCGCCTTCAGCATCGGCGTGAACTCCTCGACCAGCCGTTCCCAGGCGCCGGCGTCGCCCTGCTGCGCGGCCGCCACCAGAGCGCCCGTGTCGAGGCGGTCGACGGTCTCCAACTGCATGTTCCACTCCTCGCCGGCACGGCTACTCGGGGGGCCTCTTCCGACCGGCCCTCTCACGGTCCGCCTGAAGATCCGCGGCGTCTGTCGCGCTTGTGACAGTCCGGATGTGTTCCTCGTCACATTCGCGATGTGGAAGAGACCGCTTACCGGTTACTGCCGGGCCGCCGATTGCGGCCTAGAGTTCTGGCATGAACGGGTTCAGCGGGCCCTCGCGGGACGGTCAGCAGCTCGCCGCCGCGCTGGCGGAGATCCCGTTGTTCCGCGTACTCGGAGAGGACGGCGTCAGGAGCGCCCTGCGGGCCGGGCTGGCCCGCCGCTACCGGTCGGGGCAGATCATCTTCCACCAGGGGGACCCGGGGGAGTCCCTCTACGCGATGCTGGACGGCCTGGTCAAGGTGGTGTTCACCACCGAGCACGGCGACGAGATCGTGCTCAACATGCTGAGCAGGGGCGACACCTTCGGCGAGCTGGCGCTGCTCGACGGCTCGCCGCGCTCGGCGTCGATCGTCACCGTGCGCCCCTCATGGGTGTTCGCGCTGCCCAGGGCGCGACTGCTGGAGCTGATGCGCGAGCATCCCGCGCTGGCGGACGAGTTCCTGCACCTGCTCGGCCACCTCGTCCGCCGGCTCACCGGGCAGGCGGCCGACCTGGCCTTCCTCGACCTCGGCGGCAGGCTGGCCAAGCTCCTGCTGGAGCTCGCCGGCAAGCACGGCACGGCGGACGCCGTGGTGGACCTGCCCGGCCTGACGCAGTCGGACCTGGCCGCGCTCATCGGCGCGACCAGGCCGGCGGTCAACCGGGCGCTGCAGTCGCTCGTGTCACGGGGGCTCATCGCCATCGAGGGCCGCACGATCACGCTGCTGGACGTCGCCGCACTGCGCAGGCGGGGCGGCCTCTGACCGAATCTGGAGTACGGGGACCATGAACCGACGCGAGGATGCCCACGATCGCTGGCCGGAGGAGAGGTTCCGGCAGCTCAGGCAGATGGCCGACCCCGAGATGGACGAGGTCGTCGCCCGCCACCTCAAGGAGCGCGACGACGGCCTCGGCCCGCTGGAGCTGGTGAAGGCCGTGGTCAAGGAGCTGGGGGAGGCCAAGAAGGAGGCCAGGCAGCCCTCGGGCGCGCCGCCCGCCTCCGAGATCTTCGACGCCCTCGACTTCGCCGCCGACCTGCCCGAATGGGGCCGCGACGCCGAGCTGCTGGCCAAGGGCCAGGCGGTGTTCGCCGACTACGGGCTCTACCAGTCGGCCGCATTGTTCTGCAAGTGCCTGCCGATGGCGTACGTCGAGGTCTCCAGCGCCCGCGTGCTGGCCGGGGTCTCGCAGCTCGCCACGCACGGCCTCACCCGCCGCGTCGCCGAGACAGGGCAGATGCTGGTGGACGTCATGGGGCTCAAGGCCACCGACAGCCTGCTGCCCGGCGGCCCCGGCCACACCACGGCGTTCGGGCTGCGCATCCTGCACGCGTTCGTGCGCGCCCTGGTCGACGAGCGCTACGGCGACCACTGGGACACCGAGCGGTTCGGCCCGCCCGTCAACCAGGAGCTGCTGCTGGCCACCCTGTTCGACTTCACGGTGGTCACCTGGGAGGCGCTGGAGACGATGGGCGTGACGCTGACCGACGAGCAGCGCGAGGCCCACCTCTACACCTGGAGCGTCTTCGGCCACCTCATGGGCGTGGAGGCGTGCCGCGACCGGCCGCTCACCCTCGACGACGTCGCCCCAGTCAGCGAGCGCATGGGCCGCCTGTACGAGTCCAGCCCCGAGGGCCGGCTGCTCATGTCCATGCTGCTGGCCGAGATGGAGGAGTTCATGCACCTCGGCTGGCGCAAGCTGCCGCGCAGCCTGGTGCACTGGGTCTTCCGCGACGCCCGTCACGGCGCCGACCGGGTGCCCGAGCTGCTGGAGGTGCCGCCGCCCGCGTGGTGGTTCACCGCGCTGTTCGCCCTGGCCAAGGCGGCGCACCGGCGGCCGTGGCTGGGCCGCGCGGTCGACCGCGTGGTGCGCGGGCTGGTGCGCAGGGTGGGCCGGCACCTCGTGGTCGCCCTGGTCGACCGCCACTCCGACGGGCAGGCCGCCTTCCGCATCCCGCCCGAGCTGGCCGGCGCCTGGCGGATCAGGCAGACGAAGACCGCGGTCAAATCACGTGAGATCCGGCGCGCCGTCCGTAAGAATGTCCGCAAGACTGTCCGCAGAAGTGTGCGCAAGACCGAACGAGCGCCCGCGCAGGGGCGAAAGGGGCTGCGCGCGTGAGTGTCCCGCACGAACCAGGCACCCTCACCACGGCGACGATCCTGTTCACCGACGTGGTGAGCTCGACCGCGCTGCGCGTCAGGCTGGGCGAGGAACGCGCCAACGACGTCTTCCGCCGCCTCCGCCGGCTCCTCGGCTCGGTGGCGCAGGCCAACGGCGCCACCTTCACCAAGAGCCTCGGCGACGGCCTCATGGCCGTCTTCGAGTCGGCGACCGCCGGCCTCGACGCGATCATCGCCGTCGAGCAGGCGGTCGCCGACGAGAACGAGCGCGCCATGGAGAAGATCTCCATCAAGGCGGCGCTCGCCGCCGGCGACGTCTGCTGGGGCCATGACGACGTGTCCGGGCTGCCCACGGTGGAGGCGGCGCGGCTGGTCGCGATCGCCGAAGGCGGTCAGGTGCTCTGCACCGACCTGGTGCGCCGCCTGGCCCAGGGCCGCAGCCGGCACGAGTTCAAGGACCTCGGCCGGATGTCCGGCAAGGGCCTGCGCGAGCCGATGCACACCTACGAGCTGCACTGGCAGAACGCCGACCACCACCAGAGCGGCGCGCTGCCGACCTGGCTGTCCGGCGAGCGGGAGCTGACCTTCGTCGGCCGGGGCGAGGAGCTGCGGGCGCTGGAGTCCGAGCTCGCGGCGGCCGAGTTCGGCAGCGGGCTGGTGATCCTCCAGGGCGAGCCGGGGGTGGGCAAGACCCGGCTGGCCTCGATGGCGGCGCGGCAGGCGCTCAAACGGCAGTTCACCGTGCTGGCCGGGCGGTGCACCGATCCGGCGCGGCAGGCGTACGAGCCGATCGCCGGAGCCGTCGAGCGGCTGGCCCGCACCTCGCCCGCGCTGCTGTTGCGGGCCGGGATCGACCAGCAGTGCGGCCAGCTCGTCCGGCTGGCGCCGTCGCTCGCCGCGCCGCCGCTGTCGCTGGAGGTGCCGCCCGCCACCGAGCCGGTCTCCGAGCGCTACCACCTGATGGCCGCCGCGCGCACCCTGATCGAACGGCTCACCACCGTGCGCCCGGTGCTGCTCGTCATCGACGACCTGCAGTGGGCGACGCTGGAGTCGCTGCAGATGCTCAACGCCCTCATGTACGACGCCGACGCCCTGCCGCTGCTCATCCTGGCCACGTCCCGGCCTGCGCCGGTCGAGACGGCCATGCCCGAGCTGCTCAAGCTGGCCGCCGACGGCCGCGTGCTGCAGGTCGCCTCGTTCGGCCTGGAGGAGGTCGCCGGCGTGCTGGCCGAGGTGCGCCCCGGCGCCGACGCCGAGTTGCTGCACCGCGTCACCGGCGGAAACGCCTTCCTCGTCAGCGAGATGGCCCGCGAGCTGACCGCCGGCAAGGAGCTCGACGCGCTCGGCGTGCCCGACTCCGTCACCCGCATGGTGCGGGCCCGCCTGGCGCAGCTCCACACCGACGCCCGCGACCTGGTCAGCATGCTGGCCGTGGGCGAGCACATGGAGTCGGCCGAGCTGCGCGCCGCCCTCGGCCTGGACGAGGCCCGCTTCGTCGCTGCGGCCGAGGAGGCGCTGGGCGCCGGCCTGGTCGCCATGTCCGCCCGCGGCGCGTGCAGCTTCCCGCACGAGCTGACCAGGAACGCCCTCTACGCCACGCTCTCGCCGCCGCGCGCCGGGCTGCTGCACGGCAAGGTCGCCGACGCGCTGTGCCAGGCCGATCCGCGGGCCATGGAGACGCGCCCGTACGTCGTGGCGCGGCACCTGATGGCCGCCGCCGAGCACGGCCGCGACCCGGCCAGGGTGAGCGCGGCGGCCGAGGCCGGGGTCCTCGCCGCCGGGCACGCGCTGAAGGGCCTCGCCCACGACGAGGCCGTCACCTGGTACCGCCGGGTGCTCGACCTGCTCGACGACACCCCGGGCACGTCCCCGGAGCGCCGCGCCGAGCTGCTGGTCGGCTGCGGGCGGGCGATGTGGCTGGCCGGGCACCCGGAGGCGCGGGCCACCCTCGGCCAGGCCGCCGACCTCGCGCTGGAGTGCGGCCGCGGCGACCTCGTCGTCACCGCGGCGCTCGGCGGCGTCGCCTTCTCCGGCATCAACGCCGCCCTCGACCGGCAGCGCATCGCGCTGCTGGAGGAGGCGCGCAGGCAGGTCGACTCGACCGACGTCAGCACCCGCGCGCTGCTGGCCGCCAACCTGGCCGCCGAGCTGATCTGGGCCCCCGACGGGGAGCGGCGCTTCGCGCTCAGCGACGAGGCGGTGGCGCTGGCCCGCAAGTCGGGCGACCCGCGCACCCTCGCGCTGGTGCTGGGCCTGCGCAGCCTCACCATCATCCCGGCCGACCCGCTGCACCAGCGCCACCGCGACGGCGACGAGATGCTGGAGGCGGCCCGCCGCACCGGCGACGACCTCGCGCTGTTCCACGCCTACGTCCAGCGCACCCCGCCGGTCCTCGACAGCGGCGACGCCGCCCGCGCCGCCACCCTGCTCGACCGTGCCGAGGAGCTGGCCCACCGGCTGGCGCAGCCGCACCTGCACTGGCTGGTCGGCTACTCCAGGGCCGGGCTGACCCTCATGCAGGGCGACCTGGCGCAGGCCGAGGCCGAGGCCGAGGCGGCGCTGCGGCTCGGCTCGCAGATCGGCCGCCGCCTGGAGGCCGTGGCCATCTACGCCGAGCAGATCGCCGAGATCCGCCGGCTCCAGGGCCGGCTGTGGGAGCTGCGCGACCGGCTGCGCCGCGCCGCCCAGGCGCCCCGCGCGGACCCCGTGCACGCGGTGCTGCGCTATCTGAGCGAGCTGGACGACGAGGAGGCCGGGCCGCTGCTGGAGCGCATCCTCGCCGACGGGGGCGCGGTCCCGCCGCGCAACATGGCGCACCGCCCCGCGCTCGACAACCTGACCGTGGCCGCCGGCCGGCTCGGCCGTCCCGACCTGGCCGCGCGGCTCTACGACGCGCTGTCCGGCGAGGGCGACACGTTCGGCCACTCGACGGTGGCCCACCACTGCGGCCACCACTACCTGGCCCACCTGTCCGTGATCATGGGCGAGCCGCGGCGGGCGGCCGAGCACTTCGAGGCCGCCGCCGAGGTGCACGAGCGGCGTGAGGTGCCGCTCATGCTCGCCGAGTCGCTGCTGGACTGGGCCGACCTGCTGGACGGCGGCCAGGTGAGCGGGCCCAGACCGGCCGACCTGCGCCGGTGGTGCTCCTCGCTGCTGGCCGGACGGGGCGCGCTGCTCCTGGACCGCCGTCTTCGCTGACTCCGCCGTCACTCCTTCACCATGATCTTGCTGAGCACCACGAAGCCGCCGAGCGCCCCCGCGGTGCCGGCGGCGGTCATGGTGGTGAGGTTGACCACGAGGTCATAGGTTCCGGGGGCGAGCTGGCCACGCATCGGGATCGAGGCGGTATATCGGCCCGACCCCGGGGTGAACGTCAATTCCACGGGCGGCGAGGGATGCCGGCTCTCGCCGCCGCCCAATAAGTCGGCGATGATCTCCAGCTGCCATCGGCCCTGCAACCAGTCGATGAGCTCACCCGACACCTCCCAGCTCACGTCCACGGTCCACCCCTCGCCGCATCTGACGACGGTCGTGGGCTGCGCGCCCGGATCGACAACCTGGCCGTGAAGGGCACCGGCCAGCTGCTCCGCCGGCACTTTCATCACTTGGAACTCTCCGGTCGCCATCTGCTCTCCTCTCCGGGTGAGGACCAGGTCCCCGTGTGAAGGAGCAGAGCGGCGGCACCGCCGCCCAGATACGCGTGCTTTTCGCGGCAGCGGCGGCGGTCAGGGGCGCAGGCGCACCAGGTCGCGGTCCAGGCCCTCGACGCCGGGCGCGCCGAGGAGCTGCAGGGTCCGTACGAGCTCGGCGCGCAGCAGGTCGAGCACCCGGGTCACGCCGGGCTCGCCGCCCGCCATCAGGCCGTACAGGTAGGCCCGGCCGACGAAGCAGGCCCGCGCGCCCAGAGCGACCGCCGCCGCGACGTCCGCGCCGGTGCGCACGCCGCCGTCCAGGAACACCTCGGTACGGTCGCCGACGGCGTCCACCACCTCCGGCAGCAGCTCCAGCGGGGTGGGGGAGCGGTCGAGCTGCCGGCCGCCGTGGTTGGACACGACCAGCCCGTCCACGCCCACGTCGGCCAGGTCCTTCGCGTCGTCCACCCGCTGCACGCCCTTGACCAGCAGCGGTCCCCGCCACGCCGACCGGATCCACTCCAGGTCGGCGACCGTCACGGACGGGTCGAACATCAGGTTCGTGATGCCCGCCAGGTCGCCGGGGGCGCCGTCCACCGTCGCGAAGCGCAGCGGCTCGCTGGTCAGGAAGTCGAACCACCACGCGGGGCGGGCCAGCGCCTGCAGCGCGCTGCGCCAGCGCAGGGCCGGCGGCACCGTGAGGCCGTGCCTGACGTCGCGCAGCCGTGACCCGGCGACCGGCACGTCCACGGTGACGACCAGCACGTCCATGCCCGCCTCGCGGGCCGTGGCCAGCATGTCCAGGGTGCGGGCGCGGTCGCGGACCACGTAGAGCTGGAACCAGTTCCAGCCGCCGGGGGCCGCCGCCGTCACCGCGGGAGCCGGGGTGGTGCCCATGGTGGACAGCGTGTAGGGGACGCCCGCCCGCTCCGCCGCCCTGGCCACGGCGCGCTCGCCCGCCCGGTGCATCATCCGGGTGAACCCGGTCGGGCCGAGCACCACCGGCATCGCGATCCTGCGGCCCAGGACCTCCACCGCCGTCGACGCCTCGGCCACGTCACGCAGCACCCTCGGCCGGAACTCCACCCGGTGGAACGCCTCCACCGACCTGACCATCGACCACTCGCCCTCGGCGGCGCCGTCCACGTAGTCGAACACCATGCGCGGGGCGCGCCTCCTGGCCAGCTCCCGCAGATCGCCGACGTCCGCCGCCGCGGCCACCCGTCCGGCCCGGGAGAGGCGGGGACGCCCGGGCAGCACGTCCCGCAGCTCCCGCCACCGCGGCAGCCGCCGCCGCTCCTCCGCACTCCCGTCAATACCCCGACGCTACCAAAACCCGAGATCACCCCCTATACCTTGATCGGGACCCGGCCACCTACGGCCACCCCCGCCCCTCCCGAGGGACCCGGCCATCTGCGGGCACCCCCTGCGCCTTGCGAGGGACCTCGGCCGTCTACGGGGACCTCCCGCCTCTCCGAAGGACCTCGGCCGTCTGCGGGCACTCCCGCCTCTGGGAGGAACCCCGGCTATCTGCGGGCACCCCCCGCGCCTCCCCAGGGGCCTCGGCCGTCTGCGGGCACCCCCCGCGCCTCCCCAGGGGCCTCGGCCGTCTGCGGGCACCCCCCGCGCCTCCCCAGGGGCCTCGGCCGTCTACGGTGGGGGCGTGAATGATCACCGTAGTGACGGCGGGCTCGTGGCGGCGTGGGTGCGGCTCGCCGGGGCGTCGGCCGCCGCCCTCGCCACCGGCGCCGAGCTCGTCGCCCGCTGGTCCGAGCCGCACCGCCGCTACCACGACCGCGCCCACCTGGCCGCCGTGCTCGCCGCCGTGGACGACCTGGCCGGTGACGCCGCCGACCCCGACGCGGTCCGCCTGGCCGCCTGGTTCCACGACGCCGTCTACGACGGCCACCCCGGCCGGGACGAGGAGCGCAGCGCCCAGCTCGCCCAGTCCAGGCTCCCGCGCTGTGGCGTCGCCCCGGCGGTGGTCGCCGAGGTGGCGAGGCTGGTCCGGCTGACCGCTGTCCACGACACCCTCGCCGACGGCGACGCGAACGGGGCCGTCCTGTGCGACGCCGACCTCGCCGTCCTGGGCGGCCCGGCCGACGGGTACGCCGGCTACGCGGCCGCCGTCCGCCGTGAGTACGCCCACGTCCCCGACGACCTGTTCAGGCTGGGCCGCGCCGACGTCCTGCGCCGCCTGCTGGCCACCCCCAGCCTCTACCGGACCGCCCGCGGCCGGGCGTTGTGGGAGGAACGGGCCCGCGCGAACATGACCGCCGAGCTCGCCTCACTCACCGCCCCTTGACGGCGTTCACCGTGGCAGGTGCCGCTTGCGGCGGCGCAGCCCCGCGGCGACCAGCCGGCGCAGCAGCTCCCGCGAGCTGACCGCCTCGGCCCCCAGCGACACCGCCCGCGCGTGCACGGTCTCGGGCACGTCGTAGTGGTCGCGGTCGAACGCCCGCTCCGGCACCCCCAGCAGCGCGGCGAAGTCGTGCAGCTCGTCCAGCGTGTGGTCGCTGACCAGATGCGACCACATGAGCCCGCGCGGCCCCGGCCAGTTGGGAGGATCGATGAGAACGGTCACGAGGACAAGGGTAGGACCCGCCCGCGCACCTCGATCTCCCCGAGGTCGGCGACGACGGTCCCGGCCCCGGCGGCGCGCAGCTCGTCCGTCTGCCCGCTCTCGCGTACGACCCCGACGACCAGCCCGAACGCGCCCTTGCCCGCCGCCTCCACGCCCGCGCGCGCGGCGTCCACCACCGCGACGCGGGCCGGCGGCAGCTCCAGGCGGCGCGCCGCCTCCAGGAACAGGGCGGGGTCGGGCTGGCCGGGGAGGCGCAGCTCGGCGGCGTCCGCGCCGTCGACGATCACGTCGAACAGGTGGGACAGGGCGGCGGCCCGCACCAGCCGGCGTCCGTGCAGGCTCGCCGACACGGCCGCCGTCCTGGCGCCGCGCCGCCGCAGCTCGTGCAGCAGCGCCACGGCGGAGGGGAACGCGGCCACGCCGTACGCGTCCACCTGGGCGAGGAACGTCCGGTCCTTGGCCAGCCCCAGCCCGTGCACGGTGGGGGCGCCCGGCTCGTCGTCCGGCGTGCCCTCGGGAAGCGTGATGCCGCGCGCGGCGAGGAACGTGCGGATCCCGTCGAGGCGGGGCCGCCCGTCCAGATGGCGCAGGTAGTCCTCACGGATGTCGAACGGCGCGGAGCGGCCGCGCAGGAAGGTGTCGAAGACGTGCTTCCAGGCGGCCGCGTGTCCCCGGGCGGTGTCGGTGACCGCGCCGTCGGCCCCGAAGGCGACGGCGCCGACCCGGGTGAGGTCGATGACGGGCGCGTCAACAGCAGCAGGCTCGCTCACATGGCGAACGTAGCCCGTCTACCAGGTCACGGGTAGCGTCTTGAGCCCGTAGACGATGGCGAGCTCCCTGAACGTCACCTCGCCCGCCACCTGGAGCGTCGGGAAGCGGCGCAGCAGGGCGGGGAAGGCGATGCGCATCTCCATCTGCGCCAGGGGCGCGCCGATGCAGCGGTGGATGCCGTGGCCGAAGGCCATGTGGGAGCCGTCACGGCCGGGCCGGATCTCGTCGGCGTCCGCGCCGAGCGCGCGCGGGTCGCGGTTGGCGCCGATGAGCGAGCACAGCACCATCTCGCCCTTCTTGATCGGTACGCCGTGCAGCTCCAGGTCGTCGCGGGCGAAGCGCGGGAAGGCCACCTGCACCACGGACATGTAGCGCAGCAGCTCCTCGACGACGTCGTTGACGTGGCCGTCGACCTCGCGCACCTTCGCGGCCTGCTCCGGGTGCTCAAGCAGCCAGAGCGTGCCGAGGGCGAGCATGCTGGTGCTGGTATCGTGGCCGCCGGTCAGCAGGCCGTCGGCCATGCTGGCGAGCGTGCGGTCGTCGAGCTCGTCGCCGTGCTCGCGCAGGAGCTGGCCGAGCAGGCCCTCGCCGGGGTTGAGCCGTTCCCTGGCGACCAGCTCGACGAGGTAGGCCATCGCGTCGTTGATCGCCTGCAGCGACGCCTCGGGCCCGGCGGTGAAGTCGAAGCGGTCCTTGCTGATCTTGACGAAGTCGGCCCGCTCCTCGTACGGGACGCCCAGCAGCTCGCACACCACCAGCGACGGGATCGGCAGCGCGAACTCCTCGAACAGGTCGACCGGCCTGCTCTCGGCGCCCTTGGCCTCGATGCGGTCGAGCGCCTCCTCGACCAGGGCCTCGATGCGCGGCTCCATCCTGCGCAGCCGCCGCACGGTGAACTCGGGGGTCAGGAACTTGCGCAGCCGGGTGTGCTCGGGCGGGTCACGGAAGCCCAGACCGCCCGGGTCCTCCTGGTTGGAGCCGAGGCCGATGACGCCCGCGAAGTCGTTGCTGAAGCGTTCGTGGTCGCCGAGCACCGTGCGGACGTCCTCCCAGCGGGTGACGAGGTACACGGTCTGGTCGCCTGGGATCTGCATGGGAAAGACCGGATGCTCGTTCCTGATGCGGCCGAGCTCGCCCACGGGGTCGAAGCCGTCGCGCATGAACTGGACGAGCGGGAACTCATTGTCTGCCATCGTGTCCGTCCTGCTGGGATATAGCGCACTATCTAGGGATAAATCCCTCGATAGATGGTCCCACCTGGAGAGCCTGCCGGGCCCCTCCGAAAGGACGAATTTACCCCTCACCCCGCCGGGCGACCTCCCGTTCGGCTCCGCCGTCCTCCGGCGGGCGGACCGGGACAGGGGAGGTGACCCTGGGAAAGCGGGGCAAACTGGGACGGCAGCCGGGGTTTGGCGTACAGATTGGCGACCTTCTGCGATGATCTCGTCGCATAGAGCCGGAGTTAACGCCCCCCACGGATAGTGACTGATGCCGACATTCGAGGAATTCACCGCCTTCGTCAACGAGAAACCGGTCGCCACCGCGGTCATCGCCCTGCTCAGCCTCCTCGGGCTGGCGCTCGCGTTCCTGGTGATCAGGGTCGCCTGGAGAGCCCTCGCCTGGCTGTTCGCCAGATACGTCGCCCCGCGCCCCATCGAGGACGTGCTGACCATCGTGGCCGCCTCCATCGCGACCGGCGTGTCGGCCCAGGGCATGTGGCGCTTCTCCGGCGACGTGCTGGGGCTGGACGGGCCGCTGCGGTTACTCCTGTTCGCCTTCATCGAGGTCGCCATCATCACCTCGGCCGTACGCGCCCGCCGCAACATGCGCGAGAACTTCTCCGCCGGCATCGACGGCATCGCCGTGTGGGCGCTGACCTGCCTGACCGCCGTCCTGTCGTCCATGGACGCGCGCAGCCTGCCCGAGGCCGTCTTCCGGCTCGCCGCGCCGCTGGTCGCCGCCTGGCTGTGGGAGCGCGGCATGGCCATCGAACGCCACCGCATCCGCGGCACCGGCCGCATCAACTGGCGGCTCACCCCCGAGCGGCTGCTCGTCCGGCTCGGCCTGGCCGAGGTCAGCGACCGCACGGCCAGCGAGGTGGACGCCCACCGCAGGCTCACCCGCGTCGCGCTGGCCGCCAAGAAGGCCAAGGCGCTGCGCGAGGCCGGCGCGCCGGAGCGCAAGATGCGCGCCGCCCTCGCCAGGCTCGACAAGGCGATGGACCAGGCCGTCGAGCACACCGGGCTGGCCGTCGACCCGGCCCGCCAGGAGGCCCTGCTGGCCCAGATCGCCGCGCTCTACAACACCAGCGCCCTCATCGACGCCGACCCGCGCGTGCCGTGGGAGCACGACGCCGAGCGGCACCCGGTGCCCGCCCGCCCGGCGCTGCCGCCCGCGCTGGCCGACCTCGTGGACGACGAGGACGAGGACGTCGAGGTGCTCGACACCACCCCGCAGGTGCTGTCCACGGCCGAGCGCGCCGCCCGGCAGCGGGCCGCCCGCGACTACTGGGACCGGCAGATCGCCAAGGGCATCGTGCCGCGGACCGTGGACATCGCCCAGGAGATCGGCATCTCGCTGGCCACCGCGCGCGAGTATCGTGCCCTGTGGAAGCTGGAGCCGCAGGCACACGCCCTCATCGAGGCGCTGTTCCAGCAGCACGGCATCGTGGACACGGGCGCCTTCCCCGCACTCGGGGCCGACGGGCGGGTGCTCGCCAAGCACTGAGCGGCGGCACCTGGGGGGCGGCACTTGCGCGAGCAGCGCACACTCGAACGCGTCAGGAAGCTCCTGGCCAAGGCCGAGCGCACCGACAACGAGCACGAGCGGGCCACGTTCATGGCGGCGGCCTCGGCGCTCATGGCCAAGCACGGCATCGACGCGCTGCCGCCGGGGGCCGACCGCGAGACGCCCGGCGACCGCGTCGTCACCCTGCCCGCACCCTGGGCGAGGGAGAAGGCCAGGCTCGTCAGCCTGGTCGCCCAGGCGGTGCGCTGCCGCCCGCTGCTCATCGGGCGCGGCGACGACGGCCAGCGCGTGCACGTCTTCGGCTTCGCCGCCGACCTGGAACGCGCCGACCTGCTGGCCACGTCCCTGCTGCTGCAGATGGCCTCGGGGCTGGCCCGCGTCCGGCCGCCCGGCGACGCCGTCTCGCCGCGCGCCTACCGGCGCTCCTGGCTGATCGGCTTCACCGACGAGGTCTACCGGCTGCTGTGCGCGGCCGAGGCGGGCGCCGAGTCCGACGCGGTGGCGGCCGGCACGGGGACCGCGCTCGTCCTCGCCGACCGCCGCGCCGAGGTGGAGCGCGCCGTGGCCGCGCACTACCCGCGCGTCAGGATGAGCGTCCCGCGCACCAGCGGCACCGGCTACCGCGACGGCGTCGCCGCCGCCCGCCACGCCGACCTCGGCCGCACCGGCATGGCGTCGCCCGCCGCCCGCGAGCTGACCTGACCCGGCCTGCCCTGTCCGGGTCGCGGGGTCGGCCGGCCGGCGATGCCCTGTTCCAGATCGCGGGGTCAGCCGGCCAGCGCGGCGGAGACCAGCGAACGGGCCTCCTCCTGGACCTTCGCCAGGTGGTCGGGGCCGCGGAAGGACTCGGCGTAGATCTTGTAGACGTCCTCGGTGCCGGACGGCCGGGCCGCGAACCAGGCGTGCTCGGTCGAGACCTTGACCCCGCCGAGCGCCGCGCCGTTGCCGGGAGCCGACGTCTGCACGGCGGTGATCTCCTCACCGGCCAGCGACGACGCCGTCACCTGCGCGGCCGACAGCTTGCCGAGCACCGCCTTCTCCTCGCGGGTGGCTGGGGCGTCCACCCGCGCGTACGCCGGCTCGCCGAAGCGCCCCACCAGATCGGCGTAGTGGGCGCTCGGCGACCTGCCGGTGACCGCCAGGATCTCGGAGGCGAGCAGCGCGAGGATGATGCCGTCCTTGTCGGTGGACCACACCGAGCCGTCCCTGCGCAGGAACGACGCCCCCGCGCTCTCCTCGCCGCCGAAGCCGAGCGAGCCGTCCAGCAGCCCCGGCACGAACCACTTGAAGCCCACCGGCACCTCGTACAGCCGCCGGCCCAGGGACTCGGCGACCCGGTCGATGATGCCGCTGCTCACCATGGTCTTGCCGACCCCGGCGTCGGCCGGCCAGCCGTCGCGGTGGGCGTAGAGGTAGGAGATGGCGACCGCGAGGTAGTGGTTGGGGTTCATCAGGCCGCCGTCGGGGGTGACGACGCCGTGGCGGTCGGCGTCGGCGTCGTTGCCCGTGGCGATGTCGTAGCGGTCGCGGCCGGAGATGAGCGAGGCCATCGCGTACGGCGACGAGCAGTCCATCCGGATCTTGCCGTCCCAGTCGAGCGTCATGAACCGCCACGTCGGGTCCACCAGCGGGTTGACCACGGTCAGGTCGAGCCGGTGCCGCTCGGCGATCTCCCCCCAGTAGGCCACGCTCGCCCCGCCCAGCGGGTCGGCCCCGATGCGCACCCCGGCCGCCCTGATCGCGTCGAGGTCGAGCACGGAGGGCAGGTCGTCCACGTACGTGCCGAGGAAGTCGTACCGGCCGGCCCGCTCCAGGGCCCGGGTGTAGGGCACCCGCCTGACCTCCTTGAGCCCGTCGGCCAGCAGCCGGTTGGCGCGGTCCTGGATCCAGCCGGTGGCGTCGGTGCCGGCGGGGCCGCCGTTCGGCGGGTTGTACTTGAACCCGCCGTCGGCCGGCGGGTTGTGCGACGGCGTGACCACGACCCCGTCGGCGAGCCCGGAGGTGCGCCCCTGGTTGTGGCGCAGGATGGCGTGCGAGACGGCGGGCGTCGGCGTGTAGCCGTCGCGCGTGTCGATGAGCACGTCCACGTCGTTGGCCGCGAACACCTCCAGCGCCGACACCCGCGCGGGCTCCGACAGCGCGTGCGTGTCGATGCCCAGGAACAGCGGCCCGTCGGTGCCCTGCTCGCGGCGGTATTCGCAGATGGCCTGACTGGTGGCCAGGATGTGGCCCTCGTTGAAGGCCGCGCCGAGCGCCGACCCCCGGTGCCCCGAGGTGCCGAACGAGACCCGCTGCCCGGCCTGGTCAGGATCGGGACGCAGGGCGTAGTAGGACGTCACCAGCCGGGGGACGTCGACCAGGTCGGCGGGCTGAGCGGGCTGTCCGGCGCGTTCGTGGGTCATGCAGGCCACTTTACAAACGGGGCCCGGCGCGGCGGGTGACCGAGTCGGGGTGTGCGAAGTACATTCACGTCAGCAACCAGAATGGAGTTCTGTTCGATGCGTTACGGGTACTTCCTCAACGAGCCCACGGGCGCCGACCCCATCGGCGGCCTCCGCGACCAGATCACCCAGGCCGCCGAGGACGGCTTCAGCTCGGCCTGGCTGTCCCACATCTTCGGCCTCGACGCGATCACCGCCCTGGTCGCGGCCGGCGTGCAGGCGCCGCCCCTGGAGCTCGGCACCGCCGTGGTGCCCACCTACCCCCGCCACCCGGCCGCGCTGGCCCAGCAGGCCATGACCGCCAACGCCGCGCTCGGCGGCCGCTTCGCGCTCGGCCTCGGGCTGTCGCACCAGATCGTCATCGAGAACATGTTCGGCTACAGCTTCGAGCGGCCCGGCCGGCACATGAAGGAATATCTGGACGTCCTCGTGCCGGCCAGCCGCGGCGAGCACGTCCGCTACCAGGGCGAGACGCTGAAGGCCGACATCAAACTGAGCACCCCCGGCGCCGGCTTCCCCGTGCTGGTGGCCGCGCTCGGCCCGCGCATGCTCAAGATGGCCGGCACCGTCGCCGACGGCACCGTCCTGTGGATGACCGGCCCGAAGACCGTCGCCGAGCACATCGTGCCGACCATCAGGGCCGCCGCGGCCGAGGCGGGGAGGGAGGAGCCGCGCGTCGTGTGCGCGCTGCCCGTCTGCGTCACCGACGACCCCGAGGGCGCCGTCGCCCGCGCCAACGAGGTCTTCAAGATCTACGGGCAGCTGCCCTCTTACCGCGCCATGCTCGACCGGGAGGGCGCGGCGAACCCCGGCGACATCGCCCTCGTGGGCGACGAGAAGACCGTCCTGGCCAAGCTCGAAGAGCTGGAGCGGGCCGGGGTCACCGACTTCGTCGGCTCCGTCTTCGCCGAGCGGGAACGCACGCGGAGCCTGCTGACCGGCGCGGCGAAGGGCTGAGGCGGGAGAGATCCCCCTAGCTTGGGCAAGGTGAAGTTTGGCAAGGTGAAGGGCGTGCTGCAGGGCATAGACGTGTCGAACTGGCAGGGCTCGGTCAACTGGCCCGGTCACGCCGAGGCGGGCGTGGCGTTCGCCTTCGCCAAGGCGACCGAGGGCGGCGACTGGACCGACAAGTGGTTCGCGCGCAACTGGAACGGCATGCGGGAGAGCTGGCTCGTCTGCGGCGCGTACCACTTCGCCCGCCCCAAGGGCGACCCCGTCCAGCACGCCCGCCACTTCCTGGCCACGATCAGGTCGGCCGGCGGGCTGCGCCGCGGCGACCTGATCGCGCTCGACCTGGAGACCGGCGACGGCCTGCGCCCCGAGCAGGTCGCGCGCTACGCCCGCCGCTGGTGCCACCACGTCGAGCGCAGCACCGGCGTGCGCCCCTTCATCTACACCTTCCACTCCTTCGCCAACTCCGGGCACTGCGCCGGCCTCGGCGAACATCCCCTCTGGATCGCCGGCCCCGAACACGCCCGCGGCCGCCCCGCCGTCCCGAGGCCCTGGAACGACTGGACCATCCACCAGTACGCCCAGAGCCCCGTGGACCGCAACGTCTTCCACGGCACCCGGAAGGACCTGACAAAGCTGGGGTTTCACCCGCGATAGCATCGTTGTTCGTCACCGAAGCAGCCCCGGTGCCGGGCGCCGGGCGCGCGACCTCAAGGAGTCACCGTGTCAGCCGAGCTACACATCACCCTCGCCGGAGCCGAGCGTGTGGTGGCGGCCGGCACGACGGCCGGCGCCGCGCTGGAGGCCGACGGCCGCACGGTCATCGCGGCCAAGGTCAACGGCGAGGCCCGCGACCTGGCCCACGAGCTCGCCGACGGTGACGTGGTCGAGCCGATCGAGGTCTCCAGCGAAGAGGGCAGGGCGATCGTCCGCCACTCCACCGCGCACGTCATGGCGCAGGCGGTGCAGGAGCTGTTCCCCGAGGCCAAGCTGGGCATCGGGCCGCCCGTCGACAACGGCTTCTACTACGACTTCGACGTCGCCCAGGCGTTCAACCCCGACGACCTCAAGCGCATCGAGAAGCGCATGCGCGAGATCGTCAAGGAGGGGCAGCTGTTCTCCCGCCGGCCGGTCGGCGACGACGAGGCGCGGGCCGAGCTGGCCGGCGAGCCCTACAAGCTGGAGCTCATCGGGCTCAAGGGCGGCGCGGCCGACGAGGAGTCGGTCGAGGTCGGCGCGGGACAGCTCACCATCTACGACAACCTCGACGCCAAGAGCGGCGAGCTGCGCTGGAAGGACCTCTGCCGCGGCCCGCACGTGCCGTCCACCCGGTCCATCCCGGCCTTCAAGCTCATGCGCTCGGGCGGCGCCTACTGGCGGGGCAGCGAGAAGAACCCGCAGCTCCAGCGCATCTACGGCACCGCTTGGGAGTCCCGCGACAAGCAGGACGAATACCTCAAGCTGCTGGAGGAGGCCGAGAAGCGCGACCACCGCAAGCTGGGCGCCGAGCTCGACCTGTTCAGCTTCCCGCCCGAGCTGGGCAGCGGCCTGCCGATCTTCCACCCCAAGGGCGGCATCATCCGCAAGGAGATGGAAGACTACATGCGCCGGCGGCAGGCCGAGGCGGGCTACGAGTTCGTCAACACGCCGCACATCACCAAGTCGTCGCTGTTCGAGACCTCCGGCCACCTGCCGTGGTACGCCGACGACATGTTCCCGGCCTTCGAGCTGGAGGGCGTCGAATACCGCGTCAAGCCGATGAACTGCCCGATGCACAACCTCATCTTCCGTGCGCGTGGCCGTTCCTACCGTGAGCTGCCGCTGCGGCTGTGCGAGTTCGGCTCCGTCTACCGCTACGAGAAGTCCGGCGTCGTCCACGGCCTCACCCGGGTGCGCGGCATGACGCAGGACGACGCGCACATCTACACCACCCGCGAGCAGATGGCCGAGGAGATCCAGTCGCTGCTGCGGTTCGTGCTGAGCGTGCTGCGCGACTTCGGGCTGGAGGACTTCTACCTGGAGCTGTCCACCCGCGACGACTCCGAGAAGTTCATCGGCGACCCGGCCGAGTGGGAGGAGGCCACCGAGGCGCTGCGCCAGGTGGCCACCGAGTCGGGGCTCACGCTCAAGGACGACCCGGGCGGCGCGGCCTTCTACGGCCCGAAGATCTCCGTCCAGGCCAAGGACGCCATCGGCCGCACCTGGCAGCTGTCCACCATCCAGCTCGACCTCAACCAGCCCAAGCGGTTCGGGCTCGAATACCAGGCGGCCGACGGCTCCCGGCAGACGCCCGTCATGATCCACCGGGCGCTGTTCGGCTCCGTCGAGCGCTTCCTCGGCGTGCTCACCGAGCACTACGCCGGCGCCTTCCCGCCCTGGCTCGCGCCGGTGCAGGTGGTGGGCATCCCGATCGCCGAGGCCCACGTCCCCTACCTGCAGGACGTCGCCAAGAAGCTGCGCGAGCACGGCATCCGGGTCGAGGTCGACACGGCCGACGACCGCATGCAGAAGAAGATCCGCAACGCGCAGAAGGCCAAGGTGCCGTTCATGCTGCTGGCCGGCGACGACGACATCGCGAGCGGCGCGGTCTCCTTCCGCTACCGCAGCGGCGAGCAGAACAACGGCGTGCCGGTCGAGCAGGCGATCACCGAGATCGTCCGCGCGGTGGAGCAGCGCGTCCAGGTCTGACACTCAGGCGGCTGAGCTGACGGACGGGGGGCGGAGCCAGGCGGCTCCGCCCCCCGTCCGTGCTCGTCACCTGGGGAACAGGCGGAAGGTCACGGCGGGCCGGCCGCCGAAGCGCCCGGCCGCCTCCCGCGCCTGGCCTTCGATGAGGTCGCGGGCGTACTTCTCCGGGTCCTCGTCGGTCAGCGCCTCGATGTAGGCGCGGTGCGCCAGGAGCGAGCGCACGCCCCGCTCCAGGCCGTCGGTGACGTCCACGGCGTGGGTGGGCGTGTCGGTGCCGGCGACGGCGACCCAGCGCACGCCGTTCCACGGCTCGGCGTCGGTGTCGGGGAAGATCCACCGGTTGCCGGCGTCCCCGGCCGCGTCCAGCACGGCCCTGCCGACCGCCCGATGGTCCGGGGTGTTCCAGTACGTGCCGCCCCACGTGTCGTCCGGGTTGAGCGTGATCACCAGCTCGGGGCGGTGCCGGCGGATCGCGGCGGCCAGGTCGCGGCGCAGGGCGACGCCGTACTCGATGACCCCGTCAGGGTGGCCGAGGAACTCCACCTCGCGCACGCCCACCACGGCGGCGCCCGCCAGTTCCTCCCGCTCGCGCAGCGGCCCGCTCTCGGCGGGGTCCAGGGTGTCGATGCCCGCCTCGCCGCTGCTGACCATCACGTACGTGACCTCGCGGCCGGCGTCGGTCCAGACGGCCACGGCGGCGGCGCAGCCGTACTCCAGGTCGTCGGGGTGGGCGACGATGGCCAGGGCACGCCGCCAGTCGCCGGGCATGGGCTCAAGCTGATCGTTCGTGGTCATCCCCACACCCTAGGGCGGTGCGGCCCGGCGGTGCTCCGCGCGAGCGGCCTTGAGACCCGGTCCGCCCGGGGTCCTATGCTGCTAGTTATGCACGATCAGGCAGGGGCCGGGGCCCCGGACAACTTCGACCGTCTCTGGACCCCGCATCGGATGGCGTACATCAAGGGTGAGAACAAGCCGACGGGCACCGGCCCCGGCGACGGGTGCCCGTTCGACGCCATCCCCGAGATGAGCGACGAGGACGGCCTGGTCGTGGCCCGGGGGGAGAGCGTCTACGCGGTGCTCAACCTCTATCCGTACAACTCCGGCCACCTCATGGTGGTGCCCTACCGGCACGTCTCCGACTACGACGAGCTGACCCCCGCCGAGCTGGTGGAGCTGGGCGAGTTCACCCAGAAGGCGCTGCGCGCGCTGCGCAAGGCCAGCGGCGCCCAGGGCTTCAACGTGGGCATGAACCTCGGCCACGTCGCCGGCGCGGGCATCGCCGCCCACCTGCACCAGCACGTGGTGCCCCGGTGGGGCGGCGACACCAACTTCATGCCGGTCGTCGCCCAGACGAAGGTGCTGCCGCAGCTACTTCGCGACACCCGCCAGCTGCTCGCCGACGCCTGGGGCTGATTCCTCCCGCCGCACCAGCACCCCGATGCCGGTGGCCAGCAGCAGCGGCACCGCCAGGGCCAGCGCCATGGACAGCACCGCCGCCCCTGAGTCGTTGACCAGCATGCCGACCACGCCGGCGACCATCGTGCCGATGAGCCCGGCCCGCAGCGCGGGCGAGTGCTCGAAGGCCGCCGGCACCACCCCGGCCGAGGCCTGGTCGGGGCGCAGGATCGCGTACACCAGGAAGGCCACGGCCACGATCACGATCGGCATGAGGTTGGGGCTGAGCAGCGTGGCCAGCATCGCCTGCAGCTTGCGCCAGATGACGTCGAACGCCTCGCCGGTCAGCACCTGGCCGACGAACCGGCCCAGATGGGTCTGCTCGTTCGGCGGCTTCAGATAGTTGAGCCAGGCGAACGTCATGACGATCACCCCGCCGGCCACGCAGAACAGCCCCAGCTTCACCAGCGACACCCGCTTGCCCGTCAGCACGAGCGCGGTCACCGCGATGCCCGGCACGAACGCGATCACGCCGCCGAAGTCGCTGCCCAGCCCCGACCCGCCGAGCACCATGGCCCCCGCCCCGAGGCCGACGATCGCGGCCAGCCCGATCCGGCCCGGCCAGCGGTGCGCGATCGCGGTGGTGGTGAGCAGGGTGCCGGTGGCGAACAGCGCGAACGGGATGTTGCCGAGCCCGAAGTAGCGGGCGCCCTGCTCGGCGCTGTAGCCCATGAAGCTGTTGAGCTGGAGCGTGGTGCCGGTCAGCAGGTCGCCGGCGAGCGTGAGCGCCGTGACCCCGGCCACCACCGCCAGCGGGCCGAGCGGGCGCCTGCGCCACGGCCCGCCCAGCGCCAGCGCGACGATCACCGCCCACCAGGCCAGCATCCAGCCGAACAGCTCCAGATGCGTGCTCCACGGCAGCAGGTTGACCAGGAACGTGGTGACCGGCAGCGCCGCGAGGCCCACCGCCGCCATCCGCACCAGGGGCAGCCGCCTGCGGCGGCGCAGCAGCACGAACGCCAGCACGTAGAACAGCACCTGCAGGACGGCCAGCGTGGTGAAGTACTGGCCCTTGGCCGAGCGCATCGTCTGCGCGGTCGCGTCGGCGCGGGCCATCGCCTCGATCGTCGCGCCGCCCTCGCCCGCCCGCATCGGCACGCCCACCACGGTGGCGGGCACGGGCACGCCCAGCTCGGTCAGCACGGTGGCGGTCAGGTCGGGCAGGATCGAGATGTCGTCGCGGTGGGTGGAGGCGGCGCCGAGCAGCCGGCCCTCCACGCCGGGGGCGCGCAGGGCGGCCACCCGCAGGTGAGGCACCGAGCCGTGGTCGGAGAGCCCGGCGAGCAGCACCGTCGTGCCGGCGGGCAGGGCCGCCAGCAGCGCGCCGGCCTTGGCGTCCGCCAGCCGCGCCGCCTCGCGCCGCCGGGCGGGGGCGAGCTGCTCGGGCGTCGCGGGCAGACGGTCGCCGGTGAGGTAGGGGCTCACGAGGTCGTCGACGTCCATGACGGTCAGCCGGCACCGTTCGAGGTCGCCGGCGGCGAGCTGCGCGGGGGAGGCGTGGTAGCGCGGGACCCGGCCCTCGCGGTCGGCGAGCGCGAGCGCCGCGCCGGGACCGATCGCGAGCGAGCACTGCCCGGCCGCCTTCAGCGCCTCGCCCAGGTTGCCGGCCTCGCGGTTGCCCGCCACGTCGATGAGGTAGCGGTAGCCGGGGATGACCGCGCCCTCGCCCCGCTGCTCGGGGGCCGGGGGCGCGCCGCAGCCGTAGCCGGCCGCCGACCTGGTGCCCGCCGAGACGGTCAGCCAGCCGTCATAGGGGCAGGTCACGTTGCCGACCGTGCGGACCGACAGGGAGCCGATCGCGCTCGATCCGGCCAGCGCCCACAGGTGGGGGGTGTCGGCGGGGCTGAGGTCGTTCCAGTGCAGCGCGGGCACCCCGATCAACGCCACCCGCTGCGCGGCGGCGGGGGGCGCCGCGGCGGCGGCCGGCCCTTGGCCGGTCAAGAGCTGGCCGGCCAGTACGGCCAGCACGATCAGCGCGCGCCTCACCTCGAAGACCTCCCGCGACTCGGTTGGGGCGTCGTGCCACCGGCGCACGAGGGGCCGGTGGAGGCCGCGCCGTCGGACGCGACTACCCTCTCATGCCGCGACCCCACCGCGAGCCGGTTACGCGCACGCGGGATCAAGCACGCGGCACCAGGTCGGAGGCGGGGTCGTGCGGGCGGGCCAGGCCGCCGGACGCGGGCACCGGGGTCAGCCAGTGACGATGACGGTCGTCGCGGCCGTGAGTGACGGCGTCGTACGCGTCCGCGAGCTTCTCCGTGACCGGCCCGGGGCCGCCGAGCTCGCGCCCGTCCACGGCGCTGACGTGCACGACCCCGGCGCCGGTGCCGCACAGGAGGATCTCGTCGGCGGCGTACAGGTCGGTCCGCATCAGGTCCTGGCGGACGGCGGGGACGCCCAGGTCGGCGGCGAGCCGTTCGAGGGTGTCCTGGGTGATGCCGTCGAGCGCCCCCGCGCCGGGCGGCGGTGTGAGCAGCCGCCCGTCGCGCACCACGAAGAGGTTGGCGCCGGTGCACTCGCTGACGTACCCGGCGGCGTTGAGCAGCACGGCCTCGTCGTAGCCGGCGGCCATGGCCTCGTCCTTGGCGAGGACGGAGTTGAGGTAGGGGCCGGTGGCCTTGGCCGCGACCGGGACGACCCGGTGGTCGTTGCGCCGCCAGGAGCTGGTCATGAGCCGCACGCCCGAGGTGCCGAGCAGCGGCGGCCACTCCCAGGTCGCGACGGAGACGACGGTCGGGCACCGGCGCGCGGCGATGCCCATCTCGCCGTGGCCCCGGTGGGCCAGGTGCCTGATGTAGCAGGCGGCGTGGCCGTTGGCGGCGACGGTCTCCAGGGTGGCGGCGCGCAGCTCGTCCACCGAGTACGGCAGCGCGAGCCCGATCATCCGCGCGCTGCGCACGAGCCGCGCCAGGTGCTCCTCCAGCCGGAACACCGCCGGCCCGTCCGGCGTCGGGAACACCCGGGTGCCCTCGAAGACGGCGGTGCCGTAGTGCAGGGCATGCGTCAGCACGTGCACGCGGGCCTCACCCCAGGGGACCAGCTCCCCGTCCATCCAGATGTACGTGGCTTCGCGCACTGTGCCCACCCTCTTCCTCATTGGCCGCAAGTTTGCGGGATATATGGGCCAATCGGCTGACAAGTGGCACAGTAGCGGGATACTAGTGGCATGGGAAGGGATGACAACCTCGTCACACTCGTCCGCGACCGGCTGCGCCTGCACCGGGGCACCCCCAGCCGCAGGCTCGCCGGCGCGCTGGCCGACCTGGCGCAGACCGGCGCCCTGGCCCCCGGCGACCGCCTGCCCTCCGAGCGCGACCTGGCCCAGGCGGTCGGCGTCAGCCGGGGCACGGTGGCGGCCGCGTTCAACGCCCTGTGCGAGGAGGGGCTGTGCGAGCGGCGGCACGGGAGCGGCACGTACGTGCTGGGCACGCCCTCGTTCGGCGGCCTGCTGAAGGGCGAGGCGGTGGTGGCCGACCTGTCCACCTCGGTCGTGCCCGATCCGTCCCACCTGGTCGTGCCCCCGCTCGACCCGGCCGCGCTGCTGCGCTCGCCGAGCGGCCACGGCTACGACGCCATGGGCGACCCCCGGCTGCGGGCGCTGCTGCGCGGGGGCGCGGCCGGCGCCTGGCCGGAGGGCGGGGGAGAGGTCCTGGTCACGGCCGGGGCGCAGCAGGGCATCGACCTGGCCGCGCGGGTGCTGCTGCGTCCCGGCGAGCGGGTCCTGGTCGGCGATCCCGCGTACGGGGGCGCGCTCAGCGTGTTCCGGCGCGCGGGGGCGATCGCCGTGCCCGTCGACCTGACCGCGCCCGCCGCCGTGGCGGACGCGCTCGCCCGGCACCGGCCCGCCGCCGTGTACGTCGTCGCCGTCGAGAACCCCACGGGCGCGCTGCCCGACCTGCGGCCCGCCGCCGAGCTGGCCGCCGCGGCGGACGTGCCGCTCGTCGAGGACCGCACCCTGGCCGCCCTCGTGCACGACGGCGCGCCGCCGCCCGCGCCGCTGGCCCCGCTGCATCCGTACGGGACGGTGACGGTCGGCTCCCTGTCCAAGGTGCTGTGGGGCGGGCTGCGGGTGGGCTGGCTGTCCGCGCCCGAGCCGCTGCTGGCTCGCCTGGTGGACGCCAAGCTGGACGCCGACCTGGCGACCAGCGCGGTGGCCCAGCGGCTGGCGGCCGACCTCCTCGACCACAACCCGCCAGGCCCGTGGCTCGCCGAGCTGGCCCGGCGCCGCGACCACTTCACGGCGGCCCTGGCCGCCCGGCTGCCCGAGTGGACGTGGGAGCGGCCGGCGGGCGGGCTGTCGGTGTGGGCGCGGCTGCCCGGCACGGACACCGACCGGTTCGCGGCGGCGGCCAGGGAGGAGGGGGTGGCGGTGGCGCCCGGCTCGCTGTTCTCGCCGGACGGCCGGCACCGCGACCGCCTGCGGCTCAGCTTCGCCCTCCCGCCGGCCCTCCTGGACCAGGCGGTCGAGGGCCTGACCCGCGCCTGGACCTCCGGCCACGGCGACTGAGCGGCCCCGGCCGGTCGTGCCGCCACGGCGGTTGAGCGGCCCCCCGCCGGTCGTGGCCGGGCATGGCGGTTGAGCGGCCCCTCAACAGTGGGGGCCGGGCCGTCAGGTGAGGTCGAGGACGGCCTTGCCGTGCAGGCGGCGCTCCAGCAGCGCGCTCACGGCCTCGCCGGCCCGGTCCCAGCCGCCGCGCCACGCCACGTGCGGGTCGAGGACGCCGTCGGCGACGCGCGCGGCCAGCCACGTCAGGTCCGCTTCCAGCGGCTGCCCGTCCAGCAGGTAGAAGGTGACGATCGAGCGCCCGTGCCGCCCGTCGTTGCCGTAGAACGCGCCGGGCGGGAAGACCTCGGGCTCCTCGGCGGAGTGGCCGACCGAGACCAGCGTCCCGTGCGGCGCCAGCTTCATGAAGCCCTGCACGAGCTGCGGCCCGCCCACGCAGTCCACGACCCCGTCGAGCGCCCCGGAGGCCAGCTCGGGGGCGGCGACCACCTCGTGCGCGCCCAGCGCCCGCAATCCGTCCCCATGAGCGTGCGGGTCGCCGGTGGAGGCCACGACGTACGCGCCGCCGAGCGCGGCGAGCCGCACCGCGTACCGGCCGACGCCGCCCGTGGCCCCCGTGACCAGCACGCGCCGGCCGAGCAGCGGCCCGATCACGCGCAGGGCGCGCAGCGCGCTGGCCCCCGCGACCGGGACGGTGCTGATCGCGCCGAGGTCGGCCCCCTCGGGCACGACGCCGAGCGCGCGGGTGTCCACGGCCCGCAGCTCGGCCCAGCCGCCGTCGCCGCCGAGGGTGACGACCGGCGTGCCGGCGGCGGGACCGGAGCCGTCGGCGGCCGGCCGCTCGACCACCCCGGCGGCGTCCCAGCCGATCACCGCGCCGTCCGGCGCGCCGGCCAGGCCGTGCCTGACCTCGCCGTAGTTGAGCGAGACGGCACTGACTCTGACCAGGGCCTCGTGCGGGCCGGGCACGGGATCGGCGGTCTCGCCGAGACGCAGGCCGGAGGCGGTGGAGTGGTCGACGAGCAAGGCACGCATGCGAGATCTCCTCGTGGAGCGAACGGGTGTCCGAGCCATTTATGCCACTGAGTGGCATAAGCCTGCAAGTGGCATTCGCCCCTGCTACACTCTCCGCGTGACCCTGCGCGAACGCAAGAAACTCCGGACCCGGCAGTCCCTGATCGACACGGCGCTGGAGCAGTTCACCCGCCGCGGCTTCGACGGCGTCACGCTGGACGAGCTGTGCGAGGCGGTGGAGGTGTCCAAGCGCACCTTCTTCCGCACCTTCGCCAGCAAGGAGGACGTCGCGATGGCGCCCGCGCAGGACCTGTGGACGCTCTTCCTCGCCGAGATGGAGTCCGCGGAGCCCGGCGGCCGGACGCTGCTGGAGACAGGGCGGGACACGTTGCTGGCGGCGCTGGAGCGCGCCGCGCAGGAGGAGGGCTGGGGCCGGCGGATGACGCTGGCGTACGCGCTCGCCCAGCGCACGCCCTCGATGGACGCCCACAACCGGCACTTCTGCGAGAGCACCACGCGCAGCGCACTCGACATCCTGTGGCGGCGGTTCGGCCTCGGCGGCCCGGACGACCCTCGACCCCGCCTGGCGATCGACATGCTGGTCGCGGCGTTCCATGTCGCGATGGCGGGCTGGGCCGACGGCCCCGAGCCCGACCCCGCCGACCTGGCCGCCCGGCTCCGCGACGCGGTGGCGGCCCTGCCCGCCGCCCTCGCCCTGGTCCCGGGCGAGGGCGGCGCGACGGGCGTCAGCTCACCTTGACGCTCGTCGCCTTGCTCTCGTGCTGGAGCCGGTCGAGCGAGGTGACCAGATAGGTGCCGGCGGCCTTGGCCGTGTAGGACGGGGTGGTGACGACGGCGACCAGGCTGCGGGCGTCGGTCTCGTGGCAGGCCTCGCCGGACTTCGGCACCTGGTAGACCGCGTAGGCGCGGGCCCCCTGCGAGGGCGTCCACGACAGAGTGGTGCCCGCGGCCTTGACGTCCGCCGGCTTGGGCGGCGCCTGCCCGTCGAGGTCCTTCATGATCGGCAGCAGCGCCGGGCGGCTGTAGAACTCCTTGACGACGCGGTCCATCGCGCCCAGCGGGTTGGCCAGCAGGTTCTTCGCGCTGAAGTAGACGTCGCCCTTGACCTCGGGGTACTTGCGGTTGAGCGTCAGGTGCGCGGCCAGCTCGCCCGGCCTGGACCACGACTGGTCCTCGCCGACCCGGTAGAGCGCCTGGCCGATGTAGAGGTGCACGCCAGTGCCCTTGACCGCGCCCGCCCACCAGGGCAGCAGCACGCGGTAGTCGGCCGCCTTGAAGCCGCGCGGCCAGTAGAGCTGCGGCATGACGTAGTCGACCGAGCCGGCCTTGATCCAGGCGAGTGCGTCGGCGTAGATCGAGTCGTAGGCCGACATGCCGGAGGTGTTGGACCCGGACGGGTCCTGCGCCTTGTTGCGCCAGATGCCGAACGGGCTGATGCCGAACTTCACGTAGCTCTTGCGCTCGTGGACCGACTTGTCCACCTCGGCGACGAGCTTGTCGACGTTGGCGCGCCGCCAGTCGGCCAGGCTCTTGCCCTTGCCGTACTTGGCGAAGGCGGCCTTGTCGTCGAACTGCCCGCCCTCGCCCGGATAGGGGTAGAAGTAGTCGTCGAAGTGCACGCCGTCGACGTCGTAACGGCTGACGACGTCGTCCACCACCTTGACGACGTGCTCGCGCACCTTGGGCAGGCCCGGGTTGTAGTAGAGGCGGCCGCCGTACTTGACGACCCAGCCGGGGTGCTGCCTGGCGGGGTGGTTGGCCGGGAGCTGCGAGACGTCCGACTCGTACGCCGCCCGGTAGGGATTGAACCAGGCGTGGAACTCGAGGTTGCGCTTGTGCGCCTCGTCGATGAGGAACGGCAGCGGGTCCCAGCCGGGATCCTTGCCCGCGACGCCGGTGAGGAACTTGGACCAGGGCTCCAGCGACGACTTGTAGATCGCGTCGGAAGCGGGCCTGACCTGCACGAAGACCGCGTTGAGATTGCGCTTGGCGGCGGTGTCGAGGATCTTGACGTATTCGGCCTTCTGGCGGGCCTGCGACAGACCGGCCTTGGACGGCCAGTCGAGGTTGGTGGTGGTCGCGATCCAGAGTCCGCGCAACTGGCGCTTGGGGTAGCGCGGGTCGGCCTTGCAGGCGGCGGCCGCCGCGGTGGCCGCGGTGGTGGCGGTGGTCGTCTTCTTCTTGCTCGCGGCGGGGCTCTCTCCGGCTCCTGGGCCGAACAGGTAGGCGGCCGTGGTGGTGGCGACGGCGAGAGCGGCGGCGGCCAAAAGTGGGCGTCCAGTACGCATAGTGCCACCCAGTCTGGCAGCCCGACGCCGGTGATCAGGCCAAAAGAGCGAAATGAAACCGTGATGCTTCTGTGATTATTTGTTATGGCTGGGCCGGGAGGGACCTGATCCGGCCCTCCCGGCTCCACGGTTCAGAGTGGATCAGCCGGCCGCGGCCATCTTGTTCGCCAGGTTCGGCGGCAGGGGCTCGTAGCGCAGGAACGAGCGCGTGAAGGTGCCCGTGCCATGGGACATCGACCGCAGGTCGATCGCGTACCTCGTGATCTCCAGCTCGGGCACCTCGGCCCGCACCAGCGTGCGCCCGGTGCCGACGGGCTCGGTGCCGAGCACCCGCCCGCGCCGCGACGACAGATCGGACATCACCGAGCCGACGTAGTCGTCGGCCACCAGCACCGACAGCTCGTCCACCGGCTCCAGCAGCAGCGTCGGCACCTTCGACGCGGCCTCCTTCAGCGCGAGCTGGCCGGCGATCTGGAAGGCCATGTCGGAGGAGTCGACCGAGTGGGCCTTGCCGTCGTACAGCGTGACCCGCACGTCCACCATCGGGTAGCCGGCCACGACGCCGCGCTCCATCTGGGCGCGCACGCCCTTCTCCACCGACGGGATGAACTGCCGCGGCACCACGCCGCCGACGATCTTGTCCACGAACTCGAACCCGCCGCCGGAGGGCAGCGGCTCGACCTCGATGTGGCAGATGGCGTACTGGCCGTGACCGCCGGTCTGCTTGACGTTGCGGCCCATCGCCTGGCACCTGCCGCCGAACGTCTCGCGCAGCGGCACCCGCAGGTCGACCCGCTCGACCTCGACGCCGTAGCGCTTGGACAGGCGGTCGAGCAGCACGTCGGTGTGCGCCTCGCCCATGCACCACAGCACGAGCTGCTTGGTCTCGGCGTTGTTCTCCAGCCGCAGCGTGGGGTCCTCGGCGACCAGCCGGGAGAGCGCCTGCGCCAGCTTGTCCTCGTCGGCCTTGGACCTGGCCCTGATCGCCACCGGCAGCAGCGGGTCGGGCATCGTCCAGGACGTCATCAGCAGCGGCCGCTCGACGTCGGAGATGGTGTCGCCGGTCTCGGCCCGGCCGAGCTTGGCCACCGCCACGATGTCGCCGGCCACGCCCTTGGGGATCGGGCGTTGATGCTTGCCCAGGGGGCAGGACAGCGTGCCGATGCGCTCGTCCACGTCGTGGTCCTCGTGCCCGCGGTCGGCCAGGCCGTGCCCCGAGACGTGCACCGTCATGTCGGGGCGCAGCGTGCCGGAGAAGACGCGGACGAGGCTGATGCGGCCGACGTACGGGTCGCTGGTGGTCTTGACGACCTCGGCCACCAGAGGGCCGTCGGGGTCGCAGGTGACGCCCTGCACCGGCTTGCCGGACAGGTCGGTGATCTCCGGCATCGGGTGTTCCAGCGGCGAGGGGAAGCCCTGGGTGATGACCTCCAGCACCTCGTGCGTGCCGACGCCGAGCCCGCTGCACACGACCGGGTAGAAGCTGCCGCGCTCCACGGCCTTCTCCAGGTCCTCGATGAGGACCTTGACGTCGATCGGCTCGCCCGCGAGGTAGCGGTCCATGAGCGACTCGTCCTCGCTCTCCTGGATGATCCCCTCGATGAGGCTGCCGCGGTGCTCCTCGATCTGCGCCTCGTACCCGGCGCCGGGCTCCTTCTCGGTACGGGCGCCGGTCGCGTAGTTGTAGAACTTCTGCGTCAGCAGCCCGATCAGCCCGTTGACGTGGCCGTTGGTGATGACCGGCAGGTAGAGGGGCGCGACGCCGTCGCCGAAGGTCTCCTGGCAGGCGGCGAGCGCCTCCTCGAAGTTCGCGCGCTGGTGGTCGATCTTGGTGATGACGACCGCGCGGGGCATGCCGACCTGGGAGCACTCCTCCCAGAGCATCTGGGTGAGCCCGTCGATCCCGTCGGAGGCCGACACGACGAACAGCGCGGCGTCGGCCGCGCGCAGCCCGGCCCGCAGGTCGCCCACGAAGTCGGCGTAACCGGGCGTGTCGATGAGGTTGATCTTGATGCCGTTGTGCGTCAGCGGGGCCACGGCCAGGTTGACCGAGCGCTGCTGCCTGACCTCGACCTCGTCGAAGTCGCTGACCGTGTTGCCGTCCTCCACGCGCCCCGGGCGCTGGACGGTGCCCGTGGCGGCCAGCAGCTGCTCGACGAGGGTCGTCTTGCCCGCTCCCGAGTGGCCGACCAGCACGACATTGCGTATCGCATCAGCCCGGTCGGCCGAGGGTGCCCTGCCCGCGGCTCCCACGGCGCTGCCTGAGCTCTTCTCCGCCACATCAGCCTCCCGCGCGTCGAACTCCGTCCCGGATCGCGCCCGCGGAATGTGCTGGAAACCGCATGGACGCGGTGTGTTCACCAAATACCCGTGTGGCGGATATCACAAGAGGGGCGGGGCAAAGAAAGTGCCTGGGTCCGTGATGGCCTACGATCGGACCGCGATGCTCAAACTCCTGCGCCCGGCCATGACCCGGATACTCACCCCGCTGGGCAGGGCCCTCGTGAGCCGCGGGATCGGCCCGGACGCCGTCACGGCGATCGGCACCCTCGGCACCGTCGTGGCCGCCCTGACCTTCTTCCCCCTGGGCCAGCTGACCTGGGGCGCTCTCGTGATCACCGTCTTCGTGCTGTTCGACCTGCTCGACGGCGTGGTCGCCCGGCTCGGCGGCAAAGGGGGCAGCACCTGGGGCGCGTTCCTCGACTCGACGCTCGACCGGGTCGCCGACGCCGCCATCTTCGCCGGCCTGATCTTGTATTTCGTCTCCCGAGGCGACACGCTGATGGCGACGGTCACGCTGGTGTGCCTGATCGCCGGCGCGCTGGTCTCCTACGCGAAGGCCAGGGCGGAAGGGCTCGGCCTCACGGCCGACGTCGGGCTGGCCGAGCGTCCTGAGCGGCTGGTCGTGGCGCTGGTCGCGGCCTTCTTCTCGGGGCTCGGGGTGCCGTACGTGCTGGCGGCCGGCATGTGGCTGCTGGCCGCGGCGAGCGTGATCACGGTGGGCCAGCGGGTGTGGCACGTCCACGAGCAGGCGAGGGAGAGATGAGCGGGGACACGTCGTTCGGCGACCGGATCGTCGCCGCGGGCTTCGCGGCCGGCTGGAAACTCGTCCCGCTGCTGCCCGAGCGGCCCACGGCGGCGGTCTTCCGCCTGCTGGCCGACCGGGTGTGGGCCAGGCACGGCAAGTCGGTGGCGCGGCTGGAGTCCAACCTGGCGAGGGTGACCGGGCTGGAGCCGGGCAGCCGCGAGCTGAGCGAGCTCACCAGGGCGGGCATGCGCTCCTACTTCCGCTACTTCCACGAGATCTTCCGGCTGCCGCGGATGAGCGGCGCGGAGATCGTGCGCCGCACCCGCGTCGTCGGTGCCGAGCACATCCACGACACCGTGGCGGCCGGCCGGGGTGTGGTGCTCGCGCTGCCCCACATGGGCAACTGGGACCAGGCCGGCGCGTGGCTGGTCAACGTGGGCCACCCGTTCACGACGGTGGCCGAACGGCTCAAGCCCGAGTCGCTGTTCCGCCGCTACGTCGCCTTCCGCGAGGGCCTCGGCATGGAGGTGCTGCCGCTGACCGGCGGCGACGGCCACAACTTCGCCACCCTGGCCCTGCGGGTGCGCAGGGGCGGCGTCGTGTGCCTGCCGGCCGAGCGCGACCTGACGAAGACCGGCGTGGAGGTGCGCTTCTTCGGCGCCGCCACCAAGATGCCCGCGGGGCCGCCGCTGCTGGCCGTGCAGACCGGGGCCGCGCTGCTGCCCGCGATCGTGCACTTCGACGGCGACGACTGGGGCATCCAGATCCAGGAGGAGCTCCCGGTGCCGGCCGAGGGCACCCGGCAGGAAAAGGTGCAGGCGCTCGCCCAGGGGCTCGCCGACGCCTTCGAGAAGGGCATCGCCCAGTATCCGGAGGACTGGCACATGCTGCAGCGGCTCTGGCTCGACGACCTGCCGGGCGGGGCCGGCCGATGAAGGTCGGCATCGTCTGCCCCTACTCGTGGGACATGCCGGGCGGCGTCAAGCAGCACATCGACGACCTGACCCAGGCGCTGGCGGCGCAGGGCCACGACGTGTCGGTGATCGCGCCGGCGGCCGACGACGACGAGCTGCCTCCTTACGTCACCGGCGCCGGCCGGGCGGTGCCGGTGCCCTACAACGGGTCGGTGGCCCGGATGTCGTTCGGCTTCCTGTCGGCGGCGCGGGTGCGGCGCTGGGTGCGCACCGGCGACTTCGACGTGCTGCACATCCACGAGCCGCTGATCCCGAGCCTCGGCGTGCTGGCCTGCTGGGCGGCCAAGGGGCCGATCGTGGCGACCTTCCACGCCTCGTTCTCGCGCTCGCGGGCGATCGCGGTGGCCGAGCCGCTGCTGCGCAGCGCGCTGGAGAAGCTGACCGGCCGCATCGCGGTCTCCGACGCGGCCCGCAAGAGCCTCGTCGAGCAGTTCGGCGGCGACGCGGTGCTCATCCCCAACGGGGTGACCGTCGACCGCTACGCGCGGGCCGAGCCGCTGGAGGGCTGGGGCCCCGACGGCCGCACGATCGGCTTCCTCGGCCGCATGGACGAGGAGCGCAAGGGCCTGCCGATCCTGCTGGAGGCGTTCGCCGTGCTGGCGGCCGACCGGCCCGAGGTCAAGCTGCTCATCGCGGGGCCCGGCGACGAGAAGGACGTCTACGAGAAGATCCCCGCGCGCTTCCACGACCGGGTGACGGTGCTGGGCATGGTGAGCGAGGCCGACAAGATCCGCGCCTACCACTCGGTGGACGTGTTCTGCGCCCCCAACACCCGCGGCGAGAGCTTCGGCATCGTGCTCGCCGAGGCCATGGCCTCCGGGGCGACGGTGCTGGCCAGCGACATCCCGGCCTTCCGCAAGGTGCTCGGCGAGGGCCAGGCGGGCGCGCTGTTCGCCAACGGCGACTCGGCCTCCCTGGCCCGCGAGGCCGGTGCGCTGCTCGACGCGCCGGAGCGCCGGGCCAAGCTGGCCGAGGAGGCGCTGGTGGCGGTCAGGAAGTACGACTGGTCCACGGTGGCCCGCGACGTTGTGCGCGTCTACGAGACGGTCACCGCGGCAGGCGCCGGCCGGGTGGAGGAGGACCTGTGACGTCGACCATGGCCGTGCTGGTCGCCGGCCTCGTCGTGGTGCTGCTCGCGGTCTACGTCTCCTGGCGCGCGGGCCGGCTCGACCGCCTGCACATCCGCCTGGAGCTGGCCCGCGAGTCGATGGACGCGGCGCTGACCCGCCGCCGGGCCGTGGTGCTGGAGCTGGCCGGCTCGCGCCTGCTCGACCCGGCCACGTCGCTGGTGCTGGCCGCGGCGGCGCACGAGGCCAGGATCGCCGGTCCCGAGGAGCGCGAGCACGCCGAGAGCGACCTGTCACGGGCGCTGCGGGCGGCGGTGGACCAGGAGCGCTTCAGGGAGAAGCTGGCCGAGTCGCCCGGCGGCGCCGACCTGCTGGAGGAGCTGGACGCGGCGGTGGCCAAGGTGGTCTACGCGCGCCGCTTCTACAACAACGCGGTGGCCGTCACGCGGACGGCGCAGCGCCGCTGGCTGGCGCGTACGCTGCGGCTGGCGGGCCACACGGACTACCCCGCTTTCTTCGAGATTGATGACAATCCCCCGGCGACCATGGCAACTGAATGACCAGATTTGGGGGGAAGCAGTAAGCTCATGCCGGTTTGCCAGGCATGGAGCGAGGAGTGTTCAACGTGCGGCTACCCCGGATGATCTCGGTCACGCTGGCCGGAGCGGCCGTGCTGCTGCCCATGGCGGCCTGCTCCAGTGAGGAGCCCGCCGCCGGCCAGGCCCCCCAGGCCGCCACCGCGGCCCCCAGCGACGAGCCCGAGGAGTCGGCGCCGGCGCATCCGTTCACCGGCAAGCCGTACGACACGCTGAAGCCGGTGCTCGCGGTCAAGATCGAGAACACCGCGGCCGGCAAGCCGCAGCTCGGGCTGAAGAGCGCCGACATCGTCTACGTCGAGCAGGTCGAGGCCGGGCTGACCCGGCTCATGGCGATCTTCTCCTCGCAGCTGCCGGCCAAGGTGGGCCCGGTCCGCAGCGCGCGCGTCTCCGACCTGCACATCGCGCCGATGTTCGGCAAGCCCGCCTTCTCCTACTCGGGCGCGCAGACCAAGATGCTCCCGCTGATCGCGGAGGCCTCGCTCTGGGACGTCGGCGACACCCGCAACCCCGGCGCCTACTACCGCGAGCCCGGCCGCTTCGCCCCCTACAACCTTTTCGCCACCACCAAGCAGCTCCTCGCCAAGGCGCCCAAGGCGAGCAAGGCCCACGACATCGGCTTCACCTTCGGGGAGGCGCCGGAGGGCGGGGTGGAGCGGAAGTCGTACACGGTCCGCTGGCCCGCCGCGCGCTTCACCTTCGCCTGGAACGAGCAGCGCAAGCTGTGGATGATCTGGCAGGACGGCAAGAAGGACATGGCCGCCGAGGGCGGGCAGCTCGGCGCCCCGACGATCGTCGTCCAGTACACCAAGACCGAGCGCTCGCAGTTCCACGACAAGAACCAGAGCTACACCCCGCTTGTGCACACCACCGGCAAGGGCTCGGCGATCGTGCTGCGCGACGGCAAAGCTTTCAAGGCGCGCTGGGAACGGGAATCGGAGGACAGCGGTACGACGTTCACCACGGAGAGCGGCGAGCCGATGAACTTCGCGCCCGGCCAGGTCTGGGTGGCGCTCGCCAGCCGCAAGCCCGTGATCCCTTAGCCGCCTGCATGTACAACAACAGCCCTGAATCCTGACATCTTGGCATGTCGGGCGAGGGGTCCCGCAGGACCTACGATGGGCTTGACAACGAACCGATCCGCCGTGAGAGCCCGTGAGGATGACCGTGTCCAGCAGCACGCCAGAAAGCACCCCCGTCACCGGAACCGCCCGCGTCAAGCGCGGCATGGCCGAGATGCTCAAGGGCGGCGTCATCATGGACGTCGTCACCCCCGAGCAGGCCAAGATCGCTGAGGACGCCGGCGCGGTCGCCGTCATGGCCCTCGAGCGCGTGCCTGCCGACATCCGCGCCCAGGGCGGGGTGTCCCGGATGAGCGACCCCGACATGATCGACGGCATCATCGAGGCCGTGTCCATCCCAGTGATGGCCAAGGCCCGCATCGGCCACTTCATGGAGGCCCGGGTGCTGCAGTCGCTCGGCGTCGACTACGTCGACGAGTCCGAGGTGCTGACCCCCGCCGACTACGCCAACCACATCGACAAGTGGCAGTTCACCGTGCCGTTCGTGTGCGGCGCCACCAACCTCGGCGAGGCCCTGCGCCGCATCACCGAGGGCGCGGCCATGATCCGCTCCAAGGGCGAGGCGGGCACCGGTGACGTGTCCAACGCCGTCACCCACATGCGCACCATCCGCGCCGAGCTCAAGCGGCTCAGCTCCCTGCCCGAGGACGAGCTCTACGTCGCGGCCAAGGAGCTGCAGGCCCCCTACGAGCTGGTCGCCGAGGTCGCGAAGAGCGGCAAGCTGCCGGTCGTGCTGTTCACCGCGGGCGGCATCGCCACCCCGGCCGACGCCGCGATGATGATGCAGCTCGGCGCCGAGGGCGTGTTCGTGGGCTCGGGCATCTTCAAGTCGGGCGACCCGGCCAAGCGCGCGGCCGCCATCGTCAAGGCCACCACGTTCCACGACGACCCCGACGTCATCGCCAAGGTCTCGCGCGGCCTCGGCGAGGCGATGGTCGGCATCAACGTCGACGAGATCCCGCAGCCGCACCGCCTGGCCGAGCGCGGCTGGTAGGCCCACCCGGCCCCCGGGCGCTGACGGAAATCTTCGAGTGAGGCGGCATCCGCGAAGGATGTCGCCTCACTCGCGTCGCGTGGCGTTCACCACCTGGCCATGATCCTCGGTCAGGCTACGGGCGTTCCCCCCTCCTCGATCGTCCAGGAGCGCCCATGTCCTTCCCCAATCGCAGGCACTTCCTCGTCGCCGGGCTCGCCGCGGCCCTTCCCGCCACGCTCGCGCCCGGAGCGGCCCACGCCGACGACCCCACCTCCGCGAGCGCCGCGCGCGGGCTGCGCGGCGACCCCTTCACCCTCGGCGTGGCCTCCGGCGACCCCGACCACGAGGGCTTCGTGCTGTGGACCCGCCTCGCGCAGCAGCCGCTCGCCGAGGACGGGCTCGGCGGCATGCCGCAGCGGCCGTTCCCCGTCCTGTGGCAGGTCTACGCCGACGAGCGGCTGCGCCGGGTGGTGCGCGCCGGCGTCGCGACGGCCGCCCCGGAATGGGGGCACAGCGTCCACGTCGAGGTGGACGGGCTGGCCGCCGACCGGGAGTACTGGTACCGCTTCCGCGTCGGCCCGTACGTCTCCCCGGCCGGCCGCACCCGCACCGCCCCGCACCCGGCGTCCTACGGCGGCGCCCTCGCCATGGCGTTCGTCTCCTGCGCCCAGTACGAGCACGGCTACTTCACCTCGTACCGCAGGCTGGCCGAGGACCACCCGGACCTGGTCCTGCACCTCGGCGACTACCAGTACGAGTACACCAGGGACACCTACACCATCCCCGGCGGCAACATCCGCGACCACGAGGGCCCCGAGACCGAGACCCTGGCCGGCTACCGCCAGCGCCACGCCCAGTACAAGACCGACCCCGACCTGCAGGCCGCGCACGCCGCCGCGCCCTGGCTGGTCGTCTGGGACGACCACGAGCTGGACAACAACTGGGCGGACGAGGTGCCGGAGAAGCCCGAGGTCCCGCAGCCGAACTTCCTGGCCCGCCGCGAGGCCGCCTTCCGCGCCTACTACGAGAACATGCCGCTGCGCCGCACCTCGATCCCGCGCGGCATCGACATGCAGCTCTACCGGCGGGTCCGCTGGGGCCGTACGGCCACCTTCCACATGCTCGACACCCGGCAGTACCGCGACGACCAGGGCTGCGGCGACGGCTACAAGGACTGCCCGGCCGCCGTGGACCCGGCCCGCTCGATCACCGGGGCCGAGCAGGAGGCGTGGCTGCTGGACGGCTTCCGCCGCTCGCGGGCGCAGTGGGACATCCTGGGCCAGCAGGTCTTCTTCGCCCAGCGTGACAACAACGCGGGACCCGCCAAGATCACCAGCATGGACGCCTGGGACGGCTACGTGGCCTCCCGCCGGCGCATCACGCAGGGCTGGGTGGACGCGGGGGTGCGCAACGCCGTCGTGCTGACCGGCGACGTGCACGCCCACTGGGCCAGCGACCTCAAGCTCGACTACGACGACCCGACCGGGCCCTCGGTGGGCGCGGAGCTGGTCGCCACCTCGATCTCCACCACCGGCGACGGCGCCGACTCCGACCCGGCGGCGCACCCGTTCCTGGCGATCAACCCGCACCTGAAGTTCTACAACAACCAGCGCGGCTACGTGCTCACCAGGATCGAGCGCGACCAGATCACGGCCGACTTCAAGGTGGTGCCCCGGGTCACGGTGCCCGGCGCGGAGGCCTACACGCGGGCCACGTTCGTGATCGAGGACCGGGTGCCGGGGGTGCAGCAGACGTACCTGCGGCCGCTCGACCCGAGCCTGCGCCTCGCGCCGGTCACGGCCGAGGACACCGTCCGGCAGGAGACCGAGCGCCCCTGACGCTCCTCCCGAGGAATATTAGCCAGGCTAAGTTAGTTGGGTCAGGCATGAGGGACGATCCCGCCCGCCTGGCAGAACAGGTCTCAACGGTGCTGCGTCACCTGGTGCTGCTCCTCCGGCGCACGGTCGCCGGACAGCCGCTCACCAGCCAGCAGTACGGCGTCCTCGGCTCGCTCGAACCCGGCCCGCGCCGGATGACCGAGCTGGCCGAGGAGCACGCCGTCCAACTGCCCACGATGACCGTGCAGATCAACCGGCTGGAGGACGCGGGGCTGGTCACGCGCGGCGGCGACCCCGCCGACGCCCGCGTACGCACGGTCGGGCTGACGGACGAGGGGCGCGAGCGGCTGCGGGCCGTACGCGCGGCCAGGATCGCCCACCTCACCGAGGAACTGGCGGCACTCACCGACGACGAGCGCGCCACGCTCGCGGCGGCGCTGCCCGTCCTGGCCAAGCTCGGCCGCAGCTAGACGCACCACCACCACAGAAGGAGCACCATGCAGACCGGCACGCACACCGGCGGGGGGATTCTGCGCCAGCCGATGTCCGTCTGGGCCACCGCGTTCGCCGCGGTCGTGGCCTTCATGGGGATCGGCCTCGTCGACCCCATCCTCCCCAGCATCGCGCAGGGACTGAAGGCGACGCCCAGCCAGGTGTCGCTGCTGTTCACCAGCTACTTCCTGGTGACGGCCGTGGCCATGCTGATCACCGGCTGGGTCTCCAGCCGCATCGGCGGCAAGCGCACCCTGCTGGCCGGCCTCGCGCTGGTCATCGTGTTCGCCGCGCTCGCCGGCACCTCCACCAGCGTCGCCGAGCTGGTGGGCTTCCGCGCCGGCTGGGGGCTCGGCAACGCCCTGTTCGTCGCCACCGCGCTCGCCGTCATCGTCGGCGCCGCGAGCGGCGGCGCGGAATCGGCCATCATCCTGTACGAGGCCGCGCTCGGCCTCGGCATCTCCGCGGGACCGCTGGTCGGCGCGCTGCTCGGCGACTGGAACTGGCGGGCGCCGTTCTTCGGCACCGCCACGCTCATGGCCGTCGGCTTCGTCCTCATCCTGACGCTGCTCAAGGCCACACCCAGGCCGGCCACCAGGACGGCGCTCAGCGCCCCCATCCGCGCCCTCGCGCACGGCGGCCTGTCCACCACCGCGTTCACCGCGCTGTTCTACAACTTCGCCTTCTTCACCATCCTCGCCTTCACCCCGTTCATCCTCGGCATGAGCCCGTACGGGATCGGCGCGGTCTTCTTCGGATGGGGCGTCTGCGTCGCCCTGGCGTCGGTCTTCGGCGCGCCGCCGCTGCAGCGCCGCATCGGCTCGGTCAACGTGCTGCACCTGGCGCTGGCGCTGCTCGCCGTCCTGCAGGCCGGCATCGCCGTGTTCGGCGTCACCGGCATGAAGGCCGGGATCATCGTGTGCGTGGTCCTGTCCGGCATCCCCATCGGGCTGAACAACACCGTCTTCACCGAGTCGGCCATGGAGGTCTCCGACGCGCCCCGGCCCGTCGCCTCCGCGGGTTACAACTTCGTCCGCTGGATGGGCGGCGCGCTGGCCCCGTTCGTCGCCACCAAGCTGGGCGAGGAGATCGGGGTGGCGGTGCCGTACGTGCTGGGCGCCGTCTGCTGCTTCGTCGGCATGATGGTCCTCTACCTGCGCCGGCACCACCTGCGGACGCTCGTCCGCGTCGACGCCGACCACACCCGGCAGGACCTCGCGGCGGCCCCCGCCCGCTGAGCCCTTCTCCCGGCCCAGCCGGAAGATGCGGGGCCGCGCTGGTGTTGAATAGCCTGAATCCGCACCCGGACGGAAGGATCGACTGTGCCCACGATCGGTGTACTCGCTCTCCAGGGAGACGTGCGCGAGCATCAGCGCATGCTTCAGGAGGCAGGCGCGACGGCCGTCGCCGTGCGCAGGCCCGCCGAGCTGGACGCGGTCGACGCCCTCGTCATCCCCGGCGGCGAGTCCACCACCATGTGGAAGCTCGCCGACATCTTCGACCTGCTCGAACCGCTGCGCCTGCGGATCAAGGAAGGCATGCCCGCCTACGGCTCCTGCGCCGGCATGATCATGCTGGCCGACCGGATCGAGGACGGCATCGCGGGACAGCAGACGATCGGCGGCATCGACATGGTGGTCCGGCGCAACGCGTTCGGCCGCCAGGTGGACTCGTTCGAGTCGGACCTGGACTTCGCGGGGGAGCGCGTGCACGCCGTCTTCATCCGCGCGCCGTGGGTCGAATCCATCGGCGGCGACGTCGAGGTGCTGGCCATGTGCGAGCCTGGGGATAGGATCGTCGCGGTCCGTCAAGGTCCGTTGCTCGCGACGTCGTTCCACCCTGAGCTCACCGGGGACACGCGCGTGCACCGTTACTTCGTAGACATGGTTAGGGAGCTCTAAGTAATGTCCGGCCACTCCAAATGGGCGACGACGAAGCACAAGAAGGCCGCGCTCGACGCCAAGCGCGGCAAGCTGTTCGCCAAGCTCATCAAGAACATCGAAGTGGCGGCCCGCACCGGTGGCCCTGACCCCGACGCCAACCCCACGCTCTTCGACGCCATCTTCAAGGCCAAGAAGAACTCGGTGCCCAACGACAACATCGAGCGGGCCCGCAAGCGCGGCGGTGGTCTGGAGGCCGGCGGCGCCGACTGGCAGACCATCATGTACGAGGGCTACGCGCCCGGCGGCGTCGCGGTGCTCATCGAGTGCCTCACCGACAACCGCAACCGCGCGGCCTCCGAGGTGCGCGTCGCGCTGACCCGCAACGGCGGCTCCCTGGCCGACCCGGGGTCGGTCTCGTACATGTTCAACCGCAAGGGCGTCGTGATCGTCCCCAAGCAGGACGGGCTCGACGAGGACACCGTCCTCATGGCCGTCCTGGAGGCGGGCGCCGAGGAGGTCAACGACCTGGGCGACTCCTTCGAGGTCGTCTCCGAGGCCGGCGACCTGGTCCCGGTGCGCAAGGCGCTGCAGGACGCGGGCATCGACTACGACTCGGCCGAGTCGAGCTTCCTGCCCACGATGAGCGTGCCGCTCGACGAGGAGGGCGCCAAGAAGGTGTTCCGGCTCGTGGAGGCCCTGGAGGACAGCGACGACGTGCAGAACGTCTACGCCAACTTCGACGTCAGCGACGCGGTGCTGGAGCGCCTGGGCGCCGAGTGACGCCCGCCTCGGGCGCCTCGGCGGCGACCCGCTCGCCATCGTGACGAACGGCACGTCCGGCCGGGCCGGAAATGGCTCGCGCCGGAAGGCCGCCGCTGCGTAGGTTGAACGGTTGTGGAACTTCGCGACGTGACCCCCGACGACCTCGACCAGGTCCTCGACCTCCGTAAGCGGGCCTTCGGCCCGATCCCCGCCGCCGACATGGAGACCTGGCGGCAGGCCGTCACCCCGGTGCTGGGCGAGGGACGCTACCTGGGCGTCTTCGACGGCTCCCGGCTGACCGCCGCCGCGCGGCTGCGCCAGTTCACGCAGTGGTGGCACGGAAGACCCCAGCCCATGGCCGGCGTCGCGGGCGTCACGGTCAGCCCCGAGGACCGCGGCCGGGGCCTCGGCACCCGGCTCATGCGCGCCGTCATCGAGCGGGGCGTCGAGCTCGGCGACGCGGTGTCCGCGCTCTACCCGGCCACCACGCCGATCTACCGCTCCCTCGGCTACGAGCACGCCGGCGGCCTGCGCAAGGTGACCCTGCCCGCCGAGGCCCTGCGCGGCCTGCGCCCGTCCGGGCACGTCAAGCTGCGCAGGATGGGGCCGTCCGACGCCGCCGAGCTGATCGCCGTCTTGCACAAGGTGCACGGCGCCGCCCGCTCCAGCGGGCCCGTCTCCTACGACGAGCGCACCTGGGGCCTGTGGCTCGGCGACGACGACGATTTCCGCTACATCGCCGACGACGGCCTCGTCATCTACGGCTGGCACGGCCAGGACATCCAGATCGACACCCTCGTCGCCGGGTCGCCCGAGACGGCCAGGGCGTTGTGGTCGATGGTGGGCACCTCCTCCTCCGTCGCCAAGAACGTCATCGCCCCGCTGGCGTCCGACGACCCCGTCCTGTGGCTGCTGCCGGAACGCTCGGCGGACCACGCCACCGAGCAGCGGTGGATGTTCCGGGTGCTGGACGTCGCCGCCGCCGTCGAGCGCAGGGGCTATCCGGCCGCCGTGACCTGCGAGGCCGTGGTCACCGTCCAGGACCCGGTGCGGGGCGAGGGCACCTGGCGGCTGGACATCTCGGGCGGTTCGGGCACGGCCACGCCGGCGGCTGGAGCGCCCGGCGCGGTGCTCACGGCGAACGGCCTGTCCGCGCTCTACTCAGGGGTGCCGACCGGCACGCTGCGCGTCGCGGGGCTGATGTCCGGCGACGAGCGCTTCGACGAGGCGCTCGACGCGGCCTTCGCCGCGAAGCCGTACATGCTCGACTACTTCTGACGGGCTTTCCCCGTACGGGCCGGGCGATCCGGTCGGCGCCCCGCCGTGCGTCGCACGGTGCGCAGCCGGGCCCGGCGCGGTAAAGTCTCGTGCCGAACAGATGTTCGGCGGCGTGCGGGGAGGGCGATCGGGTGCGGGTGTTGGGCGTCGATCCGGGGCTGACCCGGTGCGGCCTGGGCGCCGTCGAAGGGCGGCCGGGCGCGCCGCTGACCATGCTGGCGGTCGGGGTGGTCCGCACGGGCGCCGATCAGGAGCTCGGCACCCGGCTCGTCGGCATCGAGGCGGGCATCGAGCAGTGGCTCGACGACGTCCGGCCCGACGCGGTCGCGGTCGAGCGGGTCTTCAGCCAGCACAACGTACGCACCGTGATGGGCACCGCCCAGGCCGCCGGCATCGCGGTGCTGTGCGCCGCGCGGCGCGGGCTGCCCGTGGCGCTGCACACGCCCTCAGAGGTCAAGGCGGCCGTCACCGGCAGCGGCACCGCCGACAAGAAGCAGATCGGCGCCATGGTCACCCGACTGCTGCGCCTGCCGGAGATGCCCAAGCCGGCCGACGCCGCCGACGCCCTGGCGCTCGCCATCTGCCACGTCTGGCGCGGCGGCGCGCAGAGCCGGCTGGCCGCCGCCCTGGCCCGCGCCACCCCGAAGGGCGCCCGGCGATGACGCCGGGCCCGGGGCGAGGGGTCTAGGGTCGGTGACCGTGAACGTTTCAGGAGCGGCGGAGGACAGGCTGTGATCGCGTCGGTGGCAGGGAAGGTGACGGCGATCGCGCCGGACGCCGCCGTCATCGAGGTCGGCGGCGTCGGGATGCTCATCCACTGCGCGCCGGGCACCCTCGCCCAGTTGCGGCTCGGCGAGGAGGCCAGGCTGGCCACGTCGCTGGTCGTGCGCGAGGAGTCCCTGACCCTCTACGGCTTCGCCACCGACGACGAGCGTGCGGTGTTCGAGCTGCTGCAGACCGCGAGCGGCGTCGGCCCCAAGCTGGCCCTCGCCATGCTCGCCGTCCACACGCCCAACGCGCTGCGCGTCGCCGTGGCGAGCGCCGACCTCAAGGCGCTCACCCAGGTGCCGGGCATCGGGCAGAAGGGCGCTCAGCGCATCGTGCTTGAGCTGAAGGACCGCCTCGGCACGCCGGAGGCGGCCGTGGACGCCGCGCTCAACGGCGAGCGGCGGGTGGCGGTGTGGCGCGAGCAGGTCCACTCGGGGCTGGTGGGGCTCGGCTACTCCGGCAAGGACGCCGACGAGGCGATCGCCACCGTGGAGCCCCTCGCCGACGCCGACCTCACCGCCGGCCGCCAACCCCAGGTCGCCGCCCTCCTGAAGGCCGCCCTCCGATCCCTGAGCACCCGATGACCCCCCATCCCCCATCCCTGCCCCCCAGCATCGTGCCCGTCAGCGCGACCGCCCTCACCGCCACCGTGCCCGTCAGCGCGACCGCCCTCAGCACTACCGTGCCCGTCAGCACCGCCCTGCCCTCCAGCACCCCGCCCCCTCACCCGCCCGCCCACCGGGCGAGCAGCGGGCAGGGGAGCGCTCACAGCACAAGCGGCCAGCACGTGAGCAGCCGTCATATGGATGGGCTGCACGTGGGCGGACTGCACATGAGCGGGCGTCGCACGAGCGACCGTCACATGGGCGGGCAGCACGCGGGTGGGCAGCACGTGAGTGGCCGTCACAAGCATGTGCCGGATGTGAGCGGCCGACTCGCGGACCGGCAGCCCATCAGCGGCCGTCACTTGAGCGGACCGCACGCGAACGGCCGCCACGCGCGCAGCCTGCACACGGGCAGCCTGCACACGAGCAGCGTCCACATGACCGGCCTCCACATGACCGGCCTCCAAACGAGCGGTCGTTGCTCGGCGGGTGGATGGTGGACAGGGCGGGTGGCCGGGGGCCTGGAAGTCTCGGTGGCGTCGTGGGGGCGGGGGGCTCGGGGGATGTCGGAGGTCGGGAGAGGGCGTGGTCGGCGTGGGGTTTGATCGGGAGCTGGTGTCGCCCGACGCCGCCGGCGACGAGGTGCAGATCGAGGCGGCCCTGCGCCCCAAGCGGCTCGACGAGTTCATCGGCCAGTCGCGGGTGCGCGAGCAGCTCTCCCTGGTGCTGGAGAGCGCCCTGCGCCGCCGTCGCCCGCCGGACCACGTGCTGATGAGCGGCTCCCCGGGCCTGGGCAAGACGACGCTGGCCATGATCATAGCGGCCGAGCTCAACGCGCCGCTCCGCATCACCTCGGGCCCCGCGCTGGAACGGGCCGGCGACCTCGCCGCGATCCTGTCCACCCTGTCCGAGGGCGAGGTGCTGTTCATCGACGAGATCCACCGGATGGCCAGGCCCGCCGAGGAGATGCTCTACCTCGCCATGGAGGACTTCCGGGTCGACATCGTCGTCGGCAAGGGCCCGGGCGCGACCGCCATCCCGCTGGACATCGCCCCGTTCACGCTGGTCGGCGCGACCACCCGGGCCGGGCTGCTGCCCGCGCCGCTGCGCGACAGGTTCGGCTTCACCGCCCACATGGACTTCTACGAGCCGGCCGAGCTGGAGCAGGTGCTCTACCGTTCGTCCCGGCTGCTCGGCGTCGAGCTGCCGCCCGACGGCGCGCACGAGATCGCCCGCCGCTCCCGTGGCACGCCCCGCATCGCCAACCGCCTGCTCCGCCGGGTGCGCGACTTCGCGGACGTCCGCGCGGACGGCGTCATCGACCGTGACATCGCGGCCGCCGCGCTCAACCTGTACGAGGTCGACGCCGAAGGGCTCGACCGGCTCGACCGGGCGGTGCTCGGCGTGCTGCTGAAGAAGTTCGGCGGCGGCCCGGTCGGCCTGTCCACGCTGGCGGTCGCGGTGGGGGAGGAGCCGGAGACGGTCGAGGTGGTGGCCGAGCCGTTCCTCGTCCGTCAGGGGCTGCTGGCGAGGACGCCGCGCGGCCGGGTGGCCACGGCCGCCGCCTGGACCCATCTCGGGCTGACGCCCCCACCGGACGCTTTCGGGGCGGCCGTCGTGGACTGATCACAGATCGGTTGCAACCATCTCAAATCGGGAACTTCCCCGCGCGCCGAAACGCTGCCTCGTTGCCGCGTTTCGCAACAAGCGCCTACACTCCGTGGCTTGGCTGGCTGTGTAGGCTGACGGGCTGAGCGGCGCGGCCCGACGCAACGCACGGAATTTCCGGCGCGAGGCCAGTGTCAACTCCTTGTACGACGATGGAAGGTCGCCCCTTATGGACATGGGACAACTCGGAAGCATCCTGCCGCTGATCCTTCTGGTGGTGGTGTTCTACTTCCTGCTGATCCGCCCCCAGCGCAAGCGCCAGCAAGAGGCGATCCAGATGCAGAACAGCCTTACGCCGGGCAGTCGCGTCATGACGACGACCGGTCTGTTCGCCACCGTCGTCGCCGTGGACAATGAGGACGTGATCCTCGAGGTCGCGCCGGGCGTCGAGACCCGCTGGGTCAAGGCGGCCATCGGCCGTGTCGTCGCCCCGGGTGACGCGCCGGCCGGCGAGCCGGTCGCCGACGAGGCCGTCGATGAGAAGAACGAGTCCGAGATCGCCGCCGATCACAACGGCGAGGACTCCAGCACCAAGCGGCGTGATTAAGCTTCTGCGACAATCCTCTATCCGAAAGAACTGACGACCAGTGGCCCGACCGACCAGCCGCCACAGCCGACCGGGGCGAACGCTCCTGGTGCTGCTGGCGCTCATCCTCGCCATGGGCGCGACGATGCTCCTGCAGAAGGCGTTCACGCCTAAGCTGGGGCTCGATCTCGCCGGCGGAACGACGGTGACTCTGTCTCCGGTGACTCTCAACAACGCGAGTCCCCCGGAGGAGATCCTTGACCGTGCGGTCAACATCATCCGCGACCGGGTCAACGGCACCGGCATCTCCGACGCGGAGGTCGCCAAGTCCGGCGACAACATCATCATCTCCATCCCCGGCGTCGGGCAGAGCGAGGCCATCAAGCTGGTCGCCACCACCGCGGAGCTCCGCTTCCGTCAGGTGCTCGCGATGGAGGCCACGCAGATCCCGCAGGACCTCGCGACCAACGCCCCCTCCCCGAGCGCCGCCCCGTCGGCGACGGGGACGGGCACGCCGTCGACGCAGCCGTCCCAGCCTCGCTCCTCCCAGTCGGCCGGCCCGGCGCCCAGCGCCTCGCCGACCGGCAAGGCCCTGTCGTCGGCGCTGACCGCGCCGACCCCGAGCGCCTCCGCGCCGGCCGAACCGTCGGCCACGCGGAGCGCCCAGGGCCAGAACGACCAGAGCCAGAACGACCAGAGCCAGAACGACCAGGGCGCCAAGAAGGGCCAGAACGCCAAGGCCACGCCGAGCGCGTCGCCGTCGCAGCAGGCGAGCACCCCGCCCGCCCAGCAGCAGAACCCGGGCGTCAACCCCGAGGGCATCGACCCGGCCGTGCTGGCCCAGTTCAACAAGCTCAACTGCGCCGACCCGGCCAACCGCGGCCAGGGCGTCCAGGACGACCCCAACAAGCAGTACGCCGGCTGCGAGGCCGACGGCAGCTACAAGTACGTCCTCGACGTCGCCAAGGTCGTCGGCACCGACATCGACACCGCCAGCGCCGGCATCCGCCAGGGCACCACCGAGTGGGTCGTCCAGCTCGACTTCAAGAGCAAGGGCGCGGGCGCCTGGGCCGACCTCACGCAGAAGGCGTACAACTCGCAGGACCCGCGCAACAAGGTCGCGGTCGTCCTGGACGGCGTGGTCATCACCGCGCCCAACATCATCAGCCCGATCCCCGGCGGCCGCGCCGAGATCACCGGCGGCTTCGACCAGGCCAGCGCCACCACCCTGGCCGACCAGCTGAAGTACGGCGCGCTGCCGCTGAAGTTCAACCGCAGCTCCATCGACACCGTCTCCTCGACGCTCGGCCAGGACCAGCTCAAAGGCGGTCTGATCGCCGGCGTCATCGGCCTGGTGCTCGTGGTGATCTACTCCATGTTCTACTACCGGGGCCTCGGCATCGTGGCGGTGCTGAGCCTCGTGGTGGCGACGATCATCACGTACTGCTCGGTGGTCGTGCTCGGCCACAACGCCAACTTCCGGTTGTCGCTGCCGCACATCATCGGCCTGGTGGTCTCGATCGGCATCACCGCCGACTCCTTCATCGTCTACTTCGAACGCATACGTGACGAGATGAAGGAGGGCCACCGCACCTTGCGGGCGGCCGTCGAGGTCGCCTGGGTCCGCGCCCGGCGTACGATCCTCATCGCCGACGCCGTCATGTTCATCGCCGCGATCGTGCTGTACTTCCTGGCGGTGGGCGGTGTGGCCGGGTTCGCCTTCGCGATGGGCCTGACCACGCTCATCGACGTCGTGGTGGTGTTCCTGTTCACCAAGCCGTTCATCGCCCTGCTGGCGAAGCTGAAGTTCTTCGCCAAGGGGCATCCGCTGTCCGGGCTCGACGCCGAGCGCATGAGCGACGCCGGCGGCAACGCCCGCCCGACCACCCCGCAGGAGGCCTGACATGGGACTCGCGCGTCGCCTCTACCGGGGCGAGATCGACGTCGACTTCGTCGGCAAGTGGAGGCTCTGGTACAGCCTGTCGGGTGTGCTGCTGCTCGTCTCGATCGTCGGGCTGCTCATCAACGGGCTCAACCTGGGCGTGGAGTTCAGGGGCGGCACGGTCTTCTCGTTCAAGACGTCCCAGACCCTCACTGTCGAGCAGATCCGTGAGGACATCCAGGACGAGGGCGTGCACCAGGTGATCGTCCAGTCGGCCGGTGACGGCTGGCGGGTGACCACCGAGACCCTGGAGGAGGACTTCCGGGCCGAGGTGCAGTCCGCGATCGCCAAGGACTTCAACGTCCCGGCCGGCGACGTCAGCGTGCAGGCCATCGGCGCCACCTGGGGCGGCGAGGTGTCGCAGAAGGCCTGGATCGGCCTCGGCGTCTTCATGCTCGCGATCATCCTCTACCTGTCGATGGCGTTCGAGCCGAAGATGGCGCTGGCCGCCATCGTCGCGCTCTTCCACGACCTGGTCATCACGGCGGGCATCTACGCCTGGTCGGGCTTCGAGGTGACGCCGGCGACGCTGCTGGGCTTCCTGACCATCCTCGGCTACTCGCTCTACGACGCGGTCGTGGTGTTCGACATGATCAAGGAAGTCACGGCCAAGCTGGGGCACACGTCGAAGATGACGTACTCGATGGCGGCCAACAACGCGCTCAACCACACGCTGATCCGGTCGCTCAACACCTCGCTGGTCGCGATCCTGCCGGTGGCGGCGATCCTGTTCATCGGCACCACGCTGCTCGGCGCGGGCACGCTGAAGGACCTGTCGCTGGCCCTGTTCGTGGGCATGGTCGTCGGCACGTACTCCTCGCTGTGCGTGGCGACGCCGCTGCTGGTGACGCTGAAGGAGCGCGAGCCGAAGTACCAGGCCATCGCCAAGCGGCTGGCCTCCACGGGCTCGGGCAAGGGGGCGAAGGGCGGGCCCAAAAGCGCCGCGGTAGCCAAGGGCTGACCCGCCGCTCCGGCCGTTCGACTCGCCGACGCCCCCGCTCCCGGGTAGACGGAGCGGGGGCGTCGCCGTGTCCGGGTGGTTCCGCACGACGCCCTGGGATGGCAGGGGACGCCGCGGGATGTTCCGGACGGCCCAGGACGTCCCGCCACGTCCCGGAGGACCGGAGGACGGCTCTGAGCCCCGTCTGACGCGTTCCGGGGCGCGGGCGCCGCCCCGGCGGAGCGCGGTGGGGCCGGCCGGGAGGACCGGTGGTCCGGGGGAGGGCCGGGATGCACCATCATGGTGCCGGGCATCCGGCCGGCGGAGACAAGCGAGGGAGACGGCATGAGCGAGCTGAGCACGATGATCCTCGACCGGATCAGGGACGTCCCCGACTATCCCCAGCCGGGCGTCATGTTCAAGGACATCACTCCGCTCCTCGGCGACCCGGTGGCCATGGCGGCGGTCGTGGACGGACTGGCCGGCCTGTACGAGGTCGACAAGATCGTCGGCATCGAGGCCCGCGGCTTCATCCTGGCCGCCCCGGTGGCCTACCGCGCGGCCGCCGGCTTCGTCCCCGTGCGCAAGAAGGGGAAACTGCCCGCCGCCACGCTGGAGGAGTCCTACGATCTGGAGTACGGCTCGGCGACGATCGAGGTGCACCGCGACGCGTTCACCTCGGGCGACCGGGTCCTGATCGTCGACGACGTCCTGGCCACGGGCGGCACGGCCCAGGCTGCCGTGGAGCTGGTGCGACGGGCCGGTGGCACGGTCGTCGGCATCGCGGTCCTGATGGAGCTGGCATTTCTGCAGGGCCGTGAGCGTTTGGACGGAATACCGGTGCACTCCCTGGTGATCGTCTGAGCCCGGCCGCCGACGGCTTGGGTTCGTCACCTGGATACACTGGTGCATCTGGACCCGAGCGTGAGGAGCCATGTGCGTGAGGAGCCATTGCGGGAGGAGTCTGAGTGCCCCGTGATGCGGTCGTGCCCGAGATAACCGACTCCGGCAGTGCCGAGCCGTCCGGCGCCCCCGCCGCGCGCCGCCGGCGCTTCGGGGGTGGGGCCATGAATCCGGTGCTGGAGCCGCTGTTCCGTACGGTCCGGGCCACCCACCCCAAGGCCGACCTGCGCGTCATCGAGCGGGCCTACGACGTGGCCGCCTACCACCACCGCGACCAGAAGCGGAAGTCGGGCGACCCCTACATCACGCACCCGCTGGCCGTGGCCACGATCCTCGCCGAGCTCGGCACCGACGACGAGACGTTGTGCGCGGCGCTGCTGCACGACACCGTCGAGGACACCGCCTACAGCCTCGACGAGCTGCGCGCCGACTTCGGCGACACCATCGGCTCGCTGGTCGACGGCGTGACCAAGCTCGACAAGGTCAAGTTCGGCGACGCGGCGCAGGCCGAGACCGTGCGCAAGATGGTCGTGGCGATGTCCCGCGACATCCGCGTGCTGATCATCAAGCTGGCCGACCGGCTGCACAACATGCGCACCATGCGCTACCTGCCGGAGCACAAGCGCCACCAGAAGTCCCGCGAGACGCTGGAGATCTTCGCCCCGCTGGCCCACCGCCTGGGCATGAACACCATCAAGTGGGAGCTCGAGGACCTCGCCTTCGCCATGCTCTACCCCAAGCGCTACGACGAGATCGCGCGCATGGTGTCGGAGCGGGCCCCGCGCCGCGACCTGTTCCTGCAGGAGGTCATCGAGAAGGTCTCCGGCGACCTGCGCGAGGCGAGGATCCGCGCGGTGGTCAAGGGCCGGCCGAAGCACTACTACTCGGTCTACCAGAAGATGATCGCCAGGGACGTCGCCTTCGACGACATCTACGACCTGGTGGGCATCCGCGTCCTCGTCGACACCGTCCGCGACTGCTACGCGGCGCTCGGCACCATCCACGCCCGGTGGAACCCGGTGCCAGGACGGTTCAAGGACTACATCGCGATGCCCAAGTTCAACATGTACCAGTCGCTGCACACGACGGTCATCGGCCCCGAGGGCAAGCCGGTGGAGCTGCAGATCCGCACCCACTCGATGCACCACAGGGCCGAATACGGCGTCGCCGCGCACTGGAAGTACAAAGAGGAGGTCGGCGTCGCGGGCGCCGGCGGCAAGGTCAAGCCGGGCAACGACATGGCCTGGCTGCGCCAGCTCCTCGACTGGCAGAAGGAGACCGCCGACCCGGGCGAGTTCCTGGAGTCGCTGCGCTTCGACCTGTCGGTCTCCGAGGTCTACGTGTTCACCCCGAAGGGCCAGGTCATCGCCCTGCCCGAGGGGGCGACGCCGGTCGACTTCGCCTACGCGGTGCACACCGAGGTGGGCCACCGCTGCATCGGGGCGCGCGTCAACGGGCGGCTGGTGCCGCTGGAGTCGCGCCTCGGCAACGGCGACACCGTCGAGATCTTCACCTCCAAGTCGCCGGACGCGGGGCCGTCGCGCGACTGGCTGAAGTTCGTCAAGTCGGGCCGGGCCCGCAACAAGATCCGGCAGTGGTTCTCCAAGGAGCGCCGCGAGACCGCGATCGAGGCGGGCAAGGAGGCCATCGGCCGGGCCATGCGCAAGCAGGGCCTGCCGCTGCAGCGGCTGATGTCGGGGGAGGCGCTGCTGGCGCTCGCCCGCGACCTGCGCTACTCAGACGTCTCGGCGCTCTACGCGGCCGTCGGCGAGGGCCACATCGCGGCCCAGGCCGTGGTGCAGAAACTGGTCACCTCGATCGGCGGCGTCGACAGCGCCGAGGAGGACATCGCCGAGACCTCGCTGCCCACCCGGCTGCGCGGGCGTCCCCGCGGCGGGGGCGGCGCGGGCGTGGTCGTGGCGGGCGACGCCGACGTGTGGGTGCGCCTGTCGAAGTGCTGCACGCCGGTGCCCGGCGACGACATCGTCGGCTTCGTCACCCGCGGCCACGGCGTGTCCGTGCACCGCTCGGACTGCACCAACGTCCAGCAGCTCAAGTCGCAGCCCGACCGGCTGGTGGAGGTGAGCTGGTCGCCGGGCGACGACAGCGTCTTCCTGGTGGCCATCCAGGTCGAGGCGCTGGACCGGCCGCGGCTGCTGTCCGACGTCACGCGCACGCTGTCCGACCAGCACGTCAACATCCTGAGCGCCTCGGTCACCACGTCCCGCGACCGGGTGGCGATCAGCAAGTTCACCTTCGAGATGGGCGATCCGAAGCACCTGGGCCACGTGCTCAAGGCCGTGCGCAACATCCAGGGCGTCTTCGACGTCTACCGCGTGAGCGGCGCCGGCGGCTGAGCCGGCTCCTCAGCGGGGGCGCAGGTCGGGGAGGTTGACCACGACCGCCTCCTGGGTGCTGCGCGCGATGACGACCACGGCCTCGCGCTCGGGGTCGGGGTTCTCCTCGCGGTGCGGCACGTACGGCGGCACGAACACGTAGTCGCCGGGCCCGGTCTCCAGCCGCACCTCCTCGCCGTCGCGCAGGAACACGAAGGACGGCGTGCCGCTGACCACGTAGATCGCGGTCTCGGAGGCCCCGTGGTGGTGGTCGGCGGAGCGGGTGGCGGGCGCGACGTGCGTCTGGCCCATCCACAGCCGCTCGGAGCCGGCGTTCGCGCCGCTGACGGCGGCCAGCCGGCGCATGCCGGGGCTCTGCGCCGTCTCGTCCGAGAGCGCCGCTGCGGGCACGTGACGCAGCGGCCGGTGGAAGGGGTCGCCCTCGACCCGGTAGCCCTCCCAGAGGCGCCCTCCCGCCCGTTCGAGGACGCCGGAGGCGACGGCGGCCAGGCGGGCGGGGTCTTCGCGGGCGGCCAGCAGCCGTTCGGCCAGCTCGGGGTCGTGCGCGCGCAGCTCACGCAGCAGCCACTTGCCGCTGCCCTGCCAGCGCCGCCCGAACCCGAGCGCGAGCCGGGCGGTGTCCTGCACCACCTGCCAGGCGATGAACGCCCGCTCGCCGGGATCGCCCGCGCCCGCGAGGTCGTCCAGCAGGTCGGACAGCACGTAGCGGGCCCGCGCTGCCTCGCCGTCGCTCAGCCCGCCGGGCCCGGCCGCCAGGCGCTCGCCCAGCGCCGCCTGCAGGTCGCTGGCCCGGCCGCCGGTGCGGTCGGTCAGCACCGCGCCCTCGGCGCACATGCGCGCGAGGCTCGGCTGCCGCCGGTCGAAGTCGCGGTCGAGGTAGGCGCGCAGGCTCGTCTCGCTGTTGACGAACAGTTCCACCGGCCAGCCCCGCCAGCGCAGCGACTCGCGGTAGGGCGTGGGCAGGCCGTCGAGCACCACGACGACGTCGAGGTCGGAGGTGCTGGTGCGGCGCTCGGTGAGCACGCTGCCGCCGACGAAGGCGTACAGGGCGCCGGGGAACAGCTCCTCGACGAGCGCACGCGCGACACTGACCGGATCCATGCGGTCAGCCTAGATCGCGGGATGGGCCGCGTGCCGCCCGATTCCCCGTGATCGGGCGGAAAGCAGGGACGTGGACGCGGCGGTCCGGCCGGCGCGCCCTACCCGCAGGTCAGCGAACCTGCCCGCGGCGTCAGCTGAACTCGGCCAGCGTGCGCTCGGCCTCCTCCAGCCAGGAGCGGCGGGCGATCAGGGCCTCCTCGGCCTCCTTGACGTCCTTGGCGCGGCCGGCCGACTGCGCCTTGGACAGCCGCTTCTCCAACTGCTCGATCGAGGTGCGGAGCTGGTCGACCGTGCTCTGCGCGCGGGCCCTGGCCTCGGGGTTGGAGCGCTTCCACTCGGCGTCCTCGGCCTTGCGCACGGCCTCGTCCACGCGGCGCAGCCCGCCCTCCAGCCGGTCGCGCTGCTCGCGCGGCACCGGCCCCGCGGCCTCCCAGCGCTCCAGGAGGTGACGCAGCGCGGCGCGCGCCGTGCGGGCGTCCGTGACCGGCAGGATCTTCTCCGCCTCGGCCAGCAGCTCCTCCTTGACCTGCGCGTTGGCGGCCAGCGAGGCGTCGCGCTCGGCGAAGACCGCCGAGCGGGCCTGGAAGAACTGGTCCTGGGCGGCCTTGAAGCGGCCCCACAGCTCGTCCTCGGCCTCACGCGAGGCCCGGCCGGCGCTCTTCCACTGCTGCATCAGCTCGCGGTAGACCGCCGCCGTGGGGCCCCAGTCGGTGGAGCCGGCCAGCGCCTCGGCCTCGGCGACGATGCGCTCCTTGGTCGCGCGGATGCCCTCGCGCTGCTCGTCCAGGCCGGCGAAGTACTGCTTGCGCCGCTTGGCGAAGGCCGTACGGGCGGCCGAGAGCCGCTTCCACAGCGCGGCCTCGGTGACCCGGTCGATGCGGTCGGCGGCCTTCCACTCCTCGACGAGCTGGCGCAGCCGCTCGCCGCCGGACTTCCAGTGGGTGGTCTCGTCCGCGATGCGCTCGGCCTCGGCGACGATGCGCTCCTTGACCGTCCGCGCCTCGGCGCGCGCCTGCTCGCGGGCCGCCTTCACCTCCTCGCGACGCTGGGCGACCAGCTCGGTCAGGCCGTCGAGGCGCGCCGTCAGCGCCTGCAGGTCGCCGATGGCGTGGGCGTCGGCGACCGCCTCGCGCAGCTTGGCGATGCTGGCCTCGGCCTGGGCCGGAGCCAGGTCGGTGCCCCGCACCCGCTGCTCGAGCAGCTGAACCTGGCCCGCCAGCTCGTCGTACTTGCGATGGAAGTAGGCCAGTGCCTCTTCGGGTTCACCGGCCTGCCAGGAGCCGACGGCCCGTTCTCCCTCAGCCGTACGCACGTAGACGGTGCCGTCGTCGTCTACCCGGCCCCACGGGTCGGTGCTCACCGTGTCCTCCCGCACTCTCCATCAGACCCTTCGGGACTACTTCGTCCCTAGTTTGTATTACGTCAGCTCTTGCTGGCGATTGTCACGTCTTTGATTTCCATGGTTTCCTTCGGCGCCCCGGTCCCGTCGCCCATGTCGGCAATGACGCCTGCTTTGTTCACCTTGTCCAGGATGTCGAGACCCTTCGTGATCGTACCCACAGGCGTGTAATCGGGGGTGAGCTGGATGTCACCGAACACCAGGAAGAACTGGCTTCCCGTGGTGCCGGGCGCGCTGGTCTTGGCCATCGCCATGACGCCGCGCTTGTACTGGGCTCCTTCGAGGTTCTCCTCGGCCATCACGTAGCCGGGGCCGCCCGCGCCGTCCTGGCTCTTGCCGTCGGCCTTGGCGGTCGGGTCGCCGCACTGCAGCATGGGGAACTTCTCGCTGCCCAGCCGGTGGCACTTGCTGCCGTCGTAGTACTTCTTCTTCGCCAGGAACTCCAGCGAGTTGGTCGTGCAGGGGGCCTTGGCGTTGTCGAGCTCGACCACGACGTCGCCCAGGTTGGTCTTGAGCGTCATGGTCTTCTTGGCGGGAGTGGTCTTGACCTTCGCCGGCGGCATGCCGACGTCCTTGACCGTGCCGCCGGTGGTGTCCTTGACGTAGTCGCAGGTGCCCGTGGCCGCGTCGTACGGCTTGGGCCCTGTGCTCGCCGAGGCCGAGGCGGTCTCCGCCGCCGAGGCGCTCGGCGAGGCGGCCGCCTCCGTGCCCGTGTCGCCGCCGCCCAGGAGCGCGACCGCGGCCACGATTCCGCCGACCACGATCACCACGCCCACCGTCGAGCCGATGATCGCCGTGCGCTTGGCCTTCTGCTCGCGCTCGAGACGGCGCTGCATCTGCCGCTCGTAGTGCTCACGCGCCAGCTGCTTCTGCCGGTCCTTCCCCGTGGCCACCGCTTTGCCTCCCATAGTCAATCAACCAAGGTGGGCGAATCGTATCGGCCAATGGGTAATGATTCGCAGCCCGGCGACCCGCACCGGTACCCTTCGGTTACATTCCCATTGGCTTTTCGACGAGATCACCTGAGGCAGATGCTCATCGCCGGCTTCCCCGCAGGGGCCTTCCAGACCAACTGCTACGTCGTCGCGCCCGCGGCCGGCGAGGAGTGCGTGATCGTCGATCCGGGCCAGGACGCCGCGGAAGGCGTCGACGACCTGCTGCGCGAGCACCGGCTCAAGCCGGTCGCCGTGATCCTCACCCACGGCCACCTCGACCACGTCTGGTCGGTGGCCCCCGTCTGCGGCGCCCGCGACGTGCCGGCCTGGATCCACCCGGACGACCGCCACCTGCTCAGCGACCCCGGCGCCGGGTTCTCCCGCGAGAGCGCCGCGCTGTTCGGCGGCCTCACCTTCAGCGAGCCCGACGACGTGCGCGAGCTGACCGACGGCGCCGTGCTGGAGCTGGCCGGCCTGGAGCTGGTCGTCGACCACACCCCCGGCCATACCAGGGGGTCGGTGAGCTTCCGGCTGCCCTCGGACGACGTGATGTTCTCGGGCGACCTGCTGTTCGCCGGCTCCATCGGCCGCACCGATCTTCCCGGCGGCGACTATCCGACCATCCTGCGCAGCCTGGCTACCAAGTGTCTGCCGCTGCCGGACGATACGGTCGTCCTGCCGGGCCACGGACCACAGACCACGATCGGCCGCGAGCGCGCGACCAACCCCTACCTGAAGGAAGCAGCGCCGCACGCCGGTCCCACACGAGGGATCTAATGAGCTTCCAAGCACCAAAAGGCGTCAAGGAATACGTTCCGCCGCAGGCCTCGACGTTCTACGCGATCCGCGCCGCGTTCGCCGAGACGGCCAGGCGCGCGGGCTACTCCTACCTCGAGACCGCCGTCTTCGAGGACACCCAGCTCTTCGCCCGTGGCGTCGGCGAGTCCACCGACGTCGTGAGCAAGGAGATGTACACCTTCACCGACCGCGGCGGCCGCTCGCTCACGCTGCGCCCGGAGTTCACCGCCGGCGTGCTGCGCGCGGTCCTGGAGCACGGCCTGCACCGCGGCCAGCTCCCGGTCAAGGTGTGGACCGACGGCCCGGTCTTCCGCGCCGAGGCGCCCCAGGAGGGCCGCTACCGCCAGTTCTACCAGCTCGACCTGGAGGCCATCGGCAGCGAGGATCCCGCGGTCGACGCCGAGACGATCGCGCTGGCCTGGCAGTGGTACACCACGCTGGGGCTCACCCGGGTCCGCCTGCTGCTCAACTCGCTGGGCTGCCGCGAGTGCCGCCCGATCTACCGCGCCCGGCTGCAGGAGTTCCTGCGCGCGCTCGACCTCGACGAGGCCACCCGCGCCCGCATCGAGATCAACCCGTTGCGGGTGCTCGACGACAAGCGGCCCGAGGTGCAGGAGCAGCTCGCGGACGCGCCGCTCATCGGCGACCACCTGTGCGCCGGCTGCAAGTCCTACCACGACCGGGTCAAGCAGCTCCTGGCCGACCTCGGCATCCCGTGGGAGGACTCGCCGCGGCTGGTGCGCGGGCTCGACTACTACACGCGCACCACGTTCGAGTTCGACCACCCGCTGCTCGGCGCGCAGTCCGGCATCGGCGGCGGCGGCCGCTACGACGGCCTGTCCGAGGCCATCGGCGGGCCCGCGCTGCCCGGCATCGGCTTCGGGCTCGGCCTCGACCGCACCGTCATCGCCCTGGAGCGCGAGGGCGTCGAGCTCGCCACCCCCGCCCGCTGCGAGGTGTACGGTGTGGCGCTGGGCGACGAAGCGGCCCGTGCCATGTTCACCCTCGTGAACGACCTGCGCGCGGCCGGCGTCGCCGCCGACATGGCCTTCGGCGGCAAGGGGCTCAAGGGCGCGATGAAGGGAGCCGACCGTTCCGGCGCCCGTTTCGCACTGATCCTGGGCGAGCGTGACCTCGCGGCCCAGGCCGTGCAAGTGAAGGACCTGACCACAGCAGACCAGACCGAGGTGCCGCTGGCCCAGGTCGTGGACGTCTTGAAGGGGAAAGTGCAGTGATCCGCACGCATACGGCCGGGTCGCTCCGCGAGGAGCACACCGGGCAGAAGGTGACGCTCGCGGGCTGGGTGGCCCGCCGCCGCGACCATGGCGGCGTGGTCTTCATCGACCTGCGCGACGCCTCCGGCTCGGCGCAGGTGGTCTTCCGCGAGGAGGACCACGCCCACGACCTGCGCGCCGAATACTGCGTGAAGGTCGTCGGCGAGGTCCGCCTGCGCCCGGAGGGCAACGAGAACCCCGAGCTGCCCACCGGGAAGATCGAGGTCGTCGCCGACACCGTCGAGGTGCTGAGCGAGTCGGCGCCGCTGCCGTTCCCGATCGAGGGCAACGTGGGGGTGTCGGAGGAGGCGCGGCTGAAGTACCGCTACCTCGACGTACGCCGCCAGCAGGTGGCCCACGCCATGCGGGTGCGCTCCAAGGCCACCTACCTCGCCAACGAGGTCATGAACGAGCTCGGCTTCGTCTACGTCGAGACCCCGACCCTGACCCGCTCCACGCCCGAGGGCGCCCGCGACTTCCTCGTGCCCGTGCGCCTGCAGCCCGGCAACTGGTACGCCCTGCCGCAGTCGCCGCAGCTGTTCAAGCAGCTCCTGCAGGTGGCCGGCCTGGAGCGCTACTACCAGCTCGCCAAGTGCTACCGCGACGAGGACCTGCGCGCCGACCGCCAGCCGGAGTTCACCCAGATCGACGTCGAGATGTCCTTCGTCGACCAGGAGGACGTCATCCAGGTCGGTGAGACGCTGATCGCCCGCCTGTGGCGGGAGCTCGCCGGCTACGAGCTGCCGACGCCGCTGCCGCGCATGACGTACGCCGAGGCCATGGCCCGCTACGGCTCCGACAAGCCCGACCTGCGCTTCGGCCAGGAGCTGGTCGAGATGACCTCCTACTTCGCCGGCACCACCTTCCGCGTCTTCCAGGCCGACTACGTCGGCGCGGTCGTCATGCCGGGCGGCGCCTCGCAGACCCGCAAGGAGCTCGACGGCTGGCAGGAGTGGGCCCGCTCGCGCGGCGCCAAGGGCCTGGCCTACGTGCTGGTGCAGGAGGACGGCACGCTCGGCGGCCCGGTCGCCAAGAACCTGTCGGAGGAGGAGCTGTCCGGGCTGGCCGCCAAGGTCGGCGCCGCCCCCGGCGACGCGATCTTCTTCGCCGCGGGCGCCCGCAACGCCGCCCGCGACCTGCTCGGCGCGGCCCGGCTGGAGATCGGCCGCCGCTGCGGGCTCATCGACGAGTCGCAGTGGTCGTTCCTGTGGGTCGTGGACGCCCCCATGTTCGAGGAGGACGGCGAGGGCGGCTGGACGGCCGTGCACCACCCGTTCACCGGCCCCAAGCCCGAATGGGCCGACAACTTCCAGGACCACCCGGCCGAGGCGCTGGCCTACGCCTACGACATGGTCTGCAACGGCATGGAGATCGGCGGCGGCTCGATCCGTATCCACCGGGCCGAGATGCAGCAGCGCGTGTTCGACGTGCTCGGGATCTCCAAGGAGGAGGCCGAGAGCAAGTTCGGCTTCCTGCTGGAGGCGTTCAAGTACGGCCCGCCGCCGCACGGCGGCATCGCCTACGGCTGGGACCGCATCTGCATGCTGCTGGCCGGCGGCGAGTCGATCCGCGACGTCATCGCCTTCCCCAAGACGGCCTCGGGCTTCGACCCGCTGACCGGCGCGCCCACGCCCATCACGGCGGGGCAGCGCAAGGAGGCGGGCGTCGACGCCACGCCGCGCAAGGACTGATCCGGGCCCGGCATGAGAGAAGCCGGCGGGGCGGGCGCCCTGCCGGCTTCTTGCGCGCGCGGGTCAGGAGAACGTGATGCTCTTGATGATGACCGGCTTCTTGGGGGCGGTGGTGCCGCCGTCGCCCGTGATGTCGGCCTCGTTCACGATGAGGTCCGAGCCGTCCTTGGCCAGGCCGACCAGCATGTCCAGGCCCTCGCTGACCACGCCGACGGTGGAGAAGCCCCCGCCGAGCTGCGTGTTCTCGTCCGACAGCGAGAAGACGAACTGGCTGTTGTTCTGGCCCGCCGAGTCGCCCGGCTGGGACATGAAGACCACGCCCTTGGCCGGCGGGATCTCGACGTTCTCGTCGCCGTAGACGAAGCCCGCGGTGCCCTGGCCGTCGGTCGGGTTCTTGCCGTCGGCCTTGGCCTGCGGGTCGCCGCACTGCAGCAGGTGCACGCCGGAGACGTCCGTGGTGACCAGCCGGTGGCACTTCATGTTGTCGTAGAAGTGCTTCTTGTTGAGGAAGCTGAGCGCGTTGACCGTGCACGGGGCCGCCTCGGTCATCAGGTCGACGACGACCTTGCCGCGGTTGAAGTTGATCGTCATCTTCTTCAACTTCATGTTCGGCTTCTTGCCGGGCAGGCCCACGAACTTGTTCGGGACGGAGTCGTCACGCTTGTACGTGCACGTCACCGGCCCCGCCGCCGCGGTCGTCGTCGGCGCGATCGGCAGCGACGCCGAAGGCGATGCCGACGCCGACGCGGAGGCCGAGCTCTCCGCCGCGGCGGGGTCCGGCCCGTCGCCGCCTCTCAGCGTGGTCGCGGCGAAGATGCCGCCGGCCACCACCACCACAGCCACGCCCGCGCCGATGAAGGCGTTCCGCTTCGCCTTGGAGGAGCCCTCGGCCGCCGCGCGCTTCTCCTGCCGCTCCTTGTGCTCCCGCGCGAGGTCGCTCTTGCGGTCTTCGCCGCTCACCGCATGTCTCCTTCATCTTTGCCGACACATGACCAAACAACTCCGCGCATGCTACCGGCCCTCGGTATGTGCCGGATGTAAGTGGCAAAAGCCGTGACATGCGACGGATGGGGCGGCGAACCTTATCGTGCTCCCGAACGTAGTTGAAAAGAGCACAAAGGAGCCGTCATGTTCGACCAGATCCTGGGCCTGCCGGCCCACGCGCTCGTCATCCACTTCGCCGTCGTGCTGATGCCGCTGCTCGCCGCCGTGGCGGCGGTCTACGCGCTGGTGCCGCGGTGGCGCACGTACGTCGCCTGGGCCGCGATCCTGCTCTCCCTGGCCGGCCCCGCGTCCGTGTTCGCGGCCAAGGAGAGCGGCGAGCGGCTGAAGGAGGCCCGCTTCGCCACCGCGGAGGGTGAGCTCGGCCGGGCCATCGCCACGCACGAGAGCTTCGCCGGCCCGCTGCTGCTGTCGGCGTCGGGCCTGGCCGCCGTCACGCTGCTGCTGGTGCACGCCACCCGCCCGGCCCGCGACTCCGTCGGCCGCGACCGCTTCGGCCGCCCCGTCTCGCTGGTCCTGTCCGGGCTCACGGTCGTGCTGGCCGCCGTGGCGGGCTACTTCTGCTTCCTGGCAGGGGACTCGGGCGCGAGGGCTGTTTGGGGCCTGTAATCTCGCTTTGTGGACAGCCTGTTCGATTCGGCGGCCGAGGACGCCACCCCGCAGCCCCTGGCGGTGCGCATGCGCCCGCGCACGCTCGACGAGGTGATCGGCCAGCGCCACCTGCTCGGCTCCGGCACCCCGCTGCGCCGCCTGGTCGAGAGCGAGGCCCCCATGTCGCTGTTCCTGTGGGGGCCGCCCGGCACCGGCAAGACCACGCTCGCCTACGTCGTCTCCAACGTCACCCAGCGCCGCTTCGTGGAGATCTCCGCCGTCTCCGCCGGGGTCAAGGACGTCCGCGCGGCCATCGACAACGCCCGCCGCGAGCTGGGCATGACCGGCCGCCAGACCGTGCTGTTCGTGGACGAGGTCCACCGCTTCAACAAGGCCCAGCAGGACGCCCTGCTGCCCGCCGTGGAGAACCGCTGGGTCACCTTCATCGGCGCCACCACCGAGAACCCGTACTTCTCGGTCATCTCGCCGCTGCTGTCGCGCTCGCTCCTGCTCACCCTGGAATCGCTGTCCGACGACGACATTCGCGCCGTCCTGGAGCGGGCGGTGGCCGAGCCGCGCGGGCTCGGCGGGCGCCACCGGCTCGCCCCCGAGGCGCTGGAGCACCTCGTACGGCTCGCGGGCGGCGACGCGAGGCGCTCGCTCACCTACCTGGAGGCGGCCGCGCTGCTGGCCGAGGACATCACCGTCGAGGTCGTCGAGAAGGCCGTCGACAAGGCCGCGGTGCGCTACGACCGGCAGGGCGACCAGCACTACGACGTGATCAGCGCCTTCATCAAGTCGATGCGCGGCTCCGACGCCGACGCCGCGCTCCACTACCTCGCCCGGATGATCGAGGCCGGCGAGGACCCCCGCTTCATCGCCCGCCGCATCGTCATCTTCGCCAGCGAGGACGTCGGCATGGCCGACCCCACCTGCCTGCAGACCGCCGTGGCCGCCGCGCAGGCCGTCCAGCTCATCGGCCTGCCCGAGGGGCAGATCAATCTGGCGCACGCGGTCATCCACTGCGCGCTGGCTCCCAAGTCCAACGCGGTCGTCAAGGCCATCGGGGCCGCGATCGGCGACGTGCGCAAGGGGCTGATCGGCCAGGTGCCCGGCCATCTGCGCGACGCCCACTACGGCGGAGCGGCCAAGCTCGGTCACGGCGAGGGCTACAAATACCCGCACGACTTCGACCACGGGCTCGTCCGCCAGGACTACGCGCCCGAGCAGGTGCGCGAGCGCCGCTACTACGAGCCCACCCGGCACGGCGCCGAGGCTCCGGTCGCCGAGCGCTGGGCCAAGATCCGCGAGTTCCTGCGCGGTGGCCCCCTCACGCCTCGCGGTCCTCACTGATGTTGTCAGCGGGACGCGATAGGGTCGTGCCGTTCCTGCCCAGCACACAAGGGAGATGAGCGGATGCTAACCGCCGGAGAGGTCGCCGGTCTGATCGCCGCCACCGGCTGGGTCGTCCTGGTCTGCGTGCTGGCCATGGTGCTCGTCAAGCTCGCCCGGCTGCTCAAGGAGACCACCAAGGCGGTCACCGAGCTCAACAACCGCCTCACGCCGCTGCTCGACGACGTCAGCCTCACCGTCAACGAGACCAACAGGCAGCTCATGGCCGTCGAGGCCATCGCCAAGGACGTCAAGCAGGTCAGCGGCCACGCCGCCCGGCTGAGCGCGGTCACCGACACCATGTTCACCGGCCCGCTGATCAAGGTGTCCTCACTGGGCTACGGCGTGCGCCGGGCCATCGAGGCCCGCCGGCCGGTCCGGCGCGGCCGGCCGGTCAACGGCGCCCGGCCGGGGCGGGTCAAATGATCCGCAGGCTGTTCTACCTGTCGCTCGGCGCGTTCCTCGCCTTCTGGGTGATGCGCCGGCTGCAGGCGCTGCACCCCGACCACGTCGCCCGCCGCACGGCCGCCGGGGCGGCGGGCATGCTCCAGCGGGTGAGAGACTTTACCTCGGACGCGCTCGGCGAGGCCGCGGTGCGCGAAACCGAGTTGCGGGCACGCCTCGGGCTCGACCAGGCTGAAGACACCCCCCGCTGACACCGACCGCTGACAATTCGTTCGATACGACACGACGACTAACGCAAAGGATGGCCACCATGGAGTCGGCAGAGATCGCGCGCCGCTTCCTGCGCTTCTTCGAGGAGCGTGGGCACAAGATAGTGCCCTCGGCCAGCCTGATCGCAGAGGACCCCACGCTTCTCCTGGTTCCGGCCGGTATGGCGCCGTTCAAGCCGTACTTCCTGGGGCAGCGCAAGCCTCCGGCGTCCCGGCTGGCCACCGCCCAGAAGTGCGTCCGCACGCCCGACATCGAAGAGGTCGGCAAGACCACCAGGCACGCGACGTTCTTCCAGATGCTCGGCAACTTCTCCTTCGGCGACTACTTCAAGGCCGAGGTGATCCCGTTCGCCTGGGAGCTGCTGACCCGCTCCGAGTCCGACGGCGGCTTCGGCTTCCCCGAGGACAAGCTGTGGGCGACGGTCTACCTCGAGGACGACGAGGCGTACGACATCTGGCGCAACAAGGTCGGCCTGCCCGAGCACCGCATCCAGCGCCGCGGCCTGGAGGACAACTACTGGCACATGGGCGTCCCCGGCCCCGGCGGCCCCTGCTCGGAGATCTACTACGACCGCGGCGCCGAGTACGGCAAGGAGGGCGGCCCCGTCGCCGACGAGGACCGCTACCTCGAGGTCTGGAACCTCGTCTTCATGCAGTACCAGCTGAGCGCGGTCCGCACCAAGGTCGACTTCGACATCGCGGGCGAGCTGCCGACCAAGAACATCGACACCGGCATGGGCCTGGAGCGCATGGCGGCGATCCTGCAGGGCGTCGACAACATCTACGAGATCGACACCACCTACAAGATCCTCGACAAGGCGGCCGAGCTCACCAAGACCCGCTACGGCCGTGACCGCCGCTCCGACGTGAGCCTGCGGGTGGTCGCCGACCACGTGCGCACCGGCACCATGCTGGTCGCCGACGGCGTCCTGCCCGGCAACGAGGGCCGCGGCTACGTCCTGCGCCGCATCCTGCGCCGCTCCGTGCGCAACCTGCGCCTGCTCGGCTCCGGCGACGAGCGCTACATGCACGAGCTCACCGACGTCGCGATCAACGTCATGGGCGAGCAGTACCCCGAGCTCAAGGTCGACGCGCCGCAGATCCACGCGGTCATCGACGCCGAGGAGGCGAGCTTCCTCGGCACGCTCCGCACCGGCACCGCGATCTTCGACGTGGCCGTCGAGGAGACCAAGCGCAAGTCCGGCAGCACGCTGTCCGGCCAGCAGGCGTTCCAGCTCCACGACACCTACGGCTTCCCGATCGACCTCACCCTGGAGATGGCGGCCGAGCAGGGGCTCAAGGTCGACGAGGAGGGCTTCCGCCGGCTCATGAAGGAGCAGCGGCAGCGGGCCAAGGCCGACGCCGCGGCGAAGAAGACCGGCAACGCCGACATCTCGGTGTTCGGCCAGATGCTGGAGGCGGCGGGCAAGGTCGAGTTCCTCGGCTACGACCACACCGAGGCCGACACCAGCGTCGTCGGCATCCTGATCGACGGCGCGTCCGTCCCGGCGGCGGGCGCGGGCAGCACGGTCGAGGTCGTGCTCGCGCGCACCCCGTTCTACGCCGAGGGCGGCGGCCAACTCGCCGACCAGGGCGTCATCCGCACCGGCGGCGCCGAGGTCGAGATCACCGACGTGCAGCAGCCGCTCTCCGGGCTCATCGTCCACCGTGGCAAGGTCCGCAGCGGCGAGCTCAAGGTCGGCGACGAGGCGCAGGCGGAGATCGACCTCGAACGCCGCCGCGCGATCTCGCGCAGCCACAGCGCCACCCACCTCGTCCACCGCGGTTTCAAGAACGCGCTCGGCGAGACGGCGGCGCAGGCCGGCTCGGAGAACTCGCCCGGCCGCTTCCGCTTCGACTTCACCGCGGCCGGCGCCGTGCCGCCGAGCGTGCTGCGCGACGTCGAGGACGAGGTCAACGCCGTGCTCATCAACGACCTCAAGGTCAACGCCTTCTACACCTCCCAGGCGGAGGCGCGGGCGATGGGCGCGCTCGCCATGTTCGGCGAGAAATACGGCGACGAGGTCCGCGTGGTCGAGATCGGCGACTACTCGCGCGAGCTGTGCGGCGGCACCCACGTCCACAGCTCCGGGCAGCTCGGCCTGGTCAAGGTGCTCGGCGAGCAGTCGGTCGGCGCGGGCGTGCGACGGGTCGAGGCGCTGGTCGGCATCGACGCCTTCCGTTTCCTGGCCCGCGAGAGCGTGCTGGTGCACCAGCTCAGCGAGCAGCTCAAGGCGCGCCGCGAGGAGCTGCCCGAGCGCATCGACGGCATCGTCACCCGGCTGCGCACGGCCGAGAAGGAGCTGGAGCGGCTGCGTTCGGCGCAGGTGCTCGCGGTGGCGGGCGAGCTGGTGGCGCAGGCCCGTGACCAGCGCGGCGTCTCCGTCGTGACACACCGCGCGCCTGATGGCACGGGCTCGGATGATCTGCGTAAGCTCGCGCTTGATGTGCGTGGCAGGTTCCCGTCCGACAGGCCGGCGGTCGTCGTGATCGCCGGTGTCCCCTCCGACCGGCCTGTGGTGGTTGCCGCGGTCAACGAGGCGGGGCGCGAGCGGGGGCTCAAGGCCGGGCAGCTGGTCGGCGTCGCCGCCAAGGCGCTTGGGGGTGGCGGTGGCGGCAAGGACGATGTCGCGCAGGGCGGTGGCACGCGACCGGAGGCGATCGGCGAGGCGTTGCGCCTGGTCGATGAGGCCATCGCGGGTCAGCTCGGCTGACGCTGAGATGAGGTTCGGTTCACGGATCGGCGTGGACGTCGGCTCCGTGCGGGTCGGCGTGGCCCGCAGCGATCCTTCGGGGATGCTGGCCACGCCGGTCGAGACCGTCCGGCGTGGCAAGGGCGACCTCGACCGCATCGCGGCGATCGTCGCCGAGCACGAGGCGATCGAGGTCGTCGTGGGGCTGCCCCGGTCGCTGTCCGGGCGCGAGGGGCAGGCGGCGGAGCTGGCCCGCGCCTACGCCGAGCGGCTCGCCGCCCGGCTCGCGCCGACGCCCGTCCGGTTGTTCGACGAGCGGCTGACCACGGTCGCCGCCCAGCACGGCCTGCGGGCCAGCGGCGTCAAGGCCAAGAAGCAGCGGGGCGTCGTCGACCAGGCGGCGGCCGTCGTGCTGCTGCAGGACGCGCTCGACTCCGAACGCGCCACCGACAGACCACCAGGCAGGCCCGTCGAACCGCCCGCGGCGGCCGACGGACCTGCCCAATGAGCCGGGGGCGCACGGGGCGGGGGAGCGCGGCGGGCGCCGGGGCGGTGACGCCGTGAACGAGACACCGGACGGCCGCCTGCCCGAGGAGCAGGACGACAGCGGTGACCTCATCCCGTTCGATTCCGAGGATGAGGTCGTGGGAGATGACGGCCTCAGGCCGGCCACCGACGACGCGACGGACGCCGCATCTTCGAAAACGGCCCCCATCGACGAGCCGACGGAGGAGCCGCACGACGGCCAGGCCGGGGCGGCCGGCGACGGACCGGTCGGCGTGGCGGGTGACGGGTCGGATCGTGATGGGCCGGTCGGGGCGGCCGGTGACGGCTCGGATCGTGATGGGCCGGTCGGGGGCGCCGGTGACGGGTCGGGTCGTCATGGGCCGGTCGGGGTGGCTTCGGCTGCTCGGCGTGGCGGCGTGAGTGGGCCTGCCCACGCGACGGGAGAGGCCGCCGGCGCATCCGGAAGCCAGGGTGATGCCGCGGCGCCCGCCGACCTGAGCGAGGGCTCTGCCTCCACCGGACAGACCTCCACGGGACAGGCCTCCCGCGGGCTGGGCGATGGCGCGGCCGATGGACCAGCGCTCGGGGGCGCGGGTGCGAGGCCGGAATCAGCCGAGGTGAGCGAGGGTCCCGCGGCTGAGGGCCGGGGTGTGGACCTCGGGTCCGCCGGCCACGAGAGCGCGGGGGCTGTGTCCGCCGGCCACGAGAGCGCGGGGGCTGTGTCCGGCGACCAGGGTGGCGGGGCGGCGGCTGAAGCCGGGAAGAGCGGGCGGCGGAGGGCCGCGCGGAAGGCGGGGCTGGTGGCCGCCGGGCTGGCGGTGGCGTTGATCGCGGCTGGTGTCGGCGTCATCGTGGTGGTCAAGCCTTATCTCAGCCCCGCCGACTTCGAGGGCAGGGGCGAGGGCTCGGTGACGGTCCGCATCCCGCCCGGCTCCAGCGCCCAGGCGATCGGCGTGGCCCTGGCCGACGCCGGGGTGGTGGCGAGCGCGGGGTCGTTCGTACGCGCGACCGAGGACCGCGCGGTGACCGGACGGCTGCGTCCCGGCACCTACCGCCTGCGCAAGGGCATGGCCGCGACGGCGGCGCTGGACCTGCTGCTCGACGCCGGCTCACGGGTCGTCAAGCGGGTGACCGTGCCGGAGGGCATGCGGGTGAGCGAGGTGCTGGCCCGCCTGGCCAAGCAGACGGGCCTGTCGCTCCGCGAGTTCCTGGCGGTGGACAAGGGGCTGGTCGGCCTGCCGTCGTACGCGCCCGGCCTGGAGGGATTCCTGTTCCCGGCCACGTACGAGATCGAGCCCGGCGACACCCCCGTGGACGTGCTGGCGGCGATGGTGGAGCGTTTCGGCGCCGAGGCGCGCCGGCTCCGCCTGGCCGAGCAGGCCGCCCGTGTGCACCTGACGCCGCTGGAGGCGGTCACGGTGGCCAGCATGATCCAGGCCGAGGGCGGCACCGACGCCGACTACCCCAAGATCGCTAGAGTGATCTACAACCGGCTCCAGCGGGGCACCCCGCTGGAGATCGACAGCACCGTCCTGTACGCGCAGAAGCGGCGGACGCTGAGAGTGACCGAGAAGGACACCAAGGTCGACTCTCCGTACAACACCTACCGTCGCAAGGGGCTGCCTCCCGGCCCCATCGCCAATCCCGGCGCCAAGGCGCTGGTGGCGGCTCTGAACCCGGCGGACGGCGATTGGCACTGGTTTGTGACGACAGATCCGGCGCATAGAATCACCAAATTCACCAACAAAGAGAGCGAGTTCGTGAGATACCGGGAAGAGTTGAACAAGAACCTCGGGACGAGCTGATGTTCGACGTGGCTTCCTGCGCTCCCGCGCAAATGTCGCAGAAGGGGACGCATGTCCTCTTTCCGTCCTCTAGCATGGCTACCCAGAGTGATCTCCGCTGGTCGTGGGAACATGATCGGCGGGCCCCCCAGTTCCGCTCGGTGAGCTGTGCCGGTTGGGCACTTCCGCTTGACGCCTGGCCGGCCGTACCGGGAGATTGGCCTGCGAACCTATGAGCGATCTCGATCTGAACACGCTGCTCGGCGCCGAGGACGACGAAGGTCAGTCCCGACGGCGCGCCCGGGGCGGCCGCGGCAACCGGAGACGCCGCCGCCGTCGTAACCGGGGTGGATTCATCGCGCCGCTGCTCGCCTTCGTCGTGCTGGCCGGCATCATCGGTGGCGGCGGCTACTACGGCTACCTCTGGCTCAGCGACGCTCTCGTGCCCGACGACTACACCGGTCAGGGCACCGGAGAGGTCGTCATCGAGATCCAGGACGGCCAGAGCGCGTCGGAGGTGGCGCAGGAGCTGGAGAAGCAGGGGGTCGTCGCCAGCGCCAGGGCGTTCACCAACGCGATCGGCAACGCCAACAAGAGCGGCTCGCTGCAGCCCGGCACGTACAAGATGCGCAAGAAGATGTCGGCCGCCGCCGCTGTCGACGCGCTCACGCCCACCAACAAGCTGCTGGTCAGGGTGCCGCTCAAGGAGGGTCTGCGGCTGTCGGACACGCTGGCCACGCTGGCCAAGGAGACCGGCAAGCCGGTCAAGGAGTTCCAGGCCGCGGCCAAGCAGGCCGACGACCTGGAGCTGCCGTCGTACGCCAGGGGCAAGCTGGAGGGCTACGCCTTCCCCGCCACCTACGAGTTCCAGCCCACGGCCACGCCGAAGCAGATGCTCGCGCAGATGGTCAAGCGGTTCAACCAGACCGCCGAGCGCATCGACCTCGAAGGCGGCGCCAAGGCCCTCGGCCGCAAGCCGCACGAGATCATGGTCATCGCCAGCATCATCCAGGCCGAGGCCGGCCGCGCCGAGGACATGCCGAAGATCGCCCGCGTCATCTACAACCGCCTCGGCCAGAATCCGCCGATGAAGCTGTCGATGGACAGCACGGTGATGTACGCGCTCGGCAAGTACCGCACCTACGCGACCCACGCCGAGCTGGAGACCAACTCCCCGTACAACACCTACAAGCACCTGGGGCTGCCGCCGGGCCCGATCTCCAACCCCGGCGACCACGCCATCGAGGCCGCGCTCAACCCCGCCAAGGGCTCGTGGCTGTTCTTCGTGGCCACCGACCCCAAGAGCTCGGTCACCAAGTTCGCCACCACCGAGACCGAGCGGCAGGCGCTGCTCGCCGAGTGCACCGCGAACGGCGGCTGCGGCGGCTGACCCGCCCTCCCGCCCGCCGACCCCGCCCACCTGCGACGACGAATCGCAGGTGGGCGGCGTCGTACGAGGAGCGGCGCGGCCCGCGATAGGGTCGTGCTGTTCGTCAGGGGAAGGAGCCGCGGATGCGCGCCGCCGTCATGGGGTCGCCCATCGCCCATTCGCTCTCGCCGTTCCTGCACCGCGCCGCCTACCGCGAGATGGGGCTGGCCGGATGGAGCTATGAGGCGTTCGAGTGCGACGAGGCCCGCCTGCCGGAGCTGCTGGGCGAGCTGACCCCGGTGCGCGGGCAGGGCCGCGCCGATGAGGGCGCCGACGAGGGCGCCTGGGCCGGGCTGTCGCTCACGATGCCGCTCAAGCGGGCCGTGCTGCCGCTGCTCGACACCGTCTCAGAGCTGGCCGTCGAGGTCGGCGGGGCCAACACGGTGGTGTTCCGTGACGGGCGCCGCCACGGCGACAACACCGACGTGTACGGCATCGTGCGGGCGCTGGCCGAGGCCGGCGTCCACGCTCCGCGCTCGGCCGTCGTGCTGGGCGGCGGCGCGACGGCGGCCTCCACGCTCGTGGCGCTGCGCGACCTCGGCCTGCACGCCGCCACCCTCCTGGTCCGCGAGCCGGCCCGCGCGGCCGGGACCGCCGAGGTGGCCGAGCGGCTGGGCATGGCGCTGGCCGTGGAGACGCTCGACAAGCTCGACGTGTTCACCGGGGCCGACCTGGTCGTCTCGACGCTGCCTGGCGGCGCGGCCGACGTCTTCGCCGACCGGCTGGCCCGGGTGCCCGCGCTGTTCGACGTGGTCTACTCGCCCTGGCCGACCAGGGCGGCCGCGGCCGTCGCGGCGGCGGGCGGCACGGTCGTGGGCGGCTTCGCGATGCTGCTGCACCAGGCGGTGCGGCAGGTCGAGCTGATGACCGGGCGCGCGGACGTGCCGGTGGAGGCCATGCGCGCGGCCGGCGAGGCCGAGATCCGCAGACGGGCCGCCACGGCCCCGGCCTGACGGCCCGAGGTGCCCCGGTCCGACGGCCGAAATCCTTCGGCCTGGCGGCTGGAGGCAGCCCTGGCCTGACGGGCGGAAGGGGTCGTCGGCCTGACGGCCGGGATTCTGGTGAGCCGGCGGGAAGATTCGAGCGTCCCTGGCTGTTGTGGTAATGTAGCTCTCTGATCGGTCCGGCATGTTTGCTGGACGCGCAAGCGGAGGTCTCCCTCCCACCTGAGTCACCGAAAGGTGGCCGGGTCCAGGATCACGCCGGACTACTCCGGGGAGCTCGAGGCCACGAAAGCCAAAGAGCTCAGTGGCCCCGCATGCGCGACGTGCGGGGTTTTTCGCGTTAGGGGTAATGCGAAGGGCCTTGGGCACGACGAGCACGTAGGGATCGCAAACCTAGGAGGCCCCATCAGCACTGAGCCCCGCATCAACGAGCGTATCCGAGTTCCCGAGGTTCGCCTCGTGGGCCCGAACGGCGAGCAGGTTGGCATCGTCTCGATTCACGACGCCCTGAAGCTCGCCCAGGAAGCCGACCTTGACCTCGTCGAGGTCGCGGCCACGGCTCGACCGCCCGTGTGCAAGCTCATGGACTACGGCAAGTTCAAGTACGAGTCCGCGATGAAGGCGCGCGAGGCGCGCAAGAATCAGGCGCACACGATCATCAAGGAGATCAAGCTCCGGCCGAAGATCGACCCGCACGACTACGAGACCAAGAAGGGTCACGTGGTGCGGTTCCTCAAGGCGGGGGACAAGGTCAAAGTCACGATCATGTTCCGCGGACGCGAGCAGTCCCGGCCGGAGCTCGGCTTCCGGCTGCTGCAGCGGCTGGCCGACGACGTCCAGGAGCTCGGCTTCGTGGAGTCCCACGCCAAGCAGGACGGCCGCAACATGATCATGGTGATCGGTCCGCACAAGAAGAAGGCCGAGGCCAAGGCCGAGAAGGCGGCGGCCAAGGCACAGCGTGACGGCGAGGACGATTCCCCACAGGAAGCGTGACCTCCGGTAGGGGTTAGCCTTACAGAGCGCCCCGCGCCAGCCGCCGGCAGACGAAAGACGCCGCGACCGGGTCGGCCGACCACCGGCCCGGCTACCGGCACGACCGAAACGAGGAGAGACGGCGACATGCCGAAGATGAAGACGCACAGTGGTGCGAAGAAGCGGTTCCGGTTGACCGGTTCCGGCAAGATCAAGCGTCGCCGTGCCAACCGCGCGCACTACAACGAGTGGAAGTCGTCCACGCTGACGCGCCGTCTCAAGAACGAGGTCGTCCTTTCCGACGCCGACACCAAGAAGATCAAGAAGCTGCTCGGCAAGTAGCGCGATTCCCCGGGGAGAAGAAACATGGCACGCGTGAAGCGGGCGCTCAACGCCAAGAAGAAGCGCAGGGTCGTCCTTGAGAGGGCCAGCGGCTACCGTGGCCAGCGGTCGAGGCTGTACCGCAAGGCCAAGGAGCAGATGCTCCACTCGATGACCTATGCCTACCGTGACCGCAAGGACCGCAAGGGCGCTTTCCGCCGCCTGTGGATCCAGCGGATCAACGCCGCGGCTAGGCAGAACGGCATGACGTACAACCGCCTGATCCAGGGTCTGCGCCTGGCCGGCATCGAGGTTGACCGTAAGATCCTCGCCGACCTGGCGGTGAACGACGGCCAGACTTTCGCGACGCTCGTCGAGGCCGCCAAGAAGGCGCTGCCGGCGAACGTGAACGCGCCGGCCGCGAGCTGAACATTTTGTGACGAGGGCCCACCGTTGACGGTGGGCCCTTTGCTGTACCCGCACGAATGCTGCACGTGCACGATTGCTGCAGTGCACGAATGGGGTGCGCGCGCGAGACGACGCCGTACCTGTACGACCCAGGGGGAGACGCATGGCCGGGTCCGAGCTGACCAACGTGAAGTCGCCGCGGGTGAAGGCCGCGCGCCGGCTCACCAAGCGCGCCTTCCGTGATCAGGACCGCAAGTTCCTGGCCGAGGGCCCCCAGGCGGTGCGCGAGGCGCTGCGGCTGGCGGACGTCACCCTGGAGCTGTTCACCACGGCCGAGGCCGAGCTGCGCCACGCCGAGCTGATCACCGAGGCCACGCTCCAGGGCGTGCCGGTGCACCGGGCGAGCGGCGAGGTCATGGCCGAGCTCACCCAGACCGTCACCCCGCAGGGCCTGGTCGCGGTCTGCCGGCTCGTGCACGTGCCGCTGGAGCGGGCGCTGGAGGGCACGCCGCGGCTGGTCGCGGTGCTGGCCCACGTACGCGACCCGGGCAACGCCGGGACCGTCATGCGGGCGGCCGACGCCGCGGGGGCGGACGCGGTGGTGTTCACCGACGCCTCCGTGGACCCGTACAACGGCAAGTGCGTACGCGCCAGCGCCGGAAGCCTTTTTCATCTGCCCGTCGTCATCGGTGCACCGGTGAGTCCCTCCGTGCGTCAACTCAAGGAGCGAGGCTTGCGCGTACTGGCGGCCGACGGCGCGGGCAAGCACACGCTCGACGACGTCGATCTGTCGGGTCCCACCGCGTGGATCTTCGGCAACGAGGCCTGGGGACTGCCGGAGGAGATACGCGCCGAAGCGGATGATGTGGTCAGAGTGCCCATCTACGGACAGGCTGAAAGTCTCAACCTGGCCACCGCCGCGGCGGTATGCCTTTACTCCTCCGCCAGGGCTCAGCGAGTGCCCTAGGCGGCCGGAAACCCGCTATTGTCGGCGTTGTAGGCGGAGGAGGCGAGGTCGTGCACGGCGCAGAAACCGACGGGCAAGTAGTGGCCGCCGCGTGCACGATAGCCATCGACGACCTTCCCGACGGCCTCATCGTGGCCGACCGATATGGCAGGGTGCTGGCCGTCAACCGCGCCGCCGCGAGGCTCACCGGCGTCCGCATGGAGCGCGCGGTCGGCTGCCACATGAACGACGTGTTCCCCTTCCGCGACCACGACGGGCGCGACTGGTGGAAGGCGCTCGACCCCGAGGGCGGGCTGCGCAGCCGCGTCCGGGTGCCGGAGCGGCCGCTGCACCTGCCCGGCGGGCAGGAGCTCTACGTCACCGCCCGGCTGGTCCGCGAGCCGGAGCGCGGCGGCGAGGTCGAGCGCGTCGCGATCACGCTGCGCGACGGCGGCGCCCGCGCCCGGCTGGAGCGCAGCCGCGCCGACCTGGTCTCGACCGTCGCCCACGAGCTGCGCTCGCCGCTGACCAGCGTCAAGGGGTTCACCGCGACCCTGCTGGCCAAGTGGAGCCGCTTCACAGAAGAGCAGAAGCTCGTCATGCTGGAGACGGTCAACAACGACGCCGACCGCGTCACCAGGCTCATCACCGAGCTGCTCGACGTCTCCCGCATCGAGTCCGGGCGGCTGGAGGTGCGCCGCCAGGTCGTCGACCTGCCGGCCCGCGCCCGCCGGATCATCGCCGGGCGGGTCGCCGCGGGCGAGCCCGAGGACCGGTTCCGGCTCGTCGTTCACGACGACCTGCCGGAGACGTGGCTCGACCAGGACAAAGTTGACCAGATTCTGAGTAACCTGGTGGAAAACGCGCTGCGCCATGGCCGCGGCACCGTGACAATGGAGATCGAGTCCGTCGGATGGGGAGTTGCCGTGTCGGTCCGCGATGAGGGCGAGGGCATCGAGCCCGAGCTGGCCCCGCGCGTCTTCCGGCAGTTCTGGCGCGGCGGCAACAGCCGCCGTCGAGGCGGCACCGGGCTCGGCCTGTTCATCGTGAAGGGCCTGGTCGAGGCGCACGGCGGCACGATCGTCGTGCAGCGGGCGCCCGAGGGCGGGGCGGAGTTCCGATTTACCGTGCCCACCGGCACCCCCGATTTCGCGACGTCCGCCTGACAGGCCCGGCAAGCGGGATTCGGGGCCGGTGGGCCGACCCCACTAGACTCTTTTCCGCTCAAGCCCTGGATACGGAGCTCACTCTTGTCTGACTACGACCCCGTCGAGGTGACACCGTTGCATGCCGACGAGGTGTCGCGCATGGAGGCCGACGCCATCGCGGCGATCAAGGCGGCCGACAGCCTCGACGCACTCAAGCAGGCCAGGCTGGCGCACGCGGGCGACCGCTCGCCCATCGCCCTGGCCAACCGCGAGATCGGCGCGCTGCCGCCGGCCGCCCGCGCCGAGGCGGGCAAGCGCGTCGGCGGCGCGCGCAGAACGATCAACGAGGCGCTGGCCGCGCGCCAGGCCGAGCTGGAGGCCGAGCGCGACGCGCGGGTGCTCGTCGAGGAGACCGTCGACGTCACCCTGCCGTGGGACCGCCGGCCGCGCGGCGCCCGCCACCCGCTCACCACGCTGCAGGAGCGCATCGCCGACGCGTTCGTCGCCATGGGCTACGAGGTGGCCGAGGGGCCCGAGCTCGAAGGCGAGTGGTTCAACTTCGACGCGCTCAACATCGCCCAGGACCACCCGGCCCGCTCCGAGCACGACACGTTCTTCGTCGGCTCGACCGGCTCCGGCATGGTGCTGCGCACGCAGACCTCGCCGGTGCAGATCCGCGCGCTGCTCCAGCGCGAGCTGCCGGTCTACGTCATCTCGCCGGGCAAGACGTTCCGCACCGACGAGCTCGACGCCACCCACACCCCGGTCTTCCACCAGACCGAGGGCCTGGCCGTGGACGAGGGCCTGACCATGGCCCACCTCAAGGGCACGCTCGACCGGTTCGCCGAGGTCATGTTCGGCAAGGGCATCACCACCCGGTTCCGGCCCAACTACTTCCCGTTCACCGAGCCGTCCGCCGAGATGGACCTCAAGTGCTTCGTCTGCCGCGGCGCCTCGGCGGTCCCCGGCAACCCGCCCTGCCGCACCTGCAAGTCGGAGGGCTGGATCGAGTGGGGCGGCTGCGGCATGGTCAACCCGCGGGTGCTGGTCGCCTGCGGCGTCGACCCCTCGCGTTACTCCGGGTTCGCCTTCGGCATGGGCATCGAGCGGACCCTGATGTTCCGGCACAACGCCGAGGACATGCGTGACATGGTCGAAGGAGACGTGCGCTTCACGCTCCCGTTCGGAATGGAGATCTGATGAAGGTCCCGCTCTCCTGGCTGCGGGAGTATGTCGATCTCCCGGCGGTCACCGCGCACGAGGTGGCCGACAAGCTCACCGCGGCCGGGCTCAAGCTCGAGGCCATCACCTCCCACGGCCACGACGTCAAGAACGTCGTCGTCGGCGAGGTGCTGGAGATCGAGGAGCTGACCGGGTTCAAGAAGCCGATCAGGCACTGCCGGGTCGAGGTGGGGGAGGCGACGCCGCGCGAGATCGTCTGCGGCGCCACCAACTTCGCCGCCGGCGACCGCGTGCCCGTCGTCCTGCCCGGCGGCGTGCTGCCCGGCGGGTTCGAGGTCGGGGCGCGCAAGACGTACGGGCGCATGTCCGAGGGCATGATCTGCTCCGAGCGCGAGCTCGGGCTGAGCGACGAGCACGGCGGCATCATGGTGCTGCCGCCCGACACGCCGGTCGGCGCCGACGTGGTCGAGCTGCTCGGCCTGCGCGACGACGTGATCGAGCTGGAGATCACCCCCGACATCGGCTACGCGCTGTCCATCCGCGGCGTGGCGCGCGAGGCGGCCACCGCGTTCGGGGTGGCCTTCCACGACCCCGCCGACGTCGAGGTGCCCGCCACGGACGAGCCGTCGTGGCCGGCCTCGATCGCCGACCCGACCGCCTGCGACCGGTTCGTGCTGCGCGAGGTGACCGGGTTCGACCCGGCCGCCGCGAGCCCGCTGTGGATGCGCACCCGGCTGTCGCGCGCCGGCATGCGGCCGGTGTCGCTGGCCGTCGACGTCACCAACTACCTGATGCTGGAGCTCGGGCAGCCGCTGCACGCCTTCGACCGGGGCAAGCTGCAGGGCGAGATCGTCGTACGCCGGGCCCTGCCGGGCGAGCGGCTGGAGACCCTCGACCACGTCGTACGCGAGCTCGACCCCGACGACATCCTCATCACCGACCAGTCCGGGCCGATCTCGATGGCGGGCACCATGGGCGGGCTGGAGACGGAGATCTCCGAGGGCTCGACCGACATCGTCATCGAGGCCGCCCACTTCTCCGCCACCGGCATCTCCCGCGAGTCGCGGCGGCACGGGCTCGTGTCGGAGGCGTCCAAGCGGTTCGAGCGCGGCGTCGACAGGGAGCTGCCGCTGGTCGCGTCCTGGAAGGCCGTACGCATGCTGGCCGAGCTGGGCGGCGCCCAGGTCGGGCCCGGGGTCACGCACGCCGAGGTCGAGGTCACGCCCGCGCGGATCGCGATCCCCGCGAGCTACCCGGGCCGGGTGGCCGGCGTCCCCTACTCCAAGGACACCGTGATCGCCCGGCTGCGGCAGGTCGGCTGCACCATGGCCGACGGCGACGACCCCGCGGTGCGCAAGGGCGGCGTCGCCCCGACCGGGGTCGTGACCGGCGGCGCGCTGGCGGCCAGGCTGGCCGTCACCGGCGACGACATGATCACCGTCACCCCGCCGTCCTGGCGGCCCGACCTCACCGACCCCAACGACCTGGCCGAAGAGGTCATCCGGCTGGAGGGCTACGAGAGCCTGCCGTCGGTGCTGCCCAGCGCCCCCGCCGGGGCCGGGCTCACCGAGGGGCAGCGGCTGCGCCGCCGGGCCGGGCGGGCGCTGGCCGAGGGCGGCTACGTCGAGGTGCTGAGCTACCCGTTCATCAGCCCCGACGACTTCGACCGGCTGCTGCTGCCGGCCGACGACGCGCGGCGCGCGGCCATGCGGCTGGCCAACCCGCTGTCGGAGGACGAGCCGCTCATGCGCACCACGCTGCTGCCGGGGCTGCTGAAGACCCTGGTACGCAACGTCGGGCGCGGCTTCGCCGACGTGGCGCTGTTCGAGACGGGGCCGGTCTACCGGCTGCGGCCCGGCGCGCCCGAGACCGCGCCGGTGCTCGGCGTCGAGCGGCGGCCCACGCCCGAGGAGCTGGCCTCGATCGAGGCGGCGCTGCCCGACCAGCCGGTGCGGGTCGCCGTGGTGCTGACCGGGGAGTTCGAACGCTCCGGCTGGTGGGGCAAGGGACGCCAGGCGTCCTGGGCCGACGCCGTGCAGGCCGCGCGGCTGATCGCCGGGGAGGCCCGGCTGGAGCTGTCCATCAGCGCCGACCAGCACGAGCCGTGGCACCCCGGCCGGTGCGCCGCGCTCTACGTGGGCGACACGCTGGTGGGGCACGCCGGTGAGCTGCATCCGCGGGTCATCGAGGCGTACGGGCTGCCGCCGCGCACCGCGGCCATGGAGCTGGAGCTGACGCGGCTGGAGCAGGCCATGCCGGGGCCGGTGCAGACGCCTGCGGTGTCGGCCTACCCGGTGGCCACGCAGGACGTCGCGCTGATCGTGCCCGACTTCACGCCGGTGGCCGACGTCGAGGCGGCGCTACGCGACGGGGCAGGGGAGCTGCTGGAGTCGATCCGGCTGTTCGACGTCTACGCCGGGGAGCAGGTGGGCGAGGGCAACAAGTCGCTCGCCTACACGATGCGCTTCCGGGCGCCGGACCGTACGCTGACGGTCGAGGAGACGACGGCGGCCAGGGACGCCGCGGTGGCGCTGGCCGCCGACCGCGTCGGCGCCCAGCTCCGCAGCTCCTGACCCTGGCTGGTTGAAGGGCCGGCCCCGGCTTTCGCCGGGCCGGCCCTTTCACATGCGGTCGACCTCGCCGAGGTCCACGTCGAGGTCGAAGGGAACGGTGAGCTTCAGCCGGTCGTGATGCAGGCCGGTCAGGGCGTAGAGGCCGGTCGCGGGGTCGAGCTCGTAGACGTAGGCGACCGGCTTGCCGGGCCTGCTCCTCGATCCGCCAGAAGTGCGGGATGCCGGCCTCCGCGTAGAGCACCGGCTTGCGCTTGCGATCCCGGACGCGCGACTCCGGCGAGACCACCTCGACCACCAGAACGACGTCCTGCCCCCGGAAGAAGGTCTGCCTCCCGCCCGTGACGGCGTCGGCCCGGACGACGCAGACGTCCGGCTCGGGCCGCTGGGCGGGATCGAGGATCACGCTCATCTCCCGCCGGACGCGGTGCTCCTCCGGGGCGGCGCGACGCAACTCGCCCTCCAGCAGCGACACCACGCACATGTGGAAGGAGGCTCGCGGGCTCGCGAAGACCAGGCTTCCGTCGATCAGCTCGGTGTGTGCGGGCAGGTCCGGGAGGTGGTCGAGGTTTTCGGCGGTGAGGCCCTCGGGCGGTGGGAGCGCTGGTCTGCGCATGTGTCCGGTCGCGCCTAGCGGGTGCGGCTCTTGTAGAGGGTGGTCAGGTCGATGTCGATGTCGAAGGGTACGGAGAGCTTCAGGCGGTCGTGGTGAGCTCCGCTGATCACGTAGGACTTCGTCACGGGGTCGAGTTCGTAGACGAAGACGGCGGGCCTGCCGTTGACCTCCTCGATCAGCCAGAAGTGCGGGATGCCGGCCTCCGCGTAGAGGACGGGCTTGCGTACGCGGTCACGTATCTCGGAGTCGGGTGAGACCACTTCGACGACGAGCACCACGTCGTCGGCCAGGTAGCAGGTGACCTCCCGGCCGATCACGGCTTTGGGGCCGAGGACGATGAGGTCCGGCTCGGGGCGCTGCCGTGGTGCCAGCTTGACGCTCATCTCCTGCCGTACCTCGTGCCCGGCGGGCAGGAAGTCCTCCAGTTGCACGTGCAGCCGGAAGACGACCGACTGATGGAAGTCTCGTTCAGCGCTCGGGAAGACCAGGCTTCCGTCGATCAGCTCGGTGTGTGCGGGCAGGTCCGGGAGGTGGTCGAGGTCTTCTGCCACCAAGCTCTGGGGTGGCGGAATGGCGCCGTCGGGGAGTGCAGGTGGCGGCGTCATCTCAACGGTTCACCGCCGCGTTCGTAGTCACGGCCCAACGCTATCTCACGCAGGGTGAACGGTTGGACACGGTTTTCCGGCTGGGACAATGGGCGCATGACGGTGTTGTTGGTGTTCGGCGAGCGGGAGGATGCTGAGGAGGTGGCCGAGACGCTGGGGGAGTGGTATCCGGCGCTCGGGGTGCCGCGGGTGGTGCGTGAGACGTTGGCCGGGGAGGACGACGCCGAGGACGCGCAGTGGCTCGTGGTGGCGGAAGGGCTCGGGGAGGGGCTGGACGAGGCGGCACTGGCCGGCCTGGACGAGCTGGCCGAGCGTTACGACGGGTGGCGTGAGACGGGCTGAGACACCGGCCGGCCCGGGGCAGGCTGAGACGCCGGTCGGCCCGGGGCAGGCTGAGACGCCGGCCGGCGTGCGGGCGAGGGCACGTGGGTTGGGTCAGGTCGACTGGGTGGCGACCTGGCGGCGGGCTTTCTCGGCGAGGGCGTGCTCGTCGGTGCGGGCGTCGTAGCGGCGGAACGACGGCAGCGCGGCGGCCAGGGCGAGCACCGCGCCGACGCAGAGCAGGCCGCCCGCGCCCAGCGAGAAGCGGACGCCGCCGAGGTTGGCCATGAGGCTCGCCCGGGCGTTGCCGAGCATCGGCCCGCTGGCGTAGGAGAGCAGCTCGATGCCGGCCAGCCGGCCGCGCAGCTCGCTCGGGATCGTCTGGTTCCACATGGTCGAACGGAAGATGCCGCTGATCATGTCGGCCGCGCCGGCGAGGGCGATGCAGACGACGACGAGCCAGATGTTCGGGGCCAGCGCGGCGAGCGCCACGGCCGCGCCCCACAGGGCCGCCGCGACGATCACGCCGAGGCCGTGGCGGTGCACGCGTGCCGCCCACGCCCCGGTGAGCGAGGCGATCAGCGCGCCGATCGCGCCCGCCGAGTACAGCAGCCCGAGCGCCTGTGGCGCGCGCAGCTGGTCGGCGAGGAACGGGAACAGCGCCGTCGACATGGCGAACACCATGGCAGCCATGTCCACCAGGTAGGTGCCCATGAGGTCGCGGCGTCCCACCGCGTAGCGGACGCCCTCGACCAGGGAGCGCAGCGACGCGGGCGCGGCGTCCTCGGCGGGCGGCAGCGACCGGATCCGCCACAGCAGCACCAGCGAGCCGAGGAAGGTCAGTGCGTCCACCCCGTACGCCGCCGCGACGCCCGCCGAGGTCACCAGCAGGCCGCCGGCCGCCGGGGCCACGATGGCGCCGAAGTTCCAGCGGAGGCTGGACAGCACCGCGGCCGCCGCCTGCTGCTCGTGCTTGACGACCTGCTGGAAGAACGCCTCCATGCTGGGCCGCTGGAGCGAGCCGATGCCGGTGGAGATCGCGCCCATCACGTAGAGGACCCAGATCTGGGGCGTGGGCAGCATGGCGTTGACCATGAGCGCGAGCGAGGTGAACAGCAGGCCCAGCTCGCTCAGTACGATGATCTTGCGGCGGTCGAGGGCGTCGGCGATGGCGCCGCCCCAGAGCCCGCACACCACCATCGGCACGAACTCGGCCAGGCTGACCAGCCCGACCGCCAGGTAGGAGCCGGTGAGCTCCTTCATCTGGTAGGGCACCGCCACCACGGAGATGAACGTGCCGAACATCGTGATGAGCCCGGAGGCGAACATCAGCCGGTAGTCCCGGGAGTCGCGCAACGGGCTCACGTCGATGCGGAGGTCACGGAAGATGCGTTTGACGAGGCCAGGCACGACCTCAGATTGTCCGGGGCGAGGGCGGAAAACCGCAAATCGATTTCGGATCGCGAAACGCGACAGGGCCCCGGGGGGCGTTCCCCCCGGGGCCCTGTCGATCGCGGGTCAGGCGGCCGGGACCCGGTCCAGGAAGCCCAGCACCCGGCGGATCCTGCCGTCCTCGGCCAGCTCCACCACGTCGAAGCCGACGGCGACCGGCTCCCCGTCCGCGGGGCCGAGGTGCCAGGTGAAGCGGGCGATGTGGTGGTGGGCGTCGTACACCTCGCCCGGGGTGAACACCAGGCCGGGGAACATGCCCTGCGCGCCGGCGATCACGGCGGCGATGCCGTCGTGCCCGGCCACGTCGGCCAGCGGGTCGGTGTAGGTGGCGTCCTCGGTCCACAGCTCGGCCACGGCCTTGGCGCGGGCCTCGGCGTCGGTCTCGTTCCAGGCGGCGACGTAGCGCTCGACGAGGTGGTTGTCCATGGTGATCGTCATCTCCTGAGTGGTTGTTCGTTCAGCTGACGCGGGCCTTGCGCAGGCCCATGATCTGCAGCTCGGCGAAGGCGGCCACGGTGACGGCCTGGGCGATGGCCCAGATCGCGCCGACGGTGGTGAGGCCCAGGGCTCCGGTCACCACGGCGGCGAGGCTGCCGAGGGTCCAGGCGGCGTTCAGGGCGATCACGGTCCGCGGGCCGGCCTGTCCGAGGTCGCGGCGGGTGGCCAGCAGGCCGACGGCCACGCCGTAGACCAGGAGGAAGGCGCCGATGCCGCGCAGCAGGCCCGTGTCGGGGCCGAGCAGGTCGGCGACGGGGCCGGCGAAGGCGAGGTAGACCAGGCCGTTGCCGCCGGTGACGACGGCGTCGGCGACAAGGGCGAGGCGCAGGAATCTGGCCTTGTCGGCGGTGACGGTTACGGCGGTCATATCGGGCCCTCCTTGAGGTGGCTGTCCTTGCGACACCTCGAAGATGTCAGCCACGGGGTAGGGGGCGCGATTACGCGTCAGGTAAGCGAAGGTGCGGAAACGGGGGCTGAGCTGGGGAGACGGCGGCGAAAATGGGCGCAAGAAGGCGCGGTCGCCCCCTTGGAGCGACCGCGCCTCCGTAGCTGATCAGGACGTGCCGAGGACCTCGCGGCGCAGGTGCGTCTTGAGGATCTTGCCGCCGGGGTTGCGCGGCAGCTCGCCCTCGCGGAACCACACGTGCACCGGGATCTTGAACTTGGCCAGCCGCCCGGCCAGGAACTCCCGCAGCTCGTCCGCCGTGACCGAGGCGCCCGGCGCGAGCCTGACGACGGCGCCGACCTCCTCGCCCAGCTCGTCGTGCGGCACCCCGATCACGGCGGCGTCGTCCACCGCCGGGTGCTCGAACAGGGCGGCCTCGACCTCGGCGCAGTAGACGTTCTCGCCGCCGCGGATGACCATGTCCTTGGCGCGGTCCACGATGTAGACGAAGCCGTCCTCGTCGATCTTCGCCAGGTCGCCGGTGTGCACCCAGCCGTCGACGAACGTCTCGGCCGTGGCCTCGGGCTTGTTCCAGTAGCCGAGGATGACGTTGGGGCCGCGGATGCACAGCTCGCCGACCTCGCCGGGGGCGAGCTGCTCGCCCATCGGGTCCACGACGCGTACGTCCACGACGGGTGAGGGCACGCCGATGCTGTCCGGCTTGGCGTGGTAGTCGGCGCCGCCGTTGCCGATCGCGAGGGCGCTGGTCTCGGTCATGCCGTAGCCGTTGGAGGGCGCGCGGTCGGGCAGGTTGGTGGTGATGCGCTCCAGCAGCTTGGGCGGGGCGGGGGCGCCGCCGTAGCCGAGCGTGGAGAGGGACGACAGGTCGTACTTGTCGAAGTCGGGGTGCGACATGAGCTGCCAGGCGTTGGTCGGCACGCCGATCATGGCGCTGACCTTCTCCCGCTCGATGAGGCGCAGCGCCTGCCCGGCGTCCCACTTGTACATGAGCACCAGGCCGCCGCCGCTGAACATCGTCGTCGTCATGGCCGAGAAGCAGCCCGTGACGTGGAACAGCGGCACGGTCAGCAGCGTGATCCGGCGGGTCCCGGCCGCCGCGGCCGGGTCCTTGCCGGCCAGCGCCACCGAGCGCATGAGGCCGTAGGCGACGGTCATGGGGGACTGGCCGATGTTGCGGTGGCTGCCGAGCGCGCCCTTGGGGTTGCCGGTGGTGCCGGAGGTGTAGAAGATCGTGGCCGGATCCTCGGGGAACAGCTCGACCTCGGGCAGCGTCACGTCGGCCGTGACCTCGCCCAGGACGTCGGCGAACGCCCGCGCCCCGCCGGTGGCCTCGCCCCTGGTGACGATCATCGGCACGCCGGTGGAGGCCAGCCGTCCGGCCCGCTCGCCGTCGGCGATGAGCACCTTCGCGCCGGAGTCGCGTACGCCGTAGGCCAGCTCGTTCTCGGTCCACCAGGCGTTGAGCGGCACGGCGACGGCTCCGGCGGCCAGCACGGCGGAGAAGGAGATCACCCATTCCGGGTAGTTGCGCATGGCCACGGCCACGCGGTCGCCCTTGCGCACGCCGTACTCGTCGATCAGGCGGTGGGCCAGCGTCGCGGCACGGCGGAAATGGTCCTCGAACGTGATGTGCTCGTCCTCGTAGACGAGGAAGACCTTCTCGCCGTGGAACCTGCTCATCTCCAGCAGCGCCCGGAAATGGGTGGGTGCGTGCTTCCACGTTCGTACCCCGGTGTCGCCTATCTCCTCCATCTCGAAGAGCTGGCCGGGGCCGGTGAGCTGGGCCTGGACCTGGGCGTGCGTAAGGGTCATCTGCAGAACGCTCCCCGCTGTGGACGATTATTCTGGATAAGTCACAGTACCGACCGGTCAGTACGTTTCGCTAGAGTTACGTTCTCCGTGAAACTTTCATGACTGTGCCGATACTTTCAGCCTCCCAACTGCTGCTTTGGCGTCCGGCGAGCCTCGGCATTGACCCTCAACGGGCCGGTCAATACCGTCGGCGATGCGATCCATGAGGGATCGAAACTTTCGGATCGAATGCCCGCCCCCCGGAGGTCGATGTCCGTGCTTTCGTCCGCGCTCGTCAGAATCCTCACTTTGCTGGGGATTTTCGCAGCCTTCCTGCTGCCCACCACCTCGGCCCAGGCGTCCGCGCCGCTGCGCACGCACGCCGCTGCCAAGGGCAAGTTCATCGGCACGGCGCTCGCCACCGGCCCGCTCGGCAGTGAGACCTCCTACCGCACCATCGCGGGCACCGAGTTCAACCAGGTCACCGCCGAGAACGCGATGAAGTGGGAGTCCACCGAGCCCAGCCAGGGCCAGTTCACCTTCAGCGGCGCCGACCAGATCGTCGCCTTCGCCACCCAGAACAACCAGCAGGTCCACGGCCACACCCTGGTCTGGCACCAGCAGACGCCGGGCTGGGTGCAGGGCCTCGGCGCCAGCGCCATGCGCTCGGCGATGCAGAACCACATCGCCCAGGTCGTCGGCCACTACGCCGACAACCCGGCCGTGGTCTCCTGGGACGTCGTGAACGAGGTCTTCGACGAGAACGGCGGCTGGCGCTCGTCGTTCTGGTACAACACGCTGGGCCAGAGCTTCGTCGCCGACGCCTTCCGCGCCGCCCGCGCCGCCGACCCCGACGCCCGGCTGTGCATCAACGACTACAACGTCGAGGGCATCAACGCCAAGAGCACCGCGATGTACAACCTCGTCTCGTCGCTGCGCCAGCAGGGCGTCCCGGTCGACTGCGTGGGCCTGCAGAGCCACCTCTCCATCCAGTACGGCTTCCCGAGCGACATGCAGCGGAACATGGAGCGCTTCGCCGCCCTCGGCGTGCAGGTCCGGGTCACCGAGCTGGACGTGCGCATGCCGACGCCGCGCGACAGCTCCAAGGACACCACCCAGGCCACCTACTACCGCAACGTCGTCAACGCCTGCCTCGCGGTGACGGCCTGCGCCGGCGTCACCATCTGGGGCTTCACCGACAAGCACTCCTGGGTGCCGGACACCTTCCCCAACGAGGGCTTCGCGCTGCCGTGGGACGCCAACTACCAGCAAAAGCCGGCGTACACGGCCGTGCACGACGCGCTGGCGGGCGGCACGAGCGGCGACACCACTCCGCCGAGCACTCCCGGCACGCCGACGGTCGGCACGGTCACCTCCAACTCGGCCGCGCTGACCTGGAGCGCCTCCACCGACACCGGCGGCAGCGGCCTGGCCGGCTACAACGTCTACCGCGAGCAGGGCGCCACCGACACATTGCTCGGCCAGAGCAGCACCGCCTCGATCACGCTGACCGGGCTGAGCCCCAGCACGCAGTACCAGGTGTACGTGCGCGCCAGGGACGGCGCGGGCAACCTGTCCGGCGACTCCGCGCTCGCCACGTTCACCACCCAGGACGGGCCGGGCGGGGGCGGCGGCTGCACCGCCACCGGGACCGTGCAGACCCAGTGGAGCGGCGGCTACGTGGTCCAGCCCGTGACCGTCACCAACACCGGCACCTCCGCCATCACCGGCTGGACCGTCACCTTCACCCTGCCCGCCGGGCACACCCTGGTCGGCTCGTGGAACGCCACCCTGACGGTGAGCGGCCAGACCGTGACCGCCAAGAACGCCGCCTACAACGGCAACCTGGCCCCGAACGCCGCCACCTCGTTCGGCTTCCAGGTGAGCCGCCCGAGCGGGAACACGCAGACTCCCTCCACCTACACCTGCGCCTGACGGCCGGGCAGACCGGGCACTCCTGGACCGCGCTCCGGGGGTGCCCGTCCCGTTCAGCGCTCCAGCGTGATGCCCTCACGGCGCAGGTCCTCGATCACGCCGTCGACCAGCCGGGTGGCGACCGTGTGGCGCAGCCTGCCCTCCTCGCGCAGCTCGCGCACGGCCGGCACCGGGTCGGGGTCGGCGAACAGCCGCTCGTCGGAGTGGTCGGCCGGGCGGCCGGTCGGGTCGAGCGTCCACCAGGACGCCTCCAGGGCGATGCCGTTGGGGTCGCTGAAGTAGATCGAGCGCAGGAAACCGTGGTCGATGACGTCGGTGACCTCGCAGCCGTGCGCCTTCAGCCGGTCGCGCATGCGGTTCAGCGCCTCCTCGTCCGGCAGGTGCAGCGACAGGTGGTCGAACTGCGCCGCCCGCGCGTACGGGACGCCCGCGGGCTTGGCGAAGCTGTCGAGCGGCTGGTCGGCGTACTCGAAGAAGGCGACCGTGTTGCCGGGCGCGACGTCGAAGAAGTAGTGCTTGAACGCGGGGACGGCCAGGGTGGCGACGAGCCGGGCGCCGAGCACGCCGTGCCAGAAGCGCACGGTGGCGTCCATGTCCGCGGTCACCAGGGCGAGATGGTGCACGCCGCGCCAGTGCACCTGATCGGGGGTCTCAGCCATACGTCAACCGTATGCCTTTCAACTATCGCAGGTAAGCCCTAACGGAAGCCGCGCTCTGACCGGTCGCGGCGGAAGGCGTCCAGACGGCCGAAGTCCAGCTCGTGGACGGAGACGGCGTCGTCGGGCGGCCCGGTGAAGAAGCCGGTGTGGGTGTGCGGGCAGGGGTTGGCGAGACCGGTCACGCCCGCGCACGGATGCCCGTGGTAGGTGGTCTCGTGGTGCCAGTCGCTCACGGCCACGTACGTCATGAACTCGTACGCGCGGGCCACGCTCATGTGCTGCCAGAGCTGCCGGGCGGGGGCGGGGCCGTCCCAGCGGGTCACCGAGAAGGCGGGCACCAGCACGGCGTCCGGGCCGTCCGCGCCCGCCAGGCTGGCCGAATACCAAAGGTCGGCGCAGAGCAGCACGTGCAGGCGGCGGCCGTGCAGCTCGAAGCCGCCGCCGGGACGGCCGGGGACGACGCCGGAGCGCAGCTCCAGCCCGTAGGGGTGGGCCTTGTCGTACTCGGCGAGCAGCGTGCCGTCCGGGCCGGCCGCCGCGCCCCGGTTGACCCGCCCGCCCGGGGCCGAGTCGTCGTAGTGGGAGCCGCCGACCACCGCCATCCCCGAGCCCTTGGCCAGCTCCCGCACCCGCGCCAAGTAGTCGGCGCGCGGTAAGGACGCGCCGGCCAGCTCGGGCAGGATCATCAGCTCGGCGGAGCCGGGGGTGACCAGCGTCTCGACGGCGTCGAAGTTGGCGTGGCCGTCGGGGGAGTAGCGCGGCGGCTGCACAAGGAGGATCTTCACCCTCCTACTCTGTCCCCCCGGGGATGGCGGCCAGCAACTCCCGGGTGTAGCCGTCGGCCGGCCGGTCGAAGATGTCCTCCGTCGTGCCGCTCTCCACGATCCGGCCGCGCCGCATCACGTGCACCTGGTGCGAGATCATCCGGACCACCGCCAGGTCGTGGCTGATGAACAGGTAGCTGAGGCCCAGCTCGCGCTGCAGCTCGCCGAGCAGCTCCAGGATCTGCGCCTGGACCAGCACGTCGAGCGCGGAGACCGCCTCGTCGAGCACCACCAGCTCGGGCGACAGGGCGAGGGCCCGCGCGATGGCCACCCGCTGGCGCTGGCCGCCGGACAGCTCGTGCGGCAGCCGCTCGCCCATCGACGCCGGCAGCGACACCTGCTCCAGCAGATCGGCGGCGGCCTTGCGGCGCTCGGCCGCGGTGCCGACGCCGTGCACGCGCAGCGGCTCGGTGATCGACTTCTCGACGGTGTAGCGGGGGTCGAGCGAGGCGTACGGGTTCTGGAAGACCGGCTGCACCCGGCGGCGGAAGGCGAACAGCTCGCGCCGCCCCAGCCCGGCCAGGTCGGTGCCGTCGAACCGGATGCCGCCCGCGGTGGCCGCCTCCAGCCCGAGCACCAGGTTGGCGGTCGTGGACTTGCCCGAGCCCGACTCGCCCACGATCGCGACGGTACGTCCCCGCGGGATCCGGAAGGACACGTCGTCCACCGCGACCAGCTCCTCGTCCGTGCCGCGCAGCGGGAAGACCTTGCGCAGCCCCTCGACCACGACCAGGTCCTCGGGCGGCGGTCCCGGAGGCTCGGCCACGCGCACCGACGACAGGCTCGGGGCCGCGCGCAGCAGCCGCCTGGTGTAGTCGTGGCCGGGCGCGGCCAGGATCTCGGCCGCCGGTCCCGTCTCCACGATCTCGCCCTGGTACATCACGGCCACCACGTCCGCCCGCTCGGCCGCGAGCGCCAGGTCGTGCGTGATGAGCAGCACCGCCGTGCCCATCTCCGCGGTGAGCGCGGCGAGCTGGTCGAGGATGCGCCGCTGCACGGTCACGTCCAGCGCGGAGGTGGGCTCGTCGGCGATGAGCAGCCGCGGCCGGCAGGCCAACCCCATGGCGATCAGCGCCCGCTGGCGCATGCCGCCGGAGAACTCGTGCGGGTACTGCCCGATCCGCCGCTCCGGGTCGGGGATGCCGACCAGGTCCAGCAGCTCCAGCACCCGCGCGCGGGCCGCCCTGCCGGTGGCCGCGCCGTGCACCTCCAGGGCCTCGGCGATCTGGTCGCCGACCTTCATGAGCGGGTTGAGGTTCGACATGGGGTCCTGGGGGACCAGGCCGATGCCCGCGCCGCGGATCGCGGTCATCTCCCTGCGGCTCGCCCGCGCCAGGTCGCGCCCCTCGAACAGGATCTCCCCGGCGGTGATGCGGCCGTTGTCCGGCAGGAGCCGGTTGATCGCGGCGGCCGTGGTCGACTTGCCCGAGCCCGACTCGCCGACGACCGCGACGGTCTGGCCGGGCAGGATGTCCATCGAGACGTTCCGTACGGCGGTGACGTCCTGCTTGCGGGTGCGGAAGGCGACCGACAGGCCGCGGATCTCCAGGAGCGGGGTCATGCGTTCCTCGTCTGTCGCGTGACGGCCTGCAGCAGGCCGTGCCAGAGGTCGTCGGTCGGCGTCGGCTCGCCCGTGACGAGCAGGCGGTTGCTCGCCACGACCAGGGCCACGTCCCGGCCGGGGACGAAGCCGATCGCGCAGCCGACGTACCCGGGGTGGCCGAGTACGGTCACGCTCTCGCCGCCCAGGTCGAGGGCGTAGCGGCGGAAGCCGAGCGCCTGCTCGGGGTCGGGGCCGGGGGCGAAGAACTCGCGGACCGTCTCCGGCCGCCACAGACGGTCGTGCTCCTCGTACCGGGACATCGCCAGGCAGTAGCGCAGCAGGTCGGGCACGGTCGAGAAGAGCCCCGCGTGCCCGGCGACGCCGTCGAGGGCGTGGAAGGCGTTGCCGTCGGCCGGCTCGCCCAGCACCGGCCCGCGCCGCCAGCCCGCGAAGTCGGAGCTGCGATAGGGGACCGGGTACGGGCGGCCGGTGTCGAGCATGGTCATCTCCACCCGGTCGTCGAGCGCGCTCATGGCGACCTCGGTGCCCGTGGGCCGGGCGTAGGTGGTGCGGGTCAGGCCGAGCGGCCTGGTCACCAGCTCGGCCACGGCCCGGTCCAGCCGCAGCCCCGTCACGGCCGAGACGATCCGGCCGAGCAGGATGAAGCCGAGGTCGGAGTAGTGCCGGGCGCGGCCGGGCCGGTAGCGGGGCGGCGGCAGGTCGGCCCGCACGTACAGCGGCCACCACTCCCACAGGCCGCCCCGGTGCAGCAGCAGGTCCCGTACGGTGATCGCCTCGTACGAGTGCGGCAGGTACGCGCTCAGCGGCGCGTCCAGGTCCACGAGCCGCTCCGACACCAGCCGGATGAGCGCCGTCGTGGTCGCCACGACCTTGGTGACCGAGGCGAGGTCGTGATGGGTGTCCGGCGTCATCGGGGCCTCGCCGGCCAGCGCCCCGCCCTCCTGGCGGACGGTGCGGTGGCCGGTGCACTCGTCGAGGTCGAACCACGGCGTGCGGGCGGCGGTGATCAGGCCGGGCGGCGGCTCGGGCGGCCGCTCGGCGGCGGCCGGATCCCCGCTCATCGGGCCAGCACCAGCGATCGGGGCGGCGTCGTGACCGGGGCGGGCAGCACCAGCGGTCCCGCGCCCGGGGTCAGCGTGCCGAGGACGCGCGGCGCGGACGCGCCCGTCCCACCGGGCACGGTGCCGGGCAGGCCGTGCGCGCTCAGCCAGCCGATCAGCGCGAACGCGATGGCCTCCTTGTCGTCGGCGGGCGCCCCGTAGGCGTCCGACGCCGACACCCGCACGCCGGGCAGGGCGGCGCGCAGGCCGTCCATGATGACGGGGTTGCGGCAGCCGCCGCCGGAGACCACCAGCGTCGCCACCCCGGCGGCTCGCACGTCGGCGGCCACGGTCCGCACGGTCAGCTCGGCGAGCGTCGCCACCAGGTCGGCGTCGCTCACGTCCCCTTCCGGCAGGCCCGCCAGGGCGGCCTCCACGTAGCCCAGGTGGAACAGCTCCTTGCCGGTGCTCTTCGGCGGGGCCAGCCGGTAGTAGGGCTCGTCCAGCAGCGCCGCCAGCAGGCCGGGGTGCACCCGCCCGGAGGCCGCGATCGCGCCGCCGGCGTCGTAGCCCCTCGGGTCCAGGCCGCGGGCGGTCACCACGGCGTCGATGAGCGCGTTCGCCGGGCCGATGTCGTAGGCGTACAGCCGGCCGTCGCGCAGCACGGTCATGTTCGAGATGCCGCCCAGGTTCAGCGCGGCGGCGCCGTTCTCCAGGCCGCCCAGCAGCAGCCCGTCCAGCACCGACACCAGCGGCGCGCCGTGCCCGCCCGCCGTGATGTCGCGGATGCGCACGTCCGACAGCACCGGCACGCCGGTCCGCTCGGCGATCCAGGCCGGCTGCCCGATCTGCAGGGTGCCGCGCGCGTGCGCCTCCTCCACCCAGTGGAACACCGTCTGCCCGTGCGAGACGATCAGGTCGACCGGCCCGCCCGCCTCGATCGCCGCCGCCGCGGCCTCGGCGAAGCACTGCCCGATGAGCGTGTCCAGCACGCACACCTCCGCCAGCGTCACGGGCGCGGGCGGCAGCACAGCGAGCAGCCGCGCCCGCAGCTCCGCCGGGTACGGCGTGCTCGCCGTGTGCCCGACCCGGCCGCGCAGCACCTCACCCTCCGGCGTGAAGTCGACGACGGCCACGTCGATGCCGTCGTGCGAAGTGCCGGAGATCATCCCGAGAATCCTCATGCCCGCTCCCCAAGAGCCGCCCGCAGCCGCCCGCCGGCCCCGGCCAGCCGCGCCGCGGCCTCCTGGGGCGTCAGGTCGAAGCGCGAGGCGACGACCGCCTGCTTGACGTTGAAACCGTTCTGCCGCAGCGCGGACAGCGCCTCGGCGCGCCCGGCCCCGGTGATCGCGCGCACGATGCGCACGGCCCGCTCGCGCAGCTTGCCGTTGCTCGGCCGCACGTCCACCATCAGGTTCCCGTACGTCTTGCCGAGCCGCACCATGACGATGGTCGAGAACATGTTGAGCACGAGCTTCTGCGCCGTGCCCGCCTTGAGCCGGGTCGAGCCGCTGATCACCTCGGGCCCGACCGGCACCTCGACGGCGTACGCGGCCGCCGCGCCGAGCGGTGTCCCGGTGTTGCAGGCCAGGCCCACGGTCAGCGCGCCGCGCTCGGCCGCCCGCCGCACCGCGGCCACCACGTACGGCGTCCGCCCGCTGGAGGCGATGCCCACGACGGTGTCGAGCGGCCCGACGCCGGCCCCGTCGATCGCGGCGGCGCCGGCCTCCTCGTCGTCCTCGGCACCCTCGCAGGGCGCGACGATCGCCCGCGGGCCGCCCGCGATGATCGCGAACACCTGGTCGGGCGGCGTCCCGAAGGTCGGCGGGCACTCGGAGGCGTCCAGCACGCCGAGCCGCCCCGGCGTGCCCGCCCCCACGTAGATCAGCCGCCCGCCGCGCTGCATGCGCTCGGCCGTGGCCTCGATGGCCGCGACGATCTGGGGCAGCGCTCCCGCCACGGCGGCGGGGACGGTGGCGTCGGCCGCGTTCATGGTCGCGGCGAGCTCCGCGACGCTCATCGTGTCGATGCCGGAGAAGCGGGGGTCGGCCGCTTCTGTGGTCAGGTTGGTCAGATTCACCGCTTGCCTCGGTTTCGCGGGTCGAGTGTGTCACGCAGGCCGTCGCCCAGCAGGTTCAGCCCCACCACGAGCAGGACGACGACCGCGCCAGGCGCGATCAGCGTCCACGGGGCCACGAACACCAGGCTGCGCGCCTCGAAGATCATCGAGCCGAGCGACGGCGCGGGCGGCGGAGTGCCGAGCCCCAGGAAGCTCAGCGACGCCTCGGTCAGCACCGCCCAGGACAACGACAGGGCGACCTGGATGACGATGATCGAGGTGATGTTGGGCAGCACGTGCCGGAACATGATCTGCGCGCGGCTCTGGCCGGTCGCCACCGCGGCTTTGACGTACTCGATCTCCCTGAGCGAGAGCACGGGGCCGCGGGTGACGCGGATGAAGATCGGCACGTACACGATGGCGATGGCCACCGCCACGGTGAACCAGTTGCGCTCCAGCACCGACGCCAGCGACAGCGCCAGCAGCAGCGGCGGGAACGCGAACAGCACGTTCGTCACCCCGCCGATCGCGCCGTCGGCGAGGCCCCGGTAGAAGCCGGACACCAGGCCGCCGAGCGTGCCGAGCGCGGTCGCGAACGCCACCGCGACGACCGCGATGAGCGCCGAGTTGCCGACCCCGGCCGCCACCCGAGCGAACACGTCCCTGCCGAACTGGTCGGTCCCGAACAGGTGCGACCCCGACGGCGCGAGGAAGCGCTCCGGCGGGTTCTGCGCGATCGGGTCGTAGGGCAGCAGCCCGAGGAACGACAGCGCCGCCACCACGGCCAGCAGCACCAGGATCACCGTGCCCGACACCGCGGCGGGGCTCCTGCGCAGCGCGCTCACGACGCCCTCACCCGCGGGTCGATCACCCGATAGAGCACGTCGGTCAGCAGGTTCACCAGCACGAACGCCAGCGCGATCACCAGCACGGTGCTCTGCACGACCGCGTACTCCTTCTGCTGGATGCCGAGCAGCACCTGCCGCCCGATTCCGGGCACGGAGAAGATCTGCTCGACCACGACCGCGCCGCCGAGCAGGTAGCCGAACTGCAGGCCGGTCATGGTGACGATGGGCACGAGCGCGTTGCCGAGCACGTGCCTGACCTGCAGCCGCCGCTCCGGCACGCCCTTGGCGCGGGCGGTGCGGACGAAGTCCTCCGAGCGCACCTCCAGCACCGCCGCCCGGGTGGTGCGCAGGATCGGCGCGGCGATGCCGAAGCCCAGCACGAGCGCGGGCAGGACCATCTGCCGCAGGTTGAGCAGCGGGTCCTCGGCCAGCGTCGCGAAGCCCTGCCCGTTGGGGTTGAAGCCGAACGAGGCGGCGAACACCGACAGCAGCGTGGTGGCCAGCAGGAACGCCGGGATCGACAGCCCGGCGAGGCTCACGACCTGCCCGAGCGCGTCCCGCGCCGCGTTCGGGCGGGAGGCGGCCAGCATGCCGAGCGGCACCCCGATGAGCAGCGCCAGCAGGATCGACAGCACCGCCAGCTCGGCCGTCACCGGCAGCGAGCGCAGCGTGAGGTCGAGGACGCTCTGCTGGTTGCGGGCGGAGTAGCCGAAGTTGCCGGTGAACATGTTGCCGAGCCAGGCGAAGAACTGCGCGACCAGGGGCCGGTCGAGCCCGTAGTAGCGCTCCAGCGCCGCCTGCTGGGCCGGGGTGAGCGCGGCGGCCTCGGTGCCGAGGCCCGCGGTGATCTGGTTGCCGGGGATCGCCCGCAGCATGACGAACACGAACACCGCCACCCCGAACAGGGTGCCCGCCGTGCCCGCCGCCCGCCGGACGGCCCGGTTGCGGAGGAACGCTCTCATGTCAGGAGACGGACGCGGCGCGCAGCGACTGCAGCGAGCCGTTGGCCATCGGCGTGAAGCCCTGCACGCCCGAGGTCGTCGCCGTGTAGGTGTAGCCGGAGAACAGCCAGATCCAGGCCGCGTTGTCCTCCAGCTCGGCGGCCACCTGGTCGTAGATCGCCTTGCGGGCGGCCTGGTCGGTGGTCGCCTTGCCCTCGGCGAACAGCTTGTCCAGCTTGTCGGAGCTGTAGCCGGCGACCTTGTTGAGGTTGCCGTCGCTGGTGAAGTAGCGGCCGTAGGAGCCGTCGGGGTCGGGACGGCCGCCGTTGAGCGCCACGGCCGCGTCGAAGTCGGCGGCCACCCAGCGGTCCACGAACGCGCCGGACTCCAGCACCTCCAGGTCCAGGTTGATCTTGGCCTCGGCGAGCTGGGCCTTGAGGTTCTGGGCCTCGTTGACGGAGGTGGCGTACTCGCCCTGGGAGACGATGGTCTTGATGGTCACCCCGCCGGACTTGCCGGCCTTGGCGAGGTAGTCGGCGGCCTTGGCCAGGTCGCGGGCGGGGCAGGGCCGCTTGTTCGGGTCCGACTTGAAGGCCGGCGCGGTGTTGGGTCCCGTCACCTCGCCCTCGCCCAGCGCGGCGGTGTCGAGCACCTGCTTGCGGTCGATCGCGCACTGCACGGCCAGGCGCACGTTGACGTCGCCGAGCTCGCCGCGGCGCGCGTTGAGCTGGAGCACGTGGTAGTTGAGCTGCAGGGTCTTGGCGACGGTGATCGTGCCGCCGCCCTCGGCGGTCTGCGCCACCAGCGGGTCGTTGAAGACGGCGAGCTGCACGTTGCCCGACTGCATGGCCGAGACGATGGACGACTCGTCGGGGATCACCCGGAACTCGACCGCCGGCGACTTCGCCTTCTCCGCGCCCCAGTACGCGTCGTTCCTGGTCAGCGTGATCGACTGGCTCGGCACCCGCTTGCCCAGCTTGAAAGGGCCGGTCCCGTTGGGGGTGGCCGACAGCTTCTCCTCGGTGTCGTCGGAGGAGAGCATCGCCATGTTCACCGTGGCCAGGTTGGCGGGCAGCGCGGCGTCCGGGGCCGACAGCTTGAGCACCACCGTGGACGCGTCGGGCGCCTCGACGGACTTCACCGACGACAGCGAGGCGCGGGCCACGGCCGCGGTCTTCTCGTCCATGATCTTGTCGAGTGAGGACTTGACGTCCGCGGAGTCGAAGGCGCTGCCGTCGGCGAAGGTGACGCCCTGGCGCAGCTTGAGCGTCAGGGTCTTGCCGTCCTCCGAGGCCTCCCACGACTCGGCCAGCCCGGGGACCACGTTGAGGTCCTTGTCGAACTCGGTCAGCGTGCCGTACAGGTTCTGCAGCACGTTGACGGCCTGGAACTGGGTGGCCTTCCAGGGGAACAAGGTGTCCGGGTCGGAGGTCACGCCGACCACCAGCGGCTTGCCGCCGCCCGTCCCCTCGGCACTGGGAGCGGACCCGGAGGAGGACGAGCAACTGGCGAGGGCAAGGGACAGGGTCGCGGCGAGGGCGGCCGCGGAAAGCGCGCCACGGGGCATGGTGGCCTCCTCAGGGCATTGGGTTATAAAATTACCGAGACCCTACCACCAGGGTATTTTCTTTTCCTGACCGGGATGGTTGACGATGGCCGAGGACGCCGGCACCTTGCTGATCCGCATCCGCGCGGCCATGCCCGGCCTGCGCCCGTCCGAGCGGCGCATCGCCGAGGCGTTCGCGGCCGACCCGGCCGCGGCCAACCTGTCGATCGCCGACCTCGCCGCCCGCTGCGCCACCTCGACGACCTCGGTCGTCCGCTTCTACCGGCGGATGGGCTACGCCCATTACAAGGACTTCACCATCGACCTGACCAGGGCGCTGGCCAGGGAGGAGCTGGCCACCTCCGGCCTCGCCGAGGCGCCCGGCGACATCGACCGCAACGACAGCCTGGCCGGCATCGTCTCCAAGGTCGCCATGAACGAGACGCTGTCCATCGCCGACACCGCCCGCTCCCTCGACCTGGACGCCCTGGCCCGCGCGGTCGAGATGGTCGGCGCCGCCCGCCGCATCGACACCTTCGGCGTCGGCGCGAGCGCCCTGGTGGGCCTCGACCTGCAGCAGAAGCTCTCCCGCATCGGCCGCACCGCGATCAACTGGCACGACGCCCACTCCGCGTGGACCTCGGCCGCGGTCCTGGACGGCACCTGCGTGGCGGTGGCGGTCTCGCACAGCGGCGCCACCGTGGACACCGCCGAGTTCCTGGCCATCGCCCGCAGGTCCGGCGCGGCCACGGTCGCGATCACGAACTTCCTGGACTCTCCGCTGGCCCGCGCGGCCGATGTGACCCTCACCACGGCCGCCCGCGAGACCGCGTTCCGCTCCGGGGCGCTCGGCAGCCGCATCGCCCAGCTCATGGTGGTGGACTGCCTGTTCACCGGGGTCGCCCAGGCGTCCTACGACGCGTCGATGGCGGCGCTGCGCGACACGTACGCGGTGGTGCACCCGAGGGCGGTCAAGCGCGGCTAGCGGTGGGCGGCGGACCGCCATGTCCGATATGGTCCCGTCGTGATCAACGGGCCCTCCCGCCGCGCTCTCCTCGCCGGAACCCTCGCCGGCCTCGCCGCCTCCCCGTCGTCCCCCGCCTCCGCGGCGGCCAGGGGAGGGTTACCCTTCCGTCCCAACATCCTCGTCATCCTCGCCGACGACCTGGGATGGGGAGAGCTCGGCAGCTACGGCCAGCGCCTGATCAGGACGCCGCACCTGGACCGGATGGCGGCCGAGGGCGTGCGCTTCACCGACGCCTACGCGGGCGCCCCGATCTGCGCGCCCTCCCGCTGCGCGCTGCTCACCGGGCTGCACGCCGGCCACGGCACCGTACGCGAGAACCCCGGGGGCGGCCCCCAGCACGCGCTCACCGCCGCCGACCTCACCTTCGGCGAGCTGCTCAACCTGTCCGGCTACCGCACCGCCTGCATCGGCAAGTGGGGCTTCGGCCCCGACCGCGCCGGGCAGCCCTCGCACCCCAACGAGCGCGGCTTCGAGGAGTTCTACGGCTACCTCGGCCACAAGCACGCCCACCAGTACTTCCCGAAGTACCTCTGGCACAACGACCGGAAGGTGGGACTCGACGGCCGGCAGTACGCGCCCGACCTGTTCCGCCGGCGCGCCGTCAGCTACATCGAGCAGCACCGCGACGAGCCGTTCCTGCTCTACTACCCGACGAACCTGCCGCACGCGCCGAGCGCGGTCCCCGGCGACGCCGGCCCCTACGAGAGCCGTCCCTGGAGCGACGCCAACCGCCGGCACGCCGCCCAGATCACCCGCCTGGACCGGGACGTCGCCGCGCTGACGGGCGCGCTGCGCGACAACGGGCTGGCCGGGCGCACGCTGGTGCTGTTCCTCAGCGACAACGGCCCGCACCACGAGCAGGGCGTGACGCCCGACCTGTTCGACGCCAACGGCCCCTACCGGTCAGGCAAGCGCGCCATGTACGAGGGCGGCCTGCGCGTCCCGATGATCGCCTGGTCGCCCGCGCTGCGGCCCCGGGTCGTCCGCCGGCCGGTGGCGGGCTGGGACCTGATGCCGACGCTGGCCGACCTCGCCGGGGTGCCGGTGCCCGCCCGCCTGGACGGCGTCTCCTTCCGCGGCCTGCTCACCGGCGCGAGCGCGCCCCGGCACAAGCACCTCGTCTGGAACCGGCCGGGGAAGGCGCAGGCCATCCGCCGCGGCCGGTGGAAGGCCGTGCGCATCGCCCCGGACGCCGCCGGGACCCGGCCCGAGCGCGTCGAGCTGTACGACCTGACCGCCGACCCGGGGGAGCGGCACGACCTCGCCGCCGCCCGCCCCGAGCTGGCCGCCGAGCTCACGGCCACGCTCGACGCCGAGATCGGGGACGATCCGCGCATCCCGTACGGGCTGCGCAGCGAGGTCGTCGGCGACGAGCTCGTGGTCACCCTGGAGAACGGCTCCGGCGTGCCCTGGAACGACGTCGTGCTCGGCGTGGACGGCCCGCGCAAGGCCCGCGCGAGCAAGGTGGAGCGGGTCGAGCCCGGCATGGCGATCTCGGTCGGCTTCCCGCTGCCCGCCGGCGGCCCCGGCCGCGCGGTCGCCCGCGCCGCGTTCAGGGCGCTCGGCCGCTCGCAGCTCTTCCGCCGCCCGCACGCGAGGAGCGCCCTGGCCTCCCGCTGACCTGCCCGCGACCGGTCAGGTCAGCCGGCCCACATGGGCGAGCGCCTGCTTCAGCAGCACGCCCTGCCCGCCCGTCATCTCCTGCTGCACCGCCGGGGAGCCCGCCTCCTCCGGAGTGAACCACACCAGGTCGAGGGCGTCCTGCCGGGGCCGGCAGTCGCCCGCGACCGGCACGATGTAGGCCAGCGACACCGCGTGCTGGCGCGGGTCGTGGTAGGGCGTGACGCCCGGCGTCGGGAAGTACTCGGCGATCGTGAACGGCTGCGGCGACGCCGGGATGCGCGGCAGCGCCACGGGGCCGAGGTCCTTCTCCAGGTGGCGCAGCAGCGCGTCGCGGACCCGCTCGTGGTGCAGCACCCGGCCCGAGACGAGCGCCCTGCTGACCGTGCCGTCCGACGCGATGCGCAGCAGCAGGCCGACGTGGGTGACCACGCCGTATTCGTCGACCCGCACCGGCACGGCGTCGACGTAGAGGATCGGCATGCGGCCGCGTACCGACTCCAGCTCTTCCGGTGACAGCCAGGCGGGCGTCGTTTCGGTCTTTTCGGTCATTGCTTGATCGTACGGCCTAGGTTCTCAGCGCCGTGCCCTGACCGGTGGCAGCAGGGTGCGCCCGGCCAGCCACGACGCCGTGCAGACGGCCAGCACGATGCCGAGGAACGGCAGATAGTGGACGATCTTCTTGCTCATGCTCCGACTTCTGCCCGGCGGCTCACGGCGGGAAACGGCCGGTCAGAGCGCCCCGGGGAAGACGCGGGCGGCGGCCTCGTCCCAGGCGCGGGCGTCGCCCGAGGGCTCGTAGCGGCGCAGCGGCCCGGCCGCGGCCACCAGCGCCCGCATCTCGTCCAGGCCGGACACCAGCCCGGCGGCACGCGCCTGCACCAGCACGTTGCCGAACGTCGTCGCCTCGGCCGGTCCTGCCACCACCGGCAGGCCGCAGGCGTCGGCGGTGAGCCGGCACAGCAGCTCGTTGCGCGAGCCGCCGCCCACCAGGTGGACGACCTCGACCTCGCGCCCCGACAGCTCCATGGCCTGCCGAACCGCCCGGCGGTGCCCGAGCGCCAGGCTCTCCAGCACGCACCGCACGTAGCCGGCCTCGGTGACCGGCGGGGTCTGCCCGGTGCGGCGGCACTCGGCGGCGATCCGCGCCGGCATGTCGCCCGGCGGCAGGAACACCGGCTCGTCCGGGTTGACCACGGCGGCGAAGGGCGGCTCGCCGGCCGCCGCCTTCAGCAGCTGCCCCAGGTCGGCGCCCTGCCAGGCGCGCAGGCACTCCTGCAGCAGCCACAGGCCCATCACGTTGCGCAGGTAGCGTACGGTTCCGTCGATGCCGGCCTCGTTGGTGAAGTTCGCGGCCCGGCTCTCCGGCGTCAGCACCGGCTCAGGCAGCTCCACCCCGGCGAGCGACCAGGTGCCGCAGGAGACGTAGGCGAAGGCGGGGCCGGTCGCGGGCACGGCGGCCACGGCCGAGGCGGTGTCGTGCGAGCCGACCGCCCGCACCGGGGCCGACCAGCCGAGCTCGGCGGCCACGTCGGGCCGCAGCCCGCCGATGTCCTCGCCGGGCTGCCGCAGTGGCGGGAACAGCCGGGCGGGCAGCCCCAGCCGCTCGATCAGCGGGTACGCCCACGTCCTGCCCCGCACGTCGAGCAGGCCCGTGGTGGAGGCGTTGGTGACCTCCGCGCCCATCTCGCCGGTCAGCCAGTACGCCAGCAGGTCCGGCACGAGCAGCATCGTGGCCGCCCGGTCGAGCCGGTCGGCGAGCAACTGGTAGACCGTGTTGAACGGCAGCACCTGGAGCCCGTTGGTCTCGTACAGGGTCTCCGCGCCGACCTCGGCGGCCACCCGCTCGGCCACGCCCCGGGTGCGGTCGTCGCGGTAGTGCACCGGGTTGCCGAGCAGCGCGCCGCTCTCGTCGAGCAGGCCGTAGTCGACGGCCCAGGAGTCGACGCCGATGGAGGAGACCGGCCCGGCGGCGCGCAGCCCGGCCAGGATCTCCCGGTAGAGGCCGAGGACGTCCCAGTGCAGCCGGCCGGCCACGCGGACCGGGCCGTTGGGGAAGCGATGGGCCTCGGTCAGCGTGAGGCCGTCGGACAGGTCGGCCAGCATCACCCGGCCGCTGGAGGCGCCGAGGTCCACGGCGGCGAAACGGGTCATTGGGTGGACTCCCTAGCGACGAGCTCAGGCTGGAACATGATGTGCTGGTGCGCGTGCGTGTCGGGGTTGTCGCACTCGTCCAGCAGCAGCTCGGTGGCGATGCGCCCGAGCTGGTAGGTCGGCTGCCGCATCGAGCTCAGCGACACCGTCGAGGCGGCGGCGAAGTCGATGTCGTCGTAGCCGATCAGCGCCACGTCCTCGGGCACCCGCACGCCGGCGCGCAGCAGCGCCCGCAGCACGCCGAGCGCGAGCAGGTCGTTGGCGCAGAAGACGGCCTCGGGCAGGGCTTCGCCGGCCAGCAGCTCGGCGGCGGCCTTCTCGCCCCCGCGGGCGGTCATCGTGGCCGCCTCCACGACGCGCAGCTCCGCCGGGTCGATCCCGGCGCCGCGCAGCGCCGCCCGCGCGCCGTCGCGGCGCTCCACGCACTGGCGGATGGTCAGCGGGCCGGTGACGCAGGCGACGCTCCGCGCGCCCCTGGCCAGCAGGTGCGCCACGGCGGCCCGGCCGCCCGCCACGTCGTCCACGGCGACCGCGCACTGGTCGGGCCGGTGCGCGGGATGGTCCACGAGCACCACGCTGATGCCGTGCTCGCGCAGCCGGTCGAGCCGGCCGGAGTCCTCGCCGGACGGGGTGATCAGCACGCCGCGCACCCGGTGCTCGGCCAGCACCCGCAGGTTGCGGTCCTCCTTGTCGGGGGAGCCGGCCGAGTTGCCGAGGATCACGGCGTAGCCCAGCTCGCTGGCGACGTCCTCGACACCGGCGGCGACCTCGGTGAAGAACGGGTTGCCGATGTCGATCACGCTCAGGCCGATCGTCCTGCTGTGCCCGGCGCGCAGCGTCGAGGCCGAGCCGTGCCGGACGAACCCCAGCTCCCTGATGGCCGCCTCCACGCGCTCCCTGGTGGCGGGGGCGACCTTGCCCGGCCGGTTCAGGACGTTGGAGACCGTGCCGGGGGAGACGCCGGCGTGCGCGGCGACATCCTTGATGCTGACCATGGCCATGACGCCTCATTAAAACGTACCAACCGGCGGGACGCCAGTCAGCGCGCGGCTCCCGGACCGCGCCGCGCGCCGACGTCGCCGTCTTACTGGTGAAACGTTCTACTTCCCGGGAAGAACCGCCCCCTCCATTGAACGATGGCATTGAATCCTTCTTCACCCCAGCCACCGCACGTCGCGTGTCCACCGCATCGCCCCCATCGGGAAACGGCCGTTTCCCGCCCGCCGAGCAGCACCGACAGCCGTGCGAGGCGCGCCCGCCCTTGTGCCACGATGCCCAGGAACGTTTTAATCCCCGGTGAACTCCAAGGACGAAAGGCAGGCTCATGCCGGATGTCATCGCCTACGGCGGCGACTGGAATCCCGAGCAGTGGCCCGAGGAGACGTGGCAGCAGGACGTCGCGCTCATGCGCGAGGCCGGCGTCAACCAGGTCAGCCTCGGGATCTTCTCCTGGTCCGTGCTGGAACCCGCCGAGGGGGTGTTCGACTTCGGCTGGCTCGACCGGGCCATGGACCTGCTGGGCGCCAACGGCATCCGCGCCGGCCTGGCCACCCCCACCGCCTCGCCGCCGCCGTGGTTCGGCGCCTCCTACCCCGAGGCGCTGCCGGTCGACGCCGACGGCCGCCGCCTCCACCACGGCAGCAGGCAGGGCTTCTGCCCCAGCTCGCCGATCTACCGCGACCGCGCCCTGCGCATCGCCGAGCGGGTCGCCACCCGCTACGCCGGCCATCCGGCGCTGGCGCTCTGGCACGTGCACAACGAGTACGGCTGCCACAACGCCCGCTGCTACTGCGACACCTCGGCGGAGGCCTTCCGCGCCTGGCTGCGCGCCCGCTACGGCTCGCTCGACGAGCTCAACGACGCCTGGGGCACCGCCTTCTGGTCCCAGCGCTACGGCGACTGGGCGCAGATCCTGCCGCCCCGTGCCACCCCCAGCTTCACCAACCCCGGCCAGCAGCTCGACTTCCGCCGCTTCAGCTCCGACGCCCTGGTGGAGCTCTACACCGCCGAGCGCGACCTGCTGAAGTCCGTCACCCCTGACGTCCCCGCCACCACGAACCTCATGGCCGGCGCCCACTGGGACATGGACTGCTGGGCCTTCGCCGCCGAGGTCGACGTGGTCTCCACCGACCACTACCTGATCGGGGCGCGCGCCGAGCCGCACATCGACCTGGCCTTCGCCGCCGACTACGCCCGCTCGCTGAACGGCGGCCGGCCCTGGCTGCTGATGGAGCACTCCACCAGCGCCGTCAACTGGCAGCCGCGCAACCTCGCCAAGGCGCCCGGCGAGCTGCGCCGTAACTCCCTGCAGCACCTGGCCAGGGGCGCGGACGGGATCATGTTCTTCCAGTGGCGGGCCTCCCGGGCCGGGGCCGAGAAGTGGCACTCGGCGATGCTGCCGCACGCCGGCCCCGACACCAAGATCTTCCGCGAGGTCAAGGCGCTCGGGGCCGAGCTCGCCGGGCTGGACGGCGTGCCGGGCAGCCGGGTGACGGCCGAGGTCGCGATCCTGCTCGACCACGCGAGCGTCTGGGCGCAGGACCACCCCGCCCAGCCGACCTCCGAGCTGGACCCGGTCGAGGAGGCCAAGCGCTGGCACGCCGCGCTGTGGCGGGCGGGCATCACCTGCGACCTGGCCCACCCCGAGGGCGACCTGAGCGGCTACCGGCTGGTCCTGGTCCCCATGCTCTACCTGGTGAGCGACGCGGGGGCGGCCGGCCTGGCGGACTTCACCCGGGCGGGCGGCGTGACGCTGGTCGGCCCGTACAGCGGGATCGTGGACGAGCACGACCGGGTCCGCCTCGGCGGCTACCCCGGCGCCTGGCGGGAGCTGCTGGGGGTGAGCGTCGAGGAGTTCTTCCCGCTGGAGGGGCCGATCGCGCTGGAGTCCGGCGGCACCGGGACGGTCTGGAGCGAGCTGGCCCACGTCACCGGGGCCAAGGTGCTGGACGCGTACGCGACCGGCGAGCCCGCCTGGACCCGCCACGAGCAGGGCGGCGGCGCGGCCCATTACCTGACCACCCGCCTGGACGACGCGACGCTGACCCGCGTCCTCGCGGCGGTCTGCGCCGAGGCCGGCGTGCGCCCGGCCGCCACGGCCCCGCCGGGCGTCGAGGTCGTGCGCCGGGCCCATGAGGACGGCCGCGCGTTCCTGTTCGCGATCAACCACACCGGCGCGGACGCCGAGGTGACGACGCCCGCCGGCGTCCGGGCCACCGTGCCCGCCGGCGACGTGCTGATCCTGCCCGAGGCGCCGGGCGGGGAGCAGGGGACGCATTGACAGCGCAGAGCGGGAACCATAGTTTCCTGCCCGAAGGATTAAAACGTTTTGAAGGGAGTGCCAGTGCAACGGGTCTGCTTCCTCCTGAAGGTCCGCCCAGAGCGGCTGGCGGAGTACCGCGAACGCCACCAGGACGTCTGGCCGGAGATGCGAGAGGCACTGTCACGCACCGGCTGGCACAACTACTCGCTCTTCCTCCGCGACGACGGCCTGCTCGTGGGATACCTGGAGACCGACGACTTCGAGGCCGCCAAGAAGGCCATGGCCGAGACCGAGGTCAACGCCCGCTGGCAGGCCGAGATGGCGCCGTTCTTCGAGGATCTCGACGGGCGTCCCGACGAGGGCATGACGCCGCTGACCGAAGTGTTCCACCTGGATTGATCGGGGAGCTATGACTGACATCAAGGCCGCGCTGCGGTCGCAGCGCATCGAGACGCCGTCCTGGGCGTACGGCAACAGCGGCACCCGCTTCAAGGTCTTCGCGCAGCAGGGCGTGCCGCGCGATCCGTACGAGAAGCTCGCCGACGCCGCCCAGGTCCACGCCTACACGGGCATCGCGCCCACCGTGGCCCTGCACATCCCGTGGGACAAGGTGGACGACTACGCCGACCTGGCCCGCCACGCCCGCGAGCTGGGCGTCGCCATCGGCGCCATCAACTCCAACGTCTTCCAGGACGACGACTACAAGCTGGGCAGCGTCACCAACCCCGACCCCCGGGTCCGCCGCAAGGCCACCGACCACCTGCTCGAATGCGTCGACATCATGGACGCCACCGGCAGCGACACGCTCAAGCTGTGGTTCTCCGACGGCATCAACTACCCCGGCCAGGACGACCTGCGCGCCCGCCAGGACCGCCTGGCCGAGTCGCTGGCCGAGGTCTACGACCGGCTCGGCGACGGCCAGCGCTTCCTGCTGGAGTACAAGCTGTTCGAGCCCGCCTTCTACGCCACCGACGTGCCCGACTGGGGCACCGCCTACGCCCACTGCGTCAAGCTCGGCCCGAAGGCCCAGGTCGTCGTGGACACCGGCCACCACGCGCCGGGCACCAACATCGAGTTCATCGTCGCCTTCCTGCTGCGCGAGGGCAAGCTCGGCGGGTTCGACTTCAACTCCCGCTTCTACGCCGACGACGACCTGATGGTCGGCGCCGCCGACCCGTTCCAGCTCTTCCGCATCATGTACGAGGTCATCAGGGGCGGCGGGCTCACCGACGAGGTCGCGTTCATGCTCGACCAGTGCCACAACATCGAGCCCAAGATCCCGGGCCAGATCCGCTCGGTCATGAACGTCCAGGAGGCCACCGCCAAGGCGCTGCTCGTGGACCAGGACGCCCTCGCCGCCGCGCAGGCCGCCGGCGACGTGCTCGGCTCCAACGCCGTCCTCATGGACGCCTACAACACCGACGTGCGCCCGCTGCTCGCGGAGCTGCGCGAGGAGATGGGCCTCGCCCCCGACCCGATGGCCGCCTACGCCGGGTCCGGTTACTTCGAGAAGATCGCCGCCGAGCGCGTCGGCGGTCAGCAGGCGGGCTGGGGAGCCTGACGAGATCATGTCTGACAAGAACACGCCCACCGACACCGTCAACGAGCTGCTGGAACGCTCGCACCGCCTCGGGGCCGACCCCCGCAACACCAACTTCGCCGGCGGCAACACCTCCGCCAAGGGCCTCGCGCCCGACCCGGTCACCGGCGAGGACGTCGAGCTGCTGTGGGTCAAGGGCTCCGGCGGCGACCTCGGCACGCTCAAGGAGTCCGGCCTCGCCGTGCTGCGCCTGGACCGGCTGCGCGCGCTCAAGGACGTCTACCCCGGCGTCGAGCGCGAGGACGAGATGGTCGCCGCCTTCGACTACTGCCTGCACGGCAGGGGAGGGGCCGCGCCGTCCATCGACACCGCCATGCACGGCCTGGTCGAGGCCGGCCACGTCGACCACCTGCACCCGGACGCCGGCATCGCCGTCGCCACCGCCGCCGACGGCGAGGAGCTGACCCGGCGGATCTTCGGCGAGCGCGTGGTGTGGGTGCCCTGGCGGCGGCCCGGCTTCCAGCTCGGCCTGGACATCGCCGCGATCAGGGCGGCCAACCCGCAGGCCATCGGCTGCATCCTGGGCGGCCACGGCATCACCGCCTGGGGCGAGACCTCCGAGGAGTGCGAGAGCCGATCCCTGGAGATCATCCGCACCGCGGAGGCGTACCTCGCCGAGCACGGCCGCCCCGACCCCTTCGGCCCGGTCGTGCACGAGCCGCTGCCCGAGGCCGAGCGGCACGCGCGCGCCGCCGCGCTGTTCCCGATCGTGCGCGGCCTGGCCTCCACCGACGTGCGCGTGGTCGGCCACTACACCGACACGCCCGAGGTGCTGGACTTCGTCGCCCGCGCCGAGCACCCGCGCCTCGCCGCGCTCGGCACGTCCTGCCCCGACCACTTCCTGCGGACCAAGGTCGCGCCGCTGGTGCTCGACCTGCCGCCGGACGCGCCCCTGGAGCGGGCGGCCGAGCGGCTGCGCGAGCTGCACGCCGCCTACCGCGCCGACTACACCGCCTACTACGAGCGGCACGCCGAGCCGGGCTCGCCGGCGATGCGCGGCGCGGACCCGGCGATCGTGCTGGTGCCGGGCGTCGGCATGTTCTCCTTCGGCAAGGACAAGCAGACCGCCCGCGTGGCCGGCGAGTTCTACGTCAACGCCATCAACGTCATGCGCGGCGCCGAGTCCGTCTCCTCCTACGCCCCCATCCCCGAGTCGGAGAAGTTCCGCATCGAGTACTGGGAGCTGGAGGAGGCCAAGCTGCGCCGCCTGCCGAAGCCGAAGCCGCTCGCCACCCGGGTGGCGCTGGTCACCGGCGGCGGCTCGGGCATCGGCGCGGCCACCGCCCGCCGCCTCGCCGCCGAAGGCGCCTGCGTCGTGGTCGCCGACCGCGACCTCGGCGCGGCCGAGAAGGTGGCGGCCGAGATCGGCGCGAACGCCTACCGCCCCACCGACGTGGCCGTGGCCGTCGGCGTGGACGTCACCTCCGAGGAGCAGATCGCCGCCGCCGTACGGGCCGCCGTGCTCGCCTTCGGCGGCGTGGACCTGGTGGTCAACAACGCCGGCCTGTCGCTGTCGCGCTCGCTGCTGGAGACCAGCCTCGCCGACTGGGACCTGCAGCACGACGTCATGGCGCGCGGCTCGTTCCTGGTCGCGCGGGAGACCGCCAGGGTCATGATCGACCAGGCGATGGGCGGCGACATCGTCTACATCTCCTCCAAGAACGCCGTCTTCGCCGGCCCGAACAACGTCGCCTACGGCGCGGCCAAGGCCGACCAGGCCCACCAGGTGCGGCTGCTCGCGTCCGAGCTGGGCGAGCACGGCATCCGCGTCAACGGCGTCAACCCCGACGGCGTGGTCCGCGGCTCCGGCATCTTCGCCTCCGGCTGGGGCGCCAACCGGGCCAAGGTGTACGGCGTGGAGGAGGAGCGGCTCGGCGAGTTCTACGCCCAGCGCACCCTGCTCAAGCGCGAGGTGCTGCCCGAGCACGTGGCCGCGGCCGTCTTCGTGCTGGCCGCGAGCGACCTCTCCCACACCACCGGCCTGCACGTGCCGGTGGACGCGGGCGTGGCCGCCGCGTTCCTGCGCTGAGCGCGCGGGTCCCCCGCCGGCTCCCGGGCCGGCGGGGGACCCCGGCTCGTCAGGCGTAGGCCGCGACCAGTCCGACCAGCATCCCCACGGTGCCCGTCGCCGTGACCAGCCATCCGCCGATCACGGCGGCCCGCCGCCCGCGCCGCGCCCCGGCCCAGTACATGAGCACGTACGGCAGGAAGCCCAGCCCGCCGAACCCGAACGACGGCAGCGCCAGCGCCGCCAGCACCCCCTTCGTCCCCGCCGGGGCCGCCCGGTCGCCCTCCGGCGTGAGCTGCGCCCGCAGCACGTCGCCCGCCGAGGAGTCCGGCGAGGCGTCCACCGGCACCGGCGCGCCCCCGCCGTCCGGCGTGAACTGCCCGTCGCAGTCGTAGCGGCCCTGGCCCAGGTCCTCGCACGAGATCACGCGCAGCGTCCCCGGGGTGCCGACGCGCCCGGTCGCGAGTTCCAGGTCCCCGACGGCCAGCCACATCGGCAGCAGGCAGACCGCCAGCCAGAGCAGCACGAGCACGGCCCGGCCCCACCGTCCGGGGTCCCGCCCCGGCCCAGGCTGCGGTGTGACGAAGGGCACATCGGACAAGAAATCGCTCATAAGCTCATCATTCAGGCCGCCACTTGGTGTTCACCTGCATCCGGCTGGGAAGGGCGGCTTGCGCATCCCCGCCGCGACGTGCATCATTCTCACAAGCAAGGTCATGAGCTATGATGCATGAATATGCAGGAGGGGCGAGAATGAGAGCGGCGATAGCGGGAGCCAGCGGCTACGCGGGCGGAGAGCTGCTGCGCCTCCTGCTCGGCCATCCCGAGTTCGAGATCGGCGCGCTCACCGCCGCCTCCAGCGCCGGCGCCCGCCTCGGCGCCCACCAGCCCCACCTGCCGCAGCTGGCCGACCGGGTCATCGAGGAGACCAGCGCCGCCACGCTCGCCGGCCACGACGTCGTCTTCCTGGCCCTGCCGCACGGCCACTCGGCCGCCGTCGCCGCCCAGCTCGGCGAGGACACGGTGGTCGTCGACTGCGGCGCCGACCACCGGCTCGCCGACCCCGCCGCCTGGCAGGAGTTCTACGGCGGCGAGCACGCCGGCACCTGGCCCTACGGCCTGCCCGAGCTGCCCGGACAGCGGGAGAGGCTGCGCGGCGCGCGGCGCGTCGCGGTGCCCGGCTGCTACCCGACCTCCGTCCTGCTCGCCCTCTTCCCCGCCTTCGCCGCCGGCCTGGCCGGCCCCGACGTCGTCGTGGTCGCCGCCAGCGGCGCCAGCGGCGCGGGCAAGGCCCCGAAGGCGCACCTGCTCGGCAGCGAGGTCATGGGGTCGGTCAGCGCGTACGGCGTCGGCGGCGTCCACCGCCACACCCCCGAGATGGAGCAGGGCCTGTCGGCCGTCGCCGGCACGCCGGTGCGCGTCTCCTTCACCCCCACGCTGGCCCCCATGAGCCGCGGCATCCTCGCCACCTGCACCGCCCCCGCCGCGCCCGGCCTCACCCGGCAGGCGCTGCGCTCGGCGTACGAGGTGGCGCTGAAGGACGAGCCGTTCGTCCACCTGCTGCCCGACGGCGTCTGGCCGGCCACCTCCATGACCTACGGCGCCAACACCGCCGCCCTCCAGGTGACGCTCGACGAACGCGCCGGCCGCGTGGTCGCCGTCATCGCCATCGACAACCTCACCAAGGGCACCGCCGGGGGCGCGATCCAGAGCGTCAACCTCGCCCTCGGCCTGCCGGAAGAGCTCGGCCTTCCCCTGACAGGAGTCGCACCGTGAGCGTTACTGCTCCACTCGGTTTCAGAGCGGCCGGCGTGGCCGCGGGCATCAAGCCCGGCGGCGCCCGCGACCTCGCCCTCGTCGTCAACGACGGGCCCAGCCGCGCCGCCGCGGGCGTCTTCACCGCCAACCGCGTGAAGGCCGCCCCCGTCCTGTGGTCGCAGCAGGTCCTCGCGGGCGGCCGGCTGCGGGCCGTGGTGCTCAACTCCGGCGGCGCCAACGCCTGCACGGGCCCCGAGGGCTTCCAGGACACCCACGCCACCGCCGAGAAGGTCGCCGAGGCGCTGCAGGACTCCGCCGGCGAGATCGCCGTCTGCTCCACCGGCCTGATCGGCGAGCGGCTGCCCATGGACGAGCTGCTGTCCGGCGTCGAGACCGCCGCGAGCCAGCTCTCCCGCGACGGCGGCCTGGCCGCGGCCGACGCCATCCGCACCACCGACACGGTCAGCAAGATCTCCTTCAAGCGGGCCGCCGGCTACATGGTGGGCGGCATGGCCAAGGGCGCGGGCATGCTCGCCCCCGCCCTCGCCACCATGCTCTGCGTGATCACCACCGACGCCGACCTCACCAGCGACGAGCTCGACGCCGCGCTGCGCAAGGCCACCTCCCGCACCTTCGACCGGCTCGACACCGACGGCTGCATGTCCACCAACGACACCGTGCTGCTGCTGGCCAGCGGCGCCGCCGGCGTCAGACCCGACCTCGCCGAGTTCGAGCAGAAGGTCTACGAGGTCTGCGCCGACCTGGCACGCCAGCTCCTCGTGGACGCCGAGGGCGCCTCCAAGGCCATCGCCATCGAGGTCGTCGGCGCCGCCTCCGAGTCCGACGCCGTCACGGTCGGCCGCGCGGTCGCCCGCTCCAACCTGCTCAAGTGCGCCGTCCATGGCGAGGACCCCAACTGGGGCCGCGTGCTCGCCGCCGTCGGCACCACCGACGCCGTCTTCGAGCCCGACCGGCTCAACGTCGCCATCAACGGCATCTGGATCTGCCGCGGCGGCGCGGTCGGCGACGACCGCTCCAAGGTGGACATGCGTCCGAGGGACGTCACGATCACCGTCGACCTGTCGGCGGGCCCGCACACCGCGACCGTCCACACGACCGACCTGACCGCGGACTACGTCCACGAGAACTCGGCGTACAGCTCATGAGGCGCAGCGCGGCCGAGACGAAGGCGGGCACGCTCATCGAGGCGCTACCCTGGCTCACCCGCTTCCACGGCGCGACCGTCGTCATCAAGTACGGCGGCAACGCCATGACCGACGAGGGGCTGAAGGCCGGTTTCGCCGAGGACGTCGTCTTCCTCCAGCACGCCGGCCTGCGCCCGGTCGTCGTGCACGGCGGCGGCCCGCAGATCAGCAGCGCGCTCGACCGGCTCGGCATCGCCTCCACCTTCACCGCCGGCCTGCGGGTCACCACGCCCGAGGCCATGCAGGTGGTGCGGATGGTCCTGGTCGGCCAGGTCAACCGCGACATCGTCGGCCTGATCAACCGGCACGGCCCGTTCGCCGTCGGCCTGTCGGGCGAGGACGCCCACCTGTTCACCGCCGTGCGCAAGCACGCCGTGGTGGACGGCGAGCTCGTCGACATCGGCCAGGTCGGCGAGATCATCAAGGTCGATCCGGGAGCGGTACGCGCCCTCATCGCCGACGGCCGCATCCCCGTGATCTCCAGCGTCGCCCGCGGCGACGACGGCGAGGTCTACAACGTCAACGCCGACACGGCCGCCGCCGCGCTGGCCGTCGCGCTCCAGGCGCAGAAGCTGATCGTGCTCACCGACGTCGAGGGCCTGTACGCCAACTGGCCCGACGACACCGACGTGATCGACCAGCTCGCGGCCGACGAGCTGGAGACCCTCATGCCCACGCTGTCCAGCGGCATGGTGCCCAAGATGGAGGCGTGCCTGACGGCCGTGCAGGGCGGGGTGCCGCGCGCCCACGTCCTCGACGGCCGGGTGCCGCACTCCCTGCTGCTGGAGATCTTCACCAATGAAGGAATCGGAACGATGGTGATGCCCTGATGAGCCTGTTCAAGAGGTTCGAAGACGCCTTCATGCCCAACTACGGCGTCCCACCGATCGCCCTGGCCCGCGGCGAGGGCAGCCGCGTGTGGGACGTCGACGGCAGGGAATACCTCGACTTCATCGCCGGCATCGCCACCAGCTCGCTCGGCCACGCCCACCCGGCCCTGGTCGAGGCCGTCACCCGGCAGGTCTCGGCCATCGCGCACACCAGCAACCTGTTCCTGCACGAGCCCGAGGTGCTGCTCGCCGAGCGGCTGCGCGGCCTGCTCAACGCCCCCGCGCGGATCTTCTTCGCCAACTCCGGCACCGAGGCCAACGAGGCGGCGTACAAGCTGGCGCTCAAGTACGGCCGCCGCGAGGGCCGCTCCTACTTCGTCGCCGCCGAGAACGGCTTCCACGGCCGCACCATCGGCGCGCTGTCGCTGACCGGCAAGCCGGCCATCCGCGAGCCGTTCGGCCCGTTCCCCGTGGACGTGCGCTTCGTCCCCTACGGCGACGCCGACGCGCTCAAGGAGGCCGTGACCGGCGACTGCATCGCGGTCTTCCTGGAGCCCACGCAGGGCGAGGCCGGCGTGGTCCCGCCCCCCGACGGCTACTTCGAGGCGGCCCGCGAGATCTGCGACTCCACCGGCGCGCTGCTGGTCGCCGACGAGATCCAATCGGCCATCGGCCGCACCGGCCACTGGTTCGCCCACCAGGCCGACGGCGTCACCCCCGACATCCTCACCCTGGCCAAGGGGCTCGGCGGCGGCCTGCCGATCGGCGCCTGCGTCGGCTTCGGCGAGATCGGCGGGCTGTTCGGCAAGGGCGACCACGGCTCGACCTTCGGCGGCAACCCGGTCTCCTGCGCCGCCGCGCTGGCGGTGCTCGACAACGTCGACCTCGCCCACGTGCGCGAGGTCTCCGCCCGGCTGCGCGCCGGCCTGGAGTCGGTACGCCACCCGCTGCTGAAGGGCGTGCGCGGGCGCGGCCTGTGGCTGGCCGCCGTGCTGCGCGAGCCGCGCTCGGCGCAGTTCCAGAAGGCGGCGGCCAAGGCCGGGTTCCTGGTCAACGCGCTCCAGCCGGACGCGGTGCGCATCGCGCCCCCGCTGGTGGTGACGGCAGAGGAGGTGGACGCCTTCGTGACGGCGTTCCCCGCGATCGTGGAAGAGGCGTCGAAGTGAGCAGCCAGAGCCAGGACCCCGCGAGCGTCCGGCACTTCCTCAAGGACGACGACCTCTCGCCCGCCGAGCAGGCGGAGGTGCTCGACCTGGCCGAGGCCATGAAGAAGGACCGCTTCGGCTACCGCCCCTTCGAGGGCCCGCGCAGCGTCGCCGTCCTGTTCGACAAGCCCTCGGCCCGCACCCGCGTCTCCTTCCACACCGGCATCGGCGAGCTCGGCGGCCTGCCGCTCGTCGTGGACAACGTCGGGGCGCTCATGGGCCGTGGCGAGCCCGCCAAGGACCTCGCCCGCGTGCTCGACCGGCAGGTCGCCGCGATCGTCTGGCGTACCAACGGCCAGGAGCTCATCGAGGAGATGGCCGCCCACTCCCGCGTCCCGGTGGTGAACGCGCTCACCGACGAGTACCACCCCTGCCAGATCCTCGCCGACCTGCAGACCGTGCGCGAGCACCTCGGCCGCACCGCCGGCCTGACGCTCGCCTACACCGGCGACGGCGCCAACAACATGGCCCACTCCTACCTGCTCGGCGGCGCCACCGCCGGCATGCACGTACGCATCGCGGCCCCCGACGGCTACCTGCCCGACCCGGCCGTGCTCGACCGGGCCGCCGCCGTCGCCGAGCGGACCGGCGGCTCGGTGAGCGTCGTCGCCGACCCGGCCGCCGCCGCCGAGGGCGCGCACGTGCTCGCCACCGACACCTGGGTGTCGATGGGCCAGAGCGGCAAGGAGGAGCGGGTGGCCGCGCTCATGCCGTACCAGGTGGACGCGGCGCTGGTCGCGCGCGCCGCCCCCGAGGCGATCGTGCTGCACTGCCTGCCCGCCTACCGCGGCTACGAGATCACCGAGGACGTGCTCGAAGGCCCGCGCAGCGTCGTGTGGGACCAGGCCGAGAACCGCCTGCACGCCCAGAAGGCGCTGCTCCACTGGCTGGTGACCAGACCGTGACGATCCCGATGACCAAGGCGGCCCGGCAGGCGCGGATCACCGACCTGCTGCGGCGGCAGGTGGTGCGCTCCCAGCCTGAGCTCGCCAAGCTGCTCGCCGACAGCGGCGTCGAGGTCACCCAGGCCACGCTCTCCCGTGACCTGGACGAGCTCGGCGCGCTCAAGCTGCGCGCCGAGGACGGCTCGCTGATCTACGCGCTGCCCGGCGAGGGCGGCGCCCGCATCCCGGTCGCCCGGGTCGGGGCCGGCGAGCCCCCCTCCGCCCGCCTCCAGCGCGTGGCGGAGGAGTTGCTGGTCAGCGCCGAGGCCTCGGCCAACCTGGTCGTCGTGAAGACGCCTCCCGGCGCGGCGCAGTTCATGTCCTCCGCCATCGACCACGCCGACTGGGAGTCCATCCTCGGCACCGTCGCGGGCGACGACACGATCCTCGTCATCACCCGCGACCCGCAGGGTGGGCAGGCGGTCGCCGAGGCGCTGCTGAAGGTCGCCGACCGGCGCGGCTGAAAACGGAAGAAGCCCCGCTGAAGATCGCGCCGCCCGTGACGCGAACGGGGGCCGACGTGCACTATGGTCGCGGGGGACACGAAGGAGATGACGGTGAGTGAAGGCAAGCCGATGCGGCTGTGGGGCGGACGCTTCGAGAGCGGCCCGTCCGACGCGCTGGCCCGGCTGTCGGTGAGCGTGCACTTCGACTGGCGGCTCGTGCCGTACGACCTGGCGGCGTCCAGGGCGCACGCGCGGGTGCTGCACAGGGCGGGGCTGCTGAGCGACGAGGAGCTCGGGCGCATGATCGGCGCCCTCGACGACCTGGACCGCGCCTGCAAGGAGGGCGAGTTCCGGCCGACGGTGGCCGACGAGGACGTGCACACCGCGCTGGAGCGCGGCCTGCTGGAACGGCTCGGCTCGCTCGGCGGCAAGCTGCGCGCCGGCCGCTCGCGCAACGACCAGATCGCCACCGACCTGCGCCTCTACCTCCGCGACCACGTCCGCATGGTCGTCTCCCGGGTGGTCGAGCTGGAGACGGCGCTCATGGCCCAGGCCGAGCAGCACGCCGAGACCGCCGCGCCCGGCATGACCCACCTGCAGCACGCGCAGCCGGTGTCGTTCGGCCACCAGCTCCTGGCGCACGTGCACGCCTTCGCCCGCGACGTCGACCGGCTCACCGACTGGGACAAGCGGGCCGCGGTCTCGCCGCTCGGCTCCGGCGCGCTGGCCGGCTCGTCGCTGCCGCTCGACCCGCAGGCCGTGGCCGAGGAGCTGGGCTTCGCCGCCGCCGCGCCCAACTCGATGGACGCCGTCGCCGACCGCGACTTCGCCGCCGAGTTCCTGTTCGACGCGGCCATGATCGGCGTGCACCTGTCGCGGCTGGGCGAGGAGATCGTCCTGTGGGCCTCGCAGGAGTTCCGCTGGATCGAGATGGACGACGCCTACTCCACCGGCTCGTCGATCATGCCGCAGAAGAAGAACCCCGACGTGGCCGAGCTGGCCCGCGGCAAGTCCGGCCGGCTCATCGGCAACCTCATGTCGCTGCTGACCACGCTCAAGGGCCTGCCGCTGACCTACAACCGCGACCTGCAGGAGGACAAGGAGCCGGTGTTCGACGCCGTCGACACCCTGCTGCTGGTCCTGCCCGCCATGGCCGGGCTGGTCGCCACGATGCGGGTCAACACCGCCCGCATGGAGGCTTCGGCCCCCGACGGGTTCGCGCTCGCCACCGACCTCGCCGAGCTGCTGGTGCGGCGCGGCGTGCCGTTCCGCGAGGCGCACGAGGCCGTCGGCCACCTGGTCGTGTGGTGCCAGGTCAACGACAAGGACCTCGGCGAGCTCAGCGACGACGAGCTGCTCAAGGTCTCGTCGCACCTCACCCCTGACGTGCGCGACGTGCTCAGCGTGCCCGGCGCGCTCGCCGCCCGCAAGGCGCACGGCGGCACCGCTCCCGACCGCGTACGCGACCAGCTCGTCGCGCTGCGCGAGGCGGTCGACGCGCAGGCGGCATGGGCGGCGCAGAGCTGAGCCCCGCGCCGCTGCCGCGGAGCTTCTTCGACCGGCCCTCCCACGAGGTCGCGCCCGACCTGCTCGGGCGCGTCCTCGTGCACGGGCCCGTCGCCGTGCGCCTCACCGAGGTCGAGGCGTACGGCGGCCCCGGCGAGGACCCCGCCGCGCACACCTACCGCGGCAGGACGCCGCGCAACGCCGTCATGTTCGGCCCGCCCGGCCACCTGTACGTCTACTTCACCTACGGCATGCACTTCTGCGCCAACCTCGTCTGCCTGCCCGAGGGATCGGGCTCGGCGGTGCTGCTGCGGGCCGGCGAGGTGCTGGACGGCGTGGACGTCGCCCGCGTCCGCCGCTCCTCGCGCGGCAAGCCGCCGCCCGACCGCGACCTCGCCCGGGGCCCCGCACGGCTCGCCGTCGCCCTCGGCCTGGCCCGCGAGCACAACGGCCTCGACGCCGTGCTGGAGGGCTCACCCGCCGGGCGGCCCCACGAGTCGGCCGCCGTCCTCGAAGGCCGTCCGCCCGCACCCGGGCTCGTCAAAGCCGGGCCGCGCACCGGAATCTCCACCGCCAAGGAGGTGCCGTGGCGGTTCTGGATCGACGGCGACCCGACCGTGTCGCCCTACCGGGCTCACGTGCCGCGCCGGCGCAGCGCCGCCGCCACCTCCGTCGGAGAGGCGCCCAGCTCGTGAGGGCTGAAGAGGTGCAGGTGGTCGCCGGTGTCGATCTCCAGCATCTCGCTGCGCCGGCCCCAGCGCCTGCGTACGTCCACCGTGACGTCCCGGATCTCGTCCCAGGGCACGTGCCGGTGTCCCGCGAACCCGTGCACCACCGTGATCCCGCTCTCGTCGGCCGCCAGCCGCACCGGGACCAGCAGGTCCCGCAGCCCCATGCCGCCGAGGAGCACCGCCCCAGGCACGGCCAGGATCACGCCGCGGTGATCGCCGCCGATCCACCAGTAGACGGCGAGACCCGCGCACGCGAAAGCCCCTAAGATCTTGAAAACGGCCAGCTCGCGACGGACCCTCCACATGGGCACAGAGCGTATCCAAGTGGCGGGCTACCCGGGCGATCAGGCACGCTGTACTCATCCGACCCGTCTCACTCTCCTGGAAAGCCCGCACCGTGACCGACATTCTCGATGACCTCGCCTGGCGGGGCCTGATCGCGCAGTCCACCGACCTCGACGCCCTGCGCGCGTCCATGGCCGAGGGTCCGATCACGGTCTACGCCGGGTTCGACCCGACCGCCCCCTCCCTGCACGTCGGTCACTTCGTGCCGCTGCTCACCCTGCGCCGGCTGCAGCTCGCCGGGCACCGCCCGATCGGCCTGGTCGGCGGCGCCACCGGCCTCATCGGCGACCCGAGCGGGCGCAACAGCGAGCGCTCGCTCAACGCGACCGAGACCGTGGCGGAGTGGGTGGAGCGCCTGCGCGGCCAGGTCGGCCGCTTCCTCGACTTCGACGCGCCGTCCAACGCCGCCCTCATGGTGAGCAACCTCGACTGGACCGGCGAGATGAGCGCGATCGGCTTCCTGCGCGACATCGGCAAGCACTTCCCGGTCAACCGCATGCTGGCCCGCGAGTCCGTCTCGGCCCGGCTGGCCGGCGAAGGGCTCAGCTACACCGAGTTCAGCTACCAGATCCTCCAGGCCAACGACTACCTGGAGCTGCACCGCCGCTACGGCTGCGCGCTGCAGATCGGCGGCAGCGACCAGTGGGGCAACATCACCGCGGGCGTCGACCTCGTACGCCGCATCGAAGGCGCCCACGTGCACGCCATGACCCTGCCGCTGATCACCAAGTCCGACGGCACCAAGTTCGGCAAGACCGCCGGCGGCGCGCTCTGGCTCGACCCCGAGATGACCTCGCCGTACGCCTTCTACCAGTACTTCCTCAACTCCGACGACCGCGACGTGATCCACTACCTCAAGGTGTTCACCTTCCGCGGCCGCGAGGAGATCGAGGCGCTGGAGAAGGCCGTCGCCGAGCGGCCCTTCGCCCGCGAGGCGCAGCGGGCGCTGGCCGAGGAGCTCACCGAGCTGCTGCACGGCAAGCAGGAGCTGGACGCCGTCGTGGCCGCATCCAAGGCGCTGTTCGGCCAGGGCACGCTGGAGGAGCTGCCCGCCTCCACCCTCGGCGCGGCGCTGGCCGAGGTGCCGAAGGCCGTGGTGCCCGCGCTCGGCGCGTCCTTCGTCGACCTGCTGGCCGACAGCGGCCTGGTCGAGTCCAAGTCGGCCGCCCGGCGGGCGGTCAAGGAGGGCGGGGCCTACCTCAACAACGTCAAGATCACTGACGAGGCGTACGTGCCGGGGGCCGAGGACCTGCTGCACGGGCGGTTCATGGTGCTGCGGCGCGGCAAGAAGTCGATCGGCGGCGTCGAGGTCGGCTGACCACGACGACCGCGGACGAAGAAGCGGGCCCGTCCATCCGCGGAGGGGCCCGCTTTCGCGTGATCCGCAGCGGGTCGTGGCCAGTCGCGGATGCCCGGGCCGCGGCCGGGTCGCGGGTGCCGGGGCGGCTGACCGCGGCCGGGTCGCGAGTGCCCGGGCGGCTGACCGCGGCTATTCGCGGGTGAACAACGCCACCGTGAGCCCCGGCAGCTCAGCCGAGTGCTTGGCCAGCTTCAGCTCGAACCCCGCCCGCTCGACCTCCGCCACCCGCGGCACCGCGTCCCCCTCCAGCCCCGACTGCTTGCTGCCGCGCCAGACCACCCACACCCGCTCGCGCCCGTCGAGCGCCGCGGCCACATCCGCCCGCTCGGGATATCCGAACCCGGTGGGGGAGGGCTCGTCCCCGGAGCGGAGCACGTCCACCGGCATGAGCGAGTCGGCGTAGTAGTCGAAGCCGGTGCGCAGCTGGCTCTGGCCGTACACGATCGCGTCGTCCCGCTCGGCCCTGATCAACCGCAACGCCCACGGGATGTTCTCGAAACGCCCGTTCTCCTCCCGGACGTCCACATGATCGGGGAACGACAGCGCGCACCCGAGCACGACGACCGCCACCCCCGCCGCCACCGCGAACCGGGGGATCGCCGCCACCGCCAGGCCCGCGAGCAGCGCCAGCGCGGGCGCGGTCACGAACAGGTAGCGGTCCACGTACACCGGCGTCACCAGGTGCGAGACCGCGAGCAGGAGCAGCGGCGGCAGCACCAGCCACCCCGCCAGCGCCAGGGCCCACGGCCGCTCGCCCCGCCGCGCGTACAGGTGGACCGCCCCGGCCACCGCGACCGCGAACAGCACCACCCCGAACGCGTTCGTCCCCGCCGCCATCTTCGGGAACTTCAGCCATACCTCCGGCCCGCGCTGCGGGATCCAGCTGATCGCATGCCGCTCCCCGAACCCGATCAGCCCCAGCGCCACGGCAGGGAGACCGCCCACCGCGAGCGCGCCCAGCATGCGCACCACGGCCCCGCGCCGGGCCAGGGCGAGCTGCGCGGGCAGCACGAGGACCGCGAACAGGTGCGTCGAGCACACCAGCGCGACCGCCACCCCGTACAGCACCCACCGCCTGGCCGCCGCCGGCCGTTCGAGCGCCCGGTGCAGCGCCCAGAAGGACAGCACCGCCGCGGCCGCCGCGAACGCGTACGACCTGGCGAAAGCCCCGAAATAGGAGACGGACGGCAGGACCGCGAAGATCGCCGCCGCGAACACCCCCGCCCGGACCGAGCTCAGCCGCCGGCCCAGATCCGTCAGCAGCCAGGCCGCCACGCCGATCGCCAGCGCCGATGGCAGCCGCAGCCACAGCTCCGCGGTGCCGGCCATCGTCCAGAAGTGCATGAACAGGTAGTACGGCAGGAAATGACCGTCGATGTTGAGCGCCAGCTCCCACATGCCCGCGAGCGAACGCCGTGCGGCGCTGAGCGTGGCGAGCTCGTCGCCGTTCAGCGTGGCGGAGCCCGTGCCCGAGAACGCCGCGGCGGCGGCGAGCAACGCCATCCACCAGGGGCTCCACGCGCGGGGGGCGGTGACGTGGCGGGCCGGGGGTGCGAGGGTGGCGGCAGTGGTCACCGGGGCAGAATACGCGGCCCCGCACGGGCTGATCGCCCATCCCGCCGACCCTGCGCCCCCTGCCGAGATGAAGGCGGCGCGTGGGTGGCGGCGCGTGATGGGCGGCGGCACGTGGGTGGCGGCGCGTGATGGGCGGCGGCACGTGGGTGGCGGCGCGTGATGGGCGGCCGCGCGTGGGCGAGGGCGGTGCGGCGGCAACCCCTCCGCTCCCGCCACCGGGCTGGGACCCGCCGCCCCTCGCCGAGAACTGAGCCACTGCTTCCGTATCCGTCGGGAAGGCGGTAGCGACCCCCCGGCTCCGCGGCAGCCAGGAAGACAGCCCTGACCCCGAGCCCAGCGTCCACCGAGAAGGCGGACGTGACCCCTTGGAATCCGCGTGCGCAAAGGAAAACGGGGTGAGCCCCGGGCCTCGCGCCCACCGGAGGGCTCGCCGGCCCTCCAGCTATCGCGTCCGCCCAGAAGCCGGCGTGAGCCCCGAGCCGATGACGGTCCGCCTCGACGCGCCGCCGCCTGGACGCGGACCGGATCCGCAGCCCCCGCCGTCGTCGCCGGCCCGCCTACTGGCTGGTGGTGTGCGTCGGCCTCACCACGATCACCACCCGCCGCTCGGCGTCACCGACCGGCCGCTCGTACTCCAGGCCGTACCGCCTCGCCAGCACGTCGAAGAAGTCGCCCGACGGATCCGGCTCGATCCGCTCGACCACGCCGCGGATCTCCAGATACCGATAGGGCCGCTCAGGATCGTTGATCGAGACCGCCACCCGCGGATCCTCCACCACGTTCCGATGCTTGCGCCGGTCCGTCGTCGTCGTGAAGCGCAGGAACTCCCCGTCCCACACCGTCCACACCGGGTTCACGTGGGGCCGGCCGTCCCCGAGGGTCGCCAGATGCGCGAACAGCGGCCGCTCCAGCAGGTCGAGATGACTCTCCGGAACAACGACCGCCCGCTTCTCTCCGCCCATGTCATCCATCCTTTCCATCGTCACTTCGGCCGTCGGCAACTTATCAAAACCTTGACGGCCATCAAAGCTGGAATGCATATCCGTCCTTGTACGATCCTCTTCATGGCGTCACACAGAGACGAGCAACCTGCCGAGGAGCCGGCCAAGGGCCTGCCCCCGGACGAACGGCTCGGCATGGACATCAAGCGAGCCGAGCAAGCTCTGATCACCGCCAAGCAGCTCGCCGTACGCCCGGCCGGACTCACGGTTCCCCAGTACGCCGCCCTGTTCGCGCTCGCCGACAATCCCGGCATCTCCGGTGCGGCGCTCGCGCGCACCTGCCTGGTGACCCCACAGGCGATGACCGTCGTACTCAAGAACCTGGAGGAGCGCGGCCTCGTCGAGCGTTCACCCCACCCTTGGCACCGCAACGTCCTGGAGACCCGCCTCACGGAGTCCGGCCGCGACGCTCTCGCGACGGCGGACGCCCGCGCCGTGCGGATCGAGCGCGCGCTCGCCGACGAGTTCACCGCCGAGGAACGCGCCACGCTGCGGAAACTCCTGGAACGCTGCGGCACTGCCATCGCCCGCGCGGCAGCGGAGCTGTGACCGCCGGGCCCGGCGATTTGACGAGTCGCGAATCGCCACTTAATGTTTGACCTCGCCGCGGGAGTGAGCCGGACGCCGATCAGGCGGACGGGCCCCGGGCAAGCCCCTCGAATACGAGCCACTCGGCAGAGCTGCTACGGCATGCTCATGGTCCGAGACCTCCAGGGCGCGCCGAAGCAGCCGAAAAACCGGTTGATTCGACAAGCTGCGGATGTCACGGTAAGTTGAGAGGGTTGCCCCGGAAACGGGGCGCGCAATACTAGGCAGTTCACCTCGACTGTCGTCAAGCCTCCGGATTTGACACAGAATCGGACGAACTGCTAAGATTGCGGAAGACGAGATAGCGCCTCCGGGGTGAGATCCGAACGGATCTGGTCGAGGAAGTTCGCGTCCGTTTCTTGAGAACTCAACAGTGTGTTAAAAGCCAGTGCATGTGCATCACACATGTATGACCCCGTCATTTTTGACGGATTCTTGCTTGGATGATTCATCCGGACAAGCTGTATTACGCAGACATTGTTTGGAGAGTTTGATCCTGGCTCAGGACGAACGCTGGCGGCGTGCTTAACACATGCAAGTCGAGCGGAA
>NZ_BAAAMV010000019.1:0-136406 GCF_039529455.1 Nonomuraea bangladeshensis
CCGAACCCGGAAGTTAAGCTTCTCTGCGCCGATGGTACTGCACTCGGGAGGGTGTGGGAGAGTAGGTCACCGCCGGACAATCTTTATGGAGGGCCCCGACTGGTTCAGTCGGGGCCCTTCTGCATTTGTGCGGTGCCGCAGGGAGTGGGGCGTGGCTGGGAGCGGTGCGAGCAGTCAGTAGGGTTGAGGTGTGGATTATCGTGCCGTCGAACGCGCGATCTTGGAGCGCGGCGTCGAGTGGGACTTCGAGCCGACGCTGGACAGGATCGCGGCCCTGCTGGACCTGCTCGGCTCACCGCAGCGGGCGTACCCGGTCATACACATCGCCGGCACCAACGGCAAGACGAGCACCGCGCGGCTGACCGAGGCGCTGCTCAAGGAGCGCAACCTGCGGGTGGGGCGGTTCACCAGCCCTCATCTGGTGTCCATGCGCGAGCGCATCACCGTCGACGGTGAGCCGCTCAGCGAGGAACGCTTCGCGCAGGTCTACGAGGAGATCATCCCGTACGTCGAGCTCGCCGACACCCAGGGCCGGCGCATTCAGTTCTTCGAGCTGCTGACGGCCATGGCGTTCGCGGCGTTCGCCGACACGCCCGTGGACGTGGCGGTCATCGAGACCGGGATGGGCGGATCGTGGGACGCCACCAATGTCGCCGACGGCACGGTGTGTGTGATCACTCCTATCTCCCTCGATCACACCGACCGGCTCGGGCCCGACATCCCCAGCATCGCCGGGGAGAAGGCGGGCATCATCAAGCCCGGCGCCACCGCGATCCTGGCCCAGCAGGAGCTGGCCGCGGCAGAGGTGCTGATGCGGCGCTCGGCCGAGGTGGGCGCGGTCGTGGCGCGCGAAGGGCTGGAGTTCGGGGTGATGAGCCGCGAGGTCGCCATCGGCGGGCAGCTGCTCACCCTGCGCGGCCTCAAGGGCGTCTACGACGAGGTCTACCTGCCGCTGTACGGCGCTCACCAGGCGGGCAACGCGGCGTGCGCCCTGGCCGCCGTCGAGGCGCTGACGGGCGGCGACGACCCGCTCGACGCCGACCTCGTGCGCCAGGCCTTCGCGCAGGCGTCCTCGCCGGGGCGCATGGAGGTCGTCCGCCGTACTCCGACGGTCGTCATCGACGCCGCCCACAACCCCGGCGGCATGCAGGCGACGCTGGAGGGGCTGCACGAGGCGTTCGACTTCGCGAAGGTCATCGGCGTGGTCGCGGTCATGCGCGACAAGGACGTCGAAGGCCTGCTGGAGCTGCTTGAGCCGATCGTGGACGAGATCATCGTCACGCGTAACTCCTCGCCCAGGTCGTTGACGGCGGACGAGCTGGCGGCGCTGGCCGAGCCGATCTTCGGCGAGGAGCGGGTGCACGTGGAGGACCGGCTGGACGACGCCATCGACAAGGGCATCGGCATCGCCGACGCCGAGGGTGAGTTCAGCGGCACCGGCGTGCTGATCACGGGGTCGGTCGTCACGGCGGGGGACGCGCGGCGGCTGCTGAAGGCGGACGGCGTCTGATGACCGGATGCGACGCGTCGGGCCCGCCGGGCGTACCGGCCCGGTTGATGAGGATGAAGGGGGGTCCGAGATGAGCTTTCAGGTGACGCCGGGCATGCGCAGGCTCGGCGCCAGCGTGCTCGGGATGGAGGCGATCGTCGCCGGGCTGATCACGCCTGTCGCGATCGTCATCGGCAAGGTCGAGCCCGCGCTGGCGGTGACCGTCGGGATCGGGCTGGCCGTGCTGTGCGTGGTCGCCGCCGGCCTGCTCAAGAAGCCGGTCGGCTACCTGCTCGGCAGCGTCGTCCAGGTGCTGGCGATCGCGAGTGGGTTCCTGGTGACGTCCATGTTCTTCCTTGGGGCGATCTTCGCGGCGCTGTGGATCACCGCGATTATGGTCGCTCGCCGTGTCGAGGGCGCTACTACCCGCTAAAGTCGGCCTACATGGCCGTCCCCCCGATCCAGCGGTCGCTCCGTTCGGTTGCGCCCGGAAACAGCTGGTTGCTCGACACTCTGCTCGGGCTGCTGGTCGTCTGCGCGTTGCCGCTGGCGATCACCACGATCCCCAACACGCTCTCCGTCGTCGCGAGGCTGCTGCCCGCCGACATCGACCAGGTCGGGCTCATGCGTACGCACGGGCTCGCCCTGCCCGTGCTCATGCTGGCCGTGCCGCTCGCGGCGGTGGCGCTGCGGCGGGTTCCTGCCGCGCACCTCATGCTCGCCGGGCTGGCGCTGGTGGCGCTGTCCGACGCGGCGGGCGGCTACGCGGTCAGCGAGCTTCTCGTCGGCGTCGTACGCGTGTTGCGCGGCGTCGGGTGCGGCCTGCTCGTGCCCGCCACGCTGGTCGCGGTCTGGACGCGTACGCCGGTGCTTCGCGGTCTGTGGGCAGGGACGTTCAGCCTGAGTCTGCTCACGGCGCAGGCGCTGGCGCTGTGGCCGCTGGACGCGGTCAGCAGCTGGAAGGTGACGTTGCAGCCGTATCCGCTGGTGACGGGGGTCGCGCTGGGGTTGGCGGCGGCGTACCTGCTGGCCTGGATGTTGCTCGGCCGGCCCGAGGCTCCCGTTTTCGCGGTGGGCGAGCGCGGCCGGCTGCTGCTGTGCGTCGTTCTGGCGCTCGGGATCGCCGTGGTGGCGATCAGCACGGCCTCGGCGGGCTGGCGGGCGCCTCCGGTGGTGCTGCTGGCGGCCACGGCCGTGTTCGGGCTGCTGGCGCTGGCGTCGATCGGGCCTGTGGAGAGCCGCCGGGCGGCGTACGTGCTGGTGGCCGTCGGGGTGGTGCTGCTGCCGAGTGCGGCTCAGGTGACGCTGGTGGAGATGGGCGGGCTCGGCGGGCCCGGGTTGCGCGGGCTGTGGATCCCGTACGTCGTCGCGGGAGTGCTGGCGATCGGCGCGGCGGTGGCCGTGCGGCTGTTCGCGGTGGGTGCCGGGAGATGGCTGGCGCCGCTGGGGCTGCTGTCCATGGTGGTGGGGTTGTGCTCGGTCCGGCTGGTGGTGCCGTCGGCCGACGGGATGGTGCTGGCGGTGCCGTTCACGTTGCTGGCGGTGGGAGCGGCGGTGGCCCTGACGGCGACGTTGCAGGAGGTCGGGATCGGGGCGGCGGCGTTCGGGCTGTCGTTGTGCGTGGCCGGGGTGCTGGCCGGGTTCCTGCTGGGGACCGGGGTGCAGATGGCGCTGCTGGACGGGGTCCGGTCGGCGCAGGAGCTGGTGGACAAGTTCGTGGGGGCGTTGCACTGGTGGGCGCTCATCGGCGGGTTCCTGCTGGTGGCGATCATCGTGCTGGCGGCTGTGCTGGCGCGGCGGTCCGAGGGCGACGAAGGAGGCAAACGGGCCTTCGAGGATGTCCTGCTCGTAACGGCCCCGCAGGGTGATCCGGGTGCGGGGAGCGAGGCCGTTGACTGCGCCGGCGAGCGGCGGAAATGGGGAGATGCCTTCGACGCCGCGGACGATTCTGGTCGGGGCGGGGAGCGGGGTCCGGGCGCGACTGAAGGTGGTCGGTCCGTGCCGGACGGGCCTGCGGTCGCCGAGGCCGAGGAGGGGCAGGTGCCCGCTGTTCCGCCTCAGGCGAAGTCACCTGAGGACGACCGTGCCCCCTAGACGGCGCCGTCCGGCCTCCACGACGGCCCGGAGGGCCGGGACGGGATCGCCGTACGAAACGAGGGTGCGGGCCCGGGACGGTAAGCTGAGGGCCCGGCTACGGCGACGTCCGGGCCCGTGCCCGGCCGAGGCGTCCTCGCGATGAGGCCGGGGCGCCGGTAGCCGCGACCCCATTCTGTTCGAAGGAGAACTTCAAGTGTCCGAGCGCACTCTTGTCCTGATCAAGCCCGACGGGGTGAAGCGTGGCCTCATCGGTGACGTGATCGCCCGTGTGGAGCGCAAGGGCCTCAAGGTCGTGGCGATGGATCTGCGCACCCTCGACGCCGACACCGCCAAGGCGCACTACGCCGAGCACTCCGAGCGGCCGTTCTTCGGTGAGCTCGTCGAGTTCATCACGTCGGGGCCGCTCGTCGCCCTGGTGCTGGAGGGCCCCCGCGCCGTCGAGGCCTTCCGCGCGCTGGCCGGTGCCACCGACCCGGTGAAGTCCGCCCCCGGCACGATCCGCGGCGACCACGCCCTGGAGATCGGCGAGAACGTCGTCCACGGCTCCGACTCGCCCGAGTCCGCCGCCCGGGAGATCAAGATCTTCTTCCCCGACCGCTTCTAGTTACCTCGCCCTGACCGTCCCTTTCCGAGGGCCGCGAAGGCAACTCCCGCGCCCGCACAGCACTGCACGCTGTGCGGGCGCGCGTGTTTTTGTCGGTGGTCCCGCGTAGCGTGTGCCGCGAGAGTTGCGGGATGCCATGTGGGGCTTTTGGAACGGTCCAGCGGACGTTCGGGCGTTATGCGACAGTCTGGGCAAAATTGCGGTTGGGCTTGGGGCTGGAGATTTTTGAGGAGCGCGACGGCTCGTTGCACTCAGCGGTGGGTACGTCACGTTACGATTCGAATTCAATCCGTAGTCATTCGCGAACGACGTTACGGAGGGCTCCGTTCCCCATGGGCAGCAAGCTCGCGTTCCTCGGCCGTGACATGGCGGTCGACCTCGGAACCGCCAACACACTGGTCTATGTCCGTGGCCGCGGCATCGTGCTCAACGAGCCGTCCGTCGTCGCGATCAACACCACCACGGGCAAGATCGTGGCGGTCGGCATCGAGGCCAAGCGCATGATCGGCCGTACGCCCGGAAACATCGTGGCCGTCCGGCCGCTGAAGGACGGCGTGATCGCCGACTTCGACGTCACCGAGCGCATGTTGCGCTATTTCATTCAGAGGGTGCACAAACGGCGTCACTTCGCCAAGCCGCGCATCATCATCGCCGTGCCGAGCGGCATCACCAGCGTCGAGCAGCGCGCGGTGAAAGAGGCCGGCTACCAGGCCGGCGCACGCAAGGTCTACATCGTCGAGGAGCCCATGGCGGCCGCGATCGGCGCCGGGCTGCCGGTTCACGAGCCCACCGGCAACATGGTCGTCGACATCGGCGGGGGCACCACCGAGGTGGCGATCATCTCGATGGGCGGCCTCGTCACCAGTCAGTCGATCCGCATCGGCGGCGACGAGCTCGACCAGGCCGTCATCGCGTTCGCCAAGAAGGAGTTCTCGCTCATGCTCGGCGAGCGCACCGCCGAGGAGATCAAGATGGCGATCGGCTCGGCCTGCCCGCACGGCGAGGATCTGCACGCTGAGATCCGCGGGCGCGACCTCGTCAGCGGGCTGCCGAAGACGATCATCGTCTCCGGTGAGGAGATCAGGAAGGCGATCGAGGAGCCGGTCAACGCGATCGTCGACGCGGTGAAGACCACGCTCGACAAGTGCCCGCCCGAGCTGTCCGGCGACATCATGGACCGCGGCATCGCGCTCACCGGCGGCGGCGCTCTGCTCAGGGGCCTCGACGAGCGGGTCAAGGCCGAGACGGGCATGCCGGTCCACCTCGTCGAGAACGCTCTCGACTCGGTGGCCATCGGCTCCGGCAAGTGCGCCGAGGACTTCGAGGCGCTGCAGGAGGTCCTGGTGCCGGAGTCACGGCACTGATGAGGGACTCGCGCCGGGGCCGGCTGATCCTCGGAGTGCTGCTGACGGCGGCGCTGGTCATCCTGACCGTCGATCATCGCACCGGCGAGAGCTCGCCGCTGCGTCCGCTCCGCGCGGTCGGGGCCTGGGTCTTCGGGTCGGCCGAGCAGCTCGGGGGCGGGGTGGTGCGGCCGGTCACCACGTTCGTGCAGGCCGTGTTCACCGCGCCGGCGGCGCAGGAGCGCATCAAGGCGCTGACGGAGGAGAACGCCCGGCTGCGGACCGGGATGCTGTCCGACAAGCTCGACGCCGACCGCTCCAGCGAGCTGAAGAAGCTGCTGGGGCTGGCGGGAGTCGGCGGATACAAGATCGTCACAGGCAATGTGGTCGCGCGGCGAGGTCAGCCGGGGTTCGAGGACACCGTGCAGATCGACATCGGCAGCGCCGACGGGGTGCAGCCGGAGATGACCGTGCTCAACGGCGACGGGCTGGTGGGGCGGGTCATCCACGCCTCCACCACCAGCTCGACGGTGCTGCTGATCAGCGATCCGGCCTCGGCGGCGGGCGCGCGGCTGGAGGGCGGCAAGGAGATCGGCGTCGTCCACGGGGTGGGCGAGTACGGCAGGCTCGTGCAGTTCCGGCTGCTCGACTCCACCGCGCCGCTGGTGCGGGGCGGGCGGATCGTCAGCTTCGGGTCGCAGAACGGGCGGCCGTACGTGCCGGGGGTGCCGGTCGGGGTGATCGAGCGGGTCGAGTCCACGCCTGGAGAGCTGACGCGCATCGCCTATGCGCGGCCGTTCGCGGATCTGACGGCGCTGGACGCGGTGGGTGTGGTGGTCGAGGCGCCGAAGAGGGACCCGCGTGACGCGGTGCTGCCCGCCAAGGAGGGGGGCGCGGTGACGCGGACGCCTACGCGCCGAGGGGGGTCACGGTGATGCGGGCGTCTGTGGGCGGAGGGCGATGCGCGGGGCCGCGGGTCCGGGTGCCTGTGTGCGGGATGCGGGGCCTGGGGGCGCGGGTCCGGGTGCCTGTGTGCGGGATGCGGGGCCTGGGGGCGCGGGTCCGGGTGCCTGTGTGCGGGATGCGGGGGCTGGGGGCGCGGGTCCGGGTGCCTGTGTGCGGGATGCGGGGGCTGGGGGCGCGGGTCCGGGTGGCTGTGCGGCGAGGGCGGGTCGTGGTGCGGGCGCCCTGTGTGCGGGAGGCGGCTTGTGGTGTGTGTGCCTGCATGTGGGAGGTGGGTCCTAGCGGTGCGGGGCTCGGCTTCTGCCGGCGGGTGGGGGCGGTGCGGGGGGCTGCGCGGCGAGGGTGGGTTGTGGTGTTCAGGGGGCTGGGGCACGAGGAGGGGTCGCGGTGATCGGAGGACTGTGCGTGCTGCTGGCGCTGCTGGTGCAGGTCATGCTGGTCAACCGGCTGCCGTTGCCTGGCGGGGGAGCGCCTGATCTGGTGCTGTTGGCCGTGGTCGGGGCGGCTCTGGCGCGCGGGGCGGTGCCGGGGGCGGTGCTCGGGTTCTTCGCCGGGCTGGTGGTGGACATCGCGCCGCCGGGCGCTCATCTGGTCGGGCAGTACGCGTTCGTGCTGGCGCTGGTCGGCTACGTGGCCGGTCGGGGGGCGGGCGGCCCGGTGACCACCGTGGTGCTGTGCGTGCTGCTGGCGCCGCTGCTGGCCGTGGGCGTCAACCTGCTGATCGGGGACTCCCGGGTGACGCTGGCCACGTTGACCGGGGAGGTGCCCGTCACCATCGTCTACACGCTGCTCGTGTCCCCTGTCGTCATCTGGCTGGCCGCCCGCGGCGAGCCGAGGTACTCGACATGATCAGGATGCGGACCCGGCTGCTGGTGCTGCACGTGCTGGTGCTGACGCTGCTCGTGGTGCTGGTCGGGCGGCTCTACCAGGTGCAGGTGGTGCACGGGCAGGAGTTCGTGACGCGGGCGACGGAGACCAGGACGCGCACGGTGATCGTGCCGGCCGTGCGCGGGCAGATCCTCGACTCCTCCGGGCGGCCGCTGGTGCGCAACCGTACGGCGCTGGTCGTGTCGGTGGACCGCGCGCTGCTGTCCAGGACGCCGGACGGCGGGCTGAAGGTGCTGACCAAGCTGTCGCAGGTGCTCGGCAGGCCGGTGCAGGAGCTGCAGCGGAAGATCACGCCGTGCGGGCCGAAGGTGCCGAAGCCGTGCTGGACGGGGTCGCCCTACCAGCCGGTGCCGCTGGACGAGAAGGTGGACACCCGGGAGGCGCTGCAGATCCTGGAGCGCCAGGAGGAGTTCCCCGGGGTGACGGCGGAGATCCACTCCGTGCGGCAGTACCCGGGCGGCCGGGCGGGCGCGCAGATGCTGGGCTACCTGCAGCCGGTCACCGAGGAGGAGCTGGAGAAGCGCGAAGGGCTCAAGGCGGCCTTCTCCGGCGTCGACCTGGCCGGGCGCGACGGGCTGGAGTACGTCTACGACGACGCGCTGCGCGGCAAGGCCGGGCTGCGCCGGGTGCAGGTCGACCGGATGGGCAAGGCGCTCGGGGTGGAGGACCAGGTCACGCCCGTTCCCGGCGACCATCTGGTGACCAGTATCGACTCCCGGATCCAGGCGGTGACCGAGAAGGCCCTCGAAAGGGCCATGAAGTCCGCGCCGCAGGCCGACGGTGGGGCGGCGGTGGTGCTCGACGCGCGGAGCGGCAGGGTGGTGGCGCTGGCCAGCCAGCCCAACTACGACCCGGAGATCTGGGGCGGCGGGATCTCGGCGCGCGGCTACCAGCGGCTGATGTCGGAGAAGTCGGGCAAGCCGTTGGTGTCGCGGGCGATCAACGGGCAGTTCGCGCCCGGTTCGACGTTCAAGATCTCGTCGGTGACGTCGATGCTGCGGGCCGGCTATCCGCTGAACGGCACCTACGACTGTTCGGGGTCGTACAACGTGGGCGGGCGGGCCTTCAACAACTTCCGCGGCATCGGGCTGGGCCCGATGAACCTGCACACGGCACTGGTGAGGTCGTGCGACACGATCTTCTACCGGGCCGCGTACGAGCAGTACCTCAAGGACGGCGGGCGTTATCCGAAGAAGCCGCCGAAGGAGATCTTCGCGAACACGGCCAGGGCGTTCGGGTTCGGCCGGCCGACGGGCGTCGACCTGCCCGGCGAGTCCGGGGGCCGCATTCCCGACCGGGCGTGGAAGAAGAGCCTGTGGAACCAGACCAACGCGGTCACGTGCGAGCGCTCGCGCAAGGGCTATCCGGAGGTCAAGGACCGCGCGCGGGCGGAGTTCCTGAAGCGGTTGGCGCTGGAGAACTGCACGGAGGGGTTCCTGCTGCGGCCCGGCGACTCGGCCAACTTCTCCATCGGGCAGGGCGACGTGCTGGTGACGCCGATGCAGCTCGCGCGGGCCTACATGGCGCTGGTCAGCGACGGGAAGCTGCGCAGCCCGCGCATCGGCTGGGCGCAGGTGCGGCCCGACGGCAAGGTGGTCAGGACCATCCCCGTGCCGGTGGTCGGCAAGCTGCCGCTGAGCGAGAAGGAGCGGCACTACATCAAGAACGCGCTCAGCCAGGTCGCCCAGGACGGCACCGCGGCCGGGGCGTTCGCCGGTTTCCCGATGGACAAGGTGCGCGTGGGCGGCAAGACCGGCACCGCGGAGGTGTGGGGCAAGCAGGACACCTCGTGGTTCGCCTCGTTCGCGCCGACGAAGAACCCGCAGTACGTCGTGGTCGTCATGGTCTCCCAGGGCGGCATGGGCGCGCAGACCGCTGCGCCCGCCGCGCGTGAGATCTACGAGGGCATCTACGGCATCAAACGGTCCCCGGCCGTGCCCGGGGGCAGGCTCACCACCAAACTGCCGGTCTTCCGGCCCGACGGAACGGTGGCGCCACGATGACCGCCCGCACCGCCGCCGTCCAGCGGCCCTCGCTGCTGCGCCGGCTCATGCAGGAGAACTCCGCGGTCCGCAGGCTCGACGGGCTCATGCTGGTGGCGGTCGCCGGGCTGTGCGTGATCGGCACGCTGCTGGTGTGGTCGTGCACCAGGACCTGGGCGCCCGGCTCCACCGGCCTGGTGAAGAAGCACATGCTCAACGAGGCCATCGGCGTGGTGCTGTGCGCCATGGTGGCGACCGTCGACCACCGGGCGATGCGGGCGTACGCGCCGCTGGTGTTCTTCGTGTCGCTGGTCGGGCTGGGGCTGGTGATCACGCCGCTGGGAGCGACGATCAACGGCTCGCACTCGTGGATCCTGCTCGGCGGCGGCTTCGCGGTGCAGCCGTCGGAGTTCGCCAAGGTGGGGCTGCTGCTGATCATCGCCATGCTGCTGGCGCAGCCCGCGGAGGGCACCGACCGGCCGCGCGGGCTCGACGTGATGCTGGCGATCCTGGCGGCGGTGATCGCGATGGGGCTGGTGATGCTCCAGCCCGACCTGGGCACGGCCATGGTGCTGGCGGTGATCACGGCGGCCGGGCTGGTCCTCGGGGGCGTGCGCAAACGCGTCATCGCGGGGCTGGTGGCCACCGCCGCGCTGGGGATCTTCTCGGTGTTCTACTTCCAGTTGCTGGAGCCGTACCAGGTGGCGCGGTTCACGGCGTTCGTCGATCCGAGCGTCGATCCGCGCGGCGTGGGATACAACGCGACGCAGTCGCTGATCGCCATCGGATCGGGGCAGCTGCTCGGCAAGGGGCTGCTCGGCGGCGGGCAGACGACCGGGCGGTTCGTGCCCGAGCAGCACACCGACTTCATCTTCACCGTGGCTGGCGAGGAGTTCGGCTTCCTCGGGTCGGCCGCGGTCGTGGTGCTGCTCGGGGTGGTGCTGGTGCGCGGGCTGCGCATCGCCCGCAAGTGCGAGGACCGGTTCGGGACGCTGGTCGCCGGCATGATCGTGTGCTGGTTCGGCTTCCAGACGTTCGTCAACGTCGGCATGACGATCGGCATCATGCCGATCACCGGGCTGCCGCTGCCGTTCGTGTCCTACGGCGGCACGGCCACGTTCGCCAACCTGATCGCGATCGGGCTGCTGCAGGCCATCAAGGTGCGGGGTCAGTCGTTCCTCTGACCGGCCGGGGGTGGCGCTGACCGGGCGTGAGCGCGGTTGCCGGATTTGCCACCGCCCAGGCCCCGCTACCCTTGACGGTATGCCTGTCGAGTCGATTTTCCACCGCCTGGAAGCGCTGCTGCCCAAGGTGCAGAAGCCCATCCAGTACGTCGGAGGTGAGCTCAACTCGACCGTCAAGGACTGGGACTCCGCCGACGTGCGATGGGCGCTGATGTACCCGGACGCCTATGAGGTCGGGCTGCCCAACCAGGGCGTGGCGATCCTCTACGAGATTCTCAACGAGCTGCCCGGCACGCTCGCCGAGCGCACCTATGCCGTCTGGCCCGACCTGGAGGCCCTCATGCGGGCCGAGGGCGTGCCGCAGTTCACCGTCGACGCGCACCGCCCGGTGCGCGCCTTCGACCTGCTCGGCGTGTCGTTCTCGACCGAGCTCGGCTACACCAACCTGCTGACCGCGCTCGACCTGGCCGGCATTCCGCTGGAGGCGGCGGACCGGGGCGACGACGATCCGATCGTCATCGCGGGCGGCCACGCGGCCTTCAACCCCGAGCCGATCGCGGCCTTCGTCGACGCGGCCGTGCTGGGCGACGGCGAGCAGATCTCCATCGCCATCAGCGAGGTCGTGCGCGAGTGGAAGGGCGAGGGCAGACCCGGCGGCCGTGACGAGCTGCTGATGCGGCTGGCCGAGTCCGGCGGCGTCTACGTGCCCAAGTTCTACGACGTCGACTACCACCCGGACGGGCGCATCAAGCGGGTCGCGCCCAACCGGCCCGACGTGCCCTGGCGGGTCCACAAGCACACCGTGATGGACCTCGACGAGTGGCCCTATCCGAAGAAGCCTCTGGTCCCGCTGGCCGAGACCGTGCATGAGCGGTTCAGCGTGGAGATCTTCCGCGGCTGCACCCGCGGCTGCCGGTTCTGCCAGGCGGGCATGATCACCCGTCCCGTGCGCGAGCGGTCCATCACCACGATCGGGGCGATGGTCGACAACGGCATCAAGGAGTCCGGCTTCAACGAGGTCGGCCTGCTGTCGCTCTCGTCGGCCGACCACTCCGAGATCGCCGAGGTCGCCAAGGGCCTGGCCGACCGCTACGAGGGCACCAACACCTCGCTGTCGCTGCCCTCGACGCGGGTCGACGCGTTCAACATCGATCTGGCCAACGAGTTCTCCAGGAACGGCCGGCGCTCCGGTCTGACGTTCGCCCCCGAGGGCGGCTCGGAGCGGATGCGCAAGGTGATCAACAAGATGGTCAGCGAGGACGACCTCATCCGCACCGTCACCACCGCCTACTCGCAGGGGTGGCGGCAGGTGAAGCTCTACTTCATGTGCGGCCTGCCCACCGAGCAGGACGAGGACGTGCTCGGCATCGCCGACCTGGCCAAGAAGGTCATCAAGGCCGGCCGCGAGGCCACCGGCAGCAGAGACATCCGCTGCACGGTCTCCATCGGCGGGTTCGTGCCCAAGCCGCACACGCCGTTCCAGTGGGCCGGGCAGGCCGACCACGAGACCGTCGACCGGCGGCTCAAGGCACTGCGCGACTCGCTGCGCGGCGACAAGGAATACGGCCGGGCCATCGGCTTCCGCTACCACGACGGCAAACCCTCGATCGTGGAGGGCCTGCTGTCGCGCGGCGACCGCCGGATCGGCGCGGTCATCCGGGCCGTCTGGGAGGACGGCGGCCGGTTCGACGGCTGGAGCGAGCACTTCTCCTACGAGCGCTGGATGGCCGCGGCGGACAAGGCCGGCATCGACGTCGACTGGTACACCACCCGCGAGCGGGAGGAGAACGAGGTCCTGCCCTGGGACCACCTCGACGCCGGCCTCGACCGCGAATGGCTGTGGCAGGACTGGCAGGAGGCGGTCTCCGGAGGCGAGGTCGAGGACTGCCGGTGGACGCCGTGCTACGACTGCGGCGTCTGCCCCACCATGGGCACCGAGATCCAGATCGGGCCGACGGGACGGAAGCTCCTTCCGCTCACCGTGGTCTAGCGCGCTCAGTGGGCGAGCCGTGCCTCGTTGTACACGTCCATACACCGGGGCGGCTTATCCTGAACGAAGGAACTCTTACAAGGGAAGGACGACAGACTCTGAAACCTGTTCCCGAAGGGCCTCCGCCCGCGCCCACGGTGCAGCGCCTGCGTGTGCGTTACGCCAAGCGCGGCCGCCTGCGCTTCACCAGCCACCGCGACATCTCGCGGGCCGTCGAGAGGGCGGTTCGCCGTGCCGGCATTCCGGTGGCCTACAGCGCGGGTTTCTCGCCCCACCCCAAGATCTCCTACGCGGGCGCGGCGCCGACCGGCGTCGCCAGCGAAGCCGAATACCTCGAGATCGGCGTGACCACGCCGTGTGACCCCGAGCAGGTCAGGTCCAGTCTGGACGGATCGCTGCCGCCGGGGCTCGATGTGCTCGACGTCGTGGAGGCGGGTCAGGGTGGGCTGGCCGACCGCTTGGAGGTCTCCGACTGGGAGGTGCGCCTGCCCGGTGCCGATCGCGAGCTCGCCGAGGTGGCGGTGGAGAAGTTTCTCGCGGAGGGCACCGTGGAGGTCGAACGCCTCACCAAGAAGGGACCCCGCCGCTTCGACGCGCGCGGCGCCGTCCTGGGGCTGACGGTTTCCGAGGGAACAGAAAGAACCGCAGCTCAGGTGCAGAGAGAGCCGTGTGTCATACTGCGCATGGTTGTTCGGCACATGACGCCTGCAGTTCGACCCGACGATGTGCTCACAGGGCTGCGCCTTGTGGCCGACTTCGCGCCGCCGGTTCCCCCCGAGGTGACCAGGCTGGCGCAGGGGCCGCTTGACGCCAGCACCGGTGCGCTTGCCGACCCGCTCGGCCTGGACCGCGACACGACGCGCGGCGGCGAGGCGGGACCGGCGGGTGAGCACGTCGGCGGTTGAGGACGCGCCCAGCATGCGCCGGGCACGACCGCTGACAGGACTTGGCGTCGGCGACTCCGTCACGGAGGCGCCGGCGGACAACTGAGACACGATGGCTCCTGCGCGGCGCGGCGACGCGCCCGGGAGCTGACGGGAGAGCGCCCGCATGCTCGACAACGAGCCCAACGCCGGGGCCACTGGCCCCGACGGGGAGACAACTGAACAGTCAACGGGGACCAGGCGCCGCCGCGCCGCCAGCCGGCCCGCGGGGCCGCCGCCCGAGCTGCCCGAGGAGCCGGCGCAGAAGCCGGTCACCGTCATCGCCGCACAGGCCGCGCCGTCGGTGTCGGTGTCGGAGGGCGCGCCGGTGCGGGGCACCGTGGTGCGCAGAGCGGCCGGGTCTCCGGACGCCGAGGTCGCCGTTGCCGTGGAGAACGGAAGCGGAAGCGGCGCCGTGAGCGGCGCTCGCGGGGCCGGTGGGGGTGCGGCTGAGGCCGGCCCTGCTGGTGGCCTTGGTGCTGCCGGGGCTGCTGGTGGCACTGCCGCTGAGGGTGGCGCTGGTGGCGCTGCCGCTGAGGGTGGCGGTGCTGACGGTGGTGCCGGGGCTGGTGTCAGTCCGGTGGAGGCCGCTGTGGCCGGGGCCGTGGCGGACGCGGTGAGCGAGGCCGGAGCCGGCGAGGAGAAGCCCAAGAAGACGTCGCGTACGCGGTCCACCGCGACGACGACGCGGCGGCGTACCACGAAGAAGGGCGCCGAGGCCGAGGAGGCCGGGGCCGAGAGCGGCGCCGGTGCGGCTGTGAGCGCCGAGGGTGCTGCCGCCGGTGCGGTGGAGAGCGGCGTGGCCGCGGCTCCCGCAGAGGAGGCCGCGCCGAAGCGGCGTACCAGGACTCGTAAGAAGGCCGGTGAGGACGTGGCGGCGGAGGCCGTCGCGCCCGCCGGGGAGCAGGGCGTGCCGGCCGCCGGCGCGGCCGAGGCCGCCGCTGGGCCGGTCGCTGGTGTGAGCGCGGCCGAGGGTGCGGGTGCCGGGCAGGTCGGCGCCGAGGGTGCCGGACAGGCTGCGGCACAGGGCGTTGAGGAAGCGCCCGAGGAGGCCGGGAGCGGCCGTGGCACGGGCAGCCGGAGGACGCGCACCCGCGCCACGACGACGCGTAGCCGGCGCGCGGCCGCCGCGGAGGTGGCGCCTGGTGAGACGGGCGAGGACGCGGGCACGGGCACGCAGGGAGCCCTTCCCGACCAGGCTGGTGCCGGTCAGGGTGCGGCGGTCGGCGGTGCTCGGAGCGCCGAGGCCGGCGCCGGTCAGGGCACGGCGGCTGGAGGTGTCCAGGGCACGGAGGCCGGTGCCGGTCAGGGTGTGGCGGCTGGTGGTGCTCGGGGTGCTGAGGCCGGTGTCGGTCAGGGTGCGGCCCCCGGTGGTGTTCAGGGCGCGGTGGCGGCCTCTGGCGGGGATGTCGAGGGGGTTGAGGGGGAGGACATCATCGAGATCCTTCCCGAGGACGAGCCGCTCGATGACGAGCCCGCCGGTGAGGACCTCGACGAGGAACCGACCCGGCCGAGTCTGCTGGCGGACCCGTTCGGGTTCTCGGCTCGCCATCACGACGAGCCCGGAGCCGCGTTCCAGCGGCCCGCGGCCATCTTCGCGCCGCTGTTCCAGGCGCCGGATCCGACGCAGGCCAAGCCGGCCGTGACGCGGCGTCCCGAGCCGCCCCAGCCGGTCGAGCCGGAGGAGGCCGAGGACCTGGTCGAGGAGGGCGTCGAGGACGAGACCGACGCCGAGGCCGCCGAGGAGCCCGAGGAGGAAGAGGGCGGCGGTCGTCGCCGCCGTCGCCGCCGCGGCGGACGCGGGCGCGGCAAGGCGCGTGAGCGTGGCGAGGGCGAGGACGGCGAGGACCAGGACGAGGAGTCCGAGGAGGAGCCCGCCGAGGAGCCGGCCGCGCAGGAGGAAGAGGAGAGCTCGTCCTCACGCCGCCGCCGTCGCCGTCGCCGCAGGGGCGGTGACGAGGGCGCCGAGCCGGCCAGCGACGACCCGCCCAACACGGTGGTGCGCATCCGCGCGCCGCGCTCCGGCCGTACCGGTGCGCTTGAGACCGCCACGGACGGCGTGCAGAGCGTGCGCGGCTCGACCCGGCTGGAGGCCAAGAAGCAGCGCCGCCGCGAGGGCCGCGAGCTGGGCCGCAGGCGTCCGCCGATCATCACCGAGTCGGAGTTCCTGGCCCGGCGCGAGTCGGTCGACCGCATGATGGTGGTGCGCCGCCAGGGCGACCGTACGCAGATCGCGGTGCTGGAGGACGGCGTGCTCGTCGAGCACTACGTCAACCGCGAGGCGAGCCAGTCGTACGTGGGCAACGTCTACCTCGGCAAGGTCCAGAACGTGCTGCCGTCGATGGAGGCGGCGTTCGTGGACATCGGCAAGGGGCGCAACGCGGTCCTGTACGCCGGTGAGGTCAACTTCGACACCGTCGGGATGGAGGGCCAGCCGAAGCGCATCGAGTCGGCGCTGAAGTCCGGCCAGTCGGTGCTGGTGCAGGTCACCAAGGACCCGATCGGGCACAAGGGCGCGCGGCTCACCTCGCAGATCAGCCTGCCTGGGCGTTACCTCGTGTACGTGCCGGACGGGTCGATGACCGGCATCAGCCGCAAGCTCCCCGACAAGGAGCGCACCCGGCTCAAGAGCATCCTGAAGAAGGTCATGCCGGAGAACGCGGGCGTCATCGTGCGCACCGCGGCCGAGGGCGCCTCCGAGGACGAGCTGGCCCGCGACGTGGCCCGGCTGTCGGCCCAGTGGGAGAGCATCCAGAAGAAGGCCAAGTCGGCCAGCCCTCCCGAGCTGCTGTCCGCCGAGCCCGACCTCACCGTCCGCGTCATCCGTGACGTCTTCAACGAGGACTTCACGAACCTGGTCGTCCAGGGCGACGACGCCTGGGACACGGTCGACGACTACGTCAAGTACGTCGCGCCGCACCTGGGCGAGCGGCTGTCGAAGTGGGACGGCGAGCAGGGCGACGTGTTCGAGGCCTACCGCATCGACGAGCAGCTCGGCAAGGCGCTGGAGCGCAAGGTGTGGCTGCCGAGCGGCGGTTCGCTGGTCATCGACCGCACCGAGGCGATGACGGTCGTGGACGTCAACACCGGCAAGTTCACCGGCCAGGGCGGCAACCTGGAGGAGACGGTCACCAGGAACAACCTGGAGGCGGCCGAGGAGATCGTGCGCCAGCTCCGGCTGCGCGACATCGGCGGCATCATCGTGATCGACTTCATCGACATGGTGCTGGAGTCCAACCGCGACCTGGTGCTGCGGCGGCTGCTGGAGTGCCTGGCGCGCGACCGTACGAAGCACCAGGTGGCCGAGGTGACCTCGCTGGGCCTGGTGCAGATGACGCGTAAGCGGGTCGGCCAGGGGCTGCTGGAGGCGTTCTCGACGCCGTGCGAGTGCTGCAACGGGCGCGGGCTGATCGTCTCGACCGAGCCGGTCGAGAGCAAGCCGGAGCCGCGCGGCACGCAGGGCAAGATGGCCGTCGAGAAGGCGGTCTCGGACAAGGTTTCCGCGGCCAAGGACACCTCCGGCCGTGATACCGTGACCGGTGCGCTTGATGATGTCCCGGCTGAGGACGACCAAGCGGGCCAGACTTCCGGCAGAGGGCGGCGACGCTCCCGCCGAGCGAAGTCCGCCGACTAGCCTTTGGCGGACATCCGACGATCCGTCCGGTTCGCCTAGGGGGCCGTTAATCCGGTACCCTGGTGAACCGGTGCGTCAGGTGACGCGCCCTGTTGGCGCGCCTACTCGGTTCGTCGGTTCGAGACAGGACCGAATGGCAGGCGCAGCATTCGGCGGTCGTTCCCTCAGGGGACGGCTGTGGCAACAGCGAGTCAGTAGAAGGGTTCCGCGGTGTACGCGATCGTTCGTTGCGGCGGCAGGCAGCAGAAGGTCTCCGTCGGTGACGTCCTCGAGGTGGACAAGGTCGCCGGCGAGGTCGGCTCTTCGGTTTCGCTGCCGACGGTGCTCGTCGTCGACGATGGCGACGTGACCACCGAGGTGGGCAAGTTCATGGTCAGCGCCGAGATCCTCGGTGAGACCAAGGGCCCGAAGATCCGGATTCTCAAGTACAAGAACAAGACCGGTTACAAGAAGCGCCAGGGTCACCGTCAGCGGTACACCCAGGTGAAGATCACCGGTATCGACCAGGCCTGATCGGGAGTTTGAGAGATGGCACACAAGAAGGGCGCGTCGTCCACCCGGAACGGCCGTGACTCCAATGCTCAGCGCCTGGGCGTCAAGCGCTTCGGCGGCCAGCTGGTCAACGCGGGCGAGATCATCGTCCGTCAGCGTGGCACCCACTTCCACCCCGGCGACAACGTCGGCCGTGGTGGCGACGACACGCTGTTCGCGCTGGCCGCGGGTCACGTGCAGTTCGGCGTCAAGCGCGGCCGTCGGGCCGTGAGCATCGTCCCCGTCGCGGAGTAGTTCTCCGCTCCCGTCACGGGGGTCGTTGCACCATCGCGTCAAAGGGGTGGATCGCGCGGGCGATCCACCCCTTTCGCGTTTCCGGGGCCTGGGTAGGGTCCCGTTCGACGAGTTGAGAGGCCCCCTGGGCGGGGGCGATGGAGGAGTGCTGCTGCATGCCGGACTTCGTGGACCAGGTGGTCCTGCACGTCAAGGCCGGTGACGGGGGAAACGGGTGCGCCTCCATCCACCGGGAGAAGTTCAAGCCCCTCGGCGGTCCTGACGGTGGCAACGGCGGGCGCGGCGGCGACGTCATCCTCGAGGTGGACCCCAACACCGCGACCCTGCTCGACTACCACCGCCGCCCGCACCGCAAGGCCGAGAACGGCAAGCAGGGGCAGGGCTCCAACCGCGACGGCGCCAACGGCGAGGACGTGGTCCTGCCGGTGCCCAACGGCACGGTGGTCAAGGACGCCCGCACCGGCGAGGTGCTGGTGGACCTGATCGGCGCCGGCACCCGGTACGTCATCGCGCAGGGCGGCCACGGGGGCCTCGGCAACGCCGCGCTGGCCACGGCCAGGCGCAAGGCGCCGGGGTTCGCGCTGCTCGGCGAGCCGGGCGACGGGCTCGACGTGATGCTGGAGCTGAAGAGCGTCGCGGACGTGGCGCTGGTCGGCTTCCCGAGCGCGGGCAAGTCGTCGCTGATCGCGGCGCTGAGCGCGGCCAAGCCGAAGATCGCCGACTATCCGTTCACGACGCTCGTGCCGAACCTGGGCGTGGTGACGGCGGGCGAGACCGTGTTCACCGTGGCCGACGTGCCGGGGCTGATCCCGGGCGCCTCGCAGGGGAAGGGGCTCGGGCACGAGTTCCTGCGGCACGTCGAGCGGTGCGACATGCTCGCGCACGTCATCGACTGCGCCACGATGGAGCCGGGACGCGACCCGGTCAGCGACTACGAGGTGATCGAGGCCGAGCTCGCCGCGTACGGGAAGCTGGAGGACCGGCCGCGCATCGTCGTGCTCAACAAGGCGGACGTGCCGGACGCGCGGGAGTTGGCCGAGCTGGTGACGCCGGAGTTCGAGGAGCGCGGGCTGCGGGTGTTCACGGTGTCGGCGGCCACGCATGACGGGCTGCGCGAGCTGACGTACGCGATGGGGGAGTGGGTCGCGGCGGCGCGGGCCAGCAAGCCGGTGGAGGAGCCCACCCGGCTGGTCATCCGGCCCAAGCAGCTCGGGGACGCCGGGTTCAAGGTCCGGCGGGTCAACGAGAACCTGTACCAGGTCACCGGCGAGAAGCCGGAGCGGTGGATCCGGCAGACCGACTTCACCAACGACGAGGCCGTCGGCTACCTCGCCGACCGTCTGGAGCGGCTGGGGGTCGAGGAGGAGCTGGCCAAGGCCGGGGCCACGGCGGGTGCCGAGGTGGTCATCGGGCCCATGGAGGGTGGCTACGTGTTCGACTGGCAGCCGACGCTGAGCGCGGAGTCCACGCGGCAGGGGCCGCGCGGCACCGACAACCGGCTGGGCTGAGGCCCGGTACGCGACGGGGTCAGGGCTTGAGCCCATGAGGCCGGGGACGGCGTCAGGGCTTGAGCCCATGAGGGCGGGGGCGGGGGCAGGGCCTGAGCCCATGAGGGCGGGGGCGGGGGCAGGGCCTGAGCCCATGAGGGCGGGGGCGGGCGGGCGTTGGGTGGGCCGGGGCTTGGATAGGCTTCAAGGCGTGCGGGAACAGATCAGCGCGGCGTCGAAGGTCGTGGTCAAGGTCGGCTCCTCCTCGCTCACCACCCCCCAGGGCACGATCGACGTCGATCGTGTCGATGCCCTGGTGGACGTGCTGGCGGCGCGGCGCCTGGCCGGGACGCAGATCGTCCTGGTCTCCTCCGGGGCGATCGCGGCGGGTCTCGGCCCGCTCGGGCTGAGCGCGCGACCGCGTGACCTCGCCACCCAGCAGGCCGCCGCCTCCGTCGGCCAGGGCGTGCTGGTGGCCCGCTACACCTCCTCCTTCGCCCGGTACGGGCTGCGCGTCGGCCAGGTGCTGCTCACCGCCGACGACATGATGCGCCGCGCCCACCACGTCAACGCCCAGCGGACCCTTCACCGGCTGCTGGAGCTGGGCATCGTGCCGATCGTCAACGAGAACGACACGGTGGCCACCGACGAGATCCGGTTCGGCGACAACGACCGGCTGGCCGCGCTCGTGTCCCATCTGATCCGCGCCGACGCGCTGGTGCTGCTGTCGGACGTGGACGCGCTCTACGACGGCCCGCCGAGCCGCAGCGGCGCGCGCCGGTTGGCCGAGATCCGCGGGCCTGAGGACCTGGCGGGCGTCGAGCTGGGCAGGAACGGCGCGGCCGTCGGCACCGGCGGCATGGTGACCAAGGTGCAGGCCGCCAGGATCGCGACCGGGGCCGGCGTGCCCGTGGTGCTCACCGCGGCCGCTCACGCGGCCCAGGCGCTGAGCGGCGCCGACGTCGGCACCTACTTCCACCCCGGCGGTCGTCATCCCGGCACGCGCCTGCTGTGGCTCGCGCACGCCACCACCGGGCGCGGCCGGCTGAGCCTCGACCCGGGCGCCGTGGAGGCCGTCGTCGGGCGGCGCAAGTCGCTGCTGCCGGCCGGGGTGACGTCGGTGGAGGGCGAGTTCTCGGCGGGTGACCCGGTGGACCTGTGCGGGCCGGAGGGTGACGTGGTGGCCCGCGGGCTGGTCAACTTCGACGCCGCCGAGATCCCCGGCCTGCTCGGGCGTTCCACCCGCGAGCTGGCCTACACGCTGGGTCCGGAATATGAACGCGAGCTGATCCACCGCGACGACATCGTCATACTGGAGACCCACGCTTAGCAGCCGAACGAGGAGCACGTGATGTCCGAAGAGTTCCTGAAGGTCGCCCGCGCGGCACGAGAGGCCGCCGCCGAGCTGGCCCCGCTGCCGCGGGCGCCCAAGGACCGGGCGTTGCGCGCGATCGCCGACGCCCTGGTCGCCCATGCCGCCGAGATCGTCGCGGCCAACGCCGAGGACGTCGAGCGGGCCAGGGCCGAGGGCACGTCCGAGGCCATGATCGACCGGCTGCGGCTGGACGAGGGCCGCATCGCCAAGATCGCCGACGCCGTGCGCGAGGTCGCCGACCTGCCCGACCCGGTCGGCGAGGTGGTCCGCGGCTCCACGCTGCCCAACGGCCTGGAGCTGCGCCAGCTCCGGGTGCCGCTGGGCGTCATCGGCATCATCTACGAAGGCCGTCCCAACGTCACCGTGGACGCCGCCGCGCTCTGTCTCAAGAGCGGCAACGCCGTGCTGCTGCGTGGCTCCTCCAGCGCCTACTCCTCCAACACCGCGCTGGTCGCGGTCATGCAGGGCGCGCTGGAGGGCACCGAGGTGCCCGTCGGCGCGATCCAGCTCGTGCCGGGCCGCACCCGCGACTCGGTCAAGGAGCTCATGCGCGCCCGCGGCCTGGTCGACGTGCTGATCCCGCGCGGCGGCGCGTCCCTGATCAACTCCGTGGTCGAGGAGTCCACCGTGCCGGTCATCGAGACCGGCGTCGGCAACTGCCACGTCTACGTCGATGCCGAGGCCGACGTCGACCTCGCCGTGAAGATCCTGGTCAACGCCAAGGCGCAGCGGCCCTCGGTGTGCAACGCGGCCGAGACGTTCCTCGTGCACCAGGACATCGCGGATGCGTTCGTGCCGAAGGCGCTGGAGGCGCTGGCCGAGGCGGGCGTGACCGTGCACGGCGACGAGCGGATCGCCGCCCACGGCGCTGACGTGGTGCCCGCCACCGACGACGACTTCGCCGCCGAATACCTCTCGCTCGACATCGCCGCGGCCGTCGTCGGCTCGCTGGAGGAGGCGGTGGAGCACATCAGGCGCCACGGCTCGGGCCACACCGACGCCATCGTGACCCGCTCGCAGCGGGCCGCCCGGCGGTTCGTGGCGCTCGTCGACTCGGCGGCGGTGGCGGTCAACGCCTCCACGCGGTTCACCGACGGGGGCGAGTTCGGGTTCGGGGCGGAGATCGGCATCTCGACGCAGAAGCTGCACGCGCGCGGCCCGATGGGGCTGCCGGAGCTCACCTCCACGAAGTGGGTATACACCGGCGAAGGGCATTTGCGCACCTCAGAAGGCACGGTGGTGGCCGGTTGACCGGCGTGTCGGCCTGACCGTGGCCGCGCACCGCGGCTTGACTGGGAGACATGGAGATCATCGTCGCCCTCGTCTTCGTCGCCGCGGTGCTGTTCGGCGCCGATCGCCTGATGCTCCTGCTGGAGAGCCACGGCCACGTACGCTGGCGCCGCAAGGGCCGCAGGCGGCTGTCGGAGGAGCCCACCGCGCGACTCGACAGCATGCTCTCCGACCACTCACGCCGATAAACCTGGACGACCTCCGGCGCGCCGCAAGCGTTGACTCCCGTCCCAACGCTAGGGTTGTGTCCCTTATGGGCGCGCCGGGCGGGGAGGGACGGTGAGCAAGCTCGGCAAGGTCGGGCCGTACACCTTGGTCGAGCGGCTCGGCCGGGGCGGCATGGGCGAGGTCTACCTCGCGACCACCCGCCGGGGCGAGCGCATCGCGCTGAAGGTCCTGCACGACCTGGCCGAGGACGAGACCTCCCGGGTCAGGCTGGAGCGCGAGGTCCGCGCGCTGCGCAGGGTCGAGAGCCCTTACGTCGCCAAGGTGCTGGACGCCGACCTCAACTGCGCGCGTCCCTACCTGGTGATGGAGCACATCGAGGGCGCCACGCTGCTGGAGAAGGTACGCCAGGACGGGCCGCTCGACGTCGCCGAGCTGGTCGAGATGGCGCAGGGCATCGCGGCGGCGCTGGCGATCATCCACGCGGCCGGGGTCGTGCACCGCGACCTGAAGCCGGGCAACATCATCATGTCCGCGCGGGGGCCGGTGCTCATCGACTTCGGCATCGCCCAGGTCCTGGACGCGACCCGGCTGACCATGACCGGCACGTTCCTCGGCACGCCCGGCTACACCGCGCCGGAGATCTTCGCCGACGAGCACGTCGACTCGCCGGCCGACGTGCACGCCTGGGCGGCGACGGTGGCGTTCGCGGCGACCGGGCGGCCCACTTTCGGGCGGGGGACGGCCGAGGCGCAGATGTACGCCGTGCTCAACGGGCAGGCCGACCTCAAGGGTGTGCCGGTCGAGCTGCTGCCGCTGGTGCGCGCGGCGCTCAACCGGGAGCCGGGCAAGCGGCCGACGGCGGCGTTGCTGGCCGACCGGCTGTCGCGGCTGGTCAGGGTCACCAGCGCGACCGAGACGGACGCGGGTGGGGAGGCGGCCGAGGAGGCGCCGCCGTCGCGGGGGCGGGGCACGGACGAGGGCGCGCGGGGCGAGGCCAAGGCGGCGCGTGGGCGGCCCAATCCGACGGGCGCCGACGGGAAGGTGCCGCCGCCTCGGCGCACCGGTGGCGAGGCGGCGCGGCGGGCCGCCGCGGCGGAGGGGAAGACCACCCAACCGCGAGGCCGCACGCCTGTGGACGGGGCTGGGGCTGCCGCGCGCGGGCGCACGCCTGCCGACGGTGGTGGGGCTCGTGGTCGAACTCCTGCGGACGGTGCTGCTGCGCGGGGGCGCCCGCCTGCGGATGGGGCTGCCGCGCGTGGGCGGACACCTGCTGATGGGGCCGGGGCTCGTGGGCGCACGCCTGTTGACGGTGCTGCCGCGCGGGGGCGCCCGCCCGCGGATGGGACTGCTGCGCGCGGCCGGACGGCGGCTGATGGGGCCGCTGCTCGTGGGCGGGCCGCCGCGGATGGGGCTGCGGCGCGAGGGCGTACGGCTGGTGACGGGGGTGCGGGGCGGGGGCGTACGCCGGCTGACGGGGTCGTGGCGCGGAGCAGGATGGACGGGGCCGCGGCGCGGGCCCGGAGCGGGGCGGACGGGAAGGTGCCCGCGCCGCGCGTCCGGGGCAGCGGCGACGGCAAGAACACCGGCCCGCGGCCGAAGCTGACCACCCCGCGCGCCCGTGCGGCCGCCGCCGTACGGACCCGCGCGGCGGCGGCCCGGCCGCAGGTCAGGCGGAAGAGCGACGCGCCCACCACGCTGCCCGCGGGCAACGGCGCGCTGCTGCTGCTCGCGGTGCTGGCGGTGCCGTGCGTGGTGACGTCGGTGATCTGGCCGATCGCCTCGATCGCGATCACCGCCGTGTTCGTGGTGCTGACCAGGACGCTCTGGATGAACCACTGGATGGTCAGGAACCGGGGCTCCCGGCGGGTCCGGGTGACGCTGCGCGTGCTGCTGTTCCCGCTGGCGCTGGCCGGCGCGGCGGCGACCGCGCTGGTGTGGCCCGGTGTGCCCGTCGCGGTGGCGTCGGGCGGGGCGCTCTGGGTGACCGGCGGCGGCCAGATCGACACCGACTGGTGGCAGCAGCCGGCGCCCGTGACGGTGGCGGCCGTGGTGTTCGGGATGCTGTGCGGCGGCATCACCGGTCGCGAGATCGAGCGGATCGGCGGCCGGCTGCCGGACCTGCGCAGGGAGGGACTGCGGGCGCTGGCGGTGCTGGGCGGGTTCGTCGCCCTGTGCGCGGCCGCCGTGCGCGCCATCGCCCTCCTGCTCTGAGGACTCCTGCTCCAGGACTCCCGCTCCAGGACTCCCGCGGCGTCACCGCCGCAGGGCGCGGCCGCTCACGCTGACCGGCCGCGCATGGCGATGGCGCCGGTCAGCCCTGGCCGCCGTCGCGGCGGGAGAAGCGGTTGAAGATGCGCTCGCCCGCGTTGACCGCGCCCTCGGCGACGTCGCGCAGCACGCCGATGAACGGGTCCTGCGACTGCTGCCAGGACGCGCGGTAGGACTCGGCCGCCGCCTTGACCTCGTCGGTCACCCGTGCGCTGGCGTCGTCCTCGCGGCGCGGGTAGTCGCCGCCGAGGATGCGGTCGTACTCGCCGCTGCGCTGCCACTTGTCCAGCTCGGCCACGCGCACCACGGCGAACGGGTGGGTGGTGCCGAGCAGGTTGAGCACCTTGAGGAAGCCGTCGCGCAGGTCGCCCGCGGTGTCGTACTCGTTGTACTGCTCCAGGAACGCCTCGATGTTCATCTCGTGGGTGTAGGCGCCGCCGGCGAGCTTCATCAGCGCCCGCTTGCCCGCGTCGGGGTCCTGGCCGACGAGCAGGCCGCCGCGGTCGGAGGACAGCTCCGACTTGCGGTACCACTCCTCCAGGCCCGCGACGATGGCCCGCAGGCCGATGTAGCCGAGCGGGATCCAGGCGACGCGGGTGGCGAGGCGGGTGAGGATGTCGAGCATCGTCCGGTAGACCGCGTGCCCCGAGAGGATGTGGGCGGTCTCGTGGCCGATGACGAAGCGCTGCTCCTCCTCGTTCATGAGGTTGAGCAGGCCGGTGGTCACGACGATGAACGGGTCGTCGAAGCCGATGGCCTTGGCCTGGACCTGCGGGTCCTGCTGGACGTAGATCTCCGGGATGCGGTGCAGGTCGAGGGTGTAGGCGGCGTCGCGGCCCATGTCGTAGAGCGAGCGGAACTGCGTCTCGCTGACGCGGACGGCCGAGGCGAGGTACATCAGGCGCAGGCGGCGCTCGCTGATGAGACCGGACATCTGCTTGAGAACCGTGTCGAACCCACTCAACTTACGCAGAGCGACCAGGGCGGACCGGTCTGCGGGGTGTTCGTAGGCACGGGACGAGATGCCGGGCAGTTGGACTCGATTGCGGTCCGGGGTGGTCGTCATGCCCGGCATGCTACGTCCGTAACGGGGGTCATGCGCGGACATCACGAAGGGGGGTGCCATCGAGTTGTGGTGGTGCGCCCGCGTAAGGTCCGTTCCATGAAGAACGCGTCTGGTGGGCATGGGATGCGGCGAGTGGGAGTGATGGGCGGGACGTTCGATCCCATCCACCACGGCCACCTCGTCGCGGCCAGCGAGGTCGCCCACCATTTCGAGCTGGACGAGGTCGTCTTCGTCCCGACCGGACGGCCGTACCAGAAGTCCGAGCGCGAGGTGTCCGCCGCCGAGGACCGCTACCTCATGACGGTCATCGCCACCGCCTCGAACCCCCGCTTCTCCGTCAGCCGCGTGGACGTGGACCGCCCCGGGCCGACGTTCACGATCGACACTCTGCGCGACATCGCCAACCTTTACGGTCCGGACGTCGAGCTGTACTTCATCACCGGCGCCGACGCGCTCGGCGCGATCCTCGGCTGGCAGCAGGCCGACGAGCTGTTCGAGCTGGCGCACTTCGTCGGCTGCACCAGGCCCGGCCACACCCTGCACGACCCCGGCCTGCCCGAGGGGCGGGTGACGCTGCTGGAGATCCCCGCGCTGGCCATCTCGTCGTCGGAGTGCCGGCAGCGGGTGGCCAAGGGGGAGCCGATCTGGTATCTGGTTCCCGACGGGATCGTGCAGTACATCAACAAACGGGGGCTGTATCACGCCCACGGGTGAAGGTATCCATGCCGTACGTGAGGGGTTTCGGCCCGGACGGGTACCCTCAACATATAGGCATGCTGCCGACACAGGAGGACAGACCCGCATCGTGACCGCATCTGACAGAGCCGTCCAGCTCGTCCGCATCGCCGCGGAGGCCGCGGCCGACAAGCTGGCCGATGACATCCTCGCCTACGACGTGAGCGAGCAGCTCGTCATCACCGACGCGTTCCTGCTCTGCTCCGCCACCAACGACCGCCAGGTCCGTGCCATCGTCGACGAGATCGAGGAGCGGCTGCGCACCGAGGCCGACGCCAAGCCCGTCCGCCGCGAGGGCGAGCGTGAGGGCCGCTGGGTGCTGCTCGACTACATCGACATCGTCGTGCACGTCCAGCACGAGGAGGACCGTACGTTCTACGCCCTGGAGCGCCTGTGGAAGGACTGTCCGGCCATCGCGCTGCCGGAGAGCGTCATGCAGGCCAACCTGCAGCGGGCGCGCGCGTGAGCGGACGAGCCGGACGTCCCGGCGGGGACACCGCATGAGCAGGCGCATCGTATGTCTGCGCCACGGGCAGACGTTGTGGAACGTCGAACGACGGTTCCAGGGCCACTCCGACATCCCGCTCGACGAGACCGGCATCGCGCAGGCCGCCAGGGCCGCCTCGCTGCTGGCCTCGCTCCGGCCCACCCTCATCGTCTCCTCCGACCTGCAGCGGGCCAACGACACCGCGCTCGCGCTGGGCCGCCTGGCCCGGCTCGACGTGCACGTCGACAAGGACTTCCGCGAGCGCGGAGGCGGCCAGTGGGAAGGGCTGACGCGGGAGGAGATCGCCGCGCGCTGGCCCAAGGAGTACGCCGACTGGGAGGCTCCCGACGGCGAGACGGTCCAGGACGTCGCCGAGCGGGTGGGGTCGGCCATGCGCCGCTGGGCGGCCAAGCTGGACGACGACGGCCTGCTGGTCGTGGCCTCGCACGGCGCGGCGCTGCGGCTCGGCATCTGCGACCTGCTCGGGCTGCCCGAGGAGCTGTGGCCGGCGCTCGGCGGGCTCGGCAACTGCTCGTGGTCGGTGCTCCAGGAAGGGCGCAAGGGCTGGCGGCTGCTGGAGCACAACGCCGGCACCCTGCCCGAGCCCATCAGCAGCGACGACAAACCGGACGCCGAGGTCTGAGAGAACGGCCGTGCGGCTCGGGGGCCGCGCGGCTCGCTCGGTCAGGACGCTCAGGACGCGGCGTACCGCTCCTGCGCGTCGAGAAGCTCGTCCCAGTGCTCGGCCACCCACGCGTATGCCGCCTCCAGCGGTTCCAGCATGCTGCGGCCGAGCGGCGTCAGGGCGTACTCGACCTTGGGCCTCGGGGCGTCGTGGACGGTGCGCGAGACGAGGCCGCTGCGCTCCAGCCCGCGTAGCGACTGCGTGAGCACCTTCGGGGTGACGCGGTGCAGCGGCACGCGGAGCTCCGAGAACCGGCGCGGACCGTCCTCCAGACAGCGGATGATCAACGGCGCCCACTTGTCGCCGAAGCGGAACGGCACCAGCGTGGACGGACACAGCTCGTCGAACAGGTCGGCGGGCAGTGGCTGCCGGTGCGTCATGGTGTCTCTCCCGTGGGTCTCGGTATCCAGGAGGTAACCGCCCTCGCGGCTACCTTTCCGAAGCATCGACGCAACGGGAGGTATTCCGACGATGGGCAAGTACGTGATTTTCGGGGCCGGCGGCCGAGCCGGCCGGCAGGCCGTCGCCGAGGCGCGCCGGCGCGGGCACGAGGTGACGGCGGTGGTGCGCGACCCGTCACGGTACGCCGGCCCGGTGGACGACGGCGTACGGGTCGCCGCGGGGGACGTCACCGACGCGGCGGACGTCGCCGCCCTCGCGGCCGGGCACGACGCCGCGATCAACGCGGCGGCGGCGCTGGACTCGGACACCTTCTTCAGCGACGCGGCGCACGCCCTCGTCAAGGGTCTGCGGCAGGCCGGGGTGGACAGGCTCGTCGCGATCGGGATCGCCACGCTGCTGCCCGGGCCCGACGGGGTCCGGCTGCTGGACGCGCCCGGCTTCCCCGCCGAGTTCCGGCCCTTCTGCCTGGCGCACGCCGCCGGCCTTGAGGTGCTCCGTGCCGAAGGCGGCGGGCTGGACTGGGTGTACGTCAGCCCGGCCGGCGACTTCGACCACGAAGGGGAGCGGAGCGGCCGGTACGAGATCCGCGAGCACGGGGACATGGCGCTGCGCGTCTCGTACGCGGACTTCGCCATCGTCCTGCTGGACGAGGCGGAGACCCCGCGGCACCGGGGCGGCCACCTGGCCGTGACCTGACGGGCGATTAGGCGAATCGGGGCGGATGGCTATATGCTCTCGGAGCGCCGCAACGGGCCGGACTCGTGGCGGTGACCAGGGGCTATAGCGCAGTTGGTAGCGCGCCTCCATGGCATGGAGGAGGTCTGGGGTTCGAATCCCCATAGCTCCACCAGCACCACGACGGCGGCGTCCTCCGGGACGCCGCCGTTTCCGTGTCCGGGGTCAGGTGGTGCAGGCGGCGCCGTTCAGTGCGAAGGACGAGGGGGCCGCGGTGTTGCCGTTGTGGGTGGCCTGGAAGCCGAACTGGGTGGACGCGCCGGGCGCCAGGGTGCCGTTGTAGCTCACGTTCCTGGCCGTCACCGCTCCCGAGGCGGGGGAGACGGTGGCGTTCCACGCGCCCGTGATCGCCTGCCCGGCGGGCAGCGTGAAGGCCAGCGACCAGGACGAGAGCTGCGTGGTCCCGGTGTTGGTGATCGTCACGGCGGTGGTGAAGCCGTTGTTCCAGGTGTTCATGCTGTACGTGACCTTGCAGGCGCCGGGGCTGACGGTCGGGGTGACCGTCGGGGTCGAGGTCGGGGTCGAGGTCGGTGTCTGGGACGGGCCGGGGGTGTCCAGGCCGAAGAAGGCCAGCACCATGGCGGCCATCCCGCCCTGCGGCAGGCTGTGCCCGACGCCCTGGAGGCTGATGCCCTCGACCGCGACGGTGGTGCCGGTGCCGCCGTAGCGGGTCCTGGTCCAGCCGGAGCGGGGCTGGTCGGTCATGGACGGGGTCTGGCTCAGGCCGTGGACGTTGGTCCACTGCTTGATCTCCTCGCCGAAGTTCGGGTAGCGCAGGGTGCTGTCCTCGGTGCCGTGCCACACCTGCATGCGGGGGCGCGGGCCGGTGTAGCCGGGGTAGGCGGCGCGCACCAGGTCGCCCCACTCCTGCGGGGTCTTGATGAGCTGTCCATTGGCGCAGGTGCTGTTCCAGCTCGACCCGTCGGTGGTGGCGAAGCAGCCGAACGGCACGCCCATGAACGCCGCGCCCGCCTTGAACACGTCCGGGTACGCGCCCAGCAGCACGTTCGTCATCATGCCGCCGGAGGAGGCGCCGGTGACGTACGTGCGCGCCGGATCGGCGTTGTAGCGCTGCTGCACGTACCTGACCATGGAGACGATGCCGACCGGGTCGCTGCCGCCGTCGTGCCGCAGCGCCTGCGGCGAGGAGACGTCGAAGCAGGACCCGCTGCGCGTCGCCGACGGGTAGACGACGATGAACTTGTACTGGTCGGCCAGCGAGGCGAACTCGGTGCCCGAGTAGAAGGCCGGGCCGGAGCCCGTGCAGTAGTGGACGGCCACGAGCAGCGCCGGGCGGGTGCCGACGCCGTCGGGCACGTAGAGGTGCATGCGCAGGTTGGTGGGGTTCGTGCCGAAGCCGGTCACCTCGGTGAGCTGGGCCGAGGCGGCCGGGGGCGCCGTGATCAGCATCGCGACGACGAGTGCCATCGCGGCGACCGCGGCGCCGGCCAGCCGAGCTGTCAGTTTCATCCGGGCTCCTCTCGATGGCCTGAAACATTGCGAGTGTGTTGAGAAACTTTCATCCTCGCAACAGGCCAGGTCCATCGGGGACGGGCCGGTCCTTCTGAGCTGCGAAAGCAGCGGGAACTAGGCGGGCTCGGGCGTGAAAGTTTCCCTGGACGCGTAACGCTCGGCCAGGGCCGTGGCGGTCGCGGCGATCCGCTCCCGCAGCTCGGCCGGAGCCAGCACCTCGGCGTCCATCCCCAGGCGCAGGAACTCGGCCAGCGCGTGCTCGACCGACTCGATCGGCACCGTGACCCGCGTCCAGCCCTCCGTGTCCGGCGCCCCGGCGGTGCGCCGGGCCGCCTCCGCCATGCCCGGCGTCATGAGGTCGGGCAGCCGCTCCAGCCCGCGCGGCGACAGCCGCACCACCGCCTCGCCTCGCCGCAGCCGCGCCTCGAACGCCTCCAGATAGGCCGCCCAGTACGCCGCCAGGTCGAACCCCCGCGGCCGGGTGAAGCCCTCCTCCAGCGTGCGCAGGCCGAGGATCTGCGAGACGCGGTAGGTCCGCACGTCCCCGTCCGTCCCGGCGACCAGGTACCACCGGCCCGCCTTGACCACCAGCCCGTACGGGTCCAGCAGCCGCTCCACCTCCTGCGGCTCCTTCCACCGCCGGTAGACGACCTGGATCCGCCGCTCGTTCCACACGGCGTCGGCCACGGCCGGCAGGTGGGAGATCGGCTCCCGCTCGCGGTACCACGTGGGCGCGTCCAGGTGGAAGCGCTCCTGGAGCCGCCCGGCCCGGTCGCGCAGCTCGACCGGCAGCGCGGCCATGAGCTTGAGCTGGGCCGCCGTCACCACCGCGCCGAGACCCAGCTCCGCCGCGGGACCGGGCAGCCCGGCGAGGAACAGCGACTCGGCCTCGTCCGTGGTCAGCCCGGTGAGCCGGGTGCGGTAGCCGTCGAGCAGCTGGTAGCCGCCGTTCGGGCCGGCGTCGCCGTACAGGGGGATGCCGGCGGCGTGCAGGGACTCGACGTCGCGGTAGATCGTACGGACCGAGACCTCCAGCCGTTCGGCCAGCTCGCGCGCGGTCAGCCGGCCCCGGGTCTGCAGGAGCAGCAGGATGGACACCAGGCGGGAGGCACGCATAATCGCTGACATTACCTGTCAGCGACCCCGGCGTACGGTCCCCGCATGAACGATTTCGACTTCCTCGCCGGCCACTGGAACGTCGCCAACCGCCGGCTCGTCAAGCCCCTGTCCGGCAGCGACGAATGGGACGAGTTCCCCGGCCACTCGGTCGCCACCCGGCACTTCGGCGGCGCCGCCAGCTTCGACGAGGTCACCTTCCCCACCAAGAGCTGGAGCGGCCTGACCGTACGCGTCCACCACCCCGGCACCCGCCAGTGGTCCATCTACTGGGCCAGCAGCGCCCGTGGCGAGCTCGACACCCGGCCCATGGTGGGCGCGTTCGACGGTGACCGGGGCCTCTTCTACGGAGACGAGACCGTGGACGGCCGTACGGTCCGCGCCCGGTTCGTCTGGACGCGGCTCGGCCCCGACACCGCCCGCTGGGAGCAGGCGTTCGCCGAGGCGGGCACCGACGACTGGGAGACGAACTGGGTCATGGAGCTGACGCGGACGTGACCGCCGCGCCCGGGACAGGCCCGGCCGCCGAGGACTGCGTGCTGCGCACCCACAGGATCCCGGCCACCGCCAGCGCGCCGAGCAGCAGTACCAGCCCGCCCACCACGACCATCCACCACCAGCCGGTACGCGGCGGCTTGGCCTCGTAGAGCTGGACGTCGGGCAGCATGTCCGGGGTGTAGTCCAGCCGCCGCGTGGCGGGCGGGTCCTGGGGCTCCCGGCTGGGCGGGGGCGACTCGGGGTGGGGGAGGCGGTGCCGGATGGTCTGGTCGGGGTCCGGCTCCTGACGGCCGGGCTGGTGCGCAGTCATGGGCCCCTCGAACGCGCTGGGTGGGGAGTGTCGGGCTTTCCGCCGACATTGTCACACTTTCGCTTGCTGCCCCGTCCAGATCGCATGACACGTGTACTGGTGACGGGGGGCAGCGGCCGGCTCGGCCGCGCGACGCTGGAGATCCTGAAGGAGGGGTACGAGACGCGGGCGACCAGCCGGTCCGCGCGTACCCCGGAGGAGGGCGGCGTGCGGTGGTTCGGCGTGGACCTGACCACCGGGCGCGGCCTGAAGGAGGCGGTGGAGGGGGCCGACGTGGTCGTGCACCTGGCCTCGGCGCCGTACCGGGGGCGTTACACCCGGCGGGTGGAGCTGGACGGAACGGGGGCGCTGCTCGCGGCGGCGCGGGCGGCCGGCGTACGGCACCTGGTCTACCTGTCGATCGTCGGCGCCGACCGGGTGCCGTGGGGCTACTTCCGGGTCAAGGTGCAGGCCGAGCGGCTGGTACGTGACGGCGGGGTGCCGTGGACGGTGCTGCGGGCCACGCAGTTCCACGAGTTCGTGGAGCAGGCGCTGCGCGGCATGGCCCGGCTCGGGGCGCTGGTGGCCGATCCCGGGATCCCGGCGCAGCCGGTGGACGTCAGGGACGTGGCCCGGCGGCTGACGGACGTGATCGAGGCCGGGCCGCGGCGGGGGATCGAGGAGTTCGGCGGGCCCGAGGTGCTGACCATGGCCGAGGCCGCCGAGAGCTGGCTGCGGGCGCGCGGGGTTCGCCGGCCGGTGCTGCGGATGCGGGTCCCGGGCGCGCTCGGCAGGGGCTTACGCGCCGGTCATCTCGTCACCGATGCCCGGCCGACCGGCGAGCTCACCTGGGAGCGGTATCTGCGGGGCGAGTGACGGGGCCGGCGGTGTCAGCCGTAGGGGCCCTGGCCGAAGGGCGGCTGCTGGCCGCCGGGCTGCGGAGGCTGCTGCGGGTAGGGCTGCCCCTGCGGTTGTTGGGGGTAGGGCTGTCCTTGCGGTTGCTGCGGGTAAGCCTGTCCCTGCGGCTGTTGCGGGTAGGGCTGCCCTTGCGGTTGCTGGGGGAAGGGCTGCTGGCCCTGCGGCTGCTGCGGGTACGGCTGAGGCGCCGGCTGGTTCCAGCCCTGCTGCTGCCACCCCTGCGGCCCCTGCGGAGGAGCGGGCGGGGTCGGCGTCCGCCTCGCGACCACCCCGCCGATCAGCAGGCCGAGACCGACGAGCTGGATGACCGAGCTGATCGCGACCCACACGGACAGCCCCGTGACCAGGCCCAGCAGATCGACCAGCTGCCTCTGCAGCAAGCTCTGCGCCAGGGCGAAGCCCGCGCCGACGAGGAGGACGGCGCAGCCGGCGATCCCGAGCACGGCTCCGCGCCCCTGCTCGCGCCGCCGCATCGCCATGAGGACGAGGCCGACGAGCAGGAGGGCGCCGTTCAGCAGCGCGCCGACGAGGCTGATGACCATGAGCGAACCGGTTTCTGTCATGGGAGGAATCCTGCGGGAATCGGGGGGACCTGTCAGGAGGGCTGCGGCGACGGGCGTAGCTCGGCTATCGCCCGGCCGAGCGCGTCCTCGTCGAGCGGCCCCTGGTAGCGGACGCCGTTGAGGAAGAGGGTGGGGGTGCCGCGCGCGCCGCTGTCGCGGCCGGAAGCCTCGTCGAGGGCGATCCTTGCGGCGTGCCGGGGCACGTCCTCCCACGGCTCGACGCCGAGCCGGTCGGCGTAGCGCTCCAGGTCGGCGTCGGTGAGTGCACGCTGGTTGTCGTAGAGCACGTCGTGCATCTCCCAGAAGCGGCCCCGGTCGCCGGCCGCCTCGGCGACGATCGCGGCCGAGGCGGCGCGCGGGTGGATGGTCCGCAGCGGGAAGTGCCGGAAGACCAGGCGCACGTCGGGGTTGTTCGCGAGCAGCCGCGCCAGCACGGGGTGGAGGCGGCCGCAGTAGGGGCATTCGAAGTCGCCGTACTCGACGATCGTGATCGGGGCGTCGATGCGGCCGCGTACGTGGTCGCGCGGCCCGACGGGCACCGACAGCAGCTCGGGCAGCTCCTCGTCGGGCTCGGCCTCGGGCGGGGCGCAGACCCCGCCGCGGTCCCAGGCCATCCGGAAGATCACCCAGCCCAGCGCGGCGGCCAGCAGCGAGCCGGCCAGGATGCCGATCTTGGCCTCGGCGCGGATCACCGGGTCGGGGAAGGCCAGGTCCACGATGAACAGCGCCACCGTGAACCCGATGCCGGACACCGCGGCCCCGCCGAACAGCTGCCCCCACACCAGGTTGCCCGGCAGGATGCCCCACTTGAGCCGGAGCGGCAGCCACGTGCCGAGCGCGATGCCGGCGAACTTGCCGATCAGCAGGCCCGCCGCGATCCCCCACGACACGGGCGAGGTGAGCGCCGCCCGCAGGGTCTCGCCGTCCAGCCGCACCCCCGCGTTGGCCAGCGCGAACACCGGCACGATCACGTAGCTGCTCCACGGGTGCAGGCGCAGTTGCAGCCGCTCGTTGACCGAGACGGCGTGCCGGACGCGCAGGGTGGCCTCCCTGGCGGCGCGGGCGCTCGGCTCGTTCGTGAACTCCTGGACGGCCTCGCCGGCGAGGAGCAGCTTCTGGTCGGAGGGGGCGTAGACGAAGACGAGCACGCCGAGCGCGATGCCGACCAGCGTGGGGTGGATGCCGCTCTCCAGCGTGGCCACCCACAGCCCGAACCCCAGCACGATGTACGCCGGCGCCCGCCAGATCTTCAGCCAGCGCAGCGTCACGATGGCCGCCAGCAGCAGCACCGCGGTGAGCAGGGCGGGCACCGACAGCTCGGCCGTGTAGAACAGCGCGATGATGAGGATGGCGAGCACGTCGTCCACGATCGCCAGCGTCAGCAGGAACGCCCGCAGCGGATCGGGGCACCGCGCGCCCACCACGGCCAGCACGCCGAGCACGAAGGCCGTGTCGGTGGCGATCGGCACGCCCCACCCGGCCGCGCCGGGGCCGCCCGCGTTGAGCAGCAGGTAGACGCCCGCGGGCACGAGCATGCCGCCGAACGCCGCCACCGCCGGCACCGCGATCAGCCGCCGGTCGCGCAGCTGCCCGAGCCGGACCTCGTACGAGATCTCCAGGCCGATGACGAAGAAGAACAGCGTCATCAGCCCGTCGTTGACCCAGTGGCGCAGGTCCAGCGAGAACTCGGCGGTCCCGAACGACAGCCCCATCGGCGTGTGCCAGAACGCCTCGTAGGTGTCCGCCCAGGGCGAGTTGGCCCAGAGCAGGGCGAGCACGGTGGCGATGAGCAGCGCGCTGGTGCTGCCCGCTTCGGTACGGAAAAAGGTGCGCAACATCGTCTCGATCGCCTCCCCGAAGGTCGATCCTAGATGCGCGGATGCGATGCGCCTCGCACGGGAGCGGTCACTCCGGGGCGAAGAACAGGTGAGCCGCCGCGTCGCGGGCGAGCAGGAAGCCGATGATGCCGATCGCCCAGCTCACCATCGACGCCGAGTGCTTGGTCAGCCAGGCCCGCAGCCGCTCCAGCTTCGGCTCCAGCCGGCCCCCGGTGACGGCGCGCAGGCCCATGAGCGCGAGCGGCGGCGTGATCATGACGAGCACGTACCCGGCCAGCAGCGGCAGCCACTGCGCGGCCGGCAGGCCGGAGGTGGTCATGACGCCGACCGCCGCCAGGTAGGGGACCATCGTGGCCACCTCGACCGCCCCGGCCGTCAGCCCGAGCAGCACCATCGTCCGGGGCCCGCCGACGCGCGGCTCGAAGCGGCGCTCGGGCAGGCCCCGCTTGGCGCGGTACTTGGGGTCGAACCGGAAGCTCAGCGCGAACAGGCCCACGCCCAGCGCGAGCTGCACCCCGTAGGCGACCTTGCTGTGCAGCGCCTCGCCGAGGCCGTCCACGGCCGCCGACAGGCCCAGCATGAGCGCGACCCCGACCAGGAAGTAGAAGGCCGCGATCGTCGCCAGGTAGACGAGCTGCCCCGACACCTTGGACCGCTCGCCGGCCAGCAGCAGGTAGAGAGGGATGACCAGCGTCCCGAAGCTGGTGCTGTCGACCAGCGCGAAGGCGGCGAGGGTGAGCAACAGGCCGATCGTCATGACAGGATCATCACGGCCGGGGCCCGCCCCCGCCTCCTACGCCGGTGCGAACCCGGCGTACATCCTTCGATGCACGCCGGGCGCTCTCACGGCGTCACAGGCCGCGCAGGTAGGCCAGCGAGGGCGCGAAGAAGTACTCCCCGCCCTTCAACGTGACCGTCTGCGCCACCTGGGCCTGCGGCGGCGACTGCCCGGGCTTGCCCCAGACCTTCGGGAACGTCACCTTGATCGCCCGCTCGCCCTGCCCGATGACCGGGTCGTGGCCGGTCCCCGGGTTCTCGAAGTCGGGATTGCCGGCCCAGGTCCGCTGGGTGAACTCGAACTGGTCCACCAGGCTGCTGTTGAACGCCATGAACAGCAGCCCGACCCCGCCGCTGGGCCGCGTCTCCGGGGGCGCGTCGTCCCACGGCTGGTCGCCGCGCCGCCCGTACGTCTGGCCGCGCCTCGCCATGAGCACCTCGCGGCCGAACGAGCGCGGGTTGGTCTTCCTGATGTGGCCGCTGAAGGGGCACTTGCTGCCGTCGTCGCCCTCGAAGGTGAAGTCGTTGGCCACCGGGCCGCCGCCGGCCTTGCCCTTGCCGGTCAGCGGCGTGCCGTCCTTGAACCGGCCGACGAGCATCGCGCCCGCCCGGTGCCGGTCCTCGCCCTTCAGCCCGAGGTCGTCGGCGAGCCGCTCCTCGATCTCCTTGAAGGCGCGTACGTTCTGCTCCAGCTTCCTGAAGACCAGGTAGCTGCCGTGGTGGCGGCGCGGGTCGGGCGCGAAGGGGTCCGGCACCAGCACGTTGGCCAGCGGGAAGGCCGGGTCCCAGCGCTTGCGCGGCTCGCGGTCCACCTCGTCCTTGAGGAACAGCGGCTGGCTGCGGCCGTCCACGTAGCCGAAGTGCTCGATGCCGTCGCCGGCCGGGTTGCGCATGCCCCTGCCGGTCTCCTCGCCGAGCAGCCGGGCGCTGGCCGGCAGCGCGCCGAGGATCTCGTCGCGCAGCGTCGCCACCGGGCCGGGCCGGTCGTCGCCGATGAGCACGACGGCGTGGATCTCGCGCTGGTAGGCGCGGTCCCACTGCTCGACCGGCGGGTCCTCGACCTCGGCGACGCGCCGCTTCATGCCGTCGCGGAACGCCTGGTCGCCGAAGGCGCGCACCTGCTCGACCGAGTGGCCGAGGTCGCGGTAGCCGGCCTTGCTGATGCCGATCCCGACGTACGGGGTGCCGCGCCGCCCCTTGCCCGCGAAGTCGCGCACCTCCTTCAGGTGATCGCGCGCCGACTTCATCCACGTGGTGGCCACGTGCCGCAGGAAAGCCCTGCCTTCGGCCGCGTCGTTGAACCGGACGAACAGGACGGACAGGTGCTCGCGGACGTGCGCGCGCAGGATGTTCGGCTGGAGATTGTCGAGCATCGCCTTGGTGTCCGCGTCGAGCGTGGCCGAGTCCCAGGCCAGGGGTAGTGCGTTGTTCAGGTCGACTGGCATCGCCAAGTCCCTTTCCCCGTTTCGGAATGGAATTTTCCGAGCCCCCATTTCTAGGACTCCCAGGAGGCGGAGAAAGTTTCCCGCGCAGCTGATACACCGCGAGGCGTACGCGGGCGGCCTCCTCCGGGACGATGGCCGGCCGCGTCCGTGGTGGGAGCGTGGTGCCATGGACGCGATCCGCAGAGCCCTGGGCCGGCTCTCCCTGCTGTACGCACTGATCTTCCTGGCGGCGGCGCTGCTGCACGCCGGGGCCGGCCCCGGGCCGCTGCGCCGGCCCCCGATACCGCCCGCCGTGATCGTGGAGACGCTGTGCTGCGCCGCGATGCTGATCGGCGCGTACGGCGCGCTGAAGCCCCGGCCGTGGGCGTGGGACGGGCTGATCTACACGCACGCGGCCGCGCTGGGCGGCGTGCTGCTCGGCATCCTCGCGACGGCGTTCGCGCCGGGGGCCCAGGCGGGCACGCTGCTCGTGGTGTACCACGGCACGGTCGCCACCCTGCTCGCCGCCGGCCTCGGCGCGGCCTTCTACCTCTCCAGGGTGCGCAGGTAGCCGGCCGCCTCGTCGAGGCGGTCCTCGCCGAACACGCGGATGCCGTGCTGCTCCAGCAGCGCCGTGGTGACGCCCTGACCGGGCATCCTGCGGCCCGCGAAGGAGCCGTCGTGGATCGCCAGCGCGCCGCACGACGGGCTGCCCTCCTTGAGCACCGCCATCCGGGCGCCCGCCGACCGGGCCGCCTCCAGCGCCGCCCGCGCCCCCGCGAGGAACTCCGCCGTCACGTCGTCGCCGCCGGACGTCAGGACCCTGGCCGTGCCCGCCAGCACCGCCGCGCCGCCCGCGCCCCCCTCGATCTCGGCGGCCGGGCGCGGCACCGGCAGCCCGCCCGCCACCTCGGGACAGAACGACACCAGCCGCCCTTCCGCCCGCCAATCGGCGAGCACGGCGGCCGAGCTGGTCTTGGCGCTGCCGTCGTAGCGGACCTTGCGGCCCATCAGGCAGGCGCTGACGAGGATCTTCTCCACGCCTTCGATCCTATGAGCCCGATCGGCACCAGCGAGAGCGCGGCCAGCGCGGCGGCGCAGCCGAAGGCGTAGCCGAAGGGCCGGGCCGCGCCCGCCGCGGTGAGCAGTTGCAGCAGCACCGCGAGCGCCGCGACGCCGAAGGAGGAGGCGAGGCGGAGCGCGATCGTGCTCAGCGTGGTCGCCGCAGGGATGGCCGCGCGCTCCAGCGTGGCGTACGCCGCCGCGAGCACCGACGTCGACACCAGCCCGTGCCCCAGCCCGGCCACGAGGATCGGCACCGGCCCGGGGAACGCCGCGAACGCCGCCATCCCCGCCACCACGGCGGCCACGCCGGTCGCCGCGACCCCGCGCGCTCCCCGGCTGTCGGTGAGCTTGCCGGCGATCGGCAGCGTGAGCGCCGCCCCGATCCCGAGGGGGGCCAGCAGCAGCCCGGCCTCCAGCGGGCCGCCGCCTCCGGCGAGCTGGCTGTGCAGCGGCACGAGCACGGTGAAGCCGAGCATCGCCGCCGAGTAGCAGGCCAGCGCCGCGACCGCCGCGGCGAACGTACGGTCGCCGAGCAGCCGCAGGTCCACCAGCGCGCCCGGCACCCGCAGAGCCCGCACGGTGAACGCCGCGACCAGCGCGAGCCCGATCCACAGCGCCGGATGCGCGAAGGAGGCCCCGTCGCCCGCCTCCGACAGGCCGTGGATCAGCGCGGCCAGCCCGGGGGAGAGCAGCGCCAGGCCGAGCACGTCGAGCGGCTGCCGCGGCGCGGCGGCCGGGTCGGGCTCGCGCGGCAGCAGCAGCGCGGCCGCGATCAGCGCCACCGCGCTGATCGGCAGGTTGACCAGGAACAGCCACCGCCAGCCGAGCCCTTCGACGACCAGGCCGCCGAGCGGCGGCCCGAGCACCGGCGCCAGCATGGACGGCACCGTGATCAGCGCCATGGCGCGGCCCATCCGCTCCTTGCCCGCCGCCTGCGCCAGCATCGCCTGGCCCACGGGCATGAGCAGGCCGCCGCCGACCCCCTGGACGCCGCGGGAGACGACCAGGCTGCCGGCCGACCAGGCCGCGGCGCAGAGCGCGGAGCCTCCGGCGAACAGCACGAGCGAGACCAGCCAGACGCGCCGCGAGCCGAAGCGGCCGACGGCCCAGCCGGTCACCGGGACGGTCATCGACATGGCCAGCAGGTAGCCGGTGACCGCCTGCTGCATGGTGGCGGGGGTGGTGCGGAAGTCGTGGGCGAGCGTGGTGAGCGCCACGTTCACCACCGTCGAGTCCAGCATCGTCATGACGCCGCCCAGGAAGACCACCAGGGCGGTCGTCACGAAGGGGGTTCGTACGCTGTATCGCATGTCGTACACCGTAACACTTTCGTACGGTGTAGCGCCTGGCTTAGGATCGGGTCCTGTGAGCTCTGTCTGGTCGCGTCCCGCGCCGCCCCGCCGCCCGGCTCTGACCAGGGAGGCGATCGTGGCCGCCGCCGTCGCGCTCGCCGACGCCGAGGGCCTCGCCGCCGTCTCCATCAGGCGGGTGGCGACCGAGCTGGGGGCGCGGACGATGACGCTCTACTCCTACATCGAGCGCAAGGAGGACCTGCTCGCGCTCATGCTCGACGAGGTCGCCGCCGAGCTGCGCGCCGACGGGCCCGCGCCGGACGACTGGCGCGAGGCGCTGCTCGCCATCGCCCGCCGCGAGCGCGACCTCGTCCGCCGCCATCCCTGGCGGATGGACCTGGTCGCGCAGGGCCTGCCCGCGGGGCCCAACGCGCTGCGGCACGTCGAGCACAAGCTCGCCGTCTTCGCCCGGCTCGGCGTCGAGCCGCCCGCCGCCTGGCGGTTCCTGACCGCCTACACCGACTACATGACCGGCTACATGGTCCGCGAGGCGCAGGAGCGCGCCGCGCCCCGGCACGAGGGCGTCAGCGACGCCGAGCGGGCCGCCGTCGCGGAGCCGTACGTCAGGGAACTGGTCGACGGCGGCGAGCTGCCGCACCTGGCGCCCATGCTGGAGCGGGGCGTCCCCGGCGCGGACGACAACTTCGAGCGGGGCCTGCGCTGGCTGCTCGACGGCATCGAACGCGAGCTGCCGCGCTGAGGGGCGAGGCCCCCTGGCGATAGCCTTACCCCCGATGAACACCACTGTCTCCGCGATCGTCATCACCGTCGCGCTGCTGCTCATGCTGGCGAGCCTGATCACCGCGATCCGCGACCGGCCCATGGGCATGGTGCTGCTGATCGGCTTCGGCGTGCTGGAGGTCGCCGTGCTGGTGCAGGTCGGCTTCGTGATCGCGGCGCTGGCCGGGGGAGCGGAGACGCCTGAGCCGGCGACGCTGTGGGGCTACCTCATCGGCGAGGTCGTCATCCCGCCCGCGGGGGTGTTCCTGGCGCTGGCCGAACGGTCCCGGTGGGGGACCGCGATCCTGGTCGTGGCCGGCTTCGCGATCGCGGTCATGAACGCCAGGCTCGGGCAGATCTGGCAGGGCGTGGCATGAGCTCCATCAGCAGCGGGCCGGGGCGGGCGCTGATCGCCGTCTACGGGCTGTTCTCGCTGGCCGCCGGCGCGCGGGCGGCGGTGCAGATCGCCACCAGGTTCGGGGAGGCGCCGCTCGCCTACAGCCTGTCGGCGTTCGCGGCGGCCGTCTACATCCTGCTCACGGTCGCGCTCTGGCGCGGCGCGCGGCGGCTCGCGCTGGCCGCGCTCCTGGTCGAGCTGGCCGGGGTGCTGATCATCGGCACCGCCAGCGTCCTCGACCCCGCGGCCTTCCCCGACGAGACCGTGTGGTCCGTCTACGGCAAGGGCTATCTCTTCATCCCGCTCGTGCTCCCGCTCGTCGGGCTCTACTGGCTGCGCCGGCAACGGCATTGAGGCGTTAACGTCGGGCCCGGCCGGGAAGTGGCTGAACCCATGAGTACGATCGAGCATTCCGTAGACGTCGAGGTCCCCATCCGGGTGGCCTACAACCAGTGGACGCAGTTCGAGAGCTTCCCCGAGTTCATGGAAGGCGTGGAGTCGGTCAAACAGGTGACCGACACCCGTACGCATTGGGTGGCGGAGATCGCCGGGGTCCGGCGCGAGTTCGACGCCGACATCACCGAGCAGCACCCGGACGAGCGGGTCGCCTGGCGCAGCGTCGACAAGCCGAACCAGGCGGGCGTCGTCACCTTCCACCGCATCGACGACGGCCGCACGCGCGTCACGCTCCAGATGGAGTACGACCCCGAGGGCTTCGTCGAGACCGCCGGCGACTGGCTGCAGCTGGTCCGCCTGCGCGTCAACGGCGACCTCAAGCGGTTCAAGCAGTTCATCGAGTCGCGCGGCGCTGAGACGGGCGGCTGGCGCGGCGACGTGCCCGGCCCGCACCAGCACGACGGCGCAGCCCCGCGCACGCACGAGCACGGCTCCACGTACGGCGGCGCGCAGCAGGTGCCGCCCGGCACGATCGGCGGCACCGACCCGTCCATGCCGGGCGGCGACACGACCCTGCCGGCTCCCGGCGCCTTCCCTCCGCGTGACGAGCCCCCGCAGGGGCCCCGGCCGGTCCTGTAGGACTCCTCGACCGGTCCTGCAGGACACCCTCGACCCGAACAGCGGCCGCCCAAGTGGCGGCCGCTGTCGTGTGTCCGGGGACCGGCACGTGGGGCGGAATAAACGCACATTTCGGTCCTGTTAAGGTGGTGATTCGTCCCATGACTTGATGAATGGAGGACTTGTCCGGCATGAGCGTTCTGGCGTCAGAGCCCCGAGGCAGGACGACCACCCCCCTCGCCTGGCTCCTCGTGCTGGGAATCGTCCTCGCCGCACTCAACCTGCGGACCGCCGTCACCAGCGTCGGCCCGCTCCTCGACCAGCTCGCGGGCGCGCTCGGCATGACGAGCGTCGGCACCGGCCTGCTCACCACCCTCCCGGTGCTGGCCTTCGCCGGCGTCGGCGCCGTCACCCCGACGCTCGCCCGGCGGGTCGGCGAGCACCGGCTGCTCCTGCTGGCCCTGGTCACGCTGGGCGTGGGAATGCTGGTCAGGTCGCTGGTCGGCTCGGCCCCCGTGTTCCTGCTGAGCAGCGCGGTCGCGCTGTCCGGCGGCGCCGTGGGCAACGTGCTGATCCCGACGCTGATCAAGCGGCACTTCCCGGCGCGCACCGGGATCATGACCACCGTCTACACCACGGCCCTGGCGGCGGGCACGATGCTGGCCGCCGCCGCGACCGTGCCGATCGAGCGCGCGTCGGGGAACTGGCACGTCGCGCTCGGCGTGTGGGCCGCCCTGGCCGCCGTGGCCGCCATTCCGTGGCTTGCGCTGTTGCGCAGTGAGCCGGAGCGGGACACGGGAGGCCGGGACGCGGGGATCCGGCGGCTGCTGGGCAGCCGGCTGGCCTGGATGATCGCGATTTACTTCGGCACCCAGTCGATGATCGCGTACATCATGTTCGGCTGGCTCGCCACCATCCTCACCGACGGCGGCTACAGCACCTCCGAGGCCGGAGTGCTCCTCGGCGTGTTCACCGCGCTGAACATCCCGGTGTCGGTCGTCGTGCCCATGATCGCCGCGCGGTTCCGCGACCAGCGGCCGATGGTGGTCGGGCTCGTCGCCTTCTACGCGGTCGGTTTCGGGGGTCTCTGGGCGGGGCCGGCCTCGTGGGCGCCGCTCTGGGTGACGCTGATCGCCGTCGGCATGGGGTCGTTCCCGCTGGCGCTGGTGATGCTGGGGCTGCGCACCCGTACGCCGGAGGTGACCGCCGCGCTGTCGGCCTTCGGCCAGAGCGCCGGCTATCTCATCGCGGGCGGCGGGCCGCTGCTGGTCGGCGTGCTGCGGGAGGCGTCGGGGGGCTGGGCGCTGCCGTACACGCTGATCTTCGTGGTGCTGGCCGTCCAGCTCGTCGCCGGCCTGTACGCCGGCCGCGAGCGGCACCTGGAGGACGAGCGGGCGCTGGGATGATGGACGGGTGAACTCGACTCTCGTCACCTTCCCCAGCGGCCGGACCTCGGGCCGCTCCGAGCTCGTCGGGGTCGTGCCGGTGGGGGACCGGCACGGCCTCGTCGTCGCCGAGACGCCCTTCCACCCCCTCGACCACACCTGGCCCGACCAGCCCGCCGACCGCGGGACGGTCGGCGGGACGCCGGTCATCGACTGCGTGACAGGGGCCCAGTCGGCGACCGGCGAGACCTTCCTGGGGGCGGACATCCCGGTGCGGCGCGGGGACGAGGGCTGGCGGTGGCTCGTCGTCCACGTGACCGGCGAGGCGCCGCCGCCCGTGGGGACCGAGGTCGAGCTGGAGGTGGACGCCGCCCACCGCGCGGCGCTCTCGGCCGGCCACACCGCCTGCCACCTCGCCGCGCTCGCGCTCAACGCGGCCCTCGCCGGCCACTGGCGCAAGGAGGCGAGGCTCGACCGGCTCGGCCACCCCGACTTCGACCAGACCGCGATCACCTCGTCGCGCATCGTCGAGGGCGGCAGCGTCGACGTCTACCGCCTCGGCAAGTCGCTGCGGAAGAAGGGCTTCTCCGCCGAGGGGCTCGACGTCGACGCGGTCGCCGGCGAGGTGAACGACCGGCTCAAGACCTGGGTCGCCGCCGACGCCCCCGTCCGGATCGACGTCCCGGGCCCCGAGCTGACCGCCCGCCGCACCTGGCGCTGCGAGCTGCCCGAGGGCGAGGCGGCCATCCCGTGCGGCGGCACCCACGTCGCCCGCACCGGCGAGCTGGGCCGGGTCCAGGTCTCGCTCACCCTCGACGAGGCCACCCTGACCATGCACACCACCTGCGGCTAGAGCTTCCGGGGCGCGGGCGCTCCGGAAGTCCTATACACTTGGTGATCGCAAGGGGCTATAGCGCAGTTGGTAGCGCGCCTCCATGGCATGGAGGAGGTCTGGGGTTCGAATCCCCATAGCTCCACCCCTCTTGGCGAGCCACCGATGTGGCTTGCGCGGCTCGGCCCTTCACCCCGCCCGGCGACCACGCGGCCGGGCTGCGGTGGCGTCCGGTGGCGCACTTCTTCGATTTGCCGGGTCGCTGCCGTACGCGCACACCTCGCGCAGCACGCACTCCTCGCACCGGGGCCGGCGTGCCTGGCAGACCGTACGCCCGTGCCTGATCAGCGCGATGTGCAGCTCGTGCCGGACCTGCGGCGGCACCATGGGCCGCAGGAGACGGTGCGCCTCCGCGGCGGAGGTGCCCGGCGGGATCCAGCCGAGCCGGGTGGTGACGCGGTGCACGTGCGTGTCCACGGGGAACGCCGCCCGCCCCATGGAGAACATCAGCACGCAGGCCGCGGTCTTCGGGCCGACGCCCGGCAGCGAGGTCAGGTACGACTCCGCCGCCTCGTCGTCGAGCCCGTCCAGCCGGTCCAGGGTGATCGCGCCCTCGCGGTCCTCGATCGCGGCCAGGATCTCCTGGATGCGGCGGGCCTTGCGCTCGGCGATGCCGCCGCAGCGGATGGCGTCGGCGATCTCCTCCGGCGGCGCGTCCGCCACCTGCTCCCACGCGGGGAACCTGTCCTTGAGACGGGCGAAGGCGCGGCCGGAGTTGACGTCGGAGGTCGCCTGCGACAGGACCGTCGCCACGACCTGGTCCACGACGGGCAGCGCCGGGCCCGGCGCGAACGCCTCCCGCCCGGCCCGCAGCCGCCGCAGCACCTCCATCACCCGATCGGTCACCCTTTCCCCCCTCCGTGGACATGGGAACGGACCGGAGGGGGGCCCTCCGGTCCGTCCTATGGCGAACGGTCAGCGACCGTTGGTGGTCTTGCGCCAGTGAAAGCCGCCGGGCAGATTGACCGACAGCGTACGACGCCCGTCGGCTCTCCGCGTCACCCGGAACAGCCGGTTGCCCCAGCTGTGGCCGACCCCGCCGCGGGACAGGTTCAGCCGTAAGGGGCCCACCTTGATCGACTTACGGTAGCTCCAGCCCATCTCGAACTCCTCCATCGAATTCGCGAGGGCACTCCACTACCCACGAAAAGCGCGTTGTATCGAATTCAGTAATGTCCGCGGTATTTCCGGCCGCCGAACGTCTTGCCGACGTGGAAGCCGCCGGGCAGGCGCACCGACACGTGCCGCCGGCCGTCGGGGGTCGCGGTCACGTGGAAGCGGCGGTTGCCGTAGCTGTGGCTGATGCCGTGCCGCGAGAGGTTGATCCGGAAAGGTCCTACTTTGATGGATTTCCTGTAGTGCCAGCCCAAGGCCCCTCCTTCGCTGTTCGTCCGGTTCAACGGGCGGCGGGTGACCGGAGTTCCGACGGCGTCCCCGGCGTACGGTGGGGTGCGTGATTGTGATCGCGCACCTGAGTGACATCCACATCGGCGCCACCCCCGAGAGCGTCGCCCGCGCGCGGGCCGTCATGCGTCACCTCGACGCGCTCCCCGCCGACCTCGACGCCGTGCTGGTGACCGGCGACATCGCCGACCACGGCACCGCCGACGAGTACGAGCAGGCCCGCAAGCTGCTCACCTCCCGCCACACCGTGCTGATCGGGCCCGGCAACCACGACGTGCGCGAGGAGTTCCGCCGCGTCCTGCTCGGCGACCCCGACCCGGGCCCCGGCCCGGTCAACCAGGTGCTGCGCACCCCGCGCGCGATCTACGCGATGTGCGACTCCTCCATCCCCGGCCAGAACCCCGGCCACCTGGAGGAGGAGACCCTGGACTGGCTGGAGGGCGTGCTCGCGGACAGCGACCGCCCGGTCTTCGTGGCCTTCCATCACCCGCCGGTGCCGCTGCACGCGCCGCTGCTCGACGACATCATGCTGCGCCCCAGCCCACGCCTGGAGGAGCTGGTCGGCCACCCCAACGTGGCGGCGGTCCTGGTCGGCCACGCGCACACGGCCGCCGCCACCACGTTCGCCGGCCGGCCGCTCCTCGTCGCGCCCGGCGTGGTCTCCACCCTGACGCTGCCCTGGGAGGGCGGCACCACGTGGGAGACCTGTCTCGACTACGTCCTGCCCCCGTCGCTCGCCTTCCACGTGCTCGACGACGAGGGCAGGATCACCACCCACTACCGCGCGGTCATCGCTCCGTGAGCTCGATGAACGTCACGGAGTGGGCGGGGAAGTCGTAGCCGAAGGAGGCGGACAGGCCGTTCTCCCGCCACTCCTCGGCCGCGACGCGCTCGGGCTCGGCGAGGGTGTTGACGTCGGACGGCGATCCGGTGAGCGAGGTGACCACGGCGGCCGGCCGGAACCGGGCGCCGCCGAGGTCCACCGCCGTGCGGACCGCGCTGTCCTGGGCGTTGACGACCTTGAGCGTGACCCGGTCGCCGTCCCTGGACACCACCTGGTACAGCGGCTCGACCTGGGCGCTGTCCACGAAGTCGTGCACCTTGCGCCCGTCCAGCCAGGTCGTGATCCTCCGCCCGTCCACCTGCACCTTGAGGCGGTAGTCGCGGCCGGTCTGCACGGTGTCCGCCGAGGTGACGAGCGCCGACTTGCCGCCGTCGACGGCCTTCTCGATCGCGGTCTGGGTGTTGTTCCAGCCGCCGACGTTCCACCAGTAGAAGTTTCCGGTGTCCCGCACGCCGAACATCACCAGGAAGCCCTCGTCGCCACCGGTCTTGCGGGCGGTCACCTCGATCGTGTAGTTCGACCAGCCGGCCGACCCGGCGGTGGAGCGGGCGTCCTCGACCAGGGCGCTCTGCGTGTAGGCCCCGTCCCCTGCCGTCCAGGTGCCGGGGCCTGGCGTCCAGCCGGGCGCGCCCGCCGAGAAGTCCTCCGCGAGCAGGACGCTCCCGTCGGCGGCGGTCACCTTCACGTCGTCGTAGCGGACCTGGGTGCGCCAGGAGCCGAGCCCGACCGCGCCCCTGATGTCCTCGACCGGCCTGGCCTCGCCGGTGAAGGAGCTCGGCAGCACCCGGTCGCCGACGTGGCGGGAGAACAGCCGCTGCACGTGGTAGCTGGGGGAGCCGTACGCCTGGTCGTTGTCGAACCAGATGAGGTCGGGCGTCCAGTCCACGTAGTCGACGTTGGCCAGCAGCGGCGCGTACGACGCCAGCTCGATCACGTCGGAGTTGCGCTCGACGCCGGTCAGGAACGACGCCTCGGCGAGGGCGTTGGAGAAGGCGTTGCCGCGCGAGGCGTACTCGCCGACGAACACCTTGGGCCCGCTGCGGTCATAGGTGTCGTAGCGGTGGTTGTTGGCGAGGAACCAGTCGGGGTTGTTGTAGTAGTGCTCGTCCACGAGGTCGGCCTTCTGGTCGCGGGCGAACTGCCACATCCGGTCGAACCAGGCCCCCTGGGAGGTCTGCCCGGAGTTGCTGATGATTTTGATCTTCGGGTACTTCGCCCGGACGGCGTCGGCGAACTTCGGATAGTTCGTGAAGAACTCCGGATAGATCTCCTCGTTGCCGAGCCCGATGTACTCCAGCCCGAACGGCTTCGGATGCCCCATCTCGGCGCGCTTCTTCCCCCAGGTGGAGGTGACCGGGCCGTTGGCGTACTCGATGAGGTCCAGCGTGTCCTGCACCCAGCGGGCCAGCTTGGCCTCGTCGGTGAGCGGCCGGTTCTCGCCGCAGCCATTGACGCCCACCGACAGCACCGGCAGCGCCTCGGCCCCGATGTCCTCGGCGAACTGGAAGTACTCGTGGTAGCCGATGCCGTACGACTGGTTGTAGCCCCAGAAGTTGAAGTTCGCAGGCCGCTCCTCGACCGGGCCGATCGTCTCCTTCCACTGGTAGATCCGCCGCCGGTCCTGGTTGAGTGAGTACGGGTCGTAGGTCCCGACGTTGGTCACGCAGCCGCCGGGGAAGCGCAGGAAGCGCGGCTTCAGGTCGGCGATCAGCTTGGCCAGGTCGGCCCGCATGCCGTGCCCCTTGTACGTCTCGCGCGGGAACAGCGAGACCATGTCGAGGTCGGTGCGCCCTTCGGGGGCCTGGATCACCAGCCGGCCGGCGTCGGTGGTCGCCGAGGCGGTGAACGAGGCCCGGTACTTCGTCCAGCCGCCCGCCTTGACCCGCACCGAAGCCGTGCCGAGCACGGCCGTGCCGGCCTCGGCGGTCACCGTCAGCGTGGCGGCCGAGTCGCGCCGCGCCCACAGCGACAGGTCGTAGCGCTCGCCGGCCTTGAGCGGCAGGCCCCGGTTGAAGCCCGCGTTGACGACGCCGGCGGTGCCGCCGCCGGTCACCTCCAGCCGCAGGTAGTTGCGGTTGTTCGGGTTGAGCGGCTGCTCGCCTGAGACCGTCAGGGCGGCGGTGGCGCCGCGCTCGGCCTTGCTCCACGCGGTCAGCCCGGTGTAGGAGGGCTCGTCGGTGGAGTTGAACTCGAACGAGCGGTTCTGCACCAGCTCGGCGTAGAGCCCGCCGTCGGCCGCGTGGTTGATGTCCTCGTAGAAGACGCCGTAGAGGTTGGGGGAGACCTTCGTGCCCGCGGCCCTGGTGTCCGCGGTGAGCTTGCCGGTCGTGTAGCCCTCGACGCGGAACTTGGCCGCCTGGCTCCCCATGACCAGTCGGCCGCCGGTCACGGCAACGGCGCGGTCGCCGGAGGTGAGCGTGACCTTGCCGCCGCCCGCGTCCTTGAGCAGGAAGACCGAGCCGGTCCCGGCCAGGCTCACCCGGTCGGCGGCCCGCAGGAAGCGGCCGGTGGCGACGTCCTTGAGCAGCACCCCGTCCCCGCTCGGGACGGCGGTGAGCGCGAGGCTGGTCCGCGGCGGCCGGGCCGCGGCCGTGATCGCGCCGGAGCGGTCGGCCGCCAGGTACGGCAGCGCCGCCGCCCGCAACGTGAACGGCCCGTCCGGCACCACGGGCCGGCCCTCGGCCGCCTTGATCGCGATGTAGTCGAAGTCGACCCGCATCGAGGCGCCGTTCTGCGCCGAGAGCCCGAACAGCCCGAGCCGGCGCACCTCCAGCCTGGCCGTCATGCGGGACGCCTGCACCCAGGCCGTGCCGTCCCAGTACGAGGAGGTGAACTCGTCCCCGTGGCGCGCCAGCTTCAGCGTCTCGGCCGTCGATCCCGGCCGGGCCGCGAACGCCGAGGTGAAGGCGGCCCCCACCTCGGTCGCGGTCTCGATCACCGGCCCGCCGGCGAAGCCGACGTGGGCGAGCCCGGCCCGCACGTAGTTGTCCCAGTCCTGCCAGGCCAGCAGGCCCGCGCTCTGGTAGTCGAGGGCGACGTGCGCGCTCAGCCTGGTCACCACCTCGAAGTCGCCGTCGGGGACGTCGACGAGGAAGAGGTTGCGCGCGTTGTTGGTGCCCTGGTGGGTGTCACCGGTCAGGGTGTCCAGGTGCAGCGCCCCGCCGGACAGGCTCCAGCGGGACTCGTCGGGGGACAGGACGGTCCAGTCCTGTCCGAGGGCGTCGCCGTCGAACGGGTCGACGACCGCGCCTTCGGGCACGGGGTCCGCGAGCGCCGCCGCCGCGGGAGGCGGCGCGGCCAGCAGGGCGGCCACCAGCAGGGCCGACAGGGCGATGCGCATCATGAGTCGGGGGGCTCCTCAAGATCGTGTTAGCGCTAACAATGAGTGAGCGTTAACATCGGCGATCCGCGCCACCGTAAAGACCGGCCGCCCAGCACGTCAAGAGCGAGTTTGCGTAACCCGACCGTAATCCGGCGACCTCTTGACGAGACCGGTTGTTAACGTTCACAGTCGGGGCCAAGCCAGGGAAGGAGCATGGCAGTGGGATCCCGCCTGGGGCGTCGCTTACCGGTCATGGCCGATGTGGCCAGGGAGGCCGGCGTGTCGCACCAGACCGTGTCCCGCGTGCTGAACGATCACCCGAACGTGCGCAGCGAGACCCGCGCCCGGGTGCTCCAGGCGATCGACAAGCTCGGCTACCGCCGTAACCTCGTCGCCCGCGCCCTGGTGACCAAGCGGTCGCGGACGCTCGGCGTGGTCAGCTTCGACACCACGCTGTACGGCCCGGCCAGCACGGTGTACGGCATCGAGCAGGCGGCCAGGTCGGCCGGCTACTTCGTCAGCATCGTCAGCCTCAAGTCCATCGATTCCGGAGGCGTCCGTGACGCCCTCGACTACCTGGCCGACCAGGGCGTGGACGGGGTCGTGGTGGTCGCGCCGCAGCGCTCGGCCGCCCGGGCCCTCGCCGACCTGCCGCTCGCCATCCCCACCGTCGCCGTCGAGGGCGGCCAGGCGGGGGAGGTGTCGGTGGTCAGCGTGGACCAGGTCGCGGGGGGCAGGCTCGCCACCGAGCATCTGCTCTCCCTGGGACACGAGACGGTCTGGCACGTCAGCGGACCGTCGGACTGGCTGGAGGCCGAAGGACGCGTGGCCGGGTGGCGGGCCGCGCTGGAGCAGGCGGGCCGCGAGGCCCCGCAACCGCTCGCCGGGGACTGGAGCCCGCGCTCGGGATACGAGGCGGGCCGCAGCCTGGCGCGCATGACGGACGTGACCGCGGTCTTCGTCGCCAACGACCAGATGGCGCTCGGAGTGCTGCGGGCGTTCACCGAGCAGGGGGTGAGCGTGCCCGGCCAGGTGAGCGTCGTCGGCTTCGACGACATCCCCGAGTCGGCGTACTTCTCGCCGCCGCTCACGACCATCAGACAGGATTTCGACGCGGTCGGCAGGCACAGCATCGAGGTGCTCGTGCGGCGACTGGAGGACGGCCTCCAGGAGCGGGAGCGCCTTGTGGTGCCGCCGGCGTTCGTCCGCAGGGCCAGTACGGCCCAGCCCCCGGAAGGTCGCTAGCGGCCGCGCGCGATGACGGCGGTCCCTGGCCCCAGCAGGGGTGTTAGCGTTCACATCAGAAGGGAACCCCCCAGTGTTCAAGAGGATCTCGGCCCTGGTCCTCGCCGGGCTCACCGCGCTGTCGGTGGCGTCCTGCGGCAGCGGCGACGGCACCACCAGCGCCGGCACCAGCGGTGGCGGCGACGACACGATCACCATGGGCTTCGCTCAGGTCGGCGCGGAGAGCGGCTGGCGGACCGCGAACACCAAGTCCGTCCAGGAGTCGGCGAAGAGCGCGGGCATCACGCTGAAGTTCTCCGACGCCCAGCAGAAGCAGGAGAACCAGATCAAGGCCATCCGCTCCTACATCCAGCAGAAGGTGGACGTCATCGCCTTCTCGCCGGTGGTGGAGTCCGGCTGGGACCCGGTGCTCAACGAGGCCAAGAACGCCAAGATCCCGGTCATCCTGACCGACCGCGCCGTGGACTCCAAGGACACCTCCCTCTACAAGACCTTCCTCGGCTCGGACTTCGTGGAGGAGGGCAAGAAGGCCGGCCAGTGGCTGGTGGAGCAGTACAAGGACAGCCAGGACACCGTGAACATCGTCGAGCTCCAGGGCACCACCGGCTCGGCCCCGGCCAACGACCGCAAGGCCGGCTTCCAGGAGGTCATCGGCGCCGAGCCCAAGTTCAAGATCATCGCCTCGCAGACCGGCGACTTCACCCGCGCCAAGGGCAAGGAGGTCATGGAGGCCTTCCTGAAGTCCAACCCCGACATCGACGTGCTCTACGCCCACAACGACGACATGGGTCTCGGCGCCATCGAGGCCATCGAGGGCGCGGGCAAGGTCCCGGGCAAGGACATCAAGATCATCACGGTCGACGCGGTCAAGGACGGCATGCAGGCGCTCGCCGACGGCAAGATCAACTTCATCGTCGAGTGCTCCCCGCTGCTCGGCCCGCAGCTCATGGACCTGGCCAAGAAGGTCGTCAAGGGCGAGCAGGTGCCGGCCCGCGTGGTGACCGAGGAGACCACGTTCACCCAGGAGCAGGCCAAGCAGGCCCTGCCCTCCCGCCAGTACTGATCGTAAGGACGCCGGGCCGGCGAGCCCGCCGGCCCGGTCTTCATCTGGAGGCTCCATGGCAGTACCCGCGCCGGTCCTGACGATGAGCGGGATCGGCAAACAGTTCCCGGGGGTGAAGGCCCTCGACGACGTGGACCTGCGGCTGCTCCCCGGCGAGGTGCACGCGCTCATGGGCGAGAACGGCGCGGGCAAGTCCACTCTCATCAAGGTGCTCACGGGCGTGCACCCCGCCGACGCGGGCACCATCGTGCTGGCCGGCCGGACCGTCACCTTCGGCAGCCCGCTGGAGGCGCAGCAGGCCGGCATCAGCACGGTCTACCAGGAGGTCAACCTCTGCCCCAACCTCTCGGTGGCCGAGAACATCCTGCTCGGCCGCGAGCCGCGCCGCCGGGGGCGCATCCACTGGAAGCGCATGCGCGCCCGCGCCGCCGAGCTGCTCGCCCGGCTCGACGTCCGGCTCGACGTCTCGGCGCCGCTGTCGGTCTACTCGCTGGCCGTCCAGCAGATGGTGGCCATCGCGCGGGCCGTGGACATCGACGCCCGCGTGCTCATCCTCGACGAGCCGACCTCCAGCCTCGACGCCGACGAGGTCCAGCAGCTCTTCCGGGTGATGCGGCGGCTCAAGGAGGAGGGGATCGCGATCCTCTTCGTCTCCCACTTCCTCGACCAGATCTACGAGATCTCCGACCGCATGACGATCCTGCGCAACGGCCGGCTGGTCGGCGAGTACCCGACCAGCGAGCTCAGCCAGGTCCAGCTCGTGTCCAAGATGATCGGCCAGGAGCTGGCCGCGCTGGAACGCCTGCACGGCGAGGCCAAGACCTTCGACCGCCCCCTGGTCGAGGCGCGCGGGCTCGGCCGGCCCGGGGCGATCGAGCCGTTCAGCCTGACCATCCACGAGGGCGAGGTCGTCGGCCTCGCCGGGCTGCTCGGCTCGGGCCGCACCGAGGTCGCCCGGCTGCTGTTCGGGGCCGACCACGCGGGCTCCGGCGAGCTCGCGATCGGCGGCGTGACCACGTCGCTGCGCACCCCGCGCGCGGCCATGACGCACCGCATCGCGTTCTGCTCGGAGAACCGCAAGGAGGACGGGCTCGTCCCGGACCTCACCGTCCGCGAGAACATCGTGCTGGCGCTCCAGGCCACCCGCGGCTGGACCCGTCCGGTGCCCCGTGAGACGCAGGACGACCTGGTCGGCAAGTACGTCAAGGCGCTGCGCATCAGCCCGCCCAACCCCGAGATCCCGGTGCGCAACCTGAGCGGCGGCAACCAGCAGAAGGTGGTGCTGGCCCGCTGGCTCATCCTCGAACCCCGGCTGCTCATCCTCGACGAGCCCACCCGCGGCATCGACGTCGGGGCCAAGACCGAGATCCAGCGGCTGGTGGCCGAGCTGTCGGACGGCGGCATGGCGGTGCTGTTCATCTCCGCCGAGCTGGAGGAGGTGCTGCGGCTCAGCCACAAGGTCGAGGTGTTGCGCGACCGCCGCCTGGTGGCCGAGCTGCCCAACGACGAGACCTTGACCACCGACGTGCTGCTGGAGACGATCGCCAGCGGAGGGCGAGTGTCATGAGACGCCTGCTGTGGCCGGTGGTGGTCCTCGTGCTGCTGCTGGCGCTCAACATCTTCTACACGCCGAGCTTCTTCTCCGTCCAGGTCAGGGACGGTCACCTGTACGGCAGCCTGATCGACATCCTGCGCTTCGGCGCGCCGCTGATCCTGGTCTCGATCGGCATGACCCTGGTCATCGCCACCGGCGGCATCGACCTGTCGGTGGGCTCGGTGGTGGCGATCTCCGGCGCGCTCGCCTGCCTCCAGATCAGCGAGGACGCCGGGGTGACCACGGCCGTGGCCGCGGCGCTCGGGCTGTGCCTGGTGCTGGGGGCCTGGAACGGGTTCCTGGTGGCCGCGGTCGGCATCCAGCCGATCATCGCCACGCTGATCCTCATGGTGGCCGGGCGGGGCCTCGCGCAGCTCATCACCGACGGGCAGATCATCACGATCAACGACCCGGCGTACAAGGTGATCGGCGGCGGCTACTGGCTGACCGTGCCGTTCGGCATCCTCGTGGTGATCGCCGTGCTGGCGATCACCGCGTTCCTGACCCGGCGGCTCGCGCTCGGCATGCTCATCGAGGCGGTGGGCGGGAACGCCGAGGCCAGCCGGCTGGCCGGCATCCGCTCGCGCGGGATCGTCATCATGGTCTACGCCTTCGCGGCTCTGTGCGCGGGCGTGGCCGGGCTGATGATCAGCTCGAACGTCTCCAGCGCCGACGGCAACAACGCCGGCCTGTGGATCGAGCTCGACGCGATCCTCGCCGTGGTGATCGGCGGGACCTCGCTGGCGGGCGGCCGGTTCTCGCTGTCCGGCACGGTGCTGGGCGCGCTGATCATCCAGACGCTGACCACGACGATCTACTCGATCGGCGTGCCGCCGGAGACCACGCTGCTGTTCAAGGCGCTGGTCGTGACGGCCGTCTGCCTCATCCAGTCCCCGTCCTTCCGCGCCAAGGCGTTCCGCCGCCGCGGCCGGGCGGCGCCCGCGGAACCGACCCCGGAGGAGAGAGTCTTGGCAGGCCGAGGAGGCACGGCGTGACCGCGCTGACGTTCGGGCGGGCCTCCGTCCCGGTGAAGTACCTGCCGGTCCTGGTGACCGGGTGCCTGTTCGTGGCGATGTTCGTGGCGGGCGGGATCCGCTACGAGGGGTTCGCCAGCGGGCAGGTCGTGCTCAACGTCTTCATCGACAACGCCTTCCTGCTGGTCGTGGCGGTGGGGATGACGTTCGTGATCCTGACCGGCGGCATAGACCTGTCGGTGGGCTCGGTGGTGGCGCTGTCGACGATGATCGCGGCGAGCCTGATGGAGGGGCCGGGGTGGCCGCCGTACGTGGTGGTGCCGCTGGTGCTGCTCATCGGGTCGGGGCTCGGGCTGGTGATGGGCTGGATCATCCAGTCCTTCGACATCCAGCCGTTCATCGTGACGCTGGCGGGCATGTTCCTGGCCCGCGGGCTCTGCTACACGATCGGGACCGACTCGATCCCGATCAGGGACGCCACGTTCACGGCGTTCGCGCAGACCAGGATCGACCTGTTCGCCGATCTGTGGATCTCGCCGAGCGTGGTCATCGCGCTGGTCGTGGTGGCGGTGGCGGCGTACGTGCTGCACTACACGCGCTTCGGCCGGTCGGTCTACGCGACGGGCGGCAACGAGCAGTCGGCGCTGCTCATGGGGTTGCCGGTGGCCCGTACGAAGATCACGGTGTACACGGTCAGCGGGTTCTGCTCGGCGCTCGGCGGCGTGCTGCTGTCGTTCTACATGCTCTCCGGCTACGGCCTGCACGCGGTGGGCATGGAGCTCGACGCGATCGCGGCCGTGGTGATCGGCGGCACGCTGCTCACCGGCGGCACCGGGTTCCTGCTCGGCACCGTGCTCGGGGTGCTGGTGCTCGGGCTGATTCAGACGATCATCAGTTTCGAGGGCACATTGAACTCCTGGTGGACCAAGATCTTTATCGGACTGTTGCTCTTCGTGTTCATCCTCCTGCAACGCCCGTTCTCCGGGCGGTCCAGGCGCTGAACTGGGAGAACGCGCGCTTGGGTGTTACCTGAATGTTTCCGGCAGGTGATGCCCGAGCGTTGACATAGTCTTTGTTAGCGATAACAATCGGCGGAAACGAACGCGAAGTTTGTTCTGCTTCGTCACGTTCTCACGCGACGAACTGATCTTCTACACCGGCGGCCGCCGCGTCCAGCGCTGCCGCGACCCCCATCGCAAGGAGATGACATGAGGTTGGGACGGATCGGGGGCGTGGTCTCTGCCATCGCTCTCGCCGCGACCATGACGGCCTGTGGCTCCAGCCAGAAGACGGTCGACGCCGAGGCCTCCGCGTCCTCCGCCGCCGGCGGCGCCGGGGCGCTGATCGGCGTGACGATGCCGACCAAGTCGTCGGAGCGCTGGATCCACGACGGCGACAACGTCAAGTCGGCGCTGGAGAAGCTGGGCTACAAGGTCGACCTCCAGTACGCGGAGAACGACATCCCCACCCAGGCCAACCAGATCGAGAACCAGATCACCAAGGGCGCCAAGCTCCTGATCATCGCCTCGATCGACGGCACCGCGATCACCTCGCAGCTCCAGCAGGCCGCTGACAACAAGATCCCGGTCATCGCCTACGACCGGCTGATCCGCAACAGCCCCAACGTGGACTACTACGCCACCTTCGACAACTTCAAGGTCGGCGTGCAGCAGGCCACCTCGCTGCTCAAGGGCCTCGGCGTCGAGGACGGCAAGAAGGGCCCGTTCAACGTCGAGCTGTTCGGCGGCTCCCCCGACGACAACAACGCCACGTTCTTCTGGAACGGCGCCATGTCGGTGCTCCAGCCGAAGATCGACGACGGCACCATCGTCGTGAAGAGCAAGCAGACCGACTTCAAGCAGGCCGCCATCCTGCGCTGGGACCCGGCGACGGCCCAGAAGCGCATGGAGGACATCCTCACCAGCACCTACGGCAGCGCCAAGGTCGACGGCGTGCTCTCGCCGTACGACGGTCTGTCCATCGGCATCCTGTCGGCGCTCAAGAGCTCCGGCTACGGCACCAGCGGCCAGCCCTACCCGATCGTGACCGGCCAGGACGCCGAGCTCGCCTCGGTCAAGTCCATCATCGCCGACGAGCAGTACTCCACGATCTTCAAGGACACCCGCAAGCTCGCCGAGCAGACGGTGAAGATGGCCGACGCCGTGCTGAAGGGCGGCCAGCCCGAGGTCAACAACACCAAGGACTACGACAACGGCAACAAGGTCGTCCCGTCGTACCTGCTCGACCCGGTGATCGTCGACAAGTCCAACTACAAGGAGATCATCGTCGGCGGCAACTACTACACCGAGGACCAGCTCCAGTAAGGGCCCTGCCCCCGGGGACCGCGCGTCCCCGGGGGCTTCCCTGAGCTGAGCGAGGGGCATATGACCGAGCACATCTTGCGGATGGTCGGGATCACCAAGACCTTCCCCGGCGTCAAGGCGCTCCAGGACGTCAACCTGTCCGTCCGGCGGGGCGAGATCCACGCCATCTGCGGCGAGAACGGCGCCGGCAAGTCGACGCTGATGAAGGTGCTGTCCGGGGTCTACCCGCACGGCACGTACGAGGGCGAGATCGTCTTCGAGGGCGAGCGGGTCGAGTTCGGCGGCATCCGCGACAGCGAGCACGCCGGCATCGTCATCATCCACCAGGAGCTGGCACTCAGCCCGCAGCTGTCGATCGCGGAGAACATCTTCCTCGGCAACGAGCGCGCCAAGCGCGGGATCATCGACTGGAACCGCACCAACTACGAGGCCGCCGCGCTGATGAAGCGGGTCGGCCTGCGCGAGAACCCGACCACCCCGATCTACGACATCGGCGTGGGCAAGCAGCAGCTCGTGGAGATCGCCAAGGCGCTGTCGAAGGAGGTCAAGCTCCTCATCCTCGACGAGCCGACCGCGGCGCTCAACGACGACGACTCCGCGCACCTGCTGGACCTGCTGCGCGGCCTGCGGGAGGAGGGCATCACCTGTGTGATCATCTCCCACAAGCTCAACGAGGTCACCGCGATCGCCGACTCCGTCACGATCATCCGCGACGGCCGCACGATCGAGACGCTCGACATGGCGACCGACGACGTGACCGAGGACCGCATCATCTCGGGCATGGTCGGCCGCGCGCTGGACAACCGCTTCCCGCCGCACGAGCCGTCGATCGGCGAGGAGGTGCTGCGCATCGAGGACTGGACCGTCCACAGCCCGAGCCAGCCCGGCCGCAAGGTCGTCGACGGCGCCGGGCTCACCGTGCGCCGCGGCGAGATCGTGGGCCTGGCCGGGCTGATGGGCGCCGGCCGCACCGAGCTGGCGATGAGCGTCTTCGGGCGGACCTACGGGGTCAACATCTCCGGCAGGATCTTCAAGGACGGCAAGCCGGTCGTGATCCGCAACGTCCAGGACGCGATCAGGCACGGCATCGCGTACGCGACCGAGGACCGCAAGCGGTACGGCCTCAACCTCATCGACGACATCAAGCGCAACATCAGCGCGGCCGGGCTCAAGGGCCTGGCCAGGCGAGGCTGGGTCAACGAGAACGAGGAGTACAAGGTCGCCGAGGGCTTCCACAAGAGCATGAACATCAAGGCGCCCACCGTGAACAGCGTGGTCGGAAAGCTGAGCGGCGGGAACCAGCAGAAGGTCGTGCTCTCCAAGTGGATCCTCACCGAGCCGGACGTGCTGATCCTCGACGAGCCCACCCGCGGCATCGACGTCGGTGCCAAGTACGAGATCTACACGATCATCAACCGCCTCGCCGACCAGGGCAAGGCCGTGCTGGTGATCTCCAGTGAGTTGCCTGAGCTGCTCGGCCTGTGCGACCGCATCTACACGCTTTCCGAGGGTCGCATCACCGGGGAGGTGGCGCGCGAGGACGCCACCCAGGAACGGCTCATGTACCTCATGACCAAGGGACAGGAGAAGCTCTCATGAGCAGCATCACGCCCGCGGACGTGCCCGCCGGCACGGCTACCGGCGCGAAGGGCGTCGACGGGGAAGGACCACGCCGGCCGGGCAGGGTGTCGCTCGGCGGGGTGTCGCTGAACCTGCGCTCCAGCGGCATCTACATCGCGTTCGCGCTCATCATCGTGCTGTTCTCGGTGCTCACCGACGGCGCGCTGCTGCAGCCGCAGAACATCTCGAACATCATCGTCCAGAACTCCTACGTCCTGATCCTCGCGATCGGGATGATCCTCGTCATCATCGCCGGGCACATCGACCTGTCGGTCGGCTCGGTGGTGGCCGTGACCGGAGCGCTGGCCGCCGTGCTCATGGTCAACATGGGCGTGGCCTGGCCGCTCGCCCTGCTGATCACGCTGGTCGCGGGCGCGCTCATCGGCGCGTGGCAGGGCTACTGGATCGCCTACTTCGGCATCCCGGCGTTCATCGTGACGCTGGCCGGCATGCTGCTGTTCCGGGCGCTGACCCTCACGGTGCTGGGCAACCAGGGCATCGGCCCGTTCCCCGACCAGGTCCGCACCCTGGCCAACGGCTTCACCAACGGCTACCTCGGCAACATCGGCCTCGGCCCGCTCGGCGGCGCCGACCTGTTCAGCCTGCTGATCGGCCTGATCGCGATCGCCGGCATGGTGATCTCCCAGCTCCGCACCCGCAACGCCCGCAAGGGCTACGGCCAGTCCGTCGAGCCGATGGCCCTGTTCGCGCTCAAGATGACGGCCGGCGCCGCGGTGATCCTCTTCCTGGTCGTGCAGCTCGCCAGGTTCAAGAACCTGCCGTGGGTGCTCGTGCTGCTCGCGGTGCTGGTGCTCGGCTACTCGATGCTGGCCGGCCGCACGGTCTTCGGCCGCCAGATCTACGCCATCGGCGGCAACCTCCAGGCGGCGGTCATGTCCGGCGTCAAGGTCAAGTCGGTCGTCTTCTGGATCTTCGTCAACATGGGCGTGCTGTCGGCGATCGCCGGCATCATCTTCGCCGGCCGGCTCAACCAGGCCGGTCCGACGGCGGGCAACAGCTTCGAGCTGGACGCCATCGCGGCGGCGTTCATCGGCGGCGCGGCCGTGCAGGGCGGCGTCGGCAAGGTGGCCGGCGCGATCACCGGCGGCCTGATCATGGCGGTCATCAACAACGGCATGTCGCTGATCGGCTCGCCCAGCGAGCGGGTCATGCTCGTCAAGGGCGCGGTGCTCCTGGCGGCGGTCGCGTTCGACGTCTGGACCAAGCGCCGGGCGGGCGGAACGCGCTGAGCACGACCCTGTCCGTGATCTTGTCCGCGACCCCGAGCGCCAGCGAGAGGAGACGCCCGTGACGGCATCCAAGCGCCGTCTGCCGGTCATGGCCGACGTGGCCAAGGAGGCGGGCGTGTCGCACCAGACGGTGTCCCGGGTGCTCAACGACCATCCGAACGTCCGGGCCGACACCCGGGCGCGGGTGGAGGCGGCGATCACCCGGCTGGGCTACCGGCGCAACCTGGTCGCCCGCGCCCTGGTGACCAAGCGGTCGCGGACGCTCGGCGTGGTGAGCTTCGACACCACGCTGTACGGCCCGGCCAGCACGGTGTACGGCATCGAGCAGGCGGCGCGGACCGCGGGCTACTTCGTCAGCATCGTGAGCCTGAAGTCGATCGACGCGGCCAGCGTCCGCGACGCCATCGACTACCTGGCCGAGCAGGGCGTGGACGGGGTCGTGGTGGTCGCGCCGCAGCGCTCGGCCGCCCAGGCGCTGGAGAGCCTGCCGTCCGGGATGCCGGCGGTCGCGGTCGAGGGCGGCTCGCACCGGGACGACATCCCGGTGGTCTGCATCGACCAGGCCGAGGGCGCCAGGCTCGCCACCCGCCACCTGCTGGAGCTGGGCCACGAGACCGTCTGGCACGTCAGCGGCCCGTCCGACTGGCTGGAGACCGAGGGCCGGCTGGCGGGCTGGCGGACCGCTCTGGCGGAGGCGGGCCGGCCCGCGCCCGAGCCGCTGACCGGCGACTGGAGCCCGCGGGCCGGCTACGAGGCGGGGCGCAGCCTCGCCGCGATGGACGGCGTCACCGCGGTCTTCGCGGCCAACGACCAGATGGCGCTCGGGGTGCTGCGCGCCCTCAGCGAAGGGGGCGTGCGGGTGCCGGAGCAGATCAGCGTGGTGGGCTTCGACGACATCCCGGAGTCGGAGTTCTTCTCGCCGCCGTTGACCACGGTCAGGCAGGACTTCGACGTGGTGGGCCGGCACTGCATCGAGGTGCTGCTGCGGCAGGTCGAAGGCGGGCGCGGCGCGCGCGGGCGCCTGGTCGTGCCGCCCCGCCTGGTGGTGCGTTCCAGCACGGCCCGCGCACGCGGACGTTCTGCCGGTAGATGATGGGCATGCCACCGGAATTCCCCCTGGAGAGCAATGTGAACGCTAACACTTATGTGGTAGGAGTCGACTTCGGCACGCTGTCCGGACGCGCGGTCGTCGTCCGGGTCGGCGACGGCGCGGAGCTCGGCAGCGCCGTCCACGAGTACGCCCACCGCGTCATCGAGCGCGAGCTGCCCGGCTCCGGTGTGCGGCTCGGCCCCGACTGGGCGCTGCAGGCGCCGCAGGACTGGCTGGAGGTGCTGAAGAGCGCGGTGCCCGCCGCGCTCGCCGCCGCCGGCGTGCCCGCCGAGCAGGTCGTCGGCATCGGCACCGACTTCACCGCCTGCACCGTGCTGCCGGCCACGGCCGACGGCACGCCGCTCTGCGTCGAGACCCCCGAGCTGCCGCACGCCTGGCCCAAGCTGTGGAAGCACCACGCCGCCCAGCCGCACGCCGACCGCATCAACGAGCTGGCCGCGCGCCGCGGCGAGAGCTGGCTGCCGCGCTACGGCGGCAAGATCTCCTCCGAGTGGGAGTTCGCCAAGGCGTTGCAGGTCCTGGAGGAGGCCCCCGACGTCTACGCGCGGGCCGAGCGCTGGATCGAGGCCGCCGACTGGATCATCTGGCAGCTCACCGGCGTCGAGAGCCGCAACATCTGCACCGCCGGCTACAAGGGCGTCTTCCAGGACGGCGCCTACCCGTCGAAGGAGTTCCTCGCCGAGCTCAACCCCGGCTTCGCCGGGTTCGTGGACAAGCTCGCCACCGGAAAGGTCGGCGCCGACGAGAACGGCGTCACGCTCGCCCCGCTCGGCGGCCTGGCCGGCCGGCTGGGCGCCGAGGCGGCCGGCTGGACCGGCCTGCCCGAGGGCATCGCGGTCGCCGTCGGCAACGTGGACGCGCATGTCACGGCCGCCGCCGCGGACGCCGTGCGTCCCGGCCAGATGGTCGCCATCATGGGCACCTCCACCTGCCACATCATGCCCAGCGACCGGCTCGCCGAGGTGCCCGGCATGTGCGGCGTCGTCCGCGACGGCATCGTCCCCGGCCTGTGGGGCTACGAGGCGGGACAGTCGGCGGTCGGCGACATCTTCGCCTGGTACGTCGACAGCTGCGGCCTCGGCCACGAGGAGCTGACCGCGCTCGCCGAGAAGCAGAAGGTCGGTGAGCACGGCCTGGTGGCGCTCGACTGGTTCGGCGGCAACCGCTCGGTGCTCGTGGACCACAACCTCTCCGGCGTCATCGTCGGCCAGACCCTGGCCACGCGGCCGGAGGACGTCTACCGCGCGCTCATCGAGTCCACCGCGTACGGCGCCCGCATGATCGTCGAGACGTTCGAGCGGGCCGGCGTGCCGGTCGAGGAGTTCGTCGTCGCCGGCGGGCTGCTGAAGAACCCCTTCCTCATGCAGATCTACGCCGACGTGCTGCGCCGGCCGCTGTCGGTGATCGGCTCCGACCAGGGGCCCGCGCTCGGCTCGGCCATCCACGCCGCGGTCGCCGCCGGCGCCTACCCGGGCATCGAGGAGGCGGCGGCGGCCATGGGCAAGCGGACCGAGGCGGCGTACACGCCGGACCCGGACCGCGCCGACGCCTACGACCGGCTCTACGCCGAGTACCGCAGGCTCCACGACTTCTTCGGAGACGGCCGCATGCTCCACACGCTGCGCGCCATCAGGAACGAGGCCCAGGCATGACCGACCCCCGCAAAGTAGTCGCCGAGCTGCACGCCGAGCTCGTGCGTTACGACCTCGTCGTGTGGACGGCCGGCAACGTCTCCGGCCGCGTCCCCGGCGAGGACCTGTTCGTCATCAAGCCCTCCGGCGTCTCCTACGACGAGCTGACCCCGGAGAACATGGTGGTGTGCGACCTCGACGGCAACCTGGTCGAGGGCGAGCACGCCCCCTCCAGCGACACCGCCGCGCACGCCTACGTCTACCGCAACATGCCCGAGGTCGGCGGCGTCGTGCACACCCACTCGACGTACGCCTCGGCCTGGGCCGCCCGCGGCGAGGCGATCCCGTGCGTGCTCACCGCCATGGCCGACGAGTTCGGCGGCGAGATCCCCGTCGGCCCGTTCGCGCTGATCGGCGACGACTCGATCGGGCAGGGCATCGTCGAGACGCTCAAGGGCCACCGCTCCAAGGCGGTCCTCATGCAGAACCACGGCGTGTTCACCATCGGCAAGGACGCCAAGGCGGCGGTGAAGGCCGCCGTGATGTGCGAGGACGTGGCCCGTACCGTGCACGTGGCCCGCCAGCTCGGCGACCCCCTGCCCATCGCCCAGGACGACATCGACCGCCTGTACGACCGTTACCAGAACGTCTACGGACAGAGGAGCCCGCGTTGAAGATCTGGTTTCTGACCGGCAGCCAGGGGCTGTACGGCGAGGACACGCTCCGCCAGGTGGCCGAGCAGTCCCAGCGCATCGCCGAGCAGCTGCCCGTCCCGGTCGAGTGGAAGCCCGTGCTCACGGACGCCGCCGCGATCCGGCGCGTGATGCTGGAGGCCAACGCGGACGACTCGTGCGCCGGCGTGATCGCCTGGATGCACACCTTCTCCCCGGCCAAGATGTGGATCGCCGGGCTCGACGCGCTGCGCAAGCCGCTGCTGCACCTGCACACCCAGGCCAATGTCGAGCTCCCGTGGAGCACCATCGACATGGACTTCATGAACCTCAACCAGGCCGCGCACGGCGACCGCGAGTTCGGGTTCGTGCAGACCCGGCTCGGCGTGCCGCGCAAGACCGTGGCCGGGCACGTCAGCGACCCGGCCGTGGGCGGGCGCATCGAGGCGTGGGCGCGCGCCGCCACGGGCCTCGCCGAGGTGCGCCAGCTCAAGCTGGTGCGGTTCGGCGACAACATGCGCGACGTGGCCGTCACCGAGGGCGACAAGGTCGAGGCGCAGCTGCGCTTCGGCGTCTCGGTCAACACCTACGGCGTCAACGACCTGGTGGAGGCCGTGGACGCGGCCTCCGACGCGGACGTGGCCGCGCTGGTCAAGGAGTACGAGGAGCAGTACCGGGTGGTCCCCGAGCTGCTCGGCGACCGGAGCGAGTCGCTGCGCTACGCGGCCAGGATCGAGCTGGGCCTGCGCGGCTTCCTGGAGGCCGGCGGCTACCGGGCCTTCACCACGAACTTCGAGGACCTCGGCGGCCTGCGCCAGCTTCCCGGCCTGGCCGTGCAGCGCCTCATGGCCGACGGCTACGGCTTCGGCGGCGAGGGCGACTGGAAGACGTCGGTGCTGCTGCGCACGCTGAAGTCGATGGCCCCGTCGGGCGGCACGTCCTTCATGGAGGACTACACCTACGACCTCACGCCCGGCAACGAGCTGATCCTGGGCGCGCACATGCTGGAGGTCTGCCCGTCGATCGCCGCGGACACGCCGTCCTGCGAGATCCACCCGCTCGGCATCGGCGGCAGGGAGGACCCGGTGCGGCTGGTGTTCGACGCCGCTCCCGGCCCCGGCATCGTGGTCGGCCTGGCCGACATGGGCGACCGGTTCCGCCTGGTCGCCAACGAGATCGACGTCGTGGCGCCGCCGCAGCCGCTGCCGAAGCTGCCCGTGGCCCGCGCGGTGTGGCAGCCCCGTCCGAACCTGCGTACGTCCACCGAGTCGTGGCTCACCGCGGGCGCGCCGCACCACACGGTGCTCACCATGGCGGTCACCCGCGAGGAGCTGACGGACCTGGCCGAGATGTTGGGCGTGGAGCTGGTGTTCATCGACGCCGACACCACGACCGAGCGGTTCGCCAAGGAGCTGCGCTGGAACCAGGCGTACTACCGCCTGGCCCAGGGCTTCTAACCGTCCTCGGCGGGTCTCTTCGGGGCGTTCCTGCGCTGCTCCTCGGCGCGTTCGCGGCAGCGGCGCAGGAACTCCTCGTCGTCATCGGGGCTGGTGGCGGCGAAGCGGCCGGGGCGGTCGTACTCGGGGAAGGCGCTCGGCGGCGCCGGCGCCCGCCGCTCCGGGCGGCCGGCCAGCAGCCACACGAGCGAGCCGACGAGCGGCGCGAGGAAAACGATCACCAGCCACAGGATCTTGGGCAGGTTGCGGCAGAGCGGCTCCGGCGTGGTGATCACGTCGAACAGGCAGTAGAGCCACAACACGAGCGTGACCAGGCTTATGGCCTCGTACAGGTAAAGCACGGCGCACCTCCGTCAGCGGCCAGACGAAACTAGCGGCACCTGACCGGGCTGACAAGCGGTGGCTGTGGGAAGGTAAGGCCGTGACGCTGAGCAATTGGGCGGGAAACACCGCATTCCGGGCAAGTGACGTCCATCACCCCTCCTCACTTGACGAACTGCGCCGGCTCGTCGCGGACAGCACCCGCGTACGGGCGCTCGGGAGCGGGCACTCGTTCAACGACGTCGCCGACACCACGGGCGACCTCGTCGTCCTCGACCGGATGCCGGACGCCGTCGAGATCGACAGCGCCGCCGCCCGGGTCCGGGTGCCGGCGCGCACGACGTACGCGCGGCTCGCCCGGCAGCTCGACGCCCACGGCCTCGCGCTGGCCAACCTGGCCTCGCTGCCGCACATCTCCGTCGCGGGTTCGGTCGCGACCGGCACCCACGGCTCGGGCGACGCCATCCCGAGCCTCGCCGCCGCCGTCTCCTCGCTCGACCTCGTCACCGCCGACGGCTCGACGCTCACCCTCGCCCGCGGCGACGCCGACTTCCCCGGCGCGGTGGTGGCGCTGGGCGCGCTCGGCGTCGTCACCTCGCTCACCCTCGACGTGGTGCCCGCCTTCGAGGTGCGCCAGTACGTCCGCGAGGGCCTGCCGGTCGAGGCGCTGGCCCACTTCGACGACATCATGGCCGCCGGCTACAGCGTCAGCCTCTTCACCGACTGGCGCGAGACCCGCGTCTGGCTCAAGCGCACCGGCGAGCCGTCCGACCTGCCCGCCGACTGGTACGGCACCCGCCCCGCCGACGGCCCCCGCCACCCGCTGCCCGGCATGCCCGCCGACCCCTGCACCACGCAGCTCGGCGTGCCCGGCCCCTGGCACGAGCGGCTGCCGCATTTCCGCGCCGACTTCGAGCCCAGCGGCGCGGGCGACGAGCTGCAGTCGGAGCTCATCCTGCCGCGCGAGCACGCGGTCGAGGCGCTGCGTGCGCTGTTCGCCATCGGCGAGCGCATCCGGCCGGTGCTGCACATCTCCGAGGTGCGCACCGTGGCCGCCGACGACCTGTGGCTCAGCCCCTTCCACGGGCGCGACAGCGTCGGCATCCACTTCACCTGGCTCAAGGACCCGGAGGGCGTGCGGCCCGTGCTGGAGCTGGTGGAGGAGACGCTGGCGCCGTACGAGCCGCGGCCGCACTGGGGCAAGCTGTTCACCCGGTGGCCCTCCTGCCCGGAGCGGTTCCGGTCGCTGGCCGCGCGGCTGGACCCCAAGGGCAAGTTCGCCAACGACTTCACCGGCCGCCTGCTGGGGGAGTAGCCCTACCGCGCGGGGAGTAGCCCGCCGGGCGCGGGCTGCGTCCACGGGCGTAGCCGCCCACCGGTCGCGGGGACGATGTGCCGGGGCCGCCCGTAGGCGATCGTCAGAGGCATGAGCGATCACCCCTTCAGGTTCGGCGCGGTCGCCGGACGAGCCCCCGACTGGTCCGGCCTGGCCCGGCGGGCCGAGGACCTCGGCTACGCCACGCTGCTGGTGCCCGACACGCTCGGCACGTTCTCGCCGTTCAGCGCCGCCGCCGCGGCGGCCGCGGTCACCAGCAGGCTGCGGGTGGGGACGTACGTGCTGAGCGTCGCCAACCGCACGCCGCGCGCCGTCGCCTGGGAGGCCGCGACGCTGCGGGAGCTGTCCGGCGGGCGCTTCGAGCTGGGCCTCGGCGCCGGCAGGCCGGACGCCGCGCACGACGCCGCCGAGCTGGGCCTGCCCTTCGGCCCGGCCGGCGCGCGGGTGCGCAGGCTCGCCGACACGATCGACGCGGTCGCCGCGGAGGCGAAGGACGTGCCGATCCTCGTCGCCGCCTCCGGCACCCGGCTGCTGCGGCTGGCCGCCGCCAGGGCGGACACGGTCGCGCTCGGCGTCCCGCCGCACGCCACGGAGGAGCAGGTGGCGGCCAAGCTCGACGAGCTGTACGAGCTGGCCGGCGACCGCTTCCACGACCTGGAGCTCGGCATGAACCTGGCCGCCGCCGGCGCCGAGCCGCCCGCCTGGCTCGGCCCCCTCGGCCCCGACGCCACCGGCGTGCTGCGCGGCACGCCTGCGCAAATGGCTGACGTGCTGCGCCGCCGCAGGGACCGGCTCGGGGTGTCGTACGTCACGGTCAACGCGGCCTGCCTGGAGGCGTTCGCCCCCGTCGTCGAACTCCTCGCCGGAACCTGACGGAACCTGACAGGTACGTCCGCCAGCATGGACGCCATGACCGCAAAGGGAACCTTCGACACCGCGAACTGGGACGCCAAGCAGCCCTACGAGGAGCGCGACGGTGTCACGCTCGGCCTCGTCACCATGACGAAGACCTTCCACGGCGACCTCACCGGCACCAGCCTCGTCACGCTGATGATCGCCACGACCCCCGTGGAGGACTCCCGCTCGTACGTGGCGCTGGAACGCATCGAGGGCGCCCTGCACGGCCGGTCCGGCAGCTTCGTCGTCCAGCACAACGCGGTCAGCGACCGGGGCGCGCACGCGCTGCGCGTGTCGGTGGTGCCGGACTCGGCGACCGGGGAGCTGACCGGCCTGCGCGGCGAGATGCAGATCGTCATCGGCCCCGACGGCGGCCACTCCTACACCTTCGACTACACCCTTTGATGGCGTTCCTGGGCGGCTCCCGGTAGTGTACCGACCGGCCGGTACGCCAACCGCCGGGAGGAGTCACGCCATGTGGGACCCCGAACTCGCCGAGCTGCGCCGGCGCAGGGAGCTGGCCGAGCGCATGGGAGGCGAGGAGCGCGTCGCCCGCCAGCACGCCACCGGCCGCCTCACCGTGCGCGAGCGGCTGGCCGCGCTGACCGACTCCTGGCAGGAGATCGGCGCGCTGACCGGCCGGGCCGCCGGTGCGGACTTCACGCCGTCCAACGTCATCATCGGCCGGGCCCGCCTCGACGGCCGCAGGATCGTGGTCTCCGGCGACGACTTCACCGTACGCGGCGGGGCCGCCGACGCCGCCATCCACGACAAGCAGATCCTGGCCGAGCGCATGGCGGGCGAAATGCGCGTCCCGCTCGTGCGGCTCATCGACGGCACGGGCGGCGGCGGCAGCGTCAAGCAGCTGGAGGAGTTCGGGCGCACCTACGTCCCGTACAACCCGGGGTGGGACCAGGTGGTGGCCAACCTCGGCCGGATCCCGGTGATCTCCCTGGCCCTCGGCCCGGTGGCCGGGCTCGGCGCGGCCCGCCTGGTCACCTCGCACGTCTCGATCATGGTGAAGGAGCTGTCCCAGGTCTTCATCGCCGGCCCCGCCGTGGTCGAGGCGGGGATGGGGGAGAGCGTGGGCAAGGAGGAGCTCGGCGGCTGGCGGGTCGCCGCCGCGGCCGGCACGGTCGACCTGGTCGCGGGCACCGAGGAGGAGGCGTTCGCGCTCACCCGGCGGGTGCTGTCGTACCTGCCGCAGAACGCCTGGCAGCCGCCCCCGGTCACGCCGTCCGCCGACGCGCCCGACCGGACCGCTCCCGAGCTGCGCGAGCTCGTGCCGCGCGAGCGCCGCCGCCCCTACGACACGCGCCGCGCGCTCGATCTGGTCTTCGACACCGGCAGCGTCCTGGAGCTCGGCCGCCGCTTCGCCCCCTCCGTGATCACCGCCTTGGCGCGCCTGGACGGCCGTCCCGTGGCGGTCCTCGCCTCCGATCCCCGCGTCTACGGCGGCGGCATGACCGCTCAGGGCTCCGACAAGCTGGCGCGCTTCGTCGACCTGGCCGAGACCTTCCACCTGCCGGTGGTGCACCTGGTGGACCAGCCGGGCTTCGTCATCGGCACGGCCGCCGAGCGGGCCGGCACGATCCGCCGCGGCGCCCGCGCGCTCGCCGCCGTCTACCAGTCGACGGTCCCGTGGGCCTCGGTGCTGGTCCGCCGCGTCTTCGGCGTCGCCGGGGCCGCACACCGGCCGCACGACCGCTACACCTTCCGGGTGGCCTGGCCGTCCGGCGACTGGGGCTCGCTGCCGATCGAGGGCGGCCTGGAGGTCGCCTTCAAGCGCCTGCTCGCCGAGGCGGGCGAGGACGCGGCGGCGCTCAAGGCGGAGATCGCCGAGCGGCTGGAGGCGGTGCGCTCGCCGTTCCGTACGGCGGAGGCGTTCCTGGTCGAGGACATCATCGACCCCGCCGACACCCGCCCGCTGCTGACCGACTGGGTGAAGGACGCCTACGCGGCCCTCGAACCGGGCCCCCGCTCCACCACCCGCCCCTGAGCCGGTCAGCCGCGCGGCCGGTGCACGACCTTGTCGGTCGAGCGGCCGGGATAGACGACGAGCAGGTGCTCCTCGCGCGGCGCGTCGGGGTCGTCCTCGTCCCAGGGCAGCGTGCGGGCGTGGACGCGCAGCCGGTAGTGGCCGGGACCGGCGACGGCCAGGTCAGGCAGCGGCCCGGCCGCCCCGCCGCCGCCGCCCTGAGGGTAGACCGGCACGACCAGGCGGCCGCTGCGGCTGGCCAGGCCCACCTCGACCACCTGCTTCCAGCCGGTGAGCCGGAGCGGCGGGGCGCGGTCGAATGCCTTGACCGTCAGGCACATCACGTTCTCCTCGGACGTCACGATGGCGGCGGTGCCGCCCACGGCGTCGATGAACCCGTCCTCGCCGGCGTCGAAGATGTCGGCGACGTCGTCGCCGTCGCCGTAGATGTTCCCGGGATCGCCCGCGCTGTCGTCGCCGTCGTCGAAGACGGCGTAGCCGCCGCCTTCCGACAGCATGTACGCGGCCGTGCCCTGCCGCCTGGCTCGCGCCCCGGGCCAGGGGTCGGCGCACCGGGCGTTGGCCGCGGCCTTCCAGGCGGTCTCCTGCCGGTCGTACTCGGCCTGCTGGCGGCGGACTTCGGCGTTCTGCCGGGCGACGATACCGGGACACAGGTACTCCAGGGCCGTGGCCAGCTCGATGGCCTCGGCCGTGCCGCCCGTCCGCTCGTGCAGCTCCTGCCGTTCGCGGTCGCCGGCCAGCGCGCACGCCTGGGAGCCGTAGGCGAGGATGCGCTGGTCGGCCACGTCCTCGGGGAACATCGTGTCCGCCGCGAACGTCGAGCCCCTGGCCAGGCAGAGGAACGACCGCCGCCGCTCCTCGGGCCCGAGGCCGGCCGCGGGCCGGAGCCGGTCGCGGCAGCCCTCGTCCGCGGCCGTGTAGGTGAGCCGGGCGTCCCCCTCGGCGCCGACCGCGACGATCGGCAGCCCGAGCAGGACGACGGCGGCGGCGAGCAGCCGCGGCCTCCGCCCGGTTCCCGGCGTCGGGACGTCCTGCCGGGGCGCGGCGAGCTCGTGCGCAGTGCGTGCCGCCCACACGACGATCAGCCCGTCGAGCGCGTGCACCGCGAGCGACAGGCCGTCGAAGGCGTCCCGTCCGACCTGGAGCAGCGTGTGGACCTGCGGGACGAGGAGAGCGGTCCAGCCGATGGCGATCGTGACGGCGCTGAACCGCCCGTCGCGTCCCTGCCCGGCGAGGATCATCGCCTTGCAGCCGAGGGTCGCCATCACCACCAGGAGCGACGCCGTCAGCAGCGGGACCTCGGCGAACGGCCGCAGCGCCGCGCCCAGGACCCCGGTCAGGCCGAGCCCGAGTGCGACGATCCGGAACCGGGCCGACACCCCGCCGAGGGCCCGCACCAGCAGGACCAAGGTGGCGGCCCACACGGCCCGGCTCGCGGCGTACTCCGCGACGTCGGACACCTCGTCGAGGAGTTCCCAGAGCAGCAGGTCGCCGGCCACGTCCGTGTAGAGCAGGCGTCGCAGCCACACCACGTCACGCGGCGGCACCCCGGTGCGCGGCGAGGCCGGGCCGCGCAGGATCTGCCACAGCGCCCACGCGTTGAGCAGGCCGATCGCCGCGGCCAGGAGCCGGACCCCGTCGTCCCGCGGCCAGACGACCGTCGTCGCGACGAAGGTGAACCACCGCCCGTCGTCGTACCAGGCGGCGACGGCGACGGCAGTCAGGTAGAGCGCGACGGCGACGGCGGCCGGGCGCCCGAAGCGGTGGCGGGCGACGGCGGCCCTGAGTAAGGCGATGATGCGGATGATCTTAACGCTCCCCGGGCGGGGGCGAACGGAACAAGGCCCGTCCGATCGGACGGGCCTTGTTTTCTGTGGAGCTATGGGGATTCGAACCCCAGACCTCCTCCATGCCATGGAGGCGCGCTACCAACTGCGCTATAGCCCCTTGCGGTGAGTACGAGTGTATCGGACTCACCGACCACCCTGGACCTGCCTACGCCAGCAGGGCCCGCAGGATCTGCTCGGCGTGCGTCCACAGCAGGGAGCCGCCCGCGCCCGGGATCAGGTGGCGGCGGGCGCCGCGGATCCGCTGGGACAGGGTGAAGCCCTGGTCGGGGGAGTGGTGCAGGTCGAGGTCGCCGTACCAGAGGTCGACCGGGACGGGGACCTCCGCGAGCGGGAACGGCCAGGGGCTCATGGCGAGCACGCTGTCGCGGGCGTAGCCGGCCGGGCCCTGGGCGAAGGCCTCGGTCATGGCCTGGCGGTAGGCGCGGGCGAAGTCGGGCCGCTCGTAGATCTCCCGGTCCACGGCGGGACTGTTGGGGACGATCATGTCCCAGAGGGCGTCGGGGGTGAGGGAGGAGAAGAACTTCTCGGCGGCGGCCGGGTCGGCGGCGACCGTCTCGACCAGCTCGCGGAAGTGGCCGGGCAGCACCTCGGTCATGGTGGCGACCTCGTCGGCGCCCGAGACGATCGCCACCCGGCGCACGCCCGGGACGAACGCGCAGGCCAGCGCGAACGGGGCGCCCTGCGAGAAGCCGACCACGCGCGGCGCGTCGAGGCCGAGGGCGGCGACGTCGGCGGCCCAGGAGGTCAGGGTGCGGCCGGGATCGGGGTCGGAGGAGCCGAGGCCGGGCCGGTCGAGGGAGATGAGGCGGACGCCGAGCTCGTCCACGACGTCCGCGCCGAAGCCGAGCCACCGGCTCGTGCCCGCCCCCGGGCAGAGCACGACCGGCGTCCCGGTGGCCGGGCCCCATTCGGCGCGGGCCAGGCGGCGGCCGTCGGGCAGGACGCTCTCGGCGAGCCGGGCCGGTGGGGTGATCAGGTCGTGCCGTGTCATGCCTGATACCTTGCTCGGCCCGGCCGGCTCCTCGCAAATCGTTTTCCGCGCCCGGTCAGCCGACGCTCAGCCGACGGTCAGCCGACCGCACGGGCCTTGTCGATGAGCGTCGTCAGCTCGCTCACCATCGGGTCCTCCGCCAGGGAGGCGAGCCGGGTGGAGTGCTCGGCGAGGTCCGGCAGGTCCAGCCCGAACGCCTGCCGCTCCCGCAGGTACATCGCGAACGCCGCCACCAGCACGTCCACCTGGAGCCGTACCGGCGTGCCCTTGTCCCACACGCCCTTCGCCAGGTCGGCGGCCCGCAGCGACTTGCCGGCCTCCGACGCCTCGCGGGTGTCGGGGTCCTGCCAGCGGACCGTGGCCTGGGCGAGCTGCCCGCGCGCCCCCGGCTTGAGCTTGAGCGCGTAGAGGGCGGTCACCGCGTGGCCGGGGCCGATCTCGCCGCCGTCGCGGCTGTCGTCGCGGAACTCCTCGGTGGTCAGGGCGCGGTTCTCGTAGCCGACGAGGCGGTAGGTGTCGACGACGGACGGGTTGAAGACCACCTGGGCCTTGGCGTCGCGGGCGCGCAGCTCGATGGTGGCCGTGAGCTGGGTGGTGAAGAGCTTGTCCGCGTCCTGCTGGGAGCTGACGTACACGGCCATGCCGTCGCCGTTGTCGGCGAGCTGCTCCATCAGGGTGTCGCCGTACTCGCGGCCGACGCCGACGGTGAGCAGCGTGACCTGGCGGGCCGCGTACTCCTTGGCCTGGGCGAGGATGCCCTGCCACGCGGTCTCGCCCTGGTTGGCGAGGCCGTCGGAGAGCAGGATGACCCGGTTGGTGGCGGCGGGGCGGAACGCCTTGGCCGCCTCCTGGTAGCCGGCGACCAGACCGCTCTCCAGGTTCGTGCCGCCCTCGACGTCGAGCCGGTCCACGGCGGCCGACAGCTCGGCGCGGGCGGTGAGCGGGGTCATCGAGGCCAGCACCTCGGCCTCGTCGCTGAAGGCCACGATCGACACCTGGTCGCCGGGCGCGAGCTGGTCGAGCAGCGTGCGCAGCGAGGACTTCACCAGGTCGAGGCGGCCGGGCTCGGCCATCGAGCCGGACACGTCGACCACGAAGGTGAGGTTGACCGGCCGGCGCGCGGCGGCCTCGGTGGCGCGGGTCTGCAGGCCCACCCGCAGCACGGCCTCGTCCCGGTGGCCGGGCAGCAGGGCGCCGTCCACGTGCACCGCGAACCCGTCGTCCGGCGGCTGCTCGTAGTCCTGGCGGAAGGCGTTGACCCACTCCTCGGGGCGGATCCGGTCCGGCTCGGGCCAGCGGCCCTCCTGCAGGGCGCGGCGGGCGTAGCCGTACGAGGCGGTGTCCACGTCCAGCGCGAACGTGGAGATCTGAGCCGTGGCCGTCTCCTGCTCGTCCTTCGCCGACGACTCCGGCCGGGCGGGGCCCTGGGACGCGGCGGGCGCGTTGGCGCGCTCGGCGCTCCCCGCGCTGCCGCCGGAGCCGCCGCACCCGGCGAGCACGAGGACGGCGACCAGTCCGGAGCCGATCACTAACGGGCGGATTCTCATTCCTCAACCACCTCCGACCCCTTACGACGGCGGCTGACCGGTGGTTGGCCGGGGCGGTGACGTAAGCGAGCACAAACCGCGATCGATACGTGATCAGTTGTGACAATCGGTGCAAATGAGATAGACCTGGCTGGCATGCGCGTCTACCTCGGTATAGCCGCGAAGCACGGGGAGATCCCTCTTCCTGTCCTGGAGAAGGCCCGTAGCGTCATCGAGCTCGCCTTCCCGGTGCCCCCGGACGTCATCCGCGGCCGGGAATGGCACGGCAGGGGGGTCTCCCTGCTCGGCTGGACCAACGAGCCCGACGACCTCCGTCAGCCGCCGCTGCTGTCCGAGCACGGCGGCCGGGTCATCGGGCTGCACGGCCACCTGGCCGACCCCGCCGACGTCGCCCGGCTGCCCCGCGACCCCGGCGACCCGCTGGGCGGCTGCTTCTCCTCCTGGTACGCGCGCGACGGCGAGCTGGGCGCGAGCACGGCGATCAACCGGGTGTGCCCCGTCTTCCACGCCGAGACGCCCGACCTGTACCTCATCGGCAGCCGCGCCCTGCTCGTGCACCTGATGGCCCAGCCGGGCGACCGCGTCGAGCACGACGTCCTGGCGCTCCAGACGATGGTCAGGCAGGGGTTCTTCCTGTCGGACGAGACGCCGTACAAAGGGGTGTCGGCGCTGCGGCCGAGCACGCGCGTCGAGGTACGCGACGGCCGGCGGGTGATCGTCGAGACCCCGCTGCCGCAGGCGGCGCCGCCCCCGGCGAGCCGCCGGGCCAAGCGGGCGGCCGTGGACGAGCTGGCCGACGCGCTGCTCGCCACCGTCGAGCCGCTGCGCTCCCTGGGCGAGCCGGTCAACCTGGCGCTGACCGGCGGGCGCGACACCCGCGTCCTGGCGGCGCTGCTGCACGCCGCGCAGGTGCCGTTCCGGGTGACGACGAACGGCCTCGACACCCACCCCGACGTGATCATCGCGCGGCGGATCGCCGCCGAGCTGAAGGTCGAGCACACGGTCATCGCGCCGCCGCAGACGGCCGCCAAGGACGCCGTGCTGGTGGAGCACCCGCTGGCCCGCGCCTGGGAGACGCTGCGCACGTGCGAGGGCATGACCTCGGCGTACGAGTCGATCGTGAGCTACCTGCCGTACTCCGGCAAGCCCACCATGTCCGGGCAGAGCGGCGAGACGCTGCGCGCGGGCAGCCTCAACCTCCTGCAGACCGACCTCGGCGACAAGGCCCTGCTGCGCCGGATCACCACGACCTTCTGCAAGGACGACAAGCTGTTCACCGCCGAGGCCAACGAGCACGCCCGCGAGCTGGCCCGCCCCTGGCAGGAGCGGCCCGACCGGCTGGAGGCGCTCGACCACATCTACATCTGGTACAAGGTCGGCCGGTGGCAGGCCAGCGCGCGGGCCGGCGCCCTGCGCCGGGGCGATCCGGTGCGGCCGTTCCTGGACAACCGGGTGGTGCGCGCGGCGCTCGCCCTCGACCAGCGCTGGCGGCTGTCGGAAGAGGTGATCTACCAGCTCGTCGTGCGCTTCGCGCCCCGCCTGCGTGACGTGCCGATCGAGGGCAAGCCGTGGCGCTTCGCGGAGGGCATGACCCGGCGACTGCCGTGGACGCACGTCCCGCCGCCCGCCATGCCGACCGTGAAGACCGGCGGCGGCTGGAGCTGGCGGACCAGCCCCGGGCCCGCGCTCACGGACGTGCTGCGCCGGCAGGTGCTCGGCAGCCTCGACGCGCTCGCGCCCATCGTGAACCCCGACGAGGCGCGGGCCCTGTTCGCCGACCCGGTGGTCAAGAAGCCCGCGCTCGCCTGGCACCTCTACACCGTGAGCGCCCTGCTCACCGGGCTCTACCCCGGCAAGCAGCCCGAGGGACTGGAGCCGATCACGGTCTCCAGGCCGGATCCCGGCCGATGAGGCCGAGGAACCGCTCCAGCGCGGGCGCGTCCGCCGGCACGGCGACCTCCTCGCCGAACGCGCCCCGCGCCCGGCCGATCGGCGCCATGTCCTTGGCGAAGGCCAGCAGCCTGGCCGCGGTCGCCTCCTCCACCTCGTAGCCGCGGCCGGTCGCCCGGGAGAGGTCCCAGCCGTGGGCGACCAGGTCGGTGAGCGCCATGTGGGCGAGGACGGTGCGCGGCAGCCCGCCCATAGCCTCGCTGACGCCCTCCCACGACTCCGGCTTGTCCCAGGCGATCAGCATGCGCTCGACCCGCTCGGGGAAGTCGCCGGTGTACTCCTTCGGAGGCAGGAACCCGCCGCCGCCCGCGACCGACTCGAACAGTGAGGCGCCCCACTCCAGGTGGTTGATCAGCCCCCGGACGTCGAACTCCTGGCACGGCGTGGGCCGGCCGAACTCCTCCTCGGGGATGCTGGTGACCAGGTCGGCGGTGCGCTGGGCGGCCCCGCGCAGCATCGGCAGCAACTCTTCTCTCATGAGCTACAGGATGCCAGCGCCCGGTCCTCCTCCGTGATCCGAATCGTGAGAAGAACCGCGTTGACCGCCGTGAAGACCAGCGCGGTGAGCCAGGCGGTGTGGACGAGCGGCAGCGCCACCCCCTCCGCCACGACGGCCACGTAGTTGGGGTGCCGCACCCACCGGTACGGCCCGCCGCTCACCAGCGGCAGCCCCGGCACCACGACCACCCGCGTGTTCCACTGCCGCCCCAGCGTCCCGATGCACCACCAGCGCAGCGCCTGCGCGAGCAGCACCACGGCGAGCATCGGCCAGCCCAGCGCCGGCACGAACGGCCGCCCGAGCAGCCACACCTCGGCCGGCGCGGCCACCAGGAGCGCCACGTGCGCCGCCACGATCCAGGGGTAGTGGCGCCTGCCGTGCTCGACGCCGCCCCGCGCCCGCGCCCACGCCAGGTTGCGCCTGGCCACGACCAGCTCGGCCAGCCGTTCCATGACGACCAGCCCGATCAGCACCAGGTAGGCGTTCACCAGTGCAGCAGGAGCAGCTCGGCGGAGAAGCCCGGCCCCAGGGCCATCAGCACCGCGGGCGCCCCCGGCCGGCCGCGCGTCTCCTGCAGCACGTTGAGCACCGACACCGACGACAGGTTGCCGTGCCGGCGCAGCGAGCGCCAGGTCACCTCGACCGCCTTGGGCGGCAGGCCCAGCGTCTCCACGATCTTCTCGATGACCTTGGGGCCGCCGGGGTGGCAGATCCAGGTGCCCACCTGGTCGGGGGTCAGGCCGTAGTCGGCGAGGAAGGCCCGGATGTCGCCCGCCAGCACCTCCTCGACGAAACTGGTCAGGTCGGCGTCCAGGACGAGGCGGAAGCCGTGGTCGCCGACCTCCCAGCCCATCAGGTGCTCGGTGCCGGGATACAGGCGGCTGCGGGTCGCCACGACCTCCGGCCCCCGTCCGCGCCCGGTCGCCACGACGGCTCCCGCGGCGTCGCCGAACAGGCCGCTCGCGACGAGGTTCGCGATCGAGGTGTCGTCCCGCTGGATGGTGAGCGAGCACAGCTCCAGGCACACCAGGACCGCGACGTGGTCCGGCCAGCCGCGCAGGTAGTCGTACAGGCGGGACAGGCCCGACGCCCCGGCCGCGCACCCCAGGCCGAAGACCGGCAGCCGCTTGACGTCCGGCCGCAGCCCCATGCGTTTGGCCAGCCGCGCGTCCAGGGAGGGCGTGGCCAGGCCCGTGGTCGAGCAGAACAACAGGTGGTCGACCCGCTTCGGCTCCACGCCCGCCTGGTCGAGCGCGGCCGTCAGCGCCCGCTCGGTCAGGTCGAGGCCGAGCTCCACGTACGCGTCGTTGGCCCGGCCGAAGGAGTCGAGCTTGGCGTAGTCCTCCAGCGGGAGCGCGAGACTGCGGCCCGTCACGCCGGTCGCCTCGTGGAAGCGCCGCAGGAGGTCCTCGTCGCAATGGGTCAGACGGGCGAACGCCTCGGTGATCTCCGCCTGCTCGTAGCGGTGATCGGGGAGAACCGTCTGTACCGCCGTGATATGCATGCACTTCCTCTGCCGCTGGAGGAGCCCGGCTAACATGCGCTCATGCTCCTCCCCGACCCGGCCCGGCCGCACCGGGTCGCCGCGCTGGCCTTCGACGGGATGGCGCCCTTCGAGCTGGGCTGCGTGGTGGAGCTGTTCGGGCTGCCCCGGCCGGAGCTGGCCGAGCTCGGCGTGCCCTGGTACGACCTCAGGGTGTGCGCGGCGTCCCCGGAGCCGCTGCGCGTGGTGGGCGGCTTCACCATGAGCGCCGAGCACGGGCTCGACGTGCTGGCCGAGGCCGACACGGTGATCGTCCCCGGGGTGGCGGACGTGCGCGGGCCGGTGCCGGACCCGCTCGTGGCCGCGCTGCGCCGGGCGCACGGGCGCGGCGCGCGGCTCGTGTCGATCTGCTCGGGCGCCTTCGCGCTGGCCGCCGCCGGGCTGCTCGACGGCCGTCCGGCCACCACCCACTGGAGGTACGCCGCCCTGCTCCAGGAGCGCTTCCCCGCCGTCCGGGTCAACCCGTCGGTCCTGTACGTGGACGACGGCGACGTGCTGACCAGCGCGGGCAGCGCCGCCGGGCTCGACCTGCTGATCCACCTCGTCCGCACCGACCACGGCCCGCGCGTCGCCAACACGGTCGCCCGCCGCCTGGTCGTGCCGCCGCACCGGGAGGGCGGGCAGGCCCAGTTCATCGAGGCGGCGGTCACGCCGGCCGGCGGCGACGACGCGGTGGCGCGGGCGATGGCGTGGGCCCTGGAGCACCTGGCCCGGCCGATCACCGTGGCCGACCTGGCGCACGTGGCGACCATGTCGCAGCGCTCGTTCATCAGGCACTTCCACCGGCGGACCGGCACCAGCCCGCTGCGGTGGGTGATCGCGCAGCGGGTGGCGGCCAGCCTGCCGATGCTGGAGTCCACGGGGGTTTCGGTGGAGGAGATCGGGGCGGCGGTGGGGTTCGAGAGCGCGGTGACGTTCCGGCGTCACTTCACCAGGGCCATGCGGACGTCGCCGTCCGCCTACCGCAGGACGTTCGCCGGGGGCTCCGGTCAGGGCAGCAGGCCCGCGACGAGCGCGCGAAGCCCCCGGTCGTAGGTGTCCCTCGCGGTGAGCTCCGCCCACCGCGGCCCCACCTCGGCCAGGCGCGGGAACGCGCCCGCGTCCAGCTCCGCGAACACCCGCTCCCGGTAGGTGCTCCCGCCCTCCGCCCGCCGCCCGGCCGCCGCCGCCCTGGCGCCGATCTCGCCGGCGGTGTAGTGCCAGATGATCCGGTACGCCGAGACCGCGTCCTCCATCGCCAGCCCCGCCGCCAGGGCCGCATCGATGATCTTCTCCGGGTACCAGAGCCCGCCGACGGACAGCAGGTCGTCGGCGCGCAGCACGTCCACGATCCACGGGCAGCCGGCCAGCGCCTCGCGCATCGCGGTGGCCACGGCGACGACGCGCTCGCGCGGCTCACCCGGCAGCTCCTCCTCGGCCGGGCGGGCGTGGCCCGTCGCGTAGTCGTCGAGGAGAAGCAGGAGGAGCTCCTCCTTGTCGCGTACGTGGTGGTAGAGGGCCATGGCCGTGCTGCCGACCTCGCGGGCGAGGCGGCGCATGGTCAGGCTCGCCACGCCGTCCTCCTCGATGACCCGGTGGGCGGCGGTCACGATGTCGGCCCTGGAGATCTTCGGCGGGCGGCCGGTGCGCGCTGGCATCCTGTCATGTTACTTTCTATACATGTATAAAAACTCCTTCGCGAGCCGGGCGGCCGTGGGGGCGCTCGCGTACGGCGTCGCCGTCGGCACGCTGCAGATGACCGTGGTGGTGCCGCTGCTGCCCCGGCTGGCGCACGAGCTCGCCGCCTCGCCCGCCTCCGTCTCCTGGACGCTCACCGCCGGGCTCCTGTCCGGCGCGGTCGCCATCCCGCTGCTGTCCCGCCTCGGCGACCTGTACGGGCGGCGGATGATGTCCCTGGTCGCCCTCGCGCTGCTCGTGGCCGGATCGGTGCTCAGCGCCGTGTCGGACACGCTCGCGCCCATGATCGCGGGACGCGTGCTGCAAGGGCTGGCCGCGCCGCTGCTCCCGCTCGCCATCGGCCTGGTCAGGCAGGCGCTGCCCGCCGAGCGGCTGCCGTCGGCCATCGGGGTGCTGAGCGCCACCATCGGCGTGGGCAGCGGCGGCGGCATGATCGTCGCGGGGCTGGTCGACGGGGACAGGCGGACCGTGTTCTGGCTGCTCGCCGGGCTGGCGGCGCTGGCGTTCGTCCTGGTCGCGGCCACTGTGCGGGAGGGGCTGCGGATGCAGGGGCGGCCGGGGGAGCGGCTGGACCTCATCGGGGCGGTGCTCGTCTCGGGCTGGCTCGTCTGCCTCCTGCTCGCGCTCAGCAAGGGCGCCGAGTGGGGCTGGACGTCGCCGGTCACCCTGGCGCTGCTGGCCGCAGCCGTGGCGGTGGCGGCCTGCTGGGTGGCCGCCGCGCGCCGGGCGCCGTCCCCGCTGATCGAGATCCCGATGCTGCTGCACCGGAGCACCGTGGGGGCCACGGTGGCGTCGTTCCTGATCGGGTTCGCGCTGTTCGCCGCGATCACCACGGTGTCGGCGTACGCGCAGGGCACGCTCGGCGCGTCCGTGCTCCAGGTGGGGCTGTACCTGCTGCCGACGACGGTCCTGATGCTCGCGGTCTCCGTGCTGGCCGGCCCGCTGATGCGCCGCTTCGCCCCCGCCACGCTGGTCGCGGGCGGCTCGGCGCTGGTGACGCTCGCCGCCGCCTGGCTCGCCGTGCTGCGCGGCGGCGGACCGGGACTCTACGCCGCCACGGCCGTGCTCGGCCTCGGCGTCGGACTCGGTTACGCGGCGCTCGGCACCATGGCCGTCCAGCACGTCGAACCCGCCAGGACCGCGGCGGCCGGAGGCGTCAACGCGCTGGTGAGGGTGCTCGGCAGCAGCCTGGCCGGAGCGGTGGGCGCGGTGGTCCTGGCCGCCGGCGGCCCCGGCTGGGCCTTCACCCTCGCCGCGGGGGCGGCGCTGGTCGCGGCTCTCTTCGCCGCCGTACACGGAAGGGTGCGCATCGCATGACCGGGGACCGGCGGCTCGTCGCCTGGGGTGACGAGCTGATCAAGCTGCACGACGGCTTCCGCCGCGATCTCGCCGCCCTGCGCGCCGGGCTGCGTGGAGCGGGCGGGGGCGAGTTGCGTACGCACTGCCTGGCGTTCTGCGACGCCCTGCACGCCCACCACGAGGGCGAGGACGCCACGTTGTTCCCGCACCTGGCCGCCGAGCATCCCGATCTGGCGGAGGTCCTGCGCCGGCTCGGCGCCGAGCACCGGGTGGTGGCCCGGCTCCTGGAGCGCGTCCGGCGGCTGCTGGACGAGGAAGGGGCGGGGGAGGGCGTCGCGGACGAGGTGGAGCGGCTGACCCGCGAGCTGGAGGCTCACCTGGACTACGAGGAGGAGCACCTGGTTCCCGTGCTCAACCGGATGACCGCGCTGCCTGACGGCGTCTGATCGCTGGCCATTTCGAACTGGCGTTCGTATAATGGGGACATGGATCTCACGCCGAAGGACCTTCCCGAGCTCTGGCGGCCGCCGATCGTTCTTCGCGCCGGCGCGGCGCGCTATCTGCTCGCCTGGGGTGACGACGCCGCGGGCGAACGATGGGGTTTCCTGCTGTGGCCGCCGCGGGCGCGGCCGGCGGACGACGGCGTCGCGCACGAGGGGCAGGCGCGCTGGGTGCCGTGGGAGGACATCCGCCCGGTCGCGGGCGAGGACTACAGCACCGTTCCGGTGGCGGACGCGTTGCTGTGAGGTGAGAAGAGGACACAACCTGGCCGCTTCGGCTGGCACGGTGGTGGTCGAGCGGGCCGCCGGCCGTGCCCGCTCGACGACCACCGATCCGCAAGGAGCGATCATGTCCGTCGACGCCGTGACCCACCTCAACTTCCGTGGCGACGCCCGCGAGGCGCTCGCCTTCTATCAGTCCGTGTTCGGCGGCGACGTGGTCGCCGTCACCTACAAGGACGCCGGGAACGTCCAGGACCCCGCCGAGGCCGACCAGGTCATGTGGGGCCAGGTGAGCGCCCCCAACGGGTTCCGCGTGATGGCCTACGACGTGCCGTCGGGCCAGCCGTGGGACCAGGGCCAGAACGCGTTCTTCCTCTCGCTGCGCGGCCAGGACGCCGACGAGGTGACCGCGTACTGGGAGAAGCTCGCCGTCGGGGCGAGCGTGCTGCGGCCGTTCGAACCCGCCGCGTGGGCGACGCTCTACGGCATGCTGAAGGACCGCTTCGGCGTCACCTGGGTGGTGGACGTCGTCAGCCCGTACGTGCCGTCCTGACCCCCGCGGCGAGGGTCAGGCGGGGACGCGGCCGACGCCGGCCAGGATGCCGGACCGCACATAGTCGTGCTCCCCGCCGGGCGCGCCGTCCGGCCTCCAGTCGGCGACCGGCACCACGCCGGGCCCGACCAGCTCCAGCCCGTCGAAGAAGGCGGCGATCTGGCCGTGGTCACGCCGCGCGAGGCCGCCGGAGGGCGTGTTGGCGTAGACCTGGCGCCCGGCCTGCACGGCGTCCTCGCCGGCGTCGCCCGCGTACAGGTGCGACAGCACGAGATGCCCGCCGGGCCGCAGCCGCTCCCGCACCCGCGCCGTGATGCGCCCGGCCTCGGCGTCGTCGGGGACGAAGTGCAGCACGGCGACCATGAGGACGGCGAACGGCTGCGACAGGTCCAGGTGCCCGGCCACGCGCGGGTCGTCGAAGATCGCGTCGGGGTCCTTGAGATCGCCCCGCACGACGATGACGTCGGGGTCCGTGGCGAGCAGGGCGCGGGCGTGGGTGAGGACGATCGGGTCGTTGTCCACGTACACGACCCGCGAGCCCGGCCCGTGCCGCCGGGCGACCTGGTGGACGTTGTCCTGCGTCGGCAGCCCGGCGCCGATGTCCAGGAACTGGCGCACGCCCGCCTCGGCCAGCATGCGCACCGCCCGCCCGAGGAAGGCGCGGTTGGCGAGGGCGATCTCGCGGGCGTCGTTGCCGAGCCGCCGGCCGAGCTCGATCATCTGCTCGGCGGCCTCGCGGTCCACGGCGAAGTTGTCCCGGCCGCCGAGGTAGTAGTCGTACATGCGGGCGACGCTCGGCACGCTGGGGTCGATCCCGTCCGGCACGCGGTCCGTCTCGGTCATGTCCCGACTGTAGGTCCAAGCCGGACGCGGCGGAAGATCACACCCGCCGGAACGTGTGCCGGTACGCCAGCGGCGCCACCCCCACCGCCGCGTGCAGGTGCTGGCGCAGCGAGACCGCCGTGCCGAACCCGGCCCGCCTGGCCACCTCCTCCACCCCGAGGTCGGTGGTCTCCAGCAGGTGCCGGGCGTGCTGCACCCGCTGGGCGGCCAGCCACCTGGCCGGGCTCACCCCGGTCTCCTCGCGGAAGCGCCGGGTGAAGGTGCGCACGCTCATCCTCGCGTGCCCGGCGAGGGCGTTGAGGTCGAGCGGGCGGTCGAGGTGGGCGAGCATCCACTCCCGGGTGGCGCCCAGGCCGCCGGCCGTCTCGTCCGGCAGCGGCCGCTCGACGTACTGGGCCTGGCCGCCGTCCCGCCACGGCGGCATCACGCACCGGCGGGCGGTGCGGTTGGCCACCTCGCTGCCGTGGTCGCGCCTGATGACGTGCAGGCACAGGTCCATGCCGGCGGCCACGCCGGCCGAGGTCAGCACGTCGCCGTCGTCCACGAACAGCACGTCGGGGTCCAGCCTCACCTGCGGGAACAGCTCCGCGAACCGGGGCGCCTCCCGCCAGTGCGTGGTGGCCGGACGGCCGTCGAGGAGCCCGGCCGCGGCCAGCACGAACGCCCCCGTGCAGATCGACATCACCCGCGGCCGGTCGCGCAGGGCGGCGCGCAGCTCGGCCGAGAGCGTGCCGTCCTTGAGCACCCGGCCCGCGTGGATGCCGGGCACGAGGACGGTGTCGGCCGTGTCGAGCACGTCGAGGTCATGGTCGGGCTGCACGCTGTAGCCCGCCGAGCAGCGCACCGGCCGCCGGCCCTCGGAGCAGGTCACCACCTCGTACAGCTTCTCGCCGCCGGGGGTCTCCGCGGCCCAGAAGACCTGGCCGGGGATGCCGAAGTCGAGAGGGGCGAAGTGGTTGAGCGCGACCACGGCGATACGATGACGGCGCATGGCCGGATTCTTGCACATATTGGCTTTCCGGCCACTCGTCCCCGTACTGGCAGAACCCCCAGGATTGCCGCATGACCTCCAGCACCACCCCCGCCCGCGCCCCCGTCGCCGGGCCGGCCCGCCGCGGCCCGCACCGCGCCTGGTACGTCGCGGCCGTCGCCTTCGTGGCGATCCTGGGCGCGGCCGGGTTCCGCGCCACGCCGGGCGTGCTCATCACGCCGCTGCGCGCGGAGTTCGGCTGGTCCACCGGCACCGTATCGCTGGCGGTGTCGGTCAACCTGGTCCTGTACGGCCTCACGGCACCTTTCGCCGCCGCGCTCATGGACCGGTTCGGCATGCGCCGCGTGGTCGCGCTGGCCCTGCTGCTGATCGCGGCGGGCAGCGGGCTGACCGTGTTCATGACCGCGAGCTGGCACCTCCTGCTGTTCTGGGGCATCTTCGTCGGGCTCGGGACGGGCTCGATGGCGCTGGTGTTCGCCGCGACCGTGGTCGACCGCTGGTTCGTCAGGCACCGGGGGCTGGTCACCGGCATCCTCACGGCGGCCGGGGCGACCGGGCAGCTCATCTTCCTGCCCGTCCTCGCCCAGCTCGCCGAGGGGCCCGGCTGGCGCTGGGCCTCGCTCGCGGTCGCCGGGGCGGCGCTGGCGGTGGTGCCGTTCGTGTGGTGGCTGCTGCGCGACCGCCCCGAGGACGTCGGCACGACGGCGCTCGGCGCCGAGCCCGGCCAGGAGCGCCCCGCCCCGGGCGGCGGCAACGCGGCGTTCCGGGCGCTCGCCGTGCTCGGCCGGGCGGCTCGTACGCGCCCGTTCTGGCTGCTCGCGGGCGGCTTCGCGATCTGCGGCGCGAGCACGAACGGCCTGGTCGGCACCCACTTCATCCCCGCCGCGCACGACCACGGCATGGCCGAGCCCGTCGCGGCCGGGCTGCTCGCCGTCATCGGGATCTTCGACATCGCCGGCACCGTCGCCTCGGGCTGGCTCAGCGACAGGATCGACCCGAAGGTGCTGCTCGGCCTCTACTACGGGCTGCGCGGGCTGTCGCTGATGGTGCTGCCCAGCCTGTTCGCGGCCACGACCGAGCCCAGCATGCTGATCTTCATCATCTTCTACGGCCTGGACTGGGTGGCCACCGTGCCGCCCACCGTGGCGCTGTGCCGCCGCGTCTACGGCGCGGACGGGGCCGTGGTGTTCGGCTGGGTGTTCGCCTCCCACCAGGTGGGGGCCGCGTTCGCCGCCGTCGCCGCCGGGCTCACCCGTGACCACCTCGGCGCCTACGACCTCGCCTGGTACGGGGCGGGCGCGCTCTGCCTCCTCGCCGCCGGCATGTCCCTGGCGATCAGGCATGCTAGGACCCGATGAACGAAGATTTGTACGTGCTGCCGCTGGTCGTCAGGATCGAGCGGGCCACGCCCCCCGAACGCACCGACGCGCTGGAGGCCGCCGCCATGGCGGTGCTCGGCCTGCTCGACGACCCGGGGGAGTGGTCCGCCGAGCTGGACGCCTGGCAGTCCACCGGGAAGATCCGCAAGGTCGTGCGCAGGGCCCGCGGCGCCGAGTGGCGGCGGGCCGTCGCGCTGCCCGGCCGCACGGTCGAGCACCGCACGGCCGAGGTCCGCGTCCATCCGCCGGTGCCGCTGGACGACTGGCCGCGCGACCTCGCCCGGCTGCAGGTCGGGGGCACCGAGCTGAGCGACGCCCACGAGCCGCCGCCCGCCGTCCCGCCGGTCCTGTGGGCCAACCCCGGCCTGGAGATGACCGCGGGCAAGGCCATGGCGCAGGCCGGGCACGCGGCCCAGCTCGCCTGGTGGGCGAGCGACGCCGCCGGGCGCGCGGCCTGGCGGGCCGCGGGGCTCGCCGTCTCGGTCCGCACCGCCCCGGCGCGGGACGACTTCGACGCCATGGTCGCGGCCGGGCTGCCGGTCGTCCGCGACGCCGGGTTCACCGAGATCGAGCCGGGCTCGTGCACGTTCGTCGCCGACGCGCCCTGGCTCCGGGGCCGGGTCGCTAGATCGTGAAGATGTCGGCCAGCACGCCGCCGGCCGCGGTGATCCGGGCCGGCGACGGGCTGTCGTAGACGACCATCAGCCGGCCGTCGGCCAGCCGCGCCAGCCCTTCAGGGTGGTCGCAGCCGGCCCCGTACGGCAGGTCTATGACGACCTCCAGCTCACCCGCGGGCACCACGCCCGACCGCCGCCCCGGCCACCAGCGCCGCACGTGCACCGGCCCGTCGAGCGCCATGGACGGCCCGGTGAGCAGCAGCAGGCCGCAGCCGTCGGGATCGCCGTCCGGGTCGCCGTCGGGGCACAGGTCCCGCACGCCGAGCCCGCCGAGGTCGAGGAAGTGCTTGCGGTACGGCTCGCGCAGCCGCAGCCGCCCCCGTCCCGTCTCCTCCAGCCGCAGCTCCAGCACCACCGCCCAGCCGCGCAGGACCGGGCCGCGCAGCCCGAGGTAGACCCGCTCGCCCACCACGGCGATGCCCTCGACGTCGAGGCCGTTGTCCTTGCCGGGAATCGACAGGAACGGCCCGAGATGCGGGTCGTCGCGCAGGTGCGCCGCGAGGCCGCGCTCCCCGGACAGCACCGCCCCCGCGCCGGGCTCCTCGCCGTGCAGCGGCAGCCGGGCGAGGATGTAGCGGTTCTCCTCCCTGACCAGGGTAGCCAGGCGGGCGGCGGCCTTGGCCGGGTCCTTCGACTTGACCCGCTTGCGCTTCAGGCTGTGCGAGCCGACCACCCACAGGTGCCCGCCGGCCCGCGCCATGCCCTCGATGTCGGCCTCGTCGTCGGGGCCGGCGGGGAGGTCGATGTAGTCCGCCAGGCGGAACGTGCGCTGGTCGCCGAAATGGTCGCCGGTCCAGGCCAGGTGCTCGAAGGAGGCGGTCTCGTCGCCGGCCACCCAGAGGCCGTGGGGGCTCTGGCGGAGCGCCGAGAGGTTCGTATGGGTCTGGGACGCCCGCGAGGCGTGATCGAAGCGGAGCTCCACCTGTTGCACGACGCCATGATTGCACTTCGGTCGCATCACCTACGGAATGGCGGGATATGTCGTACGCTCCCGTCGTGCTCGATGGGGAAGATGAGATCAAGGGTTCCCGTGTGAGAACCGCGACCAAGGCCAGAACCCTTATTTCTCCGCCCAAACGCTCCCGCATCGGTGACATCCGCATGCGGGTGGTGTACCGGGGCCTCGCCGTGGCCGCCGCCGTCGCGGCGGCGGCCGTGGCGGTGGTCGTGGTGCTCCCGTCGGAGCCGGACGAGGTCGTCGCGGGGCCGGTAACCGCGCCGCCGGCCGCGCAGCCCTCGTCCGGCCCCTCCGCGCCGGCGTCCCCGTTAGCCTCGGCGTCGGTGTCTTCCTCGGCGTCGTCCTCGGCTTCCCCGTCGGAGGCCGTGACCCCGGCCGCGCCCGCCGCCCAGGTCACGCCGACCCCCAGCACGTCCCTGGCTCCCGGCTACACCGCCATGGAGGCCCTGTACGCCGACCCCCGCGTCCCCAAGCTCACCGCGAAGGTCAAGCGCATGCGGCTCCCGGCCCCCTCCCGCCGGGTGACCAAGGACCGGCGGAGCGGCCTCGCCGTGCCGAAGCTGCCGAAGCCCTGGAAGACGTACGGGCCGGCGCCGTTCACCACCAGGCAGGTGCTGCCGCGGCTGCGCGGCGGCGCGGTGCGGGGCATGTTCGTCACCTGCCCGCTGCCGATCATGGAACAGAAGTCGCCGCGCGACACCGCGCTGCTCGCCGCCCGCTGGACGCTCAACCACCACCCCAAGGGCGCGCGCATCCACTGGCTGGCCTCGCAGCCGGTCAAGCGCGGCTGGCTGCTCGTCTACCGCGTCACGTACGGCAAGCGCTCCTCGCGCGCGGCGGTGGTCGTGGTGGACGGGGGAATGTCCAAGCCGGGTTTGGCGTTCGTGACAGTGCCTGACGCGCAGCGCAAGCAGTGGAGCGACATCGCCCGCGTGGCCTCGGGGGTGCGTGTTCTAGGCTAGAAGGATCATGGTGGCGGCGATGTGGGGAGTGGACGCCGTGGAACGCTCTGGATCGCCGCAGGCACCAGGCAAGGGCAAGGGCAAGCCGCCCTGGCGCTCGGAGGGGCTGCCCGGCACGCCCGGCGGCCGACCCAAGATCAACTGGTGGCGGTTCGTCGTCACGCTGCTGGTCGTGTACGCGGGCTTCTTCGTCGTGTCGTCGTTCGTCGACAACGAATCCGTCGAGACCATCTCCTACACCGAGTTCACCGCCCAGGTCGACGCCAAGAACGTCAAGGACATCTCCGCCCAGGGCCTGTCGGTCGAGGGTGACCTGAGGAACGCGGCGAAGAACCCCGACGGCGGCGCCACGTACACCCGGTTCTCCACCGAGATCCCCGCCTTCGCCAACACCGACCAGCTCGACCAGCAGCTCCGCACCGGCCAGGTCGAGATCACCTCCAAGCCCCTCACCCGCGGCTTCTTCTCCAACCTGCTGCTGTCGCTGCTGCCCGTGCTGCTGCTGGCCGGCCTCTGGATCTGGATCATGCGGCGCGGCGCCAGCATGATGGGCGGCGGCGGGCTCGGCGGGCTCGGCAAGTCCAAGGCGGCCAAGCCGGTCGAGGCCGGGCAGGTGCGGGTCACCTTCGACGACGTCGCCGGCATCGACGAGGTCGAGAACGAGCTGGTCGAGATCGTCGACTACCTCAAGGACCCGGGCAAATACCGCAGGCTGGGCGCCAAGCTGCCCAAGGGCGTGCTGCTCGCCGGCCCGCCCGGCACCGGCAAGACGCTGCTGGCCAGGGCCGTCGCGGGCGAGGCCAAGGTCCCCTACTTCTCCGCCTCCGCCTCCGAGTTCATCGAGATGATCGTCGGCGTGGGCGCCTCGCGCGTACGCGACCTGTTCGAGGAGGCGCGCAAGGTGGCGCCGTCGATCGTGTTCATCGACGAGATCGACGCCATCGGCCGGGCCAGGGGCGGCGCGGGCGGCATCGGCGGCCACGACGAGCGCGAGCAGACCCTCAACCAGATCCTCACCGAGATGGACGGCTTCTCCGGGGCCGAGGGCGTCATCGTCATCGGCGCCACCAACCGTCCCGAGATCCTCGACCCGGCGCTGCTGCGCCCCGGCCGGTTCGACCGGACCGTGCAGGTGGGCCTGCCTGACGCCGCCGGGCGCACCGCCATCCTCGGCGTGCACACCCGTGGCGTCCCGCTGGACCCCGAGGTCAGCCTCGACCAGCTCGCCAAGACCACGCCCGGCATGACCGGCGCCGACCTGGCCAACCTCGTCAACGAGTCGGCCCTGCTCGCCGCCAAGCGCGGCAAGGAGAAGGTCACCAGGTCCGACTTCACCGACGCGCTGGAGAAGCTGCAGCTCGGCGCGGCCCGCAGCATCGTGATGCCGGAGGAGGAGCGCACCCGCACCGCCTTCCACGAGGCCGGTCACGCGCTGCTCGGCATGCTGCAGCCCGGCGCCGACCCGGTCAGGAAGATCTCGATCATCCCGCGCGGGCGCGCGCTCGGCGTGACGCTGTCCACCCCCGACACCGACCGCTACGCCTACGACGAGCAGTACCTCCGCGGCCGCATCACCGGCGCGCTCGGCGGCATGGCGGCCGAGCAGGTCGTCTTCGGCGTCATCACCACCGGCGCCGAGAACGACCTCGAACAGGTCACCATGATCGCCCGGGGCATGGTGGGCCGCTGGGGCATGTCGGAGAAGGTCGGCCCGCTCACCATCCTGCCCAACGACGGCTCGCAGCCGCAGGCCAGCGCCGCCACCCTCGCCACCGTCGACGAGGAGGCGCGGCGCATCGTGGAGCAGTGCTACGAGCGCGCCGTCCAGGTGCTCACCGACAACCGCGACAAGCTGGACGCGATCGTCGCGGCGCTGCTGGAGCACGAGACGCTGGACGAGGCCGACGCCTACGCCGCGGCCGGTCTGGCCGGCCAGCCGAAGGCCGACGTCACCTCCTGACTTTCCCGAGAATTAGCACAAAGCGGGCGTTGCTCCGCGGCGTCACGGGAACCTGTAGCGTCAGGAGCCTTCGAGCGCCGAGGATCGGAGGAGAGCCGTGACGCCGTACGACGAACTCCTCGACCAGCAGCTGCTCGAACAGCTCGGCCGGCCGGGCCTGGAGCAGACGGCCGCCATGCTCGGCACCGACGAGGACAAGGCCCGCGACGTCGTCCAGGCCGTCACCGGCGTCATCATCGGCGGCCTCGCCCGCAACGTGCAGTACCCCGACGGGGCCGACGCCCTGCGCGGTGCGCTGGAGGACCACGTCGACGCCGACCCCTTCGACGGCGACGTGGCCTCGCTCACCCGCGACGGCCACAGCATCCTCGGCCACGTGCTCGGCGGTCAGGGCACCGAGGCGGCCGCGACCGGGCTGGGGCGGCTGTTCGGCGTCGACACCGGCGCCATGATGAAGCTGCTGCCGCTGATCGCGCCCATGGTGATGTACCTGCTGGCCACCCGGGCGGACGGCCGCGACCTCGACGCGGACGCCCTGGTCGACGACCTCGAACGCGAGCGCGCCGCCCTGCCCGACACCCGCCGCGAGCTCCTCGACGAGTTGCTCGACCACATCTTCGGGCCGGGCCCGGGACGTCCGGGGATCTACGGCGGACTGCCCGGCACATCCCTCCCCGACTGGTGACCGGTAGGCTTGTCCGGTGATCGTTCTGGCCTCCGCCTCTCCCGCCCGTCTGGCCCTGCTGCGCCATGCCGGCCTCGACCCCAAGGTGATCGTCAGCGGGGTCGACGAGGACGCCTACTCCGCGCACAGCCCGGCCGCGCTCAGCCTCGTGCTCGCGAGGGCCAAGGCCGAAGCCGTCGCGAGCGGGCTCGACCAGGGCGTGGTCATCGGCTGCGACTCCATCCTTGAGCTCGACGGCCGCCCCTACGGCAAGCCGGCCTCCGAGGAGGAGGTCGTGGAACGGTGGCGGCTCATGCGCGGCCGCACCGGCCGCCTCGTGACCGGCCACTGCGTCATCGACGTCGCCGCCGGACGGCAGGTCGCCGAGGTGGCGACCACCGTGGTGCGCTTCGGGCAGCCGTCCGAGGAGGAGATCGCCGCCTACGCCGCCACCGGCGAACCGCTCGGCCTGGCCGGGGCGTTCAGCATCGAGGGGCGCGGCGGCTGGTTCGTCGAGGGCATCGAGGGCGACCACGGCAACGTGCTCGGCCTGTCGCTGCCGCTGCTGCGCGACCTGCTCGCCGAGCTCGGCTACGCGGTGACGGCGTTCTGGCGCTAGCCTGCCGGTCATGCGATCAATGCGTGACTTCTCGGCCGGTATCGGCTTCTTTCTCAAGGGGTTCGGCTGGGTGGCCAGGAACGGCCGGTGGTGGGGGTTCGGGCTGATCCCCGCGCTCATCGCGTTCGCTCTCTACGTGGTCGCGCTGATCTTCCTGGGCACGTACGCGTTCGAGCTGGCCGAGTTCCTGACCCCGTTCGCCGACTCCTGGAGCTGGCAGGGGGCCTTCCGCACCCTGGTCGGGATCGTGCTGTTCGCCGGCGGGCTGGCGCTGGCGGTGGTGACGTTCACGGCGGTCACGCTCGCCATCGGCGAGCCGTTCTACGAGCGGCTGTCGGCGGCGGCCGACCCGCTGGACAACGAGATCGAGCAGCCGTGGTGGCGCACCCTGCCGCGCTCGATCAGGGACAGCCTCGTGACGCTCTTCTATGTGCTGCTGTTCACCGTGCCGCTGTTCGTGCTGGGGTTCGTACCGGTGCTGGGGCAGACCGTGGTGCCGGTGCTGGGGGCGGCGGTGTCCGGGTTCTTCCTGACCGTCGAGCTCACGACGCTGGCGCTGGAGCGGCGGGGTGTGGCACGCAAGGAACGCTTCCGGCTGCTGCGCGCGAACCTGGGGGTGACGCTGGGGTTCGGGGTGGCGGTGTTCGTCCTGTTCCTGGTGCCGTTCGTGGCGGTGATCGCCATGCCGGCCGCCGTAGCCGGCGCCGCCCTCCTGGTCCGCCACCACATCGCCCCCACCACCTCCGCCACCACCCCCTGACCCGCGCCGGGTGTGGGGCGCCCGCGGTCCAGGGCGCCGGCACTTGTGCGGGTGTTGTCCACAGGGGCAGCCCGTCGCCCGCACGCTTGTCCCCAGAATCGCCTTCGGCTCATTCCGGGCCCGCGCTTCCGGGCACCCTAACGGTCCATGACGACCAACACCTCCCCGCCCCCGCCCCCCTTCACCTCTCCCTCGACCCCCGCTTCCTCCTCGCCCTTCCTCACCCTCACCAGCCCGTCGGACATCCTGGCCGCCGTCCCCTATCTCGTCGGCTTCCACCCCTCCGAGAGCCTGGTCGCGGTGGGCTTGGAGCACGGCAAGGCCGTGATGGTGGTCCGCTGGGACCTCCCCATGCCCCCGGGCACCCTCGACGCCCTGGAGACCATGTTCATGCGGGAGAAGGTGACCGAGATGGTCGCCATCGGCTACGGCCCCGGGGAGTCCGTCACCCCCGCCGTGGACGAGGTCAGACGGGTGGCGGCCCGGGCCGGCGTCCGCGTGGGGGAGGCACTGCGCGCCCACGCCGGCCGCTACTGGTCCTACGTCTGCACCCTCCCGTCCTGCTGCCCCGCCCAGGGCACCCCGTACGACCCCGGAAGCAGCCGCATCGCCGCCGAGGCCACCGTGCGCGGCCTGGTCGCCCTCCCCGATCGCGAAACCCTCGAACGCACCCTCGCCCCGGTCACAGGCCCGGTCAGGCTGGCGATGCGCCGCGCCACGTCCGACGCGGCGGGCGAGGTCAAGGCCGCGCTGGCGGCGGCCACCAACCTCGACGCCTTCACCCGAGGCTTCGTGGCGGAGGGCCTGGCCCGCGTCCGCAAAGCCCTGGCGACCCACGAGGAGGGCGGGCGGCTCACCGACCTGGAGGCCGCCAGGCTGGGCCTCGACCTCGCCCTCGTACGGATCCGCGACGAGGCCTGGACACTCATGCAGGACTCCCACGTCGCGCTGTGGAAAGACCTCACCCGCCGCCTGGAGCCGCGCTTCGCACCACCGGCCGCGTCCCTGCTGGCGATGGCGGCCTGGCGGTCGGGCGACAGCATCCTGGCCACCGTCGCCCTCGAACGCGCCCTGGCGATCGACCCGGGCTACTCGATGGCCAACCTGCTCATGCACGCGGTCCAGAACCTGCTCTCACCCGCGATCCTGCGCGACCGCATGCCGACCCCCGCCGAGCTCGACACCGCCATGGGCGCGGCCCACGCGGGCTGGCTCCTGCCCTTGTCGGGCCTCCTGCTGGACGACGAAACACCCATCCCAGGAGACTGAGCCCTCTCCGCTCCAGCGACGAGCGGCGGCCCAGTGACGAGCGGCGGCTGGGCGACGAGCGGCGGCCCAGTGACGAAGGGCGGCTCAGTGACGAAGGGCGGCTCAGTGACGAAGGGCGGCTCAGTGACGAAGGGCGGCTCAGTGACGAAGGGCGGCTCAGTGACGAAGGGCGGCGAAGAACAAGCGGGGAATCACCCGAGCCCACACCGAGAAACACACCTCACACAAGGGCCGCCGATCCCCGCCCGTGCCGCCCTCATGAGATCCCGAATCCTTTGAATCAGCCGAGGCCCGAGCACGCGGCCGACCGAAACCACACCGACTGACCGAGACTAGAGCGAGCCTTCTTCGCGGCGGCGGCGTTCGTTGAATGCCCTCATGCGGGGCGGATATCCAGTGAGCTGGACGTCGTACACCGGCAGCGCCAGATTACGGGCGACCTTGTGAATCACCGCGGGAGCCCCGACCCGGCGCCTGGTCCACTCGCCGTCGTCGGCGACGGCCACGGCGGTCGTGTCGGTGGCGAACGTCTCCGGCTCGACGTAGAACTCGACGCCGCGCCGGGAACGGGCGAATGCGATCAGCGCCTCGATGTCGGCGTCTGTCGCCTCACGGTCGAACTTCGCGACCTTCGGGCCGCGCCATCGACGAAGGCCATACCGGTCTCGCCATCTCATAGGTCCTTTTTATATCGTCTGGCGCTTTCGCGCGTAGGAGAAAAAGATCTTTTCAGGGGGTGATCTCGGGGACAGCTCGGGGTTTCTCCTGATGCCCGCCGCCCCGTCCGGTGACGCAGTATGGAAAGACACCACGGATCAGTGAAGGAGAGGCATGGCGACTATGGCTGGGGTACCGACAACCCCCGGGCCGGGACAGGTGCCGCCAGCTCACCTGCGCGTCACCAACCAGGACCGCGAGCATGTGGTCGAGCACGTCAAGGCGGCGTACGCGGAGGGCCGGTTCGACAAGCTCGAATTCGACGACCGGCTTGAGCGGGCGATGACGGCACGCACCCACGGCGACCTGATGCCCATCATGACCGAGCTGTACGGCACGCAGGCGGTGCCGCGGCTCGCTCCGCGACCTGCTCCCGCCTACCCGACGCGGCCGGCGGGGGCCGTGGAGAGCAACGAACGCCTCGGCGCCGCGGCCGGCCACCTGCTCCTGGCGCTGGGCTTCCCGATCGTCGGCCCGCTGATCCTGCTGCTCGCCGCGGGCAAGACGTCGCCGTACATCCGGCAGCACGCCGTGGAATCGCTCAACTTCGGGCTGACGGTGGTCGGGGCGTCGATCCTGCTCCCGTTCACGATCATCGGTGTGGTGCTGCTGCCCGTGATCTGGGTGGGGGCGTTCGTCCTCTCGATCGTCGCCGGCGTCAACGCGCTTACCGAGGGCAACTACCGCTACCCGCTGACGGTCCGTCTGGTCAAATAGGCCAAGCTCCTCAGACTCACGCCGCTGGGCCGAGTCGGCAGGTCACGCGCCGATCCGGGCGCGTGCTCATACGACCTGCGGGGGTGGTCGTATGTGCCCCGCGCGGGCGCGCTGCTTCGCCGGCCGTCTTCGTGAGGGCCTTGGCGACTCGCGCGAAATGGGGGCGCGCGCGGGGCGGGGCTCGCTGCGGCAGCGAACGGGGGGTTAGCGGGCCAGGACCTGGTACTTCACGTGCATCACGCCGGCGTTCGTGCTGCCGATGGCGGAGAAGGCGGCGGCGGACAGGTCGAGGCAACGGCCGCCGACGTACGGGCCGCGGTCGTTGATGCGGACGGTGACCGACCTGCCGTTGTTCGGGTTGATCACCCGGACCTTGCTGCCCAGAGGGAGAGTCTTGTGTGCGGCCGTCATGGCGGACGGGTTGAAGCGCTCGCCGCTGGCGGTCATCTGGGGCTCGTCGTAGTACGAGGCGCCACAGGAGCCGGAGGAGAGGACCTTCGCCTTGGGCTTCTTGGCGACGGGCTTGGCCGGCTTGGGGGCGGCGGGCCGTGAGGTCTTGCCGCTGGACGCGCTCGGGGCCGTAGTGGCGGGCGAGGCACCCGCTGCCTCTGCGTCCTGCGACCCCGTACTGTCCGGCCTTGTTGCCTGCGGGGTGGGGGTTCGGGGGGACGTGGCCTGCGGGTGCGAGGTGGCGGCGGTCGCGGGGTTCGGGTTCGCGGCGGCCGGCGGCTCCGGAGCCGGGGAGAGGGGCTTCGGGCTCGACTGGCGGCCCGCCTCGTTCGGGGTCTTCGCCGCGGCGGTGCCGGTTTCGGCGAGGGGCTTGGCGGCGGTCGCGGCGCGCTTGGCGGAGTCGTCGTTGGCGACTGCCGCGTACGCGGAGGCCGAGGCGGTGGCGATGACGGCGGCACCCGCTGCGACGGCGGTCCAGCGGCGCCTGCCGGTGAGGAACGGCTTGTGGGAATGCTGGCCCAAGGTAAACCACGGTCCTGGCTAGGGGATAGGGAAGGGAAAGGCCGGTCCGGGCGGGGGTGGGGGCGTACGGCGGCCGTTTCCGTCGGCGCGGCGGGGGATGCCGCGCGGTGAGGACGAACATACGGGACAAACAGCTAGTAAAGACAACTTAATGCGGAATCTAGTGACATATCTCACTTTGATTCAAGATCGCATTAAAGGTCAACTTCGCGCTATCGATCTCCGAATTTCGCAGATTTCTCGATCGGTACGGCTTGATTGCAAAAGAGGGGCTTGATCAGGGCGAATGGAGGCGGTGTGTCGCGGTGGTGAAGGGCTACTGGGGCAAAACTCCGGGCTGGGTTGCGGGCATACGGAGAAAAGCCGGAAGGCGAGGAAAAGGCTGTCGAAGTGCTTGTCCGTCGGGCGCGGGAGCCAGGAACCATCCGCAGGAACCACCCGCAGGAACCATCCGCAGGAACCCCTGCAGGTTCGGGATCCTCAAGGAATCACCCGCAGGTTCGGGGCCCAGGAACCCTCGCCGCCGATACCAGGTGTCAGGAGGGCGTGGATGCGGGCGGCCCTTCGTGGATGCGCCGCTGCCCCTGGCATCCCTCGCTCACAAGCCACTCCTGGCGGCTGAGGCCCGCCGCCCTCGCAGGGTGGGCCAGGGGCGTCTGGAGGGTTCCCGTCACTGGCGGCGGGCGAGCGTGGGGCAGGGACCCCGGTGGAAGCGGTCAGAGCATGAGAGAGCGGACCGTGTCCACCGTGTCGGCGTCCTCCACCCGCTTGTCCGGCCGGTAACGCAGCACCCGCGCGAACCGCAGCGCCATCCCGCCCGGATAGCGCGGCGAGCGCTGCACCCCGTCGAAGGCGATCTCCACGACCAGCTCGGGGCGCAGCCGTACCGTCCAGTCGTCCGTCGGCCCCTCGGCCAGCTCCAGGAAGCGCTCGGTCTGCCAGGCCAGCAGCTCGTCCGTCAGGCCCTTGAAGGTCTTGCCGAGCATCACGAAGCCGCCCTCCGGGTCGCGCGCCCCCAGGTGCAGGTTGGACAGCTTGCCCTCGCGCCGGCCGTGGCCCCACTCGGCGGCCAGCACCACCAGGTCGAGCGTGTGCCGCGGCTTGACCTTGATCCAGCCCGCCCCGCGCCGCCCGGCCGCGTAGGGCGACCCCAGCGCCTTCACCACCAGGCCCTCGTGCCCGGCCTTGACCACGTCCTTGAAGAACCGCTCGGCCTCCGCCACGTCGCCCGTCACCAGGTGCGGCGTCAGCAGGGTCGGCGGCACGGCCCGGGCCAGCGCCTCCTGGCGCTCGGTGTAGGGGAGGTCGAGGAGGTCGTCGCCGTCGGCGCGCAGCGCGTCGAAGAAGAACACGCTGAGCGGCGTCTGCTCGCGCAACTGCTCGACGTTGAGCTTGCTGGAGACCCGCGCGGCGGTCACCTGGAACGGGTGCGGGCGGCCGTCGGGGCGCAGCGCGATCACCTCGCCGTCCAGCACCAGGTCGTCCGACGGCATCTTCAGCACGGCCTCGACCAGCTCGGGAACCTGCGCGGTGATGTCGTCGAGCGTACGGGTGAAGACGCGGACCTCCTCGCCGGACCGGTGGGCCTGCACCCGGATGCCGTCCAGCTTCCACTCCAGCGAAGCGGGCGCGCCCGCCTTGTCCAGGGCGGCGGCGACGTTGGGCGCGCTGCCGGCCAGCATGGGGGAGACCGGCCGGCCGACCTCCAGGCGGAAGGCGTGCAGCGCCTCCACCCCGCCGCCCAGCGCCGCCGCGCCGACGGCGGGCAGCCAGCCGCGCAGCGTCAGCGCCCGCCGGACGTCGGCGGACGGGGCGCCGGACGCCTTGGCCACCGCCTCGATCATGACGCCGTCGAGCGCGCCCTGCCGCAGCTCCCCGTGGAGCAGGCGGCGCATGAACTGCTGCTCCTGGCTGGTCAGCCCGGCGAACAGCTCGCTCACCAGCGCCTTGCGCGCCGCCTGGGAGCCGGGGCCGGACACGGCCTTGATCCGGGTCAGCAGCGCGTCGACCGTGGTCAGGGTGGCGGTGGCGACGAGCTTGGGCTGGGGGATGTCCTCCAGGGTGCGCCAGCCGACCCCTACCTGGCGCTGGGGCAGCTCGCCCGACAGGTAGGAGATGGCGATCTCCGCCTCGTCCGGGCCGACCCGGCCCAGCAGCTCCGCCAGATGTGCGATCTTGCCCAGCCTGGCGGACGTGCGCGTCACCGCCTCGGAAACTCGGACCACGTCGATCAGAAGCACACGCCTATCGTGCCTCACGCGGCCGACATTCCCTACCGGGCCCTCCCGGGCGCCCACCGGCCGGCCCGAGACGGGCGCCCACCGGCTGGCCGTGAGACGGGCGCCCACCGGCTGGCCGTGAGACGGGCGCCCATCGGCCGGCCGTGAGACGGGCGCCCGCCGGCCGGCCGCGACGCGGGCGCCCACCGGCCGGCCGTCACGGGCCGGCCGGTGGGCGGGCGGAGACCTACCTGACGCCGAGCAGGTCGACGACGAAGATGAGGGTCTCGTTCGGCTTGATGGCGGCGCCCGCGCCGCGGCTGCCGTAGCCGAGGTGCGGCGGGATGACCAGCTTGCGCCGTCCGCCGACCTTCATGCCGGCGACGCCCTGGTCCCAGCCCGCGATGACGCGCCCGCCGCCGAGCGGGAACTCGAAGGCGTCCCCCCGGTTCCAGGACGCGTCGAACTCCTCCCCGGTGGAGAAGGCCACGCCGACGTAGTGGACGCGGACGTTGTGGCCGGGCTTGGCCTCGGGGCCGTCGCCCTCGACCAGGTCGACGATCTCAAGATCCTTGGGCGGGGTGCCCCCGGGGAAGTCGATCTCGGGCTTCTCGAGTGCCACGAAAGTGCTCCTGTCGGCGACTTGATGGTGTGATTCGGACCCGACGACTCTATGCGCTCGGGATATCGTCCTCGTTCATGGCCGCCCTGAGTCCTGATGCGATCCTGCTCACCGGCCGCGTGGCCGTCGTCACCGGGGGAGCCCGAGGCATCGGGCTGGCCGTCGCCGAGACCTTCGCCGCCTTCGGCGCGCACGTGGCCGTCTGCGACCGCGACAAGCCGCCGTTCGGGGAGCCGGCCATGACGCTCGACGTGCGCGACCCGGTGGCGGCGGAGGTGTTCGCGCGTGCGGTGGGCGAGCGCTGGGGGCGGGTGGACGTGCTGGTCAACAACGCGGGCGGCACCTTCCACGCTCCGTTCGAGAGCGTGTCGCCGCGTGGCGAGCGTGCGTTGATCGAGGAGAACTTCACCCAGCTCACGGCCATGATCCGCAGGCTGCTGCCGCTGATGCGGCCGGGCTCGTCGATCATCAACGTGACGTCGAGCGAGGCGCACCAGGCGGCGCCGGGGTTCGCCGTGTACGCGGCCATGAAGGCGGCCGTGGAGAGCCTGACCCGGTCCCTGGCGCTGGAGCTGGCGCCGCGCGGCGTCCGGGTCAACGCCATCGCGCCCGACGCCCTGCCCACCGAGGGCGAGGAGGGCGTACGGGAGCGCATGCTGGCCGACGGCTCCCTGCCCTACGAGCCGGTACGCCTCCCGCCCCTCGGGCGGCTGGGCGAGCCTGTGGAGGCGGCGGGGGCGGCCGTGTTCCTGGCGGGGGACCTGGCCAGGTTCGTCACGGGCACGACCGTGCACGTGGACGGCGGCATCCACGCGGCCGGAGGCTGGCGCCGCACCTGAACCACGCGCTCACCAGCTCGTGTGCAGGGGCATGCCCTCCGCGTACCCGGACGAGCTCTGCAGGCCCACCACGGCCCGCTCGTGGAACTCCTCCAGGGTCGAGGCCCCGGCGTACGTGCACGCCGACCGCAGCCCCGCCACGATCGCGTCGATCTGGTCCTCCACGCTGGGCCGTTTCGGGTCCAGGTACATCCTGGACGTGGAGATGCCCTCCTCGAACAGCGCCTTCCTGGCCCGCTCGAACGCCGAGTCCTCGGCCGTCCGCAGCCGCACCGCGCGCGCCGAGGCCATGCCGAAGTTCTCCTTGTACTTGCGGCCGTCGGCGTCCACGCGGGTGTCGCCGGGCGACTCGTACGTCCCCGCGAACCACGACCCGATCATCACGTTGGACGCCCCGGCGGCGAGGGCGAGCGCCACGTCGCGCGGGTGGCGCACGCCGCCGTCCGCCCACACGTGCCGGCCCAGCCGGCGGGCCTCGGCGGCGCACTCCAGCACGGCGGAGAACTGGGGACGTCCCACGCCGGTCATCATCCGGGTGGTGCACATCGCGCCCGGCCCCACGCCGACCTTGAGGATGTCGGCCCCGGCCTCGACGAGGTCGCGTACGCCGTCGGCGGTCACCACGTTCCCCGCCGCGACGGGCACGCCGGGGTCGAGGGCCCGCACGGCACGCAGCGCGGAGATCATCTTCTCCTGGTGGCCGTGCGCGGTGTCCACGACCAGGCAGTCGATGCCGGCCTCCAGCAGCTCCTTGGCCTTGGAGGCCACGTCGCCGTTGACGCCGACGGCGGCGGCGACGCGCAGCCGTCCCCCGTCGTCCACGGCGGGCTGGTAGAGGGTGGCGCGCAGGGCGCCGGTGCGGGTGAGGATGCCGACCAGGCGGCCGTCGCCGTCCACGATGGGCGCGAGGCGGTGGCGGCCGTCGTGCAGCCGGTCGAACGCCTCCCGGGGGTCGAGCCCGGCGGGCAGCGTCAGCAGCTCGCTGGACATGACGTTGGAGAGCTGCGTGAACATGTCCACGCCCTGGCAGTCGGCCTCGGTGACGACGCCGACCGGCCGGTTGTCCCAGTCCACGACGATGACCGCGCCGTGCGCCCGCTTGGGCAGCAGTTGCAGCGCCTCGCCGACGGTCTCGTGCGGGGTGAGGGTGAGGGGCGTGTCGTGGACGAGGTCGCGGCCCTTCACCCATGCGACGACGTCCGCCACGACGTCCAGGGGGATGTCCTGCGGGATGACGGCGATGCCGCCGCGCCTGGCCACGGTCTCGGCCATGCGGCGGCCGGCGACCGCGGTCATGTTCGCCACGACGAGGGGGATGGTGGTGCCCGTGCCGTCGCCGGTGGACAGGTCGACCGCGAGCCGTGATCCGATCGCGGAACGCGACGGGACCATGAACACGTCGCTGTAGGTCAGATCGTGCCGAGGCTGGACATCGTTAAGAAATTTCACGTTCATCCATCTTATGTCGTATGTGCTCCACCTGGAGTTTGCCCGTTCGCGGGGGCCTTATGATCGGCCCGGACACTTTTGCGAGGGGGAGGGTCCCGTGAACGTCACCGAGCGGGCCGAGCTGACGGTCGTCGGCTGGGTCGTACGCACCAGCAACGCCGACGAGATGGACCCGGCACGCGCCAGACTGCCCGCACTGTGGCAGCGCGCGGGCGCGCCGGGGGTCTTCGCGCACGTGCCGGGGCGGATCGACGAAAACCTTTACGCGGTTTTGACCGACTACGAGAGCGACCACAACGGCGCCTACACCCAGATCGTCGGCGTCGGGGTGCGCACCGCGCCGCGGCTGCCCGAGGGCATGGTGGCCGTACGCGTGCCAGCCGGGCAGGCGCTGCTGGTCGAGGCGCGGGGGCAGCTTCCCCAGGCGCTGGTGGAGGCGTGGCAGCGGGTGTGGAAGCACACCGAGTCCGGCGGCGTCCCGCCGCGCGCGTTCACGACGGACGTCGAGGTGCACCACCCCGACGGCGTCGACCTCTACCTCGCGATCTAGCGCGCCACCGCGGGCGCGCTCACCAGGCGCGCAGTGAGATCGGGAACGACGTCACGCCCCTGACGAAGGCGTTCGGCAGGATGCGCGGGCCGCGCTCGTCGGCCCATTCCGCCTCCCGCACCCGCGCCACCCACTCCTCGAAGAAGATCCGCAGCTCCAGCCGGGCCAGTGCTGCTCCCAGGCAGAAGTGCGCGCCGAGGCCGAAGGCGAGGTGCCCGCCGGGTTTCCTCGTCACGTCGAAGGCGTCCGGGTCGTCGAAGACCTCCGGGTCGCGGTTGGCGGAGCCGTACATCAGCAGCACCTGCGCGCCCCGGGGGATCGGCGTGCCGCGCAGGACGGTGTCGCGGGTGGCCGACCGGCACATGTTGAGCACCGGCGTGGTCCACCGGATGAACTCCTCGACCGCCCTCTCCATCAGGGAGGGGTCCGCGCGCAGCAGCCGCCACTGGTCGGGGTGGCGGATCAGCGCGTCGATGGCCGTGGCGATCACCGTCCTGGTGGTCTCGGCGCCGCCGTCGAGCAGCAGCAGCGCGTCGTTCGCCAGGCGTTCGTCGTCGTAGTCGGGGCTCGCGGCCCACAGCGACAGCAGGTCCTCGCGCGGGCGTTCGCGGCGCTCGGCGGCCAGCTCCAGGACGGCCTGGGCGTACTCGGCGGCCGCCACCACGGCGTCGTGGGTGACGTACCGCAGGCCGCCGCCCGACACGATCGTCGTCTCCGACCAGTGCTTGAGCCGCGGCCAGTCCTCGTCGGGGAAGCCGAGCAGCCGGCCGATCATCCGGGCCGGCAGCGGGGCCGCGAGCGCGTCCACCGCGTCCACCGTGCCCTCCTCCAGGGCTCGGCCCAGTTGCTCGGCGACGACCGCGCGCACCTGTTCTGCGTAGGCGTCGCGGACGTGGCGCGGGGTGAAGCGGCGGTAGATCAGGCGGCGGCGGGCCGCGTGCTCGGGGTCGTCCAGGCCGATCATGGACGGCTCGGACGGGAGCTGCGGGCGGTAGCCGCCGGTGCTCGTCCAGAGACCCGGGTCCCGCTCGACGGCCGAGACGTCGGCGTGCCGCGAGACTCCCCAGAGGCCGTTGGGCTCGTCGTGATGGACGGGGGAGTGCTCGCGCAGCCAGGCGTAGACCGGGGCAGGGTCCCCGGCGTACAAGTCGCCGTCGAGCAGGTCGACGATCACCCGAGGACTCCTTGGCCGCGTAGCTTGTCCGCCTCCTCCTGCGACAGGCCCCAGTCGGACAGGTCCGTCAGGCGGGTGGCGGGGGAGAGGTCCTGCTCGGGCACGCCCAGCAGGCGCGGCGCGGGCCGGGGCTGGATGAGCCCGCCGACCTCGGTGAAGGAGTCGCGGGCGACGTTGTGCGGATGGGCGGCGGCCTCGGGCATGGACAGCACGGGCGACACGCACGCGTCCGAGCCGTCGAACAGCTTCTCCCACTCGGCCCGGGTCCGCTTCCTGAACTCCTCGGTGAGCCGGGCCCGCAGCGCGGGCCACTGCGCCCGGTCGTCGCGGTCGGGCAGGTCGGTCAGGCCCATGAGCTCGACCATGGCCTTCCAGAACTGCGGCTCCAGCGAGCCCACCGCCAGGTACTCGCCGTCGGCGGTCTCGTACGTGTCGTACTGGGGGGCGCCGGTGTCGAGCAGGTTCGTGCCGCGCGGCCCCCAGAAGCCGCTCTGCACGCCCTGGTAGAACATCGCGAACAGGACCGCCGCGCCGTCCACCATGGCCGCGTCGATGACCCGGCCCTTGCCGGTGCGCTCCCGTTCGAACAGCGCCAGCAGCACACCGTAGGCGAGCATGAGGCCGCCGCCGGCGAAGTCGCCGAGGATGTTGATCGGCGGGGTGGGCTTGCCGCCCTCGCGGCCGAGCATCGACAGCACGCCGGAGATCGCGATGTAGTCGATGTCGTGGCCGGCCGTGGACGCCAGCGGCCCGTCCTGGCCCCAGCCGGTCATCCGGCCGTAGACCAGCCGCTCGTTGACGGCGTGCAGGTCGTCGGGGCCGATGCCGAGCCGCTCCGCGACGCCCGGCCGGAACACCTCGATCACCACGTCGGCGTGCCGCGCCAGCTCCTTGAAGGCGGCCACGCCCTCGGGCGACTTCAGATCCAGCCCGATCGAGCGCTTGCCACGGTCCATCACATCCGTGCGCGGCCGGTCCGAGACCGCCTTGACCCGGTCCACCCGCAGCACCTCGGCCCCGTGGTCGGCCAGCATCATCCCGGCGAAAGGCCCCGGGGCCAGCCCGGCGAGCTCCAGCACGCGCACACCGGCCAGCGGGCCGCGACGTCCATCAGTCATACCCCCAGTAGAACAACATTCGGTCATCTGGTGCAAGCAGCCTTCGCGAGCTTCCCTCGCGTGCCCCATCAGGTATGGGAAACTTGCCCACTGTTCGTGGTGGTCTACAGGGGACGGACATGGTATCGGAGAGCAACCGGCTCATCGCCAGGCGCTACGAGTTAGTGCGCGAGCTGGGCCGCGGGGGGATGGGCGTGGTCTGGGAAGGCCGGGACACGCTGCTGAACCGTCAGGTGGCCATCAAGGAAGTCGTGCTGCCCGACGGGCTGCCGGCCGGCGACCGGGAACGTCAGCTCATGCGTACCGTCCGCGAGGCCCGCACCGCCGCCAAGCTCAACCATCCCGGCGTCGTCGCCGTCTACGACGTCGTCGAGGAGGGCGGCCGGCCCTGGATCGTCATGGAGCTGCTGAGCTGCCCCACGGTCGAGCAGGTCGTGCTCAGCACGGGCGCGCTGCCGATCCGCGAGGCCGCCGACGTCGGCCGCCAGGTGCTGTCGGCGCTGCGCGCCGCGCACGAGGCCGGCATCCTGCACCGGGACGTCAAGCCGAGCAACATCCTCATGACCGAGGACGGCCGGGCGGTGCTCACCGACTTCGGCATCGCCACGGTCGAGGGCGACGCCTCGCTCACCCGCACCGGCATGGTCACCGGCTCGCCCAGCTTCCTCGCCCCCGAGCGGGTGCGCGCCGACGCCGCGGGACCGGCCTCCGACCTGTGGTCGCTCGGCGCGACGCTGTACGCGTGCCTGGTCGGCCGCTCGCCGTTCGAGCGGGGCGAGGCCATGGCCACGCTCAACGCGCTGCTCAACGAGGAGCCCGACTACCGGCGCATCCCGCCCGCCATGCACCCGGTGCTCCGCGGCCTGCTGCAGAAGGAGCCCGAGCAGCGGCTGAGCGCCGAGGAGGCCGACCGGCTGCTGACCGAGCTCGCCGCCACCTCCCGCCCCGCCTACGACGACGACGCCGACGAGCCCAGGCGCGGGCGCGGCGGACGGGGCCGGACCCTGCTCGCGGCGGCCACGGTCGCCGTCGTGGTGGTCGGCGCGGGGACGTTCGGCTACTTCAGGTTCGCCACGCCCGCCGAGGGCGCGCCGCGCGCCAGCACCGCGCCCGCCGCCGCGACCGCCCCGCTCACCCCCGTCCCGACGTCGGCCACGCCCACGCCCAGCGCGACCCCCTCGGCCAGGCCGAGCGTCACGCGGGCGGCGGCGCCGCTCGTACGGGCCTGGCGATCGCCCGACGGCTGGACGATCCTGCGGCCCTACGGCTGGCGGGGGGCGCGGCGGGAGGCGTACACGGAGTGGACGCGCCGCGACCGCAACGCCCACTTCGGGGTGCAGGCCGTCTACAGCAGCACCGACCCCGCCGAGCTGATGATCACCACCCGCGACGAGCTGCGGCAGAGCGCCGAGGACGTCGTCACCCGGGGCCGCCGCACCGTCGACCACCAAGGCGTCAGGGCGCTGGAGTGGGAGCTCACCTACACGGCGGGCGCCGAGGGCGGCGCGCCCTGGGTCACGCCCGGCGCCCGCTACCGCGAGCTGCGCAGGGCCGTGGTCGTCGGCGACACGGCCTACGTGCTGTCCTGGACCGTCGCGGAGGGCCAATGGGCGCGCAGCCAGCGGCTGATGCGGCAGGTGATCAACAGCTTTACGGTGAGGGCATGAGCCCCTGGACCCTGCTCGCCCTGCCGCCGCTACCCGAGACGTTCATCCGCAGCCTGCTCGCCCCGCTCGGCGACCGGGTGGACGTGCGGGTGCCCGCCGCCCGCGAGCGTGACGCGCTCCTCGCGGCGCTGCCGGACGCCGAGATCGTGCTCGGCGACTGGACGGGCACGCTCGTCCTCGACGGCGCGGCGGTCGCCGCCGCGCCCCGGCTGGCCTTCGTCCAGCAGCCCTCGGTCGGCGTGGACGGCCACGACCTCGCCGCGCTGACGGCGGCCGGGGTGCCGCTGGCGAACACGCCGGGCGTCAGCGCCGTCGCCGTCTCCGAATGGTGCCTCGCGGCCGCCCTGGCGCTGGCGCGCCGGCTCGTCGCGGGCGACGCCGCCGTGCGGGCCGGGGAGTGGCCGCAGCAGAGTCTGCGGCCGTACGAGCTGCGCGGCCGGAGCGTCGGCGTCGTCGGGTACGGCCCGATCGGCGTGGCCTGCGCCGAGTTGTTCCGCGCGCTCGGCTGCGAGGTCCGCTTCTGGACCCGCACCCCCCGCGAGGACCCCGCCTACCAGGACCTCGGCGCGCTCCTCGCGGGCAGCGACGTCGTGATGGTCGTCATCGCGCTGTCGGAGGAGACCACGCACCTCGTCGACCCGGCCCTGATGAAGCCCGGCGCGCTGCTCGTCAACGCCGCCCGCGGCGAGGTCGTCGACCAGGCCGCGCTGGTGCGGGCGCTGCGCTCGGGCCACCTGGCCGGGGCCGCGCTGGACGTCTTCGAGACCGAGCCGCCGCCGCCCGGCGACCCCCTGCGCGAGCTGCCGAACGTGCTGCTCAGCCCGCATGTCGCGGGCGTCACCCCCGAGGCGAGTGGCCGGCTGCTGACCGCCGTCGTGGACAACCTCCGCGCCGCCGTCGAGGGCCGCGAACTGGCCGGCGTGGTGAACGGCCTGCCGCCCACGGTCCGCAGGAAGTCAACGGGAATGACTACCCGATAACGGATTCACCTGGCACGATAAACAGTTTTCGTGTCTTTAACGACCCCGGTCTGGCCCGAGCCGCGAGCGGGAGATACCGTGCTGACGGACGATCTCTACCAGCTCAAGGGGGTGCTTTGGTGACGACGACGATGTCGACACACCGACGGGCAGTAGAGCAGATCAGGCAGTCGTACGCGGAGATCCCCGGCGGCGCCGCGCCCCGGCTGGCCAAGTCGACGTCGAACCTCTTCAGGTTCCGCGACTCCGGCCGCACCGCGAAGCTGTCGGCACGCGACCTGGACGAGGTCATCAGCGTGGACCCCGAGACCATGACGGCCGAGGTCCAGGGCATGACCACCTACGAGCACCTGGTCGAGGCCACGCTGCCGCACGGGCTCATGCCGTACGTGGTGCCCCAGCTCAAGACCATCACGCTCGGCGGCGCCGTCACCGGTCTCGGCATCGAGTCGACCAGCTTCAGGGACGGCCTGCCCCACGAGTCGGTCGAGGAGCTGGAGATCCTCACCGGCGACGGGCGGGTGATCGTGGCGCGCGAGGACAACGAGCACCGCGAGCTGTTCCGCTCCTTCCCCAACTCCTACGGCACGCTCGGCTACGCCCTGCGCATCAGGATCAAGCTCCGCAAGGTCCAGCCGTACGTGCATCTCACCCACGTCAGGTTCACCGACGCCGCCAAGTGCATGCTCGCCATGCAGGAGATCTGCGAGAGCATGGTCCACGACGGCGAGCGGGTCGACTTCGTGGACGGCGTCTTCTTCGACCCCGGCGAGATGTACATCACCCTCGGCCGCTTCGCCGAGCGCGCGCCCTACGTCTCCGACTACACCGGCATGCGCATCTACTACCAGTCGATCAGGCAGCGCAACCGCGACTGGCTGACCATCCACGACTACCTGTGGCGCTGGGACACCGACTGGTTCTGGTGCTCGCGCGCCTTCGGCGTGCAGCAGCCCGTGGTCCGCTCGCTCATGCCGCGCCGCTGGATGCGCTCCGACGTCTACCGCCGCCTGGTCGCGCTCGACCGGAAGTACGGCGTGACCGCCCGCGTCGACCGCTGGCGCGACCAGCCCGTCCACGAGTCGGTCATCCAGGACGTCGAGGTGCCCGTCGAGCGCGGCGCCGAGTTCCTGGAGTTCTTCCACGACAAGGTGGGCATGACCCCGGTGTGGATGTGCCCGCTCCGGGCCGGCTCCCGCTGGCCGCTCTATCCCCTGGAGCCGGGCCGGCTGTACGTCAACTTCGGCTTCTGGGGTATGGTGCCGCTGCCACGGGGACAGTTCGACGGTTACTACAACCGGCTGATCGAGAACGCCGTGCACGATCTCGACGGCCACAAGTCGCTCTACTCGACGTCCTTCTACGACCCCGAGCAGTTCTGGCAGTTGTACAACGGCGATGCCTACTGGCCGGTCAAGCAGGAATACGACCCGAACGGACGCCTGCTGGACCTGTACGACAAGTGTGTACGGGGAAGGTGAGTCGATGGCTCTCGCAACCATCTTCGAGAAAATCGTCGGCAAGGACGCCAACATCGCGTTCATGGCCTACGACGGCAGCAAGGCGGGGCCGGACGCGGCCGACCTCGCGCTCGAGGTCAAGTCGCCGATCGCGGTGGCCTACCTGGCGCAGGCCCCGGGGGAGCTGGGCCTGGCCAGAGCCTACATTTCCGGCCACATCGACGTGCACGGCGACATGTACACCCTGCTCGACCGCATGTGGAACATCACCACCAACGACCTGAGCACCGCCGAGAAGGTCGCCGCGGTGCGGGCGCTCGGGGTCAAGCCGCTGCTCATGCGGGTCCCGCCCCCGCCGCAGGAGATGCGGCAGAGCACGCTGGCCAGGCTGGGGTCCCGGCACGCCAAGCAGCGCGACGCCGAGGCCATCCACCACCACTACGACGTCTCCAACCGGTTCTACCGGTGGGTGCTCGGGCCGTCGATGGCGTACACCTGCGCGGCCTTCCCCGAGGAGAGCTCCTCACTTGAGGAGGCCCAGTTCGCCAAGTTCGACCTGGTGGCGCGCAAGCTCGGCCTCAAGGAGGGCATGCGCCTGCTCGACGTCGGCTGCGGCTGGGGCGGCATGGTCATCCACGCCGCCAAGCACTACGGCGTCAAGGCGCTCGGCGTGACGCTGAGCAAGCAGCAGGCCGAGTGGGCGCAGAAGGCCATCGCCGACGAGGGGCTGCAGGACCTCGCCGAGGTCCGCTTCATGGACTACCGCGACGTACGGGAGACCGGCTTCGACGCGGTCAGCTCCATCGGCCTGACCGAGCACATCGGCAAGGACAACGTGCCGGCGTACTTCGAGTTCCTGTACGGCAAGCTCAAGCCGGGCGGCCGGCTGCTCAACCACTGCATCACCCGCCCGACGGGCAAGGAGAAGACCTTCAACAAGGGCGGCTTCATCAACCGCTACGTCTTCCCCGACGGCGAGCTGGAGTCAGTGGGCTGGCTGATCCGCCAGATGGAGGACCTCGGCTTCGAGATCCGCCACGAGGAGAACCTCCGCGAGCACTACGCCAAGACCCTCCGCCACTGGTGCGACAACCTCGACGCCAACTGGGAGGACGCGGTCCAGGAGGTCGGCATGGGCACCGCCCGCGTCTGGGCGCTGTACATGGCCGGCTGCATCGTGGGCTTCGAGCGCAACAAGGTCCAGCTCCACCAGGTGCTGGCGGTCAAGCTGGACGACCAGGGCCGCTCCGGCATGCCGCTGCGCCCGGCCCGCGACTGGCCCTGACCTTTCCGCCCGCGGCCGGGAGGCCGTCCTTCACGGCGCCTGGGTGACGTCGAGGACGGCCTTTCCCGCGACGCGCCGCTCCAGCAGCGCCGTGGCGGCCTCACCGACCCGTTCCCAGGACCCCCGCCAGCTCACCTCCGGCGACAGCCGGCCCGACGCCACGAAGGCGAGCAGCGTGGCGAGGTCGGGTCCCGGCTCGCGTACGTCGCCGAACGAGCTCACCGTCTTCGCCGGGCCGAGCGAGAACAGCGAGTACGGCGCGAGGACAGCAGGCTCGCCCGAGGCCCAGCCGATGGCCTGGATGTCGCCGCCGGGCGCGAGCAACTGCCAGGCGGCGGCGAGCTGAGGGCCGCCGACGTTGTCGAGGATCAGGTCCACGGGCTCGCCGACGCCGTCCAGGCCGATCACCACCTCGGCCGCGCCGAGTTCGGCCAGGCCGGCGGCACGGGACGGGGAGCCGACCGAGGCGATGACGTGCGCGCCGCCGAGCGCGGCGAGCTGGACCGCGTAGCGGCCGACGCCGCCCGCGGCGCCGGTGACGAGCACGCGGCGGCCGAGGATGGGGCGGGTGCGCAGGGTGCGCAGCGCGGTGAGGCCGGCCATCGGGAGCGCGGCGGCGGCGGCCAGGTCCACGCCGTCGGGGACGGCGGCCACGGCCGTGACGTCCACCGCCATCCGCTGCGCCCACGCCCCCTCCCCGAACGCCACCACGCGCGTGCCTGCGGCCGGGCCGGTGCCGTCCGTCGCCGCCTGCCGGACGGTCCCGGCCGCGTCGAACCCGTGGACGGTGCCGGGCGGGCGGCCGGCGGCGCCGATGACCTCGCCGCGGTTGAGCGAGACGTGGTGGACGTCGAGCACGAGCCGGCCGGGACCTGGCTCCGGCTCGGGCGCGGTGCCGAGGCGCAGGGCGCCGGGAGCGTCGGGATCGGTGACGAGAGCGCGCATGGTCGAGCTGCCTCCTTGGCGGCGAAGGGTAAGCGGACCGTCGGTCCGGATGGGTATGCACGCTAGCATAAACGGACCGACGGTCCGCGACAATGAGGGGGAGGAAGGACGTCATGACAGACGGGCGGACGGAGCAACTCGACGCCACGCGCGACCGGGCGGAGCAAGTCGGCGCCCCGCGCGACCGGACGGAGCGGGTCGGTGCCGGGCGCGAGCGAGTCGGCGCCGGGCGTGAGCGGGCGGAGCGGGTCGGTGCCGGGGGCGGGCGGGTGGAGCGGGGGGATGCCGCGCGTAATCGGGTGGCGGTGTTGCGGGCGACCGAGCGGCTGCTGGCGGAGGGCGGCGGCGACCACGTGTCCATCGACCGGGTCGCGGCGCTGGCCGGGGTCGGGAAGGGCACGGTGTTCCGGCGGTTCGGCAGCCGGGCCGGGCTGCTGCAGGCGCTGTTGGAGGAGCGCTCGAAGGACCTGCGGGAGGCGGTGGCGGGCGGCCCGCCGCCGCTCGGCCCCGGCGCGCCGGCCCGTGACCGGCTGCTCGCCTTCCTCGACGGCCTGGGCGCGATCGCCGAGGGGAACGCGATCCTGCTGGCGGCGCACGAGCAGGCGTGCGCCGAGGACAAGTACGACGACCCGAGCTACCGCTCCTGGCACGGGCACCTCAGCACCCTCATCGCGGAGGCCCGCCCGGAGCTGGACGCGGGCTTCGTGGCCCACGCCCTGCTGGCGGTCTTCGACGGGGCGCTGATCCGGCACGTGACGCCGCCGGAGGACCCGCGCAGGTTCACCCGCTCGGTGCGGAGCCTGGCCCTGGCGCTGCTGGGGGACGGAGAGGATGGCCGCCACCTCCGCGCCGAGGTGGCGGCCCGCGTGCCGGAGGACCGCTAGAGGGAGAGGGTCACTCCGGGTCCTCGGCCGGAGCGGCGTGCTTGCCGCGGCTCGGCCGCAGCTCGGCCGGCCTGGGCGTTTCCTTGCCCTCTTCTGGCTGGTCCTTGGGGGTGTGGGGCTTCTCGTGGCGGCCCACGCGACCTCCTTTGCCGTGCTCGGTTGCATGCGGTTACCGCAAGATTACAATCAGCACGGCCGAAAGGCGAACGCCGCGACCGGCGTCCGCCTTCCGGGGGGCGAAGGTCAGCGCAGCTCGCGCTTGAGGATCTTGCCCGTGGCCGTCATCGGCAGCGCGTCACGGAACTCGATGATCCGCGGATACTTGTAGGCCGCCATGTTCTCCTTGCACCAGGCGATGAGCTCGTCCTCGGTGATCGTGGCGCCCGGCGTCCTGATGACGTACGCCTTGATCTCCTCGCCGTGCGACTCGTGCGTCACGCCCACCACGGCGGCCAGCGAGACGGCCTCGTGGGTCATGAGGACCTCTTCGAGCTCGCGCGGGTAGACGTTGAAGCCGCCACGGATGATCATGTCCTTGGCGCGGTCGATGATGGCGTAGTAGCCGTCGGCGTCGCGCGTGGCGATGTCGCCGGTGCGGAACCAGCCGTCCCGCATGACCTCGGCGGTGGCCTCGGGGCGGCCGTAGTAGCCCTTCATGACGTTGTGGCCGCGGATGGCGATCTCGCCGGGGCCCTCGCCCTCGACCGTCTTCCAGTCGCCGTCCACGAGCTTCATCTCCACGCCCCAGATGGGGGTGCCGATGGTGCCCGGCTTGGCCGGCCGGCCCGGCTGGTTGAAGCTCGCCACCGGCGAGGTCTCCGACAGGCCGTAGCCCTCCAGGATGCCGATGCCGAAGGTCTGCTCGAAGTCCTTCAGCACCTCGACCGGCGAGGACGCGCCGCCCGCCACCGCGATCCGCAGCGTGTCCGGCACCTCGGCGCCCTCGGCGTGGATCTTGGTGAGCATGCCCCAGTACATGGTGGGGACGCCCGCGAAGAACGTCACGCCCTCCTTGCGCATGAGCTCCAGGGCCTCGCCCGGCTCGAAGCGCGGCATGAGCACGACGGTCGCGCCGCGCAGGAACCCGGTGTTCATGACGGTGGTCTGGCCGAAGGAGTGGAACATCGGAAGCACGCCCAGGTAGACGTCGCCGCCCTCGGTGGCCGGGAACATGCGGTCGCTGACGATGGCGTTCATCAGCATGTTCTGGTGGCTGAGCTCGGCGCCCTTGGGCTGGCCCGTGGTGCCGGAGGTGTAGAGGATGACCGCGGTGTCGTCGGGTGCGGTCTGCACGGTCTCGAACATGGCCGCCATGCCGCCGAGCGCCGCCCAGAACGACTCGCCGTACTCCGACTCGGTGGCGAGCGGGGTGGCGGGCAGCACGAAGAAGTGCTCACAGCCCTCGGCGGCCTCGAAGCCGGCCTTGCCGCGCTCGCCGAGCGGCAGCTCGGGCGTGCCCTCGAAGCAGAACAGCGCCTTGGCGTCGCTGTCGTCGAGGTGGTAGGCGATCTCGCGGGACTGCAGCAGCACGTTGAGCGGCACCACGGTCGCTCCGGCCTTGAGGATGCCGTAGTAGACGAACGGGAAGTACGGCAGGTTGGGGCAGGCCAGCGCGACCTTGTCGCCCTTGCGGATGCCGCGCGACACCAGCAGGTTCGCCACCTGGTTGGCCACCGTGTCGATCATCGAGTACGGCAGCCGCATGTCACCGAAGACGATGGCCGTGCCGTCCGGGTTGTTCCTGGCGCTGTCCTCCAGGACGATCGACAAGTTCAGCATGACGCCTTCCTCCTCTAGCCGGCTTTCGCGCCATCTTCGCAGCATGGGCATACCGACCGGTAGGTAACGCAGGTTACAACTGGATATGGACGGCCCCCGGTCGCGTGGCGTAAGCAAGTAGTCAATTACTTGCCCCCATGGAGGGAACCATGGAGTACGACTACGTGATCGTGGGCGCCGGCTCGGCGGGCTGCGTGCTGGCCAACCGGCTGTCGGCCGATCCGGGCGTGTCTGTGGCCCTGGTCGAGGCGGGCGGCCAGGACGACAAGCTGGAGATCCGCATGCCCGCGGGTTTCGCCAAGCTCTTCAAGACCGACTACGACTGGAACTACACCACGGCCAAGCAGGACGAGCTGTCCGGCCGGGAGCTCTACTGGCCGCGCGGCCGGGTCGTCGGCGGCTCGTCCTCGCTCAACGCCCAGATGTGGGTGCGCGGCTGCGCCCGCGACTACGACCAGTGGGAGGTGCCCGGCTGGTCCTACGCGGACGTGCTGCCGTACTTCACCAGGGCCGAGCACCGGATCGGCAGCAACGAGGGCGGCGTCTACGGCACCGGCGGCCCGCTGCACGTCTCCGAGCTGCGCAGCCCCAACGTCACCACGGCCGCGTTCCTGCGCGCCTGCGAGGAGCTGGGGTATCAGCGGCTGCGCGAGCTGAACGGCCCCTCCAACGAGGGCTACTGCCCGACCCCCGTCACGCAGTACCGCGGCCGGCGCTGGAGCTCGGCCGACGCCTACCTGCGCCCGGCGCTCAAGCGGTCCAACCTCACCGTGATCACCGGGGTGACCGTCGAGCGGGTGCTGTTCGACGGCCGCAGGGCGGTGGGGATCGAGCACGGCGGCGCGCAGCTGCGGGCGCGGCGCGAGGTCGTCCTGGCCGCGGGCGCGATCGGCTCGCCGCACCTGCTCATGCGCTCGGGCGTGGGCGCGGCCGACGAGCTGCGCGCGGCCGGCGTCGAGGTCGTGCACGACCTACCCGAGGTCGGCGGGAACCTCCAGGACCACCTCGCCTCCGGCGTGTACGTCACCTGTCTCCAGCCGGTCACGCTCACCAAGGCCGAGTCCATCGGCAACCTGCTGCGTTTCCTCGTGCTGCGCTCCGGCATGCTCACCACGAACGTCGGCGAGGCGGTCGCGTTCCTGCGCACCTCGCCCGAGGAGCCCGCGCCGGACATCGAGCTGGTCTTCGCGCCGGTCCCGTTCGTGGAGCACGGCCTCGTCCCGGCGACCGGGCACGGCCTGACCGTGGGCGTGGTGCTGCTGCAGCCGGAGAGCCGCGGCCGGATCACGCTGAACGGCCGCGACCCGGTCATCGACCCCAACTACCTGAGCGCGGAGGCCGACGTGCGGCGGCTGGTCGCCGGGCTGAAGGCGGCCAAGCAGGTGTTCACGACCTCGGCGATGCGGCCGTACGCGGGCGGGCCGATGGACCCCTACTGGGGGCCGGAGAGCGACGAGGAGCTGGCCCAGTGGGTGCGCGAGCGCGCCGAGACCCTCTACCACCCGGTCGGCACCTGCCGGATGGGGGCCGACGAGGGCTCGGTCGTGGACCCGTCGCTGCGGGTGCGCGGCGTCGAGGGGCTGCGCGTCGCGGACGCGTCGATCATGCCGACGCTCAACCGCGGCCACACGCACGCCCCGGCCATCATGATCGGCGAGAAGGGGGCGGATCTGATCCTCGGGCGAAAGTGAGCGACCCTTGACGTAAGTGGTCACTTGCACAATGTTGGTGGGTATGACCCTGTCCACCGACGTCGACCTGTCGCACATCCCGTTCTGGGCCCTGCCGCAGGCCGAGCGCATGGAGGCCTTCCGCCGGCTGCGCGCGCTCGATCACCCGGTGTTCGTGCGCGAGCAGGCCGTGCCGTTCGTCGGCGGCGGGCCGGGCTACTACGCCCTCGTCCGCCACGCCGACGTGACCGAGGCCAGCAGGAACGCGGCCGTCTTCAGCAGCGAGCCGTGCTCCAACAGCATCCCGGACATGCCGCGCTGGCTCAGCGTGTACTTCGGGTCGATGATCAACATGGACGATCCGCGGCACGCCAGGCTGCGGCGGATCGTCTCCCGCGCCTTCACCCCGCGCATCCTCGCCAAGATGGAGGAGGACCTCGCGCGGGCCGCCGCAGAGATCGTGGACCGGGCCGTCGAGGAGGGGCCGGGCGACTTCGTCACCCAGATCGCGGCCCGGCTCCCGGTCCGCGTCATCTGCGACATGATGGGCATCCCCGCCCAGTACCACGACATGGTGCTGCGGCGCACCAACGTCATCCTCGGCAACGCCGACCCCGAGTACACCGGCCTGTCGCCCGACTTCGGCCGGCTCAACGTGGCCCGCGGCCTGGCCAAGCTGCTGCACGCCGGCTACTCGCTCAACCGGCTGGCCGCCCGCCTCGGCGACGAGCGGCGCAAGCGGCCCACGGGCGACCTCGTCAGCCTGCTGGTCAACGGCGAGGAGCGGCTGTCGTCGCAGGAGCTGGGGTCGTTCTTCATCCTGCTCGTGGTGGCCGGCAGCGAGACCACCAGGAACGCCATCGCCTACGGGCTGAAGCTGCTCACCGACCATCCCGAGCAGCGCGAGCTGCTCCTCGCGAACTTCGACGGGCACATCGTGGCCGCCTGCGACGAGATCGTCCGCTACGCGACCCCGGTCATCCAGTTCCGGCGGACGCTCACCCGCGACCACGAGATGAACGGGACGGCGTACAAGAAGGGCGACAAGGTGCTGCTCTTCTACAACTCCGCCAACCGCGACGAAGCGGTCTTCGACCACCCCGACACGTTCGACATCACCCGCGACCCCAACCCGCACGTCGGCTTCGGCGGCCCCGGCCCGCACTACTGCCTCGGCGCCCACCTGGCGCGCAGGGAGATGACGGTGATGTTCCGCGAGCTGTTCACCCGTCTGCCCGGCATCCGCGCGGCAGGCGAGCCGGACTTCCTGCTGTCCAACTTCATCAACGGCGTCAAGCACCTGCGCTATACCGTCTGACCCGAATGCTAGGTTTCGCAGTCATGGAGATCAGGACTGTCCACGCCAACGGGCTGGAGTTCGCGTATCTGACCCTGGGGGACGGGCCGCTCGCGCTGTGCCTGCACGGCTTCCCCGACACCGCGCACACCTGGCGGCACCTGATGCCGGCGCTGGCCGAGCAGGGCTACCGGGCGGTCGCGCCGTTCCTGCGCGGCTACGCGCCCACCGAGATCCCGGCCGACGGGGCGTACGAGGGGGCGGCGCTGGCCGCCGACGTCCTCGCGCTGCACGAGGAGCTGGGCGGCGGCGCGGACGCCGTCGTCATCGGGCACGACTGGGGCGCCTTCCCCGTCCACCAGTGCGCCGGCCGCTTCCGCCGGGCCGTCGCGCTGGCGGTGCCGCCGCCGGGCGCGCTGGCCGGCTCCTTCTTCGACTACGAGCAGCTCCGGCGCTCGTTCTACATCTTCCTGTTCCAGACCACGCTGGCCGAGACCGCCGCGGCGGCCCCCGGCTTCCTCGAGGGCCTCTGGCGCGACTGGTCACCGGGGTACGACGCCGCCCAGGACCTCGCCTTCGTCCGCCGCAGCCTGCTCGACGACCCGGCCAACCTCGCGGCGGCCATCGGCTACTACCGGGCGATGCTCGGCACCACCCCGCCCTCCGGCCGCTACCCCGAGCCGGGTCCGGAGGCGCGCGGGCCCGTGCTCTACCTGCACGGCGCCCAGGACGGCTGCCTGGGCGCCGGGCTCGTCAAGGACGCCGTCGCGCACCTGCCCGGCGGGTCGCGAGCCGAGATCGTGGCGGACGCGGGCCACTTCCTGCACCTGGAGCGGCCGGACGAGGTCAACCGGCTGATCCTCGACTGGCTCGGGCCCGCCTGACCCTCCCTACTCCTCCTTCCTGAGCACCGCGATCAGGGGGTGCCGCCCCGACAGGCTCACCCGTACGGCCCGCTCCACGGCGAACCCGCGCGGCGGCCCGTCGTCGTGGATCAGCGCCACCGCGAGCCCGTCGTCGGCCAGCACCCGCCGCACCTCCCGCCACAGCGGGCCGAGCCCGCCGGCGAGCAGCCCCAGGGGCGGCACCTGGCGGCCCCACGGCGGGTTGACCAGCACCCGGTCGGCCGCCCCGTCCCGTACGGGGACGCGGCCGCCGTCGGCGCGCGCCCAGATGAACGCTCCACCGCCGCCCCCCGCGTTGGCCCTGGCGGCGGCGAGCGCGTCGGGCGCGTGGTCGAAGCCCAGGAAGCGGGCTCCCGGCGCGAACGCGCGCGCCTCGATCAGCGTCGTGCCCGCGCCGCAGCACGGGTCCAGCACCGTCCCCGCACCGGCGGAGAGACCCGCCAGGTCGGCGAGCTGCCCCATGGCGGCGGCCAGCGGCGGGTGCAGGGTGCCGCGGACGGAGACCGTCTTGTAGGCGCGCCGGTGCAGCGGACGCCGGGCCGGCCGTACCGCGATCACCGCGCGCTCGCCCTCGATGGTGACCCGCCAGGCCGTCGCCTCGCCGGGCGGCCGCGCGCCGTCCCGCCGCGAGTGGTACGGCACCCGCGCCGGCCGCGCCAGCTCGGCCCCCACCGCGTCCTCGACGTCGTACCTGGTGTAGTTGCGCCGGCCCACGAACGACGCCGACACCTCCACCCCGGCCGGGCCGGGCGCCGGCAGCGGCCCGGGGTCCAGCTCGCGCGCGGCCCGGGCGAGCCGCCACAGGGCGGAGCGATCCCGCCCGATCCCGTCCACCACGGCGGCGGCCAGCAGCACGTCGTCGGCCGTCCGCAGCGCCGGCAGGCCCGCTGTGCCCGGGGTCTCGAACCACACCTCGCGATGGCGCAGCTCCCGCACCACGCCCGCGCCGGAACGCCGGATCTCCGTGGCCACCAGGGGCTCGATGCCGTGCACCGCCCTGGCCACGGCAAAAGTATGCACGTGTCCTTCTCCCACGTCGCGACCCGGGACGGCGCTGAGTCAGCCGTCCCGCATCGCCGGCGGTGGGTGCTCCGCGACCCGCCGGCGGATCGCTAGCCGAGGGCGAAGAAGAACGCGTACATGGCGGTCATTCTAGCCCCAGGGCGAGGCCCGGTTGATCACGTACGTACGGTGTACGTCAGAACCATTGACGTAAGTGCCTGCTTTTCCAATGATTGCCTCATGAGCGTCCTCGACTTCGACCTGTCGGACCGCGACTTCTGGGCCAGGCCCATGGAGGAGCGCGAGCAGGCCTTCGACCGGCTGCGTGCCCGTGAGACCCCCGCGTTCTTCGAGGAGATGGACGTCGGCGTCGCCCCCAAGGGACCCGGCTACTACGCGCTGGTCAAGCACGCCGACATCCTGGAGGCCAGCCGCAACCCGGAGGTCTTCTGCTCGGGCGACGGCGGCGCGACCAACATCCCCGACATGCCGAGCGAGTTCACCGAGTACTTCGGCTCGATGATCAACATGGACGATCCGCGCCACGCCCGGCTGCGCAGGATCGTCTCGCGGGCGTTCACCCCCAAGATGATCAAGCAGTTCGAGGCGGACGTCGAGTCGGCGGCCACCACCATCGTGGACGACCTGCTGGCCAAGGGCCCCGGTGTCGACTTCGTCACCGAGGTGGCCGCCCGGCTCCCCCTGAAGATCATCTGCGACATGATGGGCATCCCCGAGCGGGACTACACCTACGTCTTCGACCGCTCGAACGTCATCCTCGGCGGCTTCGACCCCGAGTACACCGGCGGCGACCTCGAACAGATCGCCACCCGCCTGCTCACCGCCGGCATGGAGCTGCAGCAGCTCGTCCAGGACCTCGCCGCCCACCGCAGCGAGAACCCGACGGGCGACCTCACCTCGTCACTGGTCAACGCCAACATCGACGGCGAGCGGCTGACCCTGCAGGAGCTGGGCTCGTTCTTCATCCTGCTCGTCGTGGCGGGCAACGAGACGACCCGCAACGCCATCTCCCACGGCCTGCACCTGCTGACCAGGAACCCCGACCAGCGCGCCCGGTGGCTGGAGGACCTCGACGGGCGCGCGCCCTCGGCCGTCGAGGAGATCGTCCGGCTGGCCTCGCCGGTCAACTTCATGCGCCGCAAGGTCACCCGCGACTTCGAGATGAACGGCCACCTCTACCGCGAGGGCGAGAAGGCCGTCCTGTTCTACTGGGCGGCGAACCGGGACGAGGCGGTGTTCGAGGACCCGTACCGCTTCGACGTCACCCGCCACCCCAACCCGCACGTCGGCTTCGGCGGGCCGGGGCCCCACTTCTGCCTGGGCGCGCACCTGGCCCGGCGCGAGATCACGGTGATGTTCCGCGAGCTGCTGCGCCGGGTGCCCCAGATCGAGGGCGGCGAGCCGGACCGGCTGCACTCCTCGTTCATCAACGGCATCAAGCACATGGAGTGCCGCTTCTAGCCCAGCCTGAGCTGGTTCATCACCACCCGGATGTCGGGCAGGAGCTGCTTGCTCTCGGCCGGGATCGACACGAAGACGATGGCGGGCACGCTGCCGCCGGTGTTGACCGCCATCGTCACGATCGTGGCCTTGTCGGTGCCCGACGTCAGCGAGTACGCGATCAGCCGCCCGGTCTTGTCGCCCACCTTGATCGCCTGCTGGGCGACCTTGCGTACCTTGTTGTCGGACGGGAAGAACCGCTTCCTGGCGTCCAGCACGACCTGCTTGATCACCGGCTCCAGGTCGTCCTGGTCGTAGTACGACGCCAGCCGCTCCGGCAGCGGCCCCGACATGACCATGGCCGACTTGTCCTCGTTGATCGGGACGTACTGGCGGGTGTCGTAGCCGTAGGTCGCCTTGACCGTCGCGCGCTGGTCGAGCTGCCAGGTGCCGCCGAGGCGCGGGACGGAGATCCCGGCCGCCTGGTCGGGCACCCGGCCGATCACCGGCGAGGCCTTGCCGGGATACTTCGGCAGCGGGCCGATCGAGGTGCCGGCCTTGGTCGCGCTCGGCTTCTGCGAGGTCGTGGGACCGGCGGCGGCGGTGCTCGCCGCCTCCTCGCCGGCCAGCGGCCCCGCCAGGAACGCCCACAGCAGCGCGGCCACCAGCGCGATCGCCACGGAGCCGCCGAGGGCGTAGATCCAGATCGGCTTGCCCTCGTCGTCGTCGTCCAGCGGGTCGCGTCCGCCCGTCGCCTCGTAGTTGTCGCCGAAGACGGTGTTCCAGAGCTCCTGCTGACGCTCGGGGGGCGGGGTGCGCGAGCCGCTGATCTGGCCCGCGGTCACGAACCTGTTCTCCGGGTCGGAGGGGTCGCGGCTCAGGTTGGAGCCGGCGCGTGACCCCTGCTGGGGAGGCTGCCCGTGCTCGCCGGGAGGCGCCGGCGGGGCGCCGATGTGGGTCTCGCCAGGGCGGCCGTAGGTGATCGTGCGCTCCTCGGACGGCTGCGGCGGCGGGCCGTGCGGCCCGGACGGGCCCTCGTGCGGCAGGGTCCCGGCGGGCGCGGCGGCGGCCTGCCCGAACGAGACCGGCGCGGAGGCGGCCGGTGCGCCGTCGTACGCGACCGGGGCCGACGCGACCGGGGCGCCGTCGAACGGGGCCGCAGCCGGGGCGTTGTCGAACGGGCGCGGTTCGGGCGCCTCGACGGGCTCCGGGGGGCGGGGCGGCCAGGGCGCCGGCGTGGACAGGTTGGCCCACGCGCCGGGGGAGGGCGTCGGCGGCTGCTGCCAGGCGGGCACCGGGTCGGGCACCCGATGCGGCGCCGCGTCGAACGCCGGCTCGGGCATACGGCCGGGGCCGGCGTTCATCGGGTCGGACATGCGGCCGGGCCCGGAGCTGGTGGGGTCGGACATGCGGCCGGGCCCGGCGTTCATCGGGTCGGGCATGCCGTTGGGACCGGAGGTCATGGGGTCGGACATGCCGTTGGGGCCGGAGTTCGGCAGTTGGCCGGGCGCGGGAGGACGGCCGTTGCCGCGCTCGCCGGCCCACGCCGGAGCGCCGCCGTCCTTGCGCGGCGGCTCGGGCCAGCCGGCGTCCGGGCGGGGCGGCTCGGGCCAGGACGGGCCGGGGTCCTGCGCGCCGTAGGAGCCCGGGGCGTCCGCGCGGCGGCCATCGCCGGCAGCGCCGTTCGGCCCGCCGTTCCGCGGGCCGTTGCCGTTCGCGCCGCCGTTCCTCGGACCGTTCCCGTTCGCCGCGCCGTTGCCGGCGCCGTGACCTGCGCCGTTCGCGGGGCCGTTCACGGGGCCGTTCGCTGGGCCGCCGCGGGACGGGCGGGGCGGCTCCGGCCAGGAGCTCTCGGGGCGCGGGGGCTCGGGCCAGGCGGGGTCGTGACCGGCCTGCCGCGGCGTCTCCGGCCACGACATGGGCACCTCGGCCGCGGGCGTTCCCGCCCAGGAGGGGGAGGAGTCCTGCTCGGAGGGCGTGCTGGCCCACGAGGATGGTTCCCTGCGCGGCGCCTCCGGCCAGGATGGGGGCAGGTGTGGTCCGGAGTTATCCGTTGCCATGTCTGCCGGTCCTCCCGAAGTTCTGTCCGGATCAACCCTTATATCCGGATTTGACGTACCAGGCATGATCTCATGGGATTTTCCAGGAGATGAGGGTGGTTCCGCAGCGAAACGAGCGAAGCCATGCGGATCGGTGGGCGGGTCCTGCATGGGCAGGCCGTCCTCCGGTCGATCGCGCTCAGCTGGGTATACCACGGCGACAAGGGTAATCTTCTGGGACGAATGAGGTCACAACGGATACATCACCATCGGGTCTCGTCAACCCTGAAGCGTCCATTGTGCCTGGGGCCGCCGATCGTCTGCCTGCATTCAGCCGAAGAGGTGCGCTAGGCTTGACACATGCGTTCCGCGACCCTGCTTCTTAGCGGGCCGCGACGGCCCTGAGATCTCGCCGTCGCGGCTACCCCTCGTTGTGCACGGGGGGTTTTCTTATGGGTCCGAGTCAATCCAGAAGGACAGTAGCCGTGAGTGAGTACGACCCGCAGGCACTGCAGGCCAAGTGGTTGCAGCGCTGGGAGGAGCAGGAGCCCTACCGGGCGAGCGAAGACCCCGCCGACCCCCGCGAGCGGCGCTACATGCTCGACATGTTCCCCTACCCCTCGGGCGACCTGCACATGGGCCACGCCGAGGCGTTCGGGCTCGGCGACGTCGTGTCGCGCTACTGGATGCAGCAGGGCTACAACGTGCTGCACCCCATCGGCTGGGACTCCTTCGGCCTGCCCGCCGAGAACGCCGCGATCAAGCGCAACGCGCACCCGGCGGAGTGGACCTACGCCAACATCGACACGCAGGCCAACTCGTTCAAGCGCTACGCGCTGTCCTTCGACTGGTCGCGCCGCCTGCACACCAGCGACCCCGACTACTACCGCTGGAACCAGTGGCTGTTCATCCGCTTCTTCGAGCGCGGCCTGGCCTACCGCAAGGGCGGCCTGGTCAACTGGTGCCCCAACGACCAGACGGTGCTGGCCAACGAGCAGGTCGTGGCCGGCAAGTGCGAGCGCTGCGGCGCCGACGTCATCCGCCGCGAGCTGACCCAGTGGTACTTCAAGATCACTGACTACGCGCAGCGGCTGCTGGACGACATGGACCAGCTCCACGGCTGGCCCGAGCGGCTGCTGACCATGCAGCGCAACTGGATCGGCCGTTCCGAGGGCGCCGACGTATTGTTCGAGATCGAGGGCCGCGAGGAGCCGGTCCAGGTCTACACCACGCGCCCCGACACCCTGTTCGGCGCCACGTTCTTCGTCGTCGCCGCCGACGCCGCGCTGGCCGACGAGATCGTCACCGACGAGCAGCGGCCCGCGTTCGAGGCCTACCGCGCCGAGGTCGCCCGGCTGAGCGACATCGAGCGCCTGGCCACCGACAAGGAGAAAACCGGCGTCTTCCTGGGCCGCTACGCGATCAACCCGGTCAACGGCGAGCGCATCCCGGTCTGGGCGGCCGACTACGTGCTGTCCGACTACGGCCACGGCGCCATCATGGCGGTGCCCGCCCACGACCAGCGCGACCTCGACTTCGCGCGCAAGTTCGACCTGCCGGTCAAGGTCGTCGTGCACACCGGCCTGGCCGACCCGGGCGAGACCGGCGTGGCCACGCCCGGCGAGGGCACGCTGGTCAACTCCGGCCCGCTCGACGGCCTGACCAAGGCCGAGGGCATCTCCCGGATCATCGAGCTGCTGGAGAAGGAGGGCAGGGGCACCGGCGCGGTCAACTACCGGCTGCGCGACTGGCTGCTGTCCCGCCAGCGCTACTGGGGCACGCCGATCCCGATCATCCACTGCCCCGACTGCGGCGAGGTCCCGGTCCCCGACGACCAGCTCCCCGTCACGCTGCCCGACCTGCGCGGCGAGGCGCTGGCGCCCAAGGGCGTGGCCCCGCTGGCCTCCGCCGCCGAGTGGGTCAACGTCTCCTGCCCCAAGTGCGGCGGCCGGGCCCAGCGCGACACCGACACGATGGACACCTTCGTCGACTCGTCCTGGTACTTCCTGCGTTACTGCTCGCCCGGCTACACCGACGGCCCGTTCGACGTCGAGCAGGTGCGCAAGTGGGGCCCGGTCGACCAGTACGTCGGCGGCATCGAGCACGCCGTGCTGCACCTGCTCTACTCGCGCTTCTTCACCAAGGTCCTGCACGACATGGGCATGGTGGACTTCACCGAGCCCTTCAGGCGCATGCTCAACCAGGGCCAGGTGATCAACGGCGGCAAGGCCATGTCCAAGTCGCTGGGCAACGGCGTCGACCTGGGCCAGCAGATCGACGCCTACGGCGTCGACGCGGTGCGCCTGACCATGATCTTCGCCGGCCCGCCCGAGGACGACATCGACTGGGCCGACCTCTCGCCGCTGGCCTCGCAGAAGTTCCTGGCCCGCGCGCTGCGCGTGATGTCCGAGGTCACCAGCGAGCCCGGCACCCCGGTCGAGGCCGGCGACGCCGAGCTGCGCAAGGTCGTGCACCACACGATCGACGAGGTCACCAAGCTGCTCGACTCCTACCGCTTCAACGTGGCGGTGGCGCGCATGATGGAGCTGACCTCCGCGGCGCGCAAGGCGATCGACTCGGGCCCCGGCCCCGCCGACCCGGCCGTCCGCGAGGCCGCCGAGACGCTGGCGGTCATGCTGTCCCTGGTGGCCCCCTACACCGCCGAGGAGGGCTGGGAGCGGCTGGGCCGCACCGGTCCCGTGGCCTTCGCCGGCTGGCCGGTGGCCGACCCGGCGCTGCTGGTGCAGGAGTCGGTCACCTGCGTGGTGCAGGTGGCGGGCAAGGTCCGTGACCGCCTGGAGGTGCCGCCGGGCATCTCCGAGGAGGACCTGCGGGCCCTGGCCCTGGCCTCGGAGAAGGTCTCGGCCTACCTGTCCGGCATGCCGCGCAAGGTCATCGTCCGCGCGCCCAAGCTGGTCAACATCGTCCCCTAGCTCTAGAGGGACCTGAGCGCCGGCAGGAGCTCCTTCTCGGCCCAGTCGAAGAAGGGCTCCTGCTGGTCGTGACCGACCTGCACGAGCGCCACGTGGGTGTAGCCGGCGTCGGCGAACTTCTTGACGCGTCGCACGACGGCGTCCACGTCGTCGCCGCACGGCACGCTCTGGGCGACGTCGTCGGGCCGGACCGTGGTGGCCGCCGCGGCGAAGTTGACCGGTCCTGGCAGCTCGGCCATGACCTTCCAGCCGCCCACGGCCGACCAGCGCCACAGCTTGTGGGCGCGCTGCTTGGCGGCCTCGGCGTCGGTGCCGTAGGAGAGGGCGAGCTGGCCGTAGACCGGCTTGCCCTGGCCGCCCGCGGCGTTGAAGTGCTCGACGACCTGCGGCATCGGGTCGTTGATGACGAGCGCGTCGGCGAGCTCGGCGGCCAGGTCGGCCGACTGCCCGCCCGAGGCGGCGATGCCGATCGGCACCGGCCGGTCGGGCAGGTCGTAGAGTTTGGCCGAGTCGACGTCGAAGAACTCGCCCTGGTAGGTGACGTAGCCGCCGCCGAACAGCTCCTTGATGATCTGTACGGCCTCGGCGAACATCCGGTGCCGGGTGTCGACGGGCGGCCATCCCTCGCCGATGACGTGCTCGTTGAGGTTCTCGCCCGCGCCGAGCCCGAGGGTGAACCTGCCCTCGCTGAGCACGCCCATCGTCGCCGCCTTCTGGGCCACCACGGCCGGGTGGTAGCGCATGATGGGGCAGGTCACGTACGTCATGAGCGGGATGCGCTCGGTGACCTGGGCGACGGCGCCGAGCACCGACCAGCAGTAGGGCGAGTGCCCCATTTCCTCCACCCATGGGAAGTAGTGGTCGGAGATGACGGCGTAGTCGAAGCCGATCCGCTCGGCCGCCGCGGCATAGTCGACCAGCTCGCGGGCCGGTGTCTGTTCCGACATCAGGGTGTAGCCGATCTGTACCATGCGTCGGGACTACCCGTGTATGTCCGCTTTAGTGCCAGGGTGTCGACATCCTCGCTTGGCCAGCTCCTCCAGGACCAGCCCCAGGCCGATGCCGAGCAGCCAGACGTCCTTGGCCACGCCGAGGCCCTGCTGCGTCGGCCGGAGGCTGCCCTCGCGGCGCATGCCCGGCGTCAGGAGGTAGAGCCCCACCAGCCCGCCCGCGAACCCGGTCAGCGCCGCCCCGGCCACCAGCGACGGCACGAACGGCAGCGCCAGCGCGGCCCCGAGCGCGAGCTCGGCCCGCGACAGCAGGCGGGTGAACTGCACGGGCTCCATCGCGCCGAGGAAGGGGTAGGCGCCGGTCGCCATGCCGTGCAGGCCGCTCGCCCGCTCCTCGTCGGCGCCGATCATGTCGGCTCCCGAGTGCAGCATGATGGCGGCGGCCGCCAGCCGTGGCGGAAGCTGGTGGGTGCGGGCGAAGATCCTCATGTTCCCCTCCGTGATCCAGTCCGTGATCTGGTTGCTCGCCCACCTGCCCTCGCGGGTGCCGAACACCCCGTTCTTGGCATTCCCCGTACACAGTCGGTCCGCCAGGAGGAGAATTCTTGGGCCGGGTTTGGTGTCGCGCACTAGTGTTCAGATGTGACAAATGGCGCATACCTCAGATATCCGCATCTCCACGGTGACCTGGTCACCTTCGTCGCCGACGACGACATCTGGATCGCCCCCCTCAGCGGCGGACGCGCCTGGCGCTTCACCGCCGACCGCGTGCCCGTGAGCGAGCCGCGCTTCTCGCCCGACGGCACCCGCATCGCGTGGACCGGCGGCAGGGAAGGCGCGCCCGAGGTGTTCGCGGCCGAGATCGACGGACCCGAGGGCGAGCGGCTGACCTTCTGGGGCAGCGCCAAGACCCGGGTATGCGGCTGGAGCGACGACGGGCGGGTCCTCGCCGTCAGCTCGACCGGGGAGGGCTCGCGCAGCCGGACCTGGGCCTACGCGGTGCCGCTCGACGCCGGGCCGGCCGAGCGGCTGCCGTACGGCTGGGTCAGCGAGGTCGCGGTCTCCGGCGAGCGGGTCGCCACCGTCTCGCCCATCTGGCGCGAGCCGTCACAGTGGAAGCGCTACCGGGGCGGCACGGCCGCCAAGATCTGGGTGGACGCGAACGGCGACGGCGAGTTCGCCCGGCTGTTCGCCGACAACCCCGCCCAGCACTGGGCGGTCAACTGGATCGGCGACCGGCTGGTCTTCCTCGCCGACCCCGACGGCGTCGGCAACCTCTACTCCGCCCTGCCCGACGGCTCCGACCTGCGCCGGCACACCGCGCACGAGGAGTTCTACGCCCGGCACGCCACGGGCGACGGCACGCGGATCGTCTACAGCCACGCCGGTGACCTGTGGCTGCTGGAGAGCCTGGACGCCGAGCCGCGCCCGCTCGACATCCGGCTCGGCGGGCCGCGTCCCGGCCGGGCCAGGCGGCCGGCGCCGCTGCGGGTCGGCTCGTACGCGCCCGATGCCACCGGCCGGGCCAGCGCCGTCGAGGTCCGCGGCACCGCCCACTGGGTCGCCCACCGCGACGGCCCCGCCGGCACGCTGCGCGCCGAGCCCGGCGTCCGCGTACGGCTGCCGCGCGTGCTGAACGCCGACGGCCACGCCATCTGGGTCTCCGACGCGAGCGGCGAGGACGGGCTGGAGATCGGCACGCCCGGCGGCGAGGTCCGTACGCTGGCGGCCGGGCAGCTCGGGCGGGTCTTGGAGCTGGAGGCGGCCCCCGACGGCAAGCACGCGGCCGTGGCCACCCACGACGGGCGGCTGCTGGTCGTGGACCTGGAGTCGGGCGCCCTGCGCGAGCTGGACCGCACCTCGTACGGCGACCTCAGCGGGCTGACGTTCTCGCCCGACTCCTCCTGGCTGGCCTGGGTCCATCCGCACCAGGAGCCGCTGTCGCAGATCAGGATGGGCCGCGTGGACGGAACCTCCGTGATCGACGTGACGCCGGTGCGCTTCGCCGACTACGACCCGATGTTCACCCGGGACGGCAAGCATCTGGCCTTCCTGTCGATGCGCACCTTCGATCCCGTCTACGACGCGCACGTCTTCGACATGTCGTTCCCACAGGCGTGCCGGCCGTACCTGGTGCCGTTGAAGGCGGACACGCCCTCGCCGTTCGACCCCTCGCTCCAGGGCCGCGGCTTCAACGGCGAGGACGACAAGCCCGGCAAGGACGACAAGTCCGCCAAGGACGACACGCCGCCGCGGACCGAGGTGGACCCCGAGGGGCTCGGCTCGCGCGTCGTGCCCGTACCGGTGCCCGCCGGCCGCTACGGCAACCTGCGCACCGCCAAGGACGCCCTGCTGTGGCTGCGCCACCCGCTCGCCGGGCAGCTCGGCGACGGCAGCGACGCGCCCCACGAGATCGTGCTGGAGCGCTACGACCTGAAGAAGCGCGCCAAGGGCGAGCTCGGCAGGGAGATCCGCTCGTTCGAGGTTAGCGGCGACGGCACCCGCCTGGTCGTCCACGGCAAGAACGGCCTGCAGACCCGCGCCGCGAGCGAGGGCGACGAGGTCGTCACCATCGACCTCGACCGGATCACGGTGCAGCTCGACCCCGTCGCCGAGTGGCGGCAGGGCTACCGCGAGGCCGGCCGGCTCATGCGCGACCACTACTGGCGCGAGGACATGAACGGCGTCGACTGGCAGGCCGTGCTCGACCGTTACGCGCCGCTGGTCGAGCGCCTCGGCGCCCACACCGAGCTGATCGACCTGCTCTGGGAGGTCCAGGGCGAGCTCGGCACCTCCCACGCCTACGCCAGCCCACCCGCCGGCGGCTCCGACCCGCGCCGCCGCCAGGGCCTGCTCGGCGCCGACCTCGCCAAGGACGCCGACGGCGTGTGGCGGGTCGAGCGCATCCTCGCCGGCGAGTCCTCCGACCACGAGGCCCGCTCGCCGCTGCTCGCCCCCGGCGTCGCCGTCCGCCCCGGAGACGCCATCGTCGCCGTCGGCGGGCGTCCGGTCGATCCGGTACGCGGCCCGCTCGCCCTGCTCGCCGGCACCGCCAACCACCCGGTGGAGCTGACCGTACGGCCGGGCTCCGGCGGCGAGACCCGCCGGGTCGTGGTGAGCCCCCTCGCCGACGAGACCGCGCTGCGCTACCACGACTGGGTGGAGAGCTGCCGGGCTCGCGTACGGGAGCTCTCCGGCGGCCGGCTCGGCTACCTGCACGTGCCGGACATGGTGGCCTCGGGATGGGCGCAGTTCCACCGCGACCTGCGTACCGAGATGTCCTATGACGGGCTCGTCGTGGACCTGCGGGACAACGGCGGCGGGCACCTGTCCGAGCTGGTGCTGGAGAAGCTCAGCCGCAAGGTCACCGGCTGGGTGCGGGCCCGCGGGTTCGAGCCGAGCCGCTACCCGGTCGACTCGCCGCGCGGCCCGGTCGTGGCCGTCACCGACGAGTTCGCCGGCTCCGACGGCGACATCGTCAGCGCCGGGATCAAGATCCGCGGCCTCGGGCCGCTCGTCGGTACCCGTACGTGGGGCGGCGTGATCGGCATCGACAGCCGCTACCAGCTCGTGGACGGCACCCGGGTCACCCAGCCGCGGTACTCGTTCTGGCTGGAGGGGCACGGCTGGGGGGTGGAGAACCACGGCGTCGATCCCGACGTCGAGGTGGTCACCACGCCGCAGGACCGGGTCGCCGGGCGGGACCCGCAGCTCGACCGGGCGGTCGAGCTGGCGCTCGCCGCGCTCGACGAGCACCCCGCCGCCACCCCGCCGGAGCTCCCGCCCCTGGCCTGACCGTCTGCCCGGCCCGCCTCCTTCCGAGGCGGGCCGGTCGCCGGGGATCAGGCCAGGCGGGACAGCCGGTCCAGGATCTCGGCGAGGACGGGCTCGGAGGTGGCGAAGTTCAGCCGTACGTACTCCGCGCCGCCCGGCCCGAACGCGGCCCCGTCCGAGAGCATGACCTTGGCCTCGCGTTCGACGACCTCCGCCATCCCGGTCCGTCCCGTGTGCAGCCAGGCCAGGTACGTGGCCTCCGGCATCCGGTAGCCGAACGTCGCCGGCAGCCGTTCGGCGATGGCCCGCCGGTTGCGGTCCAGCAGCGTCCGGACCTCCTCCAGCCAGGCGTCCCCGTGCCGCCAGGCGGCGACCGTCGCCTCGACGCCGAACAGGCTCGCCGAGCCGAACAGGAAGGGCGGCTGCGCCTCCAGCGCCTTGCGCACGCCGTCATGACCGAGGTGGGCGACCGAGCAGCGGATGCCGCCCAGGTTGAACGCCTTGGTGGCGGAGGTGAGCGTCACCGTACGATGGGGGGCGATCGTGGCGAACGGGATGTGCCGGTGCGGCGCGAAGGTCAGGTCGGCGTGGATCTCGTCGGCGATGACGAGCAGGTCGTGACGCTCGGCCAGCTCGGCCAGCTCCTCCAGCTCCGCGCGGGTGAGCACGCGGCCGGTCGGATTGTGCGGGTTGATCAGCAGGAGCACCCGGCAGCCCGTCAGGTCGGGGATGGCGAAGCGCCACGAGTCGCCGTCCGGCTCGGCCTGGATCGGGCGCACCGGCCGCTCCATGACCTCCATCGTGCCGAGGAACGGGTGGTAGGCGGGGGTGTGCAGGGCCACGCCGTCGCCCGGCCGGGTCCACAGGTGCAGCAGCACCTGGAGCGCCTGGTTGACGTCGGAGAAGGCGCGGACGTGGGAGATGTCGGGGGACCAGCCGTGGCGGGCGGCCATCCGCTCGCCGAACGCCTCCGCCAGCGGGCCCGCGTTCGGCTGGTCCAGCCAGGTCGGGTAGCCGAGGTCGCCGTCGGCGCGCCGGTGCAGGGCCTCGATGACCGCCGGGGCGGTGGGCAGGTCCATGTCGGCGATCCAGGCTGGGATGACTCCGGCCTCAGCTTTCGACCATTTGAAGCCGTCGTTCCGTGCTTTGAGGTCTTCAATGCTGTATGCCTTGTTCACCTAGGCATTCTAGGATTTGCATTGTCCTGAGGTGGTGTCGCGACCTGTGGCAGGCTGGGCGGCCATGACCCCCCACCCGAAGATCGAGGCGATCGTCGAGACGTACCTGTCGCTGGCCGACGCGGCGGCTCCCGGCCTGATCGAAGGGCTCTATCTGGAGGGCTCGGCGGCCCTCGACGACTACCACCCCGCCACGAGCGACGTGGACTTCGTGGCCGTGACCGCGGCGCCCCCGCCCGTCGAGGTGCTCGCCCACATCCACACGAGCCTCGGCGCCCACCCGTTCGAGGGCGTCTACCTCACCTGGGACGACCTCCGCGGCAACCCCTGCGACCTGGACGTCCGGCCCGGGGCGCAGGCCGGCCGGTTCGAGCCGCGCCGCGGCGTCAATCCGGTCACCTGGCACACCCTCGCGCGGCACGGCGTCACCTGCCGTGGTCCCAAGCCGGGCGAGTTCGACATCTGGAGCGATCCAGACGTGCTCGCGGCGTGGACCGACGACAACCTCGACCGCTACTGGCGCCGCCTGGTGAGCCGGGCGGCCAGCCCGGTGCGCCCCTGGGGGCTCGCGGCGCTCGGCGGGTACGCGACCGTCTGGATCGTCACCGGGGTCTCCCGGCTGCACTACACGCTGGCCACCGGCGAGGTGACCTCGAAGACGGGCGCGGCCCGGCACGCGCTGGCGGCCTTCCCGGAGCGCTGGCAGCGCGTGGTGCGCGAGGCGCTGAGGCTGCGCGAGGAGGACGACGCGCGGCCGACGTTCGGCGGCCTGCTTTCGGGGCTCGGCGAGCACTTCGGGACACCCCGGCGGTCGCTGTACGGCTCGCCCTTCGACCGTCGCAGGGACGTGCTGGCCTTCGCCGGTGAGGCGATCGAGGCCGCGCACGCGCTGTACGTGGCGCGGTAGGACGTTTCGCGCGGCGACCTTTCCAACAGATGTTGGGAAAGCTACTATCCCAACATGCCTTGGGAAATTGGGTCACCTCGGCCGGCCACCCTCCACACCAGCTCCAGCGCCCGTCCGTGGGCCCCGAGCTGACCGGGCGGGCGACCGCGCCGCTCCTGGAACCCGACGAAGAGCGATGACGCGCCTCCTGCTGTTCTGCGCAGGCGGGTGTTTCCTGTCGCTCGGCCTGCTCATCCCCGCCATCCCCGCCCACGTCACCGGTGTCCTCGGGCAGGGTCCCGCCGCGGTCGGCGGCTGCCTGGCGGTCACGGCGGTGTGCGCGGTGCTCGCCAGGCCTCTCGCGGGACGGCTGGCGGACCGGCGCAGCAGGAGGTTCGCCGCGGCGACCGGCGCCGCGCTGCTGGCGCTCACGTCCGGGGCCGTGCCGTGGACGGACGGCATGCCGTCGTTCCTGGCCTGCCGCGCCGTCGCGGGCGTCGGCGAGGCCCTGACGTACGTCGGCCTGGCGGCCGCGGCCAGTGACCACGACCGTCCGGGCGCGGCGCTCAATGGCTTCTCCGTCGCGGTCAACGCGGGCCTGCTCGCCGGCGCGCCGATCGCCGCGGCGGTCGCCGCACTGGCCGGCCCGCGGGCCGTGTGGGCGGCGTCGGCCGCCGTGGCCGCCCTCGCCTTCGCCGCCTGCCTGTTCCTGACCGGCGACCGGGACGGCCGCGACGGAGCCGTCGCCGGCGGCCGGGACGGTCGTGGTGGAGCCGCCGTCGGCGAGCGGGACGGTCGTGGTGGAGCCGCCGTCGGCGAGCGGGACGGTCGTGGTGGAGCCGCCGTCGGCGAGCGGGACGGTCGTGGTGGAGCCGCCGCCGGCGAGCGGGACGGTCGTGATGGAGCCGTCGCCGGCGAGCGCCGCCGATCCGGCGCCGGCGTCCATCGGGCAGGGCTGGTGCCGGGGCTGGCGTACTGGGCGTCGGTGTGGGGATACACCGCCTTCAGCGCCTTCCTGCCGCTGCACCTGGCCGCGCTGGGCGGTGGCAGCGGCCCGCATTTCCTCGTCTACGGCTGTGTGCTGCTCGCCGTACGGGTGGGCGGCCATCGGGCGCTCGCCCGGGCCCCCGCGCGCGGGACGGCGACCGCCGCGCTGCTGCTGACCGCCGCGGGGCTGATCATGTTCGTGGCGTGGCCCACCGTCGAAGGGGCGTTGTGCGCCACGGCCGTCCTGGCGGCCGGGCAGGCGCTCGGCCTCCCGGCGTTCCTGACGATGGCGGTGACCGGCGTGCCCGCCGGGCAGCGTGGCTCGGCCGTGGCCACCACCACGGCCTTCTTCGACCTGGGTTTCCTGAGCGCGGCCCTCGCGCTCGGCGCCGTCGCGCAGTCCCACGGCCTGTCCCAAGGGTTCGCCGTCGCCGCCTGCGTGGCGGGCCTGGCGCCGCTGCTCCTGTCCCTTCATCCCGGTACGCCCCAAAGGAGAACGTCATGACCATCCCGTCCGCCGACCTGGCCGGCTACGCCGACGTCGTCTTCGACGTCGCCGTGCCGGTCGCCGAGGGCGACCGCGTGCTGATCAACGCCGAGATCGAGCACGCTCCGCTGGCCCGAGCCCTGACCGAGGCGGCGTACGCCAGAGGCGCCCGCTATGTCGACATCTGGTACTTCGACCCCCATGCCAAACGCTCCCGGGTCCGGCACGCGGACGCCGCGACCCTGCACGAGGTGCCGTCCTGGCTGGACGCCCGCAACGAGGAGCTGGCCCGCCACTGCGGGATCCTGGTCAACATCCGCGGCGCCGCCGCACCCGACCTGCTCGCCGGGCAGGACCCGGTCAGGGCCGGCCGCGACCGCATGCCGCACCTGTCGTCCAGGCAGCGGCTCCAGCTCGGCAACCTCGTCCGCTGGGTCATGGTCCCGTGCCCGACGGCGGAATGGGCTCAGGCGGTCTTCGGCGAGCCCGACGAGGCCCGGCTGTGGCAGCACCTGCGCCCCATCCTGCGCCTGGACCGGCCCGACCCCCGCGCGGCCTGGCAGCAACGCCTCGCCGACCTGCTCGAACGCGCCGAGACCCTCACCGCGATGCGCCTCGACGCCGTCCGCTTCGAGGGGCCGGGCACCGACCTGACCATCGGCCTGCTGCCCGGCGCGCACTGGACCGCGGCACGGCTGGAATCGGTCCGCGGACACGTCTTCCAGGCGAACCTCCCCACGGAGGAGGTGTTCACCACGCCCGACTACCGGCGGGTCGAGGGCGTCGTCCGCGCGACGCGCCCGCTCGCCCTCGACGGCACCGTCGTGCGGGACCTGGAGCTGACGTTCAGCGCCGGCGTGGTGAGCCGGGTTCGCGCGAGCACCGGCGCGGACGTCGTCCGCACCCACCAGGCGACGGACGCGGGCGCCGCCCGGCTGGGCGAGCTGGCGCTGGTCGACGGCGCCTCACCGGTCGGCCGATCGGGCGTCACCTACCTGGAGACGCTCCTGGACGAGAACGCCACCTGCCACCTGGCGTGGGGCGCGGGGCTGCCTCCCGGCGTGCCGGAACACCTGCGCACCGGGGACGCCGCCGCGCTCGACGCGGCCGGGGTCAACCTCTCCGGCGTCCACGTCGACTTCATGGTGGGCGGTCCCGAGGTCACCGTGACCGGCATCGGTCAGGACAGGGGCGCGATCGAGCTGCTGCGCGACGACGAGTGGCAGGTGTGAGCGGCGCCGCGCCTGGAGCGTGTCGTGGGCGTCGCCTTCAGGACCGGTCTGAGGGAGTCGGCCCACGGTCGTCGGCCGCGGTGCCGAGGAAGGGCTCCGGTGCCGCGGCCGGCTCTTGTGCCTTGACGGGCAGTTTCCCGACAGGCGACTGACGGCCGGCGAGCAGGAAGAGCAGCCATGCCACGGCGCTGACGACGGCGCAGCAGACCAGCGCCGCGTGGTAGCCGAGTGCCTGGGAGATCCCGCCGGAGGCGATGCCGGACACCAGCGCCCCGGCTGCCGCGGTGTTGGCGAACAGCGTGGTGGCCCGGCCGGGAGCCTGCGGGAACAGGTCCTGCATGTGGCTGATGCCCAGCGCGCCCACGAAGGCGATGGCGACGCCTCGGGCGAGGTGAACGAGCACCAGCGCCACGGTCGAGGTGAAGGTCGCCAGGAGCACGAGGTGCACGGTCATGAGCGCCATGCCGAGCAGGATCGCCCGCCGCCTGCTCCACCGGCCGGGGAGCAGCAGGGCGAGCGCCGCGGGGATCTCGGCTGCCGCGCAGACGCTGAACATCCATCCGACCGCGTCGGCCGAGCCGTGCAGCTCTCGGGTGACGTACAGCGGCAGCACCACTGCCCCCGAGAACATCGCTGTATGGAACAGGGTGAAGGCGGCGATCGGCAGCGCGGCGGCGCGCGCGGACACGACCGGGCCCCTGTCCGTCCCGGCGGGTTCCCGTAAGGCCGCGGGGCCGCCGCCGAGTCCGAGTACGGTCACGACCATCAGGCAGTACCCGGCGGCGGTGGCCGCGAGCACCGCGGTGTACCCGCCCCCGCCCAGCAACGCACCGCCCGCCAGGGGGCCGATCGCCCAGGCGAGCGACCACGCCGAGCGCAGCAGGGGAGTGCGGGCCCCTGATCCGGCCCCTGATCCGGATGCTGTCCGGTCCGCGTGGCTCCTGGCCAGAGCGAACAGCTGCGGGAACGCCGCACTGCCCGGGCCGATGAACAGCACGGCGATGAGGAGCAGCAGCGGATAGGGCGGGCCGGTCAGGAGCAGCAGGTATCCCGTACCCGCCAGGGACGCGGCCAGCATGGCCGGCTGCCGTCCTGGCCGGCGGTCGTAGCGGCGGCCGAGCAGGATACTGACGGCCATGCCGCTCACCGACGTCATGGAGACGAAGACGCCGATCTGGAGTGCCGACAAGCGGAGCCGCTCCGCGCCGAACAGGACGATGTAAGGGCCGATCATGGCTTCGGTGACACCGAGCAGCAGAACGGCCATCAGGAGGGTGAGGAACCGACGCCGCGGCTTGGAGGCCGGAGTTGATCTCATCCGCGGCACGCTACCCAGCCGGCTCCGCTTGTGACCGCTCGCCTCGGTCCACCTGAACGGCTCGGCACTGCCGTCCCCGGCTCAGGCGAGGTCGAGGAGCAGCCTGGCGACGACACTCGGCCGGGACAGGAAGGGGTGATGGCCTGTCGCCACCTCGACCACGTGGGTGGCCCGCCCGGCCTGGACGCACTGCACTGCGGCGGGGATGCCGTTGTCCTGCGCGCACACGACGTAGGTGGACGGGACCTGTTGCCAGGCGGCGGCCTGGACCGGCGCTGTGATGACGGCAGCGATGACGGCAGCGATGACGGCGGCGCTCTGCCGGACCAGGCGCGCGTGCGCCTGCTCCACGGCCTCGCGGTCGCAGTCCTGCAGAAACGTCCGCGCGGCGACCTCGGCGCGCACGCCGAAGGTGCCGTCGGAGCCGAAGTCCAGATAGGGCGCGGGCGTTCCGCCGCCGAACGACGCCAGGCTCTCGCCCACCTGCGGGAGGAAACTCGCGATGTACACCAGATGCCACGATCCCCGTCTCCCCGCAGCTCGGCAGCGGCGGAGCAGAGCTGAGGATGCCGTGGTTCCCCAGGTCGTCAGCGGCCCGATGCCACCACCACGCCCCGTCACGCACGCACGCACGCCCCATGGACGAACACCACTCGCATCCCGGCCCCCTCACTCCTCCGGCTTGAACTCGATCGATGGCTCCGCGAGGCGCTTGCGCAGCTCGTCGTACACATCCGGTGGGAGCGGGCCCTTGCGGGCGGCTGCGACATTGGCCTGTACGTGCGCCACCCGGGTCGAGCCGACGAGCACCGCGTCCAGAGCCGGATGGCCGAGCAGGAAGCGGAGCAGCAGCTCCATCGGCGAGGCTCCGTCCGCCAGATCGTCCAGCCGGGCGGCGGTGAGCCGTTCGTGCAGGTCGGCGAGCGGCCGACGGATCGGTTCCGGGAGGACGTCGGGCGGGGGCGTGAGCGGCCGGGCGATCGAGCCGCGGGCGATCGTTCCCGCACCGGCGGCCGCGGCGGCGGTGATGAGGTCGCCGTGGGACAGGTCCAGCGGGGAGTACGGCACGAGGTACACGTCGAACACGCCCAGCGCGAGATGGTCCGGAAGGTGCGGCAGCTCGCCCGACATCCCCGTGAAGCGGATCGTGCCTTCGTCCCGGAGGGCGAGCATCTCCGCGATGGTGTCCTCGCTCCGCATGACGGCGACGCTGGGGCTCAGGTGGACCATCAGGACGTCGAGGTGGTCGGTGCGCATGCGGCGCAGGCTCCGCTCGACGCCGGCGCGGATGTTCGTCCTGGTGTAGTCATGCGGTGGCTGTGCTCGTGGGTCGCCGCTCGCGGACATCGGGCAGCCGCACTTGCTGGACAGGACGAATTCCGCACGTCTGTGGGAGATCGAGCGACCGATGTGCTCCTCGGCGTCACCGTAGTCCGGTGAGGTGTCGATGAGGTTCATCCCCGAGTCGAGGACGGCGTTCAGCAGTGTGCCGGCTTGGTCGTCGGTGACCGGCGGGCCCCATGCCCGAGGTCCGCGGAGCTCCATCGCTCCGTAGCCGAGGCGGCCGACCTGGAGTCCGGTCCTGCCGAGGTCGGCGGTGGGCAGTGTCATGTCGTCACCCTGTCTTCGGTCGAGGCCCTCCGGAAGCGTTCGGCAGGCTGCTCAGAAGTCCATGTCCCCGGCGCCCGGCATGGCCGGGGCGGCAGGGGTCTTCTCGGGCTTCTCGGCGATGACAGCCTCGGTGGTGAGGAAGAGCGCCGCGATGGAGGCGGCGTTCTGCAGCGCGGAGCGCGTCACCTTGGCCGGGTCGATGATGCCCGACTCGAACATGT
>NZ_BAAAMV010000020.1:0-122362 GCF_039529455.1 Nonomuraea bangladeshensis
GCAAGAGATGGACCATGCGCTGGAAGGCACCGTTGAACGCCTTCCAGATCGCCTTCGAAGGCCGCCTCACCCCTGCCAACCTCTGAACACTTCAACAACCAAGATCAGCCGTTAAGTTGACACTCCCGCTCCCGGCCCCCAGAGGCCGGCGGGGGGGGTGGGGGGGTGTCAGCGGCGCCGGTGCCCGGAACGCGGAAGCGCCCCACGTGCGGGGAAGCACGTGGGGCGCTGAGAGCGCGTGTCGCTAGATGTACCTGGTCGGGTTCTTCAGAACCTCCGCCATCCCGCGACGGATGGCCGCTTCACTCTGGGCCATCACGAGGCGGAGCTTCTTGATCTCCGCGCGGGCCGCGACCTCGTAAGGACTGTTGGGCGTGGCGTTGGCCAGCTTCCGGGCGAGAGTGATGCCCATCAGGTCATGAGCGGCCGTGTGCGCGTCTGCCAACGGCTCGGCGATGCCCTCATGCCAGAAGATGGCGGCGTTGTGGACGGCCTCGCAGTGGTCACTCATCAGGAACACGGTCCGCCGGGGCTCGCCCGACGTGGAGAGGATGATCTGGCCGATGATGTTGAGTTCGGTCATGGCGAGCGCGTAAAGCTCCGCCGTTTCTTCGATCAGGCCGTTGGTCGGGGTCGTGTCGTACAGCATGGGTTCCCTTTCGGGGTTGGGTTGGTTGGGAGTGGAGCCGGGCCACGCGGGTACGTGGCCCGGCTTAGGTGCTGCTAGCTGGTCTGCTCGCCCGTCTGCTCGCCCGTCTGCTCGCCCGCCTTCTGGGCCTCGAACGCGGCCAACATGGCGCGTTGCGGGGTCACGTCAAGCCCCAGGTTCTCCGCGACCTTGATCGCAGCCACCATGTCCGCGATGGTCTTGTCCAGCAGCTCACCGGCGGCCTTCTGCTCCGCCAGCTTCCGGGCCGCTTCACGCTGGGCCGCGATGCGCTCCACGGCGTCCGGCATCACGTCCTGAACCCACTTGCGAAGGTCGGGGACGCTGACGGAAGCCGTCTGTGCGAGCGGGTGCGTGGCGTCCACCTGAAGCAGGTACATGCCGTACTGGCGGAGCGTGGTGAAGTGCTTCGCGGTCTTGCCCGATCCCCGGCTGTAGACGTAGCTCGCGGGGTAGTCGTCCACCTCGGGAACCTCGATCAGCTCCTCCGAGACAGTCACGTCCCCGGCAAGCTGCTCCATCTGGTGAAGCGCAACGAGGGTCGCGATGCTGGGACGCATCCCCCCGACGAACGACCAGAAGGAGGCGGTTCCGCGCCCGGAGCCGGTTCCCTTCGCGTTCTCGCCGCGAGTGAGCCACGCCCACACGGGAAGCAGGGCGTTCGCCTGAGCCTCAGTGAGCTTGATCTGGGGGGCGGCGGCGGTCGTGTTCTCCGACATGATCAGTCCTCCGTGTTGGTGGGGGTTGGGTTGGTTGGGATGTTGTCACGCAAGCGCTTTTGCTTGCGGGAACGCCAGTGAAGCCAGAGAGCCGCACTGGCCGAACAGAGGGCGACGGCGGCCAAGCTGCCGACCGCCAGACCCATCGGGCCACCCATTGCCGCCGGGGCAGCGGCAACGGGCACGTCGGGGACGGGAGTGTCCGGCACGCATGCGAAGCCGGGCACCGGGGGGGTCGCACATCCGGGCACGGGCGGCATGATCGCGTCGCGTCCGGGCGTGGGGTTGCCGGGCGTGGCCCCTACGGCGGAGCCCGGCAACGTGGGTAGCGGGTCCGTGGTCACGAACGACACCGACACGGACACTGACACCGATGGCGCGGGCGTGGAAATGCTCACGCTAGGGGCGGGTGTCTCGGTACGGGTCCGCGTGGGGCCCGGTGCCGTCACCGTGGCCGTGGGGCCCGATGCCGTCACCGTGGGGCCCGGTGCCGTGACCGTGACCGTAGGGCCCGGTGCCGTCACCGTGACCGTAGGCGGCGTCACAGTGATGGTCGCGGTCGTCGTGACCGTAGGGTCCGCCGTGACCGTGGGGGGCGGGTCCTCCGGCGTGGAGGCATACCCCCACGCCACGGACGGGGTTAGGAGGGTTGCGCACGTGATGGCGGCGGCGAGTGCCCCCGCTGATCTCCCGTGCGCTTCGTTCAACTTCATGCCCCTATCCTAGGGTCGTTTCGATTTCGCGTCAACCCTTGCCGGTGAGGGTTTTCCCAGGTCAGACGTTGTGGCCTGGCCAACGCCCCATTTCGTCGTGTCCGTGTTGCGTCTTGTGTCCCCGTTTCCCTTGTGTGGCCCTGATTTGCCCGTGGAGCGTTTTTGATCATGTCTTGCGTGTCATGGGACCAATCGCACGCGCTAGCGCTTCAGCTTGCGTCTGAGCGCGTCCTAGGGGGGTCCTGGTCGTGTCCGTGCGTGGGGGTCGCGTCGTGGTTGAAACCCATCAGCGACGAGGGGTTGCCTCGGCCTCGTGCGCTGCTGCACCCCGGGCAGTGACTCAGGTCTTCGGTGTGGGTCCAGCCCAGTGCAGCTGTGGCTGCGCGGGCGGCGTCGGGGTGGCGGACCTCGACGCTGATGCCGTAGGGGCAGGTGCTGGTGTCGCACCAGACGTGGTAGATGCCGGGCTGAGGAGTGGCGCTGATCATTCGTGGTCTCCGGTGGGGCGTCGGTTGATGATGCGCTTCGCGTGGTCGCGGTAGGCGGCGTACTGCTCGGGGGTGAGGCGCTGCTGCTGGGATCGGACCTTGACGACGGCGTCGCGGACGCGGAGCCGGCCGCTGGGGTCGTCTCTGGCGGCGAGCAGCGATTCGAGGGCGAGGCGGGGGCTCCAGGGGCAGCCGACGAGTTCGCCGAGGACCTGGTCGAGGTCCCAGTCTTCGCGCATCTCGACGAGGAGCGCGGCGAGGGGGCCGTACGCGGGCCGGAGGGTGGGCTGGGTCATGGGCGGGTCTCCGTGTGTTCTTCGAGGGGCCAGTCGATCTGGGGGCGGTAAGCGAGGGCGATGGCCCAGCAGGTGGGGCAGGTGCGGCCGTGGGTGCGGGTGGGGTAGGTGGCGAGGTGTTCGTTGAGGCCGCGGCGCCAGGCGGGCGGGCCGGCGGCGGCTGCCTCGAGTAGCGCGGCGAGGTCGTCGGCTGCGTCGGGCGGGGTCCAGAGCTGGTCGAGGGTGAGCTGCGTCATGGGGCTCCTTCGTGCGTGCGTGATTGCTTGCGTGAGCGTCGTGGTCCTCGGTGCGTGATCTTGCCCCCCTTCCTCCTTAGCCACGTACGGGGAGATCCATAGAAGGACATAGAGAAGGGATAGCTAGTAGGGATAGGGGCCCCCGCTTGAACGTGACCTAACTCGGGGTTTGGTTACGGTCTGAGCGTGACCTACGGGCCACGCTCAGACGTGACCTAACTCCTCCCGATTCCATGATCATCTAGGAGTTATCCACAGGCTTTCTCCGGCGGCTTTGGCCACGGTCTGAACGTGACCTAACCGGCGCCGGAGGGAGCTCCACCGACGCCGGCAACGGCGGCAGGTGGTAGTCGACCGCGTGACCCCGCCGAGCGAACACCGGCCGCCCGAGCGAGTCCGTGTCGATCTGCACCCGCACCTCGATCCCGCGCGCCGCGAGCCGCTGCAACGCGTCGCCCAGGCCCCGCGCGCCGAGCCCCGTCCGGATCTGCAACGTCTCCGTCAGCGTGATCTTCGTGCCGTCGTCTCTGCGGTCCCCGCGATGCCACAGCATGCGGCGCGACGTCTTGTTCGACCGCTCCGCAATGATCATCAGCACCAACCGGTCCGAGGCTGGCATACCCTCCGCAGCTGGCGTCCCCAGCCACGCAGCCACCTCCCCGACCAGGCTTTCGGCCACCACTCCCCCTGTCGTTCATCGTCCTTGAGGGAAGGGCGGTCATATCGGGTCACTCCGGTCTTCGAGTCCAACACCGTAACGCCAGCTCTTTCGCTGGCCTGTCCCATCTGCCATCGGCTCTCCTCCCAACTCCGTCACCGGCCCGGCCGAGGAGCCCGGCCGGTCAAGTCGTACGTCTGGCGTTTGCGAGGGTCCGACAGCACGTCGTACGCCTGCGTCACCCGCTTGAACCGCTCGGCCGCGGCCTCGTCGCCAGGGTTGACGTCCGGGTGCAGCTGCCGGGCCAGCCGCCGGTACGCCCTCTTGATGTCGTCCGGGCCCGCGGACCGCTCGACGCCGAGCACCTGGTAGAACGACTCGGCCGCCGCCGGCCTCGCCCTCGGCGGGCGCGGCGGCGTCGTCGTCCTGGTCCTCGTCGGCGGCTTGCACGTCGCTACGTGCGGCATCATCAGCTTCTCGTGCGCCGCGAGGGGCCTCTCCTGGGTGACGCGACGCGACCGCAGAACCCCGGTCACGTCGCGCCACACCGCGACATTCCCCTTCGGGTCCGGGGCGAGGTTCACCGGGAACGGCGCGCCGGCCTCGGTCCTCGTCATCCGGACCTGCTGCCCGCACGACGGCTTGACGCCGAACCCTCTGCAGATGCGGATGTCAGCCTTGGAGAACACGACGCTCCCCCTCGGCGGTCACCTCCGCCACGGCTTCAAGACGGCACTCGTGGTCGTCGTAGCAGTCGGGGCACAGCAGCCCGCCCTCGGCCGCGCAGCCCACGTGGAACTGGCAGCACGGCGTGACGCCCAGGTGCTCGTGGACGCACCCCATCAGCAGCACGATCACCGTGTCCCGGTCGCACGGCTCGTCGTCGGGCAGGTCAACGACGGCGCACGACAGCAGCTCCTCGGCGTCGCCGTCGAGCAGGTCGATGAGGGCGCCGGTCACCCTCGTCCCTCCTCTCGCGGGCCGCCCTGTTGCTCGGCCGTCACGGTCGCCTGGCACTGCGGGCACAGGCACAGCACGAGGATGACCGCGCCCATCGTCACGGCGCTCACCGCCGCCTCGCCTTCCGGGCTGGTCCGGCCGCACCGGTCGCACGTCGACCACATGGCCTCCCTGAACCGGGGGTAGAAGCATCGCAAGCACCACAGCGCGCCCATCTGCGACGCCGCGCCGAACACCGGCTGAGGGCTCTCCAGGTGCCCGCACCCACGCAGGTCCGCCAGGTACGCGGCTGCGAAGTCGTCCGCCACCTGCTGAACCCACCCGCGCGGGTCGTCCACTTTGCTACCCGAGGCGAATACGTGGGCCGCGATGCGGCCCGTGTGCGCGACCGCGGCCTCTATCTGGTCGTCTATGGGGTTGGCGCTCATACCGCCGTCTCCTCGATCACTCTCAGGCCCCGGAACTTGGCGTAGGCGGCGGTGCCGGCCGCGCCGCGCGACTCGGGGTGCAGGTGTGCCAGCATCGCCCGGCTGCCGGCGGCGGCCAGGGTCCGCTCGACGATCGCGCCGTTCCGGTAGAAGCCCGCGGACTTGTCCACCTCAGGCAGGTGCCACGGCGCGGGCAGGCACTCCGCGAGCACGCCCGGCGCTTCGACGGCCCAGTCGTAGGCGTGCATGTCGCCGCCGCTCGGGGTGCGCTTCTTCGGGTCGAACCCGACGATGAGCCGCAGCGGGCCGACCTCGCGCCTTATCCGGGTCAGGTCCGCCCACACCTTCTCCCGAGACGCCCGCCGCCACCCGGTGTAGCCGAGGGTGAACACGTCCGGCTCACACCAGACCGACACGTCCGTGAAGAAGAAGCTGGTCACCACGCTCCGGGTCTGCTGATGCGACACCCCGGCCTCGCGCAGGACGCGGTGCAGGATGCGCGCCATGTCCTGCCGCTGCTCGAAGCTGACTCTCGGCCGCTGGTCCGACGCCATCAGCCGCCACCTCCCTTTCCTCCGGTGCCGCTCTTGCCGAACCCGCCGCGCTGGATGGACTTGCCGACGCGGGTCTTGATCTGTGCGTTCGGCGGGCGGCTGGTCGTGCCGCCGCGCACGTAGCCGGTCCGGCTCGTGGCCGAGCCGCCGTACAGCCAGTGGTAGTAGGCGGCGTGGGAGCCGCCGTCGCAGAACCGGTCATCGACCACCTGGTAGGTGCCGTCCGCCTGCTGCGTCGCGATGACGCAGTCCGCGACGACCTCCTCGGGGTCGTCATCCGCGACACCCACGACGATGGTGGCGACGGCCAGGCCCAGGAGGGTCAGCATGCCCAACCCGGCAGCAACGTCGTCGATGTCCGGGCCACTGCCACGGGAGGAACGCTTACGCATCGGCGGTCACCGCCTCGAAGTGGGCGATGAACACCCTGCAGGGGTGCGTCGCGAGGAAACACCGGTAGCAGAACGTCAGCCCGTCGCGCATCTGCTGCAGGTGCCGGCCGCAGGTCCAACCGGTCCGGTCGTGGCCGTGTGCGCACCGCGCGGTCACCTTCGCCGCGGCGGGCTCGCCGCACGCCTGGCCCAGGTCGATCTCCTGCACAGCCCCGCAGGGCTGCGCGTCGGCGGCCGTCATGACGCCTCCCACGGCAGGCGCGTGGCCTCGTCAACGATGACGAGGGTGGGGCGCGCGCCCTGGAACGGCCGGCGGGTCTTCTTCGCCGCCGTGTGCGGGCCGTAGTGCCAGTAATCGCCGCAGGCGAACGCCCGCAGCTTCTTGCCCGGGTGAATCTGCCGGGCTGCGATCTTCGCGGCCTTCTTCGAGACGTACCGGACTCTGCCGCACTCGCTGCAGGGGCCGAAGTGCCTGTCGGCGTGGATCGGCTGCAGCGCCTGCTGCTGTCCCTTCACTGCGTATTCCTTCCCGCGAGCTGTTCCGCTTGCGTGTTCGGCGAGCCGTGTCGTGCCAGGCACGCCTCCAGAGCGGCCACGGTCACGCCGAGACGTTCCGCGACCAGCGCCACCCCGTCCGGCTCGTGCAGGGGCCAGCCCTCGTGCTCGGAGACGAACAGGGCGTCCTCCGCGAGCTCCGGCCCTTTCCGCGCCGGGCGGTAGCCGTCCAACGTGCCGTGCTTCTCCAGCCGCTCCGCGCACGCCGCGCAACGGAGACGGCCCGGCTTCACTGCGCGGCTGCACTCCACGAACTCGCACAGCACCGACGCCCAGTCCGGCTCGGCGTCCGGGTCGTCGATGTCGACGCCCTCCCACGCGGCCGGCGGCGCCCACCGGCGCCGCTCAGCTCGCGCCTTGGCCCTCCTGGTGTGGACGTCGGCGGGCGGGGCCTGCGTACGCAGGTCCTCGTAAACGGCGCTGATCTCATGCGCGAGGGTTGCCGTGACGTACCGCTCGTTCATGACGCGGGTGATGTTGGTCCAGGTGTCGCCGCGCCGCGACGCCACGCGGCGGCCGACCTCCTTGACCGTCCAGCCCATCACCGCGAGCGCCTGGAGGCGGCGGCGCGCCCCGATCGAGTCGATCCAGATCGCGCCGATGGAGGGGGTCACCGCGAGAAGCTTCCGCTCGGTGGCCGGCATGACGGTTTCCTGGCCATGCAGGATCATCCAGACTGCCTTGTAGGTCACGCTGGATGCCTGCGCGATGCCCATGATGCTCATGGTGCGGCGCAGCACCAGCAGGTGCTGGCGGACGCGAGTGGCGTCCACGCGCGTCTTGATGCCGATCCGGTGCGCTTTCCGCTGCCGGGTCGCCGCTTTCACGCGGCGGGCCTGCTCAACTGCCATCGACACCGCCCCCCGGGGCAGGCCGGGTGTCGATGTCCTCGATCCACGCGAAGATGACGGCGGCGGCCTTAACGAGACGCTGACGCGCGACGGGCAGCTCGTCAGCGGCCATCGCCGCGTACACCTGCTCCAGCAGGATCGACTGCCAGGACTTCGTGGCGGGGTCGGCGTTGATCAGCCGCTCGATGTCGGCGAGCCGCGCGTGATAGTCGAAGTCGGCCTGGTCGAAGCTGATGCGGTGGCGGTGCTGCTGCTGGCCGTACTTGCGGTGCTGGCGCATCCGCTCCTCCAGGACCTCCCGCGTGAGGGCGGCCCGCACGCGGGCGTTGGCCAGGAAGTCGCCGGGCTTCACCATCACACGCCTCCGGTGGACGCCACGGCCAGGCCGAGCGCCATCGCGCGGGCGCTGGCCAGGTCCGCCGCGGTGACGCCGTAACCCTCGACGACCGTCACGACGCCCTCGCTGACCACGACCTGGTGGCGGGGCAGCTGCGGCGTCTTCTTCTTGTGCTTGATGACCCGCTTGCCGTCGATCCGGCGGGGCTTCTTCTTCTTGCGACCGTACGGGGGGAACTGCTCGTCCATGGAGCCGCTCATGCGGTTGATCCTTCCGTGAGGTTCTTCTTCCGGGCCTGGTAGGCGGCCCGCTTGCGTTCTACGCGTTCCTGGTAGGCGGCCCGCTGCCGCGCGTTCTCGCAGGTCTTGCACTTCGACGACCGGCCGCCCTTGCCGCGTTTCCGGGCGTAGAAGTCCGGCAGCGGTTTGGTTTCGTGGCACTGCGAGCATTCGCGGGGAGCGTCAGCCAGCCCCCCGGCCAGGTGTTCGGCTCGGGTCAGCCCGGCCACGACGAGGTCGGGCAGCTCGTCCTTCCGTTTGCCTGCAGCGTCAGCGGCGCAACGGTGCAGGGCGGGGCAGCCCGCGCACACCTTCCGCTGCCGCTCGACGTCGAGGGGGTGTTTGGACGCCCACAGCTTGCCGAGGGGGCCGCACGCGGCGTCTCGATGCCAGGACGGCAGCGAGCCGATCGCAGAGGAGAGCGTCACTCCCCGTCCTGGGGCTCGGTGGCGCGCAGGGTGCCGTACGCCTGTGCGCGCCGCTCGTACCGGCGCATCCGGAGGCTGCTGCGCGCCTCCTGGACGACGCCGCCGCCGATCCACAGCGCGGCGAAAGCCCAGACGATCGCACCGGCCGGGATGACGATGTGGCCGATCAGCGGCCACACGTACGCCAGCACCCACAGGGCGACCGCGAGGACCGCCCACGAGCCGATGGCCAGAAACTCTCTCACTGCTGTCTCCAATCACATCCATGGGGGTGAGGGGATGCGCAGACCAGGCCCCCGCCGTGGTCTGCGCATCCCCTCCGGCTGTTACGGGTGGCTGACCTGCAGATATCCGGGTGGGGCCGGGGTGCTCTGCTGGACCGCGCGGTTGTCCTCGGCGGTCAGGATCCAGACGAGGAGGGCGAAGGCGGCGAGGCCGAGCATCATGCCGAGGACGACGTAGATCAGCGGTCTCATCGCGCGTCGTCTCCTGCGGTGCCGGCCGCGCTGTGGGAGCCGCGGACCTGGTCGAGCGTCCACGTGCCGATCAGCTTGGTCGACTCCAGCTCGCCGCAGCCGTCGCACTTCTGGAGCACGGCGGTCGCCTGCGGCGCGAATGACGCCGCCTTTATGTCCGAGACGGCCACCGGCGTCCACCTGCACTGGTGGGGGCGGCGCTGCGCGCTGGACGCGAGGTAGCTGAACACGGCGAGCCCACCAAGAACGGCGATCACGCCGCCGACGATGAACGCCGCGCCGGGGCCGGTCACAGCGCAACTCCCACCCTGCCGCTGTCGGCCAGAGCGGCGGGGCCGCCCTCCTGGTCTCCCAGGAGAGCGGCCACCACCTCGACGGTGAGGTACGCCCGGCGCGGCTCGATCGCCTGCTGCAGGGCGGTGATCGTCGGCAGTTCGACGTCGAGCTGCCCGACCTGCCACACGATCGTGTCGTGCGGGTCGCGGGCGTACGCGGTGAACGTGCCGCGCTGGGCGTCCCAGGCCGCGTAGACGCGCAGCCCGCCCCACCCTCGGAACGTGCGGTACTGCATCAGCCCTTCGACCCCGCCTGCGTCTGCTGGATCAGGCCGAGGAAGCCCTGACCGGGGGTGAACTTCGGCTTCCACCGGTCCGGCACGGCGACCTCGTCGCCGGTGCGGGGGTTCCGCGCCGTGTGGGCCTCCTTGTGGACCAGGGCGAAGCTGCCGAAGTTGGTGAACGTGACCTTGTTGCCCTCGGCCACCAGCTGCTGGATCGCGTACAGGGTCGCCGTGACGGCCTTCTTCGCGGTCTTCTCGTCGAGGTCGGTCGCGTTCGCGACGAGGGCGGCGACGTCGCTGAGGTTGCGGTTCTCGCTCATGTGTCCTTCTTCCGATCGTGGTTGTGCGGGGGTCAGTGGGTCGGCGTGGCGGTCGGAGCTGCCGGAGCCGCTAGGGGCCGGGTGGGCGGCGGGGTGAAGGCGGCCGAGCTCGGCATGGGGGCGCGGCCGTCGTCGTGGACGACCTGCAGGGGGAGCGGTTCGACCGAGGCGTTGACGATGGCGATGCCGTGGCCCGCGCAGTCCGGGCAGCCCTTCCCCTGGCAGCCGGGGCAGGGCGGGTTGTCGAGGTGGTGGCAGGGGGCGTCGGCGCGGTGCGCGGTGTTCGGCGCGGCTGGCTCGCCGCACCTGCACGGCGTCGGCGCGGCCGGGGCTTGGGCGGGCGGTGCGGGGATGTGGGTGCGAGCGGCGGCCAGGCGCAGCTGCTCCGCCTGGTTCTCCAGCCACGCGATGCGGGCCATCGAGTCGCGGTAGGCGTGCTCGGCGGCCTCGGCGATCTTCTTGTAGAGGACGACGTTCTCCTTGAGCGCGCCCAGGTCGGTCGTCGGCGTCGGCAGCCGGTACGCGCCGATGGACAGCGCTGCCTCGTGCTCGTATCGGACGTAGCCGATGCGGGAGGTGTCGAGGTGTTCGGACTCCACGTAGAGGGGTCGCATGGTTCGGTTCTCCTTGAGGGTTGGGGCCCCGGCCCTGGGTGCGGGCCGGGGCGAAGAGGGTCAGTTCGTGGGCTGCTCGGCGCGGGCGCCCTGGATTTGGGCGATCATCGCGTCGTAGGTGGCGATGTCACCGCCTGCGGCTTCCAGGACGTCGATGGCGTCCTGGATCTGCTGCGGGGTGGGCGGGGCAGCCGCGGTGACGTTGGAACCGGTGATGATGCTGATGTCCCGCAGGATGTCCTCCCGGTCCTTGATGCCGAGGGCGCCGAACAGCGCCAGCAGGTGGGTGCGGCGCGCGGCCGGGTCCTGCTGCTGGGGCTGCGGGGCGTCGGCCTGCTTCGGCTTGCTCGGGTGGGTGACCGGCATGGCCTTGAGCCGCGCCATCACCAGGTCAGCTTCGCTCTCGGTGAGATCCGCGGTGGACTCGACGGGCCGTTTGACCGTCTCGGTCAGCCATGCCGCCTTGGCCGCCTTGTTCGCCGCGGTGCTGCCCTTGCCGGTGGCGGAGGCGATGCCGCGCTCACCGATCATGATGTTCATCCGGGTCAGGCGTTCCTTCGCCACCGGAGGGTCGTCGACCACCTCGGCGTCCACGATCTCGTCGTCCGGCGGCATCGGCATGTCTTCCGCGCTGCGGCCGGCGGGGGCCTGCGTGGGCGGGGCCTGCTCGGCGGCCGGAGGCTCGTCGGGCTGGATGTGCTTGAGGAACGCCTTCAGCTCGTCGGCCGTGGCGTCCTCGATGCGGCGGCCTCGGGAGAAGTCCGCGAACGCGCGGTGCAGCGCCTCCATGTCTCCGCCCTCCCAGGCGGTGACGACGTCCTTCCACACCTTGGCGAGCAGGTCGATCTCCTTGGCGCGCTTGGCCGCTTCCGCCTCGATCTCCGCGCCCCTGGCCATCCACTCTTCGCGGTCGGCCTTGGCCAGTTTCCACAGTTTGACCACGGTGTCGCGGGTCTGCGCGGCGCGGATGGCCGCGATGTAGTCCGTCTTCTCGGGCTGGCCAGCCTCGATCGCCAGCCGATCCTCCGACGCTCCGGCACCGAGCTCGGCGTGCTCGGGTGCGGCGGCCATGATGCGCGCCGCCGCCTCCTGGGCGGCCATGCCGCGCATCGCGATCTCGACCTTGGTGTAGAGCTTGAGCTTGCCCTTCTCTCGGGTCTTGCCAGGGACGAGCCACAACCTGACCGGTACGGCGACCTTGGTACCGAACATGGCCTGGATGACGTCGACGAAGCCGGGCAGCTCCGCGCCAGCGTTCGCGCCTTTGGTCTCCAGCAGCCACACGCCGATGTCCCGCACCTCCGGGAGCCAGATGTTCAGGCGGGTGTGCAACTTGCACGCCTGCTGCGGCGGCGCGCTCTCCCAGAACCGCGGCCCCCACTGCGCCTTGCAGATGCAGGGACGGCCGCCCAGGTTCTCGACGGTCTCGCCGTTGCAGCGGGCCTGCTTGCCGCCGCGTGACCACTTCTCGTACGCCTGGTCCAGCGGGTCCCGGTGCGGCGGGATGATCGCGTCGAGGGACGTCAGTTCCTCGTTCATCAGCCGCCACTGCATGCCGCCGTCGCCCTGCGGCTTCCACTGCTCGACCTTGCCGCCGTAGATGTCGGCCAGTTCCCGGATGAAGTGCTCGAACTCCGAGGTGGGGATGAAGAACTCGCTGGCCTTCGGTCGGCCTTCGAACGTGCCGAGGCGGATCCGGCCGATCGTGCGGAGCCGGTGCTGCCGGTCGATGATGCGCCCGCCCATCAGGCTGCCTCCTCCGTGCTCTGGGTGTTGTCGGTGCCGTCGTCGAGGGTCAGCGGCTCGCCGATGACGCTCTTGGACAGGCCGGTGTGGAACTCCGCGACGCGGCGGATGGTCTGGAAGATCGCGTACATGTCGTCGCCGCAGCGGGCCGGGTAGAGGTTGTAGCCCTCCGGCCTCAAGTGCAAGATCACGCCCACGTCGTGCCGGGGCGGCAGCTCGATGCGTTCGCCGTCGCGTTCCCACCCCCAGGGCGCCTTGCGGTAGGCGCTCATCTGCAGGCCGGCCTCCGGGTAGACGCCGTGGACGTGGCCGCTGTAGGTAGTCCCGTTCAGGGTGCCGCCCGTCTTGGTGTCACCTGGGAAGATCGTGTCCGGCGGGACGCCGAGCTTCTTCGCGAGCGGCCGGGACCGGAAGAGGTAGTCCAGGGTGCCCGCGTACTGGTCTTCGTAGTGGGCGACGACCATCTCCGACGCCTCGAAGTCGATCTCCCAGTCGGCGACCCACCGGTTGAAGTGGACGATGTACGGCTTCAGGTCCTCGTTGGCCAGCAGCCGCACCGGGGCGGGCTCTCCGAGGATCTTGCATTCGATCAGCTTGTGGACCGCGCTGCCGACGTCGGCCCGCTCGTCCTTGCGCCGGTCCGGCTCGCCCTTGAGCCACTTGATCATCTCGGCCTTGCCCTCTTCAGTACGGGCGGCGTCGAGCAGCTGGAACACGTTGTCCATCGCGGTCTCGGCGACGACCTTGGCGGCCCAGTAGATGAGCCCTTCGTGCGCCGAGCCCTGGTTGAGAATGGTGGTGACCGACCGCAGCATCACCCCGGTCACGGGGTCCTTGTAGAACCCGGACTTGCTGCGGTGCGGGATGCGGGCGGTGAGGATCGGCGCGCCGCTGCCGGTGCACGGCAGGACGTCGCCCTTGTTGGTCTTGTGCTTGCGCATCCGGCCGTTCTTGTTGACCTTCTGCAGCTTGCCCGTCTTCTTGCACTCGCCGGGGCAGGGGTAAACCTCGGGGAACACCTGCTCGGCTGCGTCCTGCCAGTCGTTGGCGTCCTCGTCGGCCAGGCCCTCGGCCAGCTCTTGTGCGGCGGCTGCGGCGAGTCGGGTCACTTGCTGGTCTCCATCTCGTGCATGGCCTGTGCGTACTTCTGTGCCTGCGGGCTGCCGGGGCACGGCGTCGTGTGGGGCTCGCCCGCAATCGCGACGGCCGCGAGGCCGATCAGGTCGTCGGCGTGCAGCTTCGCTGCGGTGGCCGGGTGGCCCTCGATGCGGAGCGCGTTGACGAGCGCCGTACGCAGCGGCTCGAACGCGGAGCAGCCGAGGTGCCACGCGGCTTCGATCGCCGCTGCGGCGTGCTTCCGGTCGAACTGCAGGTCAGAGCCCTCACGCCTACCGGCAGCAATAGTGCTTGCGTGATGCGACATGGTCGTGTCGGTCTCCTCCGTGGTGCCTGGGTTGGTTGGTTACGCGACGGCTTGGGTGGGCCGTCTGCGGTGGGGGTGCGTGTCGGCGCCGATCTGGTTGAGCTTGGCTTCGGCGGCGGCGATGCGCTCGTTGAGGTCGGCCAGCTTGAGCATGGCGGCCTCGATGGCCTGTTGGGTCTCGGCGAGCTGCTGTTCGGCGGCCGTGAGCTTCCGGGGGATGAAGCTCTCCAGCAGGTAGTCGACCAGCACGGCGCGAGGGATGCGATAGCCGCGCTTGCCGGTGCGGACGTAGCTGAGCCTGTTGTCCTTCAGGGCGTAGAGGACGGCCCGGTCGGTGACGCCGAGGACATCCGCGACCTGCCCGACGTCGAGCATCTGCACGTCTTCCGGTACGACGGCGTCGATGAGGTCGCCGACGATCTGCTCCGGCGTCGTTGCCGTGTCTGTGCTGGTCATTGGCACCTCCCGTGTGGTTTGTGATCTTCGTTCCGAAGATCAACGGATCTCGTAAGCGACATTACCCTGTTGTTCGCGAAAAGCAAGTCGCTTCGCGAAGTGTCGCGAAGCGACGCGAAGTTACGGAACGTAACGGAAATCTCGCGAAGTACCGGCACGGTCGCGCACCAACTGATACGGTGATCGCGTACCGAAAGAACTGAAGATCAGTGCAAGAACCGAAGGAGGCGGTTACCGTGCCGCAGCCGTCACCGCATGACGACACCCACCTCCCACCCGACGCCGCCCTCATCCATCGGCTACGCACCGACCGAGGCATGGAAAGCCCACTGAGTGTCGCCAAGTGCGCCGAGATGCTGGGCCACTACACCAGCACGCCCTTCAGCGACCGCACCTGGTCCGCCTATGAGCAGGGGAAACGAGCCATCCCTGACCGGGAGTACGTCCTCATGGCCCTCGTCGTCGGAGCCACCCCGGAGGACGTCAAGGCGGTCGGCCGGGAGAAGGCCGGCGACCTCCTGCGCCAGGAACTCGACAAGCGCAAAGGTCCTCGATCGAGCGGCGCGTCCGCGCGGACGGCCGAGCGGGTGGAGGCCGCTATCGCCCGCATACATGAACTGCCGTTCAGCGACAACACGAAGGAGGAGATGGTCGCGGTGCTCCTCCGCCAGGTGGATGCCTTGCTGGATTTGCACACTAAGCAGATCGACATCATGCGGCACGAGGCGCCGCCGCAGCCTTAAGCCTGCTGAACGTCGTTATATTACGGACACCGAAAACGCAGGAAATCCGGATGGATGAACTGTAAACCAAACCTATGAGGTGTGCGTCTTAGCGCGCCACGCAGGTACTATGCCGCTCTGGCCCGGATGGCGCATGCCTGCATGGCCGACATTGGCCATGACAGATTTCGGTCACGAATCCCCCTAGACGAACGGCATTTCAAAGCTTTACAACATATGTCCTGTCGTTCCCGCAATCGCCGCGAGCACACGGTTCATCGCGTTTGGAACGTTCAGACCAACCTTCGTCTAGGAGTGACTTCATATGCGAATGCCCTCGTTCACCCGCCTGCGCCTGCCCGCCGCCGCCCTCACCATGGCGTTACTCCTGACTGGGGCCGCGGCCGCCCACGCCGACACCCCGGCCGACAGCCCGGACGCCACTCCCGGCATCACCACCACCGAGACCGAATCCACCCAGACGGTCACCCACCCCGACGGCAGCAAAGTGATCACGAAGACCAGCACCACCACCACCGTCACCGTCGTGCCGGCACCGAACCCCAACGAGGCCCCGCCGGCCCTGCCCAACAGCACCACAGGCGGCATGTAGCAGAACGGCGCCCAACCAACCCAGCGAGGACGGTTCGATAGCGGATCGCCTCAAACCGCGTCAGACCTATAGGACCACCCGTGCCATTGAGTGGCGACGACAGCAACGAGCTGCGTCTGTACAAATATCTGATCGACAACGGACCCACCCCAGCAGAGAACCTGCTCCACGTCGTGCCGGACCCAGAGCACACACTGGACTGGCTGCGCGACCACGGCTTCGTGGTAGGCGACCCGCCGCGCGCTCGTCGCCCCCGCCGCGCTTTCATCCCGGCCGTCTCCCGAGCGGCCTACACCCTGGACCGGCTGCAAACCCTCATGCTGGACCTGGAGCATCGCTACGAAGACAGCCCGCACTACCGGAGCGCCGGCGAGCCTGTGGCCCAGCTGACCAGCAGAGAAGAAGTCACCAGCGTCTTCGACCTGCTGCAGAACACCGTCAGGCACGACTGGATGCAGCTCATCACGGGGCCGTTCCTCCCTCTCGCGCCGCCTCCCCCGCCTCCCTCACCCGATCGGAGCCTCACCACCACCGGCGGTCCCGCCTGCCGCCGGCGAGTGGTGTACGAGAAGGAGGTAATGTCCAACCCGGCCGTGATGGAGGGCCTGCGCGCCACCCTCCGCTGGGGAGGGGCGCAGATCCGGTTCACCGACCGGCTGCCGACGAAACTGCTCATCGTTGACAACGCTGTCGCGTTGACACCGGTCGAGGAACGCGGCGGCCTCCCCATGATGATGATCGAGTCTCCGCCGCTCGTCGCCGGGCAGGTCGCCCGCTTCGAGGAGGAATGGGACAAGGCCATCCCGTACAACGTCGACATCTCCAGCGCCCCCTCCGACCTGGACCCGCAGGACCGCAAGATCCTGCAGCAGGTCGTCGCCGGCGAGACCGACGCAAAGATCGCACGCATCTGCGAGTCGTCGCCGCGGACCGTGGGCCGCCGCATCGCGCGGATGCGTCGCCTGGCTGGCGTCTCCACGCGCGGCCAGCTCATCCACTACGCAACGAAGCACTGGCTGTAGCCAGCAACAACGTCACCTACTGGGGGAATCGCAATGCTGCGCACCAAACGCGCCATGGTCGCGTCCGTGACCGTCACCGTGCTCGGCTGGATCGCGGCGGGGGTCAACAGCATATTCGTCATCCGCAACCCGCACCTGCACTACGCCCCTGTGTCCCTGCTGTGGCTGCACAGCTTCGCCATCGTGGCGACCATCATGACCATGATGCTGCTCGCCACGAGGGCGTTCCACCGCATGATCGGCGAGACAGCGCAGGCATACGCGGTCGGACTGGAGACCGGCATAGAGATCCGCGACTCGATGCCGGCCCCGGGCAGCTTCGCGCCGACGCCCGAAATGAAGGAAGCTCCGGCGGTCGCCGGAGCTTGCCGAGGCTAAGTCGAAGCCTTACTCGTCCTGCTGCTGGAGGTCCGACACCACCTTCAGGATGGTGTAGAGGGTCAAGCCCTCTCCTGCGGGGTCGGCCTCCTTGAGGATCTCTACCATGCGGCGGCGAGTCACGAGGGATTTCTTGTCGCTGGCGGGCACGCCTTCGGGTGGGCCCGCCGCAGCGGCGAGAGCCTGGTTGAGCTTCCTGGTCGGCTCCTCGATCGCCTTGTAGTACTCGCGGGCCGCCTCCAGCAGGGCTTTCTCCGCCGCTTCTCTCTGCTCCTTCGGGGGGAGCCTGCCCGGATTCTTCATGAACATCAGTCTGCCACACCTCGTTTCGTTTTCGTACCAACCTTGCGGGATTGGCGGCGCCGCCCCACCAACTCGGCGACGTGCTCCTCGTACTCCTCCTCGGTCCACAGCGCCCCGCACCCGCCGATCTCCTCGCGGGCATCGCACTCGATGTACCGCTCCCCCGCCGTCCGGATCAGCGCCCGCTTCCCGCACGACGGGCAAGGCCCGACGAGTTCCTGCACGTGCACAGCCCACGGCGCGAGACCATGCGCCCACCGGCGCAACGCCCCGACCTCGCCGATTAGGTCGTCCACCCACGGCTGACCGGCCGCCCAGCCCAGGTGCCGCAGTAGCCACGCCGACAGCTCGGCGACGTCGGCCCGCTGTGGGTAGACCAGGCCGCGATGCTCGGCGATCAGCCACGCCCAGTTCTTGAGCGTGGACGGGATCGACGGCGGCCCGATCTGGTCGTCGTCTTCACCGTGGACCGGCACCGCGCCGTCGTGCAACATCGACAGCACGTCGAGCCGCGCCGGGGTGCCGGCCTCCTGCGACCCGGACACCCGGTCCCCGCCGCCCTGGCCAGGCGTCTTGTGCTGCTCCAGCCACCGCACGAGCTGCGGCGTGATCTCCACGTCGCGGCGCAACCTGGTGGTGCAGGTCTCGCAGATGAGTCGCCCGGCCGCTGCCTGGCGAGGTTCGCCCCGCCTGCAGCGAGGGCCGATGCACAGCGAGGTCGTGGTTTCGGGCAACGCCGTCCTTCCCAGTCCATGAGGGGTGCGAGCCGTTCCGTCATTGCTGCAAGCGGAACAGCTCGCGTTAGTGGACTAAGGTACGTCCTTCCTGGTAGGGACGCCGTTCGCCGTGGCCATCGCCTCGTACGACGGGTACAGCTCCGGCCAGCGATCACCACGTTCCAGCGCGTCCAGCGGTAGCCTGCCGTCTCGCAACGCCAGCCGGACACCTATGTGGTTGTGGCCCTCGACGGCGAGCCAGCCCGCACATGCCAGGTCCTCGCCCGTGCGAGGATCACCGACGTGGCAGCCGAACATCGGCGTGCCCGGCAGCGGCGGCATCCCAGCCGCGTTCGGACGGCAGGTGGCGCGCAGTTCCTCGTACCGCTCCGGCGGAAACTTCCCGACTGGGGCTTTCACCTGCCACGGGCATTCGCCGCACGGGAACTCGCGGCGGGGCATCTTGTCGCCGCTCACCCCTCCTCCTCTCGCATCACCTGAATCATTCCGGCAATCTCCATGCAGTGGTGCTCCAGCGCCCGCCGCTCCCCCGGCAGCATCTCGGCCAGGAGCGCGCGAGCGTGGTCCACGTCCTCATTGACGATGGCGAACAGGACCTCCGACTCAACGAACGTCGTACCGTACCGGCCGAGGTAGACGCTCACCGCGACCTCCGCTTCGCCGGGCGCCGCTTGACCAGCAGCACCTCGCCGCCCACCTCCCAGCACGCCAGCAGGCCGCCGTCCCACTCCTCCGCGAGCCGGAGCGTATAGCGGATGCGATTGAACGGGCACACCACCTCGACCTCAAGGTCGGAGTCCGCAGGGACGGTCAAGCTCCGCTCGCAGCACGGAAGCTCGGTGGTTACGGTGTCCGCACCCTCTTCCTGCACGGTGTGCCGCTGCACCACCATGCCAGGGGTGGAACGGAGCTCGCCAGGCGTCACGTGAGTGCTCGCCGAGCGGACCGGCGGCGTCGGCTGTGCCCGCCGCGCCGAGGGCGCCGGTGCCCGGCGCACAACGTCATACCTTCTGGTGTCCAACGCCTGGAGCAGCCGGTCAGCCATCCGCAGCCGGTAGTCCTCCTCAGCGAACGGCCCCAGCGCCTCGCTGCGCTCCAGCTCGTCAGCGAGGACATGCATCGCTGCCGACCACGTTGAGGTGCTCATCACACCATCCCGTACTTGTCGTCGATCAGGTCCCACACCTTGACGCCGAGCTCGACCAGCGCCTCGGGGTCGTCGAAGAACTCCAGCGCCCAGTTCAGGGCGTGCTGTTCGTCCTGGGCAACGACGCAGGCCGCGGCCGCGAACTTGACCAGCTCGCGCACCTGCTCGTCATCGAGGCCCAGGTGCCTCATGCTGACGGCCATGAAGTGATCTCCTTCGCGGTGAGTCCGAACCGTTCTATGAACATCCGGATGATGTGGAGGGCGACGCGCCGGTCCTCGGCCTCGTCGTAGTCCTCGGTGTGGCTGTACGTCTTCGTCCCGGTGTCGGTGTCCAAGTCGTAGTCGTGGTACTCGATCTCGAACAGCTCCGGCCGGTCGGGCATGTGGTCGCGCCAGTCGCCGCCGTAGCGGTCGGCGTCCCGCCGCGCGCCGTCCAAGACGTCCTGGATCTCGACCCATGCCCGCTCCAGGCAGAGCGCGTTCTCGTAGGTGCCGCTGATCGTGGTGGCCTGCACGGCGACCATCTCGGACGGCTGGCCGGGCCGGATACACAGCAGGCCGGCCACCTCGGCGATCTCGTCGCGGGTGATGTAGCCGTGCGCGCTCATCGGCCCTCAAGCTCCTTGACCCGCTGCTGCAGCCTGACGACCTGGAGACGGAGCGCGTCAATCATCTCGAACAGCTCATGTGCCCTGGCCGCCACCTCGGAGGTCATGTTGTCGGCCTGAACGCGGTTGCGCGCCACGGTGTCCGACAGCATGTCCAGGTCGTGCCGTACCTCTTCGGCGGTCCGCTGCGCGTCGCGGGCGGCCGAGCAGTCCTCTCCGTAGCCGTAGCTCATGCCTTCGGTCCTTCCTCGGGGTGTACGAATCGGGCGTTGTCCGGGTAGCGGTGCCGCCACTCGGGCGGCACGGTGCCCTGGTGCCACAGGTTCCGGGTCGTGGCCGTCCGGCCGTCGAACCACGCGATGTCGAAACGGCGGCCGCCGTGCCCACGGAACCCGCCGGTGTCGCCGCCGATCGCGTAGTGCTCGCCGTCGACCACGACCCGGTCGGCCGGGTCGGTGCTCTCCTCTAGGAAGCCGCCGGGCCCCCAGAACGGAGGCAGGTCCGAGGTCTCTTCGCTGCCGGTCAATGGAGGATCCCGCGCGTGATGCCGTCGTGGACGTCCCGCACGCAGCGGGCGTCACCGAGCGCGGTGTGCTTGGTCTCCGGTTCCTGCGTGACACCGACGATCTCCCAGGCCAGCACGTCCGAGTCTCCGCTCAGCCAGCGGCGGACGTACTCGGCCTGCGCGGGCAGGAACGCGTCGTCGACGTCGCCGCCGGCCGCGGCCAAACGGCCATAGACGTAGCCCTTCAGCAGGGCCCGGATGTCGTCCATCCGGTGCGAGGCCGTGAACGCCTGGCCGTGGGCGCGCAGGAAGGAGCGCAGGAAGTCCCAGTCGTGGCGGGGGTTGTTCGCGACGATCGTCGCGCCGTCGAGCTGCTGAGCGAGCTGCAGCGCGATCTCTTCCGCCGTCACGTTCTCCCGGACCGCGCCCTCGGAGAGAATCTCCCGCTCCCGGACTGCGCCCTTGGAGAGGATTTCTCGGTCCGCGCCGCATGAAAGGTCCACGCCGTGGCCAATCGGGAGGTGAGCGACCTGGCTCCGGTCGTAGTACCGGCTGATCTGCAGCGACTTGGGGTCGGCGGCGGTGAGGTCCGGGCGGACCTGCCACCAGAACTCCAGGTCGCCGCCGTCAGAGAAGTCGAGGTCGCGCACAATCAGCGCGACCTCCCACAGATGACCGACCTCGGAGTCGAGGTGCGTCGACTCGGTGTCCAGGTAGACGTACTTCACGGGTGTTCCTTTCTCGGTGGGGTTGTGCATCGGGTTCTCGGGAGCAAGGCAGGGCGACCCGGCGCGTGGCCGGGCCGCCCTGCACGGTCAGGGTCGGGCCAGCGGCGCGGGCGGTGCCGCCGAGGCGGCGGAGATCGGCTGCCGATCGGGGTTGCGGTGGTCGCCTCGGTGGAACCGGGCCAGTTCCTCCGAGGCGGCCTTGACCACGCCGGGGTGGCTGGCCCACGGGCCGCCGTCGACGCCGAGCGTGCAACCGGGGGTGCGGCAGACGGCCTGGTGCCGGAGCTCGCCGTTGACCGTGACCGGCTCGATCTTCACGACGATCCGGGGCATCAGGTGTTCTCCTCGCCGCCGCCGATGGTGATCATGACGACCGGGTGGATCTCCGGGTTGATCGCCTCGGTGGCCTTCTCGATCGCCGCTTCGTCGTCGGCCTGCACTGCCTGGGCGAATGCGTGGAAGTTCGCTCGCGGCAGCCACCGGGAAGGGCTGCCCAGCCGGGGGTACTCACGAAGTACCAGGCCGTCGTCGTCCCAGTCGCCCCTGCCGAGCAGGTCGCTGGTGCCGGTGGCGTGGACCCGGCCCATCAGCTCGCGCGTCACGCGGGGGCCGAACTGCTGGCCCAGGGTCTCGATCTGGGCCAGGTCGCCCGCGCCGAGCGGCGCGTCACAGACGGTGGACCAGATGAAGTACAGCTCCACGTCCGAGCTGGCCTTGATGATGAGGTGCATTAGTCGCGAGCCTTTCCGCTTGCGTGAGGGAGCTGGAGTTCGGTCCAGTCCGTCCAGTTGGTGCCGTCCATGCCGATCCAGCCGGGGTGGACGAGGCGCGCGCCGCTGCAGGCGATGCCGACGACCCAGCCGACGTTCTGGTGGAGCGTGTCGTCCGCTGCAGGCAAGACGCCGCAGACGGGGCAGGTGATGGTCAGCCACTTCTTGAGGTGCTGGGATGCCGTCTCCAGGTAAGAGGCCAGGTTTTCGAGGTAGCCGGCGTCGTCGGCGAAGAACGTGTGCCCGCTGACGACCTCCCGGTTCTCGGCGGTGAAGAAGTGTTCCTCGATGTCGTCGGCCCACGCCTCGGTGTTGTCGGTCAGATAGGCGGCCAGTTCGTCAGCCGTCACGCCGACGTGGACCGACAGCTTCATCTCCCGCTCGTAGGCGACCAGTTCCTCGACCCTGATGCGGACCTTGCGGATCTCGCGGGGCAGGGCCTCCTCGACCTGGTACGGCGGCATCGCCGTGAAGCAGGGCGGGTTGGTGGCGGTGGTGTGCTTCCACACGTCAGGACGGCCGTCCTCGGCCTGGTTGCGGAGCGGGGTCTTGCAGCTGGTGCAGGTCGTTTCCGTGTTCTCCACGGTTCTCCTTCAGGGTTGGTTGAAGGGCGGGCGCTGGGTGGCGCCCGCCGCTGACGGGGTTAGGAGCTGATGGCGCGCTGGCCGGTGGCGCTGAGGCGGGCGTTGCCGCCGATGTCGGCGCGGTCGCCCGCCTCACGGCCGGCGAGGAAGGCGTGCGGGTCGCCGATCGTCGGGCCCCTGTTGGCTCGGGTGTTCGGGGCCTGCTTGTTGAAGTAGGCGTCCACGGCGGCCTTCCGGTCGCGCAGGACCAGGGCGGTGGAGCTGCCCGTGCTGCTGGTGGGGGTCTCGGCGGCGGCGGCCTGGTTGGCTTCGCGCAGCTTCTCGCCGACGCGGGAGGCGAAGCCGAGCATGAAGCTCTTGCGGACGGTGGCGACGCGCTTGGTGGCGGTGACGGCCTTGACTTCCTTCGTCATCTGCAGGGCCAGGGAGGTGTAGAGCATCTTCACGGCGTCGAGGTCGCTCTGGTAGCCAGACACCATGACGTAGGTGGTGCCGTTGACCTTCCACGTCAGGACGCGGCAGGTCTTGGCGTTGGTGATGGCGGCGAGGAGCTGGATGCGTTCGGCCTGGTGGGGTCCGTCGACGACGAAGCCCCAGCTGGCGAGTTCGTCGGTGATCTGTCCGGCGGCGGCGAGGTGGGCTCGTTCGACGCCGTACTTGGCCATGAGGGCGTAGGCGCGCTCGCGGAAGGTTTCAGCTTCTGCGGTGCCGGTGTTGGGGTGTTCCGCGATGGCGAGGTATCCGCGGATGCGGTCGAGCGTCTTTTCGCTGGCGGTGGTGGTCACGGCCTGCCTTTCTGGGTTGGTTGGTGCTATCGCTTTTGCTTGCGTGAGTTGGGTCGCTCGCGCTCGCTTGTGGTTTGGATCTTGCGCCATTCTCGCATGTTCGTTTCGCTTTCGCAACAACCCCTAGAGCGTGCTGAAATGCTCGTGAGCGAGCGTGCGACGCGGGATGATCGTTGGGGGCGCACAAGCCCCTGAGAAGCGCTCACGTTGGCTCTGAGCCCTCCGTAAGCGCACTTCAGCGCCACGCGAGACGGGCAATTTCACTGCACCCGGCACCGCCCTGCGACCGCCGACGCGCAAGCAATGCAACTTGCGGAATAAACCGAAGCGCGGGAAGGTGGAGATGACATCAGCCGCCCGCCAAGGAGACGCCGTCCGACCATGGCCCGCTCAACCACCGCCGCCGCCCGCAAGGCACTGGTCAAGCAAGCAGAACGGCAAGCATCTCCCCTGCGCACCAAGGCCCGCGCGGACAAACCCACCCTCTCCACCCGCATCAGTCCCCAGCTCGACGAACGCCTCAGCCGCGCCAACGAAGCCACCGGCCTCGGCATCTCCGGCATCGTCGAAGCCGCCCTCAGCGAGTACTTCGACTTCCTCGGCATCCCCGCCGACGCCGAGCCACCCCTCAACCCGGACGGCAGCCGGCCCAAGCGAGAGCGCACCGTGAAGAAGCGCACCCGCCGAGCCAAGGAGGAGATCGACGACGTGGCCATCGCCCCGCGCATCACCCGCCAGACGGACAACCGGCTCACCGTCGCCTGCCTGAACACCGCCACCGGTCCCCAGGAAGTAGTGGAAACCGCCCTCAAGGCGTGGCTGCTGAAGCGCGGTATCTCTCTCTACGGCCGGACCCCCGGCACCTGACCTCACCAGGCCGTCCTCATGTAGCGCTCGCTACACGGGGGTATGCTGTCGCCGGACCTGTGAAGAGGCCACCAGAAGGCCGCCACCGCGCGAGGGTGGCGGCCTTCTGCGTGCCCCGGCCTAGGCTTCTGCGGTGCCTTTCAGGCCCCGCCACCGCCCGACCCGGACCACCTGCCGTTGGCGTCGGTGACCTCGATCACGCCTCCTCCCGCTCCTTCGCGTTCTCGACGAGCAGCGGCCACAGCTCGTCCGCGAAGCCCCAACGGGACTTGCGGCCCTTGGTAGTGGACTCCCGGCCGGTCACGTACTCCTTGATCGCCTGGACGACGAGCAGGTGGTCCGCGAGGGTGTCGACGATGGGCAGCGGGTTGCCCTCGTTATCGATCCAGCCGGCGGGGTGCCACACGATCGTGACGCCCTCCGGCCAGGACTCGGCGAGGCTCGGGTTGCCGGGCTCGAACATCCAGTACGCGCCCGGTCCTTCCTCGTGCTCCCCGCCGTTCCACTCGTGGCGGTCCGGCTGAACGCCTGCGTCGATCAGCGTTCCGGTGATTGCCTGGAAGTAGATGTTCAGATCGTGGTCCAGCGAGCCGGGCGCGGGCTGCTCGGCGGCGGTTCCCACCAGGTCGGAGTGGGTGCTGTTCATAGGAAAACTCTTTTCTATAGGTCGAAGATTGCCAACAACAGGGGGACACCAGCCACAGCGCTCGCGTCCCCGACCAGGCAACGGATAGCCTGACAACGCGGGCCGTCACGCTCGCACATCATCACCCTGGAGGGATTGGCCCCAGCACCCTCATGCCGTGGGCACCGCGACCACCAGGAGCATCCCCCATGGACCGCAGCACCCCTTGGCGGCGAGCCAACATGGACGCCGCGTTCACTGACGACATGCGCGCCCACGTCCTGCGCGCCGTCGCCGCCAGCACCCGCCTTGCCGACGCGATGGCTGAGTTCGAGCTGCCCCAGGAGGTCGCGTACGGCCGCGCCCGCTGGGACGCTGAGTTCCGGGACGCCTTGTACTCGGCGCTCATGGACGGCCGGGACCCGCGCCTACGCCACGGGTCCTGGACGACGTACGACCGCGATGGGTGCCGCTGTCCTGAGTGCCAGGCCACGCAGCCCTCCTGCACCGGCGCTCGGCGATGGCTACAAGAGCAGGGTCTCTCTACGCCGGCGGGTCAGGCAGACGCCTGAACTCCAGCCGGTCGAGCGGCTCGAACTGCTCGATCAGTCGCCGCACGCAGCCCGAGCGGACCTTGCGGTAGTCGCCCTCCTGAGTCCAGGCCACCATGTCGTCATCGCCGATGAGTTCGCGGGCGCGGTCGTCGAGACTCCACCACATCGGCCCCTTGGTGACCTTGACGAGGATGTAGCTGGGGTGGTGCTGACCGTTCTCGTCGAGGAAGCGCCGCCTGTTGCCCTTGACGTACCTGGCGTAAGGCGGCTTCACCTCAACGCCTGCCTCGGCGAGCATGGCGTCGAATGCCTCTGGGTGGTTCTCGACGCGGATCTCGCGGACGGTGACCCGACGCGCATTCTCACCGAGCCGGGCGAGGAATCCCTGCAGGTGCTTCCGCGGCAGGAGCATGTAGCCGAACCCCATGCTGAAGGTGCTCCGGGGCGGCGGGACCTCGTCGTCCCAGGCGTCCTGGAAACCGACCCAGTTACCGTCCTTCTTGACTGCCACGTGATCGGGGTAGCGGTCGATGACCTCGCTCCACTTCGGCGCCGTCCAGTCCTTCAAGGGCGGCTTGATCTCGATCGCGGCCATGGCCTTCCTTCCTGTGTGAAGAGGTGTTCCATTGTGCCGAGACGCCAGCAGTTTGGCTGGCGTCTCGGCAGTTTCAGATGCGCTTGACGCGCTTCTTCAGCACATCCGCTTCGGCCTCGGTCAGCCGTCCACCCTCGGGTACGCATCCGTACTCGCACGGCAGCCCCTCGGTGGCGCCGTACAACCGGCAGATCAGGGGACGCACCTCGTACGCCCGGCACCGGCCGTCGTCGCCGAGCGCCGCGCACGGCGGGGCCTCCGTCACCTTGCTGAGCCGCTGCCGCAGCAGCGGGCCGGCCGCAGTCGGAAGGCCGGGGAACCCCGCCTCCTCCATCCGCTGCGACTCCCGCTTGCTCCCGGCGATCGTGTGACAGTGCGCCTGGCACAGGCCCTTGCAGCCCGCGTCCGGCACCTTCGCGTAGATGCCTTCGAGCAGGGCGTCTTGCCGGTCGGTCCACTCGCTCACCGCTCCTCCTTCGCTACCTGCGCCAGCGCCTCACCCAGCCGCTCTAAGGTGACGCCGCGCTGCCCGCCCGGCAGCAGCCGGGCGATGAGATCCCACTCGTCCACCTCGGAGAGGCGGGCCACCTCGCCGACCGGCTCGACCAGCGCGGCCCGGCCGTCCATGACGGCCCACGTCGCGAGCACCGGCCCGGTCCCGTCCTCATCGACGTCGAGGACCTGGGCGTGCAGCTTCAGGTACGGGAACGCCGCGGCGATCGTCTGCCACTCGGCGGTCACCTCCTCCACGCTGGGGTGCTTGCCGATGTTGTAGTTGGAGCAGCCGATCCGGCCGTCCCAGTCGCACCAGCCATGAGGGCCGCCGATCCAGGCGGACATGATGCGCTCGTTCTTCAGGTACTCCAGCCGCAGGACGCCGATCCGCTCCCGCCACGCCTTCATCGGGCCCCAGTACGCCTTCCACGCCTCGGGGCCCGCGCCAGGAGCCGGTTGAGCTGGCATGCCGTGCTCGGCGGCCACGCTCTCCACCGCTGCCGTCCACTCCCAATCGCTGAACCCGGCCAGGAACCAGTCGCTGGTGCGGATCAGGATCTCGTTGGTCTGCTCGCGCGTCACCGGCTCGCCGGCGACCAGGAGTCGCGGCCACTTCGTCAGGTCGGTCATCAGGGGAACTCCAGATCATGGGTTGGTTGAGGGGGAAGATCGTAGCCCGTCATGGCGCAGCCCCGAACAGGTCGAGCTGGTCGCCACCGATCGGCGCCATCTCCGCGGCCTTCCGCGCCGCCGCCGTCGTACCCACCTTCTGCGACAGGTTCGTCTCCGGGTCCACCTCGTAATGCCACTGGCAGATGTCCGCCAGCCGGCCCCGGTAGAGCCCGCGATACCAGCCGCCGAAGAACGCCGTCGGGTGGAACGCCAGCTCCCGCCCGCGCTCGATGCTGTCGGCCTGCTCCTCCGAGAAGAGGAGCCGCCGCCCGCAGCTCGTGTACTCGCAGTCGATCACGACCAGCGCGACCAGCTCGGGCGCGGCCGGGTACAGCGCCGCCGCCATCTCGCGGGCGTGCGCCACCGTGCGCACCTCGAAGCGATACGAACGGTCTGTCGTGTACGGGTTGCTCCCGCGCTCGTACAGCCAGATCCAAGCCGTCACTCGGCACCCCCCGGCCACTCCAGCTCCAGGGTCGGTTGAGCGGGACGAGCGTCCCGAGTCTTCTTCGCCTGGTAGTACGACGCGGCCAGGTCGTAGCCGCCGCCCGGCGCCTTACCGGGCAGATGCCGGGAGAACCGGGAGTCGGCGCGGACGGTCACGATCGGGCCGCCGGCCTCCAGCCAGCCCGGCGGGTACGCGCGGCCCACCTCGACCAGCCACCGCGCGTGATTCGACTTCGGCGGCTTCACCGCGGGCAGGTCACGCCAGCCGGGCCAGGCGTGGTCGTGCGCGTCCTCGACGGCGTCGCCGCCGCTCTGCCGCGTCTCGCCCTCCCAGTCGCAGCCCAGGCACGCGCCCCGGTACAGCTGGTGCCAGCTCGGTTCGTCGACCACGCGGGCCAGCAGAGTCGGCCGGTGCTCCGGCGCGGTGGACGGGAAGTCGTCGCCGCGCGCGTTCGCGCCCGGATGGCCGAAGTAGATGCCCCACATGCCGCGCCCCTCGCCGATCGGGAGCTGCCGGCGAGCGGCGAAGCGGGCGGCCGCGCCGCGAGGCTCACCGCTCATCGGGCTGCTCCTGCTCGGCGAGCGACCAAAGGATCACCTTCGTGCAGTCGTTGAGGTCGCGCGTCGTGCCTCGGGCGCCTATCTCGTGACGTACGAGCCCGTCCCGCTCCAGGGAGCGCAGGGCCTTCTTCACGGTCTGCTGCGCGGTGCCCGGCAGCCCGAGCACCCGCGCGAGCATCCACGCGGTGATCCGCAGATGCGGATACGTGCGGAGGTGTTGCAGCACCATCGGTTTGAGCTCCGGGTACACGGTGCCGCGCCGGTCGACGTCGCCTTCCAGCTCGCGCAGGTACCGCTGGATGGTCCGTGAGTGGACGCCGAGGCGGTCCCCGATGAGGACCGGATCGGTGACGCCGGCGTGCCGCAGCTGCTCGGTCTGCTCCTTCCGGCTGGCCCGCCGGTTGGTGCGGGCAGCGCTGGCAGCGGTGGTGTCGCGGCTCACTGCGGCGTCCCCCGCTCCAGGTCGTCGGCCGCCGCGATGACGGCTTCTACCGCGCCTTCGGCCGGCTGCAGCGTGGCCGCGGGCGGCTCCCAGTCGGGGCGGGACGCGACCATGGCCAGGTACAGCCAGTCCGGCCGCATCGCCCACGACTCCGGGTGGGTGCCGAGCGTGCGCTCCGTCACGGTCATCTGGCCGACCGAGCCGTCCGCTTTCCGGTTGGGTCCGGACAGCTCGTACCGCTCCAGGTACCAGCCACGCTCGGGCGTCCACACCCACCGGTAGTTGGCGTCGCGGGGGAAAAAGTCGCGCTGGCCGGGCCGGACGATCGGCTCGGCGGCGGCGAACTCGTCCTCGACGATCACCGTCACCTTCTTCCGCTTGACCGTCGTCCAGCCGTGCGCGGCCCCCGGCCCCGTCGCGGTGGCCGGCGGGTCGAACAGGGTGTCGTCGTTCACGTCAGGGGTTCCTTTCACAGCAGGGCGAGTTGTTCGTGTTCAGGTCGAGGCCGCGACGGCTTCTGCCGTCGCGACCAGCCGGGGGGCAGCCACTGCGCGAGGTCGTAGCTGCCGTCCCACGGGTCGAGGTCGCGCCGGGGCGGGTCGAGGACGAACAGGCCGGGCGGCGGCTCGTCGTCGCGGCGCAGCGCGTCGTGCCAGCCGAGGACGGTCGGGATCGCCCGATCGGGGCCGGCGCGCTGCAGGTAGGTGCCGTCCACGGAGTCGGCCCAGGCGACCATCCGGTAGCGCAGCAGGGAGTTGACCCGCCCGACGTGCGTCCACAGGCCGATGCTGTTGGCGACGCGGCCGAGGTTTTCGGCGGCGTCCGACAGCTTCCACGCCGTGGTGCCGCCGATGAACAGGCAGTCGAAGTCCTCCCAGTCCCACAGCGGGCAGAACTCCATGTAGTCCTGCGCGACGAGGGCGGCCGGGAGGCCCATGGCGCGGATCTCCTTCAGCATGTGCCGTGACCGCGCCACGGTGGCGAACGCGTCGCCCACCACGTCGGGCGCGGTCACGAACAGGCACCGGTCGGCGTGCGGCACGAACCGCTCCAGCCAGCGCAGGTACTTCCGGTCGCCGGGGTACTTGCCGCTGAACACCGCGTTGTCCACGCCGAACAGGCCCTGCTCGGGCACGCCGTTGCCGCTGGCGGGGTTGAGGATCGCCCCCAGCCGGTCGGCGGCGACCTGCTCCCGGATGGCCGGAGTGGACGGCGGGGCGAGATACAGCGGCCGGGGAAGCATCAGCTCTTGGCCGCCTCGCGCAGCGCGGCGTGCAGCTCGCGAAGCCTGCCCGGCCCGAAGTTTTTGATCCCCGTCAGGTCGGCGTCGCTGTAGGCGGCCAGGTCGCCGAGGACGCGCATACCGGCCCGCATCACGAGGTTCCGCACCCCGCCGTACGGGCTGGGAAGCACGTCGTAGAGATCGGTGTCCAGCGGCAGCCCGGTCCGCCTCACCCGGTCCGCCATCGTCAACGTCTGGGCGCCGAGCTGGTCCACGATCTGGTCACGCCAGTCGCGGACCTGCTTGCCGTACTTGGCGGCCTCCTGGTGCTGGGGGCACATTGCGGGCGCGGCCTGGTCGCAGCCGTGGCAGTCGCCCAGCCACGGGCGTTCCTCGGCCGCGTCGGCGTAGTCGCCGAGCCGGTCGATGATGTGGTCCCAGATGTCGCTGGCCAGGGTGACGGTCAGCATCCGGGACGGGTCGATGGGCACGATGACGCTCCTTCGAGAGAAGGCGCTGGCAGTTTTGCTTGCGTCACTGCCAGCGCCGGAATGGGAGATCAGCAGGGGATGACGACGATGACCGTGCTGACGGAGATGCCGGACATCGCGAAAGCGTCAGCCGGAAGCGCGGTGATCGAGCCGCCTCGGTCCTCGACGAGCTGCCGGAACTCGGCCGCGGCCTTCACCTTGTGGAAGGCCACGCCCCCGCTCATGACGGCGACGAGCCGCCCGCCGGGCTTCACGAACTGCAGGGCGTGGGTGACGTGTGCGATGTCCCGGCCGCGTGAGAACGGCGGGTTCATCACCACCCGGTCGTAGGCGGCCTGCTCCATCTGGGTCAGGGACAGGAAGTCGGCGCGGCGCACGCTGTTCACGCCGGGGACACGCTCGACCAAGACGTTCGCCAAGCCGTTGTCGAGCTCCACGCAGTCCACGACCGCGCCGGCGTCGACGGCCGCCGCAGCGATGTTGCCGGTCCCTGCCGAGGGTTCGAGGACGGCCATGCCAGGCTCGATGCTGGCCAGGTCCAGCAGCCGGGCCACGACATCGGGCGGCGTCACGAACGCTTCCCGGTCGCGGCCGACCTCCATGTTGGAGGCCAGGTCGGCGGCGGCCTTCAGCTTCTCGACGTCGATGCTCGGCACCTCGACCTTCGGCCGGGCATCCTGGGGCTTCTTCTTGGGCCGGTTCGTCACGGTGACGGCCGGACCGTCGTCGCCGTGCGGGCACTCCACGGCCAGGATGTCGGTGAACTTCACCTTGTCGGGCCAGGAGTAGCCGGACTGCACGCTCACGGTCACCTTGTTGACCTTCAGCACGACGCGCCGCCGGTCCCGCATCCAGTACGTGACGAGGTCGCCGACGTGGACGTTTCCCTTGTGCCACATCACGTACTCGCCCGCCTCGATCGCGGCGGCGAGCTGCGCCCGGTCGTATTCGAGCTGGTTGTCCAGCTGCGCCTTGCGGGCCAGCAGCCGCTCCCGGTAGTCGCCCGTGGCGGGCTCGTGCCGCTCGATGTAGATCGGCCGGTCGTTGTGGTCGAGGTGCCTGCGCTCGTGCCCGTCCAACGCCTTCTGGATCTGCCGCAGCTCCGCTTCGGCCGTCTCGATCCGGCGGCGGGTCACGTCCGGCCGGGCGGACCGCTTGAGCTGGGAGCCGACCGCGTTCGCGCGGCGAGCCACCTCCTGCGCGGTGTTGTTCTCGCTGATGCTTTTACGCATCGCGTCGTGCATGCGCTGCTGGTCACGCCGCGCGCCCCGCTCGGAGTGGTGGCCGGGGATGATGGGCTGGCCGCCCGCGAACCGCTCGCTCAGCTGGTCCGCTCGGTCGTGCGCGGCCGCCGCCGCGCCGGCGTGCCGGTCGACCTTCCGCTCCAGCGCGTCGCGCCGATCCTCCAACCGGTCGGCCTTGTCCGCGAGGACCTGGGCGCGGTCTCGGGGAGTGTCGTCGATATCGACCTCGACCTCGTACCCGGCTTCGCGCAGGGCCTTCGCCGCAGCGTTGATGGCGTACCGGTCGGCGACCTGGTCACGGCTGTTGCGCAGGCCGATGCACGGCAGTCCTTGCCTGGCCATCGACGGGAAGAACTTGAAGTTGCCGTTCTCCCACTTGCGGATGATGTCGTACACGCCGTCACCCTTGCGGGTGCCGTACACGAGGGTGCCGTCCTCGTGGTTGTGCCTGATGATGATGGTCAACGTGCCCCTCTTCTGGGTTGGTCAGGTGAAAGGGGGCGGCGGTGGGTGGCCGCCGCCCCGGGCGGGTGATGGTCGCGGTCAGGACCGCTGGAAGGTCCAGCCGGGCGGCAGCGACACCGGCCGGCCGCAGCCGTGGCACTCGAAGCCCTCGGGCTCGCCGAGGTCGTCGTCGCCGACAGAGGCGCTGACCACGCGCTCCTCAGCGATGTAGATGGGGAGGTCGCCGCCGTCAGAGGTCTTCACCATGATCGAGTCGTCGCCGCACCCGCTGTACGGGCAGGCCAGGCTCATGCGGAGGAACAGGGTCGCCGCGTCGGCGCGCACGGGCACGGTCTCGTTCACCGCATGCTCACGCTGTTGGGGTCGTCCGCAGTCCGGCACTGGTCCTTGTGCAGGTAGCCGATCTGGTACTGGTCGGCCCGGCCCTCGATCGCGGCGGCCCGCGTCTTCACCGCCAGCAGCGTGGCCGGCTTGCCCTGGCCGACGATGCCAATCTCCCCGTCTTCGGGCAGCGGCTGGCCGGGCCGGACGACCTGCACGAACCACGTGCGGGCCTGCACATTGTGCTCACACACCGGGATGCCGGTGAGCGGGTCGGTGCCCTTCGGCTCGGGCAGGAACGGCACCTGCAGCCAGGAGTCGTCCCACGGCAGGCCCATCTCGTGCGCGGTGTCGCCGATCGCGCCCTCGTACGCGTTGGCGATCTCCTCCAGCGTGTAGCCGTGATCGGCGATGTAGCGGCTGATCTTCCGGACGACGGCCTGCGGCGTGATCTCGACCAGCAGGACGGCGTCGTCCGTGTGCCAGCCCTCGGCCATCTGCTGCAGGTTCCCGGCCGCGTAGTAGCGGCCGTGCCGGAACTCGCCGGTCCAGGTGAGGTCGCCAGCGACGGGCCGGGGCGCGTTGACGACGGCCAGCCCCTTCGTCCGGATGAGGTGGTCGTGCTCGCCCCAGCCGGGCATCCCGGCCAGGACGTGCCGCTTCTCCAGGGTGATGTCGGTGGTGGTCATTGCTGAGGTCCCTTCGGGCAGTAGCGGAGGAGGTGGTCGTTCATGAGCTCGTCGAGCGCCTGGATGACGGTCTGGCCGTAGCGGTTCTCGGGGCCGCGGACCTTCTCCTGGCAGAGGGGGCATGTCACGCCGATCTCGAACTCCTCCCGGTTGTGGGAGTAGCCGTGGCGGCGGGCCTGGCGGGCGATCTGGGCGCGGCCGGTCTTCGTGGCCGGGTCCGGCGGGCGGCGGGTCACGCGTCCCCGTCTTCGGGCTCGTCGTCGCTGATCTGCGAGAGCAGGAGGTCCATGACGTACTCCCTCGGCGGGAGCACGCCCTCCCTCGGCAGGAACACCGAGCACGTCGGGGGGCACTGGGCGTTGCTGCGCTCGGTGCCGTCCGGCTCGGTGCCGCAGTGCGGGCACCGCTCGCGGGGGACGGTCTGGGACACGTCGAACGTGCCCCGCTTCACGTAGTAGCCGCGGTTACGTCCCGTCTTCTCTTCGCCGTCCTGGCCGTCCTTCGGCTTGTCCTCGGCCTCGTCCGTCTTCTTGCGGCCGATACGGCGGAACGTCCCCAGCGCCTGCTCGCCAACGGCGACCTGGCGGCCCTGCGCGTGCCAGTCGCGGAAGCCCGCGCAGTGGGTCAGGCCGGGCCGCTGCGCCAGGAGCAGGGCGATGTTCAGCAGGGAGTAGCCCGGCTCGCTGCTCGCGGGGTCGAGCTTCCAGCCGAGGCTGGCTGCGGCCTGCCTGTACGCCTCGAACTCCTCGGGGTTGTTCAGGCAGGCAACGGCGTAGTTGTGTAGCAGTTCGTTCGCGGCGGCCTTGCTCGCTGCGGATCTGGCCTGCATCGCAGGCGTGACGGTGCGCCGCTTGCGGCGCTTCGTGGCGGTCTTGCCCATGGGTTGGTTGGCCTTTCTTGCATGCGTTATTGCTTGCGTGATGGTGCTGGCCCCAGGGGTGGGGCCAGCACGTGCGGAGGGGTCAGATCCGGATGTGGGCGGGCGGCGGCCCGAACAGGTCCGTGCCGAGGAGCACGAGGTCGTCGTAGGTGTTGGTTTCGGCGAACAGGTCGTAGCTGCCGTCCAGGCCGAGCAGCCGGACGGCGCGGTTGTGCGCCGAGGTGACGGTGATGCCGTCCCGGACCGAGGTAAGGATGTCGTCCGGTTCGGCAAGCAGCAGGTCCATCGCGCCGAGGACCGAGCCCCTGGGCGGCTTGCCGTCGACGAGGAGCCCGCCGTGCTCGTCGAGGGTCACCAGCCATCTGCCGCCGCACACGTCGCTGATGTATCCGGCGAGGCAGAAGGCGGTGCCGCAGCGGTCCTTGCCGACGAAGTCTCGCCACGTGCCCTGGTCCCACCGGACTTCGCCGGGCAGCACCGGGCTGCAGGGGTTGGTGTTCGCCTGCTGCAGGATGAACGTGCTCATGACGTGCCAGAACAGGTCAGCGCCGCGCAGCGCGACAGGCTGCTCGTTGACGATGGTCATCACAGATCCTTTCGGAGGAGGCGGCCCCGCCCGGGTGGGCGGGGCCGTGAGGGGGTCAGTAGCGGGTGGCGTCGCGGTCGTCCTGGGTGAACCCGTCGCCGCCGCGCGACACGAGCCGCCCGGCGCGGGTCATGGTCTCGGTGGTGCGGTGGGAGGAGTAGGACAGCGTCGTGTCCGTGCCGATGCCGATGCCCTGGGCGGCGGCGAACGCGTCCTGGTCCGCGCCGAGGAAGACGAACGTCCAGCCCTTCTTCTGCAGCTCCTCGATCAGGCGGCGGATCTGGCGGCGGGAGCGCCACTCGCGGGAGGCGTTCTCCTCGCCGTCGGTGAGGATGACGACGCTGACGCTGCCGGGCACGTCGCTCTCGGGCATGGCGTCGAACTGGGCGGTCATGCGGGTGAGGGTCTTGCCGATGGCGTCGAGCAGCGCGGTCGTGCCGCGCGGCTTCAGCCGGTAGTCGGGGACGTCGGCCAGGGGGCGGAACTCGTACACCGCCTCGTACTCGTCGTCGAAGTGGTAGAGCGAGACGAGCGTCTCGTCGGAGTTGGCGGTCTGCTCGGCGAGGAACGCCTTCAGGCCCCCCTCGGTGTCGGCCTTGACCCCCTCCATGCTGCCGGAGCGGTCCAGGATGATCCTGATGTCGTGGCGGTTCGGGTTGGGCATGGTGTTTCCCTTTCGGGTTGAAGGTGGGCCGAGGCCGGCGGCGCCGGTCGGCCGGGGGGAATGGTCAGGAGGTGGCGGTACGCCTGACGCAAGCAATGTTGCTTGCGTCAGGCGGGACAGGGTTACACGTACTCGTGGACCCAGGCCAGGCCGGTGTTGTCGAGGTCGTACTGGGCGCGGGTCACCGTGACGTACGCGAGCATCGCGTCCGGGCGGGAGATCCGGCCCAGCTTGCCGTCAGCGGTGGGCTTCGGCTCGGGGAAGCCGCTGGCCACCTGAACGCGGTGCCACTCGCGACCCTTCGCCTTGTGCGCGGTGGAGATCTCCACCTCGGGGTTCGCGGTGACGAGCTTGGACACCGTGTCCAGCACCACGTCGGGGCCGTGCTCGTCGATGAGGTTCACGAAGGGCCGCAGGTCGGAGCCCTCCTCCTCCTCGACGTAGTCCTGCAGCTCTCCCCAGTCCTTGAACGCGAACAGCTCCGGGTGGGAGCAGCCGCGGCCGTCCTTGAGCTGGATCGCCGCCTCAGCCAGCTTGCGGATCTGGTCGCCGCCGCCGACGAGGGAGACGCGGCGGCCGGCCTGCAGCTGCTGCATGACCTGGGCCATGGCGGTGCCGTTGGTGCGGCACAGGATCGCGTCGGGCTCGTCCAACTCGATGATGCGGGAGTTGATCTGGTCGAAGCCCCGCAGCCGCAGAGGGGCGTCCAGCAGCTCCAGCCACACGTTCGCCTCCTCGGCGACGGCCGCGCCGAATCTGAAGCTCTGCGAGAGGGTCTTGCGTGCGCCGTTGAACCCGGCCATCGCGTTGTCGGCGCCGCGCCACCCGTAGATGGACTGGGCGCTGTCGCCGACGAGGACGAGCTGGGCGTGGCGTTGCTGCTCGACCACCTTGGCGACGGGCGGGTTGGAGTCCTGCGCTTCGTCGAGCAGTACGTAGTCGTAGCGCAGCTGGGGCTCCGACAGGCACCACATCTTGAGGTAGCAGTCGTGGGAGAAGGGCAGCTGGCCGCGCGGGTCGAGGATGTCGTCCCACGCCTTCTTCGCGAAGAGCGGGATCTCGGCGGCGAGGGTCTGCCTCGTCTCACGATCATCGAGGCCGGGGATGCGCGGAACCGGCTGGGTGAGGATGTTGGTGCGGGCGGAGCGGGTGAACGCGCCGACCGTGGCCATGACGATCCGGGCGACGTGCGCCGGGGGGATGATGCTGGTCGGCGTGTAGATCGGGTTGTTGATCTTCAGCAGCCGGGCGACGTCCTCGGACTTCATGCGGGCCGCCTTGAGCCGGTGGGCGTACTTGCGGCCGACCGCGCCGAACGCCAGGCCGTGCGAGGTCTTGCAGGTGACGGAGTCAGGGAAGCTCGCGGCGGCCTCGACCTGGATGGCCTTGTTGTAGGCGATGTACAGGCCCTTGCGCTTGGGGACCGCGCGGGCCGCCATCTTGAGCACGCTGGTCTTGCCGCAGCCTGCCCCGGCCTCGATGACGAGGTTCTTGTCGCCGGGGACGAAGGTTTCGACGATGTCGGTCTGCTCAAGGGTGGGCTTCGGTGCCATGACTGGTCTCCTCGGGGGGATGCCGTGTTGCTAGCTGTAGTGCTAGCAACAACGGCTGGATGGGTTGGTTGGTGGGCCGGGGCGGTGGGTGGCCGCCGGGGCCGGGGGTGGTGCTGGGTCAGCCGATCTGGCAGGCGAGCATCGCCTGGCGCAGCGTGGTGCCGTGGGTGAGGGCGTGGTGGATCGCGTCGAGGGCCATGCCGCGCGGCCAGGCGGCCTCGTACATGAGGGCGGCGAGGCTTTCGGTGAGGTGGTCGGCCGCCTTGTCGTACTGGTCGGGTGAGAGGGGCCGGTCGGTGGCGGCGGCGAGCTGTCGCAGCGTGTTGAGCATGTTCTCGGCGATCTGGGCGCTGGCCGGGGGTTCGGCCGCCGCCGGGGGCGCGGTGATGGTCATGCGTGCCTTTCTGCTTGCGGTAGTGGCGCGGTGCTGGTCGGTGGGATGTTGCCGGGCGGTGGAGGGTTGCCGCCGGTCCGGCGTTTCACCGCGTTTCCGCAGGTCACGTTGTGTTTTGCTGAGATCATCTTGCCATAGGTTCGTCTCGTTTGCAAAACGACCCTCTGACGTTGGGAAACGCGCGTCTCAGAGCGTCCCTGAGCGCTCGAAAGAGCGTCGCAAACCCATCACGCGAGACGAGCGCTCGGAAGCGCTCACGCGCGATTCTGGCCACGCACGGACGCCAATACGCAAGCCTGATCGCTCGCAACAACGCCAAGCGCGGACACGCAATCACCACGGCTCGGCAGGCCCCTCCCCCGCTAACCGACACCACTCCCACCCCTCCGACTCCCCCGCTCCCACCGCGCCCGAGCCACCGCCCGCAACCGCGCCACCTCAGACGGCTCCAACTCCGGAGACTCCGGCTCCGGCTCCCACACCTCACTCACAGCACCAGCCGCCACCGCAGCCGCCGCCACCTCATCCACCCGCTGCCACCGCTCCCGGTCCTCACGCGTCCCCGTCTTCCGCTCCCGGCCAGCCAACGGCTCAGCCGCCGCCGGCAACACCCTCCCCACGATCTCCCGCGCCCGCTCGACCGCAGCCGCCGGATCAGGCGCCGCCCGCCGCGCGACCTCCTCCCGCGCTGCTCGGGCCAGCGCTTGTGCTCGCGTCCTCGCCGCGTTTGCGCGGGCCACCTGCTGCGACCGCGACAGGATCGGCTGCAGCGCCCCGTCCATCCAGAGCCGCAGCCGGGCCCTGGCCACCTCCCACCGCATCGGGTCGCCCCACAGCGGCGACCCGTCCGGCGAGTAGTTCAGCGCGTGCAGCACATCCGCGTGGCTCCACCCGGCATCGAAGAAGCGGCCGGCCAGGTCCAGCAGATGCTTCGGCACCTGCGGCGACGAACTGCCCGTCACGCGCCCACCCCCTGTGCTCGCAGCGCCGCCCGGGCGGCCACGTACTCCGCGGGCGGCGTCCGCCGATCGGCCAGCTCGACCACGGCCGCGGCCTGCTCGACCGGCTCAGGCCCGAAGTCGTGCAAGCCCCATGCAGCGACGAGGCGACGCCCCTGGTCCCGCCACATCGCGGCCTCAGCGTCCTCGGCCTGCTGCGACGCCGACCGCACCAACGGCGTGCCGTCCGAGCCGACCCACAAGCCCACCCGGTGCCGGATCCGGGCCCGCATGCCCCGCCGACGCTCGACCGCGCCCGCCCGGCGGCCAGGGTCGATGTCGCCCCACTGCCGACCGTCCGGCGTCCGGTTCAGCACGTGCTCCACGTCCGCGACGGTAAACCCAGCGACGAACAGGGGACGCAGCAGCGACCGCAGGTCCTTCGCCGACAAGATGCCGAGCGTTAACGCGTGGTCCCGGCGCAGCCGCTCGCACGCCGCGACCTGGTCCTTCTTGCTGCCAGGCGTTGCGTGACGTGGCCACGAGGGGGACGGGCCCGTAAGTCCGGAGTTGTCGCGCGCGCCCGCGTTAGGGATAGATCCTCCCCAAGAGAAACCCCGAACAGCGGGGGTGCAAACTTGTTCCACACCCTCGCTGACGTGGGAAAACGTGGGGCGTTCCGTGACGGTTTCGCACGGCCAAGGGATCTCTTCGTCGTCGGAGTCGTCGAGCTCCGCCACCTCGAGGTCGTCGACGTCGTCAGGCAGCAGCTCGGCCGGGACGGTCAGGGCGTACTCGGCGGCGAGGTTGCCGAGGCCGTCATCGAGCAGGCCCCACAGATTGCCCGCTCGGGTGCGGGAGGTGGAGCCGGTGACGACGGTGACGAGCAGCTGCTGGTCGCGCATCCACGCCAGCAGGTAGGCGATGGTGCGGCGGGAGACGCCGACTTCCTCGGCGAGCACGTCCCAGGTGGCGCCGCGTTTGGGTGCGGTCATCATGGTGGCGTCGGTGCGGGTGGCGAGCTGCCACGCGAGACGCATCAGGTTGCGGTGCCGCTGCCGGTTGCAGTGGGCGCGGGCGAGGTAGTCCACCGCGTCCAGCCATGCCGCGCGGGTGGGTGCAAGTTTCTGCCCGTCCATGGGGACGGGCGTGACAGGGGCGTGCGCTGACCTGCGCAGACGCCCCCCGCTTTCGGTTTGTTCGCATACCGAGGGCAGGCGTGTTATCTTGTTCTCCGAGAGTAAGGCCCCCACGGGGGCAACGCGAAGGTGCCCCGCTCGCAGCCGGCCAAAGCACAGAGCAGGGATCGCAGTCGCGATGAAGTGGTTACTTCAGGAGCGGCCCGCACTGCGGGCCGTTTCTCATTTCAGCCGATAGATCTCCTTCGATCAGGTCGCCGGATTATCCCACAGATTCCGGACTTCGCCATTTACTGAAGCGGGCGGGCAACACGCGCTGCCGCGTCTCCCCCCACACCGAATGCACGACGATCCACGCCTTCGTGGGATCTGTGCGGAACACCTCCACGCGGTGAATCACCTCGGCCAGGATGTCCCGCAACTGATCAGCGGGCAGAGTGTCCCATTCCTGGATGAGCCCTTCGACCACTGGCACGTACTCCATCAGCGCCTTCACCTCCGGCTGGTCCTCGAACTCCGCCAGCCTGCTTAGGACCTCGGACCGTTCGCCGAGCAGCCTGTCTCTCAGCGGCTCGTACGACGATTGCGGGATCACCTCGGCTATCAGCAGTTCGGTCTGCCGTTCCAGGGCCTTATCGATGCGTTCAAGCTCGCGCTGAAGCACGTCCGACTCAGACTCTGCGACCTCTCGAACCGTGAGGCCGGCAGTCTCCGCAGCAGCTGCAGTCTCGATGTCGGGTAACCACTCGGCAAGCACCTGCTGAACCGCTTCTTCAAAGGCGTCCATCGTCACGTGGCGGGTGCTGCACTTCACCTCCTTCTTCTTCGTCGAGCCGCACACGTACGCCTTGCGCCGAAGGTGTGACACGTACATAGACATACCGCAGTGGCCGCACTTGATCAGCCCCGAGAACGGATAGACGGCCCTCCTCGCGCGCGGCGGCCGAGCTGCGGCAATCTTCCGGTACCGCCTGTAGGTCTCCCATGTCTCCATGGTGATAACGGCCTCGTGCGCGCCGGGCAGGTACTCCCTGTTGCGGCAGTTCTGCGGCTTGCCGCACGGGCACTCGCGATGATGGATGCAGATCAGACCGGCGGCGAAGCCTCGGTCCATCATCCGGCGCAGCTCGTTCGGCTCGAACAGCACGCCTCTTGTCGTCCGGGCGCCACGGGCCTTCATCCACTCGGCTACGACGACGAAGTTCCGGCTGGCGATCCACCGGTCGTAGGCTTCCGCAAGAACGCCAGCCATACCGCTTGCGTGGTCGGGCTCGTAACGTTCAGGGCCGTCCTGGGGATCCGCAATGGTTCCGGGGTAGAGCGGGTGAGGTGCCCGGCCTCGCCGGATATAACCGAACTGGGCAGCACCGAGCGGAGGAAGTCCGCGGGCCAGACGGTTCTGGAATGCCTCGCCCCACTGCTCACCGGCCCGGTCGGACTCGAACGCGGCCAGCTCGAACAGCACGCCGCGCGTAAGCTTTCCGACCGCTGTGCGAGCGTCGATCTCTTCGGTCGCAGAGATCAGCTCACCGCCGGCCTTCTCGACCCGGGCGAGGTTGAGCTGATTGCCGGTCCGGTTGCGTCCGAAGCGGCTGTACTTCCAGACGAGGATCGCCTTGGCGTTGCCGTCTTCGACGGCCGCAATGACCTTCATGATCTTCCGCTGGAAGGTGCGGCCGGAGACATCGAGGTCCGAGACCCACTCGATGATGCGGTAGCCGCGGCGGCGAGCCAACTCGGTGATCGCGGCTCTCTGGATGTCCGGGGAGATCTTCTCTTCGAGCATCATGGAGACGCGGATGTAGCCGATGGCGGGGATCAAGTCCTGACGTGGGGCGTTACGCACAAGGACAAGTTACTCAATTAGAGACAGTGCCCCACAGCAGGGCCGGGCCGAGCGAGCCCCAGAAGAAGGCGCGGTCCCAGCCCTTGGTGCTGTCGCTCTTGCCGCGGTACTCCAGGGCCACGCCGCGCACGATCAGCGCCAGCAGGATGAGGAACAGCGGCAGGTAGAAGCCGCTGAAGAGGGTGGCGTACCACTCGGGGAAGGCGGCGAAGGTGGCGCCGCCGGCGACCAGCAGCCACACCTCGTTGCCGTCCCAGACGGGGCCGATCGTCCTGACGATGGTGCGGCGCTCGCCCTCGCCGCCGCCGCCGAGGAAGGGCAGCAGGATGCCGACGCCGAAGTCGAAGCCCTCCAGGACGAAGTAGCCGGTCCACAGCACGGCGATGAGCAAGAACCAGACGGTGGTGAGTTCCATGGCCGGTGAGTTCCTTAGTAGGACAGGGCGGGCACGGGAGCTTCGGGTTCGAGCTCCTCCTGCGCGCCGCGCTTGATGAACTTGAGCAGCAGCCGCACCTCGATCACGGCGAGGACCGCGTACACGAGGGTGAACCCGACCAGGGTGATCGCGACGGAGGGGACGTCGGCGGTGGGCGAGACGGCGGCGGCGGTGCGCATGAGGCCGAACACCGTCCACGGCTGGCGGCCCATCTCGGTGAAGATCCAGCCGAGCGAGTTGGCGACGAACGGCAGCCCGATGCCGAGCATGGCCAGGCGGTAGGCCCACGTGCCGGCCGGCAGCCGGCCGCGCCGGGTGAGCCAGAGGCCGGCGAGGGCCAGCAGCGCGGACAGCATGCCGAAGCCGATCATGAGCCGGAACGACCAGTACGCCAGTCCGACGACCGGCCGGTAGTCGCCGGGGCCGTACAGGGCCTGGTATCGCTCCTGGATGTCGTTGACGCCCTCGACCCTGCCGTCCAGGGTGTTGGTGGCGAGGAGGCTGAGGCCGTAGGGGATCTGCAGGTTGACGTGGTTGCGGCCGTTCTCGACGTCGCCGATCGCGAACAGCGAGAACCCGGCCGAGCTCTCGTCCTCCCACAGCGCCTCGGCGGCGGCCATCTTCATCGGCTGCTGCTCGGTCATGATCTGCGCCTGCATGTGGCCCGACAGCGACACGCCGACGGCGGCGACCAGGCTGACGACCATGGCGAGCCGGGCCGCGGGGCGGAAGACGTCCACCTCGCGCCGGCGCATGAGGAACCAGGCGCTGACGCCGAGCACGAAGCCGCCCGCGACGAGGAAGCCGCCGGCGATGACGTGCGGGAAGGTGACGAGCGTGGTGGAGTTGGTGAGCACCGCCCAGATGTCGGTCAGCTCGGCGCGGCCGTTGTTGATCCGGTAGCCGACCGGGTGCTGCATCCAGGAGTTGGCCGCGAGGATGAAGTACGCGGAGACGTTGGTGCCGATGGCGGCCAGCCAGATCGTGGCCAGGTGCACCTTCTTCGGCAGCTTGTCCCAGCCGAAGATCCACAGCCCGAGGAACGTCGACTCCATGAAGAACGCGATCAGCCCCTCCATGGCGAGCGGGGCCCCGAAGACGTCACCGACGAAACGCGAGTAGTCACTCCAGTTCATCCCGAACTGGAACTCCTGCACGATGCCGGTCACCACACCCATCGCGAAGTTGATGAGGAACAGCCGCCCCCAGAACCGGGTCATGCGCAGGTACTCCTGCTTGCCGGTGCGGTACCACGCGGTCTGGAGCCCGGCCACGATCACCGACAGGCCGATGGTCAACGGCACGAACAGGAAGTGGTAGACGGTGGTGATCCCGAACTGCCATCGGGAGAGGTCGAGGACGTCCATGCGGATCAGCGTCTTGCAAGATCCCGGGCCTCACCTAGGGCCCTTGGTCCTCTCCGTCCGGGACCTCCGCCTTTCTGAACCGCTCAGCTCAGCAGGTCGCCGACCGGACGGCGGACCGTCTCGGCGTCGTCGAAGGTGATGCCGAGCCGCATGATCATCTGCGGGTGCGCGCCGCCGCACAGCTCCTCGCGCAGGAACGCGCGCAGGTGGTCCATCTCCAGGGCCTGGGTGTGGAAGGCCGCCGACACGCCGTACGCGCTCGCCTTCAGCAGCACGTGCTGCAGCGCCTCGCCGGCCTTCAGCCAGTCCTCCCTGGTGTCGCCGGCGGTGGTGAGCACCGTCACGACGCCGGGCGAGGTCGAGCCGGCCTGGTCGGCGGGGTTGCCCCAGTCGTGGCGCCAGGCGTAGTCGCGCTGCGCGAAGGCGGGGTCGGTGCGCGGCTCGTCGTGCGGGTAGGCCCCGGCGGGCACGCCGTCCTTGCGTGCGCTGCCCGGCGGCCGGGCCCAGCGGACGACCTCCAGGTGGCGGGGCCGGTCCTCGCTCTGCACGATCTGGGCGGCCCGGGTCAGCGCGGCGACCGCCTCGACGGCCGGCGGGGCGAGGACGAGCAGCGCGGCGCCCTCCTGCCCGGCGGTCGCCGCCAGCGACCGGACCAGCCGGTCCGGGACCGGCAGGGTGGTGAACCCGGACCGGTGCGTACGCCGCCGCTCGATCTCCCCGGCCAGCACCCGCGTGTGCTCGTCGGGCTCGGTCCCGGCGCCGGGCCGTACCAGGGCGAGCAGCGACGGGCGGTCGGGGTCGGGCAGGACGCGCACGACGGGCTCGAAGCCCGCGCGGCGGATCGCCGTGCGGATGGTGAACAGCGCCGCGCCGCAGCTGATGAGCAGCTCCCTGCCGGCCGGGTCGCCAGCGCGCAGCCGGCGCCCGGTGTCGGCGCGCAGGCCGATCTCGTCGCCGGACACGGCGAACGACCAGGGCTGGGTGTTGTGCACGGACGGGGCCCAGCGCGCGGCTTCCAGCGCGGCCTGGACGGCGTCGCTCGCCGTACGGATGCTCATGTCCCCACCTCCAGCGGACGATACGACCAGTCGATCACGGCAGGTGGCGGCCGATGAGGGCCGAAGGTCCCCTCCGGGCAGGGGCGTCGGGCCCGCGAGCGGCCCGGCCTGACCAAGGACCGCCTCACCAGGGACTTCCGTCCCTACTCCCCCGGCCCCCAGGAAGCTGTGATGGAGGCGACCGCAAAGGAGGCAGGCATGCGAATGACCGTAGCGGACGTCATGACCGGCGAGGTCGTCTCCGTGACCGAGGAGACGCCGTTCAAGGACATCGCCCAGGCCCTCATCGAGCACGGCATCAGCGCCGTACCGGTCGTCGACGGCGACCGGCACGTGGTCGGCGTGGTGTCCGAGGCCGACCTGCTGCGCAAGGAGGAGTTCCGCGAGGAGTTCTACCGCGAGGGCTACCGTCCCCCGCTCCGCGCCCGGCTGCGTCACCCCAAGGGCCGGCAGAAGGCGGAGGGCGACACGGCCGCGGAGCTCATGACCCGTCCCGCCGTCACGATCAGCGGCGAGGCCTCGGCCGTCTCGGCCGCCCGGCTCATGGACGCCCACGGCGTCAAGCGGCTGGCCGTGGTGGACCACAACGGCCGCCTGACCGGCGTCGTCAGCCGGCGCGACCTGGTCAAGGTGTTCCTGCGCCCGGACGAGGAGATCGCCGAGGAGGTCCGCGACGAGATCCTGGACCAGGCGCTGTGGGTGAACACGGCGGGCGTCCACGTGGAGGTGCACCAGGGCGTCGTCACGCTCACCGGCTGGATGGACCGCCGCACCGAGGCGGCCGTCGCGGTGCGCATGACCGGCCGGGTCAACGGCGTGGTCGGCGTGGCCGACAAGCTGACCTGGAAGCAGGACGACACGAGGTGATCGGGACGGCGCGACCGGCTTCCCCCGGATGATCTTGGCGCGGTAGCCTTCGGCGTCCCCTCGTCGTGGAAGGACCGCCGGTGTTCCGTCTCCTGGCCGTGCTGGCGGCCGTCACGCCCGCCGTTCTCGCGTCGGTGATCCCCGGCGAGACCTGCGGGTACTTCGGTTACCGGATGCCGGAGCCCTCCGCGCTCGCCGTGGTGGTGTACTCGGCCGCGGGATGGGCAGCCGATCTGCTGCCCGTGGCGCTGGCGCTCGCCGGGCTGTGGCTGCCGCGCCGCTTCCCCGTGCTCGGGGCGGCGGCCTCCGGGCTGGTGCTGCTGCTGGGCGGGCTGACGTACCTGGTGCCGTACGTCTCGATCTGCGGGACGACTCAGGGCCTCGGGCTCGTGACCGGGTGCGCGGCGGCGGCGACGGCGGCCTGTCTCCTCGCGCGCCGCGACGCCGGCCCGCGCCGGGTCCCGGCGGCGGTGGCGGCGGCCTGGACCACCGTGATCGGTCTCGCGCTGGCCCGCTCCTTCACGCTCTGGGGGCCTGACGCCTACCTGGGATGCTTTCCGGACCTGACGGACGAATGGGCGTCGTGGTGGATGCGCCTGGACACCTCCGAGCGGCTGGGCCTCTGGGTGGCCGTGGCGGCGCTCGGCGCCATCCTCGTCAGCGGCAGGGGCGCGACGGCCGCCGCCGTGGCGCTGCTCGTCCCGGCGCTCTACACGCCGCTTGCCACGGTCCTGTCGGGCGCCGCGCACGACTGCTCCAGCCTGACGGAGCTCGTCGTTTGGCCGTACGTGGCCGCGGCGGTCATCGGCGTGATGGCGGCCAGGGCCGCGCGGGACGTCACTCCGGCAGGTCGCGCGTGACGTCGGGGACGTGGGACCCGACGCGGGGCGGGCGTCGGTAGCCGGTGGAGGGCGGCCGCTCGGGGATCTCCAGCGGCGCCCGCCGCACCTCGTGGTACGGGATCGAGGCCAGCAGGTGGGAGATCATGTTGATGCGGGCCCGCCGTTTGTCCTCGCTCTCCACGTCGTACCAGGGGGCCTCGGGGATGTGGGTGTGCACCATCATCTCGTCCTTGGCCCGCGAGTAGTCCTCCCACCGGGTGATCGACTCCAGGTCCATCTCCGACAGTTTCCACCGCCGCATCGGGTCCTCCAGCCGGGCGCGGAAACGCCGCTCCTGCTCGGCGTCGCTCACCGAGAACCAGTACTTGCGCAGCAGGATGCCGTCCTCGACCAGCAGCCGCTCGAAGATCGGGCACTGGTGCAGGAACCGGGTGTACTCCTCCTGAGTGCAGAAACCCATGACCCGCTCCACCCCGGCCCGGTTGTACCAGCTCCGGTCGAACAGCACGATCTCCCCGGCCGCCGGCAGGTGCGCCACGTAGCGCTGGAAGTACCACTGCGTGCGCTCCCGCTCGGTGGGGGCGGGCAGGGCCGCGATGCGGGCCACGCGCGGGTTGAGGTATTCGGCCACCCGCTTGATCGCGCCGCCCTTCCCCGCGGCGTCCCTGCCTTCGAAGATCACCACGATCCGGTGGCCGCCGGTCTTCACCCACTCCTGCAGTTCGACCAGCTCCGCCTGCAGGCGGAGCAGCTCCTTCTCGTACGGTCCGCGCTTCAACCTGCCGGTCCTCGCATCGGCGTTCATGCTGGCAGCCAACCGTCTCCCGGCCCCCCGGGGCAAGGATCAGCGCACCACGGCCACGGCGCAGCGGGCGTGGTGGAGGACGCCGCGGCTGACCGAGCCGAGCAGGGCCGAGCCCATCGCGCCGCGCCCGTGCGAGCCGACCACCACGAGGTCGGCCTGCGCGCCGGCCGCCGTCAGCACGTCCACGGGGTGCCCGGAGTGCGTCTCCTCGATGACCTCGACGGCGGGGTGCTCCGCGCGGAAGGGCTCCAGCGCGGCTGCGACCAGCTCGTGCTGGGCGGCGCGGATCTCGTCCACGTCGTAGGCGATCTCCGGCGCGAACGCGTGCACGGGAAGCTGCCAGGCGTGCACCGCCCGCAGCTTGGCGCCGCGCAGCTCGGCCTGGCGGAAGGCGTAGGCGAGGGCGGGCCGGCACTCGGGCGAGTCGTCGACGCCGACCACGATCTCGCCGCAGGCGGGCTGCCGCGCGGCGCGTACCACGACGGCGGGGCAGCGGACGTGCCCGGCCACGTGAGTGCTGACGGAGCCGAGCAACGCCCGGGCGAAGCCGCCGAGCCCCCGGCCGCCGACCACGATCTCGCTCGCGCCCTCGGCCTCCTCGCGCAGCACGACGGCGGGGGCGCCCTCCACCTCGCGCGTCTCGACCTCGACGTGCGGCTGCCGCTCGCGTACCAGTGCGACGGCCTCGTCCAGGATCCTGCGGCCCTCGCGCAGCAGCGCGTCGGGCAGGACGGGGGTGGGGAACCTGCCGACCTGGTACGGCGTGCGGTCCACGGCGTGCACGATCCGCAGCGGCTCCCGCGTCCGCACCGCGTCGGCGGCGGCCCACTCCACGGCCGCGCGCGCCGCCACCGATCCGTCGACGCCCACAACGATCATGACTTCCTCCTCGGCCGCTCCTGCTGACACCTCAAGTGGACCGCGCGGGCGGCGGCCGGGTGCAGGGCCGGAGGTCCCGGGGCGCCGGGTCCAACGGCCCTTGGGCTGGCCGGGGGTCTCGCGGGTAGCGTTCAGGACATGGGCACCGCTTCGGCGGACCTCGATCCGACGCCGGCCGCCGGGCGGCCCAGGAACGGGGGAGCCATCATGACCGGAACCGGCGATCTGGGCCGGCGCCTGATCCATCACCGCGAACGCCTCGGCCTGACCCGCGAGCAGGTCGCCGCGCGCGCCGAGATGTCGGCGGGCTACGTGCAGTACCTGGAGGAGCACGCCGACATCCCGGACACCGGGTCGCTGCACCGGCTGGCCAACGCCCTCGACACGACGATGGACGAGCTGCTCGGCGGCGGCCGCGAGCGGCCTCCCGGGCGCGGCCCCGCGATGGCCCACCCCTCGCTGGAGGTGCTGGGCGAGGACGAGTGCCGGCGGCTGATCGAGCCGGGCGGGATCGGGCGGGTGGCCTTCTCCGGCTCGCACGGGCCGACGGTGCTGCCGGTGAACTACCGGATGCACGGCGGCGCGGTCGTCTTCCGCACCGCCCACGGCGGGCCGATGGACCAGGACCTGCGGTCCGGGGTGGTGGGCGTCGAGATCCTGATCGCCTTCGAGGTGGACCATTTCGACGAGACCCGCCGCGAGGGGTGGAGCGTGCTGGTGCAGGGGGCCGCGCACCACGTGCCGGAGGAGGAGGCGGCCGCGACGGCCGGGGCCGGAGTGACGCCGTGGGCGGGCGGCGAGCGCCACCTGTACGTCAGGATCGTCCCCCAGCAGATCACCGGGCGGCGCATCCGCGGGCTGTGATCACCCGGTCAGGCCGCCGTAGTGGGCGGCGACGGCGGCGAACGCCTCCTTCGGCTCCCAGGGCAGGTCCGGGTAGGTGGTGCCGCGGCCCTCGGCCAGCACCTTGACGATGCCGTAGCTGGCCAGGTCGAGGTCGTCGCGCGGGTCGCCGTCCGGGCGGTGCACGTGGTCGTAGAGGGCCAGGATGAACACGAACGCGCTGTCCACGCCGGCGGCGTCGAAGATCTCCAGCAGCTCGCGCACGTACGCGGCCTGGCCGGGCTCGTCGCGCTCGTAGACGCCGCGCAGCCGGACCGGGCCGTGCTCGTCGTACTCGACGGCGTCCAGGGCGGTGGCGCCGAGGTCGCCCGCGCCCCGGTAGCCGGCCGCGCCGAACTCGGTGATCGCGACCGGCTTGCCCTGCGCGACCAGCGCGCGCACGCCGTCCTCGAAGCGGTCGGCGACCTCGGCCGACCGGTAGAGGTCCACGGAGACGAAGTCGAACGGCGTCCAGTCGACGCGTTCGAGCGGGATGGAGGCGTAGGTGACCCGGCCGCCGAACCGTTCGCGGACCAGCGCCACGGTCTCGCCGAGGAAGTCGTTGACCAGGGTGCTCGCCCCGGCGACGCGCTCCGGCAGGCCCTCGCCGCGCAGGAGCCCGTCGAGCCGTTCCCTGAGGTTGCCGCCGGGCAGGAAGCCGGGGTTCATGAGGCTCAGCTCGGCGCCGGCGACGAAGACGACCTCGGCGCCGCGCCGCCTGACGCGCTCCGCGCGCTCGGCGCAGTCGGCGAACAGCTTCAGGCACTCCTCGCGGGTCAGCTCCAGCGGGTAGGGCGAGAACCAGACCTCCAGGCCGAGCTCGGCGGCGCGGGTCGCGGCGAACTCCAGCCGGTCGGGGTCGCCGCCGATCACGCGTACGGCGGTGCAGTGCAGGTCGTCGCGGATGATCCGCAGCTCGCGGCGGACCACGTCGTGGTCGAACTCGCGGCGGGAGAGCTCGCCCTTGTTGAGGAACCCGGTCTCGTAGCTGATGCCTTTGGCGCGCATGACCGCACGCCTCCTTCCAATTAGGGTACGGCCAGTACCGTAGACCCATGCGACGCAGGGCACAATCCCGTTCCGCTAAGGTACGGACGTGAGCGATTCGACCAAGCGGCCCCGCCGCCGGGGCGCCGCGCTCGAGGAGGCGATCCTGCGCGCCGCGGCCGACGAGCTGGCCGAGTCCGGCTACGCCGGCTTCACGATGGACCGCGTCGCCGCCCGCGCGGGCACCAACAAGAACGCCCTCTACCGCCGCTGGCCCAACCGCCTCGCCCTCGGCGTGGCCGCCTACCGCCTGCTGACCGCGACCGTCCAGCCCCCCGACACCGGCGACCTGCGCGAGGACGCCCTGGAGATGCTGCGCCGGGCCAACCGGCACTGGAGCTCACCGCTCGGCATGATCCTGCGCGAGCTCATGGCGGCGGCCGGGGGTGCGAGCGAGCTGCTGACCCGCCTGCCCGACCAGTCCACGGACACGACGGCCGCCACCTGGCTGACCATACTCGGGCGCGCGGTCGCCCGCGGCGAGGCCGCCCCGGAGGCGCTGCACCCGCGGGTCGCCACCGTGGCCATGGTGCTGCTGCGCAACGAGTTCGTGGTGCGCGGCGTCCCTAGCGCGCCCGACGACGTCCTCGTCGAGATCGTCGACGAGGTGTTCCTGCCGCTGGTGCGCAGGCGCGGCGCGGCGGGCTCATGACGTCTCCAGCACGATGGTGGTGCCCCGGGCGTCGGAGCGCAGGGTGAAGCGCTCGACGTTGTTCCTCGCCAGCCAGAGCCCCCGGCCGCGCGGATGGTCGGGCGGCGGCAGGTGGGGCTCGGCCGCGCCGCCCGGCCCCTGGTCGTCGACCCGGCAGAAGAGCCGGGGGCCCTGCTGCCACAGGTTCAGGCTGCCGTGCCCGCCGCCGTGCCGCACCGCGTTGGTGGTGATCTCGTTGACCGCGACGACGAAGCGGTACAGCGTCAGGCCGCTCAGCCCCCATGTGCGGCAGGCGCGCTCCACCTCGTGCCGGAGCAGGACCAGCGTGTGACGGTCGAACTCGAACGCCAGCAGGGCCTGCCGGCCGGACGGCTGCGTCCCGGAGTTCCCCTGCTCGCTCATCGCGCCTCCCCGGGAAGGAGCGGGCGCGCGGCCAGGATGCAGGTGTCGTCGTCGGGGTTGGCGTGGCGGAGCTGTTTCAACAGGTCGGCCAGCGGGTGCGGGACGGGCTCGGCGGTGATCCGGTCGAGGACGGCCAGCACGGGGGCGAGCCCTTCGTCGAGGTTGCGCCGGCGGTGCTCGACGAGGCCGTCGGTGTAGAGCAGCAGCACGTGGCCGGGGCGCAGACGGGTGGAGGTGGTGGCGTAGCGGGCGTCGGGGAAGGCGCCGAGCAGCGGCCCGCCGGGCCGGTCCAGCTCGACGGTCCGGCCGGCGCGGGCCAGCAGCGGCGGAGGGTGCCCGGCGCGGGCCCACACCAGACGGCCGGTGGCCGGCTCGTAGCGGGCCACGACGGCGGTGGCCGTCACGGGCACCCCGCGCGGCGGGCCGGTCGGGTCGCCCGCGAACAGCAGCCGGTTGAGCGCGGCGAGCAGCCGGGCCGGGTCGCGGGTGGTGGTGACGGACAGCGCGGCCAGGGCGTGGCGGAGCCGGGCCATCGCGGCGGCCGCCTCGATGCCGTGCCCGGCCACGTCGCCCACGGCGAGCAGGACGGCGCCGTCGCCGGCGGGCGCGGCGTGGTACCAGTCGCCGCCGACCCTGCTGGCCTGTTCGGCGGGGAGGTAGCGGATCGCGACCCGCAGGCCGGGCAGGTCGATCGGCTCGCGCGGCATCGGCAGCACGATCTGCTGGAGCCGCCCGGCCAGCTCGTGCTCGGCGGCGAGGATGCGCTGGTGCTCGCGGAGCTGCTCCTCGACCTCGGTGAGCCTGAGCCTGCTGGTCTCGCGGGCGGTGACGTCCTGGACGATCCCGTACACCTTGACCGGGGTGCCCGCCGCGTCGCGTACGGCGTCCACGACCATGCGGACGTGCTTGACGCGGCCCGCCACCCCGATGCGGAAGGTGGCGTCCACGGCCTCGCCGCGGCCGAACGCCTCCGCCGCCTCGCGGCGTACGGGCAGGTCCTCGGGCAGGACCAGCGCCTCGCTCTCCTCGCGGGGCAGCGGCCCGGCGGCCGGGTCGCGCTCGTAGATCTGGTAGAGCCCGGCCGACCAGCGGGTCTGCCCGGCGACCAGGTCCCATTCCGCCCAGCCCAGGTTGCCGAGGCGCTCGGTCTGGGTGATGCGTTCGGCCAGCCGCGTCTCCTCGTCGTGGCGGACCCAGCTCTGCAGCAGGCCGCCGCCGACCGGCCACACCTTCACGGTGAGCAGCACCTCGGCGGGCACGCGGTCCGCCGAGCTGACGTAGGGGACGGGGCCGACCTCGCGCGGCCGGCCGTCGCGCAGCGTCTCGCGCCAGGCGTCCCAGATGGGGCCGCCGACCACCGAAGGGTAGATCTCGCTCATCCTGCGGCCGAGGATCTCCGCGCCGCCGCGCCCCGACAGGTCCACGACGGACGGGGCGGCGGCCGCGATGACGTAGTCGGCGACCTGGCCGGTCACGTCGTACTCGGGGAGGATCAGGATGTGACGCTCGGGCAGGGCGTCGAGGACCTGCCGCACGGCCTCGATCCACGCCGGCCGCGGCGACGCGGGCTCGCCGGCCGCCTGACCCGCCGGCCCGCTCGCCGGCCCGGTCGCCGGCGGGGTGGGCAGCGGGGTGGGGGGCAGGGCAGGCGAGAGCGTGGGCGGTGGGGCGGGGGGCAGGGTGGCGTGGCGGGCCGGGCTCAGGCGGGACGGCAGGGCCGCCTCCACGGTGGCGGCCAGCCCGGCCTCGCCGCGTGGCGGCAGGCGTTCCAGCGCCGCCAGCACCTCGGCGGCCAGCTCCTGGACGGGCCGCCGCCGCTCGGCCGCCAGCCGCACCAGGTAGGCGTGGGCCTCCCCCACCCGGCAGCCGGTCCGCCCGGCCAGCAGGCCGCTCGCCCGCGCCAGCAGCACCTCGGGGTGGGAGCGCGCCCGAGCGAGGCGGGCGTCGAGGTCGGCCAGCCGGCCGCGGTAACCCTCCAGCGGGTCCATCATTCGAGGCCGAACGCGGTCAGCAGCCCCGTCGTGCGCAGTTGGTCCAGCATGCGGCGGGTGGGGTTCTCCACCCGGAAGTCGGCCTGCGCGGCCAGGGCCACGCGCATGGCGTCGACCAGCACCCCGATCCCCGTGGAGTCCATGAACGTCACCCCCGCCAGGTCGACGCGGACCGCCTGGGGCCGCCGCTCGGACACGGCGTCCGTGATGATCTTGTGGATCTCGGTCGAGTTCGTGAAGTCGATCTCGCCGCGCAGCGTCACGCGCAGCGCGCCGTCGTCGTTGGTGTCGACCGACGCCTCATGCATGGCGTTTACCCCCTCCAATACCGTTCAAGAAGATGAAACCGGCATGAACGCCACGACTTACCGACTCCGCGACTCTGCGTCTCACACGGGTTGCACTAGGCGTATTCTTCCGCAACGATCGCGCGCTGTCAGTGGTACGTCGCACCGCAAAGCCGCCGGGCGCCGGTCAGCGGGGCACCCGCAGGACGAGCATGGCCACGTCGTCGTCGTTGTCGCCCGGCCGCACCCCCGACAGCAGCAGGTCGCACAGGGAGTCCAGGGGCCGCTCGGCCAGCCCGGCGGCGTAGGCGGCCAGCCTGTCGAGCCCTTCGTCGAGGATGCGGCTCGGCGACTCGATCAGCCCGTCGGTGTAGAGCAGCAGCGTGGAGCCGGGCGGCAGCTCGACGGCGGCCTCCGGCCGGGGCGCGCGCAGGCCGGTGCCGAGCAGGAGGCCGTGGCCGTCCTCCAGGTAGCGGGCCCGCCCGCCGTGCTCCACCAGCAGCGGCGGCGGATGGCCCGCGTTGGTCCAGCGCAGCGTCCAGCGGCCGGACGGGCCGGGCTCCAGCCGGGCGAGGACCATGGTGGCCATGACGGGCTGGACCATCCGCGTCACGGCCTGGTCGAGCCGGTCCACGATGGCGTGCGGCGGATCGTCCTGGCCGCCCGCGAAGGCGCGCAGCATGTTGCAGACCTGGGCCATGCCGGCCGCGGCGTCGAGGTCGTGGCCGACGACGTCGCCGATCACCAGGGCGGTCGCGCCGCCGGGCAGGGGGAAGGCGTCGTACCAGTCGCCGCCGACCTGGGAGGCGCGCGGCGCGGGCCGGTAGCAGGCGGTCATCCGCAGGCCGGGCACCGACGGGAGCTGCGGCAGCAGGTGGCGCTGCATGGTCTCGGCGACCCGGCGCTGCCGCTCGTACAGGCGGGCGTTGTCCAGCGCGAGGCCGGCCCGGCGCGCGATGTCCTCCACCAGCAGCAGCTCGCTGCGGGTGAACGCGTCAGGGCGGGAGGCACGGCCGAGGGTCAGCGCCCCGACCGTCTCCCGGACGCCGCGGATCGGCGCGATGCTCGCCGAGTGCATGCCGGTCGCCTGGAACAGCTCCTGCTGGACGACCGCGAGGGCCGAGTCGGGCTGCCCCCGGTAGGTCTCGGGCCCGGCCAGGGCCGCGGTGACCCCGCGCAGCGCCCGTGACAGCGGCATCGAGGACGCCTCCGGCACGGGCGGCATGGCTCTCTCCAGGTCCTCGTGGTGGACGAGCCCGCCGTTCTCGTGGTGCACGACGACCTGCCGCGCCACGCCGCCCTCCTCGGTGAGCAGGTCCACGACCGCCCAGTCGGCGAGCAGCGGCACCACCAGCCGGACGAGCTGGCGCAGGATCTCCTGGACGTCGAGGGTGGAGGTGAGCGTCGCCGTGGTCTCCGCGAGGAGTGCCAGCCGGTCCAGCTCCGACAGCGGACCCTCGGCGTCGGCCGCCCACGGGCCGGGGGACGCGGCCGGGTCGACCTGGTGGAAGATCACCACCGCGCCCCGCTCCCCCGGCGCGAGCTCGCAGGGGGCGACGGTCCAGGCCAGCGGCAGCAGGGAGCCGTCGCCGCGCTCGAACCAGGCGAGCTCGCTCTGCAGGGTGCGCCCGGACAGGAACGCCTGCTTCACCATGCAGCGGATGCCGGGGATCGACTCGCCGCGACTGTCGCGGTGCAGCAGCTCGTGGGCGTTGCGGCCGAGCAGGTCGGCGGTCCGGCGGCCGACCAGCCGCTCGGCCTCGGCGTTGACCGCGACGATGAGGCCCCGGTCGTCCACGACGTACACGCCGGCGTCGATGAGCTCGGGCAGCCGCCAGGCCCGCGCGGCCGAGCCCAGCCCGCCCGGAGCCGGCCCGGCCGACACCCGCCCGCCCGCAACCGGCCCGCCCGGGACTCGCCCGCCCGGAACCGGCCCGTTCCCGACCCGCCCGCTCCTGCCGCAGGCACCTTCCATGGTCCGGATCTCCTTCGACTCACCTCCCGCTCCCTCTACCCGCCGGATCTGACCCCATTACCCTCGGCTCCGCGCTTGTGACGCGCAGTCGCCGTGGCGCTACTCCTTCCGCGGGGCGTCGTACACGCCGACGGCCCAGCCGCCCGGCTGCTCGCCCACCTCGGCCGACAGACGTTCGAGCACCTCGGGACGGGACAGCGCCCCGGCCTGATCGTCCTCGTCGCAGCCCCTCGGCTCGCAGCCGACGGTCGACTTCATCACCTTGCTGATCGGGGCGTCCGAGGGGAAGACCCAGACCTCCAGGGTCTGGGGCCGCTTCAGCCAGTCGGCCGGCGCCGACAGCTCGTCGTGGTGCGGGCCGCCGCCCTTCCCGCACCGGCCGCTCGTGCCGCTCGGCTCGCCGCTCCTGGTGTCGGTGATCGTGACGACCCAGGCCCGCGGATCGGCGCAGACCACCGTGAAGCCGGTGGAACGGCTGACCGGGGTGAAGGTGACAGTCCGGTGGACGCCGACCGTGGAGAATTGCTCGGCGTGGATGCGCGGCATCGCGAACTCCTTGGCGCCCAGCTTCACCTGGTACGTCGCGGGCAGTTCCGGGGCGCGGACCACTTCGGCCATGTCCGCGGGCGGGCCCGCGGTCATCGAGGCCGGTGGCGCTTCCTGCCGGATGACCGGGAGGGTGAACACCAGCGTGACGGCGGCGGCGAGCGCGCCGCCCGCGCCCAGCACCCGCCGGACCCGGCGACCCCGGTGGATGCGGCGGCCCCGCCGGACGATCGCGTCGAGGCTCACGGACGGCTCGCCGCCGGCCGGGTGGTGGCCGCGCTCGTCGAGCAGCGCGCGCAGGTCGCTTTCCGTGTGTCTCATCGCGAGGTCCTCTCCAGCGTCATGGTCCGGATGTCGGGATCGACGCGCAGCCGGGTGAGCGCCCGGCCGAGCTGGCTCTTCACCGCTCCCAGCGAGCAGCCGACGATGTCGGCGACCTGGGCGAGCGTCCGGCCCTCGAAGTAGTGCAGGACGATCACCGCGCGCTGGCGCGGCGACAGCGTGCCGATCGCGTTCCACAGCGCGGCCTGATCCTCCAGCCGGGCGGCCGGGTCGTGCGGGTCGGCCGTGTCGGGCAGCGTGGCGGCCGGGATCTCGCCCCGCCAGCGCCGTCTCCACCAGGAGGAGTGGGTGTTCACGATGATCCGGTAGACGTACGGATCGGGGTTGCCCTCGATCCGCCGCCAGGCCAGCCACGCCTTGGCCAGCGCCGTCTGCACCAGGTCCTCGGCCGTGCCCCAGTCCCGGGCGAGGAGGTATGCCATCCGGCACAGGCGCAGGTGACGCTGCGCCACGTACTCGGCGAACCCGTCGTCCATCAGTCAGCTCCGTCTTGTCGGTTCCGGCGATGACTACCGGCCGGGAAGGCGGTTCGGTTGACAGCGACTCGCAGATGTACATGCCTTTTGGTGCCTTCTGGGCTATGGTCACCGGTATGACGGGACCGTGGCGGACTGCACCCGGGTCCATCGCACGTCTCGGCGTGATGGGCCTGGTTCTGCTGTCCATGGTGCTCATGGTCTGCACGAACGCCGGCTCGCGCGCGGGCGCCGCGCACGCGTCGGCGTCGGTCTCCCACTCCGGCTGGACCCCCGACGGACTGGACGCCCGCCTGTCGAGCCTCCCGCCCGTGCAGCACGTCACCGCCCGCGAGCTCCACATGCTCTCGCTCTGGCCGCGCGGCGACCGCGCGCCGGACGCGCACCTGGCGCTGCTGCCGAGGACGGGCGCCGAGCCGGCCGCCTTCCGCGACCCCCAGCAGCTCGGTCACTGCGCCGCGGGCTCACGCAGCCCGCCGTCGATCTGACCGGTTCCCGCTCTACGTTCCGCGTTCCTTCCGGGCCGCCCGCCGTCGCGGGTCGTGGCCCTTCCCCGTGGTTTCCCTTCCGAGAAGGAGCCGATCTTCGTCATGGCCGGCGTTGGATCCCTTCACGACCTCATGCGGCACTACGACCAGCACCTGGAAGGGCTGGAGAGCCTGCGTACCCTGCTGCACGACCAGCTCGCCGCCGTCCGGCGCCTCCGGGACTCCCGGTCGGCGCGCCTGGCGGCCGCCATCGAGGCGGCGCTGGAGCGCATGGACCGCGGATGCTACGGCACCTGCCTGCGGTGCGGCGCGCTGATCCCGTTCGAGCAGCTCATGCGGCGGCCCCAGCGCCGCCACTGCGACGGCTGCGCCGAGACCCCGACCCGGGCCGCCTGACGGCCCGCCGGTGACCGGCGGCCGGGCTCGGGAGCGCCGCGCTCGTCCGGCGTGGCGGTCGCGAGTTCAGCCGCCGGAAAGATCATGATAAGTTCGGCGTCGCCGTGCATGGCCCGCGAGCTGAGGAGGTGAGACCGATCAACGCTGTGACAGATCGGGGCTCCCTCCCTCGCATGGCCTAGGGAGCGCCCGCAGCAGTCATCCCGGAAGGCATGAACCGCTTTGCGCTTCACTTCTCCGACGTCGTCGGACGGCGTCACCGAACGATCGTTCACCCTCGGCGAGATCCCCGGCGTGCTCTGGACGCCGCAGGACGCCACCGGCCCCCGCCCCCTGATCCTGATGGGGCACGGCGGCGGGCAGCACAAGAAGGCTCCGGGCGTCGTGGCCCGCGCGCGGCGCTTCGCCGGCGGGGGCGGCTTCGCGGTGGCCGCGATCGATGCGCCCCATCACGGCGAGCGGCCGAAGAGCGAGGAGTTCGCCCGGATCACGGCCGGGCTGCGGGCCGGCATGGCCGCGGGTGAGGACGTCGGCGAACAGCTCGCCGTCATGCACACGTTCCTCGCCGGGCAGGCCGTGCCCGAATGGCGGGCGGTCCTCACCGCCCTGCGGGAGCTCGACGCCGTCGGCGACGGGCCGGCAGGCTACTGGGGGATGTCGATGGGCTGCGCGCTCGGCGTCCCCCTCGTCGCCGCCGAGCCGCGGATCGGCGCCGCGGTGCTGGGCCTGCTCGGGGTGAACGGGCTGGCCGCGAGCGCCGCGGAGGTCGCCGTCCCGGTGCTGTTCCTGCTCCAGTGGGACGACGACATGGTGCCAAGGGAGCAGGGCCTGGCGCTGTTCGACGCCCTGGCCTCGCCCGGCAGGACGCTGCACGCGAACCCCGGCGGGCACGGGGAGATCCCCGAGCCGGAGACCGGCAGCGCGCTGCGGTTCTTCGCCCGGCACCTCACGTAGGCTCCCCGCCTCCTCACGCTGAGCGTCAGGAGGCGCGTCAGGAGGCGGAGGAAGCCGCCACCTGCGCCGGTCGCCGCAGCTGCGCGGTGGTGGCGGGCGTCGCGGGCGTCTCGGCCGCCGCCGGGGGCTGCTGCGGCTCGGCGCGGTGCCCCTGGCAGTAGCCGTTGCTGACGATCAGCCGGCCGCGCGCGGCGGTGTAGGCGCTGTTGTCGGGAGCGATGAGCACGCCCTGGCAGGTGGGGCAGACGAGAGGCTGGTCGGCGGTCATGGTGGCCCTTTCGGTGAGGGAATCGTCGTACGGGCACGCGATCAGAGGGCTCTGCCCAGGACACGCCGGGTCACACCCGGCGATTCCGCATCCGTCGCCGTCCCAGCGCGATCGGGGGGCCGCGCCACCTCGCAGTATGCCTCGCGCGCCTGCTCGGCGCGGCGCGCGGGGCGCGGGGCGGCTAAGGATCGTCATCCCGCGAGTACGATTCCTTACCTTCCACGAGGGACAACTTCTCCCGTGGAACGGGGGGTCGCCGTCGCCAAGGTGATATTCATCTCAACTGCGACAAGCCGTATCAATTACTGAGATCCGCCGTAGAACCGGACGGCTCGGCAGCGGCCGTGCGGGGCAGGACGGTCGCGGCTATGAGCACGGCGGCGAGCAGCAGCCCGGCCGCCAGGGTGAGCCCGAGCGCGTACCCCTCGGCGAGCGCCGCCGGGCCGGCCGACCCGCCGGCCCGGCCGTACGCGACGGTCCCGAGGCCGGCCAGCCCGAGCGCGGCCCCGAGCTGGCGCGAGCTGTTCAGCAGGCCCGACGCGGTGCCGCTCTCATGGGCCGCGACGCCGGCCGTGGCGGTGGAGACGACCGGCCCGAGACAGAGCCCGAACCCGGCCCCGGCGACCACCGAGGGCCCGAGGACGTCGGTGAGGAAGGCGCCGTCCGGGCTGATCAGCCCGAACCAGGCGAATCCGGCCCCGGTGAGCAGCCCGCCGAGCACCATGAGGGTCCGCGGCGCGAGCCGGTAGCCGAGCCGCACGCCGAGGGCGGCCCCCGCGACCACGGCGAGCGCGAACGGCAGGAACTGCAGCCCGGTCAGGGCCGGCCCGCTGCCGAGCACCCGCTGCAGGTAGAGGGAGACGAAGTAGAAGGCGGCGGCCATCGCCGCGCCGAGCAGCAGGTTGTAGGCGTTCGCCGCGGCGACCGAGCGGTTGGCGAACAGGCCGAGCCGGATCAGCGGCTCGCGGGCGGTGGTCCGCTCGACGTACGCGAACGCGGCCAGCAGCGCCACGGCGGCGGCCAGCGTCACCGCCGTGACCGGCGAGGCCCATCCGAATTCCGCCGTGCGTACGATGCCGAACACCAGCAGCGTCATGCCCGCCGTGACCAGAACCGCGCCGAGGACGTCCGGCCGCCCGCCGCGCACCAGGGCCAGACCGGCCGCGACCCGCCAGACCAGGGCGAGCGCGACGGCCGCCATGGGCACGTTCACGAACATCACCCAGCGCCAGCCGGCGTACTCGGTGAGCACGCCGCCGATCAGCACGCCGAGCGCGCCGCCCGCGGCGTTCGTGGCGCTCCACACCCCGAAGGCCCGCACCCGCGCCCGTCCGGCGGGGAACGCCGCCGTCAGCAGCGCCAGGGCGGCCGGGGCCAGCGCGGCGGCCCCGACGCCCTGCGCGGCGCGGGCGGCCACCAGGTGGCCGGGCTCCTGGGCGAGGCCGCCGAGCAGCGAGGCGAGGCCGAACAGGACGAGCCCCGAGAGCAGGACCCTCTTCCTGCCGTACCGGTCGGCGGCCTTGCCGCCGAGGAGCAGCAGGCCGCCGAAGGTGAGCGCGTAGGCGTGGATCACCCAGGTCAGGCCCACGCCGCTGAAGCCGAGCCCGGCCGCGATGCTCGGCAGTCCGACGTTCACGACGGACAGGTCCAGGGACACCATGAACTGCACGACGGCCACCGCGGCCAGGGTGATGCCCGGCCCGGCGCTTCTCATGGACTTTTGGAACATGTTCCGAAAGTAGCACCGCGAGTGCCCGGCCGTCGACAGCTGATGAGGGCCGCCAGAATGGGACGGTGTCCGGAACCGAATCGTCGCGCGGCCGCACCGGCCGGCCGCCGCTCACCTCCCGCGAGCAGATCCTGGCCGCGGCCCGCCGCATCATCGACAGGGACGGCTGGGAGAAGCTGACCGTCCGCCGGCTGGCCGCCGAGCTGGGCATCGGCGCGACGACGGTCTACCACCACGTACGCGACCGCGAGGACCTGCTGATCCAGCTCCTCAACCAGCACGCCGACCAGACCCTGAGCCCCGACCTGCCCGCCGAGCCGCGCGAGCGGATCGTAGCGGCGGCCGTCGCGATCCACGACTCCCTCGCCGCCTGGCCGTGGGCGGCCGAGGTCCTCACCACCGACGGCTTCCTCGGCCGCCTCGGCGAGTCGGCGCTACGGATGGTGGAGGCCGTCGTGGCCGCCGCCGTCGACCACGGGTGCACGCCGGAGCAGGCCGTGCACGTCTTCCGCAGCATCTGGTACTACACGGTGGGCGAGATCCTGGTCCGCGCCCACTCGGAGGGGCGGCAGCCGGCCGGTGACGGACGGCCCGCCTTCTTCGCCGGCGTCGACCTGTCACACCTGCCGCGCCTCGCCGCCCTGGGCGACCAGTGGCCCGCCCTCGCCGCGCGCGACACCTACCGGGAGGCGCTGCGGGCCTTCGTCGACGGGCTCCTCGCCCAGGCGGCCGCGGCGGCCCGCTGACCTTTCTCGTCGCCTAATGGCGACAAATTCCGTTAAAGGGCGATTTATCGCTCAATACGACGAAGAGCGAAGCGGGCGAGCGCCAGATCGGCACGTTCCCGGTCGAGGACCAGATACAGGAAAAGCTGCGCACCGGGCACCGCGAGCAGCCGGATGACGTGATACCGGCCCTTCAGCGTGACCAGGATGTCCTCGATCTCGTCGTCGCGGCCGAGCCGCTGCCGGGGCGGCTACGTCGTGGGGTACGCGGTGGGCCGCATGGGCCTGCCGGCCGTGCTGGCGGACCAGGGGCTGGACGTGGCGCGGCTGCACGTCGAGTCGCGTCCCACGGTCGAGCGGCTGAACAAGCTGCTGACGCAGGGCAACCCCAACTGACCGGCACCATAGATACAAGCATGGATGCATGCCCGGTACGCTGGGCGTATGCCTGATGCCGCCGCCAAGCGCCCCTCCGCCGCCGAGACCGCGTACACGCTGACCAAGGAGCTGATCCTCTCCGGCGAGCTGCCCGGCGGCAGCCTCATCAGCGAGGGCGAGATCGCCGGCCGGGTCCAGGTGAGCAGGACCCCGGTGCGCGAGGCGTTCCTGCGGCTGGAGTCGGAGGAGCTGCTGGCGCTGCACCCCAAGCGCGGCGCGGTGGTCGTGCCGGTGCCGCCCGGCGAGGCGGCGGACGTGCTGGAGCTGCGGCTGGCGCTGGAGCGCTCGGCCGCCGAGCGCGTCGCCCGCACCGGCCTGGCCGGTGAGCACCTCGACCGGATGCGCGAGCTGCTGCGGCGGCAGCGCGCCCTCGCCACGGCGGCGGACGTCGGCGGGTTCGCCGCCGCCGACGAGGCGTTCCACCGGTGCGTCGTGGAGGCGTCGGGGAACCGGCTGGCCGGCCGGTTCTACGCCACCCTGGGCGATCGGCAGCGCCGGATGAGCGTGTCCGCGCTGACGCCCCGGCCGGAGCGGCTGTCGCTGCTGGCCGACGAGCACGAGACCCTGCTCGGCCACCTGGTGGACGGCGACGCCGCCGCCTTCGCCGCGACGCTGCTCGCCCACCTCACCGCCACGCACGGCTCCCCTATCAGCTGACCGTGAAAGCCCCTTCTCGCATGCTCCACAGTCGTCCGTCCTGGCGGGTCGTCGCCCTGGCGATGTTCACCTGCGGCTGGGGCGGCAACCAGTTCACGCCGCTCCTGCTCATGTACCGCCGGCTGGGCGGCTACTCGGCGCTCAGCGTCGACGCCTTCCTCGGCGCGTACGTCGTGGGCCTCGTCCCCGGCCTGCTGCTCGCCGGGCCGGTGTCGGACCGGCGCGGGCGCCGTCCGGTGCTGGTGGCGGGCACCGCCGCCTCGGCCGTCGCGAGCCTGGTGCTCTGCTTCGGCGGCGGGAGCGCCTGGCCCATCTACGCGGGCCGGCTGCTCACCGGTGTCGCCGTCGGCATCGCCATGGCCGTGGGCACGAGCTGGGTCAAGGAGCTGTCCAGCGGCGCCGACCGGGCGCTGCCGGCCCGCCGCGCCTCGCTCTGCCAGACGGCCGGGTTCGCGCTCGGCGCCGGAGTGGCGGGCGCGCTGGCGCAGTGGGGGCCGTGGCCGATGGTGACCCCGTACGCGGTCCACGTCCTGCTCACCGCGGCAGTGCCGGTGCTGCTCCTGCGGGTGCCGGAGACCCGGCCACGGGCCGCGGCCTCCCCGAGAGGGGGCCTGCTGCGGGCGCTGCTGGCGGACCTGCGCGTCCCCGCCCCCGCCAGGAGGCGGTTCCGGCTGGTGGTGCTGCCGATGGCGCCGTGGGTGTTCGGCTCGGCGGGGCTCGCCTACGCCGTCATGCCGCAGCTCGTCGGCTTCCGCGTGGGCGACTGGGGCCTCGCGTACGCGACCGGGCTCACCGTGCTGACCCTCGGCATGGGCCTGGCCGTGCAGCCCGTGGCCAAGAGGCTGCACGCCAGGGCCCGCGCCGGACGCGCGCCGGTGGCCGCGATGACGGCGATGCTGGCCGGCACGGCGCTCTGCGCGGCGAACGCGGTGCTGCTGTCCGCCTGGCTCGCCGCCGCGGCGGCGGCCGTCCTGGGCGCCGCCTACGGCATCGCGGTGGTCTCCGGCCTGCTGGAGATCCAGCGCATGGCAGGGCCGGACGACCTCGCCGGGCTGACCGGCGTCTACTACACGCTCGCCTACGCCGGATTCCTGCTGCCCACCTTGCTCGCCTCCCTGTCGGGGTGGCTGTCGTACCCGGTCATGCTGACCGCGGTGGCCGGGGCGGCGCTGCTCTGCCTCGCCCTGGTCGCGACCGGCGCCCGGACGACCACTGCCTGAGCGCCGGCCTCACCACACCTGCAGCAACGCGCCGAACTCCTTGTCCACGTCCCAGACGCGCGGGAAGGTGAGCACCCGCCCGCCGTCGAGGCCGCCGCAGTACACCTGCTTGCCCCAGGCCGACACGATGCCCTGGGCCGCCACCTGCCACCAGGCCGCGCCCGGGTAGGAGAAGATCGGGCCGCCGCTGTCGCCGGCGGCCACGGCGCAGCCGCCGGCGACGTGCTTGGCGCGCACCATGTGCTTCACCTTCTGCCCGTTCGTGTACGTGCCGCTCCAGCCGACCTCGGTCACCCTGATCAGGCAGACCTGGCCGAGGCTGGCGCCGGAGTTGCAGACGAAGTTGCCGACGTGCGCCTTCCACAGGGCCACGACTTGGGCGTTCGAGGCGGAGGAAGGGCTGCCGTTGAAGGCGTTGGCGGTGGCGTCGGCGAGCACGATCGCGGCGTCGCGCTTGGTGACGTACCAGGAGTACTCGCCCATGCGGTTCGCCGGGTCGCCGGTGCCGCCGCCATCGTAGAAGGTGTCCCAGAGCTTGCCGCAGTGGGCGGCCGTGAGGAAGCCGGGAGTGCCGTTCTTGTCGTAGACGGCGAAGCCGGAGGTGCAGCCCGCGCCCGTGGCGGCGTTCGTGGTGCGGCCGCCCGCGTAGTAGCTGGGGACGTCGTCGCGCCGGTCCCACGCCGGGCTCATCTCCTCGCCGCCCTCCACAGTGATCGGCGCGCTCGCCCCCGCGGGCCGCAGCAGCGTGCCGGGGGTGACGTCCTCGGCGGCGGCCGAGAGGCGTACGCCGCTGCCGTCGGGCGCCGGGGCGGCGCCCGTGACCTGGCCGGACTCGGTCCACTCGGCGGCCTCCGCCAGCAGCCGCGCCTGGCTGTAGGGGGCCGGGAGCACCCGTACGGGCGCGCGCAGCCGTCCCTCCTCCAGCGCGCTCTGGACGGCCGGCGGCACCTCGCCGTGCCAGTACACGCGGACCTCGTGGTTCTCCGGGGCGACGATCATCCCGGCGTACCCTTCGGCGTGCTCGGCGGAGTCGAGGACACGGTCGGCCGCCGCGTTCAGGCGCGCCTGCTCGGCGAACAGGTCCGCCCAGCCGGCGAACCCGCCGGGCACGGGCTCGCGCGGCCCCGTCGCGTCGCCGGCCGGCGGCTTGCCGTCGGGGACGCGGGCGCGTACCGGGTCGTCGCCGGTCCCGGTGGCCGAGGCGGTTCCGGCGGCTGAGGCCGTTCCGGCGGCTGAGGCGGTTCCGGCGCCCAGGACGGGCAGCAGGACGCAGGCGGCCGCAGCCACGAGACGTAAACGGATTTTTCTGGACATGGTCCCCCCATGAGTTCGATGAAGGGCCATCACAGCGCGCTCCGCGACCGAGCGCCGCGTCCTTCTACCGCCTGGGAGAGTGCTCCCGGAGCTTGCGCGCCACCACCCCGATTTCCGGTCTTCACCTGCGGACACGCATACCTTGAGCGCTTTCCGTGAAGAAAGAGCGTCATGGACACCAGCCCCCGAGGCGACACCCCGCTACCGGACCTGCTCGACGCCACCCCCGGCCTGTGGGTGGACGACCGCGAGGAGGACGACCCGGTGCTACTCCGCGCCGACGGCCGCCCGGTCGACACCTGGCGCCAGCACTACCCGTACGACTCCCGCCTGTCCCGCGACGAGTACGAGCGCGACAAGCGGCTGCTGCAGATCGAACTGGTCAAGCTGCAGTACTGGATCAAGGACACCGGGCAGCGCCTGGTGATCCTCTTCGAGGGGCGCGACGCGGCCGGCAAGGGCGGCACGATCAAGCGGTTCACGGAGCACCTCAACCCGCGCGGCGCGACCGTCGTGGCCCTGGAGAAGCCCAGCGAGCGCGAACGCGACCAGTGGTACTTCCAGCGGTACATCGCCCACCTGCCGGCCAAGGGGGAGATCGTGCTGTTCGACCGCTCCTGGTACAACCGGGCGGGCGTGGAGCGGGTCATGGGGTTCTGCACCGAGGAGGAGTACCTCGAGTTCATCGAGCAGACGCCGCGACTGGAGGACCTGCTGGTGGAGTCGGGGCTGCACCTGGTCAAGCTGTGGTTCTCGGTGTCGCGGGCCGAGCAGCGCACCCGCTTCATCATCCGGCAGGTGGACCCGGTCAGGCAGTGGAAACTGTCGTCGATGGACCTCGCCTCGCTGCACAAGTGGGACGACTACACCCGGGCGAAGGAGGACATGTTCCTGCACACCGACACCGAGCGCGCCCCGTGGACGGTCATCAAGAGCAACGACAAGAAACGCGCCCGGCTGGAGGCCATGCGGTACGTGCTCAGCCTCTTCGACTACGAGGGCAAGGACCGCGAGGTCGTCGGCACCCCGGACCCACTCATCGTGATCTCGGCCGGTGACATCTTCGACGAGGACCACGCCCTGCCGGACTCACCGTAGGCCCGTCAACCGTACACCGGGGGGAGTACGGCGGCGGCCGCTCACGGGCGGACGCCGCCCCGGCCCGAGCCGGAGACGATGTCCGGACCGGGAACCGCTTCGGAAGGCGGACAGGCCATGGACGGAAACGACGAGCACACCCTCGGGACGCTGTTACGGCGCTGGCGGGAACGCGCCCTGCTCACCCAGGAACAACTGGCCGAGAAGGCGGGCCTGAGCGTCCGCACCATCCGCCGGCTGGAGCGCGGCGATCCACACCGGCCGCGTACGGCGTCGCTACGACTCCTCAGCGAGGCACTGGACCTGAACACGGCCGAACACACACTCCTCACCGCCACCCGCACCGTCCAGTCACCGCCAGCGGCCCGGGAACGCCCACCCTCCGGCCCGCCCGACACGCCCGGCACGCCCGGCTTCTACAGCGCGCCCGGCGCGTGCGGCCCCCGGCCTCCCACCACCCCGCCGCCTCCCACCACCCCGCCGCCGCACGCCACCCCGCCTCACGCCGGCCCGCCCCCTGCCGCTCTCTCCCTCGCCGCCCTGCCCCTCGCCGTACGGGACGCCGCCGCCCACCTGCGGTCCGCGTGGGACGCCGGCCACGTACGGCGCGGCGGCGACGGGCGCTGCTCCGGCCCCTTCAGCCGGTCCCCCTGGTGGAACGCCGCCCCTTGACCGCACCGCCTGACTCTCCTGTCGAACAGAGTGGCCGGCCGATGCCGGATGTCCGATAAATTCTCTTTCGGTCATGCCTTTGCTCCACTCTCGAAGGGTCGATACCGGTGCGTGGAACGCTGCTGATCGCAGCCCTGGTCGGAAGCCTGGCCGGCTGCGCCGCCGTCCCCGGACGCATCACCTGGCCCTCCGGCGACTCCCCACCTGCCCCGGCCACCTCATCGGCGGCCACTCCGCCCGTCACACCATCGGCCACCCCCACCCCCACCCCCACTCCCTCCGCGACCCGCGCGGCGCTGACCTCCTCGGAGGCGGCGCGGGCCCTGCGCACCTGGGTGAGGGCGTACAACGCGACGCTCAAGAAGCCCAAGTGGTGGTGGAAGAACGACCTCCTCGACGCGCTGTTCGTCGAGGGGGCCCTGCACGAGGGCGTGCTCGAACGCAGCCACGAGGAGCGCGGCCGCGAACCGGGCCACAAGCGGATCGTCCTGACCGGCAACCCGGTGATCTACCTGCCCCGGCCGGAGAAGCAGCCGTCGATCGGCGACTGGTTCATCGCGCAGGCCACCTACAAGGACACCAAGGGCCACGCCCGCCCGCACGTGCTCGCGTTCTTCCGCTCACCCGGGCACGCGTTCCGGCTGGTCGTCTCCACCCCGGTCCACTGGGGCCAGAAAATGCCGAAACCGCTGCTCGACGCCGACGGCCACGTCACGGACATGGACGACGACCTGGCCGCCGCCGTGGCGAAGGAGTACCAGAACTTCTGGAACCACGAGAAGAAGGAGGGCGCCTCCGGCTACCGCCTGGCCAAGGACAGCTTCAGCCGCAAGGCGTTCCCCGCCGTCTACAAGGGGCTGTACGTCCGCTTCGCCCGCCACGGCTCGATCTTCGGCTTCCGGACCGCGGACGGCGGCTCGTTCCTCCTGTTCGCCCTGCTGAACAACGACAAGAGCGTCCACCAGGTGCTGAGCGAGGCCCTGCTGGTGCCCAAGGGCAGCAGGACCATCCAGGAGTTGGGCGCCAACTGGTTCTCCTGAGCCGGCTCCGCCACCACCACTCACACGGCCGAGCGCTCAGCGGCTCGCCATGATGATCAGCAGGACGATGACGGCGACGACGCAGAGGACGATCTCCACCCCGCTCATCCCTTCCGAGGAGTTCTGCCTGCTCACGTGCCGGTCCCAGCTCTCACGCCTTCTGCGCGAGTCGTCGTCGGACTGCCGGATGCGCCGGAGATGATCATCCAGCCCACGCTGCCGGGATCGATCGAAGTCGTCGAAGGGCATGGCGATGTCGTCCTTATCGATCGTTGCCACTATCTGTAACAATAATACTACGCATTGTCGCCATTCACGGATAACATCGTCGCCCCTCGTTACGGACCAAAAAATAGCCACATTTCGGCTCGATCGGCCGAATCGGCGCGAATTGCTGAGCAAAGCGGCCAAACCCGCAGCTATCAGGAATCCACTTGCGGGTCAAATATCTGCACTGTTTAATATTCGTACTCTCGGCGACAGAGATCAACAGACCGGACACTGGGCGTGCAGCGTCAGATTCTCCCACCAGCAGGAGAGGTTTCGTTGACAACCCATAGGCGCGCAAAGAAGGACCACATCCCTTTGCGCGCCACGCTCCTCTGCGTAGGGGCCATAGGGGCCACAGTTCTCACTGTTACTTATGTGAGATCGGACCAGGTCCTCACGGGTCTGGCCACCGCGGCTCTCTCCTTCGGGGGAACCGTCATCGCCGCCTGGATAGCCAGATCGAAACCGCAGGACGCACAACCCGGGCCGGCTCAATGGATCATCACGATCACCAGATGGCCGGTGATCGCCGCGCTGTTCGCACTCAACGCGATCGTCGGTGCGATCACTTACGTGAGCACCTATGTCCACGAGAACCAGTCGGTCGACGCGACCGCACAAATACGCCTCGACAACGTGAAAGGCCTGCTGCCCGAGCAAGGGCACGCGACCGTCGAGATCACGGTCAAGCCCTGGCGAAAGAAGGCACTGATCACCTTACAGACGTCGGACCATCGACCGGAGCTGGGAACATGCCGCATCAGCACCGAGCTCCAAGTGACGCCGCTCATCGCCAAGAACCCGGGCCCGACCATTCGTACCCTGCCCGGAGAAGAGTTCCAGGTGGACATAAGGCCGGGCGCAGAAAAACTCTCCCTCGAAGTAGTCGTGATCAACAAAGCCAAAGACGCCAACTGTGCGGTCGATCTGTCCGTCCTCAAAGTCACCCTGTCGAATGATTGAAGAGGATCAGCCGGTCATGCGTAGGATTTACAGGCTGCTCGCCGCGGCCATGACACTGTCGACCCTGCTCGCGTGCAGCTCCGGATTGACGTGCCCGCCGTCCTCGGGAAAAGGCGCCTCGCTCCTCTCCGGGACGATCGCGGTAGGCGTGACGAACGACTCACCGGGATTCGCCGTCGGCGGCGCATCGGGGAAACTGAGCGGCTTCGACATCCAGGTCATGAAGGCACTCGAAGATCCGGCGAGCCGCCGGGCGACCGCGGCCACCATCCTCACCGTGGCCAATCGCGCCGCCAGCCTCAAGGACGGGCACGCCGAACTCGTCATCGCGACCTTCTCCATCACCAGCGACCGCAAAGCCGACGGCATCGACTTCGCCGGCCCTTACATGACCACCCCGCAAGCCCTGCTCGTCAGAGCAGATGACAACAGAATGAACACCCGAGAGGACCTCGCCGGAAAAGTCGTGTGCGCCGTCGAGGACACCACCGGCCACAAGGTCACGATCCAGGACGCGAACTTGGACAACCCCGCCCCCACCACCAACGCGTGCGTGGACAAACTGGAGAACAAGCTAGCCGACGCCGTGTTCGACGACGAGATCATATTGCACGGCTTCATGCAGGCCCGCCCCGGCAAATACAAGATCATCTTTCCTGGCGCGTTCGGCACCATCCAGCAATACGGCATCGCGATGGAAAGAGGTCATGGAGCAGACTGTGAAGCGATCACCACCATCATCATCGACTATGTCAAGAAGCAGTGGACGACCGATTTCAAGGCCCACCTGACGAGCGCCGTGGACGCATATCCGGAAGATTTCGAGACCAGATTCAAGCCCGCCCCGTCAGACATCAGCAGGGTCTCCTGCAAACCGTAGGGAGACGCCCGGCGTCGCCGGGAGCAGCGACGTGTCCTGCGGGAGCCCCATCTGGCAGGCCGCACCGGACGTCTACGTCCGCACCGCGCACGCGTTCTCGCGGAAATGCGTCCATAACGTCACCAACCCGCCCAACTCAATCATGTTCGGGGTCCTGAGCGACCAGGACAATCTCGTCGCCGCCCTTGCACCAGCGTGGCCACGACCGACTCAACGCCCACTTGTCCAAGCGGGAAGTCGGCCCGCACCACTTTTGGTGCGACCTCTCTTTCTCGCCGTGGCGTCGCCCGGCTTGGCTGACTTGTGCTCGGCGGGAGTTGGATGGCGCGCTGCAGCGCCCGAGGCTGGTCCCGCAGCGTCCGCATGAACGCGACCAAGTCGCAAAAGGCTCGCAGTGCACCTCGTGCTTGGCCAGGAGGGAGGCGAGGAACGAGGGGTGTCGTCAGCAAGAGCGCCAGAAGGCCGACCCGAAAGCCGTGCGTGCCGCAGTTCCCGCCCAGGACCGACGGCATGAGCCCACCGCCCTCCGTCCACTGCCATTCCGAGGTACCGAGAGGCAGGGGCACGCGTATGCCAACTGATCACCAAGACCTCGCCAAGAGATCACCAAGGGCGCTGAAGATCATTGCTCGTGTCCGACGACACAAGGAGATGTTCCATATGAACAAGAAGCGTACGGCTGCAATGATCATGGCCGCGTTCTTCACCATCGGTGCCGCGCAGCTCATCAGTGCCGGTCCCGCAGCGGCCGCGACCTCTGACGGCGGAGGTGTTTCGTCGATCTATCCCGACCTCGACCCCATCGACTGCGACACGTCGCCGCACCACTGCCGCTGATCCGGCCACTAGTCGTGATCGACTAGCCCGGCCTTCCCCATAGGGGAGAGCGCGGACGGTTCTGGGGAAACAGAGGCCCTCCGCGCTCTCCACCCAGCAGCTACCGCCGAGCATCGAGCAGGGTGAGTTCACCGGACCGGGAGGCCGGTGACGGCGCGGCCGATGATCAGGCGTTGGATCTCCGACGTGCCCTCGAAGATGGTGAAGATCTTGGCGTCGCGGTGGAAGCGCTCCACCGGGTGCTCGCGGGTGTAGCCGGCCCCGCCCAGGATCTGGATCGCCTGCTCCGTCACCCACACCGCCGTCTCGCTGGCCACGAGTTTGGACATCGAGCCCTCCGCCTGCTCGAACCGCCGGCCGTTGCGGGCCATCCAGGCGGCGCGCCAGGTCATGAAGCGGGCGATGTCGACGCGGGTGGCCATGTCGGCGAGGAGGAAGGCGACGGCCTGGTTCTCGGCGATGCGGCGGCCGAACTGCTCGCGCTCGCGGGCGTAGTCGCGGGCGTACTCGAAGGCGGCGCGGGCGATGCCGACGGCCATGGCGGCCACGGCCGGGCGGGTGGTCTCGAAGGTGCGCAGCGCGGCCTGCTCGCCGGCGCGCTCGCCGTTGCGGACGCGGGCCAGCCGGGCCTCCAGCTTCTCCTCGCCGCCGAGCAGGCAGGAGCCGGGTACGCGGACGTCGTCGAGGACGACCTCGGCGGTGTGCGAGGCGCGGATGCCGTGCTTGCGGAACTTCTGCCCCATGGACAGGCCGGGCGTGCCGGGCGGGATGATGAAGGACGCCTGGCCGCGGGTGCCGAGCGCGGGATCGACCGCAGCGACGACGATGTGGACGTTGGCGATGCCGCCGTTCGTGGCCCAGGTCTTGACGCCGTTCAGTATCCAGTCGCCGCCGTCGCGGACGGCGCGGGTGCGGATGGCGCCGACGTCGGAGCCGGCGTCGGGCTCGGAGGCGCAGAAGGCGCCGAGCTTGACGTCGTTCTCGGTGCCGAACATCTGCGGCAGCCACTCCCCCATCTGCTCGGGGGTGCCGTTGGCGGACAGGGCGGCGGCGGCCAGGCCGGTGCCGACGATGGACAGGCCGATGCCGGCGTCGCCCCAGAAGATCTCCTCGAACGCGACCGGCAGGCCGAGGCCGCTCTCCTCGAACCACTGGGTGGCGAAGAAGTCGAGGGAGTACAGGCCGGCCTTGGCGGCCTCCTGGATGACCGGCCAGGGGGTCTCCTCGCGCTCGTCCCAGTCGGCGCCCGCGGGGCGGATCACGTCGCGGGCGAACTCGTGCACCCAGTCGCGTACCTGCTTGACGTCGTCGCTGAGCTCCGGGCAGAACCCGCTCATGGGCCGCACACTCCCCTTCCGACCCCGCTGCCGGGGGTTACCAGTGGTAACACCTTACCGGTCAGTAGGCCCCGGCAGGAAGGCGGCCGGGAAGGGTGAGCATGGGCGGGCGTTCGGCGATGGCGATGTCCCGGCTGGTCACGTCGTGGCCGGTCAGCCCGCGCCGGAACTGGGCCAGCAGGCAGGACGGCTCGTGCCAGGCCTGGATCTTGCCCTGGCGCCGCAGGCGGGACCAGGCGGCCAGCATGATCTGGCAGGACATCGCCCCCAGGGCTTCGGTCGACTGCGGCGCGTGCTCGCGCGAGCCCAGGTCCACCTGGGCGAAGGCGTCCAGCCCCGCCAGGTCGAGCAGGTCGATGAGCAGGCCGAGCTCGACGCCGTAGCCGGTCAGGAAGGGCACCCGCTCCAGTACGGAGCGACGACCGGCGTACTCGCCCGCCAGCGGCTGGACGAACCCGGCCAGCTCGGGCCAGTGCAGGTTGATGAGCGGGCGGGCCACCAGCTCGGTGACCCGGCCGCCGCCGTTCGGCGCGCCGTCGAGCGGGCGGTCGTAGCAGCCCTTGACGTAGGCGAGGGTCGGATCGGTGAGCAGCGGGCCGAGCACGCCGCCGACGAGCGAGGCCCGGAAGTGCCTGATGTCGGCGTCGGCGAAGACCACGACGTCGCCCCGGGTGACCGCGAGCGACTTCCACAGCGCCTCGCCCTTGCCGTCGAGCGGGCGCAGGTGGGGCAGGATGTCGTCCTGGGCGTGCACGCGGGCGCCCGCCCGCGCGGCGACGCGGGCGGTGTCGTCACGGGAGCGGGAGTCGATGACGACGACCTCGTCCAGGAGGCCGTCCAGTTCGCGGCGCAGGATCCCGACGATCTCGCCGACGGTCGCGCGTTCGTCGCGGGCCGGGAGCACCACGCTGACGGTCGTCGTCCCCTTGGCGGCCAGCAGGTCCCGGACGGGCCAGTCGCGGGCCGACGACGTACGGCGCCGCAGCCATCCGCGCACTTCGGGCAGCATCCTCCGACCACCTCCTCCCCACCCCCCGATACCCGTTATGTCGGGTTATGTACCATTTGCGTGGCGCTCCAGGAAGGTGTAGACGTCCGCCTCGTCCACGCCCGGGAACGACCCCGGCGGCAGCGCGGCGAGGACGTGGGAGTTGGCGCGGGCCGACGGCCAGGCGTAGCCCTCCCAGCGCTCGGCCAGCTCGGCGGGCGGGCGCCGGCAGCACTCGCCGTTCGGGCAGTCGGACTTGGTGCGGTGGGTGGTCTCGCGCCCCCGGAACCACCGCGACTCCTTGTACGGCACCCCGAGCGTGATCGCGAAGTCCCGCTCGCGCGACGGGTCCACGTGCGCGACGCAGAAGTACGTGCCGGTCGGCGAGTCGGAGTACTGGTAGTAGACCGAGAAGCGGTCCGGCGACAGGAACACCTGCCGCCCCGACCACTGCAGGCACATCCGCTGCCCCTCGATCGCGCCCTGCTCGTCGGCGGGGAAGACGATGCCGTCGTTCTCGTACGCCTTGTAGATGGTGCCGCCCGCGTCGTTGCGCACGAAGTGGCAGACGAGGCCGAGGTGGTGCGTGGCGAGGTTGGTGAAGCGGTGGGCGGCCATCTCGTACGACACCGCGAAGACGTCCCGCAGGTCCTCGACCGACAGCGCCCGGTCGGACTTGGCCTCCTGGAGGTAGAGCGCGGCGGCCCGCTCGGGCACCAGCACGGCGGCGGCGAAGTAGTTGGCCTCGGTGCGCTGGCGCAGGAAGTCGGCGAAGTCGCGGGGCTTGTCGTGGCCGAGGGCCAGGTGGCCGAGCGTCTGGAGCAGGATCGTGCGCGGGGTGTGCATGCCGAGCTGCTCGTGTTTGACGTAGATGCGGCGGTTGCGCATGTCGGTGATGGAACGCACCGATCGCGGCAGATCCTGGGCCGTGTGCACGGTGTAGCCGAAGTGCGTGACCAGGCTCTGGATCGTGCTCTGCGACAGCGCGCCGCTGCGGTAGCCGACGGCGTCCAGGGCCTCGGCGGCGGCCTGCTCGATCTCGGGGAAGTAGTTGCCGACCTCGCGCTGACGGCGGCGCAGCTCGGCGTTGGCCACCCGGGCCTCCTCCGGGGTGGCGGTGCCGCGGGCCTGGCGGGCGCGCAGCTCGCCGTACAGGCCGAGCACGTGCTCCAGGACGTCGTTGGGCACGCGGGCGGAGACCTTCAGCCGGGGCAGGCCGAGCCCCGCGTACAGGGGGTCGCGCTGGGCCTCCTCCAGGGCGATCTCCAGCTGGGCGCGGCGGTTGGGCGGCTGGCGGCGCAGCAGCTCCTCGACGGGCACGCCCAGCGCTGAGGCCAGCGATTTGAGCAAGGAGAGCTTCGGCTCACGTTTGCCGTTCTCCAGCAGGGAGAGCTGACTGGGTGCGCGGTTGACCCGGGAACCGAGGTCCGACAGCGTCAGGCCGCGCTGTTTGCGCAGGTGACGCAGGCGCTGGCCAAACGCGATGAGATCGAGCTCCTGCGTCAAAGACAGCGGTTCTTCGCCCAGCAACGAGGCCATGTACGCATCTTAGACAGAAAATCTGCTCATCTTCTAGCCCATCGGGCAGCCGGGACAGGACGGTCCGAGCGCGCCCAGGATTGGTCTAGGCCAACGGTAAAACTCGCGAATTCTTCCCTACTGAATACCCGCCAGTAATGGACAAGGAGGAAAATTTCACGATTCTTCTGCTCTACTGCGCCTGTTGGCCGGTGTCCTCCCGGGCACACACTCGGCACAGGCACCCAGGGGACGAAAAAGGAGTGACCATGATCGATCGCCTCAAGGGAGCTGCTCAGCAGCTGCAGGACGAATGGGACAACGACCCTCGCTGGGAGGGCATCGAGCGCACCTACAGCGCCGAGGACGTCATCCGGCTGCGCGGCAGCGTCCAGGAGGAGCACACGCTGGCGCGGCTCGGCGCCGAGCGGCTGTGGCAGCTCCTGCACACCGAGGACTACGTCCACGCGCTCGGCGCCCTGACCGGCAACCAGGCCGTGCAGCAGGTGAAGGCGGGCCTCAAGGCGATCTACCTGTCCGGCTGGCAGGTCGCCGCGGACGCGAACCTCGGCGGGCAGACGTACCCCGACCAGAGTCTGTACCCGGCCAACTCCGTGCCGGCCGTCGTGCGCCGCATCAACAACGCGCTGCTGCGCGCCGACCAGATCACCTGGTCGGAGGGCGTCGAGGCCCCGCACTGGCTCGCGCCCATCGTCGCCGACGCCGAGGCCGGCTTCGGCGGCGTGCTCAACGCGTTCGAGCTGATGAAGGGCATGATCGCGGCCGGCGCCGCGGGCGTGCACTGGGAGGACCAGCTCGCCTCCGAGAAGAAGTGCGGCCACCTGGGCGGCAAGGTGCTGATCCCGACCGGGCAGCACATCAAGACGCTCAACGCCGCCCGCCTCGCCGCCGACGTCTGCGGCGTCCCCTCACTGGTCATCGCGCGGACCGACGCCCAGGCCGCGACGCTCCTGACCAGCGACGTGGACCCGCGCGACCAGGAGTTCACCACCGGCGAGCGCACCGCCGAGGGCTTCTACCGGGTCCGCAACGGCATCCGGGCGTGCATCGCGCGCGGCCTGGCGTACGCGCCGTACTCGGACCTGCTCTGGATGGAGACCGGCACGCCCGACCTGGACGTGGCCCGCGAGTTCGCCGAGGCGATCAAGGCCGAGCACCCCGACCAGATGCTCGCCTACAACTGCTCGCCGTCGTTCAACTGGAAGAAGCACCTGGACGACTCGACCATCGCCAAGTTCCAGCGCGAGCTGGGCCACATGGGGTACAAGTTCCAGTTCATCACCCTCGCCGGCTTCCACTCGCTGAACTACTCGATGTTCGACCTCGCCCAGGGGTACGCCAACGACGGCATGACGGCCTACGTCGAGCTCCAGGAGCGCGAGTTCGCCGCCGAGCGGCGCGGCTACACCGCCACCCGGCACCAGCGCGAGGTGGGCACCGGCTACTTCGACCTGGTCAGCACCGCCGTGGCGCCCGACTCCTCGACCACCGCGCTCAAGGGCTCGACCGAGGAGGAGCAGTTCGGCCACTAGGGCACCCCTGATCTCGCCGGCCACCTCCAGGGCATGGGACGGTTCCCCGGCGAAACGGGCCGCGCCGGTCCCCCCAGCACCGGCGCGGCCCACCCATGTCCTTCCGCACGTCAGATGGCCTCCTCGCCGGCCAGCGGGCCGGGGCGGCGCGCCCGCCGCGCCGGGAGCAGCGGCGCCGCGCCGACCAGCCAGTCGGCCAGCCGGTCGCGCTCGACCAGGATCAGTGGCTCCCGCGCGCCCAGCGCCTCCTCCCTGGCCTGCCGGGTGAGGCGGCCGGAGGTGACGAGCACGCCGGTGTGCCCGGCGAAGGTGTTGGCGAGCGCGCCCAGGAAGTTGCGCACCTCCGGCGCGCCCACCGACCCGACGTAGCGCTTGCACTGGACGGCGTAACGGCCGTGACCGGGGGCGACGGCCGTGATGTCCACCCCGAAGTCGCCTCTGCCGCCGCACTCGCGGACCTGGCGGAACCCCTCGGCGATCATCCGCTCGGCGACCAGGTGCTCGAACTCCGGGCCCGACATCAGATCGACCTTCTCCAGCTCGGCGTTGGCGGCGAGGAACCGCCGCCGTCCCGCCTCGATCGCGCGGTGCCGCAGGATCAGCCCGCCGACGAACAGCACCACGAGCAGGCCCGCGATGCCCGCCGCCCACCCAGGGTGCTCGGCCGCGAACCAGACCACTCCGCCACCGGCCGCCGCGACCGTCACCGCCGCGGCGTTCCGCCGCCGCCGCCGAAAGGCCGCGGCACCCCACCACCGCCGGAGGGCCGCGGCACCCCACCACCGCCGGAGGGCCCCAGCGCCACCCGACCGCCGGAAGGCCGCGACATCCCGCCGCCGCCGGGAGGTCGCGGCGCCCCGCGGCTGCCGGGACCTCGCAGCCTCCCGCCGCCGGGAGGCCGCGGTGGCCCGCCGCCCGGCGCTCCGGCCGCCGGTGCGCTTTCGAGAGCCTCTCGCCATGGCGCCTCCCTCGGAGCGATGCCGAAGGCCAGTATGCGCGGCGGGACCGACAGAATCCGGGGCTCAGACCGCGCCCGGCACGACCCGCGCCAGCTCCGGGACGCGGGCGCGGTAGCCGTCGAGCAGGGCGCGGGCCGTGGAGACCGAGTCGACCAGCGGGTGCAGGGCGAACGCCGCCACGGCCAGCTCGGCCGACCCGCTCAGCGCTGCCTCGATGGCGGTCTGCTCGACCGCCTTCACCTGCTGCAACAGCCCCAGGAAGCGGCCCGGCAGCGGGCGGGTGGCCAGCGGGCGCACGCCCGCGCCGCCCACCGCGCACGGGACCTCCACGACCGCCTCGGCGGGCAGGCCGGGGACGGCCGAGCCGTTGCGCACGTTGAGGATCATCGTGGCCGGCTCGCCGCGCGACAGCGCGGCCATCAGCGCGAGCGCGATGCCCTCGTAGCCGCCCGCCTCCAGGTCGGCCGCATCGCGCTCGCCCGCCTCGGCCGTGTCGCGGACGTCGGCCATGTACGACTCGTCGCGCTCCCTGCGCGCCCGCCGCCACTCGGCCAGCGCCTGACCGGGATCGGCCTGGACGGCGGCGTAGAAGGCCTCCTGCCCGTCCAGCAGGCTCTCGCCCCGGGTGCGGCCCCGGCTGGCGGCGATCGCCTCGCGGGTGAAGTAGTAGTAATAGAGGTATTCGTTCGGCAGGGCGCCGAGCGTGCGCACCCAGCCGGGCCCGAACAGCCGGGCCTCCTCGACCTGGCGCAGCGCCGTCTCGTCGGCGAGCAGGCCGGGCAGCACGTCCTGGCCGTCGTGGCCGAGCCCGCGCAGCCAGCCCAGGTGGTTGAGCCCCACGTAGTCGGGCTCCACGCGGGCCGGGTCGAGCCCGAGCGCGGCGGCGGCGCGGCGGATCAGGCCGATCGGCGAGTCGCAGATGCCGATCACCCGGTCGCCGAGCACGGTCCGCATCGCCTCGGTGATCATGCCGGCCGGGTTGGTGAAGTTGATGACCCAGGCGCGCGGCGCCAGCTCGGCGACCCGCTCGGCCATCCGCACGGCGACCGGCACGGTGCGCAGGCCGTAGGCGATGCCGCCGGGACCGGTGGTCTCCTGGCCGAGCAGCCCCAGCTCCAGCGCGACCCGCTCGTCCGCGGTGCGTCCGGCCAGGCCGCCGACCCGCATCGCGGAGAAGACGAAGTCGGCCCCGCGCAGCGCCTCGTCGAGCGAGGTGGTGACGCGCACCGCGGGCGGGTCGTCGTGCCCTGCGGCGAGCTGACGCAGCACGTGGGCGACGACCGCCAGCCGGTCGGCGGAGACGTCGTGGAGCACGATCTCCTCGACCCGCGGCTTGGCCCGGTCGCGCAGCAGCGCGCCGTACACGAGCGGCACGCGGAAGCCGCCGCCCCCGATCACGGCCAGTCTCATACGAACTCCCTCACCCTCAAGCGAGCAGCACCTCGGCGCCCGCGGCCGTCAGGCTGCGCAGCGTGGCCGGATCGGCCCCGGCGTTCGTGACGACCACGTCGACGTCCTCGGGCCCGCACACGCGCAGGGCGCCCGTCCCGGGGAACTTGTGCCGGTCGACCAGCAGCAGCACCTGCCCCGCCGCGGCGATCATAGCCCGCTTGAGCGGCACCTCGGCGAGCGTGGTGTCGACGAGCTGCCCGTCGGGGCGCACGCCGCTGGCGCCCAGGAACACCCGGTCGGCCACCACCTGCTTCAGCGCGGCCTCGGTGAGCACCCCGACCAGCGAGTGGTAGGGACGCCGGACCATGCCGCCGAGCAGCAGCAGCTCGACCTCGGGGTCGCAGCGGAGCGCGTCGAGCACGGCGAGGCTGGAGGTGACGACCGTGACGCGCCGCCCGCGCAGCCGCCGGGCGAGGCACGCGGTGGTGGTGCCGATGTCGAGCAGCACCACGTCGCCGTCGCGGACCAGCTCGGCCGCGCGTGCCGCCACGGCCTCCTTGTCCTGCCCGTCGACCTCGGCGACCTCGGCGAAGGGCCGGTCGGCGTCGGCGTCCAGGCTGGGGAGAGCGCCGCCGCGGACGCGGCGCAGCGTGCCGTCGCGGTCGAGCACCTCGAGGTCCCTGCGGATGGTGGACGGGCTCACGCCGAGCTGGCTGGCGAGATCGCGGACGCTGGTGGCGCCTGAGAGCCGGACGCGGCGCATGATCTCGGCATGCCGGAGGCGCTGAAGCACGGCGTCACCTTATCAGTCATTTCCGCCCAACAGTAAGCACCAAGTAAGCATTTCGTACGCATTTGGTGTCATCGTTCGCACGGAGGGCTTGAAGTGTGCGCGTAAACGTGCAAGATTGCGCACATCGCGGCGTGTCGAGGAGGCCTCATTCCCGTGACTGTTCAGGCGTACGACCCTCTCGCCGGCGAACGCACCCCCGGCAGCCCGCAGTTCGACGTGTTCCTGGCGGGCACGGTCTTCCTGGACATCATCTTCACCGGGCTGCCCGCCATGCCCGCCGCCGGCACCGAGATCTGGGCCGACGGCATGGGCTCGTGCCCCGGCGGCATCGCCAACCTCGCCATCGCCACCAGCCGCCTCGGCCTGCGCACCTCCCTGGCCGCGGCCTTCGGCGACGACGACTACGGCGACTTCTGCTGGCGCACGCTGGAGGAGCAGGAGTCGGTCGACCTGTCGAGGTCGCGCCGCTTCGAGCACTGGCACTCGCCGGTCACCGTCTCCATGGCCGTCGACCGCGACCGCAGCATGGTGACCCACGGCCACCCCTCCCCCATGTCCGCCTCCGAGATGATCGGCAAGCCGCCCCGCTCCAAGGCCGTGATCGTCACCCTCTCCGAGGACGAGCCGCTCGGCACCCCCGGCAGCGCGTGCAACTGGGCCGAGCTGGCGCACCGCGACGGCGCGCTGATCTTCGCCGACGTCGGCTGGGACCCGTCCGGCTCCTGGTCCTCCGGGGTGCTGGAGCAGCTGTCGATCTGCCACACCTTCATGCCGAACGCCGTCGAGGCCATGGCCTACACCCGCACCGACACCCCGCGCGACGCGCTCTACGCCATCGCCGACCACGTGCCGGTCGCCGTGGTGACCGACGGCGCCAACGGCGCGATGGCCATCGACTCCACCACCGGCGAGGAGGCGTTCGTGCCCGCGCCGCGGGTCAACGCGCTCGACCCCACGGGCGCCGGCGACGTGTTCGGCGCGGGCTTCGTGCTCGGCACCCTCTGCGGCTGGCCGCTCACCGACCGCGTCGCCTTCGCCCAGGTGTGCGCGGCCCTCGCCGTGCAGCAGTTCGGCGGCTCGCTCGCCGCCCCCGGCTGGGGCGACATCGCCGACTGGTGGCACGAGGTACGCGCCACGGCCCCCCACAGCGGCGCCTACGGCAGCTCACTCGCCCGCCGCTACGCCTTCCTGGACCGGCTGGTGCCCACCGACCCGGTCGGCGCGGTACGCCGCGCCGCCGCCACCATCGCCCGCTACGCCGACGTCGGCGTCGCCCCCCAGCCCCAGCCGGGCGGCGAGGCCACCCCGGTGACGGACGCCGGATCCAGGAAAGAGGGTCCGCGGGACGACTCGCACGGGGGTGGCCCCGCGCACGACGACGGGGACCCCGGCACCTCCCGCGTGCCCGCGCAGAAGGAGTAACCATGACGTCCACGACGCGACGGACGGCGCGACGGACGGGCCGCACCCCGGCGATCGCACTGCTCGCCGCCGCCGCCCTCGCCCTGACCGCGTGCGCACCCGGATCCTCCGCGCCGCCCGCCCCGCAGAGCCCGGCGGCCCCGTCCGCCGTGCGCACCGACGCCGCCGCCCTCGGCGACGTCACGCTCACCGTGTGGGACCAGGAGGTCCGCGGCGGGCAGGCGGCGCAGATGAAGCAGCTCAACGACGCCTTCCAGGCCAAATACCCCAACATCAAGCTCAACCGGGTGTCCCGCTCCTTCGACGACCTCAACACCACCCTCCGCCTCGCCCTCAGCGGCAACGAGCCCCCGGACGTCGTCGAGGCCAACAACGGCCGCTCCTCCATGGGCGCGTTCGTCAAGGCCGGCCAGCTCCTCCCGCTCGACGCCTACGCCGACGCCTACGGCTGGAAGCAGCGCTACCCCGAGTCCGTCCTGCGCTACTCCCGCTACAGCGCCGACGGCAAGCTCTTCGGCGAGGGCAACCTGTACGGCCTCCCCCAGGTCGGCGAGGTCGTCGGCGTCTTCTACAACAAGGCCAAGCTCACCAAGCTCGGGCTGCAGCCGCCGAAGACGTGGGCCGACTTCGAGACCGCGCTCGGCACCGCCAAGACCGCCGGCGAGGTGCCCCTGCAGCTCGGCAACCTCGACAAGTGGCCCGCCATCCACGTCTTCGGCACCGTCCAGGGCCGGCACGTGCCGGCGGAGCAGATCTCCGCGCTCGCCTTCGGCCGCAAGGGCGCCTCCTGGACCACGCCCGAGAACACCGCCGCCGCCGAGCAGCTCGTCGGCTGGGTCGACAAGGGCTACTTCGCCAAGGGCTTCAACGGCCAGGGCTACGACCCCGCCTGGCAGGCGTTCGGCAAGGGCGAGGGCGTCTTCCTCGTCGCGGGCACCTGGCTGCTCGCCGACCTGGAGAAGGCGCTCGGCGACGACCTCGGCTTCATGCTGCCGCCGGGCGTCACCGCCGACGCCGCGCCGGTCGCGACGGGAGGCACCGGGCTGCCGTTCGCCATCACCGCCAAGAGCCCCCACCCGGACGCGGCGGCCGCGTACGTCGACTTCATCACCAGCGCGGACGCCATGAAGGTGCTCACCTCGACCGGCAACCTGCCGGTCGCCGAGACCGGGGAGCAGAGCGTCAAGGCGGGGCCGCAGCAGGACGTCTTCACCGCCTTCGGCACCGTCACGGAGAAGGACGGGCTGGTCCCCTACCTCGACTACGCGACCCCGACCTTCGCCGACACGCTCGGTGCGGCGCTGCAGGACCTGCTCGCCGGGAAGGCGAGCCCGCAGGAGTTCCTGGCCACCCTGGAGAAGGACTACAAGACCTTCGCCGAGAGCAACTGATGGCACGGCGGAGGGCGGCGGGGCGGCCTCCGGGCGAGCCCCGGCGCGTCGCCTACCTCTACCTGCTGCCGGCGTTCGTGATCTACGCGGCGTTCCTGCTGTTCCCGATCGGGCGGGCCGTGCAGTTCTCCCTCTACGACTGGGACGGGCTGTCCGTGGGCAGGTGGGCGGGCCTGGACAACTACGCCGCCATCGTGGCCGACGAGGGGCTGCGCGCCGCCTTCGGGCACGCGCTGGTGCTCGTCGTGTTCTACGCGCTGATCCCGCTCGCCATCGGCCTGGCGCTGGCGGCGGTGCTCAACCACGCCAAGGTGCGCGGGCTCGGCTTCTTCCGCACGGTGGTGTTCCTGCCGCAGGTGGTGGCGATGGTCGTGGTGGCGGTGGCGTGGCGGCGGGTCTACGCGCCCGACGGCACGCTCAACGGCCTGCTCGGCGCGCTCGGGCTGGACTCGCTGACGCGGGGCTGGCTCGGCGACTACACCTTCGCGCTGCCCGCCGTCGGGGTGGTCGGCACGTGGGTCGAGACGGGGCTGGTGACCGTGCTGCTGCTGTCCGGCATGAGCCGGGTGCCGCCCGACCTGTACGAGGCCGCGCGCCTCGACGGGGCCGGCGCGGTCAGGGAGTTCTTCGCCGTGACGCTGCCGTCGGTGCGCGGGGAGATCGCGGTCGCCCTGACGCTCACGGTGATCGCCGCGCTGCGCACGTTCGACCTGGTGTACGTGACGACGCGCGGCGGTCCCGGCACGTCCACGACGGTGCCGTCGTACGAGGTCTACCACCGGGCCTTCGGGCTCGGCCAGGTGGGCTCGGCGGCGGCCGTCGGGGTGACGCTGGCGCTGCTCATCTTCGTGATCTCGTTCGGGATCAACCGGTTCGCCGACAGGGGGCTCACGTGATCTCGCGCGGGGAGCGGGTGGCCAACTACGTCATCCTGTCGGTGTTCGCGGTGTTCGCGCTGCTGCCGATCGTGACGATCCTGGGGGCGGCGCTGGGGCCGTCCGACAGCGGCGGGACGGCGGGGGCGGCGAACTTCGCGGCGGCCTGGGAGGTGGGCCGGTTCGGGACGTACCTGCGCACGAGCATCGCGGTGTCGGCGTTCGTCGTGGTGGTCAGCGTCGTGCTGTCGGTCATGAGCGGGTACGCCTTCGGCACGATGCGCTTTCGCGGGCAGTCGGCGCTGTTCTACCTGTTCATGCTCGGGATCATGATGCCGAGCGAGGCCGTCGCGGTGCCGCTCTACTTCGACCTGCGCTCGCTCGGGCTGATCGACACGTTCTGGTCGGTGGCGTTGCCGCAGGTGGCGCTCTCGGTGGCGTTCGGCACGTTCTGGATGCGGGCCTACTTCCGCGCCTCGAACCGGGCGATCGTGGAGGCGGCGCGCATCGACGGGGCCTCGACGTGGCGGATCCTGTGGCAGGTGCTGGTGCCGCCGGCGCGGCCGGCGGTGGTGACGCTGACGGTGCTGGTCTTCATGTGGACGTGGAACGAGTTCCTCATCCCGCTGATCATGGTGACCAGCGAGTCGCTGCGTACGGCGCCGCTCGGCCTGGCGTTCTTCCAGGGCCAGCACACCTCGGGCTTCACCCTGCTCGCGGCCGGGTCGGTGATCGTGGCGACGCCGGTCGTGATCTTCTACCTGTTCCTCCAGCGACACTTCGTCCGCGGGCTGCTCCAAGGGGCGGTTCGCGAGTAGATCCTCCGGAGGCGCCATGCGATTGATCCTGTCCGCCCTTCTGCTGCTCGTCCCGGGAGCCGCCGCCCTGCCCGCCCAGGCGGCGGCCGCCCCGGCCGCGCCCGTGGACCTCGACGCGCTGTTCGTCGGCGCGCACCCCGACGACGAGGCGTTCAGCCTGTCCACCCTCGGCCAGTGGAACGAGGACCACCGCGTCCGCACGGGCGTGGTCACCGTCACGCGGGGCGAGGGCGGCGGCAACGCCGTCGGCCCCGAGGAGGGGCCCGCGCTGGGGCTGCTGCGCGAGGCCGAGGAGCGCGCGGCGGTCGGCGGGGCCGGCGTGCGCGAGGTGTTCAACCTGGACGACGTCGACTTCTACTACACGGTGAGCGCCCCATTGACCGACCAGGTCTGGGGCGGCGACACGCTGGAGAAGGTCGTCAGGGTCGTCCGGCAGACCCGGCCGGAGATCCTGCTGACCATGGACCCGGCGCCGACGCCCGGCAACCACGGCAACCACCAGCAGGCGGCCAGGCTGGCGATCGAGGCGTTCTACGCGGCGGCCGACCCGAAGGCGTTCCCCGAGCAGCTCACGCGGGAGGGGCTGAAGCCGTTCGCGCCGGCCCGGCTGCTGACCGGCGGCGGGCGCGGCACGTCGCAGGCAGGGCCGTCCTGCGGGGCGACCTTCCGCCCGGCGAACCCGGCGCAGAACGTGTACGGCGTGTGGAGCGGGCGCACCTCCGGCGGCGGCCGGACGTGGGCGGCCATCGAGCGGGACTCCCAGCGCGTGTACGCCTCCCAGGGCTGGGCCGTCTTCCCCGACGTTCCCGCCGACCCCGCGCAGCTCGGCTGCGACTTCTTCACCCAGGTGGACGCGCGGGTGCCGTTCCCCGAGCCGGGCACCACGGCCGCGGCGGCGCCCACGGCGATCCTGGACGGCGTGCTGACCCGCCCGGCGGGCTCCGTGCCGCTCGGCACCGGGCTGTCGCTGCGCACCGGCGCGTTCGACGTCCGGCCTGGGACGCCGTTCGCCGTGGAGGTCTCGGTGACCGCCCGCGAGCCGCTGGGCCGCTCGTCGGCCGCGCTGCGCCTCCCCGAGGGCTGGACCGCCTCCGGCTCCGGCGACCTCGGCCGGATCACCCCCGGGCGGGCGGCGACGGCGCGGTTCACCGTCACGCCGGCGGCGGGGGCGGCGGGCCGGGCGCGGATCGGCGCGGTGCTGACCACCGAGCGGGGCCGCGGCTGGACCGACCGGCAGGTCGAGGCGAGCCCGGCCGTACGCGGCCGGCAGCAGCTCCTCCCGCAGGTCGCCCAGTACGAGAAGTGGACCGCAGACGTCGGCGTGCCGCAGCTGCGCGGCCTGGTGACGCCGGTGCTGACGCTGCCGTCGGGCGGCTCGCGGCAGGTCGGCGTCGTGGTGACGAACGTCGGCGACGCGCCGCGCGCCGGCACCGTGCGCGTGGACCTGCCCGCGGGCTTCGCCGCCGACCGGGCCGAGGCGGCCTACCCCGAGCTGGCGCCGGGCGCGTCGGCGACGGTGCCGTTCACGGTCACGAACACCGACGCCGCGCTGAAGACGTCCAACGAGGGCGGCGACTACGCCTACACCGTCACCGTGGACGGCGTGGTCACCGACCGGCCCGCGCTGGAGCTGGTGCCGGCGGCCACGATCCCGCAGGCCGGCGCCGCGCTCGACGTGGACGGGGACGACTCCGGCTACCCGGGGCCCGCGATCGACGTCTCCCGGCTGTGGGAGGGCACGGCGTGCTCGTCGGCGGCCGACTGCTCGGCCACGGCCCGGCTGGCCTGGCACGAGGACACGCTGTACGTCGCGGTCCGGGTCAAGGACGACGTGCTCGGCACCCGGCTGGCCGCCGCCGACTGCAAGCGGCACTGGCGTACGGACGCGGTGGAGATCGCGCTCGACCCGCGCGGCACGTCGGAGAACACCTCCACGACGTTCAAGGCGGCGGTGCTGCCGGTGACCGCCGAGGGGCCGCCGTGCGCGCTGCGCGACGCGGACAACCGGCAGGGCCCGGCCACCGGGATGCGGATCGCGTCCAAGGTCTCCCCCGGTGAGTACACGGTGGAGGCCGCGATCCCGCTGGAGCTGCTGCCCGGCTCGGTGGATCCGCAGCACCTCGGGCTCAACATCCTGGTGTACGACTCCGACACCCAGGACAAGACCGGGCAGACCCGGATCGGCTGGTCGACGTGGGGCGGCGTGCAGGGCGACCCGTACCGGTGGGGCGTGGCGTCGCTGGCGGGCTACCGGAGCACCGAGCGGCCGGCCCCCGAACCGGTCATCCCGGACACGGCGCTGTCCAGCCTGGACTCGCCGCAGTCGCTGGAGCAGGCGGTCCGCGTGAACGTGCCACCGGCCGGCGGCCCCGCGGCGGCGGACGCCGGGCAGGTGGTCACGGCGGTCCGGGCCGGGAACGCGGTCACGGTGACGTTCCGGGCGGCGGGGCCGGGCAAGGCCCACCTGTTCGTACGGGACGCGCGGGGCACGGCGGGCTCGGCGGTCACCGCCGTGCCGCGCCGGGGCACGACGACGGTGAAGGTCCCGCTGACCCGGACCCTCGCCGCCGATCCCGCCGTGGTCGCCGGCTGGGAGTCCTCGCGCGGCGGCGCCTCGGCGTCCCGGGCCCGCGTACGCTGACCCGCGCGTAGGGGGCACGCGGGTGCCGGCCGCCCGCCAGTTGGTCCGGCCGGCACCCGTGCCCCCCGTCCGGCCCGGTCAGGAGCTTCCCGTGGCCGTCGGCGTCGGCTGGGCCGACGTGGACGGGTCCGGGGACTCGCCGGGGCCGTCCTGGGGGATCGTGGTGATCGAGGCGGTCGGGCGCGGGCATTCGCGGCGGGCCGCCGCGTCGCCGCGCCGCCGGCTCGCCGGGTTCGCGCACTCGCCCGGATCGGGGCCGCCCGGATCGGGGTCGCCGGGTTCGCCGGCGGTGGGCGGCCGGGAGGTGTCCTCCCGGTTCGGGGCCGGGGTGACGACGGCGACGGTGGCCGCCGTGCGGGTGCGGGTGACGTACACGGTGGGGGTCCTGCCGGAAGGGCGCTCGACGGCGGGGGTGACGACGGCCGGGACCGTCCTCGGGATGCCCGCGCGGCCGGGCGGCGACGGACCGCCGGTGCGGGTGGCGGGGGGACGCAGGGTGGAGTCGGCGCTGGACTGCGGCACCACGGCGGGCGGCGGCGCGACGGACCCGCCTTCCACGTCCTGCCCGGAACCGGACGCGGCGGCGATGACGGTGACCGCCGCGATCGAGACGGTGGCGAGGGCGGCGAAGGTCGCGTGCGACAGCTGAGCCCCCGCCCGCCCCCGGCGACGCCCGTCCCCCGGCCCGGACGCCACCGCGCTCGCCGGCTGCCCGGACGACACCGCCGGCGACGCGGCCGGCTCCCCCGACGGTGGGTGGTCGCCCACCGGGTACGGCACCGGAGTCCAGATCCGGCCGAGCACGCCCTCCACCGCCTGCCGCAGATCCCGCGGAACGCCGACCCCGCCCGCCGCCAGCAGCGCCCGCAGCAGTTCCGCGGCGTCGGGCCGCCGGCCGGGGTCCTTGGCCAGCGCCGCTTCCACGGCGGGCCGCAGCAGGACGGGCAGGCGGTCCAGCCGGGGCGGCTCGAAGAGGATGCGCCGGGTGATCGCCTCCGTCTCGTCGCCCCCGTGGCCGCTCCCGTACGGGTGGTGCCCGGACGCGGCGAACGCCACCACGCACCCCCACGCGAACACGTCGGCCGCCGGGAGGGCGTCCCCGCCGGTCAGCCGTTCGGGCGCGACCCAGCCGGGACTGCCCATGACCTGCCCGGCCTGGGTGTGGGCGTCCGCGCCGCGTTCGCCGGTGACGTCGCGGGCGATGCCGAAGTCGATGACGCGCGGCCCGCGCGGCGACAGCAGCACGTTGGCGGGCTTGAGGTCGCGGTGGACGAACCCCGCCTCGTGCACGGCCACCAGACCGGCCGCCGCCCCCAGTGCGACGCCGTAGGCGAGGCCGGGCGCGAGGGGTCCGGTGGCGAGGACGACCTGCGAGAGCGCGGGCCCCGGGATGTACTCGGTGACGAGGTACGGCCGCTCGTGGTCGGCGCCGTCCTCCAGCACGGCGGCGGTGCAGAACGGCACCAATCTGCGTGAGAAGGCGACTTCTTCGGCGAAGCGGGCCAGCAGCGTGGCATCGTGGAGGTGCGCCGCGTGCGGCGTCTTGAGCGCGACGAGGCCGCCCCGAGGGTGCTCGGCCAGGTAGACGACTCCCATCCCGCCCGCCCCGAGACGGCCGAGGAGCGGATATCGGCCGATGACGACCGGGTCGCCCGCCGCCAGGGGCCGCACGCCGGGAGGCATGCCGCTCTCACCACGCGCCATCCGGATTTCGCCTCTCCTGTCTGGAACACGGCCAAGGCACACTGTGGCCGCATCCGCGGAGGCTGTCCGCATGTCTTACTTAAGCGGTATTGGAGGTAAGGCGGTCATTCCCCGCAGGTGAGGAAGGGGAGGGCCGGAAGCTGCGGGTGAGGCTGGTGTTCCCCGGCCCCGGGGAGAGCCGTCAGCTCGCGAGGGCCGCGGCCTCCTCGGCCTCGACCTTCCTGTTCCAGTCGCGCTTGACCTCGCGCCAGGCCTCGTCGTCCACGCCGCGCCGCCAGTAGCCGGAGATCGACAGCCGCTCCAGCGGGATGCCGCGCTCGACGCGCAGGTGGCGGCGCAGCTCCTTGACGAAGCCGGCCTCGCCGTGGACGAACGCGTGCACGTCCCCGTCCGGGAACTCCAGCTCGCGGACGGCCGTGACCAGCCGCTCCCCCACGGGGCGGTCGCCCCGGTAGAGCCAGGTGATGTGCGCCTCGGCCGCCGTGCCGAGCTTCAGCTCGTCCTGCGGCCCCTCCACCTCGATGAGCACGTACGCGAGCGTCCCGTCCTTCAGTGCCTCCAGCGAGGCGGCGATGGCGGGCAGCGCGCTCTCGTCGCCCACCATGAGGTGCCAGCCCGCCTCCGGGGAGGGCGCGTAGCCGCCGCCCGGCCCCAGCAGGAACACCTCGTCGCCGGGCGCGGCCCGCTCGGCCCAGGGGCCGGCCAGGCCCTCGTCGCCGTGGACCACGAAGTCGAGCGTCAGCTCCAGCGCGTCGGGGTCCCAGGCGCGCACGGTGTAGGTGCGCAGGCGCGGCCACACCTCGCGCGGCATGGTCTCCCTGCACGCCTTCACGCTGAACGGACGGGGGTACTCGACGCCCTCGTGCGGAAAGACGATCTTGACGTAGTGGTCGGTGAGGCCGGAGGTCGCGAAGTCCGCCAGCCCGTCGCCCCCGACCACGACGCGGACCATGTGCGGCGAGAGCCGCTCGGTCCGCTGGACGATCCCCCGGTGGTGGTCCACGGGCCTGTCAGCCATATGTCACTGCCCCCTGACGCAGGTAAGGTATACCTAACCTTACACGCTGCCGGGCGAACGGGGCCAGGAAGACCCCTCATTCAGGCAACGCTCAGGCCGCCGCCTCGTCATCCCGCACCGCCGGCCTGGCTCCCGCCGCGGCGAGGAACCTGGCGATGTGCCGGAAGGCCATCCTGGCCTCGGGCAGCACGTCGGCGAGGATCGGGAAGACGTGCGGCATGCGCCGCCACTCCTCGTACCGGACGGGGACCCCGGCGCGGCGCGCCGCCTCGGCCACCCGCCGCCCCTCGTCGCGCAGCACCTCGGTGGAGCCGGTCATGATCATGAGCGGCGGCAGCCCGGTGAAGTCGCCGAGCACCGGCGAGACCAGCGGGTCGCGGGGGTCGAGCCCGTCGGTCCAGCGGCGGGCCAGCCACCGCACCCGGCTGGCCGGCAGCAGCGGGTCCTGCCAGCGGTTGGCGCGGCGCGGGATGTCGGTGAGGTCGGTCCACGGCGACATGCAGACGGCGGCGGCGGGCAGCGGCAGGCCCCGGTCGCGCAGCGCCAGCAGCGTGGCAAGCGTCAGGTGCCCGCCGGCGGAGTCGCCTGCGACGATGACGTTCTCGGGGGCGTGGCCGCGCCGCAGCAGGCACTCGTAGGCGTCGAGGGCGTCGGCCAGCGAGTCGGCCAGCTTGTGCACCGGCCCCTGCCGGTAGTCGAGCGCCAGCACGGGACGCCTGGCCACCACCGACAGCCGCCAGGTGATGGAGCGATGGGTACGCGGCGAGCACGAGAAGTAGCCGCCGCCGTGGAAGTACAGCAGCACCTTGTTCTCCTCCAGCTCCTCACCGCCGCGCACCCACTCGCCGCCGCAGTCGGAGAAGGCGGCCGGCACGATCGACACGTGCGCCGGCTGTGGCGCCTGCACCAGCCGGGCGAGCTCGCCGACGCGGGCGGCGCCGGCCAGCGCGAGCGGATGACGCATGAGGAGCGTGGACGCCGGCTTCAGCGTGCCCCACATGACTCCGGTCAGCGCGCGGGCCTGCCAGCTCAAGGGGTATTCGGGTACCACATCCCCGTTGATCCGCATAACGACCCTCCGACAGGTCTCATTCCCCCGGATACGGCCCTCGCTACCGGCCAGTAGGTATCTCATTTCTTACCCGGATATTTCCTAAATATTTCCGAGGGCGAGAGCGTGTTAAATCCGTTGCGGGCTCGCGGGCCACCGACGGATAATGCCCTGCTTTCCCATCGGCAGGCCCGTGCGCGGGCCCGGACACGGTTCGTCACCGTGCCGTCACACTTCGGAGGTGCGAGACCTTCCCGCTCTATGCCCGGCTCGTCCGGTACGGCTTCCGCAAGCACGCCACCTACGTGTGGGCCGCCCTCGCCGGAGCGTTCACCAACAGCGTGTTCGGCATCCTGCGCGCCTACATCCTCATCGCCCTCTGGCAGGCCCGCCCCGGCCTGGCCGGATACGACCTCACCGACGCCGTCACCTACTGCTTCGTCACCCAGGCGCTCATCGCCCCGATGCAGCTCTTCGGCGGCGGCCTCGGCCTGCCCGAGCGCATCCGCAGCGGCGACATCGCGCTCGACCTGGTCCGCCCCGCCCCGCTGCAGCTCTGGACGCTGGCCGAGGACACCGGCCGGGCCGCCTACCTGCTCCTGGTGCGCGGCCTGCCGCCGATGGCGGTCGGCGCGGCGGTGTTCGGGATCACGCTGCCCGCCACGGCCGGCCAGTGGGCGGCGTTCCTGGCCGGCCTCGTGCTCGCGATCGTGGTCAGCTTCGGCTGGCGCTACCTGGTCGCGCTGTCGGTCTGCTGGCTCGTCGACGACCGTGGGGTGGCCGTGCTGTCGCTGGTGCTCAGCACGTTCTTCTCCGGCATGATGCTGCCCCTGCACATCTTCCCCGGCGCGCTCGGCGACCTCGCCGCCGCGCTGCCGTGGGCGGCCATGGTCCAGGTGCCCACCGACCTCTATCTCGGGACCGCGCCCGTCCTGCCGTCCCTGGCCTTCCAGGCGTTCTGGGCGGCCGTGCTGCTCGGGCTCGGCGCCCTGGCCACCCGGGCGATCCGCCACAAGGTGGTGATCCAGGGTGGTTAGGACCTATTTCCTGCTGGCCTGGACGTGGACGCGGGCCGCGGCCGTCTATCCCGTCTCGTTCTGGCTGATGACCGTGCTCAGCCTGGCCGTGGCCGCCATGGACCTCGGCGTCATCCTCGTCGTCTTCGCCAACACCACCAGTCTCGCCGGCTTCTCCCGAGAGGAGGTGCTGTTCCTCTACGGGGCGGCGAGCCTGCCGTTCACGCTGTGCGACCTGTTCGTCAGCAACCTCGACCGGGTGAGCCGGCACATCAAGGACGGCACGCTCGACGCCTTCCTCATCCGGCCGGCGGGCGCCTGGCTGCAGCTCGCCACCGACCGCTTCACCCCCAGCCGCGTCGGCCGGGTCGTCCAGGCCGCCGTGGTGCTCGTCTGGGCGGTCGCGGCGCTCGACATCGATCCCGCCCGGCTGTGGATGCTGCCGGTGATGACGGCCACGGGGCTCGTCGTCTTCACCTCGTTGTGGACGCTGGCCGGGGCGGCCCAGTTCGCGCTGACCGACGCCCCCGAGGTGGTCAACGCCTTCACCTACGGCGGCCACCAGCTCACCCAGTACCCCCTCGCCATCTACGGGCGCGACCTGGTGCGCGGCGTCACGTACGTGCTGCCGCTCGCCTTCGTCAACTGGCAGCCCGGCCTGTACGTGCTGGGCCGCGACGACCCGTTCGGCACGCCGGAGTTCATGCGTTTCCTCGGGCCGGTCGCCGCGCCGGCCCTCGCCCTGCTGGCCGCGCTGGCCTGGCGGCGGGGCGTCAGGCACTACCGATCCACCGGGAGTTGACGATGATCGAGCTCGACCGGGCGGGACGCACGTTCAAGGTCAGGAAGAACGTCGTCCACGCCGTACGCGACCTGTCGTTCACCGTGTCCGCCGGAGAGTTCGTCGGCTGCCTCGGGCCGAACGGCGCGGGCAAGTCCACCACGATCAAGATGCTCTGCGGCATCCTCACGCCCACCTCCGGCCGGGTGCGCGTGGCCGGGCTCGACCCCTCGCGCCGGCGCACCGCGCTCGCCCGGCGCATCGGGGTGGTCTTCGGTCAGCGCACCACGTTGTGGTGGGACCTGCCGCTGGCCGACAGCTTCGAGCTGATCCGGCTGCTCTACAAGGTCGAGCGGGCCGCCTTCCGCGCCCGGCTGGCGGAGCTGACCGACGCGCTCGACCTGGGCGGGTTCCTGCGCACGCCGGTGCGCCAGCTCAGCCTCGGCCAGCGCATGCGCGGCGATCTCGCGGCAGCGCTGCTGCGCGCGCCCGAGGTGCTGGTGCTGGACGAGCCCACGATCGGCCTCGACGTGGTCAGCAAGGCCGGCATCCGCGAGTTCCTGCTGCGGGTCAACGCCGAGCAGGGCACCACGGTGCTGCTGACCACCCACGACCTCGGCGACGTCGAACGGCTGTGCCGCCGGGTCATGGTCATCGACCACGGCCGGCTGGCCTTCGACGGCACGCTGGCGGACCTGATGGCGACCGCGCCGGCCGACGCGGACATCGAGGACGTCGTCACCCGCCTCTACAAGGGCGAGGCGGTGCTCGCCGACGGCCGGCCGGCGGGGGCGGATCAGTAGTAGCCGCCCTCCTGGGAGCTCTCGTAGTCGTCGTCATCGTCGTCGTACGGGCGCGACCAGCGCGACGGCATCAGCACGGGGATGAACAGGGCCACGCCCAGCAGGGCCAGCACGCCCGTCGTCAGGAGGGTCTGCGCGCCGGCGCCGGCCTCCCTGACGATCTGGTCCACCGACGGCTCTGCGGGGACGAGGGAGATCGCGCGCGCCGGGTCGAGCGCGTAGACGACGGTCCAGGACAGCAGCGCCATGGACGGCACGAAGGTGGCGAGCGGCGAGATCCGGCCCGCCACCACGAGCCCGTACACCAGGCCGACCGCGGCCATCGCGCCGAGCGCGATCCAGAGCTTCTGGTTGTCGGCCGGGGTGACCGGGGCCTGCCCCGTGACGTGCGCTGCGGCTTGCGCGGCGGCCTGCGTCACGGCCCAGCCGCCGCCCGCCAGGACGGCCGCCGTGACCACTAACCCGATGAGGAAACCGCCTAAGTGCCGCAACGTTCTCACCTCTATGTCAACGTAGATCGGCACGACCCTAGCGACAAACAGTGTGCAACGCCCAGGCATCGCCCGGTTGAGGCCACAGGCAACCCTGCCCCGTGAGACGATGGGGCACACCCATGCGCGCGCGACTCCCCCTGAGGCTGGCGCGGACGGCGGCCTTCTCCGCCGTCTGCGTGACTCTCGCCGCCCTCGCCCACCTGGTGGGCGGCGGCTCCGGGCCCGCTCCGTGGGCCGCCGGGCTGGGGCTCGCGGCGTCGGCCGGGCTGGGGCTCGCGCTGACCGGCCGGGAGCGCTCGGCCCCGGTCGTCAACGTCGTGCTCGTCGGCGCGCAGCTCGGGCTGCACGAGCTGTTCGCGCGGGCCGGCTCCCAGGACATCGCCTACGTCCCCGTGCACGGGCACGGGCAGGGGCTCGCGGTCAACGCCGGCATGCTGGCCGCCCACCTCACGGCCACGCTTCTCACGGGGGTGTGGCTGGCGCGCGGCGAGGCCGCGCTGTGGGCCCTGCTCCGGCGGGCCGGGCGGCGGCTCACGCTGCTGCGGCCGGTCGCCGTGCCCGCCGTGCGGCCCCGCCCGCCGGTGGCCGCCGCGCGGGCCGTCCCTCTCTCGCCGGTTCTCCGGCACTGCCTGGCCAGGCGCGGTCCTCCACTTCCCGCCTGATCGTTCTGACACCCCTGTTCTTCCCTTCCTCTCAAGTGGAGTTTCCGCATGTCCTTCGTACGCCGGGCCGCGACCGTGATCGCCGCCGCCACCGCACTCACCGCCGGGCTCGCCCTGCCCGCCCTCGCCCACGTCACCATCCAGCCGGGCTCCGCCGAGCAGGGCGGCTTCACCAAGGTCGCCTTCCGGGTGCCGAACGAGCGTGACGACGCCTCGACCACCACGATCGAGGTCACCTTCCCCGCCGACCACCCGCTGGCGTTCGTGTCGGTCAAGCCCGTGCCCGGTTGGAAGGTGAAGGTCACCGAGGGCAAGCTGCCCACGCCGGTCAAGACCCAGTACGGCGAGCTCAAGGAGGCCGTGACCAAGGTCGTCTGGTCCGGCGGCAAGATCGAGCCCGGGCAGTTCCAGGAGTTCGAGGTGTCCATGGGCCAGTTGCCCACCGACACCGACCAGCTCGTCTTCCCGACGAAGCAGACCTACTCCAGCGGTGAGGTCGTCGACTGGTCCGAGGCGCCCAAGACCGACGGCACGGAGGCCGAGCACCCGGCGCCACTGCTCAAGCTCACCCCGGCCACCGGCGACGACGGTCACGGCGCCGTCGCCCCGCGCACGGCCCCCGCTTCCGCCGTGCCTACCGTGTCCCCGGCCGCGCCCGCGGCGCCGGCCACCGCGGGCGGCAGCACGGACGGCACCGCCCGGCTGCTGGGCGGAGCGGGCCTCGCGGTGGGCGTGATCGGCGTCATCATCGGCGCCCTCGGCCTCCGCCGCCGCCCCAGCGCCTGACCCGCGCACCCGCCCGGCGGCGCGGCCGTCCTGACCCCGATCCGCCCGCCCGGCGGCCTCGCGGCCGGTCCTCATCCGCCCGCCCGGCCTCGCCGGCGGGCGGGCGGGCGGGAGAAAGTTAGTTACGGCAATATAATCGTTGCATGGCATCGACGAACCTCGGCCTCCGCGCCCGGCAGGTCCGGCCCGTGAGGCCGATGCTCGTTCTGGCCATCTGCTGCACCAGCCTGTTCATCGTCGGGCTGGACAACACGATCGTGAACATCGCGCTGCCGTCCATCCGGCGCGACCTCGGCGCCTCCGTCTCCGGCCTGCAGTGGATCATCGACGCCTACACCGTCGTGCTGGCCTCGCTGCTCATGCTGGCCGGCTCGACCGGCGACCGCATCGGCCGGCGGCGCACCTTCCAGACCGGGCTCGTGCTGTTCACGCTGGGCTCCCTCGCCTGCTCGCTCGCGCCGAGCCTGGGGTGGCTGGTCGCGGCCCGCGCCCTGCAGGCCGTCGGCGGCTCGATGCTCAACCCGGTCGCCATGTCGATCATCACCAACACCTTCACCGAGCCGCGCAGCCGGGCCCGCGCGATCGGCGTGTGGGGCGCGGTCGTCGGCATCAGCATGGCGCTCGGGCCGCCGCTCGGCGGCGCGCTCGTGGCCTCGGTCGGCTGGCGGTCCATCTTCTGGATCAACATCCCGGTCGGCCTGGCGGCGCTCGTGCTGTGCGCGCTGTTCGTGCCCGAGTCGCGCGCGCCGCGCCCCCGGCCGGTGGACGTCGTGGGGCAGGCCCTGGTCGTCGTGCTGCTGGCGAGCCTCACGTACGGGCTGATCGAGGCGCCCGCCGCCGGCTGGGGGTCGGCGCAGACGCTGGGCTGCTTCGCGCTCGCCGCGCTGGCGCTGGCGGTGCTGGTGCCGTACGAGCTGCGCCGCCGCGAGCCGCTGATCAACCCGCGCTTCTTCCGCAGCGCCCCGTTCGCGGGGGCCACGCTGATCGCGGTGTGCGGCTTCGCCGCGCTCGGCGGCTTCCTCTTCCTCAACACCCTCTACCTGCAGGAGAGCCTCGGCTACTCGGCCCTGCACGCCGGTCTGCTGACGCTGCCCATGGCCGCGCTCACGGCGGTGTGCTCGCCGGTGTCCGGCCGCCTGGTCGGCACGGCGGGGCCGCGCGTCCCGCTGGTCGTCGCCGGGGTGGGGCTCACGGCCAGCATGCTCATGATGACCGGCCTGACCGCGCACACGCCGCTCTGGCAGCTGCTGACCGCGTACGTGCTGTTCGGGCTGGGGTTCGGGATGCTCAACGCGCCCATCACCAACACCGCCGTCTCCGGGATGCCGGTCGCCCAGGCGGGGGTGGCCGCCGCCGTGGCCTCCACGAGCCGGCAGATCGGTCAGTCGCTCGGAGTGGCGGTGATCGGCGCGCTGGTCACCTCCGCCGTACGCGGCCCGCTGCCCACCGGCTTCCCGCAGGCCAGCCACATCGGCTGGTGGGTGGGCGCCGGCTGCGGCGCGACGATCCTGCTGCTCGGCGTCCTCACCACGGGCCCCCGGGCCGAGCGGAGCGCCGCCCGCACCGCCGAGCGGCTCATCCAGGACGGAGGCTCCTCATGAACGCCCCGGAGGCCCCCGACGACCGCGCCGCGGCGCTCGCCCGCGTGTGGGCGGCGATGCGCGCGCTGGTGCTGGAGGACGACCGCCGCAAGGAGGTCGCCGACGCCCTCGGCATGAGCTTCTCGCGCGCCAAGGCGCTGCGCCGGCTGCTGCCCGGCCCGCTGACCATGCGCGAGCTGACGGCCTGGCTGGGCACCGACAGGCCGTACACGACGCTGGTGGTCGACGACCTGGAGAGCCGCGGCTACGTGCGGCGCACCGTCCATCCCGGCGACCGCCGCCACAGGATCGTCACGCTCACCGAGGCGGGGCGGGCCGCCGCGGAGCGGGCCGATCGCATCCTGGCCCGCCCGCCGGACGCCCTCGCCGCCCTCAGCGCCGACGACCTGGCCGCCCTCGACCGCGTCATGGCCGCGGTCGGCTCCGCCGGGGCCGCTCAGGACGTGATGTCCTTGCCGGAGAAGCGGGCCCAGGCGATCGAGCCGAACAGCGCGATGTAGGCGGCGAAGGACAGCAGCCCGTCGCGGAGCGCCGCGAAGTCGACGGGGTCGCGCAGCACCGCGTCGAACGCGGTGAACCTGGTCGGCAGCAGGTACGGCGTGACCGCATCGAGCGCCGGCACCGCGCGCACCACCTGGCAGACGACCAGCAGCACCAGGGTCCCCGCGATGGCGCCGATGGCGACCTCGGTGAAGGTCGACAGCGCCAGCGCGACGGCGGCCAGCGCGGCCATGGCGGCGCCCACGTAGCCGACGGCGAGCAGGATGCGCAGCAGCCCCTCCCCCATCGTGATCGTGGTGCCGGACAGCAGCGTCACCGAGCCGCCGGGGAACAGCGCGAGCCCCGTCAGCAGCGCCGTCACGGCCACGACGGCGGTGACCGCGTAGCCGAAGACGACCGCGTTGAGGTACTTGACCGCCAGCAGGCGTCCCCGGCCCACCGGAGCGGCCAGCAGGTAGCGCAGGGTGCCGCCGCCCGCCTCGCCGGCGATCGCGTCGCCCGCCACCACGCTCACCGCCACCGGCATGAGCAGCAGCACGAGGAACGAGAACGACAGGAACGTCAGCATGAGGCTGTTGCCGGCGAGGTTCTGGACGATGCCGCCCATCTCGTCGTCGCCGGCCGTGCCCGAGGCGAACCGCAGGCCGATGCCGAGGACGACGGGGACGACGCCGAGCACCGCGAGCAGCGCCATGTTGCGGGGGCGGCGGAAGGTCAGCCCCAGCTCCGAGCCGAGCAGCCGCCAGAACGCGCCGATCCGGCGTCCCTCGGCCGCGGGCTCTCCGACGATCCCGCCCGCGTCGTCCCCGGCGGGATGGGTCAGGGGCTCGGGCGGGCGGCGTGCGACGGTGCGCAGGGTCTCCGTCACCGGCACCAGGCCGGGCATGCGGCGCAGTTGCTCGGCCGCGGCGGTGCCCGCGCCCGCCTGGGTACGGGTCTCAGCCGTCGACATCGAATCCCTCTCCTGTCAGTCCGACGAACACGTCCTCGAGGCTCGGCCGGACGACCGCGAGCCCTCGTACCGCCACCTCCTGCCCCACCAGAGCGGCATTGATCATCTCGGGCCGCTGACCGCCCAGTTCGGCGGTGACCTCGCCCGCGCCCGCCCGTACGCCGGTCAGGCCGAGCTCGCCGAGCACCCGCGCCGCCTCGGCCGCGTCCGGCGTCTCGACGCGGATGAGCGGGACCCGGCCGGCGCTCAGCGAGGCGATCGTGCCCTGCACGACCAGCCGGCCGGCCCGCATGATCGCCGCGTGCGTGCACATCTGCTCGATCTCGGCCAGCAGGTGCGAGGAGACGAAGACGGTGGTGCCGTCGGCGGCGATCTCCTTGACGAGGGCGCGCACCTCGCGGGTGCCCTGCGGGTCGAGCCCGTTGGTGGGCTCGTCCAGGACGAGCAGCTCGCGCGGCCCGAGCAGAGCGGCGGCGATGGCCAGCCGCTGGCGCATGCCGAGCGAGTACGTCCGGTAGCGCTTGCCGGCCGCGGCCGACAGCCCGACCCGGTCGAGCGCGTCGGCGATCCGCCGCCGGGCGGTGGCGCGGCGCGCCGACGGGTCGGCGGCGTCGAAGCGCATGAGGTTGGCCGCGCCCGACAGGTACGGGTAGAACGCCGGCCCCTCGACCAGCGCCCCCACGCGCGGCAGGGCCCTGGCGGGCGGCAGGCCGAGCACCTCGTACGTGCCGGCCGTGGGCGTGACCAGGCCGAGCAGCATGCGGATCATGGTGGTCTTGCCCGAGCCGTTGGGCCCGAGGAAGCCGTACACGGAGCCGCGCGGCACGGTCAGGTCCAGCGCGTCCACGGCCACCTGGCCGCCGCGGAAACGTTTGCTGAGGCCGCGGGTGACGATGGCGGCGGAGCGGTCGCCGGCGGGCGGGGCCGCCCCGAAGGGCGCCCCCGCTTCCTGCGTCGTGCCGGTGATGGATGTCACTGCTGGTGTCACTTCGTCCCCGCCACGCGGACGAGCTCCTCGGGGGTGACCGCGCCGGCCAGCAGGCGGCCGTCGTCGGTCAGCAGGGCGGTCAGCAGCTTCGTCCTGATCAGCTTGCCGGAGCCCCACGTGCCGCTCACCGGGGTGGCGGACTTGAGCACGCTGTCCACGAGCGCGTTCGCCTGCGCGCCCCGGCCGTCCTGCCCGGTCTGCCCGTCCTGCCCGGCCGCCTCGGCCTTGAGGTCGGAGAGGGAGAACGGCACGACCGCGACGGTCGTCCAGCCGTCGCCGACCAGCTTGGCCTTGCCGGCCATGTCGGCGGCGTGCTCGGCGCGCTCCTCGGCCTTCGCGCCCATGCTCTCCTCGCCGATCGTGGCCTCCTTCACCTTGGCGCCCGGGGGCGGGGTGAAGGTGAAGTTCTCCGGGGCCGGCGGGGTGAAGGTCACCTGGGTGAAGCCCACCTGGTAGGCGGGTTCGGCCGACCCCTTGGCGTAGAGCTGCACCTGGAGCGGCATGTACGTCTCGCCGTCGAGCGCGATCCGCACCTCCTGCACCAGCGAGCTGCCCGCCTTGGGGGCCAGGACGAGCTGGTAGACCGGCCGGCCGGCCACCTCGGCGGTGTTGATCACCCGGACCGCGGTGTGCTCGTCCACCTGGGCGAGCAGCCGCTGCGCCGCCTGCTGCGGCGTCACGTCGGTCGGCTGCGGCGTCGGCAGCCCGTGCTTCTCGCCGGCGTCGGCCTTGATCCGCAGCCGGGTGGCGGTGTTGGCAGCGCTGTCCCAGTACCAGGACTGCTCGCCGTTGTAGATCAGGTTGGTCTCGTTGAGGTGGGTGGGCATGGCGACGCGGATCTTGTTCTCGCCGCCGTACCAGACCTTCACCTCGTGCGTGCCGGACAACAGGCTGAGCGGGCCGGTGTCCCCGCCGGTGACGGGCAACGCGGGCAGACCGAGCGAAGCGGTCTGCTGCACGGTGCCCGACATCGGCCTCATGCCCTGGTCCTTGGCGGTGGCCGCCGCGGCGTCGGCGAGCAGTTGCTCGGCCGAGCGCTCCGGCAGCGTGGGCTCGCCGCTCACCGCGGCGATGACGGGGCCGGCGCCGATCGCGGCTCCGATCACGGCCGCCGCCGCGATCGGGACTCCCCACCTCACGAGCGTGCCTCTACGCATCTCACTCCTTAACGGTATGTCGATGGCCCTAGCCTGCGTGAGGCATCCTTAGGCGGACCTGAGACTGTCTGAGACCCCTCTCAGTCTTCTCAGCGCGCTCTCAGCGACAGAACGGGAGAATCACCGCATGAGGGTACTGGTCGTCGAGGACGAGCGGCGGATGGCGGCGGCGCTCCAGCGCGGACTCCAGGCCGAGGGCTTCGCCGTGGATCTCGCCCACGACGGCGAGGAGGGCCTGCACGCGGCCCGCCACGGCGACTACGACGTCGTGGTGCTCGACATCATGCTGCCCCGGCTGTCCGGCTACAACGTCTGCAAGCGGCTGCGCGCCGAGGAGAACTGGGTGCCGATCCTCATGCTGTCGGCCAAGGACGGCGAGTACGACATGGCCGACGGGCTCGACCTGGGTGCCGACGACTACCTGACCAAGCCGTTCTCGTACGTGGTGCTGGTGGCCCGGCTGCGCGCGCTGCTGCGCCGCGACGCGGGCCGGCGCCCGGCGGTGCTGCAGGCCGGCGACCTGTCGCTGGACCCGGCGCGGCGGCGGGTGGAGCGCGACGGCGCCGCGATCGAGCTGACGCCGCGGGAGTTCGCGCTGCTGGAGTACCTGCTGCGGCGACGCGACGAGGTGGTGTCGAAGTCGGAGATCCTGGAGCACGTCTGGGACACCTTCGACACCGACCCGAACGTCGTCGAGGTGTACGTCGGCTACCTGCGCCGCAAGATCGACGTCCCCTTCGGCAGGAACGCGCTGCAGACCGTGCGCGGCGCCGGCTACCGGCTGGCGGGCGACGGTGGCTGACGGGTCGCCCGGCTCGCCCCTGGCCTGGTGGCGGCGGCAGGGACTGCGCTTCCGGCTGTCGGCGGTCGCCGTCGCGGTGCTCGCGCTGGCGCTGGCGCTGTCGGCGTCGGTGCTGCTCAGCGTCCTCGACCGGGCGCTGATGGCGACCGTGGACGACGGCACCAGGCGGCAGGCGGACGTCGTGCGCGTGGCGGCCGACTCCGGCACGCTCACCACGCCGATCACCACCCACGACGGCACGATCGTGCAGGTGCTCGACGCGCGGAACCGGATCACGCACGTCACGTATGGCGCCGACCGGCTGGTGCCGCTGCTCGACGCCGCCGGCCGGGCACGGGCGCTGGAGTCCGGCAAGGCCGTGGAGGTGGACGGGCGGCCGTACGCCGTCCCGGGTTTCCTGCACGTCGTCGTGCTGCGCGCGGACCGCGGCCAGACCGTGCTCGCGGCGCGGTCCATCAGCGAGATCCGCACCAGCCTCGGCACGGCCGGCCGGGTCCTGATGGTGGGCACGCCCGCGTTGGTGGTGCTGCTCGCCGTGGCGAGCTGGCTGATGATCGGCCGCACGCTGCGCCCGATCGCGGCGCTGCGCCGCGGCGCCGCCGAGATCACGCACACGGCGCGCTCCCGGCGGCTGCCGGTGCCGGCCTCCCGCGACGAGGTGCACCACCTGGCCACCACGCTCAACGACATGCTGGCCAGGCTGGAGGAGGCCGAGCAGCGTCAGCGGGCGCTCGTCTCCGACGCCGCGCACGAGCTGCGCAGCCCGCTCGCCAGCATCCGGCTGCAACTGGAGGTCGCGCTCGGCCACCCCGAGGGGCAGGACTGGCAGGAGACCGCCGAGGGCGTGCTGGAGGACACCCTGCGCCTGTCCCGGCTGGCCGAGGACCTGCTCGCGCTGGCCCGGCTGGACGAGCGCGGCGGCGTCCCGGCCAGGCGCGAGCCGGTGGAGCTCGACGAGGTCGTACGCCGGGTCGTGGACCGCTACGCCGAGGCCCGGCTGACGGTCTGCGACCCGGTCGTGGTCCGCGGCGACGCGCTCGACCTGAGCCGGGTGCTGACCAACCTCATGGACAACGCCGTACGGCACACCTCCTCGAAGGTCGAGGTGGCGCTGACCGCCGACGGCGTGCTGACCGTCACCGACGACGGTCCCGGCATCCCGGAGCAGGACCGCGAGCGGGTGTTCAACCGCTTCACCAGGCTCGACTCCGGGCGGAGCAGGGACGAGGGCGGCACCGGGCTCGGGCTCGCCATCGTGCGCGAGACCGTGCGGGCGCACGGCGGCACGGTGGTCCTGGAGGACGCCGCGCCCGGACTGCGTGCGCTGGTGCGGCTTCCCGTGTCCCGATGAGGTGTTCCCGTGTCCCGGGGAGGATCTGCCCCCGGCCGCCGTCGCCGGAGAAGGGCGAGGCCGTGCTCTGGGGGCTGGATGAGGGGCCGCTGGAAGGGGCTCCCTCGGGGGCCGGGCCGCGTCGCCGGGCCCCGGGCTCGGACGGATGCCGGGCCTTGTCGGTGCGCTTCGGTGCGGTTGGGGGGGTTTCTGTAGGGGGGTTGGGGTGGGGGTGAGGGTTCTCGGGGGGTCGTCCGTGTCGGGGGATTCAGGGGTGAGTGGAGCGTTCCCCGGTTCGGTGGGTCAGGCGGCGGTCGTTCCCTTCTCCGCGGTGGCCAGGAAGTCCTGGGCGATCAGCGGCAGCCGGCGACGGGCGTGCACGACGGCGATGACGCGCCGCACGGCCGGTTCGAGCGAGCGCACCACGAGGCCCGAGCGGGCGGCCTGCTCGGCCATGCCGCGGTACCACAGGAGCGAGGCCCGGCCGGCGCGGACGGCGTTGAGCCAGCCGTTGCGCTCGTCGGTCTCCAGTACGACCGTCGGGGTGACGGCGTACCTGCCGAACATCGCGTCGAGCTCCCTGCGCCGGGTGCTGCCGCGGGCCGGGAGGGCCAGGCGCATGCCGTGCAGCCTGCCCATCGGCACCGGGTTGGGCAGTTCGAGCCCGGGTGGGGAGATCAGCACGATCTCCTGGCGTTCGAGGGGGTGGGTGACGAGGTCGGCGGGCACCGGCAGATCGGTGAGACCGAGGTCGGCCCGCTGGTCCCTGATGGCGCTGACGACCGCTTCGCGGCCTTCGCAGCGCACGATCTGGACGCGTACACCGGGGTGCTCGGCGGCGTAGGCGGGCAACAGCCGCCCCGCCAGACCGGGCTCCAGGCTGGGCGTCGAGGCGATGCGCAGTTCGGCGTCGGACGCGCCGGTGTGCTGGGCCAGGCCCTCGATCTCGTGGACGGCGTCGAGCGCCTCCCGTGCCAGCTTGACCACCCGCCGGCCCTGCGCGGTGACGACGACGCCGCGGCCGGAACGGGCGAACAGGGTCATGCCGAGCTCGCGCTCGAGATCGCGGATCGCGCGGGAGAGCGCGGGCTGCGCGATGTACAGCGACCTGGCCGCGTCGGTCATGGTGCGGTGCTCCGCAGTCGCGACCACATAGCGGAGCTGCTGGAGATTCATGCCAAGAAAGCTAGGACACCACCCGCTCCGCAGACCGAAAGATAACCGAGATCACCTCGAATGATTTCGGACTGTGACCGTGCACTGCTACATCCGTGACGGGTGATAAATCAGTATGCTTTTGCCCCAAATTTGCCAAGGGTCCGTCAAGTCGCCGGACAAAGCTCGGCAATGGGACAACGGGGCAAACGGGGAGACAGGGTGACAGGTAACGGGCAATATCCACCCCCGCCACAAGGGCCCAGTCAGCCACAGAGGCCACCCGCGCTGCCGTGGCCGCCGCCCGGGCACGGCCGGCAGCAGCAGCCGCAGGCCGGTCCGTACGGGCCGCCTCCCCAGGCGCCTCCGCCCGCCTACCCGCCCCAGGGGCCCGGCCATCCGCCGCAGAACCCCGGCTACCCACCCCAGGGCCCCGGCTACCCGTCGCCGGGTCCCGCGCACCCGCCGCCGGGTCCCGCGCACCCGCCGCAGGGCCCCGCGCACCCGCCGCAGGGCCCCGCACAGCCACCGCAGGGGCCGGGGCAGCCGCCGTACCCGCCGCAGGGCGGCCTGACGCGGCCCTACACGCAGCAGATGCCGCCGCCGCCTCCCCCGCCGCCGCAGTACGCGCAGCACTACCGGCAGCCCGGGCCTCCTCCCCCGCCGCCACCTCCACCACCACCGCCACCGATGCCGCCGCGGCAGTGGCAGCCGCCGCCGCGCCGCAAGTCGGGCATGGGCGTCATCGGGGTGCTCGGCGCGGTGTTCGGTTCGCTGGCGGCGCTGTTCGTGCTGATCGTCGTCGGCGCGGCCCTGCTGAAGAGCTCGTCGCGGTCGGAGACGACGACGCCGATCGCGGTCCCGACGTACGAGCCCACGCCGGAGCGCAGCCGCGCCACCCGGCCGCCGACCCGCCGGCCGACCGAGCTGCCGACCCGGCAGCCGACCCGCACCCCGGAGGAGACGGTGACGCCGCCGGCGCAGGTGCAGGTCAACACGAGCCTCAAGAACAACAGCCTCTACCGGGCGGGCACGCTGCCCCGGATCCCCTGCCGGGCGGGCAACGCGAGCATCTTCAGCCACAGCCAGCTCAAGGCGCTGATCCTGAAGACGGGCAAGTGCATGGACCGGGCGTGGGGCCCGATCCTGGAGAAGCAGGGCTTCGACTTCCGCCCTCCGGGCTACGCCATCGCCTCCGGAAGGGGCCGGGGCGCCTGCGGCGACTACCCGAGCGCCGGGAGCATGGTGCCGTACTACTGCCCGCGCAACTCCACGATCTACGCCTCGACCTCGGCGATGGCGCGCGGCAACGGCAACGCCCGCGGCTACGGCCAGATCATCTCCTGGCACGGCGGCATCATCAGCATGATGGCCCACGAGTACGGCCACCACGTCCAGAACGTCACAGGCCTGATGAACTCCTGGTGGGACAGCACGCTGGCCTCCTCCAGCCGGAGCACCAAGCTCGGGCTCAGCAGGCGGCTGGAGCTGCAGGCCACCTGCCTCGGCGGCATGTGGATGCGCTCGGTCGCCGCCACCTATCCGGTGACCACGTCGCTGCGGAGCCGGCTGTACTGGTTCTACGGCCAGGTGGGCGATTATCCGGGCTATCCGCGCGACCACGGGACGCCCGCCAACAACAACCGCTGGTTCCGTCAGGGATGGGAGAAGAACAAGGTTTACCAGTGCAACACGTGGATGGCTCCGTCCTCCACGGTGTCCTGAGAGGCACCTGTGAAATCCGCGCAGAGTTCATCTCGACTTGGGGAAGTGTCTGTGTTGTCCAGATATGGGGACTAGAATCCTGGCATTCTTGTCCCCGCATGGGGGCCGTTCTGCCTGGTAGGCGTCTGAAGGAGCCGGTGTGAGAAAGCGCGACGGGGAGGGCACCGTGCCTGGAGGCAGAAAGGAAGGCCCGGCGCGCCGGCCCCGCCCGGCCCCTGGCGCCCCCCGCTTCGCCCGGCCGCTCACGCCCGCCTCCGTGCTCGGCTGGACCGCGCTGTCGGCCGTCGCGCCCGGCGCCGCGCACCTGCGCGCCGGGCGCCGCCGTACCGGGCTGATCCTCATCAGCGTGTACGCGGTGCTGCTGCTCGCCGCCCTCGCCTTCGGGCTGACCCGCAACCTGGCCGACGCCGCCGCGTTCGTCGGCGACGGGATGATGCTCGCGGTGATCATCACCGCTTCGGCGCTCGCGCTGGCCTGGTTCGCCATCGTGGTCAGCTCGTACGTGGTGCTCAGCCCCAAACGGCTCAACCAGCAGGGCCAGATCCTGACCGGCATCGTCGTGGGTGTGCTGTGCGTGGCGGTGATGGCGCCGTTCGCGTTCGTCGCCAACACCATGATCACCGTGCGCGACACCTTGGGGAACATCTTCCCGTCCTCCTCCGACCCGGGCACGCCGACGGTCGCGCACAACCCCGAGGACCCCTGGGCCGGCAAGACCCGCGTCAACTTCCTGCTCATCGGCGGCGACGCGGCCGGCAACCGCACCGGCGTGCGCACCGACAGCATGAACGTGGCCAGCATCGACACCAAGACCGGCAACACGGTGCTGTTCAGCCTGCCGCGCAACCTCCAGCACGTGCACTTCCCGGCCAGCTCGCCGCTGCACAAGCAGTTCCCCAACGGCTACATGGCCGAGCTGCCCAACGGCGGCCTGCTCAACGAGGTCTGGCAGTACGCCAACGACAACCCGCAGATCATGGGCGGCAAGAACATGGGCCCGCGGGCGCTGATGGACGCCATCGGCTACACCCTCGGCCTCAAGATCGACTACTACGCCCTCATCAACATGTACGGCTTCGCCGCCCTCGTGGACGCCATCGGCGGCCTGAAGGTCCACGTGGAGTCGGACGTCAAGTGGGGCGGCCTCTACGGCACCGCCGGCACCATCAAGGCCGGCTACCGGCGCCTCAGCGGCGAGCAGGCCCTCTGGTACGGCCGCTCCCGCGTCAACAGCGACGACTTCTCCCGCATGGCCCGCCAGCGCTGCGTCATCGGCGCCTTCGCCCAGCAGGCCACGCCCCAGGTCATCCTCACCAACTTCAGGAAGATCGCCGGCGCGGCCAAGCGCATGGCGCAGACGAACATCCCGCAGCCCCTGCTCCCGCCGATCATGGAGCTGGCCGTCAAGGTCAAGGACGCCAAGATCACCAGCCTGCAGTTCGTGCCGCCGGAGTTCTACTCGGGCCGCCCCGACTGGGCCAAGATCCGCCAGGCCACCAAGAAGGCGATCTCCGACTCCATGCGCCCGCCCCGCCAGGCCCAGACGGCGAACGTCACCGCCTCCCCCAGCGTCACCGCCCCCTCCACGTCCCCGACGCAGACCCGGGCCGCGGCGCCGACGCAGACGCCCACCCGCAACACCCAGAAGGCCGGCGCCAAGTCCCTGGACGAGCTCTGCGGCCTCTGACGAGGTCGCGTCAGGCGGCGGCGCTCCTGCGGGGCAGCAGGGCGAAGGCGCCGACGTACAGCAGGGCGGCGACCACGAGCAGGCCCTTGTAGCCGATCACGAGGGCCGCGTACTCCAGGCAGCCGCCGACCATCGCCCCCAGCAGGTTCGCGCCGAAGGACGTGGTGGCGTCGGCGGTCTCGGCGAAGCGCTTGGCGAAGACCACGTTGGCCGCGAAGATCGGCAGGAACGCGACCGTGACCGCGGCCAGGGCGCGCAGTGGCACCGGCAGCGACAGCAGCCAGGCGTTCGGTACGAACCAGGCGAGCGCCAGGCCGGCCAGCAGCACGGCGTACATGACGGGCAGCGGCGGGGTGCGGAAGCGGCGGGTGATCTCGACGGCGGCGAGCACCGCGACCAGCACGCCGGCGAAGACGACGGCGTTGACCACCCATGTGGTGCCGAACAGCAGCGCGAAGCCGGTCACGCTCTTGGTCTCCAGCAGCATGAACGCCACGCCCAGCAGGAACAGGTCGCTGTAGGGGCGCATCCGCCGGTACGGCCCGGCGACGACGCGGACGGCGAGCAGGCTGACGGCGAGGATGAGCCCGAGCGTGACGAGGTAGAGCGGCGGGATCGTCGCGTCGTGCAGGTAGAGGAAGGGCCGGTCGTCGTCGGCGGGCGGCGGCGTGCCCGCGGCGGCGCCCGGCCACTCGGCGGCGCAGCGCTGGTCGGCGGCCGTCAGCCCGGCGGTGATGACGGCCTGCTGCCCGGCGGTGCTGACGACGTCCACGCACGGCTTGTGGCCGAAGGCGCGCTGCATGGTGACGGCGAGCCGGTCCACCAGCCAGCTCTCGCGGTAGTAATTGTACATCGAGAACGTGCCGCCGGGCTTGAGGTGGGCGCGGGCGGCCCGCATGGCCTCCTCGGTGAACAGGTAGCTCTCCAGCCGCAGCGAGCTGGCCCCGGAGACGAGGGTGAGCGAGTCGGGCAGCGCGAACAGGATCAGGTCGTAGGCGCCGCCGCCGCGCTCCAGGAAGGCCCGCCCGTCGGTGATGTGCGTGGTGACGCGGGGGTCGTCGTAGGGGTGGTCGGGGTGCACCGAGCCGCCCAGCTCGCGCAGCTTGGGGTCGATCTCGACGGCGTCCACCCGCCGGGCGCCCTTGGACAGCGCGATCGCGACGTCGGTGCCGCTGCCCGCGCCGACGATGAGCACGTCCTGGGGCGGCTTGGAGGCCCGCTCGTACGGCAGCCCGTACTGGGCCTCCCACTGCAGCCGGGTGGCGGCGGGCACGGCCTGCTGGTGCGGGATGCCGTTGACCGCGATGTCGGTGACGGGCACCCCGAGCACCGCCAGCGGCTTGGCGGTGACCTTGTAGTACGGCGACCAGACCGCCCCGGCCGTGAGCGTCTCGGTGAGCAGCAACCCGACGACGGCCAGGGAGGGCACGGTGACCAGCCCGAGGTAGAGCGAGCGCGGCCGGGGCACGAGCAGCACGCCGTAGCAGATGGCCGCGATCAGCGCCCAGAAGACCGGCGGCGCGCTCAGGAACGACAGCGCGGTGAACGCCGCGATGCCGGTGAGGCTGCCGATGAGGTCGTACCGGTAGGCCTCCAGGCGGGGCAGCTCGGGGAAGCAGCGGCCGACCAGCTCGGCGGGCCCCATGAGGACGAGCGCGGCGGCGCAGAAGATGACCGGCAGGATGAGCCAGGCGGGCGGCCCCGTGGTGGACAGGCTCGTCCAGTAGAGGACGCCCTCGGTGTCGCGGTCGACGGTGACGGGGAAGGCCAGCACCACGATGGCGAGCGCGGCGAGCACGACCGGCGAGTAGTACGGCTGCCGCCGCGAGCGCCCCACCCGCAGGAACCCGAGCCCGATGCCGAGGAACGACCCGAGCAGCACGAAGTTCGTGAAGTAGCTCAGGTGGACGATGTTCGACCCGGTCCAGCGGATCAGCGCCAGCTCCAGGAAGAGCATGAAGGCGCTGGCGAGGACGAGCCTCGGCCGCACCGCCAGCCAGTGGGCCTTCTCTCCGTCGTCGACCGGCGTGCGCGCCTGGAGCGTCATGGAGCCTCACGGTAGTGAACGGACCGGGATCATGGAAGCCTGACAGGCCGGAAGAAATGTCGTCCGCTTCGCGGTTTTTGCGGCGTTTTCGCAGGTCAAACCTGCCGAAGGCGCTGGACGGGCCCCGCCGGATGGAGCAAGGTGGGGTGACTCGCTCCCCACGACCTCCGGTGGTGACCCATGCGCGTGATGATCCAGCTCCGCCCCTCCCCCGATCTGGCCGCGGCCGTCGCCGACCCGTCTTCGAAGGTCACCACGGCCGACGTGGCCGCCGGTCTGGTGGCCGAGCTGCCGGGCGTCGAGCTGGATCCGGCGTTCGCGCCCGTGACGGTGCCGCGGCCGGTCCCCCGCGCGGGCGGCGACCCGCTCCCGCTCAACCGGCCGCTCGACGTCTCGCTGGCCCCCGGCGACGCCTCGGTGCTGCTGCGCGGCACGATCCCGGACGGCGAGCCGGCCTCCGGCGTCGCGCTGCGGCCGGACGTCGTCGGGGTGTTCGCCGACCCGGTCGTGGAGCCCTCGCCCGTCCCCGTGGGCGAGGCGCCGGTCGGCGACTGGCACGACGTCGAGCGGCTGCTCGGCGTGGCCGGGCTGCACGCCGAGGGGCTGGACGGCGCCGGCGTGGCGCTGGCGGTGCTGGACACCGGCGTCAACGCCGCGCACGCCGCTCGCCGGCTCGGCCGCGCGGTGACGGTCGACACCGCCCGCTGCTGGAGGCCGCCGGATGGCCGGTCGGTCCCGGCGCCGGGCGAGTCCGGGGTGGGCCACGGGACGATGTGCGCCTTCGACGCGCTGATCGCCGCCCCGCAGGCCGCGCTCATCGACATCCCGCTGCTGCCGCCCGTCCTGCCGCCCGCCCTGTCATCCACCCTGTCATCCGCCCTGCCGCCCGCCCGGCCTGACGCCCTGTCGCACGCCCTGCCGGGCGGCGCGGTCAGCGCGGTCACGGGCGGCCCGCTGCCGGGCGGTCGGCTGCCGGGCGGTCTGCTCTCGGACGCGGTGGCCGCCTTCGCGCACCTGCGCGGCGTGCTGGAGGCCCAGCCGGCCGAGACGCGCGCGCTGGTGGTGAGCAACTCGTGGGGGTCGTTCTCGCCGGAGGGCGACTTCCCCGCCGGGCATCCCGGCAACTACTCCGACAACGCGGCCCACCCGTTCAACCTCATGGTGGCCGCGCTCGACCGGATGGGGGCGGACGTGCTGTTCGCGGCGGGCGACCGCGGGCGGGAGCGCCCCGGCGGGCGCCGCCCGTTCCCGAGCCGGCCCATCGCGGGCGCGAACTCCCACCCCCGCGCGCTGTCGGTCGGCGGCGTGGACGTCAACGGCGCGCGGCTGGGCTGCTCCTCGCGCGGCCCCGGGCGGCTGACCGCCCGCAAGCCGGACGTGTGCGCGTACACGCGCTTCGCGGGCTCGCGGGCGTTCGGCGAGGGCGAGGCCGACTCGGGCACCTCGGCGGCGGCGCCGGTCGCGGCCGGGCTGGTGGCCGCGGTCCGCACCCGGTGGCCGGCCTCCCGGCTGTCGCCGGCGCAGCTCCGGGCGCTGCTGCGGCGCACCGCCGAGGACCGCAGCGAGGTCGGCTTCGACTACGACTACGGTTACGGCACCGTCGACCCCGGGGCGATCGTGGCCGCGCTCGACCGGCGCTCGCGGAGCGCGGCCTGACCCTCAGGCGTTCTCGCGGTTGAACACGCGCGTGCCGACGGTGAGGCTGACCGCGGCGAAGACCACGGTCACCGCCACGCCGAGCGCCACCGTCCCGTTGGCGTAGTGGCCGTGGAACAGCTCGCGCAGCGCCTCCAGCGGGTAGCGGAAGGGGCTGAGATGAGAGAGGACGTCGAGCCAGCCCGGCGCCATCGACATCGGCAGGAACGACCCGGACAGCAGCACCAGCGGGATCACCGCGGTGGACATCACGGGCGCGAACAGGTTCTGGTCGAGGGTGAGCGCGACCGCGTACGACAGCGCGGCCAGGCTGACGCCGAGCACCAGCACCAGCGCGAACCCGGCCAGCACCCCGGCCGCCGGGGCCCGCAGGCCGAGGGCGTAGGCCGCGGCCAGCAGCAGCGCCGTCTGGATGATCAGCGTGACGGCGTTGTTGAGCACCCTGCCGAGCAGCAGCGCCAGCCGGCTGACCGGGGTGACGCGCATCCGCTCCAGCACGCCGGAGCTGCGCTCGAAGACCACGCCGAACCCGGCCAGGCCCATGCTCATCAATCCGAGCTGGATGATCAGGCCGGGCACGAGCGTCTCCCACGTGCCGATCGTGACGAACAGCGGCCCGAACAGCACCAGGAACAGCAGCGGCTGCACCGCCCCGAAGACGATGCCGACCTTCTGCCGCAGCGTCGTGCGCACGCCGTGGCGGAACAGGACCCAGGTGTCGCGCAGCATCAGACCCCCGCCTCCTCGCGCAGTGAGCGGCCGGTGATGTCGAGGAAGACGTCGTCGAGGGTGCGTCCGCCGCTCTTCAGCGCGGCCGGCGTGCCCTCGGCCACGATCCGGCCGTGGTCGATGATCAGCAGCCGGTCGCAGAGGGCGTCGGCCTCGTCCAGGTAGTGGGTGGTGAGGAAGACCGTGAGGCCGCTCTCGGCGCGCAGGGCGCGGACGTGGTCCCACAGGTTGGCCCGGCTCTGCGGGTCGAGGCCGGTCGTGGGCTCGTCCAGGAAGAGCAGGACCGGCTCGTGCAGCAGGGCGAAGGCGATGTCGAAGCGGCGCCGCTGGCCGCCCGACAGCGCGGCGCCCGGCCGCTCCTCCAGTCCGGTGAGCTCCAGCCGGTCGAGGAGGGCCCGCGTGCGGGCGGCGGACTCCGCGCGGCCGAGGCCGTACAGCATGCCCTGCAGCTCCAGCTCGCCGCGCAGCGGCTCGGCGGGCGGGACGGCGCCGCCCTGGGACACGTAGCCGATGCGCCGGCGCACGCCGCGCGGGTCGGCGAGCAGGTCGCACCCGGCCACGACGGCGGCGCCCGAGGTGGGCCGCAGCAGGGTGGTCAGCATGCGCATCGTGGTGGTCTTGCCGGCGCCGTTGGGGCCGAGGAACCCGACGATCTCGCCGGGCCGCACGGTGATGTCCACGCCGGCGACGGCGGTCACGTCGCCGAAGGTCTTCGTCAGACCCGTTGTCTCGATCATTTCATCGCCTCCAAGATTGAGGTAACCACAAATTTGGAGTGACTGCAATTTGGGTAGCATGCAGGCATGGAAGAGGGGCTGCGGGAGCGGAAGAAGCGCGAGACCAGGCAGCGCATCGCCGACATCGCGATGGGGCTGTTCATGGCGAAAGGGTTCGACAACGTGACCGTGGCCGAGGTGGCGCGGGCGGCCGACGTGTCGGTGAACACGGTCTTCAACTACTTCGGGACGAAGGAGGACCTGTTCGCCGACCGGCAGGACGTCGCCGTGGACCTGCCGGCGCGGGTGCTGCGGGAGCGGGAGCCGGGCGAGAGCGTGGTGCGGGCCTTCCGCCGCGACTTCCTCGACGCGATCGCCGGCCGCGACTGGCGCTACGGGCTCAACCAGGGCGCCGACGTCTTCGCCGGGATCGTCGCCGCCAGCCCCGCGCTGGTCGCCAGGATGCGCGAGCTCCAGGAGCAACGCGAGACGGCGCTCGCGCGGGCGCTGGCCGACGAGCTGGACTCCGCGCCGGAGGACCTCTCCCCTCGGCTGGTGGCGGCGCAGATCCTCGCCGCCACGCGGCTGCTGGGGGCGTACGCGGCCGACCGCATGGCGGCGGGCGAGGACTGGGCGGGCATCGAGCCCGATCTCAGGAGGCAGGCGGAGCGGGCGTTCGACCTGCTGGAGTCGGGGCTCGGCGACCACGGCCGGCGAGCCCCGGCGGGGGCCTCAGGAGGTGACGATGGCGACGGTGAACCCGAAGGCGACGAACAGCAGAGTGAGGGCCGTTAGGGCGGTGGCGACCATGCCGCAGACGCGCCCGGCCTGGACCTGGCCGCGGTTGGCGAAGACGTAGCCGCTCCCGTCGATCTCGCGCAGCGCCGTGTTGCCCATCGACCAGGCGAACGGGCCGATGAAGAGGCACACCACCAGGCTCAGGATGCCGAGCACGAGGATGGTCGTGCCGTTGGGGTAATTGTGCACCTGGGGGCCGTAGTAGGGCGGGTCGTACGGGGGATATGACATGCGTCCTTCTATACCGCCACTGTCTTGATCATGTTGCGCCATCATGGGACGGCACCTGTTCCATTCCCCTAGGAGCATCATCCGTGCGCGAACGCACTCGTGCCGTACTCGCCCATAAGCGCTTCCAGCGTTTCATCGTCGGGGTCATCCTGGTCAACGCCGCCACGTTGGGCCTGGAGACGTTCCCACCCGTCGTGGAGCGCTACGGCACCCTGCTGACCGTGGTGGACCACGCGGCGCTCTACATCTTCGCCGTCGAGCTGCTGGCCAAGATCTACGTCGAGCGGGCGCGCTTCGTCCGCGACCCGTGGAACATCTTCGACTTCCTCATCGTCGCCATCGCCTTCGCGCCCGCGACCGGCGGCCTGTCGGTGCTGCGGGCGATGCGCGTCCTGCGGGCGCTGCGGCTGCTGTCCGTGGTGCCCAGCCTGCGCCGGGTCGTCTCGGCGCTGCTGCGCGCCATGCCCGGCATGAGCTCCATCGTGGTGCTGCTGGGCCTCGTGCTGTACGTGGCCGCCGTGATGGCCACCAAGCTCTACGGCAGCGCCGCCCCCGACCGCTTCGGGACCCTGCCGACCTCGCTGTTCACCCTCTACCAGACGATGACGGGCGACGACTGGGGCAACATCGCCAGGGAGGTGATGACCCAGCACCCGTCGGCCTGGATCTTCTTCACCATCTTCATCCTGGTGTGCACGTTCGTGATCCTGAACCTGTTCATGGCGGTCGTGGTCAGCGCCATGGACGAGGAGAGCGCCGAGGAGCGCGCCGCGCTCCAGGACGACGCCGCCGTGCACTCCGAGCTGATCCTGCGGGAGCTCGCCGAGCTCCGCAAGGAGGTCGCCGAGCTGCGGCGGCACAGCCCCGTCGAGTGAGCCGCGCGCGGGGGGCGTCGCGTGAGTCACGCGCGGGGGGCGCCGCGTGACGCCCCCCGGCCGCGGTCAACGGGAGTAGAACTCCACCACGAGCTGCTCGTCGACGGGGATCGCGATCTGCTCGCGCTCCGGCCGGCTCGTCAACGTGAAGCGCAGCTCGGCGAGGTCCACGGACAGGTACGCCGCCGTGCGCTCGTCGGCGTGGATGCCGGCGGCGGCGGCCACGAACGGCTGCATCCCGCGCGAGCGCTCCCTGACCGACACGACCTGCCCCGGCTTGACCAGGTAGCTCGGGATGTCCACCTTGCGGCCGTCCACGGCGATGTGCCCGTGGGCGATGTACTGCCGGGCGGCGTAGATCGACGGCGCGAGCCCGGCGCGCAGCACGAGGGAGGCCAGGCGGGTCTCCAGCAGTGTCACCAGCTCGGCGCCCGACGCGCCCGGCTTGCGCACCGCGAGGTCCCAGTAGCGGCGCAGCTGCCGCTCGGAGACGTCGTAGTACCAGCGCAGCTTCTGCTTCTCCAGCAGCCGCAGCCCGTAGTCGCCGGTGTTGCGGCGGTTGGTCTTGCGGCCGTGCTCGCCCGGCGGATAGGGGCGCGTCTCGAAGTAGCGGACGGCTTTCCTGGTCAGCGGGACGCCCGCGCGACGCGACAGTCGCACCTTGGGGCCGGTGTAGCGCACGTTCACCTCGATGTGATTAGGTAATCCTTACTTAGGTAAGCCTAACCTATCACTGTGTCTGTTGCCCAAGGAGGCGTCATGCTGCCGATCCCCGAGCGGGTCCGCACTCTCGCCGCGACCGCCGAGGTCGCCAAGCTCGCCGTCGACGGCGTTCCCTCGCCCGCCCGCGGCGGTGTGGACGAGCGCGGCCGTCCGGTGCTCCTCGTGCGCCCAGGCGAGACCCTGCACGGCCTGGTCGGCGACGCCGTGGTGGCGGTGAACCTGACCGCGATGCGCAGGCTCGGCGCGGCCGCGCACCCGCGCGGCCTCATCGAGGTGCAGGGCTGGGCCGAGGCCGTCCCCGAGGACGAGGCGCGCGGCGCGGCCGTGGCGGTGGCCGCGCACTGCGCGGACGAGAGCCTGTTCGAGGCACTGGAGCGGTTCGGGCGGCCGGACGCGCCCCGGCTGCTGCGCCTGGACGTGGCCCAGGTCGTCTACCTGACCGGCCAGGAGTCGGGGATGCTGGACGCCGACGACTACCTGGGCGCGGCGCCCGACCCGCTCACCGACGTCGCCGAGCGGGTGCTGGCCCACGTCAACGACTCCCACCGGCCGCAGCTCACGGCCGGTGTCTCGCGGCAGCTCGGCGAGACGGCGGGCGAGGTGTGGCTGTGGGAGCTGGACCGCTTCGGCGCCACCGTACGGGTGGACGAGTCGCTGGTGCGCTTCCCCTGGCCGCGGCCCGCGAGGTCGGGCGGGTGCCTGGAGACGGCGCTGCGCGGCCTGCTCTGCACCTGCTGACCCGCCAGGTCAGCTCCGCGTCTGCTCCATCCCGGCCAGGAGGTAGCCGAGCCCCTCGGCGAACGTGGCGTCCCACTCGGGCGCGAGACCGTGCGCGGCGAGGCCGGGCCAGCCGCCCGCCCGCTCGCGCAGGAACACGTCCACCTCCTCCCCCGCGCGTTCCTGCCAGGTGACCTGCGAGATCACCGAGCCCGTGACGAAGGCGGCCAGGCTGTGCGCGGCGCCACCGGGGGCGGGGAATCCGGCCGCGATCAGGGTCTGGAACAGGAACTCGGTGCGGGCCAGGGCGTTCGGCCCGAGGAGCGGGCGGTCGAGGACGGTCGCCGACCACGGGTGACGCAGCAGGGCCGACCGCCAGGCGCCCATGAGCGCGCGCACCGGCTCGTGCCAGGGCTCGCCCGGCCGCGCCGCCGGCAGCGGCGCCTCTCCGAAGACCGCGTCGAGTGCCAGGTCGAGGACGTCCTCCTTGGTTCTGACGTGCCAGTAGAGCGTGGTCGAGCCGGTGCCGAGCCGCTCGGCCAGCCGGCGCATGGTCAGCCCGGTCACGCCCTCCTCGTCGAGCAGCGCGACCGCCTCGACCACGATCCGCTCCAGCGTCAGCGTCTGCCTGGGCGCCCTGCGCGGGCGCGACCACACGTTCTCCACGCCGCCGATAATACGTTGTACGCCGACCGGATCGATGGTCTAGTAGTGGAACGACGATCGAGAGGGGGCGGCGGCTTGGGGCACATCGAAGTGAGCGATCTGACGTACCTGCTGCCGGACGGGCGGCCGCTGCTGCTGGAGGCCTCGTTCAAGGTGGGCGACGGGGCCAAGGCGGCGCTCGTCGGCCCGAACGGCGGCGGCAAGACGACGCTGCTGCGGCTGATCGCGGGCGAGCTGCGACCGGACGGCGGGCGGGTGGCGAGCAGCGGCGGCATCGGGGTGATGCGGCAGTTCCTCGGCGAGGGCACCGTTCACGACCTGCTGCTCGGCGTCGCGCCCCGGCGGGTGCGGCAGGCCGCCGCGGACGTGGAGGCGGCCGCCGCGGCGCTGGCCGGGCGCGACGACGAGCCCGCGCAGCTCGCCTACGCCCAGGCGCTCGCCGACTACGCCGACGCGGGCGGCTACGCGCTGGAGGTCGTGTGGGACGTGTGCGCGCACGCGGCGCTCGGGCTGCCGTACGAACGAATCGCCGGCCGCGGCCTCGGCACGCTGTCCGGCGGCGAGCAGAAGCGGCTCATGCTGGAGGCGCTGCTGCGCGGCCCCGACGAGGTGCTGCTGCTGGACGAGCCGGACAACTACCTCGACGTGCCGGCCAAGCAGTGGCTGGAGCGGGCGATCCGCGACTCGGCCAAGACCGTGCTGCTCGTCTCGCACGACCGGCAGCTGCTCGCCGAGGCGGCCGACCGGATCGTCACCGTGGAGGGGCGTACGGTGTGGGTGCACGGGGGCGGCTTCGCCGGCTACGGCGAGGCGCGGCGGCGGCGCGCGGAGCGGCTGGAGGACCGGCGGCGGCGCTGGGAGGACGAGCGGGCCAGGCTGCGCCGCCTGGCGCACACGCTGCGGCAGCGCTCGGCGCACAACGACGCGCTGGCCGGGGCCTACCGGTCGGCGCTCACCAGGCTGGAGCGCTTCGAGCGCGAGGGCCCGCCGCGCCGGGCGCCGAAGGAGCAGAACGTGCGCATGCGGTTGCGCGGCGGGCGCACCGGCAAGCGGGCCGTGACGTGCGAGGAGCTGGAGCTGACCGGGCTGCTGCGGCCGTTCTCGGCCGAGATCCACTACGGCGAGCGCGTCGGCGTCCTGGGCCTCAACGGCACCGGCAAGTCGCACTTCCTGCGGCTGCTGGCCGGCGAGCCGGTCGCGCACACCGGCGCGGCCCGGCTCGGCGCGCGGGTCGTCCCCGGATATTTCGCCCAGACCCATCTGCGGCCCGACCTGCGGGGCCGGCCGATCGCCGAGCTGATCATGGCCGAGCACGCGCTGACCCGCAACGACGCCATGGCCGCCCTCGCCCGCTACGAGCTGGCCCCGGCGGGCGGGCAGGCGTTCGAGACGCTCTCGGGCGGCCAGCAGGCGCGGCTGCAGATCCTGCTGCTGGAGCTGTCGGGGGCCACGCTGCTGCTGCTCGACGAGCCGACCGACAACCTCGACCTGGCCAGCGCGGAGGCGCTGCAGCGGGGGCTGGAGGGGTTCGAGGGGACGGTGCTGGCGGTCACGCACGACCGCTGGTTCGCCCGCGACCTCGACCGGCACCTGATCTTCCGCGCGGACGGCGGGGTGCGGGAGTCCGCCGAGCCGGTGTGGGACGCCTGAATCAGACCGGCTGGCGGCGCAGGGCGGTGACCGTCATGGTCTCGTCCACGGCCTCGGGCGCGAGCACGTGGTCGAGCACCATCACCGCGCATCCGCTGATGCCCGCCTGCGCGCCCAGCCTGCTCGGCTCGATGCGCAGCCGCCGGGTGGCGAGCGCCGTGGAGCGGCGGTAGACGACCTCGCGGATGCTCGACACCAGCGGCCCGAACGCCTCGGCCACGTCGCCGCCGAGCACCACGATCGACGGGTTGAGTATGTTGACCGCGCCGGCCAGCACCTCGCCGATGCGGCGGCCGGCCGTGCGCACCATGGCCATGGTCTCGGCGTCGCCGGCGCGGACCAGCGCGGTGACGTCGGCGATGGTCCTGACGTCCTTGCCGGCCGCGCGCAGCTCCCGCAGCAGCGCGGTGCCGCTGGCCACGGAGTCGACGCAGTCGGTGTTGCCGCAGCGGCACAGCACGCCGCCGCCGTCGAGCACGGGGATGTGGCCGATCTCGCCGGCCGCGCCGAGCGCGCCCCGCAGGATGCCGCCGCCGGCGATGACGCCCGCGCCGATCCGCGTCGACACCTTCACGAACATGAGGTCGCCGACGTCGGGGTAGAGGCCGCGGTGCTCGCCGATGGCCAGCACGTTGACGTCGTTGTCGACCAGCACGGGGACGGGGAAGCGGGCCTGGATGACCGGCGGGATCACCACGCCGGTCCACGAGGCCATCACGCGGGCGCTCTCGGTGCGGCCCTGCGCGAACTCGACCGTCGCCGGCACGCCCATGCCCACGCCGCGGATCAGCTCGCGCGGGCGGTCGCCGAGCAGGTCGTCCCAGGTGTCCATGAGCAGCGGCAGCACGACGCCGGGGCCCTCCTCGACGTCCACCTGGAACTCGCGGCCGTCCAGCTCGCGCCCGGCCAGGTCGCAGACGGCGACGCGGGTGCGGGTCGCGCCGAGCGCGGCCACCAGCACCAGGCCGCCCCCGGCGTTGAACTCCAGCCGGACGGGCGGCCGGCCGCCGGTCGAGGGAGCGTCGGTGCGCTCCACGACCAGGCCGCGTTCGAGCAGCTCGGCGACGCGCAGCTGCACCGCGGGGCGCGACAGGCCGGTGACGCGGCCGAGGTCGGCCCGCGTCACGGCCTCACCGGTGCGGATGAGGCGGAGCACCTCGCCGCTCGTGGCGAGGTTCGCGGCGGTACGACGGGACATCGGCCAAGTGAACCACACCCGCTTGTGTAATGGAAACTCCAGACTTTCTTATCTCAGATGCCAAAACTCTGCTTGTGCACAACCCAAACTCTCGTTAGTGTCCGTTGTGTCCTCGCATTGGAAGATCTTCGGAGCTCGACACCGTGTCCACCTCTCCCGCAGCAGGCCCCGTCCACACCGCTGACCTCGTCGTCTTCGGCGGCACCGGTGACCTGTCCATGCGCAAGCTGCTGCCCGCCCTGTACCACTGCGACAGGGACGGCCGGCTCTCCCCCGAGACCCGCGTGATCGCCATGTCCCGCGGCGGGCTCGCCGACGCCGACTTCCGCGGCAAGGTGGACGCCGAGGTACGCGACTCCGTCCCCGTGGACGACCCCGCCGTGTGGCAGCGCTTCCTGGGCCGGCTGCACCACGTGTCGGTGGACGTCGGCGCCCCGGGCCACCCCGGCTGGCGTCACCTGGCCGAGCTGCTCGCCCCGCACGAGGACCGTGACCGGGTGTTCTACCTCGCCAGCCCGCCCCGCACGTTCGGCCCCTTCTGCCGCGAGCTCGCCGAGGCCGGTTTGGTGACGCCGCGCTCGCGCGTGGTGCTGGAGAAGCCGCTCGGCCACGACCTGCCGAGCGCGCAGCGCATCAACGACGAGGTCGGCGCCATCTTCGACGAGCGCCAGATCTTCCGCATCGACCACTACCTGGGCAAGGAGACCGTCCAGAACCTGCTGGTCCTGCGGTTCGCCAACGCCTTCCTGGAGCCGATCTGGAACTCCCTGTGGATCGACCACGTCCAGATCACCGCCGCCGAGACCGTCGGCACGCCGGGCCGGCGCGGCTACTACGACCACGCGGGCGCGCTGCGCGACATGGTGCAGAACCACCTGCTCCAGCTCCTGACGCTCACCGCGATGGAGCCGCCCGCGCAGAACGACCGTGAGGCCATCCGCGACGAGAAGGTCAAGGTGCTGCAGGCGCTGCGGCCCATCACGGGCACCGAGGCCGACCGGTTCACCGTGCGCGGCCAGTACGTCGGCGCCGGCGACGTGCCCGGCTACCTCGACGAGCCCGGCTCGACGCCGCCCACCGAGTCCTCGCGGCGGGTGGAGACCTTCACCGCGATCCGGGCCGAGATCAGGAACTGGCGCTGGGCCGGGGTGCCGTTCTACCTGCGCACCGGCAAGCGCATGCCGTACCGGCGCTCGGAGATCGTGGTGCAGTTCAAGGACGTGCCGCACTCCATCTTCCCCGGCGGCAGCCCGAACCGCCTGGTGCTGCGCCTGCAGCCGGAGGAGGGCATCGAGCTGCACCTCATGGCCAAGGAGCCCGGCGCGGGCGAGGTGACGCTGAAGCCGGTGCCGATGTCGCTGAGCTTCGGCAAGACGTTCACCGCCCGCGTGCCCGAGGCGTACGAGCGGCTGCTGACCGACGTGCTGGCCGGCAACCCCACCCTGTTCATGCGGCGTGACGAGGTCGAGGCCGCCTGGCGTTGGATCGATCCGATCCTGGACGCCTGGCGGGCCGCCCCCGCGCTGCCCGAGCCCTATCCCGCCGGCACGACCGGCCCCGCCGGAGCCCACGAGCTGCTCGGCCGCAGCGGTCGCGCGTGGCACGAGGAGGAACTGTGAACCCCGCCAAGAACCCGCACATGAACGCCGTCGTCCAGGAGGTCACCGACCGCATCGCCGAGCGCAGCGCCGCCAGCCGGGCGAACTACCTGGCGCGGATCCGCCGCGACGGCGAGGCGGCGCGCGCCAAGGGCCCGGCCCGTGCCCACCTCGGCTGCGCCAACCTGGCCCACGGCTTCGCCGCCGCGCCCGAGGCGGACAAGCCTGCGCTGCGCGGCTCGGCCAAGCCGGGCGTGGCCATCGTGACCAGCTACAACGACATGCTCTCCGCGCACCAGCCGTACGAGACCTACCCGCCCGAGCTGAAGGCGGCGGTGCGCCAGGCCGGCGGCGTGGCGCAGGTCGCGGGCGGCGTGCCGGCCATGTGCGACGGCATCACCCAGGGCCGTCCCGGCATGGAGCTGTCGCTCTACAGCCGCGACGTGATCGCCATGGCGACGGCGATCGCGCTCTCGCACGACATGTTCGACTCCTCGCTGCTGCTGGGCGTGTGCGACAAGATCGTGCCGGGCCTGTTCATCGGGGCGCTGCACTTCGGGCACCTGCCGGCGATCTTCGTGCCGGCCGGGCCGATGACCTCCGGCCTGCCGAACAAGGTCAAGGCGCGCACCCGCCAGCTCTTCGCCGAGGGCAAGGTCGGCCGGGACGAGCTGCTGGACGCCGAGGCGAAGTCGTACCACTCCCCCGGCACCTGCACCTTCTACGGCACCGCCAACTCCAACCAGGCGCTGATGGAGGTCATGGGCCTGCACCTGCCGGGCTCGACGTTCGTCAACCCGCACACCGAGCTGCGCCACGCGCTGACCGAGGCGGCCGGGCGGCGCGCGGTGGAGATCACCGCGCACGGCGCTGAGTACACCCCGATCGGTGAGCTGGTGGACGAGCGGAGCGTCGTCAACGCCTGCGTGGCGCTGCTGGCCACCGGCGGCTCCACCAACCACACGCTGCACCTGGTCGCCATGGCGGCCGCCGCCGGGATCGTCCTGACCTGGGACGACCTCGCCCGCCTGTCCGGGGTCGTGCCGTCGCTCACCAAGATCTACCCCAACGGCCAGGCCGACGTGAACCACTTCCGCGAGGCCGGCGGCATGCAGGTGCTCATCGGCGACCTGCTGGACGCGGGCCTGCTGCACGGCGACGTCATGACGGTGGCCGGGCCGGGACTGGACCGTTACCGCGAGGCCCCCGAGCTGGTGGACGGCGAGCTGGTGTGGTCGCCGGTCACCGGCGGCAGCAAGGACCTCGACGTGCTGCGGCCGGTCGCCGAGCCGTTCTCGGCGGACGGCGGCATCCACATGGTCGAGGGCAACCTGGGCCGGGCGGTCAGCAAGGTCTCGGCGGTCAAGCCCGAGCACCTGGTGATCGAGGCGCCCGCCAAGGTCTTCGACGACCAGCTCGACCTGCTGAAGGCGTTCGAGGCGGGCGAGCTGGACGGGCAGGACTTCGTGGCGGTCATCCGCTACCAGGGGCCGAGCGCGAACGGCATGCCGGAGCTGCACAAGCTGACCCCGCCGCTGGCGGTGCTGCTGGACCGCGGCCAGCGGGTGGCGATCGTCACCGACGGCCGCATGTCGGGCGCGTCGGGCAAGGTCCCGGCGGCCATCCACCTGTCGCCCGAGGCGGCCGACGGCGGCCCGATCGCGCTGGTGCGCGAGGGCGACCTGATCCGCCTGGACTCGGCGGCCGGGACGCTGGAGCTGCTGGTGCCGGCCGAGGAGCTGGCCCGGCGCGCGCCCGAGGGCCGGCCGCTGAGCGACGCGCAGTGGGTGGGCACCGGGCGGGAGCTGTTCGCCGCGTTCCGCCGGATGGCGGGCCACGCCGAGCAGGGCGCGGGGATCTTCGGCGTGAGCGGCGCCGAGTCGCCGCACCACGGCCCGGGGCTCGGCTTCCCCGCCGAGGCCGGCGCTTCCCACCTGGAGACGGGCGTCTCGGTCGGGGCCCGTCCGGCCGGACTGCCACGGTGACGTGTTTTATGAAGGTACGGTGCTATATGTCCGCTTGGCGGACAATGACCGCTCCTCACCCAGAACGTGCTCACGATCCCCTCTGGGACTCCGTGAGCGTCCATGGCATCCTTCGGAGGATGGCGAGCGATCTTGACGCCGCCCTGACCACCGGAGGTGCGCGGTGAGTGCCTTTGACCTTCCCTGGCTCGTCGCCGACGTCGGGGGGACCAACGCCCGTTTCGGGCTGGTCACCTCGCTGGACGAGCCGCCGTCGCACGTCGCGGTCCTGGCGGGGGCCGACCACCCCACCCTGCCCGACGCCGTGGCCGCCTACCTCGGGCAGCACACGGGCGGGGCGCGGCCGGGGGCGGCCTGCCTGGCCCTCGCGGGACCGATCGACGGCGACCACTACCGGCTGACGAACTCGGCCTGGGCCGGATCCGTACGCGACCTCGGCGTGCCCTACGCCAGGCTGCTCAACGACTTCGAGGCGCTGGCCCTGTCGCTGCCGCACCTGGGCGGCGACGACCTGGTGCCGCTCGGCGGGCCGGAGCCCGCGCACGGCGTCAAGGCCGTGCTCGGCCCCGGCACCGGGCTCGGCGTGAGCGCCCTCGTGCCGACCGAGCACGGCTGGACGCCGGTCCCCGGCGAGGGCGGGCACGTCACCGTGCCGGTCGTGGACGAGCGGGAGCTGGAGGTCGTCCGGGTCCTGCGGGCGCGGGGGCTGCCGCACGTGGTGGCCGAGCACGTGCTCTCGGGGCCCGGCCTGGTCCGGCTGCACCGGGCGCTGGCCGAGGTCAACGGCGTCAGCGCGCCCGAGCTGTCGGCCGCCGACATCGTGGCCAGGCTGGACGACTCGCTGTGCGCGGAGACGGTGGAGGTGTTCTGCGGCCTGCTGGGCAGCTTCGCGGGGAACGTCGCGCTGACGCTGGGCGCGCGGGGCGGGGTCTACCTGGGCGGCGGGGTGCTGCCCAGGATCGTGGAGCGGGTGCGGGCCAGCGGCTTCCGCGCACGCTTCACCTCCAACCCTGATATGTCGGCATATTTGGAGGGCATCGGGACGTCGCTCATCGTCGCCCCGCAGCCCGCGCTGACCGGCGCGGCGGCCTGGCTCAGCCAGCGCGCCCGCCGGGAACTGGTGAGCTGAGGACGGCCACCGGCCCGTCCCTTGACCTGGGGGCGACCGCCGGTCCGTCCCTTGACCTGAGGGCGACCGCCGGTCCGTCCCCTGACCTTGAGGACGGCCGCCGGTCCGTCCCCTGACCTTGAGGACGGCCGCCGGTCCGTCCCCTGACCTTGAGGACGGCCGCCGGTCCGTCCCCTGACCTTGAGGACGGCCG
>NZ_BAAAMV010000021.1:0-119084 GCF_039529455.1 Nonomuraea bangladeshensis
GCTTGCGGCCGCGCATGCCGTACTCCAGCGAGACGTCCACGACGGTGCCGCGCCCGCCGGGGCCGTCGGTGAAGCTGACCAGGCCCGCGTTGCGGACGCCCTTGCCGGGCACCGAGCGCCAGGCGATGAGGTCGCCGGCCCGCTCGTCGATGATCTCGGCCTCCCATTCCAGGTCGACCACCGGGCCCTTGGCCCGCCAGCGGGAGCGGCCCCCGCCGAGGGTGCGGACGGACTCCAGGTGGGTCATGAAGGTCGGCAGGTTCTCCAGGTCGCGCCAGAAGCGGTAGACCTCGGCGCGGGGCTTGTTGATGGTGATGGAGGCGCGCACCTGGAGCGGGCTGCGGGCCTTACGGGCGCGCATCCCGGCGCAGGCGGCGTCGAGGGCGGCGATGCCGGCGACCGCGCCGAGCGCGCACAGCGCGCGGCGGCGCCGGCCGCCGGTGCGGTTGGCGGCGGCCGTGCTGAGCAGGCCGAGGTCCATCGCGTCGCCGGCCATCCTGGTCCACGTCCACCGGGCGGGCGTCTTGCCGCCGAGCAGCAGCGCGGCGTGCAGCAGCTCGCGTCCTCCCACGAGCCTGGCGATCGTCGTGGCCCCCGGCGCGTCGTCGACGCCGCACAGGCGGGTCACGGCCCGGGGCGCCGCGAGCTGCGCCGTGCCGAGCGCGAGGCTGGTCCAGCCCAGCGCACGGCCGAGTCGGTCGGTCATCATGCGGTCCTCACAGGTGTCGGATGTACGTGCGAGCGCCGGGAGACGCCACGCCTCCCGGTGCCCTTCGCGCCCCGTACCCCTGACAAAAGGGATGACACACCCAGTTTCCGGCACGAAATACACGCAGCGTTAAGCCTTTATTCTGATCGTCATGGACTCGACGCATCCCGGCCCCGTTTACCGGACGGTGACCGACCCGAGCGGAATGCTGGCCCTCCAAACTTTCGGACGTCCGGATGGGGAGGACATGGTTTTCCGCATTTCCGGCTCCGTCTACGCCAACATTCCCGGTGACGCGCTGAAACCTGATATTCCGCATGGCCGGAAATTGTTCGGGATCGAGGGCTACAACATTCGCCGCCTGTACCGCGTGCCCGGCACCGACCGGCTCCACCAGCTCTCCCGCGAGATCGTCTGCTACACCGACCCCGGCGACCCCGTGCGCGTCCTGCGCGAATGGGCGAACCCCCTCGACGGCCGCACCTACCCGGTCGTGCCGATCAACAACGACGCGGTCAACTTCGGCCCGTTCCCCATCACCCCCGCCTTCGCCGGGCCGCCCGTCCGCCGGCTGCACGACGAGAGCGTCTGGACCAGCGACATCGCCGTCCGCGCCGACTACGGCGCCACCCTGGGCGAGACGTTCGGCCTGGTCGGCGGCGTCTACACGGCGCAGGAGATGTTCGAGTTCCAGGTGGACGACCGCGAGGTGGCCGCGCGCACCGTCCCCGGCGAGATCCCCGACGGCGCGATGAAGGTCAAGGTGAGCTGGACGCGCACGGCCCCGTGGGCGCCGTTCATGGGCCTGGCCGAGAGCGAGGTGCGCGGGCAGCTCACCTACCGCGCCCACGCCTGGTCGCTCGACTCGTACGCCGACGTCGAGCCGTGGCTGCGCGCCGAGGTGGAGGCCCATCACCCGCTCTACACGGCCGCGCCTGACGAGCCGGGGCCGAGCCAGAACTCCTGGACCTCCTTCCACGCCAAGCAGCTCGACAAGGGCGCCATGACGTGGGCCGGCTGGTGCGCCGCCCACGGCCGGCCGTGAGCACGCCGGTCCTCGACCCGCTGACCGGCCGGATCGAACGGCCCCTGCGTCCCGTCCCGCCGGACCGGCTCGCCGGGATCGCGGCCGGGCTGCGCGCGCGGGCCGCCGGGTGGGCGGCGGCGGGGCCGGCCGGGCGCGGCCCGGTGCTCGCCCGCTTCGCCGCGGCGCTGGCCCGAGACGAGGACCTGCTGGCCGCGCTGGTGGCCGACACCGGGCGGGTCGCCGAGTCGGTGCTGGAGCGGCAGGTCGTCGCGGGGGCGGTCGAGCGGTGGGCGCGGCGGGCGCCCGCGCTCCTCGCCCCGCCCGCCGGGTTCGCCGCCGAGCTGCCCGGGGTGCACGTGGCCGGGGACGCGGTGCCGTACGAGCTGGTCGGGGCGATCACGCCGTGGAACTTCCCGCTGCTGCTCGGCCTCCTCGACGCCGCCCCGGCGCTGGCCGCCGGCTGCGCGGTGCTGGTCAAGCCGAGCGAGGTGACGCCGCGCTTCATCGAGCCGCTGAGCCGGCTGGTGCCCGGCGAGCTGCCGTTGGCCGTCGTCGAGGGCGGGCCGGTCACCGGGGCGGCGCTGGTGGGGCTGGTGGACGCCGTGGTGTTCACCGGCAGCGTCCCCACCGGGCGGCAGGTGGCCGAGGCGGCGGCCCGCGCGTTCGTCCCCGCGCACCTGGAGCTCGGCGGCAAGGACCCGGCGATCGTCCTGGCCGGGGCGGACCTCGACCGGGCCTCCTCGGCGATCCTGTGGGGCGGCACCGCCAACGCCGGCCAGTCCTGCCAGTCGATCGAGCGGGTCTACGTCGCCCGCGAGGTCCACGACGACTTCCTGGCGCTGCTCGCGGCCAAGGCGGAGCGGACCCGGCTGACCTGCGAGGGCGGCCCCATCGGGCCGATCATCGCGCCCGACCGGCCCGGCGTGATCGCCGCCCACCTGGCCGACGCCGCCGCGCGGGGCGCGGTCACGCACACCGGCGGGACGATCGAGCGGCACGGCGGCGGCCACTGGTGCCGCCCCACCGTGCTGTCCGGCGTGGACCACTCGATGCTGGTGATGACGGAGGAGACGTTCGGGCCGGTGCTGCCCGTCATGGCCGTGGACGGGCCGGACGAGGCGGTCGCGCTGGCGTCCGACTCGGCGTACGGGCTGTCGGCCGCCGTGTTCGCCGCCACCGAGGAGGAGGCCATGGCGGTGGCCGCCCGGCTGCCGGTCGGCGCGGTCAGCGTCAACGACGCCGCGCTCACCGCGCTGGTGCACGAGGGCGAGAAGCACTCCTTCCGCCTGTCCGGGCTCGGCGGCTCGCGCATGGGGCCGGCGTCGATCGCCCGGTTCCTGCGCCGCCGGGCCTTCCTCATCAACCGATCCCCCGCCGCCGACCCCTGGTGGCACCCGACGGAGGAATAGCCGATGGGACTGCGCGAGGAGATGCCGCTGCTGGCCCGGCACGAGGGCGAGTGGGAGGGCGAATACCTCCACCTCGGCCGCGACGGCGCCCTGCTCGACCGGCACCGCGTCCACATGACGTGCCGCATCGCCGGCGACGCCGCCTACCACCAGACCAACCGCTACACCTGGGACGACGGCCGCGCCGAGGTGCACGAGTTCCCGGCCGCGTACCTGGGCGGTGGCCGGTGCCGCATCGACACCGACCGGCTGGAGGGCGAGTTCCGCGAGGTGGACGACAGCACGATCTACCTCACCTGGCGCTACAAGGGCCGGCCGCTGCGGCTGTTCGAGCTGATCGTGCTGAGCGAGGACGGCCGCTCCCGCAGCCGGGTGTGGCAGTGGCTGGAGGACGGCGTGTGCGTGCGCAGGACGCTGATCGACGAGCGGAGGACCGGCGCGTGACCGCCTACCTGGCCCTGGCCCTGCAGCTCGGCACGCGGGCGATCAACGCGGCCGCCGACCCGCGCGCCGAGATCGCCGCCGCCGTCGCCCACGTCTCCGAACGGGTCGCGGGCTCCAAGGCGTGGCTCGGGCCGGAGCTGCGGCTGGTGGTGCTGCCCGAGTACGCGCTGACCGGCTTCCCGATGCGCGAGAGCCTGCCGGAGTGGCGCGAGCGGGCGGCGCTCGACCCCGGCGGGCCCGAATACCGCATGCTGGCCGGGATCGCCGTCCGCGACGAGGTGTTCCTGTGCGTCAACGCCTACGAGCGCGACGAGCACTTCCCCGGGCTGTACTTCCAGGCGACGGTGATCCTCTCCCCCGCCGGGGAGGTGGTGCTGCGTTACCGGCGGCTGCACTCGCTGTTCACGCCTTCGCCGTACGACGTGTGGGAGCGCTACACGGAGGTGTACGGCATCGACGGGGTGCTGCCGGTGGCCCGCACCGAGATCGGCAACCTGGCGGCGCTGGCCTCGGAGGAGGTCCAGATGCCGGAGCTGGCCCGCGCGCTCGCCCTGCGCGGGGCCGAGGTGTTCTGCAACCCCACCTCGGAGGCGTCCTCGCCGGACCTGACGCCGAAGGCGATCGCCCGCCGCGCCCGCGCCGTGGAGAACCTGGCGTACGTGGTGGCGGCCAACTCCGGCGGCCTGACCGGCACCGCCGTCCCCGGCGACTCCGTCAACGGCGGCTCGGAGCTGATCGACCCCCAGGGCCGGGCCCTCGCACGGGCGGGGTCGGGCGAGACGCTGGTCGCCGCGGCCGAGCTGGACCTCGCGGCGCTGCGCCGCGCCCGCCGCCGCCCCGGCCTGGCGAACCTGCCGAGCCGGGTCAAGGCCGCGCTGTGGGCCGACGAGTACGCCCGCCACGACGTCGAACGCCCCTGCGGCCTGGAGGCGGGCCCTCGCGAGCGCGCCTGGTTCCGCGCCCGCCAGTCCGAGACCATCGCCCGCCTCCTCGGCCCGGAGGAACCCCCGGCCTAGCTCTCCTTGGCCAGGGAGTCGCCGTCGGTCGACAGGTGCACCACGTTGTCCTCGATCCTGGCGACCTGCTCGGGCGCGACGTACAGGTCGCGCGCGAACAGCCCGCGGCCGTCCACCTTCACGAAGCCGGTCCGCAGCAGCCGGGCCGCCAGCACGGGCGGCAGGTCGGGCTCGGCGTGGCTGAAGACGTCCGACAGCACGGGCACGAAGCCGGGGCCGCGCCCGGTCTGCTGCCCGTCGATCTGCTGTCCGTCGGTGGTGGCCGCCTGCGGGTCGCCCATCTTGACCAGCTCCACCGTCCCGACCTCCTTGCCGTCGCGGTCGACGACCTTCATGCCGGTGTGCACCTGGCTGATGCCGGGCCGCTGAGGGATCTGCACGGCAACGCTCCTTCGCTCTCGGTCCGGCCGTCACGACTACCCAGCGCGGGGGCGGAAAGTCCTGCCGAACTGGGTGGACGCGGCGTGGGAACGCGGCTCAGGATGGCGGTGAGCCCGCCTCTCGGCCGGAGGACCATCGCATGCCCGATCTGGACGGATTGTCGTACGAGCCGCTGACCCCCGTCTCCTTCCTCGACCGGGCCGCCGACGCGCACGGCGACCGGATCGCCGTGATCGACGGCGACCGCCGCGTCACCTACCACGAGCTGCGCGAGCGCTGCCGCCGGATGGCGGGCGCGCTGGCGTCCCTGGCCCGGGGCCGCCCGGTGGCGGTGCTCGCGCCCAACACCTCCGTGCTGCTGGAGGCGAACTTCGGGGTGCCGTGGGCGGGCGTGCCGCTGGTGGCGATCAACACCCGGCTGGCGCCGGGCGAGGTCGGCTACATCCTGGAGCACTCGGGGGCGGGCGTGCTGGTGCACGACCCGGTCTTCGACGGCCTGGTGGACGCGGCCTGCGCCGGACTGGCCGAGCCGCCGCTCCGGATCCGGGCCGGCGCGGAGTACGAGGACCTGCTCGCGAAGGCGTCGCCGCTGGCGCTCACCCCGGCCGACGAGCGGGCGCTGCTGTCGATCAACTACACCTCCGGCACCACCGGCCGCCCGAAGGGCGTCATGTACCACCATCGCGGCGCCTATCTGCAGGCCCTCGCCATGGTGGGGCACGCCGGGCTGTCGCCGGCCACCGTGCACCTGTGGACGCTGCCGATGTTCCACTGCAACGGCTGGTGCTTTCCGTGGGCGGTGACGGCGGCGGCCGGGACGCACGTGTGCCTGCCGAAGCCGGACCCTGCCGAGGTGTGGCGGCTGCTGCGGGCCGAGGGCGTCACCCATCTGGAGGGCGCGCCGACCGTGCTGTCCATGATCGCCCACGCGCCGGACGCGGCTCCGCTGGAGCGCACGGTGCGGGTCTCGACGGGCGGCGCGCCGCCGTCCCCCGCGATCCTGCGCCGCATGTCGGGCCTCGGCTTCGACGTCATCCACCTGTACGGGCTCACCGAGACGTTCGGCCCGGCGATGATCTGCGACTGGCGGCCGGAGTGGGACGAGCTGACCGGCGAGCGCCAGGCGCGGCTGAAGGCCCGCCAGGGCGTCGGCAACATGATCGCCTGCACCGCCCGCGTCGTGGCCGCGGACGGCCGCGACGTGCCCGCCGACGGCACGACGGTCGGGGAGATCGCGCTGCGCGGCAACAACGTCATGCTCGGCTACTACCGCGATCCCGAGGCGACCGCGGCGGCCGCGCCTGACGGCTGGTTCCGCACCGGCGACCTCGGCGTCCGCCATCCCGACGGCTACGTGGAGCTGCGCGACCGCAGCAAGGACGTGATCATCTCGGGCGGCGAGAACATCGCCTCGGTGGAGGTCGAGCAGGCCATCGCCGACCATCCGGCGGTGCTGGAGGTGGCGGTCGTCGCGGTGCCGGACGAGCACTGGGGCGAGGTGCCCGCCGCGTACGTGACGCTGCGCGAGGGCGCGACGGCCACCGCGGAGGAGATCAGGGAGCACGTGCGGGCGCGGCTCGCGCGGTTCAAGGTGCCGAAGCGCGTGGAGTTCGGCGAGCTGCCGAAGACCTCCACCGGCAAGATCCAGAAGTACGTCCTGCGGGACGAGGCCTGGGCAGGCCGGGAGCGCCGCATCCACTGAGGCCGCTTTCAGACAATCTGCAGAAAAGGTAAGTACCCTCCCCCACCATGAAGTGGCAGCGTAAGATCACCACCGCGCTGGAAAGGCACACGGGCCTGCGCATCGAGCGGGTGTCCAAGACCTCCGGCCCGGCCGCCAAATCGGTCGTGCCCGCCAAGAAGGCCGCCGACGTCTCGTTCCGCCCGCCGGCGGACCCCGAGGCGGACCGGCTGCTGAGGGCGCCCGTGTTCGTCATCTCCCCCGTGCGGTCCGGCTCGACGCTGCTGCGCTCGATGCTGAACTCCCACCCCGACCTGCACGCCCCGCACGAGCTGCACGTCCGGCGGCTCGGCGTCGACTTCGGCACGAGCCTGGCCGAGAAGGCGATGGCCGCGCTCGGCCACAACAAGGCCGACCTGGAGCACCTGCTGTGGGACCGGGTGCTGCACCGGGAGCTGGTCCGCAGCGGCAAGCGGTACGTCGTGGACAAGACGCCCGCCAACGCCTTCGCCTACGAGCGCCTGGCCGCCTGCTGGCCGGACGCGCGCTTCGTGTTCCTGCTGCGCCATCCCGCCTCGATCGCGACCTCCTGGCACGAGGCCAGCCCGGACAAGCGCACGCCCGAGGAGGCGGCGAAGGACGCGCTGCGCTACATGAAGGCGGTGGAGCGTGCCAGGAAGGCGCTGCCCGGCCTCACCGTGCGCTACGAGGAGCTGACCGCCGACCCGGAGCGGACGCTGCGCGGGATCTGCGACTTCCTCGCCATCGCGTGGGAGCCCGCCATGCTCAGCTACGGCACCCCCGAGGTGGTGACCAAGGGTCTCGGCGACTGGAAGGACAAGATCCGCTCCGGGCAGGTGCAGCCGGGCCGCGAGCTGCCAGGGCCCGAGGAGGTGCCCGACGTCCTCAAGGGGATGGCGCGCACGTGGGGGTACCTCCCGTGAGGATCCGCTACATGCTGCTGCACGCGTACGGGATGGGCGGCACCATCCGCACGGTCGTCAACCAGGCCAACGCGATGGCCGAGGCGGGCCACGACGTGGAGATCGTCAGCGTGGTGCGCCGGCGCGGCAAGCCGCAGTTCGCCATCGACCCGCGGGTGCGCCTGTCCGCGCTGGTCGACCAGCGCGACGGGGTGTCGGCCGACTCCCTGGTGCGCAAGGTGTGGCGGCGGGCCCGCGGCAAGATCGTCCCGTACGGCGAGTTCGCCGCCGAGTGGTTCACCGAGCGCGTCGAGGCCGCCGTGATGGACTACGTGTCGTCGCTGAACGACGGCATCCTCGTCACCACCCGCCCGGCACTCAACCTGATCTCCGCCCGCCGCGCCTCCCGCAAGGTCATCAGGATCGCCCAGGAGCACATGAACCTGGCCGCCTACCACGAGGCCGTACGCGAGCAGATCGCCCGCCACTACGGCCGCTTCGACGCGGTCGCCGTGCTGACCGAGACCAGCCGCGCCGAATACCACGCCATCCTGGACGACACGCCCATCGTGCGCATCCCCAACGCCGTCCACATGGACCACCGCGAGCACTCCGACCAGAGCAACCCGGTGGTGATCGCGGCCGGGCGGCTGGTGCCGCAGAAGGGCTACGACATGCTCATCCCGGCCTTCGCCTCGGTGGCGGAGGAGCATCCGGAGTGGCGCCTGCGCATCTTCGGCACCGGGCCTTCGCAGCAGAAGCTGCAGCAGCGCATCGCCGACACCGGCATGGACGGGCGGATCACGCTGATGGGCCGCAGCGACCGCATCCACGAGGAGCTCGCGCGGTCGTCGATCTACGCGCTCAGCTCGCGCATCGAGGGCCTGCCGATGGCGATGATCGAGGCGATGGGCCACGCCCTGCCCGTGGTCGCCTTCGACTGCCCGACCGGGCCCGCCGACGTGCTGGTCTCCGGCCAGAACGGCGTCCTGGTGCCGCCACGCGACGTGCAGAAGCTGGGCGAGGAGCTGGGCCGGCTCATGGCCGACCGCGAGCTGCGGGCGCGCCTCGGGGCCGCCGCGGCGGCGACGGCGCACGCCTACACGCCGGAGGTCGTGATGCCGCTGTGGGAGGAGCTGTTCACGCTGCTGAGCACCGGCCGGCCGGTGCCCGCCGACTTCGGCAAGGCACGCTGACCTCGCCGTACGCGTCAAATCCCGGTCCGGTCCGCCGTCGCCGGGGCATGCCGGGAGCGGGCCGGGAAAGGACCTCCTGAGAACCGACAGGGTGCTCAGGAGGTCGTCATGGCCGCGTCACACAGCATGTTCCGCCGCAAACCGGTCGAACAGATCGCGGAGGAGCACGAGGGCGAGCTTTCCCGGTCGCTGGGGCTGTGGCAGCTCACCGCGATCGGCGTCGGCGGCATCATCGGGGCGGGCATCTTCGCCCTCGCGGGCGCGGTGGCCAACCAGACGGCCGGGCCCGCGGTGCTGGTGTCGTTCCTGCTGGCGGGGGTGGCGAGCGGGGCGGCGGCGTTCTCCTACGCCGAGTTCGCGGGCATGATCCCGAAGGCCGGCTCCGCCTACACCTACGGCTACGCGGTGCTCGGCGAGATCGTCGGCTGGTTCATCGGCTGGGACCTGCTGCTGGAGTACACCGCGATCGTGGCGGTGGTCGCCATCGGCATCTCCGGCTACTTCGGCTTCCTGGTGGAGGAGCTGGGCCTGCGGCTGCCGGCCTGGATGCTGGGCGCGCCCGGCACCGGGGACGGCCACGTGGTGGACCTGTTCGCCGTGCTGCTGTGCCTGCTCATCGCCTTCCTGCTGAACCGCGGCATCAAGACGGCCGCCCGGTTCGAGACGTCCGTGGTGGCGACCAAGGTCGCGGTGGTGCTGGTGGTGATCGTGGTCGGGTTCTTCTTCATCGACCCGGCCAACTACTCGCCGTTCTTCCCGTTCGGCGTCAGCGGGGCGATCACCGGCGCGGCCACGGTGTTCTTCGCGGTGTTCGGCTACGACGCCATGAGCACGGCGGCCGAGGAGGCGCGCGACGCCCGGCGGCACATGCCGAAGGCCATCATCTACTCGCTGGTCGTCTCGATGATCCTGTACGTGCTGGCCACGCTGGTGCTCACCGGCATGCAGAACTACCGGGAGATCGACCCGGAGAGCGGCTTCTCCTCGGCGTTCGCCTCCGTCGGGCTGCGGGGGCTGGCGGCGCTGATCGCGGTGGGCGCCATCGTCGGCATCCTGACCGTGATGTTCACGTTCATGCTGGGCGTCACCCGCGTGTGGTTCTCGATGAGCAGGGACGGGCTGCTGCCCGGCTGGTTCGCCCGGCTGCACCCGGTGCGGCGGGTGCCCTCGCGGGTCACCTGGATCGTGGGCGTGGCCTCGGCGCTGATCGCCGGCTTCCTGCCGATCAGGGAGGCGGCCGAGCTGACCAACATCGGCATCCTGCTGGCGTTCGTGGTGGTGTGCGCGGCGGTGATCGTGCTCCGCTACCGGCAGCCGGACCTGCACCGGGAGTTCCGCACGCCGGGGATGCCGGTGGTGCCGGCGATCGGCGTGGTGTTCTCCCTCTGGCTGATCACGTTCCTGGAGCCGCTGACCTGGCTGCGCTTCGCGGTGTGGTTCCTGATCGGGCTCGTGGTCTACCTCTCCTACGGCCGGCGGCACTCGGCGCTCAACCCGGGCTGAAGCGGGTTTTGCCAACCCCATACCAAGACAAAGGCGTACGAAAAGGGTCACGGCATAGCCTGGGTCCTTGGGGGCTTCCATCATGACCATCGCTGCGCCGAAGGGCGGGCCGAATCTCGGACCGGACAGGTGGCGGGCCGTGTCACCGGCCGGCTCGCTGCCGGCCGAGCTCAACAGCTTCGTGGGCCGCCGGCGGGAGATCGCCGAGGTCAAGCGGCTGCTGGGCGAGGGCAGGCTGGTGACGCTGGCCGGCGTGGGCGGCGTCGGCAAGTCGCGGCTGGCGCTGCGGGTGGCCTTCGACCTGCGGCGGGCATACCACGACGGGGTGTGGCTGGTGGAGCTGGCCGCGCTGGAGAGCGCCGAGCTGCTGGTCGCGACCGTCATGGCGGCGCTGGGCATCCAGGACAGGGCGCCGCGGCCCTCCATCGAGGTGCTGGCCGCCCACCTGCGCGACCGGCGGACCCTGGTGGTGCTGGACAACTGCGAGCATCTGCTGGACGCGTGCGCGGCCCTCGCCGACCGGCTCGTACGCGCCGCGCCCGGCCTGCGGATCCTCGCCACCAGCAGGCAGGCGCTCGGCGTCACGGGCGAGCAGGTGCTGCAGGTGCCGACGCTGGCCGTCCCCGAGGCCGCCGAGACCGCCGGGGACGCCGAGACCGGTGCGCGGGCGGACGGACAGACCGACGCGGTGCGGCTGTTCGCCGAGCGGGCGCGGGCCGTGCTGCCCGGCCTCGAGATCACCGACGCCAACCGCGAGGCCGTCGCCCGCGTCTGCCGCCGGCTCGACGGCATCCCGCTCGCCATCGAGCTCGCGGCCGTACGGCTGCGCGCGCTGTCGGTCGAGCAGCTCCTGGAACGGCTGGACGACCGCTTCCGGCTGCTCACCACCGGCGCCAGGACCGCCATGCCGCGCCAGCAGACCCTCCGCTCGCTCATCGACTGGAGCCACGCCCTCTGCACCGAGCAGGAACGGCTGCTGTGGAGCCGACTGTCGGTGTTCTCCGGCGGGCTCGACCTGGAGGCGGCCGAGCAGGTGTGCTCCGGCGGCGGCATCCCGCCCGAGGACGTGATGGACCTGGTCGGCGGGCTGGTGGACAAGTCGGTGCTGGCCCGCGAGGAGCACCGGCAGAGCGTGAGATACCGGCTGCTGGAGACCATCAGGCAGTACGGGCGCGAGCGGCTGCGCGAGTCGGGCGAGGAGGCGGAGCTGCGTGCCCGGCACCGCGCCTACTTCCGTGACCTGGCCCTGCGCGCCCGGCGCGGCTGGTACGGGCCGGACCAGGTCTCCTGGTTCGCCCGCCTGCGCGCCGACCACGGCAACCTGCGCACCGCCCTCGACTCCGCCCTGCCGTCCGGCTCGCCCGGCTCCTCCCCGTACGCACCGGGGCCGGACGGCCTCCGCGACGGGCTGGTGCTCGCCACGGCGCTCTGCTTCTACTGGATCGCGGCCGGGGCGTTGCGCGAAGGCCGGGTGTGGCTGGCGCGGCTGCTGGCCGCCGCGCCCGAGCCGACGCCGGAGCGGGCCGAGGCGCTGTGCGTCCAGGCCCGCCTCGCGGTGCTGCAGAGCGACTTCGAGGAGGCGGACACGCTCCTGCGGGAGTGCCGGGAGCTGGGCGACGCCCTGCCCGACCCGCCGCCGGCCGCGCCCGTCGCGTACGTCGCCGGCCTGGCCGCGCTGATGCGCCACGATCTCAGGGAAGCGGTGAGGCTGCTCGGCGAGGCCGCCGACGGCCACCGGTCGGCCGGCGAGGAGAGCGGCGTGGTCAACGCGCTGATGTACCTGGCGACGGCGCACGGCCTGCTCGGCGACGACGAGCAGGCGATCGACCGGTTCAAGGAGTGCCTGGCGCGGTGCGAGGCGCGCCACGAGCACTGGTTCCGCTCCTACACGCTGTGGATGTTCGGCATCGAGACCTGGCGGCAGGGCGACCCGGCCCGCGCGATCGAGATGGAGCGCGAGGCCATCCGGCTCAAGCAGCCGTTCGACGACCGGCTCGGCGTCGCGCTCTGCGTCGAGGCGCTGGCCTGGATGACCGCGGACGCCTCGGCCGAGCGGGCCGCGACGCTGCTCGGTGCCTCGCAGGAGAGCTGGCGGGCGTTCGGCGGGCCGCTGTTCGGCTACCTGGAGGGCTACCACGAGGCCGCCGAGGCGGTGGCGCGCGAGCACCTCGGCGCCCGCGGGTTCGCCGCCGCCTTCCGCAAGGGCGTGGAGCTGCCTCCCGGCGACGTGCCCGGGTACGCGGCGGGCAGCGAGAAGACGGGCAGCGGGAAACGGCAGCCCCGCGCCGCGCGGACCGGCGAAACCTCGCCGCTCACCCGCCGCGAGCGGGAGATCGCGGCGCTGGTCGCCCGCGGCATGAGCAACAAGGAGATCGCGGCCACCCTGGTGATCGCGCAGCGCACCGCCGAGGCGCACGTCGAGCACATCCTGTGCAAGCTCGGCTTCACCTCCCGGGCCCAGATCGCGGCCTGGGTCGCCGGGCAGGGCGATCAGGCCGGGGGCTGAGGCGTGCGCAGCCGTACCGGACCGAACAGGCCACTGGCGCGCTGGCCGGCGAAGACGAAGTGCGTCGGGCTCACCTCGTCCAGGTACGGCCCCAGCGTGCCGAGCACCAGGATCTCCACCACGTTCGCGCCCTCAGCGAGCTCGACGGGGAAGCGGTACGGCGAGCAGACCCGCACCCCGCAGGGCTCCCCGTTGACCACGACCTCGGCCGTGCCCCGTACCCGGCCGAGGTCGAGCAGGCCGGGACCGGCGGCCGGGACGGTGACGGTGGTCCGGTAGCGCACGCCGCCGCTGTAGCCGGGCAGGCCCCGCTCCTCCCAGTCGCCGAGCCGCATCCGGCCGGGGCCGCAGGCGAAGCGGACCGGCCCGCCGAAGGCCGCCCCCGCCCGCGCCCCCGGCTCGGTCACCACCCGCACCTCGATGGGCCCGCTCCCGAGCCCGCCACCCAGCTCGACGACCCGGCCTCCGAGCCCACCACCCAACTCGACAACCCGGCCTTCGAGGCCGGGGCCCGGCTCGATGGCGTGGCCGGTCGAGCCGAGCGCGACGCGGACCTCGACGCGGCCGGTCGTGGGGAGTTCGACGGCGGTCGCGCCCGGCGGGACGTCGAGCAGGAAGCGTTCCTCCCCCGGCCGGTCGCCCGGCACCGCGAACCGGGCGGGCGGCGCGGACGGCCGCCCGTCCAGCCAGCCCGCCCCCGGCAGCGGGTGCGGGCGGGGCCGCAGCCAGAGCGCGGCGGGGTCGCCGTGCTGACGGCGGCGGACCCGGGGCCGCGGCGACCAGTGCGGTCCCGAGACGGCCAGGCCGTCGGCCAGGATCCAGCCGTCCGACTCCACGGCGATCGTGTTGCGGCCGGGCCGCAGCAGGGGGGCGAGGTCGTAGCGGCGCACGCGCGGGATGTCGGCCTCCACGTACGGGTCGAACCCGCCCTGCCGGCCCGCCTCCACCCCGTTGACCAGCACCCGGCAGAACGTGGTGGACGCCACCTGCAGCACCTGGTCACCGTCGCCGGCCTCCACGACGGTCTCCAGGCGGGGCCCGGCGATCCACTCGGGCCGGGCCGCGTCGGCCGGGTCGTCGGCCAGGCAGGCGTAGGCCCGCAGGTCCAGCTCCTCGTCAGGGACGAGCAGCAGCTCCAGCAGGTGCTCGCCGGGCGGCACGGGGTCACGGGTGACGGCGGCGTACCCGGCGTCGTCCAGGGGGCGCGGCTCGCCGTCGAGCCAGAGCGTCTTGGCCGCGCCCGCGCCGAGCGCCAGCCACCGCGGCGGGCCCGGCGGCACGGTGAGCACGCTGCGGAAGCGGGCCTCCGCCCCGGCGGCGACCCGGCCGAAGGCCAGGAACTCCACCGGCACGTGCCCCTTGGGGCCGAGGGTGTCGCGGTGCACGGGGTCCTTGCGCAGGCCGCGCGAGGCCGACCAGACCGAGGGCGTCCACGGGCCGTCGCCGACCCGCTGCTCGCCGCGCGGGCCGAAGGTGACGTGCACGGGCTCGCCGCCGGGCGTGCGCAGCGTCCAGAGCTCGACGCCGGCGCCGCCGCCGCCGAAGTCCGCCCAGGTGTCGTCAAGGGTGGGGACCAGCTCGACGTCCCATTCGTCCCCGAGGTCCGTCTCCACGGGGTACGCCGGCTCCGGCGAAGCCGGGCCGTCGGCGAGGTCGTGGGCCGGGCCGGCGGCCGGGCCGGCGGCGAGGTCGGCGGCCGGATCCGCGGCCGGGTCCGCGGCGAGGTCGTCGGCCGGGTCGCCGGCAGGGTCGGCGGCAGGGTCGGCGGCAGGGTCGTTGGCCGGATCGGCGGCCGGGTCGACAGCAGGGTCGTTGGCCGGATCGGCGGCCGGGTCGACAGCAGGGTCGTTGGCCGGGTCGTTGGCCGGGTCGGCGGCGGAGCCGTCGAAGACCAGCAGTGCGGCGGGCCCGTCGTCGAACGGCACGACCACCTCGACGGCGTCGCCGCGCCGGACGTGCCGCAGCGGGACCGGGTCGCCGCCCGCGAAGGGCCGCAGCAGCCGGGGCGCGCCCGCCACGTCCCGCACGGTGACGCGCAGCTCGCGGGCGTACCGGGCGGGGTCGAAGTCGATGTCGGCGTCCAGCCAGCCCAGGTCCACACCCCGCTCCTCCGGCCGGCCGACGCCGATCCTGCTGGCCATCGGATGCGTGGCGGTCAGGAACACCAGCGTGGCGTCGCCGGTCTCGCGCACCAGCGCGGGCACCGGGGCCTCCACCCGGCGCGGCATCGCGGCCAGCGCCTCCCCCACGTCCTCGGGGGTCGCGGCGAGCCTGGCCCGGCCGCGCAGCTCCGGCGGCACGGCGCCGACGGCCACGAGCAGCCCGCCCGCGTCGGCGAACGCGGCCAGCCGCGCGGCCACGTCCCCGTCCAGCGCGGTGACGGCGGGCAGCACGATCGCCCGGTACGCCTCCGTGGACACCGCGAGCCGCCCGTCCGCGACCTCCGCGCGCCGTACCGAGTCCTCGTCGATCACGTCGGCGTCGAGGCCCAGCAGGTCGAGCACCCCGGGCTTCGTGGCGAACCACGCCATGTCGCCCACCAGCGCCCGGTAGACCTCGTCGGCTCGCGCCGCCTCCGGCCCGGCGGGCGCGCCGCCCGCCAGGGCCGTGCCGGACTGGACGGTCGTGGTCGGCAGCAGCACGGCGACGTCGCAGGCGTGGCGGCCCAGCGACAGGGCGGCGCACAGGCGGGTCACCGCGTCGGCGAACACCCGGTGGTGCCGCCAGTACGGCTGCCGCCAGTCGGTGGACGGCGGCGCCCACTCCCACCAGCCGCGCCGGGTCGTGTAGTAGACCGCGTGCGGGTTGTAGAGCGTCGCCCCTGCCCGCAGCCACGGCAGCAGCCAGTCGAAGGTCTCCTCCAGGGTCCCGCCCCAGCCGCTCGAGTGGAACGCCTCGATCCAGACGCGGGAGCGGCCGTACAGGTGGGCCAGCGAGGCGTGCAGGCGGGCGTCGCCGTGGTGGTCGGAGCCGGGCGCGGAGAACCAGCGGTGGGTGCGGGCGTAGTCCGCGTACAGCTCGACGCCCGCCACCGGATGCCCGGCGCGGGCCGGGTCCTGCTGGTCGCAGCCGTTCAGCAGGCCGTGCCGCTCGTGCCAGGCGGCGAGCGGACGGAAGAACGCCTCCTCGGCCAGCTCGGCGCGGGTCCGCTGGTAGGCGGCCCAGTCGGGGTCGGCGAGCGAGAACTCCTTCCCGCGCCGCGCCAGGTGCTCCTCGGCGAAGCGGGCCGACCAGGTGGGCAGCGTGGGCAGCTCGTCCTGGAACGACCCGGCGACGACCCGCCCGAACCAGTGCCCGATCCGCCGCTCGAACTCGCCGTGCACCCGGTCGAGCAGCACCGCGCACGCCTCGGCCGACAGGTAGTCGAAGCCGCGCGTGGTGACCTCACCCCCGGGGCCGAGCCACTGCCCGGCGAACTCCGGCCGCTCCTGCACCAGGCGGGCCTGGAGGTCGGCGCCGGAGAAGCCGAGCTGGTCGTAGAACCACAGGCGGGCGCCGAGCTCGAAGGCGTCGGCGCACACCCCGTCCAGCAGCTCCCACCACGCCTCGGACAGGAACGGCGGGTCGTCGGCGTCGGCGCCGAACAGCGGCCCCGACGGGGCGAGGTTGAGTATGACGAGGTTGTGCACTCCCCCGGCGACCAGCCGCTCCATCTGCCAGCGCAGCCGGTCGCGGCGCAGGGGCTCGCCGCTCCACCACCAGATGGCGGCCGGCGAGTACGCGCGCGGCGGGTCCCGGAAGATCCGGGCGGCCTCGCTCATCCCTTCAACCCGCTGGAGAAGCCCTTGATGACGTAGCGCTGCAGGGCGAGGAAGACCGCCACGATGGGCAGCGCGCCGAGCACGAGGCCGGCGAAGACCAGGCCGTGCTGGGAGACGTACTGGCCGACGTAGGCGAAGACGCTGACCGGGACCGTCTCGAAACCGGAGCCGCCGAGGTAGACCAGCGGGGTGAAGAAGTCGTTCCAGATGAAGACCGCGTTCAGGATGAGCACGGTGCCGGTGATGGGCCGCAGCAGCGGGAAGACGACGCGGGTGAACGCCGTCAGGTGGCCGGCGCCGTCGATCTGGGCGGCGCTGGCGTACTCGCGGGGCAGCGCCCGGATGAAGCCGGTGTAGAGGAACACGGTGAACGGCAGCTGGATCCCGGTGTAGAAGAGGATCATCCCGGCGTGCGTGCCGATGAGCCCGAGGTCGGTGACCAGCCGGTAGAGCGGGATCATGCCGAGCTGGAAGGGCAGCACGATGCCGAGCAGGAACAGGATGTAGAGCCCGTAGCCGAGCCGGGTCTGCACCCGGGCCAGGAAGTAGGCGGCGAACGAGCCGAGCGCGATGAGCGCGACCAGGCTGACCACGGTGATGACGGTGCTGTTGACCAGCGAAGGGCCGAGCGCGGCGGCCGACCAGGCGGTGGCGAAGTTGTCCAGCGTGGGCGGGTCGGGCAGGGCCAGCGGCGCCTGCGAGATCTGCGCCGGGTCCTTCAGCGCCAGCGACACCAGCGTGTAGACGGGGAACAGGAACGCCACCGCCACCGCGATCATGACGATCTCCAGCAGGAACGTCCGCCGCATCACACGCTCACCTCCCGGCCGCGCAGGTAGGAGACCTGGATGAGCGAGACCGCGGCCACGAACAGCGCCAGCACCAGCGCGACCGCGGTGCTGTAGCCGAACTTGCCGAAGACGAACGCCTGCTTGTACAGCACGGTGGACAGAGTCTCGGTGGCGTAGCCGGGGCCGCCGTTGGTGGCGGCGAAGACCTGGTCGAACAGCTTGAGCCCGCCGATCGTGGACAGCATGAGGTTGATCGTGACGGCTGGCGCGAGCAGCGGCCAGGTGACGTACCTGAACCGCTGGAACGTGCCCGCCCCGTCGATCATCGCGGCCTCGTGCAGCTCCTTGGGCACGCCCTCCAGCCCGGCCAGGAAGATGACCATGGAGTAGCCGGCGTACTGCCACACGACCATGCCGGCGATCGACCACAGCGCCACCGACGGGTCGCCGAGCCAGTCCACGTGCAGGCCGAGCAGGCCGTTGAGCCCGGCGTCGGGGTCGGGGTTGTAGATGTACTTCCACAGGAAGGCCACCATGACCGGGCTGACGACGACCGGCGCGAAGAAGACCACGCGCAGCAGGGCGCGGCTCCTCAGCTTCGCGTGCACGCCGAGCGCCAGCAGCAGCCCGACGCCGTTCTGCACGGCGACGACGGCCAGGGTCAGCAGCAGTGTGTTGCCGATCGAGCCCATGGCCTGCTCGTCGCCGAGCAGGGTGCGGAAGTTGGCCAGGCCGACGAACGACCAGTCCTCGCCGATGCCGCTCCAGTCGGTGAAGGCGTACACGACGCCGCTGATCGCCGGGTAGAGCACGACCAGCGCGTACACCGCGAGGGCGGGGGCGGCGAACAGCCAGGGCGGGGTGGTGGCGCTGCGGCGCGGGCGGGCGGCACTGGCCGGCCGCGCGCGCCGGACGGTCAAAGGGGTCACTTGCGGTAAGCCTCGTCCATCTTCTTCAGTGCTTCGTCGATCGTGGAGTCGCCGGCCAGCAGCTTCTGCACGACCGCGAAGTGCACCGGCTGGACCTCGGCGTTGGGCCAGCGCTGGTCCATGAACGGCACGGCGCGGTCCTTGGTGAACGGCAGGAATGACTCCACCGCCGGGTCGATGGTCGAGGAGGCGTCCTGGGTGAGCGGGATGGCGGCGATCTCCTTGGCCCAGGCGTTGATGTTCTCCTGCTTGCCGAGGAAGTCGATGAACGCCTTGGCCGCCTCGGCGTTCCTGCCCTTGGCGCTGGCGCCGAGGCCGACGACGACGCCGGCCGGGATCCACACCGAGGCGGCGTCGTCGGCGCCCGGCAGCGGGAACATCGACAGGTCGTCGGGCGAGGAGGCGGCCTTGCGGAAGTCGGGCAGCACGGCCGAGACCTGCACGGCCATGGCGGCCTTGCCGGTGGCGACCATCGAGGTCTGCTGCTCGAAGGTGGTGCCGTTGGGCTTGTCGTTGAAGAAGCCGCGCTTCTGCAGCTCCAGGTACATCTCGAAGGCCTGTTGCCAGCCGGAGCCGGCGAAGGTGGCCTGCCCGGCCTGCTGCTTGTCGTCGAACGTGGGGTCCTTGGCGTAGACGGTGGAGGGCACCAGCGCGTACGTGATGAGTTGGGTGACCCACGGCGTCTGCGCGCCGAGCGCGATCGGCACGACCCCGGCCTTCTTGAGCTTGTCGCAGACGGCCAGGAACTCGGTCCACGTGGCAGGCGGCGCGTCGATGCCGGCCTGCTGGAAGACCTTCTTGTTGTAGACGGCGCCGATGACCGATGAGCCGGCCGAGTACAGGTAGGTCTTGCCGTCGAGCTGGAAGGCGGGCTTGAAGCCCGCGGGGATGGTCTGCGTCCACGCCTGCGCCGACAGGTCGGCGAGCAGGCCGGCCTGGGCGATCTGGGTCATCGACATGGCGCTGCCGCTGCCGGGATAGACCACGTGCAGGTCGGGGGCGTTGCCCGCGCCGAGCTGGGTGCGCAGCGAGGTCTGCACCTGGTCGGTGGGCGCGTACGAGGGCGTGACGCGCACGCCGGGCGTGGCCTGGGCGTAGGCGGCGGCCAGTTTGTCCATCGGCGCCTTCTGGTCGGAGACGCCGACGAACTTGAGGTCGGTGGTGGTGCCGCCGCCGCCCGTCGTCGCGGTCGTCTCCGGCCGGGTGGAGCAGGCGGTGGCCGCGCTGGCCAGCGCCAGGCCACCCATCAGGCGGAAGAACTGCCCGCGGCTCACCCGGGCGTCGTGCAGAAGGCCGGTCATGCTCGCCTACCTCCATGAATTGATTGTTAATTTAACAGCCAATTCTGTTACAAGTGATGGATGCAGGGAGGTTACGAGTCGCCCCAGCGGGGTGTCAAGAGTAGGATGCGCAGCCGTCTCACCAGTGTGGAGAGGGCGGAGAGGGCTTCGGTGGATTCGCGTCAGCACACCCCCAGCAGGTCCGCCCGGTGGCGCGGCATGGCCGAGCACATCGTGCGCCAGGGCTCGGCCTCGGTCGCCGAGCTCGCCGAGAGCTTCGGCGTGAGCGTGATGACGGTCCACCGCGACCTCGACGAGCTCGAACGCCAGGGCATGGTCCGCAAGGTCCGTGGCGGGGCGACGGCCCAGGCCAGCAACGTGTGGGAGAGCAACATCGCCTACCGGCTGCAGGCCCACACCGCCGAGAAGGACGCCATCGCGCGGGTGGTGGCGGCCCAGATCGAGCCGGGCAGCTCGATCATGCTCGACGACTCCACCACGGCCCTGGCCGTGGCCCGCCATCTCGGGGAGCTCGCGCCGCTCACGGTGGTGACGAACTTCCTGGAGGCGATCCGGCTGCTGGCCGGCGTCCCCGACATCCGGCTCATCGCGCTGGGCGGCGAATATCACGCGAGCCATGATTCGTTTCTCGGCCTCGGCTGCGTGGACGCGGCCGAGGCCGTGAGCACCGACGTGGTGGTGGTGTCCACCTCGGCCGTCTCCGACCAGTACGCCTTCCATCAGGAGCAGGAGATCGTCCTGGTCAAGCGGGCGATGCTGCGCTCGGGCACCCGGCGCATCCTGGCCGTGGACGGCTCGAAGCTGGCCAGGGTGGCGCTGCACCGCGTGGCGCCGCTCGACGACTTCGACGTCATCGTGGTCGACTCCGGCGCGCCCGCCGACCTGCTGCAACGCCTGCACGACCGGCACCGCAACGTCCTGGTCGCGCACGTGTGACCCTGTCGGGGACTCTGCCGGGGACCCTGCCGGTGACTCTGCCGGCACCCGGCGGGCGGCGAATGTAACGTCGAGGACGTTATTTGTAACTCCACTCTTGTTAAGAGCACATCCTGCTTGCTACAAAGTGAGGGCTTTCGCCCCCCAGCGTAGGAAGCAGGAGCATGGATCATCCCTCCCGTAGATCCTTCCTCGGCCTCGGCGGCGCCGCCTTCGCCCTGGCCTTCACCTCCGACCTGGCCGACCCGTGGACCGCGCGGGCCGACTCGCGCGCCCTGGCTCGCGGCGACTACCCTTTCCGGCTCGGCGTCGCCTCCGGCGACCCGCTCCCCGACCGGGTCGTGCTCTGGACCCGGCTCGCGCCCGAGCCGTTGCATCCGCTCGGCGGCCTGCCGTACCAGAAGATCAAGGTGGAGTGGGAGATCGCCGAGGACGAGGCGTTCACCCGGCGCGTGCGCCACGGCTCGGCCTGGGCCAGGCCCGAGTACGGCCACTCGGTGCACGTGGACGCCACCGGCCTGCGGCCTGGCCGCGACTACCACTACCGCTTCCGCGCCGGCGGCGAGCTGAGCCCCGCCGGCCGCACCAGGACCGCGCCCGCCCGCGACGCCAGTCCGGAGGCGCTGCGCCTGGCCTTCGCCTCGTGCGCGTCCTGGCAGGACGGCTACTACAGCGCCTACCGCCACCTCGCCGACGAGCGCCCCGACGTGGTCTTCCACCTGGGCGACTACATCTACGAGTTCGGCATCGTGCCGACCGGCGGCAACCGCAACACGCCCGTCCCCGAGCAGTTCCGGGTGCAGTGCGACACCCTCGACCGCTACCGCGTCCAGTACGGCCTCTACAAGAGCGACCCCGACCTGCAGGCCGCCCACCACGCCGCGCCGTGGATCGTCACCTGGGACGACCACGAGGTGCTCGACAACTGGGCCGGCCGGTACGGCCCCGGCGGCGAGGTCAGCGAGCAGGACTACCTCGTCATCCGCGCCAACGCCTTCCGCGCCTTCTGGGAGAACATGCCGGTCCGCCTGCCCTCGGTCGAGGGCCCGGACGCGCGCGTCTACCGGCGCTTCACCTTCGGCGACCTCGCCGAGTTCAACGTGCTCGACACCCGCCAGTACCGCGACGACCAGGTCTGCGGCGACGGCCAGCAGGTGGACTGCGCCGACCGGCTCGACCCGGCCCGCCAGATGATCGGCGCCGAGCAGGAGAAGTGGCTGCTGGACGGCCTCGGCGCGTCCCGCGCCCGGTGGAACGTGCTCGCCCAGCAGGTCGCCATGATGCAGCTCGACTTCGACGCCGGACCGGCGCAGAAGCTCAGCATGGACCTCTGGGACGGCTACAAGGCCGCCAAGGACCGCCTGCTGACCGGCCTGGTCGAGCGCCGGGTCAGCAACCCGGTCGTGCTGACCGGCGACATCCACTACAACCTCGCGGGCGACCTGCGGACGAACTTCGACGACCCCGCCTCGCCGGCCGTCGGCGTCGAGCTGGTGTGCACGTCCGTCAGCAGCGGCGGCAACGGCAACGCCAACACCGGCGTGCCGCCCGGCGGCAGCGATCCCGTCAACCCGCATGTGCGCTTCTCCAGCTACCAGCGCGGCTACGTCTCCTGCGAGGTCACGCGGAGCCAGTGGCGGGCCGACTTCCGGGTCGTCCCGTACGTGGACCGGCCCGGCGCGCCGGTCTCCACCAGGGCCAGCCTGGTCGCCCTCGACGGCGCCCCCGGCCTGCACGCGCTCTAGGAGGAAGGTTTCGAACATGCGTCACCTCACCGCCGCGCTCGCCGCGACCACGGCCCTGGTCACGACGGTCCTGCTCACGACCGCCGCCACGCCCGCGCCCCCGTCCCCCTCGCTGCCCTCCCCCGCGTCGGAGCCGCCGTCGTCGGTCTCGGTCAAGGTGCGGCCGGGCACGTCCAAGGGCAGCGGCGCGCTGACCCCGATCGCCGGCGCCGACCGCCTGATCGCCCCGCTCGGCGTGGACCCGGCCTGCCCCGCCAGGATCGACATCGGCCTGCGCAGCGACGCGAAGAAGGCCGGCTACGCCACCGCCGCCGTCGAGGTGGACCCGCCGCTGACCGCGTCCCGCGCGATGCTCACCAGCTACCTGCCGCCCGGCTACGAGCTGTCCGCCAAGCTGCTGGTGGCCGTGCCGCCCGGCACCGCCGAGGGCACCTACGGCCTGCGCCTGCGCACCTCTGCCCGCAGCCTGGAGGTGCCGGTCGAGGTCATGCCCGTGGACCGGCTCGACAACGGCGGAAACTTCGCCCTGCGCCGCCCCGTCACCGCCTCCTCGCAGCACACCAACGCCAACTACCCGCCGTGCAGCGTCGCCGACGGCGACCGCTCCTCCAACGGCTGGGCCGGCGGCAACGGCTGGAACGACGCCACCGCGCGATCGTTCCCCGACACGGTCGCCATCGCGCTCGGCGGCGCGCGCCAGATCTCCCGCGTGGACCTGTACACGCTCGACACCGAGCGTTACCCGGCCTACCGCTACGGCGTGCGCGACTGGGACGTCCAGGCCCAGGTGGGCGGCCAGTGGCAGACGGTCGCGCAGGTGCGCGGCAACACCGCGGGGACCGTGCGCTCGGACTTCGCGCCGGTCACCGCGGACGCGGTCCGCGTCGTGGCGCTCGCCTCGAACGGCGCCAACGACTACACCCGCATCATCGAGGTCGAAGTCCGCTGAGCGAAGGGAGAACGCCGGTGAGCGGCACGTTCACTCGGATCACACCGCGCCCCGTGAAGGTGGGGCTGGTCGCCGGAGGGCTGGGGGCGTACTGGCCGCAGTTCCCCGACCTGCTGCCGCAGTTGCGGCGCTCGTCGGCGCGGGTGGCCGAACGCATGCAGGCGCTGGACTGCGAGGTCGTGGACGTCGGCTTCATCTCCGACGCGCAGGAGGGCGCGGCGGCGGCCGAGAAGCTGCGCGCCGCCGGGTGCGACCTGATCGTCGGGTTCCTGACGACATACATGACGGCCACCATGCTCGTGCCGATCGCGCAGCGCAGCGGCGCGCCCGTGCTGCTCATCAACCTGCAGCCGACCGAGTCGATGGACCACGCCACCTTCGACACCGGCCAGTGGCTCGCCTACTGCGGCGCCTGCCCGCTGCCGGAGATGGCCAACGCCTTCACCCGCTGCGGCATCCCGTTCCGCTCGGTGTCGGGCTACCTGGAGGACGAGCGGGCGTGGGAGCGCATCGGCCGCTGGGTGAAGGCGGCCGGGGTGCGGGCCGCGCTCGGCCGCGGCCGGCACGGGCTCATGGGCCACCTCTACCCCGGCATGCTGGACGTGGCCACCGACCTGACGCTGGTCAGCGCCAACTTCGGCGGCCACGTCGAGGTGCTGGAGTTCGACGACCTGCGAGTACGGGTGGAGAAGGTCGGCGACGACGAGGCCGCCGGCCGGGTGGCGCTGGCCCGCGAGGTCTTCGAGCTGGACGGCTCGGTCAACGAGGAGGACCTCCAGTGGGCCGCCCGCGTCTCGGTCGGCCTGGACCGGCTGGTCGAGGACTTCGCCCTGGACAGCCTCGCCTACTACCACCGCGGCCTGGACGGCGAGATCCACGAGCGGCTGGGCGCCGGCATGATCCTCGGCGCGTCCCTGCTCACGGCCCGCGGCGTCCCGGCGGCCGGCGAGTACGAGCTGCGCACCTCGCTCGCCATGCTGATCATGGACCGGCTGGGCGGCGGCGGCTCCTTCACCGAGCTGCAGGCGCTCGACTTCGCCCGCGGCCACGTCGAGATGGGCCACGACGGCCCCGCCCACCTGGCGATCAGCTCCCGCCGCCCGCTGCTGCGCGGCCTCGGCGTCTACCACGGCAAGCGCGGCTGGGGCGTGTCGGTCGAGTTCGACGTGACGCGCGGCCCGGTCACCGCGTTCGGGCTGCGCCAGGACCGGGACGGCGGCTACGGCTTCGTGGTCTCGGAGGGCGAGGTCGTCGAGGGTCCGCTGCTGCAGATCGGCAACACGACCTCGCGGGTGGACTTCGGCTGCGACCCCGGCGAGTGGACCGACGCCTGGAGCGCCAGCGGCATCTCCCACCACTGGGCTCTCGGCACCGGCCACCGCCTGGCCGAGCTCCGCGCGCTCGCCGACCTGCTCGGCGCCGGGATCACGCACGTCCAGCCGGGGCGATGAACGGGGGTAAACCCGTACGATGAGGGCGTGCGCGGACTCATCCGCTCGTTAGGGCGCTCAGTGTGGAACGAGCCGCGGGCGCCCGGCGCGCCGCGGCGGGTCTGGCGGGACTGGGCGCTCGTCGCGGTGCTCGTGCCGGTCGCGGTCCTGGAGGGCGTGTTGCGGCCGGACCTGCCCTTGCGGGTGCCGGCGGTGGTGCTCACCGTCGTGCTGGTGCCGTTGCTGCTGTGGCGGCGCCGGCGGCCGCTGCTCATGCTGGTGACCGCGTTCGTGGTGAGCGGGGCCGCGGGGCTGGCCGCGGGCGGGCAGGACGTCGAGACGTACACGATGGCGTTCGTGCTGATTCTCGTCTACGCGCTGTTCCGCTGGGGGTCGGGGCGGGAGGCGGTCGCCGGGCTCGGCATCGCGCTGGTCGCGCTGGGGCTGTCGGCGGCGCAGGGCCGCCTTGAGCTGGGCGACCTGGTGGCGGGGCTGGCGGTGACGGCGGCGGCGCTCGGGCTGGGCGGCGCGCTGCGCTTCCGCGCCGGCGCCCGCTCGCGCGAGCTGGACCAGGTGAAGCTGCTGGAGCGCGAGCAGCTGGCCCGCGAGCTGCACGACCTCGTGGCCCACCACGTCTCGGCGATGGCGATCAGGGCGCAGGCGGGGCTGGCCGCGGCGGCGGCCGAGCAGCCGGACGCCGCGGCCGACGCCCTCCGGGTGATCGAGGCCGAGGCGTCGCGCACGCTGGCCGAGATGCGCACGATGGTGCACGTGCTGCGCCGCAACGAGCCGGCCGAGCTGACGCCGGGCAAGCAGCTGGGCGACCTCACCGAGCTGGCCGGCCGGGCGCGGGTCGGGCCGGCCGTGGACGTACGGATCAGCGGCGACGTCGAGGGCGTCCCGCCGTCGGTGGGGGCGGCGATCTACCGCATCGCGCAGGAGTCGGTCACCAACGCCCGGCGGCACGCCCGGCACGCCACCCGCATCGAGGTGGACGTCGCCGCCGACGACGCGGCGGTGCGGCTGCGGGTGTCCGACGACGGCGACGGCGTCGTGGCCCGGCAGATCTCCTCGGCCGGGTACGGCCTCATCGGCATGATCGAACGCGCGGGCCTGCTGGGCGGCACCTGCGAGGCGGGCCCGAACCCGGGCCGCGGCTGGACCGTCACCGCGGTCCTGCCCAGGACGGGGGCGACGACGTGAGCGACCAGGACCAGAGCCCCATCAGGGTGATCGTCGCCGACGACCAGGAGATCGCCAGGACCGGCCTGCGGATGATCCTCGATCTCCAGCCCGGCATCGAGGTGATCGCCGAGGCCGGCGACGGGCGGCGCGCGGTCGAGCTGGCCCGGCGGCTGCGCCCGGACGTCTGCCTGTTCGACATCCGCATGCCCGCCCTGGACGGCATCGAGGCGACCCGGCTGCTGGCCGGCCCGGCCGTCGCCGACCCCATCGCGGTGGTCGTCATCACCACCTTCGACCTGGACGAGTACGTCTACGCCGCGCTGCGGGCCGGCGCCCGCGGCTTCCTGCTGAAGGACGCCGGGCCCGACCTGCTGGCGCAGGCGGTGCGGGCGGCGGCCGGCGGCGACGCGCTCATCGCCCCGAACGTCACGGCCCGGCTGCTCGGCGCGTTCGCCGGGTCGGCCCCGTCGGCGCCGCCCGCGCAGCCGGTCGAGCCGCTGACCGAGCGGGAGGAGGAGATCCTGGCGACGGTGGCGCGCGGCCGGACCAACAGCGAGATCGCCGCCGAGCTGCACATCTCGCTCAGCACGGTCAAGAGCCACGTCGCGAGCCTGATGACCAAGCTCGGCGTGCGCAACCGGGTCGAGATCGCGATGTGGGCCTACGAGACGGACCGGGTCAGGCGCTGACCCCGGTGGCCCGTGCCGCGGCGGATCAGCGCTTCGGCCACCGCCAGGTTGACCGCCCATCCGGCGCCGAGCAGCAGCGCCCGCGTCGTGCCCGTGGGATCGCCGCCCGCGGTGCCCGTCCAGAGGCCCAGGATCAGCGCCTGGCTGCCCGCGCCGAGTCCCAGCGCGTAGGCGCGGATCATCCAGGCGCGGTGGCGGGCGTAGCGGCGGCGCAGCACGGCGGCCAGGCCGAGGACGAGCGCGGCCGCCATGAGCGAGCCGAACCCGAGCCGGAAGGCGGCCAGCAGGTCGCCGTCGCCGTCCTGGCGCGGGTAGGAGAGCGTCATCCAGATGCCGGACAGCGCCACGACCAGCCCGAGCGGCAGCAGGATCCGCCCCATCAGCCGGTGCCTGGCGGGCGGCCTGCTGCCGCCGAACTGGAAGGCCCCGAGCACGGTGTAGCCGGTCGCCGCGATGATGTGCGCCACGACGGGCACGGGCATGGCGGCGAAGCGGGCGCCGTCCGGCATGACGTCCGGGCCGCCGGACAGGGCCGACAGCCGGAGCGCGCCGGCCACCAGGGGGACGACGGAGAGCGCGATCAGCGCGACGGGCACGAGCCGCGACGCGCGGCGCCCGGCTGAGCCGGTGGGAACGGATGCCTGGGTCATGCCCCGATGGTGGCGGCCGGGACGGGGCCCGCTCATCGGCGCTTCGGCCCTGATCCAGGCGTCCCAAAGGCCACTCGGGAGGTCGTACTTTCGGCGGTTACGACGGGGCGGGGCCGCGCCCACACTGGCGTTCGTCAGTCCCCACCAGAACAAGGAGCGCCCCATGAAGGCCTTCGTCCTCGACTCCTACGGCTCCCCCGACGCGCTGAAGCTCACCGAGCTGCCCCGCCCCGTGCCCGGCCCCGGTGAGGTGCTGGTGCGGGTGCGTGCCACGTCCGTCCAGCCCTTCGACTGGCACCTGATGCGCGGCGAGCCGCGCCTGGCCCGCCTCATGCCCGGCGGCCCCGGCCTGTTCCGGCCGAGCCTGCCGATCCTCGGCGCGGACGTCGCCGGCGTCGTCGAGGAGACCGGCCCCGGCGTGACCGAGGTCGCCCCCGGCGACGAGGTGTACGCGATGTCCGGCGGCGGCGGCTTCGGCGAGTACGCCGCCGTCAAGGTCGCCGACCTGGCGCCCAAGCCGCGGACGCTGTCGTTCGAGGAGGCCGCGGCGGTGCCGATGGCGGCGCAGACCGCCCTGCTGGCCCTGCGCGACGACGGCGGCCTGGAGGAGGGGCAGCGGGTCCTGGTCAACGGCGCCTCCGGCGGCGTGGGCACGTTCACGGTGCAGCTCGCGCGGGCGTTCGGCGGGAAGGTCACCGCCGTGTGCAGCCCCGCGAACCTGGACCTGGTGCGCTCGCTCGGCGCCGAGGAGGTCGTGGACTACACCAAGGAGGACGTCCTGGGCCTCGGCCGCCGCTTCGATCTGGTCGTCGACGTCGCGGGCAGCCACCCCGGGCGGGCCTACCGGCGGCTGATCCGGCCGAAGGGGCGGCACGTGCAGGTGGGCGGGCGGGGCAGCCGGTGGCTGCAGCCGATGGGGCGGATGTTCGGGACGCTGGCGGCCGCGCCGTTCCTGCCGCACCAGGTCGCCCTCACCAACGGCCCGTGGAAGGAGACCCGGCGCAACCTGATCACGCTGGGCGCGCTCATCGACGCGGACGAGGTGCGGCCGGTGATCGACCGGCGGTACACCTTCGAGGAGATCCCGGCGGCCGTCCGCTACCAGGAGGAGGGCCACGCGCGCGGCAAGGTCGTCGTCACCGTGACGGAGTCCTGACGTCCGCGCTCGCGCAGGTCAGCCGCCCGGCCGGGGGCCGGGGCGGGGAAAGCGCTCATAATCCCGATTTTGTCGGGCATTCTAGGGAACCGCGCAGGACGCACGACAGCGATGGGAGTCCTTGATGCCGTTCCTGACCCAGCTCGCCGACGTCGCCCGCCGCACCGGCAGCCCGGTCACCGAGGTGGCCGGGTGGCGGACCCGGGGCCACGGGCCGCAGCCGGAGGTGCAGGGCGTCGTCTGCCACCACACGGCCGGCCCGGCCGGCGGCGGCGACTACCCGTCGCTGGCCGTGGTGCGCGACGGGCGGCCCGGCCTCGACGGCCCGCTGTCGCACTTCGGGCTCGGCCGCTCCGGCCGCATCTACGTGATCGCCGCCGGGCGGTGCTGGCACAACGCCCCCTCGACCTCGCCCTGGCACGACAACTCCAGCTCGCTCGGCATCGAGGCCGAGAACAACGGGACCCAGCCCTGGCCGGCCGCGCAGCGGGAGTCCTACGTCCGGCTGTGCGCGGAGCTGTGCCGCGAGTTCAAGCTGCCGGCCTCGCGGGTCAAGGCGCACCGCGAGGTCAACACCGCCAAGCCCGACCCCCACTCCATCGACATGAACGACTTCCGGGCGTCGGTGGCCGCCATCATCAAGGCCGGCCCTGGCGCCTTCTGGACGGAGGAACTCGTGAGGAACCTGCCGGTGATCAGGCTCGGCGACGACAACTACGACGTCAAGACCGTGCGCGGCTGCCTGTTCGCCCGCGGGCACGTGCCCCCGGCCGCGTACGCCGACCTCCCCGGCGGGCTGCGCGCCTGGCTGGAGTCCACGGTCGCCGACGAGGGCCTCATGGCGCTGGTGAGCGCGTTCCAGCAGGCGAGGGGGCTCGGCGCGGACGGCGTCGTCGGCCCGGAGACCTGGCCGCCGCTGCTGCGGGTCTGACCCCCGGCCGCGACCCGGTCATGGGCAGGTGGTGCGGTCCGCCGGGACCGTGCCGTCCAGGAGGAACCGGTTCACGGTGTCGTCCACGCAGGAGCTGCCCGAGCCGTACGCGCCGTGGCCCTCGCCCCGGCGGATGAGCTCCACGCCGACGCCCAGCCGTTCGGCCATCGTGGCCGCGCCCTCGTACGGCGTCGCCGGGTCGCCGGTGGTGCCGACCACGAGGACGGGTGGCGCTCCCGGGGCGCGCACGTCGGTCGCGGGCGCCGCGCCGGCGACCGGCCAGCCCGTGCACTGCAGCAGCGACCAGGCCAGCAGCTCGCCGAAGACCGGCGAGGCGGTGCGGAACTCCGGCAGCCGGGCGCGTACGTGCGCGGCGGTGTACCGGTCGCTGGAGTCGGCGCAGTTGACGGCGGCGTTGGCGGACTGCAGGCTCGTGTAGCGGCCGTCGTCGCCCCGGCCGTAAAGGGCGTCGGAGAAGTACAGCAGCAGGTCGCCCTTGCCGTCCTCGATCGCCGAGCGCAGCGCGAGCCGCAGGTACGGCCAGGACTCGCGGGAGTAGAGCGCGGCGGCGATGCCGTACAGGGCCTGGGTCTGGGTGAGCCGGCGTCCGCCGGCGGCGGGCAGCGGGCGGGAGTCGAGGCGGGCGAGCAGCCGGGCGATCCGCCGCTCGCCCCTCCGGTTGTCCTGTTCCCCGCCCTTCCGCGTGGCGGCCCGCCCGCCGGGGACCGGGCAGTCGCGCCGCCCGGCGCAGTCGCGCAGGAAGTTGCCCAGCGCCCGCTGGAACCCCTTCGCCTGGTGCAGGGCGACCTGCTCGGCGTTCTCCGTGGGGTCCACGGCGCCGTCCAGCACCATCCGGCCCACCCGCCGCGGGAACAGGTGGGCGTAGACGCCGCCGAGCTTGGTGCCGTACGAGATGCCGAAGTAGTGCAGCCGCTCCTCGCCGAGCGCCTGCCGCAGCAGGTCGAGGTCGCGGGCGGCGTTCTCGGTGCCGACGTACGGCAGCACGGCGCGGGCGTGGCGGGCGCAGGAGGCGGTGAACGCGCGGAAGCCGCCGATCAGGGTGCGCTCCTCGGCCGGGTCGTCGGGGGTGCCGTCCAGGTCGCGCCAGGCGTCGAACCTCCGGCCGTCCAGACAGCGCACCCCGTCGCTGCGGCCCACGCCGCGCGGGTCGAAGCTGACCAGGTCGTAACGCCGGTGCAGCTTCAGGTAGCGGTCCTTGGCGATCGGCGGCAGCGTGGCCACGCCGGACTCGCCGGGGCCGCCGAAGTTGAAGACGAGCGAGCCGAGCCGCCGCTCACCCGCGCCTGGCCTGGCCTTGGCGCGGATGAGCGCCAGCCGCAGCCGCGGACCGTCCGGACGGGCGTGGTCCAGCGGCACCTTCAGCGTCGCGCACTCCCAGGCGGTGCCGTCGGACAGCGGCTCCGGCCGGTCGCCGTTCTCCTGGGCCGGGCACCGCTTCCACGTGAGCTCCTGGCCGGTCGCGGTGGCGGTCGCGGTGGCGGGCGGGGCGGCCACGGTGGCGGCCACAGTGGTGGCCACCAGGGGAAGCAGGGCGGCCATGGCCGCGGATCTCCTCATGCACGCTCCTCGGGCAGGCGGCCGGTCGCCGCGCGACGACATCCTGGCGGCCCGCACGCTCCGGCGTACGGCGATTTCCCGCGCCTTGGCGCGGCCACGACCACGTCATCGACGTCCTGCCCCGGGGCGGGTGAAACTTTCATCGGCCCCTGCCGGACCTGCTCCGGTCGCCGGGCTGGTGGGCGGCGTGGCCCGCGAAAAGGGGTGTGCCGGCGTCCCGGTTCGTGCCCGGCCGGATGACGCCGGCACCGGACCCCGTGCACGTCCGACCATAATCTCGCCGCGAGTGGACCCGCCCTACTCCCCCATCAGGAGGACGTGCATGCGAAGCCGCATCGCGCTGTTGCTCGCCGCCATCGCCGTCGCGCTGCTGCCGCTCAGCCCGGCACAGGCCGCGTACGGACCCCCGAGCCCGATCGTCCTGCAGGTGAACGCGAGCGACGGCACCCAGCTCGCCCGCGTCGAGGGCACGGTCGCCTTCGACGACGGGAACACGCGGTACACCTATTCGCTGGTGCTGTGCCGCCGTTCGAGCTTCCAGGCGCCGTACGTCAGGATCTACGTCAACGGCGTCCTCTACAACACCCTCTTCTGGAACCCCTCCACGACCGTTCCCTGGTGCTTCTACTCCGGCTTCGCCTCCCCGCACTCGGGCGAGGTGGACTACGGGGCCGTCGTCCGGAACGTCACCTTCGAGCTGATCGGGTCCAGCTTCCCGAACAACGTCTACAGGGAACACCGCAGCGGCTTCACCTACGACAACCCCTACAACTGACGATCCCTTACGACGGCGGAAGGCCGCGCTGACGCGGCCTTCCGCCGTCGCGGTCTTGCCGTGATCATCCGGCTCTGCTTATGTGGTCGGGATGAACCGTCGGACATCACCTGCGAGCCGCGTCGCGCTGCTGCTCGTCCTGGTGGCGGTCCCTCTTCTGCTGGTCAATTGGCTCGTCGCCGACCTGATCCTGGGGTCGGGCTGCGTCTCCCCGTACGAGGGCGGCAACATCACGGAATGCGCGGGCGGGCTCTCCGAGGAGGAGATGTCGGCCGTGGCGGGGCTGGTGGCGTTGGCGCTGTTCGCGCTCCAGTCCTGGTTGATCGCCCGGCGGTACGGCAGGAAGAAGGCCGGGCTGCCGGCCGAGGGCTGATCGGCGGCGGGCGTCAGAGCCCCACGCCCTCGCGGAGCAGGGACCACGCGCGGCGGACGGTGGCGTGGCGCTCAGGGGCCGGGATGTGGGCGAGGGCGCCGGCGATCATGCCGAAGATCAGCACGAGGTCGTCGGCCGAGACGCCGGGACGGATGCGTGGGGCCCGCCGCGGGTCGTCGAGGACGCCCTGGAGCAGGCCGACCACGCGCTCGCGCAGGCCGAGGATGCGCGGGTCGGGCTCGGCGGAGGCCCGTGAGACCAGCTCGATGAACGCGGTCGAGGCGACGGCGTTCTCGGTCATCACCGCGAGCAGGTCGTCGATGGTGCTGCCCGGCTCGGCGGCGAGCGACTCCAGGGCGGCGACCTGCTCCTCGAACACGGCCATGGCCAGCGCGACGCGGTCGGGGAAGTGCCGGTAGAGGCTGCCCTGGCCGACGCCGGCGGCGCGGGCGACGGAGCTGAGCGGCGCGCCGTAGCCCTCGGAGGCGAAGACCTGACGCGCGGCGGTGATCAGCGCGGCGCGGTTCTCGGCGGCGGCGCTGGGTCCTCTGTTCGGTCGACGCGGCCCCGGCATGAGGGCTATCGTACAACCGGACAGAGATGTCCGGTTGCCGAGCACCCCCAGGAAGGACAGGCTCATGAACGCATTCGACGACCGCGTCGCCCTCGTCACGGGAGCGGGGTCGGGGATCGGCCGGGCCATGGCGGTGGCCTTCGCCAAGGCCGGCGCCCGGGTGGTGGCCGCCGACGTGGACCGGGCGCGGGCCGAGGAGACGGCCGCCGTCGTCGGCGAGGCCGCGCTCGCCGTCACCGCCGACGTGGGCGACCAGGCGTCGGTGGCGGCGCTGACGGAGGCGGCGATCGGCGCGTACGGGCGCATCGACGTGCTCTGCAACAACGCCGGCATCCTGGACACCATGGCGCTGCCCGCCGAGATCGCCCCCGAGGTGTGGGACCGGGTGATCCGCGTCAACCTGACCGGCGCGTTCCTGGTCACCCGCGCGGTGCTGCCGCACCTGCTGCGCCAGGGCCGGGGCGCGATCGTCAACACCGCCTCCGAGGCGGGCATCCGCGGCGGCGCGGCCGGAGCCGCCTACACCGCCTCCAAGCACGGGCTCATCGGCCTGACCAGGAGCGTCGCCTGGGCGTACGCCAAGGACGGCATCCGCTGCAACGCCATCCTGCCCGGCCCCACCGCGACCAACATCGCCGACGGGGCCACTTTCGACCCGGCCGGCGCCGCCCGCCTGTCGCCGGTGCTGGCCCTGGGCGAGCTCATGGCGCAGCCGGAGCAGATGGCCGACGCCGCGCTCTACCTGGCCTCGGACGCCGCCTCGTTCGTCAACGGCGCGATCGTCCCCGTGGACGGCGGCTGGTCGGCCGGGTAGGAAGGGGCGTTCAGCGGGCGGGCAGCTCCTCGTCCAGGCCGGACGGGGCGCCGGCGAGGTGGCGGGCGGCGGCGCGGCGGCCGGGGATGGCGGTGACGATGAGCGCCGCCAGCACCGCCACGCCCGCCCCGATGACGAACCCGGTACGGAAGCCCGCCTCGGACGGCAGCGTCGCAGGACCGACCTGGATCGTCATGTTGGCCAGCACCGCGCCGAGCACGGCGCTGGCCGACGAGGTGCCGATCGAGCGCATGAGGCTGTTGAGGCCGTTGGCGGCGGCCGTCTCGGTACGCGGGACCGCCGACATGATGATCGACGGCATGGCCGCGTACGCGAAGCCGATCCCGGCGGCCACCACGGCAGAGAAGATGAGGATGCCCCAGGCATGCCTCATGAGGACGAGGGCCAGCAGGTAGCCGGCGGCGATGACGAGCGCGCCGAGCAGCAGGGACGTCTTCGGCCCGCGCGCCGCCGACAGGCGGGCCGCCACGGGCGAGATCGCCATCATGACCAGCCCGCCGGGCGCCATCCACAGGCCGGCCTCGACCATCGAGCGGCCCAGGCCGTAGCCGGTGGCGACGGGGAGCTGGAGGAGCTGCGGGGTGATGAGCGACATCGCGTACATGGCGAAGCCGATCACGACGGAGGCCAGGTTCGTCATGAGCACCTGGCGGCGGGCCGAGGTGCGCAGGTCGATCAGCGGCGCGGGCACGCGCAGCTCCCACCAGCCCCACAGCAGCAGGACGAGCACCGAGGCCCCGAACATGCCGAGCGTGGTCCCGCTGGTCCAGCCCCATTCGCTGCCCTTGGAGACGGGCAACAGGAACAGCACCAGGCCGGCCGACAGGCCGATCGCGCCGACCACGTCCAGGCGGCCGGGCGACCTGACCGGCGACTCGGGCACGATCACCAGGATCAGCACGCTCATCAGCAGCCCGAGCCCGGCCGCCGCCCAGAACAGCGCGTGCCAGCTCACGTACTGGGCGACGAGCGCGGCGGCGGGCAGGCCGAGCGCGCCGCCGACGCCGAGCGAGGAGCTCATGAGTCCGATGGCCGAGCCGAGCCGCTGCGGCGGGAGCACGTCGCGCATGATGGCGATGCCGAGCGGGATGACGCCCATGCCGAGGCCCTGGAGGGCGCGGCCGGCGACCATGGGGACCAGCGTCTCGGCGGGCGCGCACACGAACGAGCCGGCGGACAGCAGGAGGGCGCTGGCGACCATGACGCGGCGTTTGCCGTAGAGGTCGCCGAGGCGGCCGGAGACGGGCATGGCGACCGCGCCGGCGAGCAGCGTGGCGGTGATGGCCCAGAAGGCGTTCGCGGTGGTGGTGTGGAGGAGGGCCGGGAGGGTGGCGATGAGGGGGACGATGAGGGTCTGCATCAGCGAGACCGTGATGCCCGCCGCCGCCAGCACCCCGACGATCAGTCCGCTGCGCGGCACCGTGCCCGGTTCGTCCATGCGTCGCTCCCCCGATGTCGGCCTGCACGCCAGGCGCAAATGGTGTGCATCATACACATGCCCACTCAACGGATATTCTTGACTCCCGCGACGGGAGGCAAGGTGCGCAGGGAGATCGCCGACATCGAGCGGGAGCTCATGCTGATCGGCCGTTACAAGGAGCTGGCGGCGGCCGGCCGGCCCGACGAGCGGCCGCTGGAACGCAGCAGCTACATCCTGCTGAGCCGGTTGGAGGCCGAGGGGCCGCTGTCGATCGGGCAGCTCGCGCGGGCGTTCGGCCTCGACACCTCCACCGTGAACCGGCAGACCGCCGTGCTGCTGCGGGCCGGGCTGGCCGAGCGCATCCCCGACCCGGAGGGCGGCATGGCGCGCAAGCTCCGCGTCACCGAGGAGGGGCTGCGGCGGGCGCGGGCCGAGCGGGAGGGCCGGCTGCGCGGGCTGGCCAAGGTGCTGGAGGGCTGGACAACGGAGGAGCTGGAGTCCTTCGCCGGCGGGCTCGCGCACTTCAACGCCAGCATGGAGCGCTGAGAACGTCCACCCGGTCTCTCCCGCGGTCATTCGCCGGCGAAGACCCTCAGTTGCAGGGCGAGCGTGCCGTAGTAGCCGACCAGCGTCGTCAGCTCGAACAGGCCGCGCTCCCCCAGCGCCGCCACCGCCCCCGCGTGCTCCTCATCGTCCAGCCGGCCGCGCGCCGTGAGCGCCGCGACGGCCCGCAGCGCGGCGCGCTCGGCGGGGTCGTCCGGCTCGGGCAGGCCGCCCTCGCGCAGCGTCGCCAGCTCGTCCTCGGTGAGGCCGCACGCGCGGCCGACCGCCTCGTGCGCCTCGCGCTCGAACGCGCTGTCCCAGTGCGCGGCCACGGCCAGGATCGCCAGCTCCCGTACGCGGGCGGGCAGGACCGAGCCGTAGCGCACCGCGGCCCCCAACGCCTGCAGCGCGCCGCCGACCGGCGGGCTGAGCAGCATCGCGTTGAACGGGCCGCGCAGCCGCCCCTCCGCGTCGGCCAGCGCGAACGGCTGCGGGCCCCGCGACCGGGGGCCGCCGGCGATGGCCTGGTAGACCTGCCGCTGCTCCTCGTCCAGCTCGTCCGGGCGCAGTCCGGGCAGGCGTCGCCCGGGGTCGCTCCGCTCCACTCACGGCCTCCGTCCGTCCGTTTAGCTGCGCATTACAGCCTGCCTCCTATCGTGACGCCCGAGGAACTCTCGGGAGCGTTCATGTCACAGAGAAAGGTCAAGCGCAGGCGCGCCGAGCTGCGGCGCGAGGAGGCTGCGCGGCAGGTCAGGCACAGGCGGGCGGTGCGCAGGTTCGCGCTGGTCGCCGTCGCGCTGGTCGCGGTGGTGGCGGTCGCCACGGGGGTGCTGGTGGTCACCTCGCTCGGCAAGCCGCCGGAGACGGCCGCCCCGGCCGTCCCGACCGCGTCCGTTTCGCCGGCGGCTTCCCCCACTGCGACCCCGTCGCCCTCATCCTCACGGTAGGAGGCCGGCGGTCACGCGCGGGCCACGGCAGGGAGCGCGGCGTGCTCGGCGTGCGTCTTGAGCATCGCCAGGCTCTGGCGCAGCCGGCGTTCGGGGTCCGTGCCCAGCAGCCGGGCCACGATGTGGCCCGCCGCCCCCGCCACCGGGTTGTACGAGAGCCGCACCTGCACCTGCGTCCGGCCGCCCGGTCCCGGGGCCAGCCGCAGCGTGCCCGCGTGCGCGATGAGCTCACCCTCGGCCGACTTCCAGGCGAGTTCGCGGCCCTCCACGCGGCGGGTCTCGCTCGCGTCGAACCGTACGGGTGTGCCGGCCGGGCCGCTGACCAGCCAGTGGGAGGTGCGGCCGTCGACGGACAGGCGTACCTCGTACACGTGCGGCATGAACTTCGGGAACGCCGAGTAGTCGCTGATCAGCCCCCAGACGGCGGCCGGGGGCGCGTTCACGGTGACGGCGGCGGTGACGTCGACCCCGCGGCGCCCGGCGTTGATCCCGGTCAGGCGGCGCAGCGGCAGGTTCGTCGCGGCGCGCACGGCCAGCACCCCGGCCAGGCCGCGCGCCGCCGTCGAGAACGGGCCCGGCAGCCGCAGGGTCCAGAGGACGACCGCGGCGGTGCCCGCCAGGAAGCGGGCGGACGGCGACCACTGGACCTGCAGCAGCTCGGGCACCGGCCGCCGGAGCCTGCCGCCGTGCAGCCGGGACGTCCCTCCGGCCTCGCGGTGGGCGGTCCAGACGGCCTCGACCCCCCGCACGCCGGGAACGCGGCGAATCGCCCGGCGGGCCCGTTCGTCCTCGGCGGCCAGCACGTCGCCGGCGAGCGTGACGATCCCCTCGTCCACCCGGACCTCGACGGCGTGCGCGTGGCTGACGTGGCGGCCCAGCTCGGCGCGTACGCGCTCGTGCAGCACCCGGTCGTCGACGGACTGGCTCCTGCAGCGGTAGCGGACCGCCGCGGCCAGCCCCCGGCTGCGGTTGGTCAGGTCGCGGCTCAGGACGCCGAGGCCGTCGCGCAGCTTGTGCGTGGCGTGGGCGGCCTTGTCCCGCCCTATGGCCCGGCGGCTGCGTCCTCGTACCGGGTCGCAGAAGTACGCCACCGCGGCCCCGGCGCAGAACGCCGCCCCCGCCGTGACGGCCCTCCCCGGCCCGCGCCGCCCTCCGGCGGCTCTGTCGTCCGTGCTCAGGCGCATGGTGTCCCCCCTCGTCCGCCCCTCGACCAGCGGCTACCCGCCTCCGGCCCCTGTCATGCGTCATCGCTGTTCATCGCACCGGCCCAAAATATGTCCCTTTTGTCGGCATATGTCGTTTTTCAAGGGAAGGTCGGGGCATGGAGGGACGGATTCCGACCGGGCGCGTACGCGCAAAGGAGCGGGCCATGAACGAAACGGGCAAAGTCGCGCTGGCCCTCGTCGCCGGCTACTACCTCGGCAGGCGGCACAAGCTGCGCATGGCCTCGGCCATGGCGGCGACGATGCTCTTCCGCAAGCTCAAGCGGAACGGAGGCGACCTGCTGAGCGGCTCGCCGGAACTGGGCGAGCTGACCGGACGGCTGCGCGGGGAACTGCTGGATCTGACCAAGTCCGCCGCCATGACGGCCGCGGTCCGGCAGATAGAGGCCCTGGCCGACCGGCTGGAGCAGTCCGGGCAGGCCGAGAAGGGCAGCGAAGAGGGCGCCGAGGAAGGCACCAAGAAGGGCCCAGAGAAGGACACTGCAGAGGACACCGAAGAAGGCACTGCAGAGGGCACTGACGAAGGCGCCGAGGAGGACGCCGACCAGGAGGGCGGCGGCGAGGAGGACGAGGAGGAGGAGGAGGAAGAGCCCCGCAGCAAGAAATCCCGCCTCCGGAAGCCGCACGTGCCGAAGCCGCACGTGCCCAGGGCCGCCGATCGGGTCAGAGCGGCCGCGTCGGGCGTGGCCCGCCGCCGGTCCGCCGAGCGGGACAAGACGAAGGAGTGAGCGCGATGACCGAAGCGCTGAGGGCGGCGGAGAAGGTCGTCGGCAAAGGCAAGGAAACCCTGAAGAAGACCCCGGTGGCCGGCAAGGCGGTCTCGAAGCTGCCGACGGGAGAGCTCAGCTCCGCGCTGAAGCGGCTGGGGGTGGCCGCCGCCGGGCGGGCGTTGTCGTCGGCGATCGGCAAGGTCGAGGGCGTGAACGGGCGACTGAACGACTTCACGCCGGGTCGCTCGCGCCGCCGTTCGGGCCGCGGTTCGGGCGGTGACCCCGGCGATGACCCCGGCGATGACCCCGGCGGCGGCTCGGAGGGCGGCTCGGGAGGCGGGCTGCTCAGCGGCGCCAAACAGTTGCTCGGCGGGTCGGGAGGCGGCTCGATCGGCGGCTCGACGCTGGCCGGAGCGGCGAAGGGCGCCATCAAGGGCGTGTTCGGCAAGATCGGCAAGATTTTCAAGCGCGGTAAAGGCTCGGGCGGCAAGTCGCTCAAGGTCACCAACATCGTCGAGGCGATCGACATCGGAGCGCCCCGCCGAATCGTCTACAACCAGTGGACGCAGTTCCGGGACTTCCCGACGTTCATGAAGAAGGTCGAGAACATCGACCAGCAGTCCGACGAGAGGCTGAACTGGAAGGCGCAGGTCTTCTGGTCGCACCGCGCCTGGCGGGCCAAGATCCTGGAGCAGACGCCGGACGAGCGGATCATCTGGCGGTCGGAGGGCGACAAGGGGTACGTGGACGGCTCGGTCACCTTCCACGAGCTCACGCCCGATCTGACCCGTGTCGTGGTGATCCTGGAGTACTACCCGAAGGGGCTGTTCGAGCACACCGGCAACCTGTGGCGGGCCCAGGGACGGCGGGTACGGCTGGAGCTCAAGCACTTCGCCCGGCACGTCATGTCCCACGTGATGCTGCGTCCCGAGGAGATCGCCGAGGACGGCTGGCGGGGCAAGATCCACGACGGCGAGGTGACCCCGCCGGAGGAAGCGGAAAAGGAAGGCGCACCCGAAGAGGAGGAAGGCCCCGAGGAGGAAGCGCCCGAGGAAGAGGAAGGCGCCGAGGAAGAGGAGCCCGAAGAGGGGGAGCCCGAGGAAGAGGGCGCCGAGGAAGAGGAAGAGCCAGAGGAGGAAGAGGAGGAAGAGGAGCCAGAGGAGGAAGAGGAGCCTGAGGAGCCGGAGGACTACGAGGAGGCTGAGGAAGAGGAGGAGCCCGAAGAGGAAGAGGAGCCCGAGGAGGAGCAGCCGGCTGCCGAGGAGAAGCGCGGGGTGCGGGCGGAGCCGCGCCGTGCGGGCAATCCCAGGGAGTCGATGCGCCCGATCCGCCGCAGGTCGTGACCATGCCGGTGCCGGGTGAGCAGAACCAGGGCGCGCGCCTCCGGGCGCCCGCCCTCTACGTGTACGGCATCGTCCCCGCCGACGTCGAGGTGGACGGGCAGGCCCAGGGCGTCGGCGAAGCTGGCACCATGCGGGTGATCCGCCACCGCGAGATCGCCGCCCTCGTGAGCGAGACGGACCAGAACACACCCCGGCCGACCGACAGGGCCGCGCACGAGGACCTGCTGGACGCCACCGCCGCCGAGGTCCCGGTGCTGCCGCTCCCCTGCGGGACGGTCGTCCCGGACCGGGCGGCCGTCCTCGACGGCCTGCTGAAGCCGCGTCACGACGAGTTCGCCCGCGCGCTCCGGGAGCTGGAGGGGCGGGCCGAGTACCTCGTCGAGCTCCGCTACGCCGCGCAGGAGCGGCCACGCGAACCCGACGTGCGCGCCCTGGTCGAGGCGCTCGCCCCGGTCTCGGCACGCCTGTCGCCGGGCCGCCCGACCGGCAGGCGGGACACGGCCCGGCTGGCGGTGCTCGCCGAGACCCGCCGGGCGGGCGAGCTGGAGCGCGCCCTGGACACCCTGGCCGAAGGCTGGGCGGGCCGGATCGAGCTGCGTCTGTTCGGCCCGCTGGCCCCGTACGACTTCGTGCCGTCCGGCTGAGGTCAGCGGGAGGCGGCCAGGCGGTTGGTGAGCAGCGCCTCCATGACGGCCTGCGCGGCGGGCAGCAGGTTGGCGGCCTGGGCGAGCACCCGCGAGGCGGGCCCGTCCACGACGGCGGCCTCGACCTCGGCCCCGCGGCGGAGCGGCAGGTGGTGCAGGAAGATCGGGTCGGGCCCGGCGGCGGCGAGCAGGTCGGCGGTGACCCGGTAGGGGGCGAGCGCCGCCGTCGCCGCCGTGGAGACGGGCCAGGCGCCGGTGCAGACCGCGTCGGCCTCCTTGACCGCCTCGTACGGGTCGGGGGTGACGATCACCTTTCCGCCGCCGCCCGAGGCGGCCTCCTCGGCCCTGGCCAGGACGGCGGGATCCGGTCCCGCGTCTTCCGGAGCCGCGACGGCCAGGGTCAGGCCGGTCAGGGCGACGGCCTCGATGAGGCTGTGGGTGACGTTCGAGGCCGGGCCGACGCAGGCGAGCTTGCGGCCCCGCAGGTCGCCGAGGTGCTCGCGGAGCGTCATGAGGTCGGCGAGGGTCTGGAGCGGGTGGTGGTCGTCGGTCAGCGCGTTGAGCACCGGCACGTGCGCCGCCCGCGCGAACCTGACCGCCTCGGCGTCGTCGCTGATCTGCAGGACCACGAGCGCCGTGTACGCGCCGATCATCTGGGACGGCTCGCCCAGGCGCCCTTCGCGGCCACGCCGCCGCGTGCCGGGCCCGGCGTGCAGCGGCGTCCCTCCCAGCCGGGCGACGGCGGTCTCGATCGGCACGCGGATCCGGGCGCACGGCCGCGTGCAGTACATCAGCACGGTACGCCGGCGCAGCAGCCCGGGCGCCGCGAGCGGCCGGGCCTTGAAGTGGTCGGCACGGTCGAGCAGGAACCGCAGCTCGTGCCGGTCCAGGTCGGCGATGCGCAGCAGGTGCCTCACAGAAGCCGCTCCTCTCGGCGGGCGACGCGGGCGAAGGGGGTTCGCCATCCCAGCACACCACTGGGCCTACCCACGAGTACGGAGGCTAAGGAATCCAAATGGACGGACTTTCGTCCCTACGGCAGCCGGAAGGTGAAAACGCAGGTGCCGGAGGGGATGGAGGCGGTCAGCCGGACCCGATGGACGGTCTCCGGGCGGCCGTCGTGGCCGCGCACCTCCAGTTCCTCCGGCGAGGCGCGCCACGGTTCGGGCACGCGGAGCGTCACCGGCCCCCACGAGACCGTTCCCCGGCCCACGACCGGGCGGCGGCGCGAGACGAACACCTCCTCCACCCGGCACTCCCCGCCGTGGAAGGTCAAGGCGTCGGCGACGTCGAGCCGGCCGGGACGCCAGGTGAAGGTGCGGACGAGGCGGGCCAGGCGCGGCGTGCCGTACGCGGCGCTGAGGTCGAGGGCGAGCAGCAGCGGATCGCCGGGGGCGTGCGCGACGACCCGCGCGGCGCGTTCCCGCCCCGGGAGCTGGGCCGCGCCGTCGATCAGGGGGACCGAGTGCCAGTCCGCGGCGGCCTGCGGGGTGCGGTAGCGGAGCGGGCCGAAGTAGTCGCGGGTGTACTCGGGCGCGCCGAGGTCGTCCAGGATCGGCTCGCCGCCCGCGTACAGGACGAAGTGGCCGAGGTCGAGGTGGTTGTGCGGCTCGTCGTTGTGGCCGCCTTTCGCGGCGAACGCGCTCCCCTCCGTGCGGGCGGCGACGATCCCGGCGTGCGGAAGGAACGCCTGCGGGGCCGGCGGGCGGCGGGCCGCGCCGGTGGTCCACCAGAGGGTACGGCTGAGGTGCGCCCAGCGGTAGCAGGGGTCGTCGTGGAAGGACGGCCCGTACCCCGGCCGGGCGGGCACGGGGACGTCCAGGCGTACGGCCAGCCGGTCGAGCAGCCCGGCCGGGTACGTCCCGTGCCCGGTCGCGTCGGCGAAGGCCGGGCGGTGGCCGCCGCCGAGGTCGATGGCCGCGGGGTAGGCGGCCATGGCGCGTACGTGGGCGCGTACGTGGGGGTCGTCGAGCAGGTCGCGGCCGGTGCGTGCGCGCAGCGCCTCGGCGAAGTAGACGAAATACCCGAAACCGTAGGCCCAGTAGTCGGGGCCTTCCAGGCAGGCGCCGTCGGGGGCGACCCCTGACCGGTACGACGCCAGGGCCGCCTCGACGCGGGGCAGCAGGACGGGCAGCCGGTCGGAGTCCAGGGCCAGGGCGGCCATCCCGGTCGCGCCGGCGCAGACGGCGGCCCAGTTGTGCGCGCACGTCTCCCACCACCAGCGGCGCTCCTGCACGGGCGCGAGGACGCGCCGGTCCACCTCGTCCCGGACGCGGGCGCTGATGGCCGGCGCGATCCGGTCTCCCAGGAGGGTGACCGCCTCGGCCAGGGTGTGGGCGGTCTCGGCGGCGAACAGGTCCACGTGCCGGCCCCGGTCCGCCGGGTCGTCGCCGTCCGGGGCATGGGCGGGCAGGATCCAGGTGTGCTCGTCGCAGACGGACCCGAGAAGGTCGTCGAGCGCCGGGTCGGGCCGGTCGTCCAGATGGGCGGCGAGGAGCAGTCCGGCCAGGCGACGGCGCCGCTCGAAGTAGACGGCCTCGTACGCGAGCCGGTCACCGGACTCGGCGAAGCGCCGCCACAGGGAGAGGGTCAGCGCGGGCGCCTCCGTCCCCCGCGCCCGCACCGCCTCCACCCGAACCTCCCGCACGAACCGCTCCAGCACGGCAGGCAAGGGGGATGGGGCGGGCATCAGGCGATGTGGGGGAGGTCGGAGGGGTGGACGGCGCCGTGGAGGGGGTGGCCGTGGGCGAGGCGTTCGACCTCGGCGACCGCGAACTCGCCGAGCCGGCGCAGCTCCCGCCCCCGCGCCCCGCTGATGTGCGGGGTGACGAGCACGTTGGGCAGCCCGAGCAGCGGATGCCCCTGGGGCAGCGGCTCGGGCTCGGTCACGTCGAGCACGGCGCCGATGCGCCCGCTCGCGCAGTGCCGGACCAGGGCCGCGGTGTCGATGAGCGCGCCCCGGGCGGTGTTGACCACGACCGCGCCGTCCCGCAGCAGCGCAAGGCGACGCCCGTCGAGCAGGTGGCGGGTCTCCGGCAGCTCCGGCGCGTGCACGGTGACCAGTTCGGCCTGGCGGCACAGCTCGTCGAGCGGCACGTGCCTGGCGCCGAGGGCGGCGGCCTCGTCCGGCCCGACGTACGGGTCGCTGAGCAGGATGTCGGCCCCGTGTTCGCGCAGCCGCGCGATGACCAGCCGGCCCACCCGGGAGGCGCCGACGACGCCGACGGCCGCCCCGGTCAGCCCGCCGCCGTCGCCGGGGGTGGCCACGCCGGGCAGGGCGTCGCCGGACCAGCCGGCCGCCGCGTACGCCCGCGCCCGCGCGAACGCCTGCTTGGCGGCCAGGACGAGCATGGCGAGGGTGTAGTCGGCGACCGGCACCGCGTTGGCCGCCGCCGCCGAGGAGACCGCGATGCCGCGTTCGAAGACGGCCGGCGTCAGGTGCCCTTTGACGCTGCCGGCGGCGTGCACGACCGCGCGCAGGCGCGGCGCGGCGGCGAGCACGGCGGCGTCGATGCGCGGGCAGCCCCAGCCGGTGATGAGGATGTCGGCGTCGAGCGGGCCGTCGAAGGAGTCGATCACGCCCCCGGCGACCCCGGCCACGGCCGCGAGCCGGCGCATCAGGTCGCGAGGGAACAGCTCGGGCAGCAGGAGCGGCTGCATGGCGAACGCCACGCGCGGCATCATCCGGCCGTCACCCGGGTCGCCGCTCGGGCCGTCATCCAGGTCGTCGCTCCGGCCTGCGCTCCGGGCGTCGCCCGGCCTGTCGCTCGGGCCGTCGCCCAGGTCGTCACCCGGCCGGTCGCTCGGGCCGTCATCGCGACGCCACCGGCGGTCCGAGGCGGCGGACGGAGCCGCGGACGACGATGTGCGTGCCGAGGGTGAGGACGCGCGCGCCCCCCACGCCGTCCGGGGCGCCGGTGGAGGGCGGACCGGGGGTGAGGCGGCCGAGGGCCAGCCGGACCGCGGTGCGCCCGAGCTCGTCGTGGGGCAGGTGCACGGTGGTCAGCCCGAGGTCCTGCGCCGGGGGGACGTCGTCGTAGCCGACGATCGAGATGTCCTCGGGCACGCGCAGCCCGTGCTCGCGCAGCGCCTGGATGGCGCCGGCGGCCACCAGGTCGTTGCCGGCGAAGACGGCGGTGAAGGTCGGCGGGCCGGCGGCGAGGCGGCGGCGCATGGCGGCGTAGCCGGCCTCACGGTCGAACTCGGCCTCCACCTCCAGAGAGGGGTCGGCGGGGACACCGTGCTCGGCGAGGGCGGCGCGGTAACCGGCCACGCGGCTGTCGGAGGTGGTGTGGCCGGGCCGCAGCCCGAGGTAGAGGATCCTGCGGTGGCCGGCCGACAGCAGGTGGGCGGTGACGGCGTGCGCGCCGCCGGTGTTGTCGAAGCCGACGACCAGCGCCGGCACCCCCTCCCCCAGCGGCGGCCGGCCGCACAGCACCAGGCGGGAGCCGGCGGCGGCGAGCGCGTGGGCGTACTCGGTCATGCGCTCGCGGTATTCGTCGTCGACGACCACGCTGCCGACGAGGATGACGGCCTCGGCCCGCTGCTCGCGCAGGAGCCGCACGATGGACAGCTCCCGGCCGGTGTCGCCGCCGGTGGTGCAGATGAGCGAGAGCCGTCCCTCCTGGGCGGCCTGTTCCTCGACGCCCTGGGCGATGAGCGCGTAGTAGGGGACGGCGACGCTGTTGACGACGATGGCGATGGCCCCGGGGCGGGCCGCGGACAGGGCGCGGGCGTGGGCGTTGGGGACGTAGTCGAGCTCGCGCACGGCCCGGACGACCTTGTTGCGGGTGGCGGCGAGCACCGGGTATTCGCCGCCGAGCACGCGGGACACCGTGGCCACCGAGACGCCGGCCCGCTTGGCCACGTCCCTGATGGTGACGCGGTTGGACGGGGTCATGCGGGCCTCCTGCTGGTAACCGGTTACCTGATCGCTGTCCTGGACGGTAAGAGATCCGCTTTCCGCCGTCAACCCCACCTGCACCGCGATTGTAACGAAAAGTTAACAGCGTGTTGACTCGTCACGTCGATCGCGTTTACCGTCCGGCTCACGACGTCTGAAGTAACCGGTTACCTGGCATCGGCCCCGATCCTTCCCCCCAGAGAGGTGGCCCCGATGGACGGACCACTCCCCCGGCCACTCACCCGGCGCGGACTGCTCAGAGGATCCGTGCTCTTCGTCGCCGGCGCCGCCGTCGCCGCCTGCGGCGGCGATCCGCTCGCCAAGACGAAATCCACGCCCGCCGGCGGCGCCCCGAAGGTCACGCTCAACCACTGGTACCACGAGTACGGCGAGGAGGGCACCCAGCAGGCGGCGATGCGCTACGCGGCCGACTTCACCAAGGCCAACCCCGACATCGCGGTCAAGGTCTCGTGGATTCCCGGCGACTACGCCACCAAGTGGACCGCCGCCGTGCTGACCGCCGACGGACCGGACGTGTACGAGGTCAACGACGTCAGCCCCAACATGGTCAAGGCCGGCCAGGTGACGCCGCTGGACGAGGTGCTGGGCGCGGAGAAGTCCGACTTCGACCCGAAGGTGCTGGCGCCGTACACGTGGGGCGGTCAGGTCTACGCGGTGCCCATGATCATCGACCCGATGCTGCTGTTCTACCGCAAGTCCCTCTTCCAGAAGGCGGGGGTGGCGGTGCCGGGGAGCTTCGCCGAGCTGGTCGCGGCGGCGAAGAAGCTGACGGCGGGCAAGCAGAAGGGACTGTTCGCCGGCAACGACGGCGTCGGCGCGCTCAACACGATGGTGCCCTGGTCGAACGGCAACCTGCTGATCGACGACCGGAAGATCATCTACGACGACCCCAAGGTGGTCGAGGCGCTGACCGGGCTGAAGGAGCTCTACGACGCCAAGACGACGCTGCAGGGCTACTCGACCGACTGGTGGGACCCGGGCGCGCTGATCAACGGCGCGGCGGCCATGCAGTGGGTGGGCCTGTGGGCGGTGCCCGGCATGACCGAGGCCCTGGGCGACGACTTCGACGCCTTCCCGCTGCCGGCGTTCGGGCCGGGCGGGCGCCCGGTGGTGAACATGGGCGGCTGGGTGCAGGTCGTCAACGGCAAGAGCCGCAACCTGGACGCGGCCAAGCGGTACGTGCGCTGGCTGTGGGTGGAGAACACCGCCGCGCAGACGGACTGGAGCCTCGCCTACGGCTTCCACGTGCCGCCGCGCATCAGCGCCGCCGCCAAGGCGGACAAGCTGACCAGCGGCCCGGCCAAGACCGTCATGGACGCGGTCGCCGCGCACGGCGTCAAGCAGCCGGCGCTCTGGACCGCCGAGGTGCGCCAGCCCTACACCGACGCCGTCACCGCGATCGTCAAGAAGGGCGCCGACCCGGAGAAGACGCTGGCCGAGGCGGCCGAACGCTCGCAGGACATCCTGGACAAGGTGCCCGTGCTATGACGACCCCGGCCGGCCTCGCCAGGCTGCGCACCGGCCGCTGGCCGGCCTGGCGCGCGTTCGTCCTGCTCACGCTGCCGATGGTGGCGGGGCTGTTCCTGTTCAAGTACGTCGCCATCGGCTGGGGGCTGCTGCTCAGCTTCAACGACGCCCGGGGCACGATCAGCCTGGGCTCCTGGAACGGGCTGGAGAACTACCGGCGGCTGCTGTCGGACCCGGCCTTCACCCGGTCGCTGGTGACGATCCTGCTGTTCACGCTGTTCATCGTGCCGGTGACGTTCGCGCTGGCGCTCGGGCTGGCGGTGCTGGTGAACCGGCTGCGGCGGGGGCGGGCGCTGATCCGCACCACGTTCTTCGTGCCGGCGGCGGTGTCGTACGTGGTGGGCGCGCTGATCTGGAAGATGAGCCTGTTCAACGGCACGCCGTCCGGGGTGGCCAACAGCCTGGCCTATCTGCTGGGCCACGAGGACGCCATCGGCTGGGTCGCGACGGTCGATCCGCCGCTCTACTGGATCGTGCTGGTCACCGTGCGGCTGTGGCTGCAGACCGGGTTCTACATGATCCTGTTCCTGGCCGGGATCCAGCAGGTGCCCGCCCAGCTCTACGAGGCCGCGCGGGTGGACGGCGCGCACTCCGAGTGGACGCTGTTCCGGCACATCACCTGGCCCATGCTGCGCAACACGTCGGTGGCGGTCACGCTGCTGCTGATCATCAACGCGTTCCAGGCGTTCGACGAGTTCTACAACATCCTGGCCTCCAACCTGTCGGGGCTGGGCGGCGCGGACGGCCGCACGCCGCTGATCTACCTGTTCCAGACCGCGCTCGGCGAGCAGAACTACGGGGCCGGATCGGCGGGCGCGTTCGTGGTGACCGCGCTGATCGTGGCGTTCACGCTGCTGCAGGGGCGCTTCGCCGGGTTCGGCAGGACGGCCGAGGAGGAGGCCCGATGAGGAGGCTGCGGCTGGGCTCGTACGCGGCGGTGGTGGTCTTCGCGGTGCCGTTCCTGCTGCCGTTCTACCTGCTGGTCCGCAACGCGCTGATGACCAAGCGGGAGCTGGGCTCGCTCGACTGGCACTGGTGGCCGGAGACGGTGACGTTCCAGGGGTTCGCCGACGCCTTCGGCAACGACGCGGTGCCGCTCGCGCACGCGCTCGGGAACTCCACGCTGATCTCGGCGATCTCCGCGCCGCTCGCCACGCTGCTGGCCTCGATGGCCGGGTACGCGCTGGCCCGCATCCCGGTCGCGGCGGCGCGGCCGGTGTTCTTCTTCATCATCGCCACGATGATGGTGCCGGGTGCGGCCACGTTCATCCCGACGTTCGTCGTGGTCGGGTCGATGGGCGGGGTCAACACGCTGTGGGGGCTGATCGCGCCCGGCCTGTTCAGCGCGTTCGCGGTGCTGCTGTTCCGCGGCTTCTACCTGCGCTTCCCGCGCGAGCTGGAGGACGCGGGCCGGGTGGACGGCCTCGGCCACCTCGGACTGTACGTCCGGCTGGCGCTGCCGAACTCAGGGGCGCTGTTCGCCTCGCTCGGCATCCTGTCGTTCATCGAGCACTGGAACGCGTTCCTGTGGCCGCTGGTGATCGGCCAGGACCCGGAGTACTGGACGGTGCAGGTCGCGCTGTCCACCAATCTCAACCAGCAGGCGCTCAACCTGCCCGCGCTGTTCGCCGGCGCGCTGGTGGCGATCCTGCCCCTCGTCGTGCTCTTCCTGGTCGCCCAGCGCTGGATCGTGCGGGGCGTCCTGCTCAGCGGAGTCAAAGGCTGATCCGAAGGAGCTTCCCATGCCCCGTGTGCTGCCCCTGCTGGCCGGGCTGTTACTCGTCCTGCTGCCCGCGCCGCCCGCCCGCGCCGCGCCCGCGAACGCGCCCGTGACCGTGCCGGTGGGCGCGCCGTTCACCGACACCTCGGGCGGCGCGCTGCACGCGCACGGCGGCGGGGTGCTCAAGGTCGGCTCGTACTACTACTGGTTCGGCGAGAACCGCAACGCCGACGGCACCTTCCGCTACGTCTCCGCCTACCGGTCGGCGGACCTGCGGAGCTGGGAGTTCAGGAACCACGTGCTCACCCAGTCCAGCGCGGCCGAGCTGCAGGTGGCCAACATCGAGCGGCCGAAGGTGATGTACAACGCGGCGACCGGCCGGTTCGTCATGTGGATGCACAAGGAGAACGGCAGCGACTACGGCGAGGCGCGGGCCGCGGTCGCCGTGTCGGCCACGGTGGACGGGAACTACACCTACCTGCGGAGTTTCCGGCCGCTCGGGCACATGTCCCGCGACATCACGACCTTCACCGACACCGACGGCGCGGGTTACATGATCTCGGCCGCGGACGAGAACTACGACCTGCACGTCTACCGGCTGAGCGCCGACTTCACCGACGTCGCGTCGCTGGTGCGGGTGTGGGACGGCGACCACCGGGAGGCCCCTGCGCTGTTCAAGCGGGGCGGCGTGTACTTCATGCTGACCTCGGGCGCCACCGGCTGGCAGCCCAACCAGGCCAGGTACACCACCGCCACCTCCATCACCGGCTCCTGGAGCGCCTGGCAGGACGTCGGCGACGCGACCACCTTCGGCTCGCAGCCGGCGTACGTGCTGCCGGTGCAGGGCACGTCCGGCACCTCGTACCTGTATCTCGGCGACCGGTGGGCCGGGGCGTGGGGCGGGCCGGTCAACGACTCGCGCTACGTGTGGCTGCCCGTCCAGTTCCCCTCCGCGACGTCGATGAGCCTGTCGTACGCGCGGGAGCTGACGATCGACGCGACGGCCGGCACGATCACCGCCGTGGGCTCCGGCCACGACCGGCTGACCGTGCGCCACTCGGGCAAGTGCGCCGACGTGCGCAACGCCTCCGGCGCGAACCTGACCGCCGTCATCCAGTACACCTGCGGCTCCGGCTTCAACCAGCAGTGGCGCGTCCAGTCCGTGAGCGGCGGCTACGTGCAGGTGGTCGCCAGGCACTCGGGCAAGTGCCTGGACGTGAACGGGCAGAGCACCGCCGACGGGGCCGCGATCCAGCAGTACGCCTGCGGCTCGGGCGCCAACCAGCAGTGGTCGGTGCAGGACGCGGGCGGCGGGTACGTACGGCTGGTGGCCAGGCACTCGGGCAAGTGCGCGGACCTGCCGTCGTCGTCGCAGGCCGACGACGTGCAGTTCAAGCAGTATCCGTGCAACGGCGGCCAGAACCAGCAGTTCCTGCGCACCCCGCTGTAGGGGTGCCTCGTCCCCAGAAGTGGTCATGACCTGGTAAAAGGCCCACCCCCGCCCGAATCGGCACAATTTGTGACGATACAGTGACGAATTGTGAACGAGAAGCTCGTGGAAATAGCCTGGCCCGGCCTCGGTATCACCGTGGCCGCCGAACTCGACCAGCGGAACCCGGCCCTCGCGCAGTGCTTCTGGGACGCGTTGCCGTACCGGAGCCTGCAGGGCCACGCCCTGGTCGCCGGCCACCACCTCTACCACGTCGCACCGGTCCACTCGCTGCTGCACGCGCCCGCGGAGCACCGCGTGGACCGGCGCACCGTCCCCGACGGGACGCTGTTCGGCTCTCGCCTGCAGCACCTCGGCATCAAGTACGGCGAGCTCACCGAACCCATGACCGCCACGCCCATCGGCCAGGTGCTGCCGGAGCACCTGGACGGCCTGATCGAGGCGGGCCGCGAGGTCTGGCGGGCCGTCTACACCACCAAGGAGCCGGTCATCGCCGAGGTGCGCCGCGCCGGCGAGAGCGGCGGGCACCAGCTGCCCCGGCTCCCGGTCGGCGACCCGCAGGTCAACGCGCTCATCTCGGACGTGCACGCCGAGACCGAGCGCATCTGGCTCGACCCGCCGCGCGAGCTGGTGGACCTGCACGAAGGCCGCATCGCCTCCCGAGCGGGAAGCTACGAGACGGTCCTGACCACGCTGCTGTTCGTCAACGGCGAGACCCGCCCGCTCGGCTACAGCTGCTACGGCGGCCTCGTCCGGGCGGCCATCGAGGGCATGCCGATGCCGTGGCTGCGGCAGATGACCCGGCTGCTGGCCCACACCCCGGCGGAGTTCCTCGGCTACTGCGGCCTGGACACGCTGTGGGGGTTCACCCGGCGGCTCCTGGACAACCTCGACCGCATCAACGACCACGTCGACTTCATGTCGGTGATGGCCACCATGGCCCTCTACTGCAACTGCCTCGGCGGGTGGAACCTGCACCTGTTCCCGTGGGAGGCGGGCGACAGCCTGCGCCGCGTGGAGGCCCACGTATGACCGACACGCGCGTGGCGGTGATCGGCGGCGGCGTCATCGGCCTGTCGATCGCCTACCATCTCGCGGAGGCCGGAGTCGAGACGACGCTGCTCGAACGCGGCGCGCTCGGCTCCGGCGCCTCGCGCGCCACCGCCGACGTGGTCCGGTCGTACTTCGCCGGCAACCCCGTCAGCTCGGCGCTGGCCGTACGGAGCCTTGCGGCCTACCGGGACTTCCCGGTCCGGCCGGGGGCCGACCTGCCGCTGCGGCAGGTCGGCTACCTCGTCCTGTTCTCCACGCCCGAGCAGGTCGCCGCCTTCGAGGCCGACCTGCCCGCGCAGCGGCGGGCGGGCGTGGACGTGGGGCTCATCGGCGTGGAGGAGGCCAGGGAGCGCAACCCGCTCATCGGCGACCTCCCGCTGCTGGCCGCCGCCTGGTCGCCGCAGGCGTACGTCTCCGACACCGCCGCCATCGTCACGGCCTACGCCGAGGCGGCCCGGCGCTCCGGCGCCACGCTGATCACCGACCGCCCGGTCTCGAGGATCGACTCCTCGGCCGGGCGGGTGTTCACCGAGGACGGCGGCGAGCTGACGGCCGAGGCGGTCATCTGCGCGGCCGGCGCCTGGTCGCCCGCCCTCGTCCGCGGCGCGGGCGTGGACCTGCCGATGACCGAGCCCATCGAGCAGGAGCTGCTGCTCACCGATCCGCTGCCGCCCGGCACGCCGGAGATCCCGTGCACGCTGCACGCGGCGAGCGGCCTGCTGTCGCGGACCCGCGGCGACCGGCTGCTCGTCGGCATGGGGTATCCGGGTCCCGACCGGGAGGCGTGGCGGCGCGAGGTGGCGGAGCGGTTCGCCGAGGTGTACCCGGGCCTGTCGGGGCTGGGCCTGCGCCCGGCCGTCACCGGGCTGCGCGACGCCAGCCCGGACCGGCGCGCCTTCATCGGCCACCTGCCGGGGCCGCCGGCGTTCCTGTACGCCACCGGCTTCTCCGGGCACGGCCTGTGCAACGCGCCGGCCGCCGGCGAGCTCGTCCGCGACCTCTATCTCGACCAGGACCCCGGCATCGACGTGACCGCGTTCGCGGTCGGCAGACAACGAACGGGATGACCCATGACCGAGCTCGTGCGTTTCATCATCGATCCCGCGGCGCCGGACCCGCACGCCGACAACGACCGGCTGCGCGCGGCCGGGCCGCTCGTGCCGGTGACCGCCGAGGGCGTGGACGCCTGGGCGGCCACCAGGTACGCGACCCTGATGACCGTCCTCACCCATCCCGACCTCACAAGGGAGATCCAGTACTGGGACCCGCTGGAACGTTCCACACTGCCGCCGGGGACCGCCATCGACCGCATCGTCACCGACATCTCCATGCTGAACGCCGACGGCGAGGAGCACCGGCGGCTGCGCGCGCCGCTCGCCGCCGGCTTCACCCCGCGCCGGGTGCAGGGCCTGCGGCCCAAGATCGAGGCGCTGACCGCCGCGCTCATCGACGACCTCGCCACCCTGCCGGCCCACGAGCCCGTGGACCTGCGGGCGCGCTTCGCCTATCCGCTGCCGCGTGACGTCATCTCCGAGATGATCGGCATCCCGCCGGCCCATCAGGAGCGGATGCACGAGCTGACCGACGCCGTCGCGCACGTCAGCGAGGACCTGGCGGACGGCCCGCGGGTGCGCGAGGAGCTGCACGCGCTGCTGCACCGGATCATCGAGGAGCGGCGGCGCTCGCCCGGCGAGGACATCATCACCGACCTCATCAGGCTGCGCGAGCAGGACGGCGGCAGGCTCTCGGAGGACGAGCTGTTCGCCACCATCGACCTGCTGTTCATCGCCGGCCACGTGACGACGGTCAACCTCATCACCAACGCCGTCGGCGCCCTGCTGCACACGCCCGGCCAGCTCGCCCTGCTGCGCTCGGGGAAGTGCCCGTTCAGCGCGGCCGTGGAGGAGACGCTGCGCTGGGACTCGCCGATCGCCTACTTCCCGTTCCGGTACGCCAAGCGCGACGTCGAGATCGACGGCGTGCACCTGCGGGCGGGCGAGGCCGTGCTGGCCTGCTTCGCCTCCTCCGGACGGGACCCGGAGCAGTTCGGCCAGGACGCCGACCGCTTCGACCTCACCGATCCGCCGGCCTCGCACCTGGCCTTCGGGCACGGGCCGCACTTCTGCCTGGGCGCGCCGCTGGCCCGGCTGGAGGCGGAGATCGCGTTGCGGGCCCTGTTCACGGCCTTCCCAGCGATCAGGGCCGCCGGGCCCCGGGAGGAGTTGCGCCAGATCGACACGCTGCTCGGCAACAGCACCCGTACGATGCCGGTCGTCCTCGGGCCCCGCGCCCGGTAGCCGGCGGCGGCCGGGACGCCGGAGCGGCTCCGGCGTCCCGGCCGTCCCCGGGGGCGATAGCCTCTTACCGTGTCTCAGCTCGATCTGCGCGCTCCGATGCGCCTGGCGACCACCATCCGCCCCTACGACTGGGGGTCGGTGACGGCCCTTCCCGAGTTGTTCGGCACGGAGCCGACCGGGCAGCCGCAGGCCGAGCTCTGGATGGGCGCCCATCCCGGCGCGCCCTCCACCGTCGGGGGCGTCCCGCTCGACGCCGTCATCGCCGCCGACCCGGCCGCCGCACTCGGCCCCGGCACCGCCGCGCGCTTCGGCGGGCGGCTCCCCTACCTGCTCAAGATCCTGGCCGTGGCCCGCCCGCTGTCGCTGCAGGTGCACCCCAGCGCCGGGCAGGCCCGCGCCGGCTACGCCGCGGAGAACGCGCGCGGCATCCCGCTCGACGCCCGCGAGCGCACCTACAAGGACGACGCGCACAAGCCCGAGATGGTGTGCGCCGTCACGCCGTTCCACGGGCTGTGCGGCTTCCGCTCCCCCGCCGCCACCGCGGGCCTGCTCGACCGGCTCGGCGTGCCCGGCCTGCGCCCCTGGATCGGCGCGCTGCGCGACGGCGAGCCCGCCACGGCCCTGCGGACGGTCTTCGCCGAGATGCTCGCCGACGCGGCCGCGCCGCTGCGCGCGGAGGTCGAGCGCGCCCTGCTCGCCGCCGGCGACCCCGAGCTCGCCCCGTACGCGGAGATCGCCCGCGCCTGCCCGGGCGACCGCGGCGTGACCGCCGCCCTGCTGCTGCACCACGTCGAGCTGGCCCCCGGCGAGGCCCTCTACCTGGGTGCCGGCGTGCCGCACGCCTACCTCGGCGGCGTGGCCGTCGAGATCATGGCCAACTCCGACAACGTGCTGCGCTGCGGCCTGACCTCCAAGCACATCGACGTGCCCGAGCTGATGCGGGTGGTCGGCTTCGCGCCCGGCGAGCCGCACCGGGTGGCCGCCGAGCCGGGCGGTCCCGGCGAGCACCGTTACCTGCCGCCCGCGCCGGAGTTCGCGCTGGCCCGGCACGAGCTCGACGGCGAGCGGGCGCACGAGCTGCCGGGCGGGGTGCCGCAGATCGTGGTCTGCGTCGAGGGCGAGGCCCGGCTGGCCGGAGCCACGGCGCTGCGCCCCGGAGAGTCGGCTTTCATCCCCGCCGAGGTTTCGACCACCCGCCTTGAGGGTAAGGGGACGGCCTACCGGGCGGCCCCAGGAGCTTGAAAACCGGGCATGCTTGACAAACCGGGCATCTCGACGATGCAGCTTGATCCGCGGCGAACAGTGCCGTAGGTCCCGGTGCCCGCGGCCCTTCGCCACTACCCCCAGGTTCCGCCGCCCGGCCATCATCATGGTGTCCCCGCTCATCGGAGGTGAACCGATCATGGTTGGCGGTCGCATGCTCATGGAGGCGCCGGCTCTCGACGTCGAACTGCTGGCGGTCAAGAAGCGGCTCGCCGAGCTGGAGGAGCAGGTGCGCACGCTCAGCGCGGCGAACCTGGCCCTCGTCCGCGCGATGGAAGGGCTCGACGAGCGCGTACGCGCCCGCGAGGACGATCGTCCCCTGGCCCCCACTCCCTGAGACCTCCCGGCCCCCGGGCGTCAGGGGCGCCGGCGAGCCCTGATGACGTAGTCCACGTGGGCGCCGGGGGTGCCGTCGGGCGCGGTGCGCTCGCGGGTGAACTCCTCGCAGGTCAGCACCTCCCACCCGGGCCCGGTCAGCTCGACCGCGTCGAGGACGTCGCCCGGCGTCGGGAAGGCGACCTCGACGGGCGGCTTCTCCACCCAGGACGGCCAGCCCAGGTGCCCGATGATCAGCAGCGTCCCGCCGGGGACGACGGCCGCGGCGGCCTTGCGCAGGACCTCCTCGCGCGGCAACTGCACCGGGGAGTGCAGGTAGCTCGCGCTCACCAGGTCGTAGGAGCCGTCGGGGAAGGACGTCGCCAGGTCGTGGCGGCGCCACTCGATCCGGTCGGCCACGCCCGCCCGCTCCGCCTCCTCGGCGGCGCGGTCCAGCGCCACCTGGGAGATGTCGGCGGCGGTGACCCGCCAGCCGCGCTGGGCCAGCCAGACGGCGTCGGCTCCCTCGCCGCAGCCGAGGTCGAGCGCGCGGCCGGACGGCAGGTCCGCGGCCTCGCGGACGAGGGCGACGTTGGGCGCGCCGCTCCAGATGCGGTCCTGCTCGCCGTAACGGCCGTCCCAGAACTCCTCCGCCGTGACCCCTTCCGGCACCTCGAACCCGCTGTTCCCGTGACCGTGCCCATGCCCGTGACCGTGACCGTGCTGGTTCTGGGCGGTCGCGCGAAGTGCGGCGACCGCCTGGCGGTTCTCCTGCTCGATCAGGTCCGCGTTGATGGCCGCCCCCGCCCGTACGCCGCCCGCCGCCGCGGCGATGACCTGGTCGGTCACGTTGACGGCGTTGCCCGCCACCCACACGCCCGGCACGCGGGTGGCGCCGGTCGCGTCCCCGGGGACGTGGGTGCCGATCACGTGCCCGGCCATGACCAGCTCCTCGGTCTCCAGTCCCAGGCCGGGCAGCAGGTCGGCGCGGGCGCTGAGCCGGGAGCCGACGGCGAGCGCCTCGCACGGCACCACCCGCCCGCCGTCCAGCCGCACCCCGGTCAGCCGGTCCCCGTCGATCTCCAGACCGGCCACCCGCTCCTCGACCACGGTGACGCCCCGCGCGGCCAGCTTCTCGCGCTGCTCGTCGTCCGGCCGGGGCCCGTCGTGCAGGAAGAACGTCACCCGCTCGCTCCACTGCCGCCACAGCAGCGCCTGGTGCACCCCCAGCGGCCCGGTGGACAGCACCCCGATGGCCCGGTCACGCACCTCCCACCCGTGGCAGTACGGGCAGTGCAGCACGTCCTTGCCCCACCGGTCGGCGAGGCCCGGCACGTCCGGCAGCTCGTCCACCAGGCCGGTGGCCAGCAGCAGCCGCTCGGCCACGACCTCCGTCCCGTCCGCCAGCGTCACCCGGAACGGGCCCGGCTCGTCGCCGCCCAGGTGCTCGGCCGCGACGACGGTCCCGGTGACGATCTCGCCTCCGTACCCGGCGACCTCCTCGCGGCCGGCGGCCAGCAACTCGTGCGGCGGCACGCCCTCCCTGGTCAGGAAGGTGTGCACGCCCTCGGCGGGGGCGTTGCGCGGCCGGCCCGCGTCCACGACCAGCACCTTGCGCCGCGCCCGGCCCAGGGTCAGTGCCCCGCTCAGCCCGGCGGCCCCGCCGCCCACGATCACCACGTCGTACTTCGTGTTCACCACTTCGGCTCCTTCCGCGTCGCCTTGTGAGGTCAACTGTCCGCGATCAGCGGCCGAATTGACAAACTTCGTTGCCGGAATGGCAAAATCGAAAGGTGGAGGACCTCGACGAGACACTGCAGTCGGTGGGGCCGCGGCTGCGCGCCCTGCGCCAGGAGCGCGACGTGACGCTGGCGGAGCTGTCGAAGAGCACCGGCATCTCGGTCAGCACGCTGTCGCGGCTGGAGTCCGGGCACCGCAAGCCCACCCTGGAGCTGCTGCTGCCGCTGGCCCGCGCCCACCAGGTGCAGCTCGACGAGCTGGTGGGCGCGCCCGTCACCGGCGATCCGCGGGTGACCATGCGGCCGGTCAAGCGCAACGGCGTGACCTGGATCCCGCTGAGCCGGAGCCCCGGCGGGCTGCAGGCGGTCAAGCTGATCTACCCGCCCGGCTGGCCGGGCTTCGTGCCCGAGCAGAAGGTCCACGAGGGCTACGACTGGCTGTACGTGCTCTCGGGGCGGCTGCGGCTGCTGCTCGGCCCGCACGAGGTGGTGCTGAAGGCGGGCGAGGCGGCCGAGTTCGACACCCGCACCCCGCACGCCTTTCAGAACGTGGGCGACGAGCCGGCCGAGGTGCTGGCCCTGTTCGGGCCGCAGGGCGAGCGCATGCACGTACGCGCCCGTCCTGCTCCGAAATAGCCTCGGACGGTCAGCCGCGGGTGTCGTCGGTGCCGAAGCCGTCCAGCGCCTGGCGCTCCTCGGCGGTCTGCAACTCCTGGAAGACGGTGATGTGCAGGCCGCCCGGCGCGTCGAGCCGGGCGTTCAGCGACTGCCACGGGGTGACGGTCGGCGGCGCCACCTCGCTCGCGCCGGCCGCCACCAGCCGCTCGGTCGTGCCGCGCGAGTCGTCCACCTCGAACGCCACCCGGAGCTTGGGCGCGACTTGCCGCCCCACCTCGACCTCGTCGATCATCTTCTTCTGCGCCGGGTTGGCGATCTCCAAGGTGGCCCGGCCGGCGTCGAGGATCGCCACCCGGGCGCCGTCACCAGTGGAGAAGGCCGCCTCCTCGGGCAGCCCCAGGACGTCCCGGTAGAAGGCCAGCGCGGCCTCGTAGTCCTCGGCCTCGACCACCAGGCGAAGCTGGCGGACCGGGCCGCGGCCCTCGGCGTTCGTGCTCAATGCGTGCTCCTCAGTGCTGCGCGGATGCTTCCCTCTCCGCAACCCGCGCGGGCCGCACGATCATCCCGGGCGGGCCGGTCAGCCGCGCCCGTAGCGGTCCTCGGCCCGCCAGAAGTACCAGAACCCGCCGACCAGCGTGACCACCGCCCAGCACAGGCACGACAGCCACACCATGGACGGCGGCGTGTGGCGGGTGAGGAGCAGGTCGCGCATGAACTCGATGAACGAGGCCGCCGGATTGAGGTACATCGCGGTGGCGACCCACTCGGGCAGCCCCGCCGAGCCGACGACCTTGTCGTGGATGGCGAAGAACACGCCCGAGGCGTACAGCCAGGTGCGCATGATGAACGGCAGGAGCTGGCCGAGGTCCCGCAGGGACGCCCCCAGCCTGGCCATGATCAGCCCCGCCCCGATGTTGAACATCGTCTGCAGCAGCAGGACCACCGGGACCATCAGCCAGAACCAGCTGATCGGCTCCCCGGTGATCAGCACGATGACCAGCAGCACGCCCATGGAGACGGCGAGCTGCTGGAGCTCCTGGATCGTGTACGCCAGCGGCAGCGAGGCCCGCGGGAAGTGCAGCGCCCGGATGAGGGACAGGTTCCCGGAGATGGACTTCGCCCCCGCGGTGACCGTGCGCTGCGTGTAGGTGAACACGAACATGCCGGTCAGCAGGAACGCCGGGTAGTTCGGGATGTTCTTGCTGCCGCCCAGGATGAGGCCGAACATCACGTAGTAGATCGCCGCGTTCAGCAGCGGCGTGAGGACCTGCCACAACTGTCCCAGCGCCGACCCCGAGTACTTCGAGACGTTGCGGGAGGTGGCGTAGGTCAGGATGAAGTGGCGCCGTTCCCAGAGCTGGCGCAGGTAGGCGGGGAAGCGGGGGCGCGCGATGGCGGGGCGCAGCCCGTGCTTCCTGGCGAGCTCGGCGAGCGACCCGCTCTCGGGCGCGGTCTCTTCCAGTTGGCTCATGGGCACCTCGGTCGCGACGGTCCGACAACGGGGGATGCTAGCAAGGGACCCGCGTGTCTTCCCTGCTTATGGCCGTGGACGGGCGGCGCGGCGTCAGGGGACGGTCACGCCGGTGACGGCGAAGCGCTCCACCTCGGCGACGTGACCGCCGGTGGAGGCCACGACGGTCAGCGTCGTGCCGGGCGCCGGCTTGAAGGTGACCTCGGCCGACCAGGGGGACTTCTCGCCCCCCGCGCCCACGCAGCAGTGCTCGCCGAGCGCCTTGCCGCCGCCGGGGCGGCGCACCTGGACGCGGATGCTCTCGTCCACGCCGGTGATCCGGCCGCCGACGGTCATCGGGGAGCCGACGGAGGCGCCGTACTCGGGGGTGGTGAGGGAGAAGGTGGTGTCGTCGGTGCCGACGACCTCCCAGGGGGCGTCCGCGCCCTTCCCGTAGCGGACCAGGTGGACGACGGCGGCGACCATCGGGCGGGGACCCTCCTCGGCGGTGAGGCCGACGTGCACGCGGGCGTGGGCGCCGTCGAGGTCGGTCTTCACGGCGCGGTCGATCTCCCTGAAGCCGAGGTGGTCACGGGCGAAGCGGACCGCGGTGCGCGCCGGGTCGAGGTGCCAGGCGTCGGCGCCGTCCTCACGGTGGCGGCTCCGCCACGCCTCCGCGGCCGCGGCGTCGGCGAACGGCCACAGCGGCTGGTAGCGCCCGGCCACGAGGTCACGGGACCTCGTGGGCGAGGCGCTCTCCGGCGACCCGGGGGTCGACGGCGGCGGGGAGGTCTCGGCGGGCGGGGAGGTCTCGGCGGGCGGGGCGGTGGACGGGACGGAGGTGGACGGGACGGACGGGGACGGGGTGCGGCCCGGTTCGCCCCCGCAGCCCGCCGCGGCCGCCCCCAGCGCGACCAGCAGGACCACGGCGCGCCCGGTACGTGCTGTCATGTCATGCCTCCTGGGGGTGGGGGTTCACGCCTGCCGTCGGGGGTCCTACCCTGCCGGCCTGAAGCCCCACCCGGGACTTCAGGCCGAATACGCGCCCGTCAGCCGGCGGCGGAACACCCAGTACGTCCACGCCTGGTACCCCAGCACCACGGGCGTGAAGACGGCCGCCACCCAGGTCATCACGGTCAGCGTGTACGGCGAGGAGGCCGCGTTCGTCACGGTGAGGCTGTTGGCCGGGTCGAGTGCGGGCAGCACGTTCGGCCACATGCTGGTGAACAGGGTGGCCACGAACGCGGCGATGGCCAGGGCGCTGCCGGTGAAGGCCCAGCCGTCGCGCCCGCGCAGCGTGGCGATCAGCGCGACGGCGAGCCCGATCGCGGCCACGGCGACCGCGGCCCAGGACAGGACGCCGGCCCGCGCCATGAGGAGGAAGGCGAGGACCACGGCGACGGTGATCGGCGCGAGCGCGGTCGCGATCCTGGCCGCGCCCTTGCGCAGCTCGCCGGTGGTGCGCAGGGCGAGGAAGACCGCGCCGTGCTGGGTGCAGAGCAGCAGCATGGCCAGGCCGCCGAGCAGCGCGAACGGGTTGAGCAGGGTGAACAGCGTGCCGGTGTACTCGTGGTCGGCGTCGAGCGGCACGCCCCGCACCATGTTGGCGAAGGCGACGCCCCAAGGGGTTGCGCCTAATTGGCTAACAAATTTTTTTGCCCCATGCCACGCCCCCCTCGGGCCGCCCTGCCGATGACAGCAGGCCAGATCTCCATACCTGCGACACCTCGGTACCAGCGCTAATGTTCGCGATCTATCATCAGCATGTGACTCCTTCTTCCCTTCCCGAGATCCACTCGCTCCCGGTCACGCAAGCAAAAGCGCTGGCCACTGCTGGCCGTCTCCTTGCCCGCGCTCGCGCCGAACGTGACGCCCTCTCCCCCGCCGAAGCCGCACGGCGCGCACACCGGCCGGGGAACGCATCCCTGGAAGATCTGGAAGCTGCGATCCGTGCGCAGCGGGAGCGGGCGCGTGCCGCGAGCTCCGCCGCAGCCGCTTGACGCAAGCACTTCTGCTTTCCAAAGGCCCGAATCCGTCGATCAGGATTCGGGCCTTTGTGTTGCCGGGCAGGCCCCGCAGTAACAGCGGGCGGGAGCGCAGTACCCGCCGCCCGGCTCCGGCCGCCCGGCCAGCGCGGACGGTGTGTGATCAGCGCAGCGCCACCCCTGCAAGTACGGCCTCGCAGGGGTGGCGCCGCAGTACCGCTCCTCAGCGCTCATCCAGTAACGGCAGGGCTTCACATCACCTCGTCGCCACCTGCGACGATCAGCGCCGCCACCCAGAGCCAGGCCATGTGCCACGCCTGGTCGAGCGCGTACGCGCCGGTGCCGATCGTGGGATTGTCGTCGCGGCCCTCACGCGGCGCGCCGAGCCGGTAGTACTCGCCCTTGCCGAGCCGGTCGGCCAGGGCCGCGAGGGTGTAGCGCCGATCGGCCCAGTAGTGCGACGCCGCGTCCACGGCCAGCGCGGCCGCCACCCGGCCGAGCGGCAACCTGGTCCTCGTCACTGCGCTGGTCACGCCCAGCATCAACGCCTTCGTCGCCGTCATGGTCGCGACGTGCCGGGCGCACGCGGCCTGGCCGGCGCGCTGCTGCTGCCCGCGGCCGCCCTTCGTGAGCGCCTGGTGGTGGGTCTGCACCCACTGGTCGCCGACCTCGTGAGCGGCGTACAGCGCGGCCAGCGCGACGGCGAACCGCGCGCTACGGCCGCTCACAGGCTCACGCCCAGGATGTTGCGCCACTCCTTGGCTTCACGGGGGTCGAGGCCGTCCGTGGACGTCGTGGCGACCAGGAAGGCCAGCTGAGCGGTCCGCATCTCCGCTGACGCGAGTTGGGCGCGCACCGCAGCCTGCTGGGAGTGCGTCTCCTTCCACTCGCGGCTGGTGGCCTTTTCCGCGAGCGCCACGAGCGCCCGCGCCTCTGCGAGGTGGTCCAAAGCCGCCTGCGCGTGCTCCGGGCCGGTCATCTTCTTGGACATGTCCGCCTCCTTGCGGTGTGACATTACTGGCGAGCGCTTTTGCTCGCGGGATGGGTGGTGTGACATCTGTGGCCGCACCGGTCGTACCGGCAGCCAGCGCAGCGGTCGTGAGAGCACGGGTCGGACAGGCTGGTCAGCCACTCCCCTGGCAGGTCACGCAGGTCCTCGGTCGTCTTCACTGGTCCCTCCCAGGGGTCGGTTGGACAGCGTGGACGGGCAGCAGCGCCAGAGCGGCGATGGTGGCCGCGACCAGGACCGCGCCGCCCGCCGGCCCCCACAAGGTCTGCGCCAGCACCGTCACGGTGAACAGCACCAGCGCGCCGCCGACCGGCCGGCCGACGAGCATCACCACCGCCATCGCCACGGCGACGATCACCGGCAGCAGCTCCGTCCCCGGCCACGGGCGGCACATGATCGCGGTCACCAGCACGGTGGCCAGCCACGCCAGTGTCACCGCCGCCGCGCGCAGCACGATGCCGACCCGGCCGCCGGTCGGCGCAGGTACAACGCTCACTGGTCCTCCTTCACGAGCTGGTACGAGTCGTTGCCGGTCTTTCGGACCCGGCCTGCCTTCTCCAGCGCCCGCAGCGCGGCCGGGACCTCGCTCAGCGGCATGTCCCCGAGCCGCCGCCGCGCCGCCACGCAGATCGCGCCCAGCTCTCGCGGGCCGCTGATCAGTGCGTGCTCGACCACGGCCTCGACGTCGCCCGACGACCACTGCGGCTTGGCCACCGGCACGGCCGGCGTCACTGCGCCCGGGTCACGCGGGTCGACGCCGCGGCGGCGCATGCCGTGAAACTCCTCGTAGAAGCTGAGGGTCATCTCGTCGAGCTGTCCGGCGGCCGGGCTGGTCGCGATGGCGTACAGGTCACGCGAGATCGACGCCCGCCACTTGCCGCCGGGCCGGTTGTCGATGCCCTTCATGTAGCCGAGGCCGTGGGTCTTGTCCTTCGTGCCTTCCCAGTACTCGGGCAGCGTCGACGGGTCTGCGGCCAGGCCGACCATGTGCCAGTCCTGGCTGGAGCCGGTACGGAACGCGGCCACGCTGCCGCCGCCCGCGAGGTTCGAGCGGAGCGTGTTGGAGATGGGCTTGCCGCCGAAGTTCTCCAGGCCGAGGTTCTGCGTGTAGACGTCGAGCGCGCCGCCGGGCTTGCGCCACGTCTTCGCGGCCCCGGCCAGCAGCTCCGTCGCTTGGCCGCCGAGTTCGTCGTCGCCCAGGAGCATCGGCAGTTCTTCGATCGCGATGTACATCAGCTTGAGGCCCAGCATGTCCGGGTCGCCCGGCAGGAAGAATGGCTTGCCGTGCCGCTCCCGGTTCTGGTCGTCGACCCAGGGGACGTGCGCGACGAAGTGGGCGCGGCGGCCCATCACGTAGTCGAGCGCCTGCAGCTCCTCCCAGCATGCCCGCACACCTTCGCGGCTGATCGCGGTGCGGCCGTTCCAGTCCGGCTGGGAGCTGCCGTCCTGCGCGTCGAGCAGCACGGCCACGGCCAGCTCGCACTGGTGCACCAGCCCCAGTTTGGTCGCGCCGAACCCGGACTTGCCTGCGCCGGTCGCGCCGGCGTTGGTGCCCATCTGCGCGCCCGCGCTCGTGGTCCAGAACGACCAGTGGGTGGGCTTGAGGTCGAAGAAGTAGCCGACGCGGGCGATCCCGGTCTCCGGGTCGATCGCCGCGGCGTCGTCCTCCACGTACCGGACCTTGCGCAGGTTGTCGCCCCGCTCGATCACGGTGACCCGCGCGCCGGAGAAGTCGCCACCCGGCGCGGGGCCGAACTCCACCTGGTCCTTGGCGACGCGGCGAGCCGACGCGATGGTGCCCTTGGCCTTGTCCATCAAGTCGAAGTCGGTTTTGCCGGGCTCGCCGACGACGACGGCGGTGAACCCGCCCGGCACCGGCTCCGGCTGGGTGAGGCGCGTGTTGGTGAACGCGCGATGGTTCGGGACGACCCTCTCCTGCCACCAGGTCTCGACGCCGGACACGCTGCTCTTCGGCAGGGCCTTCGGCCGGTCCGCGGGCCGCTGAGCTGCCCGGTGCAGCTCGTACCAGTACGGCACCGCCATGGCCACGCCGACGACCCACAGCACGAGCGCGATCAGCCCGTACGGGCCGACGAACGTTGCCACCAGCAGCCACAAGCTGCCCGCCACGGCGCGCTTCAGGGTGGGCTTCTCGCCGCGCCGCCGCGCCCTGACCAAGGTCGTGCCCACGGCGAGCACGACGGCGGGCCCGGTGACTTCCAGGCCCAGGCCGGTGAAGTCGGCGAAGACGGCGGCGGTTTGGATGCCGGCCAGCCACGCCACCGGCCGCGCGTACGCGGCGCGGCTGCGCTGCCGGTGCTTGAGGCGGCGGAAGGCGCGGCGCACCCTGCGCGGCTGGGGCTTGTCGGTGCCGGGGTCGGTCTTCTTGATGGTGGTGGCCATGGAGTGCGCTCCCTTCCGAGCGTTCCGGGGTGATCGCTCTGCTCCGGGCACCCGCCACGACCAGGCCGTGGCGGGACCCGCAACCTCAGCGGTCACGAAGTGGCAGCGGCCGACGCGTCCTTCGCGATCTGCGCCGCGATGGTGGCGGCCTGGTTGATCAGGTCCTGCAAAGTGCTGGCGTTGCCGATCAGGTGGGAGTGCTGGGCGAGCAGGTCGCCCATGCTCGTGACCAGGAGGTGGCTGGCGGCGTGGAGATTGTTCAGCTCCGCAGCTATCTGCTCGTGCGCGAGCGCGTAGCTGGTGAGGCCGGTGGCTTCCTGAGCGACGGACATGTCGGGGGTTCCTTCCGGTTGCGGCGCCTGCTCGGCGTCGGGGTTTTCTCTTACTGCGTGCGGTTTTGCTTGCGTGTTGGTGTCTGCGGGGACGGCCGGGGGCGGCACGGCGTCAGGGGAGGTCTCTTCGACCTCGCCCACGACCACGGCTTCGACTTCGATCGTCTTGTACGCGGCGTGGCCGCCCCGCGCGGCTTCGATGAGGATCCGCCGGGCCGCGCCGAGCGTCTTGGCCGCGCCGTACACCGTGCCGCCGGCCGTGACCACGGTGACGCCCAGCAGCTCCAGCAGGCCCGACGTGAAGCGGGCTCGCTTGGTGCCGCGCCCCTGCAGCGCTTTCTGCGCCCGGTCGTAGGCGTCGCGGGTCGCCTTGTAGCCCTGCCGGAACTCGGTCGCGGCCTGGGTACGGCCCGCCTTCCACGCGCCGGCGGCGACGGTCCTCGCGTCGGAGGTGAGGGCCTTCGCCTTGGTGCGGGCGTCGGGCCGCCGCCACAGGATGACGCCCGTGATGAGCGCGGCCAGCACCAGCGCGAGGAGCAGCATGGTCATCGCGACCCCTCCACCTGCGCCTTGAGCGTTTCGGCGTTGGAGCTGAACTGGCCGCTGATGTAGTCCCAGGTGGGCCCGGCCGTCATCACGACGACCGTGATCAGCGCGGGCAACGCGAAGATGCCCCACTGCGAGGGCCTGCCGATGTCCCCATCGGACGCGCCGACACCGACGCCGATCAGCACAATCACCAGAGCGTAGAAGCCTGGGACGCCGATCCACACGGCCAGCCCCCAGCTCATGCCGACAGCGACCAGCCACGCGGCGATGCCGATGAGGCCAACCCCGCCGAGGAGCATGGCGAGGGCGACAACGAAGTGGAACTTCCGGAACAACTTGCTGTGCTTCATGACCGCGACGGCGGGGCCCACGAACACCGCGGCGACCACGACGCCGCCGACGACCAGGCCGAGGGAGATTTCCATGATGGGGGCTGCCTTTCAGGCGAGAACGACTGTGAAGAGGTAGACCACCGCGCCGACGACCACCACGGCGGTCAGCAGCGCCGGATAACGGATGATCAGGAGGAGAGGCTGCAGGACGACGTTCACCGCGACGACCGGCACCCCGTACAGGCCGTACGCGATCCGCAGCGCGAGAGCTTCGCGGACGAACGGCGGCGGCGAGATCCAGTACTGCCGGGCCAGCGCCGCGATGCTCGCGGGCCGCTGACCAACCAGGCCGTCCCCCACCACCACGGCGTCGAGCAGCTGCTCCGCGCGGGGCATCAGCTCGGCCGCCGCCGCCGACCAGACCGACACCGCGTTCTCGGGCTCGTCCTGCTCGGCGGGGACGGGCGCGTTGTCGGCGGCCGGCGCCGGGAACGGGCCGACGACCACGTTGTCCTGCTGCTCGTCGCTGTCGTCGTTGGGCAGGCTCAGCTCATACGGCACGGCTGGTCCCTCCCTTCTGGGCTTCGAGGTGCTTCTGGTGCTTGGTGTTCAGGTCGGCGGCGATGTCGCGCATCTGCTTGGCCAGGTGGAGGCCGTCCGCGTGGGCCTTGGCGGGGTCCCGCTTGGCGAGCTGCCGCAACTCGGAGGCGACCCAGCACGCTGCCCACCAGAAGCGGCTAATGCCGTTCCGCTCACCGTCGATGCGGTTGGCGTGGAACGCCTTCCGCTCCTTCGGGCCGGTGCGGTCCTTGGCCACGTGCTACTCCTCCTGCTTACGGTCGGTGATCTTTGGTAGGCTGCGCCTCGCGCGCGTGCATGCGCGGGCGTGCGCGCTGCGCAGCGCGGGCGCGCGTTGGGCCGTCCGCGCCGCTGCCGGTCAGCGCCGGGCGGGCGACGAACCGGCCCCGTATCCCGGTCACTGACCGTCACCTTCCTGGGGCTCCTCGGCCTCCTCGAACAGCCCGAAGATCTCGGTGTCCCAGTCGATCCGGGACTCCTCGGTGCCGGGCGGCACGAGCTTCGCCGTCTCGGCCAGGAAGCCGCGGAGGTTCGCGGTCGGCACGCGGAACGTCAGCGGCTCGTCCGGGTTCCAGCGCAGGGTGAACAGGGTCCACATCGGCTCTCCGGACGGCTGAACTTGCAGGTCGTCGCAGATCGCCAGCTCGTCCGGGCCCTTGAGCAGGACGTCGCGGGGCACGTCCAGGGTTACGACGCCGCCGGAGACGTACACCTGCACGAACCACGGGTCGGCCGGGTGGAAGTGCATCCACGCCATGAGGAAGTTGTCGGGGGTGTCGGCCTGCCACATCGGCAGGACCATGCTGAGCTTGACGAGGTTCGAGACGGGGTCCATGTCGTGTCCTTCGGGGTCGGGTTGGCCGGGTGTTCGGGTGAGCTACTTGATCAGCGACACGGCGATGAGAGCGGCCGCGATGGCGGCTCCCTGCACCAGCAGGTAGATCACGATGAAGCGGATCGCGTTGGGGCCGGTTGGGCGTCGCGGTGGCGTTCTCATGGGTCCTCCTGGGTCGTGTCACGCCGCGTCGGGCGGGGTCTCGGATGCCGTGTCACCAGGCGTGTTACGGGGTGTGTCACCGGGCGTGTCACGGTTCGCCGTGTCACTGGCCGCGAGGCCGGCCTGCTCGATGTACCGGTACGCGGTGCGCGGGCTGACGCCGTACTCCTCGACCGCCTTGTCACGCAGGGCCGTGACACCCAAGCTGGGGTCGGTCTTGGCCAGGTCGTGCAGCCACGAGATGCGCCGCTCAAGCTCCTCTCTGCTTGGCTGCGCCGGTGTGCCATGACGCGTGCCATTCGGCTTGCGTGTCACAGGCTTCGGAGGCCGTGACGCGGGCGGGCGGGGACGTGTCACAGGGGCCGGTGTCGCGCCGCCGGGCGTGCCACCAGCCGTGTCACGAGGCGCGTCACCGCCTGTGCCACCAGGCGTGACACGGGGGGCGTTCCCGGACGTGTCACTGTCGCTAGCAACATTGCTTGCGTCAGTGGGAGGCAGGAGGGCGTGACGGTCGCTGAAGCCCTGCAGCTGCGCCATGGCGTCCGCCGCGACACGGTCCCGTTCCTCTTTCGCCGACTTGTCGTCGGCGAGCTGCTGCCAGAACGGGCGCGGCTGGACTTCGGTCAGCTTCGCCGTGTTGTAGAGCGCCCCGATCTGCGCAAGCATCCGCTCCTGCTTGTCCGGGTCCTGCACCAGGCCGGTGTACTCGACCGCGCGGTCCATCGCCTTGTCCAGCTTGGCCAGCGCGCGAGCCTGTTTGCGGGCGGGGGCGCCGGCCTCGCGCAGTGCCTTGGCCTTCTTCGCGGCCAGCGCGACGCGGGTGAGGCGGCGGTGGGTGTCGACTTCGGTCGCGGTGCGGTCGCTCGACTCGGCCAGGCCGACGCGGACGAGCATCCGCTCAGGGGTGAGCCGCCAGTTGATCCGGGTCCGGCCGGTGAGCTTCTGCCGCTCGATCGCCATGCCGCGCTCCCACAGCCAAGCGGCGACGATCGGCGCGGCCAGGCGGAACACCGCCTCGGGGAAGCTGCGCGAGTCCATCGCCGACAGGACTGCGGACAGGCCGGTCAGCGCCCACACGGCCAGGCCGTCGATGCCCGCCTTGTGGGTCACCCTCATGTTGCGGCGCGCCCGCACCGCCGAGGTCACCATCGCGACCTCGATGAACGCGAACAGCAACAGCCGCAGCGGGCCGTCAAACCCGAGCACGTCGCCGGAGAAGCGCCACATGCCCTGCGCGGACACGCCGGTCGCGATGGACGCGGACACGACGGTCAGCACGTCCTCGACGGGGCGCGGCGCGATGTACCGGGCGACCAGCCAGGCGACCGCCCGCGACAGCAGGCGCAGCAGCAGGAACGCCAGCGCCAGCGCGGCCAGCGCGGCGGCCGCGATGACGGCCGAGCTGATCGGGTTGGCGGTGACGTAGCCGACCAGGCCGGCGGCGTAGTCGGCCAGCGTGGAGAGGGTCACGCGGCCTCCTCTTCGGAGTTAGCGCGAGCGTTAATGCTTGCGAGAAGGCGGTCATGGCGCACCCAGGGGGCTTCGCCGCCGCGGATGCCGTGCGGGGTGTAGCCCTGCTGCAGGAGGAGCTGGTGTTCCTCGACCTCGGCCGTCATCCGGCAGGAGGTGAGGGCCTTGCATCCGTGGCAGAGGGCGGCGGCGGCCTGCTCGTATAGCCTGCGCTGACGCTCGGCGTTGCGGGCGGGCTCCTTCTCCGGGGACCACTGGCTGGGATCTGCGCCGGGCCTGGTGCACAGGCCCGCCTCCATGATCCAGTTGCGCAGGGAGCGAAGCCGGGGAAGATCGAACGCGAGAGACAGGGGGCGTGTCATACTCTTCTCACCACCTCATGACCTTTCACTGGTCGTGTTCTCCTGACTGAATTGGGTTGGTTGGGAAGTGGTTGAGCGGCCTCCGGGCGGGATGGGAACCCGTAGCTTTCCGGGGGCCGCTTTCGTTTGCGTTCTCAACGCTCTGTTGTTTAGACAACAGAGCGAACTGAGAGCATGATGAATCACAACTCGATCAGTTGTCAAACGCTCTTGTGGCAACATCCTGTGATCAGAATGCACAGCAGCAGGAGGGGCGCACCGTGACGACCAGGCGCGACGAGATCGCGAACCACCTTCGCGAACTCATCACCAACGGCACCTACGCGCCCGGCGACGCCCTGCCCAGCCGAACCACGCTGATGACTACCTACAACACCTCAACAGCCACCATCAGCGCCGCCACCAAAGTCCTCCGCGACGAAGGACTCGTCTGGCGCGTCGCCAACCGCGGCCTCATCGTCCAAGACCTGCGGCCCCTCTACATCGACCTCAGCACGGCCACCCCGCCCAGCGGCGGGCGCGGTCCCTGGGAGACTGCCTGCCACCAGGCCGGCCGCGACGGCACCATGCGCCTCATCTCCGTCGAACGCGGCCCGGCCGAGCTCGAAATCGCCCGCGCCCTGCAGCTCAGCGTCGGCGCGACCGTCGTCCGCCGCGACCGGCACGCCCTCGTCGACGGCCAGGTCGTCATGCTCGACAGCGCGTACTATCCGCTCGCCCTGGTCGACGACACCCCCGTGGCCGGCAGCGGCAAAGTCGACGGCGGCGTCCTGGCCGCGCTCATCGCCGCCGGCGTGCTCAACCCCGCCACGGCGCGGGTCCGCGAACTCGTCGGAGCCCGCGCCGCGACGAAGGACGAGGCTGGCGTGCTGCGGATCCGGCCCGGCGTGTTCGTCCTGACCGCCGAGCGCGTCACCCTGGACGGGGAAGCCCAGCCCGTCGAGCTACTACGCCGGACAGCGAACCCGCGGCGCATCCGGTTCCAGACCGACGACCTACGGCTGAAGACCCTTTGACGTTGATCACTCGCCCAGATGGCCCCCTGAAGGGGAAAGAGAGCAGCGCGACACTCTCGTCACCTGCCGAGCGAGTCAATCAGGTGGTCGTCCAAGTCCGCGACGAATGCCTCTCGTCGCCATGGCCGCAGGTCCTGGCGGGCACGGCGTAGGCGGATCAGGGCGACTCGGCCGCCGGTCTGGGATGCGGCATCGATGCAGCCGTGGAGCAGTTCGGCGGCGGACCGGGGATCGCCGAGGCGGATACGGGCAAGTGCTTGGTCCGCCGCCACGATCGCCCGTTGGACCTGCTCCCGCGGCGCGTTCAGCGCCTGCGCCGAGTGGGCGAAGTAGTCGTGCGCCTCGGAGGCGTCACCTACGAACAGTGACGTGACACCCTCGAAGCCGCGCAGGTGAGCCGGTGAGAACGAGCTCAAGGCGGGGTCATCGGTGCGGTCTTGGTCGAGGTCGTACCAGGCGAGCGCGAGCGCCGCTCTTGCTTGCTTGACCGCGCCCGTACGGGCCGCGACCTCCGCTTGTAACGCATGGGCTCGGGCCCGGACAGTGATGCTCTCACCAAGACGTGCATCGCGCACTGCGGCGTCGATGAGCGCCTTGGCGGCCTCCAGACCCGGCTTCGAATAGAGGGTGACGAGCGCATGGCTCATGTGCACGACTGCCCTCCGCCATGGGACACCCAAATTGCCAGCCACGTCGGTCGCCGCCAGGTACAGCGCTCGCGAGGTGACATCGTCGCGGGTTTCGAAGGCGATCCGGCCCGCGAGCGTGTACGCCTGTGTCGAGATGAGCTGCAAGTTGGGGATCAGCGCGTCCGGAATGGGCATGTTGAGCAGCCGCCGGCAGGACTCCACGACTGGCGCGAGCAGGAGTTGCAGCCGCACGAAGGGGACGCTACCGACTTGCCCGTTGACGTGCGCGACGGACGCGCCCATGTCAACTAGCAACTCCTCATCGAGGCGTGACGGGTCAGCCAGAGCGGCCGACAAGGATGCCTGAGTGGACGGGCCCAGGAGCGCGAGCAGTTCTACCCCGCTGTCGGTTACCGTCCGTACGAGGAGCGCCCGCAGCTCGTCCATACGCTGGGTGCTCACACCGAAGTGGGCAAGGGCTTCCAGCAGGACGGCGAAATCGCTGCCCGGCCCGAAAGATGCTCTGCCGCCACTGTCGCGCCCATACAGATGGGCGAGGAGCAGTTGGTACCGATCGCTGGGCTGGACCGGTCCGGTGCTGCTCTCCCACCGCGCCACGGTCCGTTGGACGCTGCCTACGGTGATATCGAACGGCTGCCCGAGCTGGGCCGCCACGTCGATAAGGGCCCGTGCGGTGTCGGCGAGAGACCAGCCACGGGAGCGGCGTAGCCGCTTCAGTAAGGCGGCGCCGCTGAACCGTTCGTCCGCGCTCATGTGCACATGATGCCCACTACTCGGCGTCACACGGGCACGATCAGTCGAGGTTTTCCCTGCGAAGCTCCGTAGTTGAGCGTCTGCCACGTACCTGACGTCAGGTCGCCCCCCTCGCGGGGGAATCCGATCACCATGTGACCGCGATCGACCATCCACCGGTTACGGGCATGGTAGGCGGGAGTCCCGAGTTCCGCAGCGCGCAGCTCGACGATCTCCGCAATCCGATCGCGGCACTGGGCGATAGCCTGGCGCGCCTCGGCAGGCTGGTCCTGCACCGTGCGCGGCACAACGACCGTGATACGAGACCTCGTGCTGCCTGCGAGCCATAGCAGGGCCAAGCTGTCGATGCCACGCGCGCCTCCGATGTAGAAGTGCGCGTCCTCCATAGCGAACGGCGCTAGGTAGGCGGCGAACGTTTCCCCGTACCAGGTGAGATCGCGATGTTCCGTGGCTCGCGTCCCCGTGATGGTGGCGACCAGAGGCATGATCATCTCCGTGTCATAGGTTGTCATATCCCGCTCGGCTGACCGTGGCGGTGAGATCAAAGCATGGACGCGAATCCCACGGCCATTCTGCAGGAGCTTCTCCGAGCGCGCGGGCTATCTGTGACACGAGGGGACGGCGGCGCGGTGGTCGTGGGGAATCCCCTGCATGGGCGGATCAACGCGGTGGTGATAACCGCCAATGGCCGCTATCTGACGGACTACGGATACGAGCTCGGCGAGCAGGGCGACGAGCTCGCGACCGCCACTCGGCTCGCCTTCCTGCTCTCGGCACCCACGGTGACCGCGACGCAGCCGGCCGACGCACCCCCTTTGAGGCCCATCATGGCATCTAACAGCGGAAATGACCTGCCACCCGACAGCACCGCCCCCGGCAGCAGCTTTGATCCGAACCGCGCCACCCCAGCCAGCACGTACGCCGCGCTGCGAGACTCCAAGGACGTGCTACGGGCGGCCAGGGACTCGGCCGACACGCTCGCCAGTGACATTCAGCATCTACGCGAGATCGTTCGCGAGAACGCGTCCGCGCTGGTACGGGCGGTCCGGCACACTACCAAGATCGGCTACACGCGCTTCGCCGACCTGGGCGGCGGCATGCCGGCGTCCAGTCACGACGCGACCCGCCTGCCGGACCTGGCTGTCGTGGCCGCCGGACATGCGCCTGACCGGCGGTGGCTGCTGATCGACTCGGATGTGGTGGCGATCATGCACGGGCGGGCCACCATCGGCCGGCTCCCCGGCGTCGAAGTGGCCGACCCGCTGGACCTGCGCGACACCAAGCGGCTGATGAAGGCACTGCACGAGCAGCTCGGCCTTGACCAGCCGACCGTGGTCATCCTCGGCGCGGTGCTGCACTTCCTCGACGACGCCGAGGCCGATCATCTGATGTGGGCGCTGTACGACGTGCTGCCCGCAGACAGCCTCGCGCTAGTCACGCACGTGACCAGCGACGGTCTAGACGAGGAGACCGTGACGCGGTGGGCGGGCCTGTACGAGGCCCACAACCACGTGCCGATCCACGTCCGCTCCAAGACGGAGGTCACGCGGCTGGCAGGCCGGTTCGACCTCCAGCCGCCGGGCGTGGTCCGCACGCCCGACTTCCTGCCCGATCCGGAAGGACCGGCGCCGGTCGAAGCGCCGCACTTCTTGATGTTCATGGCCAAGCGGCCGTCGTAGCACCAGCGCGCCCAGCCCGCCCGCGGGTGCGGGGCGCGTAATCCACCCCCTTCAACCCCCTCAACAGGACCTATCGACTCATGAGACGACTACTCGCAGTCATATTGGCGCTACTGCTGCCGGTGGCAGCGGTCGCCTGCAGCAGCGCACCCGAGACCACGAGCGCCGCTGGCCTGGCCAAACCGCTGACGAAGATCCAGGTCGGCTACATGCCGATCCCCGACGTCGCGCCCCTCTTCATCGCCCGCGAGGCCGGTTACTTCCGGCTGGAGGGCCTGGACGTCGAACCCATCATGGTGCAGGGCGGCGGCCCCGGCGCGGATCTGCTCGAAGCTGGCACCCTGCAGTTCTCGATCATGAACTACACGTCCGCCGTGTACGCGGAGGCCGCCAAGCCGGGCGAGCTGAAAATCGTGGCGGACTGCTACCAGTCGACGCCCAACTCTTTCAAGATCATGGTCGCCGCCGGTTCGCCCATCACGAGCCTGCAGCAGCTCAAGGGCAAGCACATCTCGGTCATCACCCTGGCCAGCGTCGGCACCCTCACCCTCAAGAACGCTCTGGCCGTCGCCGGCCTCACCATCGACGACGTCGAAGTGTCCCAGGCGCCCCTCCCCGACATGCTGCAGAAGCTGAAGAGCGGCATCATCGACGCCGCGTGGATGGCCGAGCCCTACGTCACGCTCGCCGGCGAAACGATAGGCGCGAAGGGTCTCTACGACCCGATGTCGAACCGGACGGCAGACTGGCCCGTCGCCGGGTGGGCCGCCTCCAGCAAGTACATCGAGAAGAACCCCGACATCATCCGCCGCTGGAACCGGGCGATGGCCCGCGCCCAGCGTGACGCCGCCAGCGACGGCATGGCGGTTCGGCGCATCCTCCGCTCGTACACGAAGATCGAGCCCCGGACGGCCGCCACCATCACGCTCGGCGTCTACCCGACGAGCCTGAACGCGGCGCGCATCCAGCGGGTGGCCGACCTCATGTACGAGTTCCGCGACATCAAGAAGCCCGTCGATGTTCGCAGCTTCCTGGAGCAGTTGCCCGTCCCCGTCCCGACCCCTGCGGAGCCCACATCATGACCGCCCGTCAGACCGGCCAGCCCACGCCGGACCCCGCCGACCAGACCGCCGACCAGCCGGAAACCGGGTCAGCTCTGCCCGTCCGGGAGCGTGACCGCACCTACTTCCCTCGCGCCTGGGGGATCACTCCGTACGACTACGTTCAGAGCATGATGGACGCGGTGGCGGCCTTCGGGCTCCTGCACGCCGCAGTCAAACGGGGCATATTCGAACTCCTCTCCAACGAGGAGCTGACCGCCGACGAACTCGCGGCGGCCTGCAACGCCAAGCCGAGCTACCTGTGGCGCGTGATGAACTGGCTGCACGCCAACAGCTTCGTCGCCCTCCGCGACGACCGCTACCGGCTGACCGACCTCGGCAGGGGGCTCACCGCAGCCGCCGAACGCTCCCAGCGGGACGCAGTGCTGGTCACCGGCCACCCCTACTGGCTGAGAGCCATCGGCGACCTGGATCAGACGTTCGTGCGCGGGTACCCCCTCCCGGAGGACGGGCTGTTCCCCTACTCCCACCTGGCCGACGACGACGAACTCAGCTATCACTTCAACCGGTTCATGCTCTCGCGCAGCCACGCGATCGGCGTCAAGATCGCCAACCTCGACGACTACGCCCACGTGCGCACCGTCTGCGACATCGGCGGCGGCCTCGGCGGAATCCTGGCCAAGATCCTGCACGCCCACCCGCACGTGACCGGTGTGCTGCTGGAGCGGCCAGAAGTCGCCGCAGACGCCCACACCTATTTCAGCCTCCAAGACCTGGACGGCAGGGTCAAGGTCATCGCCGGCGACATGTTCGACGGCATCCCCGCAGCCGACCGGTACCTGCTGTCAAGCGTGGCACACAACCTGGGGGACGTGAACTACCTCAGCCTGCTCACTCAGCTCAGCCAGGCGATGGCCGCCAACGACCACGCCGACCTGCTGATAGCCGAGGGCATGCTGCCCTCGGCACCCGGCAGACCCAGCCGCTGGTACGACATCGACGCCCGGATGATGGCGATGTTCCCGGACGGCCGAGTGCGCTCGGAGGACGAGCACCGCCGCCTCCTGGAGCACGCCGGACTCCGCGCGGTCAGAAGCCTGATGCTGCCCGACGACCAGACTCTCCTCATCGCCCAGCACGCGCCGGCCCTCATCGGCAGCTGAGCCATGACCGTGGCGTGGCCTCATCTCGACGCGGCGAGACCGGCCGCACCGGCCACGCCCTCACGCGGGCGGCCCGCTGGTGTCGTCGCCGCCGCCCCGCGTGACCGGGGCGCAGGCCAGGCCGCCCTACCCGCATACCGCCTGGCCTGCGCCCACCACCCCCACCCCCACCCGTCGATTCCCGGAAGGAGAAACGATGAGCACCGTGAGCGCCGACGCCGCCGCCCCCGGCGCTCCCGCGCCCTCCCGCCCCAAGATCATGGAGCGGTTCATCCGCTGCTGGCAAAAGCGGCTGACGTACTGGTTGCTGATGTACTCCCCCCACCGGGACTGCCTGGTGGCGTTCTACCTCGGCCCCTGCCCGTCGCCCGGTCTCGTCGTCGAGGCGGACCAGCCGGAGGACCTGCTGGCGGAGATCAACCGGCGGGCCCACGAGCTCTGGGGGTCGCCCGCGCAGCTCGCCGCCTCACCTCGCATGCTGCCGTCCCCGCCCCCCTCCGCGTCGAGGGGGCGGTGACGATGAAGCCGCGGCTCACGACAGAGGGCCCCGCTGCCGTGAGCCGCGCACCATCCCTTCGCCCGCCGCCGGGCCACCCCCATGGGCGCGTGGGGCCCCGGCGGCGTCTTCCCGCCCCTCAGCCGCCAAGAGAGGGGCGGGGCCACCCGGGGGCGGCGCTCCCCACCAGCGCCGCCCCCGGCCGGCCGAACTCCGCAGCACAACGACAAGGGCGCAGCATGAGCACCGACCAGGACCTCACATGGATTCTCTACGCCCCCCGCACCCCGGCACCGCCGAAGATCCGGGCCACCTCCTGCTGCGGCGAATACGAACTCGCTTCCGAGGGGGGCCAATACTTCGTGCTCCGCCCCGCCGGGGACGGACACGAGGAAACAGGGCGGGGAACGTACGCGCACGCCGCCGCCCTCTACACCCATCTGGCCGAGCAGCACCGCTGCTCGTTCCTACGACGAGGAGGCTCACCATGACCACCACGACGCCGACGCGGCCCTGGGGCCTGACCAGGGCAACCCCGAACCTGCCCTCGGCTGCCGCCCCGTACACCTACACCAGGCTCAACCCCGAAACCCAGCTCACCGAGTTCCTGGACGAGGACGGCGGCCTGGTCGACATCATGGACGGCTCAAGCCGCACCTACGCCACTGTCAGCAAGTCCAAGGCGCAGGACGGCGACGGCAGGGGCCCCGAACTGCCCGACGACTCGAACACCGACACCGACACGGACTGACACACCATGCCGTCCACACCGGGCATCGTGCTGGTGCTCACCTGCGAAGAAGACGCCACCGCCAACCTGGTCATCGCCGAGCTCAACGCGCGCGGCGCGAGGATGGCCCGGGTGGACACGGCAGACATCGGCCCCGGCCTGAGCTTCGCCGCTCACGCCGGGGCCGGCATGCCGGCCTGGGCGGGCTGGCTGCGCACGCCGAGCCGCCACATCCCGATCGAGGACGTGCGGTCGGTCTACTACCGCCGCCCGTCGCTGTGGCGGTTCAACCACCTGGACCCGCAAGCAGCCGAGTTCGCCCGAGCTGAGGCCCGGCACGGCCTGAAGGGGATGCTGGCCGCGCTGCCCGTCTGCCGGTACGTCAACCACCCCCACTCCGTCGACCGGGCGGAAGTGAAACCGGTCCAGTTGCAGATCGCCGCCGACGTCGGGTTCGAGGTGCCCGCCACGCTGATCACGAACGACCGGACGGCGGTCGCCGTGTTCGCCGCCGAGCACGGCCCCATCGTCTACAAGTCGATGCGCGGCGTCCCGGCCGCTCCCGGCGGCCAGGTCGGCGCGATCTGGGCGCAGCGCATCGACCCCGCCGACGTGGACGACTCTCTCGCCGTCACCGCGCACCTGTTCCAAGCCGAGGTCCCGAAAACCGCTGACGCTCGGGTGACGGTCGTCGCCGGCCAGGTGTTCGCGCAGAAGATCACGACCCCGGACGGGGCACTCGACTGGCGGCGCGGCGACTGGGACCACCTCTGCCACACCCCGATCGACGTCCCCGCGGCCGTCGCGGCTGCGGCCCGCGCCTACCTCGACAGGCTCGGCCTGGTGTTCGGCTGTTTCGACTTCGCTCTCCAGGAGACGCCCGGCTCCGTCCGGTGGACGTTCCTCGAATGCAACCCCAACGGGCAGTGGGGATGGCTGCCCGACGCGCCCGCCATCGCTGCCGCGTTCGCTGACACGCTGCTGGAAGGATCGACTACGTGAATCCCTTGGCCGCTACGCTGCGGCGCCACCTCGCCGAGGAGATCGGCATCCCCGCCTGGAAGCTCGCCGTCAGGATGGTGCCACGGGAGCTTTTCGTCGGCGACACGATCTTCCGTCACGGCCCGTCCGGATGGGTCCGCGTCCGCAGTAGCGAGATGAGCAGCGAGGAATGGCTCACCCTCGTCTACTCCGACCAGCCGCTCGTCACGCAGGTCGCCGGCGTCATGGCTGACGACGACGGCGACACCAGCGGAGTGCTGCGGCCCACGTCGTCGTCCACGCAGCCCAGCCTGGTAGTGCGGATGCTGAATTATGCGGGCATCGTCGGCGGAGACCGGGTGCTGGAGATCGGGACCGGCACCGGCTACTCCACGGCGCTGCTGTGCCACCGGATCGGCAGCCGCGCGGTCACCAGCGTCGAAGTGGACCCGGCCGTCGCCGCAAGAGCCAAGACCTCGCTCACGGTCGCCGGTTACACGCCCACGCTGGTGGTCGGCGACGGCCTCGACGGGTACGAGGAACGAGCCCCCTATGACCGGCTGATCGCCACCTGCGCCGTCCGGTCCATCCCGCCCGCGTGGCTGCGTCAGGTACGGCCAGGCGGGACGATCACCACGCCGATGCTCGGCTGGACCGGCGGGGCCGGGCTCGCGCACCTGCGCGTGGCCGCCGACGGCACCGCATCCGGCGGGTTCGGCGAGCCGGTGTTCTTCATGCCGGCCCGCGCGCACGCCGCGCCACGCCTGGACAGCATGCAGCTCGGCGGCGGCGACGTCACCCGCACCAGCATGGACCCGGCACTCCTGACCAGCGACATGGGCCTGTTCGTGGCGCAACTCGGCGCGCCGCAGGCGCAGCACGCATGGGCGGAGGACATCCTGACGCTGCACGACCCGATCAGCGGGTCACACGCCGACGTCCGGCCGTCGACGGACGGCGGCTGGGTCGTCCATCAGTACGGCCCGGACCGGCTGTGGGACGAAGTGGAGCAGGCGCTGGAGACGTGGCTGGACGTGGGCAAACCCGATCGGTCCGGGTTCACGCTCGCGGTGTCCCCGGAGCGGCAAACGGTGACGCTGGTGGCCGCCGGCGCGAGCTGGGACCTCCCCATGTGAGCACAGGCGCAACGCTGACAGAGCCCCGCTCCCTCAGGGGAGGAGCGGGGCTCTGCCATTGGCACGGTCACTATTCGCGCCAGCAGTAGTGCTTGCGTGAATATAGTGCGATCACCGTCCACTAGGGAGATGCCGTGACGCAGAGCACACCAGACGACCTCCAGGCCGCCATCGTCCGCAAGTACTGCGACGAGCGCCTGAGCATCCGCACCATCGCCGAGGCGGTCGGCAAGAGCTACGGCTTCGTCCACCGAGTCCTGACCGACGCCGACGTCACCCTCCGGCCGCGCGGCGGCGCGCGGAAGCGGAACACCGCAGCCGAAGCGGACAGCAACTAGCTGCAGAAACGCGGAAAACGCCCCGCTTCTCCCGGAGGAGAAGCGGGGCGTTCCGTGTGATCAGCGCTGCGAATCCGGCAGGTCCGGCCGCGGGGTGTGCCGGGCCTGCCACCCGGCGACGGCCGCCAGCGCGGTCGGCACGAGCGGCAGCAGGATGGCCTCCACCCAGTCCGGCAGGAACGAGATCATCGACGGGTCGGCGGAGACCGCCTGCAGCACCGCCATGCCGGCCACGCCGGACAGGTAGGCGGTCAGCGTCATCGCCTTGACCTTGGTCTCGACCGGGCGGGAGTACGTCGGCTCCGGGTCAGCGTGCATACGCCCCTCCTCAAGGGACAGGCCCGCCACGGCGGCGGGCGATCGAATCAGTCATCGGTATTGCTTGCGGGATTACGTCGGCGGCAGGGCGGCCCGAACGAAGCAGTCCTTGGCCTCCAGAAGCTTGCGCAGCCCCACGGTCAGCTCCGTCCCGTCCGGCAGCGCGTCGATCATCGTCTGGGCGAGATCCGCGGACGGCTTGGACACCGCCTGCAGGAACGGCGGCAGATGGTCGTACTCGAAGTAGCGGGCGATGGCCACCGTCGAGGGGTGGCGTCCGCGCACGTTCATAAACTCTCCTTCGGGGGACCGGCCAGCGGTATCGCTGGCGTCAGGTGAGAGCGGCCTCCCAGCAGGCGGCGTCCCACACCAGCGGGTCGGTGCCGGTCGGGATCTTCTTCTCCGACTTGAACTGCTTGACCTTCTGCACCAGGTCGGTGTCGTCCGGGTCGTAGGTCATGTTGTGCAGGTTCGTCGGCTCGTAGCCGCGCGCGAACAGCAGACCGCGCATGGTCTTGACGTGCCGGTGTGAGTCGCCGGGCTTCAGGACGGGCAGGTTCTTCACCAGGGCCTCCGTGGTTCTCGGGGTGGGCTGGACATGCTGGACAGGCGTCGGAGTTGCAGACGGCGGCCTCGGAGCGCCCTTCCGCACCCAGGCGTACAGCGGGCCGCCAGGGCAGGAGGTGGCGAACCCGTCCCTGTGCCCCTTGATCTCGTTGCCCGCGTTGCCCTTGTCGCGCAGGTACTCGATCGCGTCGCGGATGCCGTGCAGCAGCAGGTCGTTCGGCTCGGTGAAGCCCGACGACCCGATCAGGGCGAGGACCGCGTAGTGCGCGGTGTTCAGGCCGGCGCCGTTCGCGGCCGGCAGCGCGTGCGGGCCGCGGCCGACGAACACCCGCCGATGCGGGCAGGCCACCATCGTGTAACCGATGTCCAGATAGGGCTGCTCGCGCGCGCCCGCCATGTGCTGAGCCTGGATCTCCCTGACGAGCTTGCCGCACAGCTCGTGGTTGTTCACGATCTTCGGGTCGACGTGGCCGCCGGTGTAGTGGACCTTCACGCCCTCCGCGCCGGGGATTCTGGTGTAGGCCGCCGTGGGGGTCTTCGCTCCCCACGTGCGGCGGCTGACGAGCTTGATGCTCACGGGTACCGCCCTTCCTTGTTGATGTCTCCGGTCAGCCTTTGGTGAGCTGGATCAGCGCGATCACCGTGCCCGCCACGGCGACCAGGACGGTGACGACGGCAATGATCTGCCTGGTCCGGTCGGTGAGCTGGGACCGCGTCACGGCCTCCCGCTCCACCGCGTCCAGGCGGGACTCCAGCGCTGCGTGACGGAGCTCGGCAGCGGCGCGGTCCTGCTCGACCCGCTTGACCAACTCGGCGTGCCGGTCGTCCACCCATTCGAGACGCTGCAGGATCAACGCAGTGGACCCGTTGGTGCGCTCGAACCCCAGCTCGACGGCGCTGCGCAGCTCCGCCAGCGCCAACGCGAGGTTGGGCGACGCCTCCTCCTCGCTCATCAGGCCACCGCCGCCCACGGCTGACGCCCCGCCCACGTGTTCGGCGGCTTCAGGCCGTAGGACGGCATGACCACCGGCCTGCTGCGGCCCGCGCGGTAGTACTCCACCGTCAGGCGGCGGGCCGCGACCCGTGCCGGGTCGAGCCGCGTGAGCGTCTTGACCGGCTCCAGCGGGTCCTCCGGCACGGTCATCGCCAGCCCCGCAAAGTCGACCACGCCCTGCCGGAACTGCCGGTTCTCCGGCACCATGACGACGCGGTGAGTCTTGACCGCCTCGATCCTGGCCAGGTGCGCGGCCAGCCGGTCAGCGTCCGGCACGCCAGGCGTCCAGCACGTCGGCAGGCCATGCGTCTCCTGCAGCACCTCGGCCACGCCCGGCTGCCCCAGCGCCAGCACGTCAGCCGGGTCCGGGATCCACGGCTCGTGCAGCACGACGTCCAGCAGCGTGTCCAGGTCGTCGGGGTCGATACCGTACTCGGCGCACCTCCACTCCCAGGTCGAGTGCGGGATGAGGTGCATGTGCGCCTGGCCGTCCGGCCGTACGCGGCTGATCCCCCAGATCGGCTCAGCGCCGTCATGCGGGGTGACCTGGCTGGCCTGCTCTCCCCCGGCCTGCAGCAGGCTGGTCGTCGAGTAGCCCAGCTCGGCATCCCAGATCGTCCATGTCTCCGCCATGATCAGCGGCCCCCTCTCATGATCGTTAGTGGCGGTGGCTCCACCAGTAGAACGCCTTGCCGGAGTAGACGCCGCCGCCCTGTGACCAGCCGAAACTGAAGCTGGACTGTGAGGAGGCGTCGAGCGCCCAGTAGAAGTTCGGGTTGGCCGCGCCGTCACGGACCACCGAGACGGGCCCCATGTTCGACGCCATGGTGGGCCCGTAGCTGATGGTGACGCCTGCGTTCCCAGACGGGACCGTGCCGCTGCCGGCGTGCACGGTGTCGTACGGGTCGGCGGTGTTGGTGTCCCACACCCGGCCACGCAGGTACCAGCGGCCAGTGGAGTTGCAGTGGATGTAGGACTGCGTGCTGGAGAAGCCGTCGTCGTAGCCGAACCGGCCGTAGCCTTCGGCGACGTCGAGGTTGCCGCCCTGCCGGTCGGAGAACGATGCGTCTCGGATGCCGAGCCGGACGAGGCCGGCGGCGACCTGCAGCTCGGCCCGCGCGGTGCCGCCGCTGTTGGTGCCGGACGTGATGAAAGTGGTCGTCTCGCCTGGATACAGCCCGTCCACGGCGTAGAAGCGCGAGTAGTTGTTGTTGTTGGCCGGGTAGAACCTCAGGTCCAGGGTCGTCGGGTCGAGCACGATCCGTCGCCCGGTCGCGGCCGTCCGGATGATCGAACCCGTGATGGTCTTGCCGCTGATCGCGTCAGCGGCGATCTTCGCGGCCGTGATGGCGTTCGCGGCGATCTTGTCCGCTTCGATCGCGTTCGCGGCGATGTGCCCGGCCTGGATCGTGCCCGCCGCGATCTTGTCCGCCGTGACCGCGTTGGCAGCGATCTTGTCGGCCGAGATCGCCAACGCCTGGATCAAATTGCCGGTGATCGTGTTGGCGGTGATCTTCGCGTCGCCGGGGATCGTCCCGTCAATGATGTGCTCGGCCCCGTCGATCAACTGCCCGATCAGGTCCGCGTCCACCAGCGGCACCGTGGCGATCACCCCGGCCGCTGTCGGCGCTGACTCGTTTCCCGACCGGTCGATTGCGGTCAGCCACACCTGGCGAGGTGCGTTGTACGGCTGGTCCGGGATGACCACGACGCCGGCCGCCGTCAGATAGCCGACCTCGGCCGCAGGCGTGCCCGCATCGAGCGGGTCCTGCATCCACACCCGCACCCGGTCGAAGTCGATCGGCATCGGCGCGCCGCCCGCGCCGAGCCCGTCCCACGCGACGTGGATGACGCCCAGCCTGGTCGTCAGCGTCGGCGCGGACGGCACCGGCGGCGGGGTCGCGTCGTTCGGGACGAGCACCGCCACCGGCGCGCTGAACTGGCCCTTCGTGCCGTCGTTGCCGACGGCACGCACCTTGAACGCGTACTCGGCGGCCACGTTCAGCGGCGACACGCTGGCCGACACGTCGCCGGACGCGGTCTGCGCCACCAGGTACCACAGCTCGCCCTCGGCGTTCGGCCGCGCGTACACCTCGTAGCCGTCGACGTCGAGCGCGACCCCGTTCACGTCCTGCGTGACCGGCCCCCACGTCACCACCGCGAGGCCCTGCGCGTACCCGGCCGCGTCGAGATACGCGACGGGCTCCACGATCAGGCCCGGCGGCGCGGCCGGGACGCGCCCGGACGAGTCCGGCGCCGGCGTCGCGCCCGTTCCGCCCGACGACACGCCGCCTGCGAGGATGCCCGCGGTGCGGCGGGCAAGCTTGATGTCGTCTTCCAAGAACCGGTCGTTGAGCACGAGGTTCCCGCTGAGCTTGCCGTCGCCGCCACGGGACACCGTGATCTGCCGGATCCGGAGCGGCTCCATCCGGCCGCCGTCGCCCGGCGCGAGCACCAGGTCGCCGGGCGCGTAGTCGGCCCACGGCAGCCGCCGCGCGCCGTCGAACACCACGGCGCGGGTGATCTGGACCCGCTCCCCCGACGCGCGGCTCAGAGCGGCCTGTCCGAGCGCGATAGCCGTCCCCTCGTCGCTCACCCCGCCCTGCTGCTGGTAGGTCTCCCAGCGGCCCCACGGCGACGCGGAGGGGGCATTGGTGATCTCGTGTGTGAAGCCGTCCTCGCCAGCAATAAGGATTGCGGTAGAGACGTCCTCCAGGGTGGCGTCATCCGGGGCCTGATCCACGTCCCGGCCCAGCCGCAGATCCACCAGACCAGGCCCGGACGACCGATCGCGCGCCATCACGGTGCCCTCGTTGAACACCTCTAACGTGCGGCCGTTCATCCGCCAGTCGATCACGCCCTGATCGGACAGGTTGAGCAGCAGCGTCAGCAGGTCCACGCCGGGCTCCAGCGCGAGCGTCAGCGTCGCCGCCCACTCCTGGCCGTCGCTGTCGGCGCTGGAAGTGAAGTCGGCGGTCATGCCGGCCAGCGCGCCGCGCGCCTTCGCCTCGTCGATGAGGGTCCGCAGCACCGCGCCCACGGGGACGGCGTTGAACTGCCGCTTCCCATCGACCATCCCGGCTGTCGGGTACAGCACGGCCTTCTTGAACTGCCAGGCGTAGCCGGGGCAGGTGTAGGCCCGCTTCCCCGCCTGGTCGGTGACGTCGGAGACGCGCTTGATCCGCAGGAACCGGCCGTCCGGCGGCTCCACCCATTCCCCGCCGCTCAGGTACTCGACCGCGACTTCGCACGGCTGAGCGAGCAGGTCCGCGCCTGCCGCGTGCGTCGAGTAGTCCAGCCGCAGCGACGACACGTCGTTCAGCGGGGCCGCGGCCTCGAAGCTCAGCGGCGAGGGCAGCAGCCCCAGCCGAGGCCCGTTCGGCTGGTACGCCACCAGCCGAAGCCCGTACCGGGGCAGATCAGCAGGCAGGATCACGCTCACCGGCCGCCTCCCTTCTCCTGCTCGGCCTCGTGGGCGAGCCGGTATCGGTCCATCTCCATGCGGATCGTCGCCGACCTGACGGGGTCGATCCGGGTCTGCTCCCGGATGACCTGCAGCGGGTCCGCAGCGGCCTTGGCCGCGCGGCCGGCCCCAGCCGCCGCCGTGGTGACGACGCCGCACTTCGCCTTGCACACCGCCAGCTGCTCGGCCACCTGCGCGCGGGCGGTCTCGACGTCGAGCAGCGCCGGGGACGGCATGTCCAGCTCCCCGGCCGCGTGCGCGGACGCGAGCAGCGGCGCGTGCAAGATCACGTCCAACGCCTCATCCACGGTGGTCAGCCCGTACTCAGCGGCCCGCACCTCTACCGCTTCCTTCGGCACGTAGGCGACGAACCCGGCGTTCGGTTCGCCGCCGACCGGCTCGTACGTGATCAGCCATGCGTTCTCATCCGGGTTGACCACCTCGCGCACCTCAGCGATGCGCCACTGCTGGACCGGCATCGTCACCACTCGGCCGGCGTGACCGTCGCGCCGTCGTAGGTGACCGTGGTCGTCGCCTGGTAGTTCGTGTAGCGGCGGACCACGACCGTGTTGCCCCCCTCGACGAGCGCCTGCGCGGCGTCCTGCGCAGGGGTGGAAGCGCTCGTAGCGCCCTTGGGCGGCTGGATGAAGTGCTCCACCGCCCACCGGTACGTCGTCGCGGAGACCGCAACGCGGAACGCCACGTACCACTGCTCGCCGGGGCGGAACACCCGCGACCCGTCCGGCAGCACGACCTCCCACGCCATCCCTGGGTTCTTGAGCGCTTCGACAGCCACCACGTCGAGCGCGGCAACGTCGGGGGCCTCGGAATCACCGTCGATCCAAAACATGGTTCTCCTTCGCTCCTTGATCACATCCGCCAGGCCCAGAAGTTGAGTTGCACGGTGAACTGGGTTGGTGTGCCCAGGCTGCTCTCCGAGCTGCGCAACGTGAACTGGCCGGTCGTCGGGTTCCGCATGTGGAAGGACAGCCGGTCCGGGATCGGGTTGTCCGCGGTGAAGACGACGCGGGGGATCGTCACCATCGTGAACGTCCAGAACACCGAATAGCTGGCACCGCCCGACAGCGACACCGACCGCATCAGCAGCCCGGCCTCGCTGCCGGAGAACGACCACTTCCCGGCGAACTCTGTTGACGCGGCGTTGAACTTGAAGCGCTGCAGGTTCGCGCTGGCGTCGTTGTAGCCGACCTCCAGCTCGGCTGGTTTCGCGAACAGGTAGCCACCGCCGGCGAGGCCGCTGGTCGGGTTGACGATCGCGATCCGGTAGTCGGTGGCCGCGTGAACCACGCGGGCCTGCGCGGTGCCCGACCCGCTCACGCCCGACACGGTGACGATGGTCGCCTCACCTGGGTACAGCGACCCGTCTACGTACATCCGGGCCGGGTTCGTGCCGGTGCCCGGCAGGAACCGGATTTCCGGCTGCGTCGCGCCGGTTGGGTTGATGACGAGCCGGTTGCCGGTCAGGCCGGTCGCGAGCTGACCGACGATGCTCACCGCGCCGGACGAGGACACGTCCACCGTCTGCACGCCGCCCGCGTCGTACGCGGCCAGGCCGGCCGCGTTGAGCTCCACTCGCGCCGCGAGCGGATTCCCGGCGACGATCCGCGTGACCAGGGCCAGGACCGCCGCGAGCTTGTCGGCCGTGACCGCGCTGGCGGCGATGTGCCCGGCCTCGATCGCCCCGGCCTGGATCTTGTCGGCCGTGACGGCGTTGGCCGCGATGGCGCCCGTCGTGATCGACTCGTCTGCGGCGTCGCCCTCGACGAGCTGCACCGCGGCGATGACCGCGCTCGCGGACGGGGCGGACTCGTTCCCGGCGTGGTCGACGGAGGTCAGCCAGAACTCGCGCAGCGCGCCGTACGGCTGGCCAGTGACGACGATCGACCCGGCCGCCTGGAGGTAGCCAACCTCGGCCGCGCCGGGGTCGAGCGGATCTTGCATCCATACTCGCACCCGGTGGAAGTCGGACGGCATCTGCGCCCCACCGACGCCGAGCCCGTCCCATCCGACGTGGATCACGCCGAGCCGGGCCGACAGCGTGGGCGCGGTCGGCACCGGCGGCGGGGTGGTGTCCTCCTCGATGAGCACGGCGTATTCGTCGGAGAACACGCCCTTGACGCCCTGCGACGTGGCGCGGACCTTGAATGCGTACTCCTGGCCGACGAGCAGCGGCGAGTAGGTCGCCGTGGTGTCGCCCGGCTCGGTGGTGGCCACGAGGAACCACGGCGCGCCGACGACGTTATCCCGCATGAACAGCTCGTAGGAGTCGATGTCGATCGCCTCGCCGGTCACGTCCAGGAGCACCGGCCCCCACGTCGCGGTGATCTGGCCCTGCGCGTGCCCGGTCGCGTCCACGTACGCGATGGAGTCCACGATCAGGCCAGCGGGCTTCGCGGCGGTGCGGCCACGCGGGGACGGCGGCGCGGGCTGCGCGCCGGACCCGCCGGACGCGGTGGAGCCGCCGACGATGCCGGCCGTGCGGCGCGCGAACCTGATCGACTGCTCAAGGAAACGGTCGTTGAGCACGACGTTTCCGCCGACCGTGCCCTTGTCGTCCTTGGTGAGGGTGATCTGCCGGACCCGCAGCGGCGCGAGCGTGCCGCCGTCCGCCGGGGCGATGATTTTGTCTCCGGGCTGGTAGTCCCGCCAGGGCAGCCACCGCGCCGAGTAGGGCGTGATCTCTCGTGTGTGCTGCACCCGCTCGCGGGCGGCGCGCAGCAGCGACCCCTCGGCGAGCAGGAACGCCGTCCCCTCGTCGGAGACGCCGCCCTGCCCGATGTAGTTCTCCCACCGGCCCCACGGCAGGACTGCGCTGGAGCCGTACGAGCGGCGGAACCCTTCGTCGCCGACGACGAGGACGGCGTTCGCGGCGTCCTCCAGCGTGCCCGTGTCGGGAGCGTCGAGCACGTCGCGGCCGAGCCGGAGGTCCACGCGCGGCGCGGCCGTCCGGTCGCGGGCGAGCACGGTGTCGGCGTTGAAGACGCGGAGCGTCCGGCCTTCCATGCGCCAGTCGATGACGGACTGCTCAGCGAGGTTGATCAGCGTCGTGAGCGCGTCCAGGCCCGGCTGGTAGTAGATGGTCAGGATCTTCGCCCACGGCTGGCCAGCGCTGTCGTGGGTCGTCGTGAACGTCCAGTCGAGCGCGGGCAGCGCGCCGCGAGTCTGCGCCTCGGCGAGGAACGTCTGCAGGATGGTGCCGGGCGTCGCCGACGTGAACGCCCGCTTGCCGTCAACGAGCGGCGTAGGCCCCGGAAACAGCACGACCTTGCGGAGTTGCCAGCCGTAGCCGGGCAGCTCGAACATCCCGACGCCGGCCTCGTCGGTGACGGCGGTGCCGCGCCGGATCCGAAGGAGTCGCGCGTCCGGCGGCTCGACCCAGGTCTGCCCGTCTTCCGACCACTCCACCGCGACCTCGCACGGGTGCGCGAGCAGGTCCGCGCCGAGGGCGTGACGGCTGTACCGCAACGTCATCGACGGGACGTCGTTCAGCGGCTGGCCGACCTCGAACGTCAGCGGGTGCGGCAGCAGGCCCAGCTTGGGACCGTTGGGGGCGTAGGCGACCAAACGGAGTTCGTACATGGCGCCTCCCTCCCCGTGCTGGAATGGTCTTATGAGCGACGACCAGATCACGGCCAGTCAGGTCTTCTTCGGCCCTGGTGGGATCGAGGCTTCCTACCTCGCGTCCGGCAGCATTACCGCGGGCATGAAGCCGGGCGACCTGCTCAGCTCGGAAGACGAGGAGGCGCCGGTCACAGATAGGAGCGACGTCCCCGAATCATGAGGGCCGACGCCCCCGATGTGCCCAACGCTGTGGCGTCGACCAGGACGGCCCGCGAGTGCGGATCTCCTACCGCCATCGCTGGGGTCAGGTGCAGCCACCGGAACGCACTGCCGGGGCCGGTCGCCTGGATCTGGCCGGTCACGTCCGTCCCGCCAGCCTGGTCCCACGTGTCCGTCGCGACGACCGCCGCCGTCAGCGTCCCGCAGTCGATCAGCAGATGCTCCCCCGCCTGCACCGTGCCCGTGTAGGCCACCGTCCCGCCCGTGGCCACGTCACGCACGGACGGCTGAACGGCCGGGCCGGTGACTCGCAGCAGCGCGTCCACGATCGGGCCGGTGCTGCCCGCCAGCGGAGTGACGATCTGGCCCGCGCCCGGCAGCGTGCCCGCCCAGGTCGAGTCGGCCTCATCCCGCCAATACACGCCGGGCACCTTCACCACGGCGGTCAGCTTGGCCAGGGCCGCGCCCGGAAAGTACTCCGGCTCCGACACCGCCTCCACGGTCACCCCGGCGACGCGGACAATCGTCCCCGTCACCCACTTGAGCGTCATGAGCCGGTGCCGCGTCCCCAGCAGCGCGCCGAGCGCCTCCAGGTTGTGCTCCATCTGCTCCGCGCCGCCGTCCGCGCCGGACGGCGTGGACGAGTAGACGGTGAGCGCCAGCCCGAGCGCCGTCGCCTCATGATCCAGGCCGAGCACGGGCAGGTCACCCGCCCGGCCGGGGACGGACAAGGCCACCGACCGCACCCCCGGCAGAGGGCGCCGCTTCGTGCCCTTCTTCAGCCGCCAGCACCCCGCCGGGTGATCCAGCGGCACCCCGTCCAGGAAGTACGTCGCGCCCATCACACCACCCCCATAGCGCTGGCCATCTGCAGGCCACGGTTGATCGTCTGCGACCTCGGCTCGGCGACCGGGTTGATCGAGGTCAGGTTGATGACCACTCCCCCGCCCCGGCCCGGCCCGGCGGCCGCGGCCTCGCCAGGAGCGACCGACGCCGACAGGTCCGGGTTGAACGCGGCGCTGAGCTGCCCGGCGATGCCTCGGGCGGTGCGCATCACCTCGCCGGCCGACGCCTGCATGCCCTTCGCCATGCCGAGCATCGTGTAGCCGCCGATCGCGGCGAACACCTTCGACGGGCTGGAGATGCCGAGGGCCTGCCGCACCCAGTCCGGCATGATGCTGGAGAAGAAGCCGTACAGGGCGTTCTTCAGCCAGTCGTACATGGACACGACGCCGTTCCAAACGCCGGTCATGACGGCCTGGCCGACGCCGGACATCACCGCGCCGATGTCGCCGACCGCGCGCACGAGCTGGCCGGGCAAGTCGGAGAAGAAGCCGACCAGCGTCCCGCCGATCCACCGGCCGATCCCCGTCACCAGGTCCGGGATGATGGAGTGACCGATCAGCACGTCGTACAGCCAGCCGAACAGCTGGGCGACGCTCTGCACCATCGTGGCCACGACGGTCGTGACCGCCTGAACCGCCGGCCCCAGCAGCGACGACAAGCCCTGCGCGAGCAGCGACACCAGGGCGACAACCCCCGGCAGCACCACGCTGGACAACTGCATCAGCGGCGGCAGCAGCGGCATCACGGACTGGAAAATCTGGATGAACCCGCCCGCGAGCTGCATCAGCACCGGAGCCAGCGCCGCCGCGAGCTGAACCGCTTGCGGCAAGATCTGCGCGCTGAACTGCACCAGCGTCGGCAGGAGCGGCGCCACGGCCGGCAGCAGCGTCGAAAACGTGGTGACGAGCTGCAGCAGCACCGGCGTCAGGTCGACCAGCGCCCGCATGAGGTGCGCGCCGAACAGCACCACGGCCTGCGACAGCAACGGCAGGATCGGCGTGATCGCGCCGACGACCACGCTGAGGGCCTTCACCAGGACGCCGCCGAGGAGCGCCGCGACCTGCCCGACCAGCGGCAGAAGCGGAGCCAGCGCGGGCACCAACGCCGACGCGAGCTGCGTCACCAGGTCCGCCAGCGGCCCGACCAGCGGCACCACAGCCAGGAGGAACTGACCGAAGGCCGCCGCGACCTGGCCGACGACCGGCTGCAGCCGGATCAGCGCCGAGGACAGCACCCCGGAGATGACCGACACGACCTGCACGATCACCGGCATCAGAGTCGTGGCGAGCACCGCCGCCAGTTGCAGCAGCGGAGACAGCAGCGGCAGCACGGCAGCGGCGAGCTGGCCGACGCTGCCCAGCAGCATGGACAGCGCGGGAGTGACGTCCACGATGGCCGACAGCAGCGATCCGGCGAGGGCCTGCACGATCATCTGCAGAGCGCCCATGACCGGGCCCATGAGCTGCCCGGCGACCTGCACCAGCCCGGCGATGAACGGGCCGAGGATCTGCAGGAGCCCGCCGACGCCGAGCACGAACTGCGCGAGCAGGCCAGAGTTCGCGGCGAACGCCGCCGTGATCGGGGCGAGGAACGCGGCGACCTGGCTGGCGAAGGTGCCCATCGCGCCGGCGAGCTGCGACAGCATCGGGACGATCGCGCCGATGATCTGCCGCACCGCTGGGAGGATCGGCACGAGCACGTGCACCAGCGCCGTGGTGAACTGCCCGATGAGCGGGCTGAGCTGCTGGAACATGGCCGCGAGCTGCGGGGCGATCATCTGCGTGAAGATCGTTTGCAGGTTGCCCGCGAGCTGGATCAGCGGCTGCTCGAACGTGGCGGCCGCGGCCTTCATCTGCGCGGTGACGGTGCCCGCCATCGAGGTGAACGCCCCTTGGACGCTGTCGGCGGTCGCCGCCGCCGCGATTCCGAGCGCTGCGATCCCGCCGACCAGGCCGACGAACGCGCCGGCCGCCCCGACCGCGACGGCGGACGCGGCCACGCCGAGCCCGGCCAGGGCGGTGCTGGCCACGGTGGTCACGAGGGTGATCGCCGCGCCGGTCTTCGCGACCTGGGCGGCGCTGTCGTCGAACCGGCCCGCCATGGTGCGCAGCGCGACGACCGCCCGGCCCAGGCCGGGGGTGAGGTTGTCCCGGAGGCTGATGGTGGCGAACAGGTCGCCGACGTTGAGCGCCACGTCTCACCTCCCCGAACTCGTTCCGTTGGCGGGTGGGGAGGTCAGGACAGGAGGCCGACCGCCGCGGCGTACTGCAGGCCCCGGTTCATCGACTTCGAGGTGGGTTCGGCCTGCGGGTAGTGGTTGTTGATCGTCATGTAGATCTGGCGGCCGTCACCACCTCCGCCTTCGGGGCCGGCCGGGACCGTCACGGGCGGCGGGAGCGGCGGGCTGATCGCGGAGGCGTACGTCAGCGGCCCGGGTGCGGCCCGCTGGAGCGTGGTGGACAGCCGTGCCGCCATGGACTGCAAGCCCTTCTGCTTGCCTGCCATGCCGTTGATCAAGCCCTGTACGTTCTGGCGACCTATCTCGGCGAAAACCTTTGACGGGCTGGAGATGCCGAAAATCCCCTTCATCACGTCGACCGCGCCCTTGGCTAGTTTCTTGATCGTGTCGATGAAGGCGTCCCACGCCGTCATGAAGCCGTTCTTGATGCCGTTGACCAGGTCGCGGCCGAGGGTCATCAGCTTCTCGAAGGCGCTCTTGATGGTGTTGCCGAAGGTGATGACCGCGTTCTTGATCGTTGTGAAGGCGCCCTCGAAGTCGCCGGTCAGCAGCTTGGCGAAGGCGGTCACGATGCTGATCAGCAGCGGCAGGATCGACGTCGAGAGCTGGATCAGGGGCGGCAGGAAAGGAGTCACCGCGCCGACGACCTTGGCGAAGATCGTCGCCAGCCCGGTCAGGATCGGCGACAAGGCGTTGATGAGCTGCACCAGCGGCGGCAGCAGGGCTTGGGCCAGCTGCGCGACCACCGGCAGCAGCGGCGTGATCGCGGGAAAGAGCGCGGAGAACGCCGACAGCAGCGCCCCGCCCAGGGCCGCTGCGACCTGCCCGACCAGCGGAATGATGGGCGTGATCGCGGGGAGAAGCTGAGACGCCAGCGTGCCGACGAGCTCCGCGATGGGCGGCAGCAGCGGCAGCACGGCGATGATCAGCTGTCCGAAAGCGGTCGCGATCTGCCCGACCACCGGGGTCAGCTGGACGAGCACCGGCTGCAGGGCAGCGACGATCGTCTGCGCCACCTGCGTCAGCACTGGCATCAACGCGCTCGCCAGAGTGCCAGCGAGCTGAAGAATCGGCGGGAGCAAGGGGATCAGCGCGGCCACGATCCCGGCCAGGCCCGTGACGAGCTGACCGATCAGCGGAGCCATCTGCACGAGGACGGGGCCGAGCTGCGCGGACAGGGTGGACGCGATCAGCGCGAGCCCGGACATCAGCGGCCCGGCCACGGTCCCGGCGAGCTGCACGAAGGCGGCCAGCAGCGGCGCGAGCGCCTGGAGCAGGCCACCGATCCCCGTGACCAGAGTCGACAGAAGGCCGGAGTTCTGCGACAGGGCGGCCGACACCGGCTGCAGGAAGCCGGCGAGTTGACCGCCGAACTGGCCGAGACTCCCGGCGAGTTGGCCGAGCATCGGCGCGACCGCGCCCACGATCCCCTGAATCGCGGGCAGCAGAGGCGTGAGCATCTGCCCCAGCCCGGACGTGAACTGGCCGATCAGCGGCGCGAGCTGCGTGAACATCCCCTGCAGCGCCGGAGCGATCTGCGAGGAGAACATGCCCTTGAGCTGGCCCGCAGCCGCGATCAGCGGCCCTTGGAAGACGCTCGCGGCGTCCGCGAGATCCCCCTTCACCGACGCGCCCAGGTCGGCGAAGGCCGCCTTCACGGCCGGAGCGGCGGCGGCCGCGGTGATGCCGATCTTGGCGATGGCGAGCGTCGCGCCAGCGAACACCGCCGCCAGGCCGCCGCCAACCGCGACGCCGGCCGCGCCCACCCCGGCCAGCAGGGCGCTGCTCTTGATCCCGGCCGAGGCGAGGGCCTGCCCCGACTTGGCGACGGTGCCCGCCGCGCGCGTGGCCGCGATGCCTGCGGCGACCATCGCGGCCTGGATGCCGGTGGCGTGAACCTTGATCCCGGCTTCGGCCTTGGCCAGCGGCCCCGACATCTTGTCGCGCAAGCTCAGGGTCGCGTACAAGTCGCCGATCGACAGAGCCACGGTTCACCTCCCCAGGTCACAGCCGCGAGCGTTAGCGCTTGCGTGAACGTCGTCAGTCGAGTGCGCGGCCACGAGCGCGGCCAGCCGCCTTGTCCGGGGGTGGGGCGAGCTGGCGAGCGAGCCGGGTATCAGCCGCCAGCAGGCCGAGAATCCGGGTGCGGAGCCACCGCCAGGAGCGGCCCGTCATCAGGCCGGGCTCGTCGAGGTCGATCCCGTACTCGCTGTGGAGGTCGGCCTCGATGAGGTCCCAGTGGCTCAGGAGCTTTTCCCACGTGAGCGCTGGCCCTGCCGGGACCGGCTCGTACCACTCGTAGAGCCCCGTGACCGGGTCGTACTCGCCGCCGCCTCGGAGGCGGCCCGGTTCGGGGCGAGGGCTTCCGGGTCGCCACCGGACTCCCAGTACTTCATCGCGGCGTCGAGATCGACCGCGATCCACAGGAACGCAGTGACGCCGGCGTGCTTGATGCGCGGCCACGTCACCTTGTCGGCGAGCAGCTGGTCATAGACGGGGCCGAGGCACCGCCGGTAGAGGTCGGTCTCCTGGTCGTCGTCCAGGTCGGCCAGGTCGGACAGGTCCGTCTCCTGGCCGGCCGCTGCGGCGACCCCGGCCTGCATGAGCCGCTGGCACAGCAGGCCGGTTTCCGCGTCCGGCGCGGGGATGACGTACTCCTTGCCGCCGATCGGCAGGCCGAGGGTGTCGTCGAAGAACTCGTCGAGGGCCTTGAGCTTCGCCATGGGTTACGCCGCCACCGGGTTGTCGATTTCCTCGGGCTTGCCCTGGCCCAGCAGCTCGACCTCGAAAGGTTCCAAATCCGTGGTCTCGCCGCCGGCGCCCTTGTAGTCCACGGCGGCGCGGCCCTCGTACGCGTCGGGCGAGCCGTCGCGCCGGTACCAGCGGACGTGGATGTTCGCGCCGGGCCCGACGACGTGACCGGCCTGGCGCAGGAACTCCTGCCCCGGGTCGGGGACGAACGCGACCGCGTCAGCGTCCCGCTTGCGGTTGCCGTTGAGGGTCAGGGTCCAGCCGCGCTGGGTGACCACGCTGGACGCCCAGCCGTCGCCGTCGAAGTCCGAGTCGTCCTCCGTCTCCGTGTTGATCTCCTCGGCGAACTCCGTGAGGCCCTTGACCTGGGTCCAGGTCGGCGCGGCGAACGGGCCGGTGTTGACCTCGACAACCCAGTCCTTGGCGAGCAGGCTGCGCAGCGTCATCTCATCTCTCCTTGTGAGCGCATGCCGAAGCCGCCAGCAGTAGTGCTGGCAGCAGATGAAAGAGGGGGAGGGTCAGTCCCGGTAGGTGGAGGGGCGGACGCACAGCAGCTCGTAGCTGTCGGCGCGCTCCACCCGGCCCGAGCCGTCTCGCGTGTGCGGGGCGACGATCCGCCGCTGGGCCAGAAGCACCATCACGCCGGTGGACAGGCGACGCTCGGCCAGGCCGTGGACCGCGTTGAACACGGCGTCGGCCAGATCGTCGGCCACGCGCGGGTCGGGGCCGCCCCGCACCCGGAACTGCACCAGCACGGAGCTGTCAGTCTGCTCAACGTCGTCGCCGGCCTGGCCGAGACCGTACGTCGCGAGCGAGATGGCCAGGTCCGGCGCCGTCGGCAGGCCGCCGAGTGTGATGGCGGTCTGGCCGGCGGTGTAGATGCCCTCGGGGTTCCAGTCGCCCGCGCCCGCGTCCTCCAGCAGTTGCCCGAGGCCCGCGAGGAGGAGGCGAGTCCATCCCTGCGGCGGCGGCGTCACCGGAACAGCTCCTTGAGCTGCTGCGCGATCAGCGCTCGCACCGCTGGGGCTTCCTCTTCCAGCGCCGTTTCCAGGTACTTCGCTTCACGGCCTGGCGCGTGCTTCCAGTCCAGGTTCTCGTGCTGGGCGACGGCGTACGGTTGGTTGTAGGTGACGTAGGCCCGCATCTCGTTCCGGTCAACGGCCGTGTCGCCCGAGTTCTGCAGGTGGCCCTCCTGGATCGGAACCCTGGTGTTCGCGGTTTGCAGGATGTGCAGCGCCGCGTCCTTGAGCACGCGGGCCGCGGCCGTCTTGGTCTGCTCGTGGAAGGCCGCCGCGTTGAGATGCAGGTCCAGGTCGACGTCGATGCCGTCTCTCATTTCAGCGCCACCTCCACGTGATCAGGTGTGGGCAGGCCGCCGCCGTCACGGATGAGGCTCGTGATGGCCGTGCTGGACCGGCCGTTGACGGTGACGCGGCTGCCGGGCGGGCAGACGACGCCGGGCTTGAAGTACACGGTCGTGTCGGAGACGACCTCCAGGCCGTTAGCGTCGCGGACGAGCTGCCGCTTGTCGTCGGCCAGGCACGGCTCCGTCGTCGGCGGGCCGTACACCGGCCCGTACGCGCCTTCGCCGACCAGTGGCTCGACGACCGCCGAGTGGCGGAACATCCAATCGGGGATGGCGGTCACCAGGTCATCACCGCGATCAGGAACCCGGCCGACAGCAGGATCGACACCGCGTCCTGCGCGTACCGGGGAGCCTCACCGGTCTTGGTGTCCACCCGCGAGAGGCGCACGGACCCCATCGACACGTCCTTGAACGCAGACGCGGTGCCGAACTCGTCGCCGACCGCGAGCGTCCACGCCGCCTGCGCGCACGTCGCCCGGCTGATGGCGTCCGCCAGCACCGGGTCCACGGCGAACCCCTCGGCGGTCGTCTCGTAGATGGCGTGGGACAGCAGTTCGTCCACCCGCTCCGACGCGCGCGCGAGCCGCCTGCCGATGTCGTCCGGGCCCGGCTTGCCGGTGTAGTCGGTGTAGTCCTCCGCCGTGGCGTACGTCGGCATCGGCTACCCCGCAGGCAGTTCGAGGACCTGGACCGTCAGCCCGGCCGGGTCCGAGTAGTCCAGGAACACCTTGCCGCCGGCCTGGTTGTAGATCGCGGGCAGCGGCGGGATCAGCACGTCGCCGTCGTCGGCCGGGATCGTGTACGGCACGTCGGGGAGCGGCTGCCCCTCGACTTCGCCGGGGATCTGCACCGTGACCGTCCGCGCGGCGGCGTTGGCGTTCTTGATGCGGATCATGCGGCGGCCGTTGTTGACGAACGCGTGCCCGTCCGCGATGGCGGGCGTCGGCAGCGCCGCCGATAGGTCGTGACCGGCACGCATGATCTTCGTGACCGGCAGGTCAGTCCTCGCCATCAGTCTTCCTCCTCTCGGCCGAACTCCTTCACCAGCGATGCCTTGCTGAGCGCGCGAGCGTCCTTCGCGGACATGCCTCGGGAGATCGCGTACGCGACCCACGCAGCCCGGTTGTCGGTGTCGAGCGGGCGCGACGGTCTGGCCGTGGGCGTGGCCACCGGCCCGACCGGCTGCTCGTCCGGCGCGGAGATCAGCAGCCAGTTCGGCAGGGCCTCCAGCCGTGCCGAACGCTGCGGCGACTCGAAGATGCCGCCGTTGTTGCTGTTGCGGTACACGTACATGCGCACCGCCGCCTACGGGTTGACTCGGAAGTCGACCTGGACGATCACCTCGGACGGGCTTCCGGCCGGGGCGGCGGTGGCCACCGACAGGGTGTCGCCCGCGGCGAACACCGCGTTCTGCAGGTGCGTCCAGCCCGTCCACGCGTCCGTGGCGGTGGCCAGGGGCTCCGCGAGCAGGTCGCCGCCGTTACGCTGCGCGTTCACGGTGCCGTCCGTGCCGCCCGCCCGGTAGGCGCGCACGGCGATGGCCGTGCAGGCGACCGGCAGCCGGGTCACCATGTAGGTGCCGGCCGCGCCCTTGGCGACGCGGTACTCCTTGGTGAAGGTGCGGACGCTCGACAGGTCGACGTCGCCCGCCTTGCCGTCCACGCTGTTGACCTTGTGGCCCATCGCTGCCCCCTTCTGAGGCTGGGAGATGGAAGGCCCGCCCGGCGAGCGGGCGGGCCCAGTGGACATGCAAGCAGTAACGCTTGCTCAGGCGACGTCGGCGCCCTTGATCAGGACGGCGCGCTGCGGGTCGAGCGTCTTGGTGCCGTACAGGCAGTCGATGCTGACCACGTCCTGCTTCTTGTCGATGTCGTAGTCCATGACGACTCGCAGGCCGAAACCCTTATAGCTTGCGACAGCGGCGTTGGCAGCGCCCTGCGGAAGCACCAGGGGACGGGTCACGAGAGCGAACGCGGTCCTATGAAAAGACACGCCGACCTCGGTCGTCGAGTTGCCGGTGGTCTGCGCCGGGACCTTGATGTTCTGGGTCTGGTACGGATCGAAACCGAAAACGCGACGACCCAGGGAAGCCTCGCGCAGACCGTCGGTGTCGCCCCTCGCGTCGGCCCTGTTGAACAGGTCGTCGCCGAGCCACTGCGCCTCGATCTCCGGGCCGACCACCAGGTAGCGGTCAGCGCTGGGCACGTTGCGCTGGTTGAGCACCCGGCGCGCGTCGATCGCGACCCGCGGGTTGCTGTAGTCGAACATGTTCTTACCGGGCGGGTTCGCGGGGAACTGCACGCCGCCCTCAGCGGTGACGCCGACCTCCTGCAGAACGTCGTCCCGCAGGGCGAGGATGTCCCTGTCGATCTTCTGGGCGATGGCCTCCATCGCCGGGTTGAGCAGCTGAACCCCGAAGTCTTCGATCTTCAGCGTCAGCTCCTCCGTCGTGACCGCGAAGGACACGTCGGCGAAGTGGTTCAGGGTGACCGGGATGCTGGTCTCCTGCGCGTTCTGGATCTGGATCCCGTTCGCGCGGACATACTCGTTCGCCTGGAAAACCGCCGGCTTGCGGACGTTCACGGTGTCGCCGATGCGCGCCGCGAACTCCTCCTCGTAGTCGCGGTGAACGAGCATCGCCATGACCGTGGTCTCGTACAGGGTGGCCAGCGCCGCACGGGCGATCACGCTGGGGGTCAGAAAGGTGTTAGCCATGTGGGGCCCCTACTCCTTGTTGGGGTTGGACTTCTGGCGGCGGCGTGCCGCACGGAAGTCGTCGGTGGTCATCTGGTCCGGGTCGGAGCTACGGCCACCGGGCCCACCGGTGAACTCCCCTCCGCTCCTCGCGGGCGGCCCCGACAGGGATGCCGCCTTGAACTTCGGGTTGTCCTCGACCGCCTGCTGAATCCGCTCCGCCAGGGCAGTGCTGAAATCCTCAGCGTTCGGATCGAGGTCCTTGATAGAGCGAAGGAACGAACGGCTGTCGAGCAGCGCGTCGCCGTCCGCGCCCGCCTTGAGCGCGGTGCGGTGCACCCCCAGCTCGACGAGCGCCCGGCGGTGCAGCTCCCGCTCCTTGTCGCGCTCCTTCGCCGTGCTGTCCCGCTCGGAAGTCAGCCGCTCGACCATCTCCTTCGGGTCGACCGGCTTCTCCTCCTCGGCAACGAGGCCGAGAGCCTTCCCGATCTGCTGCGCCAGCTCAGCCTTCGCCTGCGCCGCGACCTCCTCCGGGGACGGCCCGGCCTGCTGCTCGGCGGCCTTCTCCTTCTCCTGGAGCTGCGTGCGGTACTTCACGGCGTCGTTCCGGGCCCGCCGCAGCTCGGCCTGCGCCCACGCGGGAAGGTCGTCGATCTTCCGCGCGTCAGCCTTCCCCTTGTCGTCGTCGGCGGCCGGGGCCTGCTCCGGAGGGGTGGGGTTCACCGTCTCCGGCGCGGGCCTGTCCTGGCCGGCCTGAGCGGCGGCCTGGTCGGCGGTGGAGGAGACCTCGATCTGCTCGTCTGCCATGAGCTGACTCCTTGGAATCGGTGATGTGCCGCCCGTCCTGCGGGCTGTCGCACGGGGCCGCCCGGCCTGCGGGCGGGCATGAAAAAGGCGCACCTGGTGGGGTGCGCCTGGAAATGAAAAAGGCCCGCGCCGGGCGGGCCTTTCAGGTGGTGGTGCAGTCGAGCTAGTCGGTGACCAGCTCGAAGTCCGGGGCGAACAGGGCAGGGTCGAGGACATCGCTGGCGGGCCTGCCCGCGTCGTGGGCGTCCTTGAGGATGCTCCACACCCGCGAGGCCGCAGCGATGCCGAGCCTGCCCGCGTCCGGGTCCTTGACGAATCCGGCCGCCGCCTGGTCATCCGTCCACACGTGGCCGAGGACCATGCCGTCGTCGTCCTTCAGCCGCGCGCGGCGTACGGCGGCCGGGTTGGCGGGCTTGTTGCTGTAGGTGCCTGCGGCCTGGCCTACGACCGTGATGCTCTCGGTGAACCGTGGATGTACGGGCTCCTGCTGCTCTGCCATCCCGCCGTCCTCCTAGTACGTGTATCCGGTGTCGATGTCGCCCAGCGGGTCCGGCCGCCAGTCGGCGGGCGGCCCGTTCTCGAACCAGTCGTCGGGAACGATTTCGACTTCAACGAACCATTTCTTGTCGACTTTATACACCGAATGAACGATGTACGTTGTATCGCGACGCAAAATAAGTTCACGCTCGCCGGGATGTGTCGTAAGACCGTCCACATTCAACGCATTATGGCCAGCGGGCGCACGAATGGCCAACGAAACAGCGGTGTACGTGAACGCCGCGTTCCGCCCCACGCTGGTACTCATATACGCCTTGTCCCGCAGGACGCGGCCGACCATCCCCTCCATCTCCTCCGGCGAGGAGATGTCCACGCCGTTGGCCTTCGTCCACCCGGAGTCGACGCCGCGGTGCACGATGACCGGCTCAGGCACCGCCTGCCGAGTCATCGCCTTGTCGAGATCGGCGATCAGCTTGCGAGTGTGGGGACTGCCGGCACCGGCAGGACCCCGTAACGCCCTGTTCATCGCGGTGTAGGAGTCACCCGTGTAGGACCGGATCGCCTGCAGCTCGTCCCGCGCCCAGGACCTTCGGGGGATGGCGGGCATCCTGGTCCTGATCCACTCCTCCCCCGCCGCGTTCGTGAGATGACGGGTGGCGTCCCGCATCGACGACTTACGCCCGGTGGGCGTGGGAGCAGCCGGACGCTGAGCTGGCGCGGTCTTCGGCTTCGCCAAGGGCTTCGCCGACTTCGGCGCCGGTTTCGGCTTCACCAGCTTCGGCTTTGTCACCTTCGGCGCCGGTTTCGGCTTCGGGGGCTTCAGCGACGGGTGCAGATCCGGCATCGTCGTCTCGTCGGGCCGCACCCGCTCACGAGACCTCTGCCGCAGCAGCCCCGTCTTGTCCAGGTGCTCCTTCATCTGCGCCTGGAACGCCTTGGCGTGCGCCTCGGCAGCCTTCTTCTCCGCGCTGCCAGGCGGGGCCGCCGCCGCGCGCCGCTTCCACCCCCGGATCTGCCGTTCGAGGTAGCGCTGCTTCTGCGTGTCCCCGTACGTGCCCTTCGCTTCCGGCTTCGCCGGCGGCTTCGTCAGCCCCGGCAGGTAAGCGGAGAAGGTGTGCTTGCAGTTCGGGTGCTGCAGACCAGCGATCCGCGCCTGAGCGACGGTGCCCGCGACATGCACGGTCATCGTGTCGCCCGTCAGGACATGCGTCTCCTGCCGGTCGCCGACCGCGCCCGACTGGGTAAGCACCTGGCCTTCCCACAGATCACACAGCGGGCACGTGTACGGCGCTCGCGACACCATGACGAGGTCGCGGCCGTTCTCCCGTAACGTCGCCAGGTGGCCCTCGTTCGCCGCCCGCGCCATCGCCGTGCGGGTCGCCATCTCCGCGTACGAGGAAATCGACCAGGTGCGGCCCTTGCCGTCGAAGAACGTGATGCCCTTCGCGGCGAACTTCTGCAGCGCCTTCGTCGTCGCCTGCTCGCGCGTCATCGCGCCAGCCAGCGCCAGCGGCGTCGCCTCGGCGATGACCTGCCGGTAGATGTCAGTCACCTGCCGCAGCGCGCCCGTGGTGAGGGCAGGCAGCAGCCCCAGAGCCTCCTTCAGCAGCTGCGCCAGGCCCTTGCCGGGGCTGATGCCCTGAGCCTCGCCCAGCCGCTCCAGCTCCTCGCTGGCGCGCATGAAGCCCTGCTGCCACGCCGCCGTCACGCCCTCTTCGACCGCTCCGGCCGCGAGCTCCTCCAGGTCCTTGAGGATCTTCTCCGCCTGCAGGCCGAGCGCCTTCACCTCGGCGAGCCGCGCCTGCGCCTGCTGCGGCCCGTCCCCGCCCTTGGCCAGCGACTTGGCGATGACCTCGAACAGGTGCTCCTCGGCGTCGGCGTACCGTGCGGAGATCGCGTGAGCGAGCGCTATACGCTCGTCCACCTGCTCCAGCAGGTCAGCCATCGAGGTCGTCATCCTGGTCGGGGATGATCTGCTCGTCGAACGTGTCGGCGTCCCGGACGTTCAGGCCCATTTCGTCCCGAAGCCGCTTCATCTCGGCCGTCACCTGGTCGTCGTCCCAGTCCGGGTGCACGAGCCGGATCCGCGTGTCGATCGACGCGGCCTGCGCCCGGTTCAGCAGCTCGACGGTGCGGGCCACCGACTCGGTTTCCAGGAACACGCCGTCCGGCCACTCGATCTGCGGGCGTTCGGCGGTGACCTTCGTCTTGAAGATGTAGTGGTCAACCGACAGCAGGCAGTCGCCCAGCCACGCCAGCGCGGGCGTCCAGTAGCCGATCTTCCGGCCTCGGGTGGTGAGGGACTGCCGCTCTCGGGAGTGGATCTCCGTCGCGGTCGCCTCGACGCCCTCGCCGGCCTCGCCGAAGGATTGCACGCTGTACCCGGCGCCCCGGAGGATCTGCGCGACCAGGCTCTTGGCGGTCTGCTGGTGCTCCTGTACGCGGATGTCGAACTGGCTGACGGTGATCATGTTGCCGCCGCCGTTCGCCGGCGGCAGCATCCCGAGCCCGCTGTAGATCTCCCGGTCGGGGTCCCAGAACGAGCCCCGGCCCCGGCCCGTGTTCTGCAAGTAGACCTCGGGCACGATGATCCTGGCCTTACCGAGCCGCAGGTCCCGCATCCACGACGTCCACGTCTCGTCCAAGGCGTCCATCAGGGGCTCCACCCCGGCGTAGTCGGAGCGGCCCAGCGCCGTACCCCGCAGCGTCCTGTGCGGCCGCATGTTGGGCACGTAGTGAACAAGCAAGCCCTTTGGATAGCCGGAATCGAACCCGCCGTCCGCGTCCACGATGGCTGCGAAACCGGCGGTGGCGGGGTGGTCCTCCAGCGGCACCGGGTGGCCCAGCCGGGAGTCATCGCCCTGGTAGAGGCCGTGGTAGACGCGGCCCCGCTCATGGCGCTCCAGGTGCCGCCACACGACTTTCTGGTCCTCGCCGACGACCCGCCAGAACGTGACCGCCGCCAGCCTGCCGCTGTGGAACTCCGGCACGGCCGAGTCGGCCGGGACCGAGTCGACCACCGGGTAGTCGGCCATCTCCGTGTCCCAGCCGACCCGCAGGTAGACGCCGCCGTATGCGCTGTCCAGCTCGCCGGCCTCCAGCAGCCCGGCGTACACCGAGCCCTCGTTGAGGATCTGGTCGAGACGCTTCTGCGTCTTCTTCCCGGCCGCGCGCAGGGTGGGCGGTTCGCTGAACAGCAGGTCCGCGGACTTCGCCGCGATGTCCGCCGCCAACGGCACGTGCAGCTTCGTCGAGCGGGACTGGCCGGCAGGGATCGGCGAGCCCCAGAACCACCGCGCGACACGGCCGACCGCGCCGCCAGCCCACTGCAGCGGCCTATCCCAGCCCTTCAGGTCCAGGCCCAGGCCCGGCGTCACGGCCCCGTTGCCGTACACCTGGGCGAGCCGGTCAGGATCGCCGGCGTACCAGGCCCCGTGCTGCTGGTAGAGGCGCATCTCAGCGCGCATGTGCGGGGGCGGCCACTCCTGGTCATGAGTGGGGAGCGGCATCACACCACCTCTCGTTGTTCATGTGATGGGGACCAGCCCGGCAGGCAACACGGGCTGCTCATCGACAGCGGTGACCCGCACCCACGCCAGATGGGTGCCTTCCGGCAGCGCGACAGCGCCCTCACCGGGGCCGACGAGGATCTTCGCGTCAGCGCCGTCAGCCTTCGGCGGCTCCCACTCGGCTGGCCGCCAGTCGCCGACACCCGGCTTGACGCCTGGAGCGGTGAACGCCATCTCGACGTCCTCGTTGCCGGTCGCGCCCTCGACGAAGACGTACAGGAACTCCCTGGACAGGGAGGACATCGGTTCCACTGGCACCTCCCTACGTGTGGGGTGATTCGGCCCGCCAAGCCCGGCGCGGCCGACCGGCCGCCCAGCGGCGGCGCGGCGAATGAGCGGACCAGCCACGACGGATGAGCTCGACGCCGACGATGGCCCGCCCGATGTCGATCACCTCGGCGTGCTCGACGAGCACCGCGGTGTCGGCAGCGGCCTTGGGGATCGCCAGCGACCCGGCGTCGGCCAGGGCCGCGCTGTCGGACGCCCCCATGGCGGCATCGACGGCCGCCTGCTCGATGAGCGCCACCTGGTCGGACACGTCCAGCCCGATCGAGACGGTCTCCGCGAGGGCGGCCGCGTCGGCGGCTTCCTTGACGACTGCCGCCGCAGCCGCTTCGACCAGCGCGCCCGCGTCAACGGTCGCGACCTGTACATCCACGGCGGCGGCCTCGGCCAGCACACCCCCATCGCTGGAGACCGGGCCGATCGTCTTGGCCAGGTCCACCGCCTCGGCCAGCGCGCCGCCATCGACGCCGGCGGGCCGGGCCTCCACCTGAGCGTTGTCGGCCAAGAGCGCCTGATCGGCGCCCTCCTGGCCGAACTCCAGCGCCCACGCCTCCACCAGCAAGCCCGCGTCGGCCGCCGCCGCCACCGCTTCCACGCCTGCGGTCTCGGTCAGCATCGCCGCGTCGTTGGAGACCGGGCCGATCGTCTTCGCGACGTCGGTCAGCTCCAGCAGCATGCCGGTGTCGGCGCTTACGGCCTGCACGTCCACGTGGCCGGCGTCGGTGAGGTGCGCCTGATCGGTGCCGCTCCACCCGAGCTCCAGCGACGCCGCTTCGGTCAGCGTGCCGGTGTCGGCGCTGCTCGGCTCCGCGTCGATGGCCGGGGCCTCGTCCAAGGTGGCCGCGTCCGAGCTGGCGATGTCGGCCTCGGCCATAGCGAGTTCCGTCAGGGCGGCAGAGTCGTCCGAGGAGTGCGGGATCCCGTCCGGAACGACGACCACCGAGGCCGACTCGACCAGCGTGACCGAGTCCGACGCTGCCTTCGGCGTTTCCGGAGGGCCGGAGACGGCCGGAGCGAGAGCCAGCGTGTAGCCGGACCGCCATTCCACATCTTCCACGGACGCGACGAAGTCCGCGGGGGCCGTGGCTGCGCTGGACTGCAGCAGGCGAGACGCCGCCGCCGCGGCGGTGTAGACCCGCGACTGGGCCCTGCCCAAGAGGTTCAGGCCCGCCGGGGCGGTGAACGTCATGGCGACGCCGAGCGAGTACGCCGCGATCAGCCGCAGCTCCAGGTTGCTGTCCCCCGCCGGCGTGATGCCCGGCGTCGTGATGGTTTCGCCGTCGCCGTCCGTGGAACGCGCGAGGATCGGCGCGGCCGTCAGCGACGCGTCCTTGACGGCGACGATCACGCAGACGCCGTCCGAGGAGGACGCCTGCTTGAACGTGTACGAGCCAGGTTCGCCGGAGCCCGCGCGCTTCCACCACACCCGGACGGCCTGAGTGATACCCACCTGGCCGATCCCGTCCAGGGAGTCCAGCAGCTCCCAGGTGGTGCCCCCGGTCGGGGCGGTCATGTTCGTCGTGTCGCCACGGTCGGCCGCCTGGATGGCGACCAGCACGTCATTGGCCACGAGCCCGGCAGGCGCGGTGACCGTGTAGGACGCCGACACTCCCGCCACGGCGGTGTACGAACGGATCGACGGCGGCGTGGTGCCGCCCTGCGGCGTGCCCTGCCAGCGCGACTCAACCAGGTGCCCGGCGTCCTCGGCGTTCTTGGGAATCTCGGGGACCTGGGCGACGGAGGTCGTCTCGACCAGCCCGCCGCTGTCGGTGGCCGCCTTGGGCGTGCCGACGTCGGGGACGGTGAACGTGAGCTGGTCCACCCACGCGGCATCGCCGCCCTGGTTGAACGAATCGTCCTTGGTGTACCGGAAGATTACTTTCGACTTGCCGGTCACGTTGAGGGTGGTCGAGGTCCAGGCGACCTCTCCCGACTGCGTGAGCACGGTCGCGCCGTCCACCAGGACGAGGAACTTGTCCCAGTCCAATTCGGAGGACACCCGGTAGTAGAAGGTCAGGGATGTCGCCCCGGCCGGGACGGTGACCTCCGCGCTCGTCGTGCCGTTCGCGCCGATCGTCTTGCTTTTCAGCGACCAGGTGCCGAAAGCTGAACTGCCGGAAGTCCGCGCCCAGTCTCCGGTGATGGTGAGGTTGAGGGTCGCGTCCTCGAAGTCCTCCAGGATGGTCGCCACGCCGCGCCCTCCTCCTCGTCAGGCAGTCGCGTGGTGGCTCAGACCAGGGAGAGCTGCACCGTGAACACCCAGGAGGCCGCGGACGTCTTCTCGCCCAGGGCCTCGACCTTGCGGTTGAGCATCCGGCCGGCGGCGGCGGCGTTGAAAATGCCCCACTCGGCCCACACGAAGTTGGCTTCCGAGGTGGAGAACGTCGTCCGGAACGTGACCGTGGTGGCTCCGGCACCGGTGCCGTCCGTGTGCTGCGGGTAGGTGGCGTCCATGCCCTTGCGGATCTTGTTCGTGCCCTGCAGGTCGGTCTGCAGGGGGTCTGCGGCGGCGGTGCCGTCGCCGACGCCGATCCGCGCGTTGGTCGCATCGAACGCCGTGACGGAGGTGCCGCCGGTCAGGCGGTGCCACAGCGCAGCCGCGCCGCCGTACATGAGGGCGTTGCCCACGCGCTCGATCGTCTCGAACGGTGTGGCGTGCGGGCCGGTGTCGTCGCCCCGGTACTTCTCCACCTTCCACGTGCACCGCCACTGGGCGGCGTCGTGGCCGCCCATGCCGGCCGCCAGGTGGCTCCCCTCGGTCAGTCGCGCGTTGTCCTGCATCGTGTGCCCCTCCTGGACATGCAGAAGGGCCACCCGGTCGGATGGCCCTGACGTTCGTGGTTTGGGGTGCGGCCCCGGCCCCGCGCCGCCCCTCAACGGCGGGGGCCGGGGGCGCACCGGCTTTACGCGCCAGCCTTATCGCTTGCGCCAGTGGTGGTCGGTGGGTACGCGCTCCATCAGCGGCGTCCAGGCGGCCTGCGTGGTGTGCAGGATGTACCGGCTGGCGTCGATCGAGTGGTCATCGACCTTCACCGGGGCATCGTCGCCTTTCTCCGCTTTCCGGTCGTCCCAGGAGTAGGAGCCGACCTCGCCGAGCCAGCCCGCGCAGGAGCGGTGCACCCGCAGCAGGTCGCCGGCGATCAGGTTGCTGACGGTGCGGATGCCGTCCAAGACGGCGTTGTCGCCGAGCTGCGGCAACAGCCCGTCGTGGTGGAGCTGCGTGACGAACGAGGCCGCGGACGGGTCAACGATGACCCAGTCGGGCCGCAGCCCCATCGTGCCGGGCCCGTACGTGTTCGGCATGGTGTCCAACCACTCGGCGAGCTTCGCCGAGTACTCCGCGTCGGTCAGCTGACGCCGTTCGAGACGGGAGTCCCACCGCCACTCCGACGCCAGGTAGACGCGCCGCTGCCCGTCCGCGTCCGGCACGGACACCCCAGCGAGCAGAGCCGCGAAGGGGTTGACCGTGCCGTAGTCCACGCCCACGCCGAGCCACCGCTCCATGAGCGGCAGTTCGTCCACGATGTGCCGGTCCGGGTCCCACATGTCGAAGATCGCGCCTTCGGCCATGCACCACTCACCGAGGACATATCTCCTGTACCAGAGGCCGGTGTACTCGGCCTTGAGGTTGGCGACGTACACCGGGTCCAGGCTGGGGTTGTCGTCCAGCGTGAAGTGCCACCAGCGCAGGTCCAGCTCGTGGGAGCGGAGCAGGAACCTCTTCCGAAGCCAATGGTTCGGCGCGTCCGGGTTCGTCGTCGCGAAGATCATCGCGCCGGGCACGGAGCAGCGGGCGAGCAGCTGGTCCCAGAACGCTTCGGGAATCAGCGTCGCCTCGTCCACGTACGCCCCGGCGCAGGTGAGACCCCGCAGCCGCGACTCCGACCGGACGTCGTTCGCGCTGATGATCTCGACGCGGCGGCCGAGAATGTTCGCCGTGACCGCGCCACGCGTGTAGAAGATCCGACGCGCCACCGGCCCCGTCAAGCTCGGGTCCATCAACGGCTCGAACACATTCCGCGCGATCGTGTCGCTCGTCTTGCCCACGACCACCAAGTGGCCGCCGCGCGGCGCCTGCGCCACGTAGATCAGGAACCGCAGCAGCGAAGCGATGGTCTTCCCTGACCGTACGCTGCCCGTCCAGAGGTTGATCCGCGCCGTGGACTCCGCGATGCTGCGTTCCTGCATCGGCGACAGCGTGACAACCGCCAGGCTCACAGGCTGTCCTCGCCGGCTTCGAGAGCGTCCACGACCTCGACCGTCACCTGGTCCTGGCCGTGCCGGGCCTGAAGGTTCGCGAACAGGCTGCCCAGCAGGGAGGCGATGTCGCTGTTCTCCGACCCGTTGCGGTTGATCAGGTCCAGGCCCAGCAGCGCGCACCGGCGGGCGATCAGCTTCTCAGCCTGCTCGACGGCCTTAACGTCGCCGGACAGCGCCTTAGCCCAGACGGCGGCCATGAGCCGGTCCAGCCGGTCGATCTCGATCTGCAGCAGGTGCTCGGACGCGACCTGCTCAGCCTTCGCCGCCTTCTGCAGGCTGCGAGTGATGTCCTTGGTGACGGCCGCCGAGCTGGAGTAGCCGAGGTTCTCCGCGATGATCGTCGGGCTGATACCCGCGATCCGCATCTGCACGGCCTTGGCGCGCCGCTCAGCGACGACGGTGGCCCGCGCTCGCTTTCTGCTGGAAACCATGAGGGGACCCCCGTTCGAGGTATGGGTGAGGGAGGGCAGATCAGGTGTCGGTGCCGCGCCAGACGTGAAGCACGAGCTGGCCGCCCTTCACCACCGGCCCGAGCCGCATGTCCGGCCCGACGAGGTGGTCGGCGTCGTCGTCGACCAGCACGCCGGCGTCGGTCATCGCACCGTCCACCGCCGCCTTCGCGGACGGATACCAGTTGCCGGGGTCGCGCTTGCGCCGGTCGGTGGGCCGGAGCTCGCCGACGACGTACACCCGCTCAAGCCGCGGCAGACCGGCCGCCTTGGAGGCGGTGTGACCGGCGCGGCGCAGCAGCTTCGTGATCCGGGCCTTGACCATGGGGTGGAGCCGCTGGTTGGAGTTCAGCAGCTCCAGGCCGGGAGTCAGCTCAATCGACCAGTCCGGGGGCGGGCGCTCGTCGAACCACATCAAAGGACACCCCCTCGTTACTGGGCGGAGGCGAACGCGCCGATCACCGCCCACGAATGCCACCGGAACAGGACCTCCGGCGCGTGCCACCCGGCGTCGGCCATGGCCTGCATCGTCGTCTGCTGCGGGTACGGCCGGAGGACGCCGCGCAACGCGCGGGCCTTGGCCCGGATCGCGGCGTCGGAGATGCCGCGATCCGCCTTGTAGTCGTGCGCCACGTCGCTGCCGATCTCGGCCCACCTGCTGTCAATGGCGCGAATCTTCTCCGCGACGATCAGCGCGCCGCTCTCGGCCGCGCTGATGCGTGCGAGCCGTAGCGCCTTCACACGCTCCTGGCGCGGCAGAAACTGCAACGTGAACAGGCACAGCGTCAGGTCGGCGTCCTCATGCACGAGTGGCCCGTCCTGGATGCGGGTCGCGTTCAGCGTGGCGTCGTACTCGCCGCCCACCTTGGCGGCGAGCTTGCGCAGCTCGGCGGCGGCCTGGTCGAGCATCGCGGGCTGCTCGTCGTACAGCGCAAACCGGATGCCCCGGGCCGGGTGCCGCTCCAGGATCCGCCGCGCCGACGCGCCGGTGGACGCGCCGAGGTCGGCGACCAGGCCGCCGGCCGGGACGAGCCAGTCGGTCGTCTCGGCCACGAGGTCCTGGATCACGTCGTAGTGCGGCACGCTGGCTCGTACGTGGTCGTCGAACACCTCGGCGACGTCGGGCGTGAACTGCCAGCCGCCGGTGTCGAACCGTTCGGCGATGTCGGTGTCTTCGCTCATGCTCTGCTGTTTCTGACGAGGCGCTGGTATTCGGCCTTGTAGAAGCGGGCCGGGTTCGGCAGCACGGCTGTGATCGCGTCCTTGAGCCCAAGGCCGTCCTGGAACGCCACCTTCGGCCGGCGCACCACCGACTCGGGCAGCAGCCCCGCGTACGCCCGCTGCAGCACGGCCTTCGGGTGGGCTTTGCCGTCCGCCACGGCGTGCTGCTGCAGCGACAGGGCGAGGTCGACCACGTCCGGGTCGCAGAACGGCAGCCGCCCCTCCACCGAGTGCGCCATGAACGTCTTGTTCACCCTCGGGAAGTTCTTCCTGCTCTGCGCGGCCATCAGGTCGCGCCGGTAGATGTGCCAGTCGGTCTTCTGCAGGGCGTGGAAGGCGAAGCCGTAGCTGGCCCACAGCTCGTCGCTGCCTTCGCCGGAGTAGGTGACCTTGAAGCCGTCCGCGCGGATCCGCTGCGCGAGCAGCAGGCACGCCCAGCCGATCTCGACCTGCGCCTTGTGCGGCATCTCGACCACCTGGACCACGCGGGCCAGGTCGTCCGCGGTCGGCGCCGGGATATCAACCTCGACCAGCTCGATCCCGAGGTGTTCGGCGACCTCGCGCGCGCACCGAAGGTCACGCGAGCGGGGGTCCATGCGGGCGGTGTACGCGACCAGGTCGGGCACGTGCTGTGCCAGCTCGTACGTGATCGCGGCCGAGTCGATCCCGCCGGACAGCAGCGAGCACACCGGCACGTCGGCGATGAGCCGCCGCTGCACCGCGCGGGCGAGCGCGTCCTTCAGCCGGGTCGACGCCTGCGCCAGCGAGTAGCCCGCCGGCGTGCACCGCTGGGTGTGGAACCGGTGCCACTCCGCGCGGCGGCCGTGGAGCGCACCCCACTGGCCAGCGGGGACGTCCGCGATCAGGTGCGACGCCATGGGGCGGCCCGCCGCGGCGAACGCCTTCAGCTCCGACGCGGCCATGACGGGCTGCGCCAGGTGCAGGTGCAGCGGGATCTCGCCGTGCCGGTCGCGGGCGACGTGCAGCACGCCCGGCCGCCGGTCGTCGGCCCACGCCACGGCGAACATGCCGTTGATGCAGGGCAGCGCACGGTCGGGGCCGAGCACCGCGAGCGCGGCGGCCAGGACCTCGGTGTCGCCGGTCGTCGCCCAGGCCCGGCCCGGGTCGCGCTCCTCGACGGCTTGGCGCAGCTCGGCGGCGTTGTAGATCTCGCCGTTGTACGCGACCGTGACCGGCCCGGATCGGAACGGCTGGTCAGAGCGCGGGTCGAGGTCCTGAACCGCGAGCCGGGTGTGCCCGAGGTGCACGCCGGCCACCGTGACCATGTTCGCTGCGTCCGGGCCTCGGTGGGCGAGCGCGGCCACGGCCGGGCCGAGGTCGAGCTTGCCGAGGCCGGCGACGACACCGCACATCAGATCCTCCCCGAGTCGCGCAGCGGGACGAGCACCTCGTCGCGGACGGCGGCGGCGATCCGCGCCATCATCACGGGCGGCACCGCGCGGCCGATGCGCTCCCACCTGCGGTAGTAGTTGCCGGTGAGGACGAAGTCGTCCGGGAAGCCGCCCAGGCGGCGCAGCTCGGCGAGCGATGGGTAGCGCGGGTGGTCGGGGTGGGTGATGGCGGCGGTGCCCGACGTGCCTGCCCTGGCCACGATGGTCGGGCACGGCTCGTCCCAGCTCAGCCGCTTGAGGCTGGTCCGCACCGGGTGGCCCTGGCCGGGGCGCAGCTCGTGCCAGTACTTTTCCACCGAGTAGCCGCGCAGGGTGAGCGGCTGCCCCGTCTCCGGGTCGTTCTCCACGTCGTCGTGCGCGCCGGGCAGGTCGGCGAGGGCGTCGCGGATCGTGTACCGGTACGGCAGCGGCTTCGGGTGGACAGGCTCGACGCCAAGATCGTCGCGGACGCCGACGAAGATGAGCCGCTGTCGGCGCTGCGGCACGCCGAGCCACTGCGCGTCGAGCAGCCGCGCCTTGACGCGGTAGCCGGGCTTGCGCAGCGCGGCCAGGATCTCCTTGAAGTAGCCCTTCGCGGTGCCCTGCACCAGCCCGGCGACGTTCTCCGCGACGAACATGCGCGGCCGGAGGTCGCCCAGGAGCCGGGTGAACTCGAAGAACAGGTCGTCCACCCTCTGCCGGGTGTCGGAGTAGGTCTTGACGGTGTCCCACCCGGCTTCCCGCTTGCCGGAGCTGGAGAACGCCGCGCACGGCGGCGACCCGTCCATCAGGTCGAGCTCGCCCACCTTGAGGCCGATCCGGTCGAGGATGTCCTGCGCGGTGACCTGGCGGATGTCGCGGGTGTCGAGGTGGGTGTACGGCGCGGCGTTGGCCCGGTACGTGTCGGCGGCGGCCGGGATGAACTCGCTGGCCCACAGCACGCGGAGGCCGGCCATGCGGTAGCCGAGCGACGAACCGCCGCAGCCGGAGAAGGTGCTGATGGCGTTGAAGCCGTTCCATGGCACCGCCCGGACCTCGGCCATGGTCGGCACTCGGTACGGCGGCATCGTCATCGGGGCTTGCCGCTCCATTCGTACGCGCAGCGCGGGCACTGGTAGTCGGTGGCGATGTCGTCGCCGAACTCCTGGAAGTCCTGCGGTGACGGGCCCTCACCGTCGCCGGCGTCGCCTGCGCCGAGGCCGTACCGTTCGTCGTCGGTCACCTCCGTGACGACCTGGGCGTCCGCCGCGAGGGCTTCCTTCAGGCCAGGCACCTCGCCGGAGGAGTAGCCCGTGGCTTCGAGCAGGTTCACGTCCGCCTGCTGGATGTCCACCAGGGACTTGATCAGCACGTCCTGGTCCCAGCCGCCCTTTTCGTTGGTGCGGTTGTGGGCGATCATGTACGCCTCGGCGTCCGCGTCGGACCGCGACCGCCAGCCGCGGACCAGCGCCGCGAGCCAGGTGCCGTCCTCGGCCAGCTGCACACCCTCCGGCGGGGTGACGCCCTCGGCGTGCATCATCATCAGGACCTCTTTGCGGCCGTGACCGGCGACCAGCCGGCCGGTGCGCTCGTCGATCTCTCCGGCGACGACACAGCCGAACGTCTCGATCGAACGGCGGATGCTGGCGAGGTCGTGCTCTTTGGCGTTCCGCGTCGCGGACGGGATGTCCTGCAGCGGCATGTACTTGATGTAGCGCTGCATCACTCCTCCGTCCTGGCCGCGGGGAAGGCGCGGACGATCGCGTGGAACAGGTGGTCCTTGACCCGCTCGGCGGCGGGCAGCTCCTCGTACGGCACCAGGCAGGGGTGCGTCTTCGCGGCCTCGTCCTTGGCCGGACCGTACGTCCAGCCGGCGGCGCGTTTCACCTCGCACCACCGCTCGTGGAGCTCTTGCGGTGTCGCGCCGGACAGGGCGGCCTCGACGCCTGCGACGGCGGACTCCTGCTGCCAGTCGGGAGCGTCGGCCCAGTGCGGTGACGGCTGTTGGCCTGCGGCGATCTGCAGGATCCGGTTCGCCTCGTGGCAGACGCGGGCGATCACGTGGGCCTTCATGCTGGGGGGCCTCCGGGGGCGCGGGGGTTGGTGTCGGGGATCGTCTCCACCTCGTCCGCAGCCGCGCGGAGCGTGGCGGCGAGGTCGCGGTAGAACTCGGGGACGTTCAGGATCACGTTCGCCACAGGGTCTTCGCCGGTGGCGACCACCTCGACGGGCAGATCGAGCGTCGCAAGGGTCATCTCATGGCCTCGCACGCGCACGATCAGCTCAGCGCGGGGCAGATGGATGGTCACTGCGCTGCCTCCGGTCGATAGCCGTACTCGGCGCGCCGTGCGCTGAGCTGCTGCGCGGCCAGCGTGCAGGCGAGCACGTCCCACGAGCGGGATTCGACGGCCAGGTCGGGCACCCGCACTGACGCCGCGGTGGTGCCACCTCTGCCAGGTCGGGTGACGATCGGCGTGCCGGACTCCCACTCGACCGCCCAGTGGTACTTCGCGGCCCACTCTGCGCGCGGGCGGCCGAGCCGGACCCGCCGGAGGGTGAGCTGCACCTGGTGGCGGTCGCCCTCGGGCATCTGGATCCAGCCCATGACCGGGCCGTCCACGGTCCGGTAGCTGTACCGCTTGGGGCCGAGCAGCTTCTCCACTAGGTCCAGGCTGAGGCGGCCGTGCATCCACCACGGGTCGGTGCGGGACCACTCGCCGTCGCAGGCCCACAGCTTCGTGTGGATCGCCCAGCCGTCGACCGACAGGCCGATCTCCCGCGCTGTGTGACCCTCGGGGTTGAGGCGGCGTTGCAGCCAGCAGCCGAACCCCTCGGTGTGCAGGTAGAGAGCGCCGATCGGGTTGAGGCGGACGTGCGCGGCCAGCGTGTTGTCGCCGCCTGCGCATCCGATCTCCACCTTGACGGAGAACCCGCCGAAGGTGCGGCCGACGATCAGCTGTGCTCCGATGCTGCCGGTCGGCTTGTCGGGCCACTGGCCGGGCAGCCGGAGGCCGGTGCGGACGCGGTTCATGGCCGTGCGGATTTCCTCGGTGGTGAGGATGTGCCGCTGCGGGGTCTCGTACAGGCCGTCGTAGCGGTCGCCGATGGGCCACTCTTCGGGGGTGAGGTCGCCCTGCGGGTTGGGGCGGACGCCGCACCGGTCGCACGTGACCCAGCGGCGTGCCGCCAGGCCGCGCCCGTGGGGGCCGTACCCATCGACGACCGGCTTGTGGCCGAAGAGGCGGCACCACAGCATGAGGCGGGGCGCGTCGTGGAGCCAGAAGCTCCGGTCGAGCAGGCGGCCACGCTGGCGGCCCTCCTGCTCGGTGTTGTCACGGGTGTGCCAGTACATGAGGGGGCCTCCCGAGAGGCTGAGGGGTTGGGGCACCCGGCCCCGGCTCGTTTTCCGCGCCTCCCCCGTGCGGCGCAGGGCCGTGCCGGGGCCGGGTGGGCATGGGAAAGGCCCCGTCCCATCTGTGGGGGCGGGGCCTTTCAGCTTTCGCGCGTCTCAGAGGGCCTGAGACAAGATCATCGTGTGGGGGGATCGGAAGCCCGCGGCGGGCTGAGATCGTCCTACACGCGCGGGCTCAGAGACGCGTGCGCGCCATCATGCAAGCGCTTTGGCATGCGTGTTCCACTCTGGCGCGCAGCATATGCACTGTTGTCAAGTCACCGCAAGCCGGACATGGTCTTCGACCATGAGTGCCCGTCCATTCCAGGGTTGGTAGCCCTTCCGAATGTGATGCAGATCACCATGCACGAGACGTGCCGCGACCGCCCACTACAGCCAAGATCAACGTTCCTCTGACCAGCGTCATTCGCCGCGCAATACGCCTTACGCCCCCTCCCGCAAGGCGGACCAAAGGGAATCTCATCGAGAAAACGACATATGGGCCGACGCGCCAAAAGAATGGCAACGAATGACTGGGGACACCGCTAGGATGGGAAACCAGCACGTGCTTCGCCCTCACTCGGCGAATGCGGCCGCGTCCTCATGAGGCGGCCGACGTGGCCGGGCCGCCTCGCCAAAGGCAACGGCCACCGAGTGAGGTGATATTCCATGCGGAATACGTGCCCGGGAGAGGAACCAGGCGAGCAGGACGAGCTGCTGCGTGCGCAGTTGCTACTGATCCTTCTCGACTGGCTCCTCAACCACAGCGGGCTCAGCTAGCTGAGCCAAAGGGCGAGCGGGGCCTGCTTCCGGTTTGGCGATCGAGGGCGGGCCCTGTCTCGCCCTTCCCTGTGCTTGCCTCTATGTTAGCAAGTCCGGCGATCGTAACTCGACTTTGCGCCCGAGTATCTAGAGACTTTTGATTTCTTAGGCTAGCTCGACGATAACTATCACCACTCTGCATTAGACATGTGTCTCACATGCGTCTCATATGTGCCCATTTGTTCGATCTGAACATCCCCGTCTATCATCGAAAATTAATCAAAATTATCGTCTGATATTTTCTGTCGCAAACATGCCCGACCCTGCCGCTTAATTTCTGTTAATTTGTCATTGTCCTATACATATCTCGATGTCCCTTTTGTTCCTTATTGTCCTCGAAAAATACGTGGCATCCTTCTCTTGGGTTTGTCTCTTAGTTTAAGTAGTGGTTTGCAAACCTTTGGGTGCGATGGACGGAACCAGAGGCTCCCTCACATCCCGATGCCTGCCGTGGCGTTGTCCGCCCACTGGTCCACGATCCGCAGGTACTGGTGCAACGCCGTCGAGTTCGCCGCCCACCCGCCCTGCTGGGCGATGGTCCGGTAGTCGTGCCCGGCCTTCCGCGCAGCCGTGGCGAGGCCGGCCCGCATGCTGTGCCCGGTGACGCCCTCCAAGCCCGCCGCCCTGGCCGCGTCGGCGACGGCGATCCCGATGCCCTGACCGGTGATCTTGCCCAGCAGGTGGCCGTGCTGGTTCATGCGGTGGAACGCGGGACCGTCCGGGTCGAGGTCCGCGGCCTCCGCCCACGCCAGCCAGGCGCGCCGAGGGCACGTCAACTCATTCTCGCCCTTCTTGATCGCGGGCGAGCGGGCGCCGGTCTTGCCGTAGCGGGCGATCACCTTCAAACCCTCCTCCGTGACCACCACGTCGCGGGCGAGCAGGTTCGCCAACTCGCTCCTGCGCGCCGCCATGCCGAACCCGACCGTGAGGATCGCCCGGTCCCTCTTCCCCTTCAGGGTGTCGGGCAGCGCCTCCGACATGGCGCGGAGCTGCACCACCGTCAGCGGCGGAGCTTGGCCACGACCGCGCTGCTCCCCCGCCTCGGCCAGCATCCGGGCCAGCGCGTCGACCGCCTTCTTGCCCTTCTTCGGCCCGTCCGGGTGCACCGCGACGCCGCGTTCCCGCAGGGACACCGCCGCGCCGTACAGGTTCCGCTCGATCGTCGCCGGGGCCTTGCCCTGCTTGCCGAGCCAGATCACGAACCCGAGGAACGCGCCCGGCGTGCCGGCCTCCAGCGGGATACCGACGTCGGCGACGTACCGTTCCCACGCCCGCCAGTCGCTTGCGTAGCTGCGCAGCGTGTTCTCGGCGCGCGGCTCGAACTCCTCGGCCGCGGCGTCGAGCTCGGCGAGCCGGGCCCACTGGGCGGCGTCGTCGGCGGGGACCAGCTCGCCGCCGGCGGTGTGGCGCTCCAGCTCCGTCATGACGGCCCCTCCTCCTGGCCGTCGGTGTCGCCGCCGAGCAGCAGCCCGAGGGCTCGCGCCTTCTCCTGGAAGGTGGGTTCGTCGGGCAGGTCGTCGAGGAACTTCGCCCGGTAGCCCAGCTCTGCGGCGAGCCAGATCACCTCGTCGTCGAAGTCGGCTTTCGCCCACTCCTGCACCAACTGCTGTGCCGGGACGGACGACCCGCCGTAGAAGCACTGGCCGCCCTCCACGAAGCCGCAAGCGCGCCGCGACGTCTGGCCGTCGAACAGCGGAAACAAGGCGTGGTAGGCGAAATCAGCGCCGGTCCAGCCGCCGGGGAAGAACTCCTCGTCGCGGAAGTGACCGGGGATGTCGGGCAGCTTCATGAACGACACCTGCACCGCGCCCTTCGGGCCGGCCAGGACCCAGTGCCGCAGGCCGGTCATGCCGCCGTCGTGCTGCTCGTCGATCGTCGTGCGCTCCAGCTCGCTCATCGCTCGGTGTCCTCCTCGGTGCGGACGACCTCGTCGGCGAACAGGCCCTCGGCCGGTTCCACGACCAGGGCCATCAGCGCCTCGCGGGGCGCCTCCTCCGTGCTCGGCCACGCCGTGGAGCCGATCTGCGGGACGGTCCACTGCCGGGCGACCACGCGGTACATGCCTTCGGTGTGCGCGATGACGTCGCCCACCTGCGGCGGGCAGGTGGTGGCGAGCCTCATGCCGGCGACGGTGTCGTAGTGGTAGCCGCCGCCGGGGGCGGGCGTGCGGGCGGTGAAGCTGCAGCGGATGAGGGTCGGTTGGGTCATGGTGACCTCCAGAGTCGGGGTTGAGGGGGTGCGCCCCCGGCGCGCGCTGGCCGGGGGCGCGGCGGGATCAGGAAAGGCGCGCGGTGCGGTTCGCCCACACGATGCGGCCCTCCTCGATGTCGAGGCGGTGGTACGCGGCGTACACCGTGCCCATCGCCGGGCCGTGCGGCTGGTAGCTCCGGTGGCGGCGCGCCGGGTCGTACGGCATCGTCACAGCTTCGATCAGGTCGCGCCTGCCGAGGTCCACGGCCATCGCGAAGTACAGGAGCGTCGCGCGGGAAATCCACCGCTGGGAGCCGGCGACCTGCTCGCCGAGGCGCAGGCCCTGCGCGTCCCAGTGGCAGAAGCCGTCCTTGCCGTCGCTCGTGCCGAACTGGTCGGCCTGGGCGATGGGCTTCGCCGTGCCGAGCGTCCGGTGCTCGGGGTGCCGGTAGCCGGTGATGTCGTCGCGGTGGCCGACCACGAGCGGGGTGCCCGTCTCGACTTCCCACACGAGGTACAGGTCCGTGCTCGGGTCGGCCTTCAGGAGGTGCAGCGTCATGCCGGTCGTCCTTCGCTTGCTTCTGGGTTGGTTGGAGGTGGGGAGTGCGCCCCCGGCGTGGGTGGGCCGGGGGCGCGGCGGGGTTACAGGCTGCGGACGTGGGCCATCAGCGTGGCGATCTCGCGGGCGAAGGGCTCCCGGTCGTTCATCCACTCGGACTGCTCCAGGTGTCGGTGCAGGTGCGCCTCCAGCTCGTTAGCCGTGCACCGGTAGAGGTCCTGGGCGGAGATCTCGTCGTCCGTGAAGACCTCGGCGTCGCCGGTGGAGGCGTAGGTGCAATAGAGCTGGCCGGTGGCGTTGTCGCGCCAGATACCGAGGACGTTGCTCTCATCGGGCCCGTCGTGCACGTCGAACTGGCCCACCACGGTCAGGCCGGGGAAGGCGGGAAGGTCGATCCAGGCGCCGGGGAAGTCGTTGTCGAGCTCCACCTCGGCGGTCTCGCACCGCTGGATGATGGTGGTGGTGTCCTGCCCGTCGTAGCGGACCTGCCAGGCCCAGTCGCCGGTGTTGCCGATCTCGCGGGGCGTGGTGGCGACGGTGGCGCGCTGGGGGAGGTTGGTGGTGGAGCTACGGCGGACGATGATCCGGTCACCGATGGCCAGTTCGTCGATGGACTTCCACGGGCGCTCGGTGGCGTGGGTGTCGGTCATGTCGCTAGCCCTTTCGCTTGCGTGTTCTCGGGTTGGTTGGTGCCCGGTGTTGGGTGGCATCGGGCGGGCTGAGATTGCGTAATCGCTCCGTCACACTTCGTTGCGATCACGTTCTCTCATGATCAATTATAACTCACGATAAGAGACATTATCGTGAGTTATGGCGAGATCATCACTTAAACAAAACGCCGTCGATCATCCTGCTGGAGCCTGGGGGATGGATCACGACAACCGGCCTAGACGCCGCCTCTCGGAACGCCTCCTCGGCAGGAGATCGCACAATCGGCCTCTCCCCTGACCGATCCACCACGACGTCCGGCGTAGTGCCCGTTCCTAGGTTCGCCAGGTGCCAGCCCAACTGCGCAGCCTTTCGCACCAGCTCATCCACCTCGGCAGCCCCGAGTGCTGCGCCCTCGACGCCGGCCTGGGCCAAGCCCTCCTCTACACTCTCCCGAGCCTGCTCCACCTCGGCAAGCTCCACCGCGACCCCCGCCGCCTCCAACCGCTTCGCCCGGCCCATCACCGCAGCCAACGGACGGCGCAACACCACCACCGCCACCACCACAGCGACAGGCCACGCGAGAGACCCCACCAGAGACGCCACAAGCTGGAAACCCGACATGACAGAGAATCGCAGGTCAGCGACAGATCGTTACCGAGCGCGCCGGCCACACCGCTGGCCCGCAGCTGCTCACTCCTCCAACCGACGAGGACGAACCCGGCGCGCCGCCTCATCCTCGTCCAACGCAGGAAACTCCACCCGAAGCCCCCACCGCAGCTTCGACATCAGCTTCGACTCCACCTGTCGCAGCCGATCCACCGAGATACCCAGCAGCGCCGCCAGCTCCTTGCGGCTCATCGGCTCATCCGACAGGAGACGCAACACCAGGACCGCCCGCTCCCTCGGCGACAACTCCACCGGCGCCCCAGGCTCGTACTCGCTCACCGCAGCCCCTTCACGCGCGGCCCCGGCCTGCCCCGGCGCCCACGCATCACGAGCTCCACCTCCAGCAGCTCCCTGACGTTCACCAGACCCCCCGCCTCCCCCCGCCGGCGCTCCCGAGGCAACCCCGACGACGCGTCAACCACCAGACACCGGAGACGGCCAGCATTCACCCACCGGCCCACCGTCGCCCGATCAACCCCAGCCCGAGCCGCAGCCACCTCAAACGACACCCACACACCAGCCAGCATGCACCACACACAGACACAGACCAGGCGCGACCAAGGCGAAACACCGACGCCGAGTGCTCCCGGGGGACTGTAAAACTAACGGCGGATCTGATGATCAAGGAAGAGACGCTTGATGTCCGAGACCGCCGTGGAGTCGCTGTCGATGAACGAACTGCCTGTCGAGCCGGACCGCTCGATGACGGACGAGCAG
>NZ_BAAAMV010000022.1:0-117180 GCF_039529455.1 Nonomuraea bangladeshensis
GCTTGCGGCCGCGCATGCCGTACTCCAGCGAGACGTCCACGACGGTGCCGCGCCCGCCGGGGCCGTCGGTGAAGCTGACCAGGCCCGCGTTGCGGACGCCCTTGCCGGGCACCGAGCGCCAGGCGATCAGGTCGCCGGCCCGCTCGTCGATGATCTCGGCCTCCCATTCCAGGTCGACCACCGGGCCCTTGGCCCGCCAGCGGGAGCGGCCCCCGCCGAGGGTGCGGACGGACTCCAGATGGGTCATGAAGGTCGGCAGGTTCTCCAGGTCGCGCCAGAAGCGGTAGACCTCGGCGCGCGGCTTGTTGATGGTGATGGAGGCGCGTACCTTCAGCGGGCCCTTGGTCTTGGCGGTGCCGCCCCGGGCGCAGGCGGCGTCCAGAGCGGTGAGCCCGGCGACGGCGCCGAGCGCGGCCAGCGCGCGGGTGCGGCGGGCGCCGGTGCGGTTGGCGGCGGCCCTGCCCAGGACGCCGAGGTCCATCGTGTCGCCGGCGACCCTGGTCCACGCCCACCGGGCGGGGTTCTTGGCGCCGAGGAGCAGCGCGGCGTGCAGCAGCTCGCGCCCGCCGACGAGCCTGGCGACGGTCGTGGCCCCTGGCGCGTCGTCGACGCCGCACAGACGGGTCACGGCCCGGGGCGCCGCCAGTTGCGCCGCGCCGAGCGCGAGGCTGGTCCACCCGAGCGCACGGGCGAATCTGTCGGTCATCATGCGTCCTAACGCAGGTTGTGGTGGTGTGTGGGTTCGCTGCGGGCGGTCACGCCGGGTGTTCGGCGGCGGCGGCCTTCGGGCCTTTGGCGAACTCCTGGACGATGCGCTCGCAGAAGGCCGGCAGGTCGTCGGGCGACCGGCTCGTGGTGATGTTGCCGTCGGTGACGACCGGCTCGTCGACCACTTCGGCCCCGGCGTTGCGCAGGTCGGTGCGCACGCTCGGCCACGAGGTCAGCCGACGGCCCCGCGCGACATCGGCCTCGACGAAGTTCCACGGGCCGTGGCAGATCGACGCGACCGGCTTGCCCGACTGGACGAAGTCCCGGACGAACCGCACCGCAGCGGGTTCCATCCGCAACTTGTCCGGGTTCACCGTCCCGCCCGGCAGGAGCAGCGCCTCGTAGTCGTCGACCGACACCTCGCCGACCAGCCGGTCCACCGTGAAGGTGCCGGCGTCTTCGAGGTCATGGTCGCGTGCCTGGATCTCGCCGCTGGTGATGGAGACCACGACGGTGCGGGCGCCGGCGTCGTCCAGCGCCTGCCGCGGCCGCTCCAGTTCGACTCGCTCCACCCCGTCGGCCGCGAGGATGGCGACCCGGCGTCCGTTCAGCTCTCCGGCCATGTCAGGCACCCGCCCCCGCCATCGCCGGGTGCAGGACGACCTTCGTCCAGCCCTCGTCTCGCTTGTCGAAGTGCTCGTACGCCTCCGGCGCGCGGTCGAGGGGCAGCTCGTGGCTGACGATGAAGGACGGTTTGGCCTTGCCCGCGGCGATCAGGTCGCGCAGCTGCCGGTTGTACTTCTTGACCGGGGCCTGGCCGCTGCCGATGTGCTGGCCCTTGAACCAGAACATGCCGTAGTCGAAGGCGAGTTTGCCCTGTTTGGCCAGCTCGTCGCTGGCCCCGGGGTCCTGCGGGGTGAAGACGCCGACATTGCCGATCTTCCCGGTGAAGCGTACCGAGGCGACCAGCCGGTTCATCGTCAGGTTGGGCTGCTCCCGGCCGTCGGGGTCGTGCGCCTGATAGCCGACGCACTCGCAGCCGTTGTCCGCGCCCAGCCCCATCGTCTCGTCCAGAACGGCCTGCACCGGGTCGACCTTGGAGTCGTCGATGGCGATCGCGCCGATCGATTCGGCCAGCCGCAGCCGGTCGGGGTGGCGGTCGACGACCATCACCTTGCTCGCCCCTCTGATGGTCGCCGAGAGGGCGGCCATCAGCCCGACAGGCCCCGCGCCGTAGATGACCGTCTGGTCGCCGGGCTGCACGCCGGCCATCTCGGTGGCGTGGTAGCCCGTCGGGAAGATGTCGGCGAGCATCACGTAGTCGCTCTGGCGCTGCTCGGCGTCCTCGCCCAGCCGCAGGCAGTTGAAGTCGCCCCAGGGCACGCGCAGCAGCTCGGCCTGCCCGCCGCCGTACGGGCCCATGTCGGCGAAGCCGTAGGCGGCGCCGGCCATGTTCGGCTCAGGCTGAGCGGTCAGGCAGTAGTTCGTCAGCTGACGCTCGCAGTTCTTGCAGTGCCCGCACGAGATGTTGAACGGCAGGACGACCCAGTCGCCCATCTGGACCTTGTCGACTCCGTCGCCGACCTCGACCACCTGACCCATGTTCTCGTGCCCGAACCAGCGGCCGGGCTCGAAGTCGGTCCGGCCCTCGTACATGTGCAGGTCGGAGCCGCAGATGTTCGCGGACGTGATCCGTACCAGGACGTCGGTCGGCCGCTCGATCCGCGCGTCCGGTACGTCCTTCACACTGACCTGCCGCGGCCCCTCGTACACCACTGCCTTCATGACGATCCCCCCGTCGCCGGTGCCTCCCACCCCACGGGCAGCCCCCAGACCGATACCCCCCGAAAACCCCCTGAACCCACAGCCGGACGCGTTAAGTGATCTTATGGGCACCAACCGTCACGTAAATAGAGGGTTCGGCCCCCGCCGTCGGCCGGTTGCTGTTCTGCAAGCCGGCCGCCTCGCCCTGTTCGCCCGCATCGACCCGATACAGCCCGCATGTGTCGCGCCACGAAGGGTATTCACTGCCGGGATTCCGCCCGGCTACCGGCGAGGAGCGCCCATGGCCATCAGTCAGCAGCGTCGGCCGGAGATCGTCGTCGGACTCGTGGCGACCCCGCCGGACTATCCGGCGCAGGTGGTCGCGCGGCTCGCCGTCGAGCTGGCCGCCCGGCTCGCCGAGCGGGTGGACCCGGACGTGCGGTGGATCGTCCGGGCAGGCTGGGGCGACGTGGCTCCGCGCCGCGACGGCGGCGTCGAGGCGCTGCTCGACGATCTCGCCCGCCGGCGTGCCGACGCCCGGTGGGACGTCGCGATCTGCCTGACCGACCTGCCGCTGCACACCGATCGGGTGCCGCTGGTCGCGCAGACGTCTGCCCGGCGCCGCGTCGCGCTGGTGTCCTTGCCCGCGCTGGGGCTGCGCCAGCTGCGAGCGCTCCGCGCGGCTGTCCCGGATCTCGTGGGCCGGCTGCTCGCTGACACGTCCGAGGAGCGGGTGCCGCCGGTCGGCCGGGCACCGGCCGAGCTGACCGGCCAGGTCGCCGCCATCCACCGAGTGGTCGGCGAAGCCGGGGCCGGGGAACTGGGCTACGTCGCCTCGCGGCTGGCCGGCCGGGTGCGGCTCCTGATCGGAATGGTCCGGGCCAACCGCCCGGGGCGCGCCCTGCTGGGCCTGTCCAAACTCCTGGCCGGCGCCTTCGCCACGGCCGCGTTCGCGCTCACCACCAACACCATCTGGGAGATGGGAGTCGCGCTCGGCGGACTCCGCCTCACCGTGATCATGCTTCTCGGACTGACCGCGCTGGTGACCTGGCTGATCATCGCGCACGACCTGTGGGAGAAACCGAGCCGGGAGACACCGGCCGAGCTGGCCCGGATGTTCAACCTCGGCACGATCCTCACCCTCACCCTGGCCGCCGTGGCGTCCTATCTGGTGCTGTTCGCCGGAACGACACTCGCCGCGGCGCTGCTGATCGACACCTCCGTGCTGGAGCAGGACCTGCAGCGGCCGGTCGGCCTCACCGACTACCTGACCCTGGCCTGGATCAGCAGCTCGCTGGCAACCGTCGGCGGCACGATCGGCTCCGGGCTGGAGGACGAGGACACGGTGCGGGCCGCCGCCTACGGTTACCATCCCGAACCCGGCGGCTGGCGGGACGAGAAGGACACGTAGCTTCCGCCCCGGGCCAGGGCCCGGGGCTCGTGAAACTCCTGCCCATCGTCGCCGTTCAACCGTACGGTGGACAAGACGAACCGCGTTCTGCGGGAGAGCGAGGATCTGATCAAGAAGGTTTTGGACTCGCCTGCCCTGATCGCCGATTGGCGACACGCCCACCGGGCCCCCGTCAGCGGCAGAGCTCGCCGAGGTTGTTGCGGGCGGCCCATTCGCGCAGCTCGTGGAAGGCCTGCCGGAGGTCCTCGCCGACCGGGGTGAGCCGGTAGAGGACGGCCGTGCTCGGCCCGTCGGCGAGCTGCCGCTCCACCAGGCTCGCCGCCATCAGCTCGCGGAGCCGGTCGGAGAGGATGCCGTCGGTGATGCCGGGGATCATCTTGGCGAGCTCGCCGAACCGCGCGGGCCGCTGCATCAGGGCCACGATGATCATGCCGTTCCAGCGTTTGCCGAGCACCTTGAACACGTCCACGAACTGCACGTCGCACCCGCTGACCTGCGCGTGCTGATCCGCGGCCACGACGGGGGAAGGACGCTCGGTCATGGCCGCCAGCCTACCCGCCCCCGCCGCTCCGGCCCGCCGCTCCGGCCTTTACCGGCCTTGGCCGGTCGTTCACCGGCGCTGGGGGCGGCGGCTGGCAGCCTGGGAGAAGGAGTGGAGGTGGTGGTCATGCCGGGACTCGCCGTCACGGGGTGCGCGCTGCTGCTGGCCGGGACCGCGCAGGTCCCCGCCGCCGCGCCGACGTCTCCGTGCCCCACGCCCGCCGCCGGGCGGCCCACCGTCGTGCTGGTGCACGGCGCCTGGGCCGACACCTCCAGCTGGAACGGCGAGATCAAGGCCCTCCAGCGGGCCGGGTACGACGTGCGGGCCGTGGGCAACCCGCTGCGCGGCCTGACCGAGGACGCGCAGACCGTACGCGACTTCCTCAACGGGCTGAGCGGCCCGGTCGTCCTCGTGGGCCACTCCTACGGCGGCTCGGTGATCACGAACGCCGCCGCGGGCGACCAGGACGTCAAGGCCCTGGTGTACGTGGACGCGGCGGTCCCGGACGTGGGCGAGACCACCGCCCAGCTCAGCGGCGCCGGGTCCGCGCTCGGCGGCGACCCGGCCACGCTCTACGACCGGGTCCCGCGATCCGGCGGGGCGGCCGACCTGTACCTGAAGCGGCAGGTCTTCGTGCGCTCCTTCGCCTCGGACCTGCCCAGGGGCGAGGCCCGGCGGCTCTGGGCGGCGCAGCGGGCCGCCTCCACCGCCGCCTTCCAGACGCCGTCGAAGGCGGCGGCCTGGAAGACGATCCCGTCATGGTCCTTCATCGCCACCGGTGACAAGATCATCGTCCCGGCGTCGCAGCGGGCCATGGCCGAGCGGGCCGGCTCCCGGGTGACACAGTTCGCGGGCGGCTCGCATCTCGCCCTCGTCTCGCAGCCGGCCGCCGTGACCCGGGTGATCCAGGAAGCGATCTGTTCCGTACGCTGACCGCGGGTCAGGCGCCGGCGGCGTGGCGGGCGGCGCGGTAGCCGAAGACGACGGCCGGGCCGATGGTGGAGCCGGGGCCCGGGTAGGTGCGGCCCATGACGGAGGCGGTGGTGTTGCCCGCCGCGTACAGGCCGGGGATGGCGGCGCCGTCCTCGCGCAGCACGCGGGCGTGCTCGTCGGTGAGCAGGCCGCCCTTGGTCCCGAGGTCGCCCGGATAGACGCGGAACGCGCGGAACGGCCCCTTCTCCAGCGGCCCGAGGTTCGGGTTGGGCTTGACCCGCGGGTCGCCGTAGTAGTTGTCGTAGACGGTGCGGCCGCGGCCGAAGTCCGGGTCCACGCCGGTGCGGGCGAAGCCGTTGAAGCGCTCGACGGTCGCGGCGAGGCGTACGGGGTCGACGCCGATCTCGGCGGCCAGCGCCTCCACGGTCGGGGCCTCGGCCAGCAGGCCCGCCCGCTTCCACTTGCCCGCCTGCCCGGCGACGGCGGTGTTGAGGTAGCGGCGGGTGTGCCGGACGTCGGTGATCAGCCACATCGGGCCGGCCTCGCCGTGCTTGAGCATGTCGTGCCCGACGTCGATGTAGGACGCCGACTCGTTGGTGAAACGCTCGGCGGCGGCGTTCACCATGATCGAGAACGGCAGGGAGCGCTCGGCGACGAGGAATCGCGGCTCGCCGTCGGGGCCGAGCAGGGACGCGCCCCACCAGGCGTCGTCCATGAGCGCCAGCGCGCCGCCCGCCTTCGCGCCCATCGCGATGACCGTGCCCTGGTCGCCCTCGGGGGCCGAGGAGTAGCCGGGGATGCCGTGGTGCTCGCGCCGCCAAGCGCCGTTGCTGGCGAACCCGCCGGCGGCCAGGACGACGCCGCGCCGGGCGCGGATCCGGCGGGCGCGGCCGCCCCGTTCCACGACCGCGCCGACGACCGCGCCGTCCTCGATGACGAGGTCGACGATCGGGGCGGACAGCCAGACGGGGGTCTGCTGGGTGCGGACGATGTGCATGAGCGAGGCGGCGAGCGAGCCGCCGATGCCGGTCGGCCGCCTGCCGCCGGCGTACTGGCCGAGCGTGCGGAAGACGAACCGGGCGCCGCGTACGAAACCGCTCGGAGTGGACCAGGCGCGCGACAGCAGCCACACGTCGTCGGTCATGAGCGGCAGCGGGATGCCGCTCTCCTTGGAGCGGGCGCTGTCGTACCAGGCGCCGAGCAGCTTGGTGTCGAACGGCGCGACCTCGAGCGCCCGGCCCACCTTGCCGCCCGGCCGGTCGGGGTAGTAGTCGGGGTAGTCGGGGGACCTGCGCCAGCGCACGCCGAGCCGGCCGAGGAAGGCGACCACCTCGGGGGCGGTCCGCACGTACGCCTTCCTGCGCTCCGGTGAGGAGGCGGGGCCGGTCTCCTCGATGACCTCGTCCATGTACCGCAGCGCCTCCTCGGCGGAGTCGCGGACGCCGGCGCGCAGCATGAGCGGGTTGGCGGGCATCCAGAGGCCGCCGCCGGAGACGGACGTGGTGCCGCCCCAGCGCGGGGTGCTCTCCACGACCAGGGCGTCCAGTCCGCGGTCGGCGGCGGCGATGGCGGCGGTCAGGCCCGCCGCGCCGGAGCCCGCGACGAGCACGTCGACGATGCTGTCCCAGTGGTCGGTCAACTCGGCCCCTCTCGGCTCGCGGAAGTCGCCCTCCTCGAACCGGACGCAATTGTCCGGTTGGGACCGTAGTCTGGGCGATGACCGCCCACCGGGTCAATACGCCTCAGACCGTCTTGACGGCACCGCCGTCGATCACGTAGTCGGCCCCGGTGACGCTGGCGGCGTGGGGCGAGGCCAGCCACGTCACCAGCGCGGCGACCTCCCCGGGCTCGACGAGCCTGCCGGTGGTCATCCCGGTGCCGGCCGGTAGCTGCGCCAGGAGCTGCTCGTGCTCGACGCCGAGCGCGCCGGCCAGCGCCGCGCCGTACCCGTCGGGGGACTCCCACAGCGCGGTGCGGGTGGCGCCGGGCGAGACGGTGTTGACCCGCACGCCCTGCGGCCCGAACTCCTCGGCGAGGGCCTTGCCGAACGCCGTCAGCGCCGCCTTGGCGGTCGTGTACGTGACCGGCCCGGCGTGCGGCAGGCGCGCACCGTTGGACGAGATGTTGATGACCGTGCCGCGGCTGCGCACCAGGCCGGGCATGGCGGCCCTGGTGGCGCGTACAGCGCTCAGGAAGTTCAGCTCGTGGTCGCGCAGCCAGTGGTCGTCGGTGGCGTCGAGGAAGCCGCCGACGGGACGGTCGCTCACGTCGCCCCCTCCCACGTTGTTGACCAGCAGGTCGAGCTCGCCCAGCTCGGCCAGGGCACGCTCGATCAGCGCGGCGGGGCCGTCAGGGGTGGACAGGTCGGCGGCCAGCGCGATCGCCCCGGTCTCCTTGAGCTCGGGCGTGATCGTGCGGGCCGCGGCGACGACCCGCACGCCCTCGTCGCGGAGCGCCCGCACGATGGCGAGCCCGATGCCCCTGCTCGCGCCGGTCACGACGGCGGTCTTGCCCGTGAGTCGCAGATCCATGACGTTCTCCTTCGCAAAGTCGCGTCACTCCAGATGCGATCACCCTAGGACTTGCAACACCTATGATGCAAGTTAGGGTTGAGTGGCGACCATGGCGTAACCTGTACGGATGAGCGGAACGACACGGGCGCTGAGGTCCGACGCCGAGCGGACGGTCAGGACGATCCTCGCCGCGGCCGAGCGCGTGCTCAGCAGGAACCCGGCGGCGAGCATGGAGCAGATCGCGGAGGCCGCCGGGGTGGCGCGCACCACCGTGCACCGCCGTTTCGCCTCCCGCGACGCGCTGGTGGCCGCGCTGGCCTCCTGGGCCACCCGGCAGTTCGCCGAGGCCGTGGACGCCGCCCATCCCGAGACCACGCCGCCGCTCGTCGCGCTCTACCAGGTCACCGCCAACGTGCTGCGCGTCAAGATCGACTGGGGTTTCGCCATGAACCTGGCGTTCACCACCGACGCGGCCGCCCAGGTGCACGCCGACGTGGCCGAGCGCTGCGAGCGGCTGTTCGCCAGGGCCCGCGACACCGGGACGTTCCGCGCCGACGTCGATCTGAGCTGGGCGCGGCGGGTCTACTACGCGCTGCTCCACGAGTCGGCGCAGGACCGCGACGGCGACCCCGAGGCGCTGGCGGCGCGGCTGGTGGACACCCTGCTGCGCGGCATGGGCACCGGGCAGGGGCTCTGACCCCGGGCGGAAAAGCATTGGCGCCGCGGATCGGCGGCTGGCTAGCGTGACGTGCGCGGGGCGGAGACGTGTGCCCGCCCGCGGCCGCCGTTCCGCCAGATGGGAGATCTGATGAGTTCGCAGCTCGCCGCGCTCTGCTTCGGCGCGCACGACCCCGTAGGACTCGGCCGGTTCTGGGCCGGGCTGCTGGGCAGGAAGCTCACCGACGGCCGCCACGACGGCGTCGTGCTCCCGCCGGACGACGAGACCGGCTTCGAGATCCGCTGCCTGCCGACGCTGGAGAAGAAGGTCGGCCAGAACCAGGCGCACTTCGACCTGACCAGCGACTCCCCCGAGCACCAGCAGCGGACGGTGGCGCGGGCCCTGGAGCTCGGCGCGCGGCACATCGACGTCGGGCAGCGCCCGGAGGAGGGCCACGTGGTCCTCGCCGACCCCGAGGGCAACGAGTTCTGCGTGATCGAGGCGGGCAACAAGTTCCTCGCCGGATGCGGGTTCATCGGCGCGCTCGCCAGCGACGGCACCCAGGCGGTCGGCTACTTCTGGAGCCAGGCGCTCGGCTGGCCGCTGGTCTGGGACCAGGACGAGGAGACCGCCATCCAGTCGCCGCGCGGCGGCACGAAGATCACGTGGGGCGGCCCGCCGGTCGCCGCGAAGCACGGCAGGAACCGGCTGCACTTCGACCTCGCTCCCCCGGAGGGCGGCGACCAGCAGGCCGAGATCGAGCGGCTGCTCTCCCTCGGCGCGAGCCTCGCCGGCGGCGACCGGCCCGGCAACCGGCACGGAGGCGGCCTGGTGGAGATGCTCGACCCCGACGGCAACGAGTTCTGCCTGCTCGCCCCCCAAGGATCAGCCCAGTGATCAGCCGAGTGCGTGGTCCAGGTTGAAGGCCGCGCTGATGAGCGCCAGATGGGTGAAGGCCTGCGGGAAGTTGCCGAGCTGCTCGCCGGTCTGCCCGATCTGCTCGGCGTACAGGCCCAGGTGGTTGGCGTAGGTGAGCATCTTCTCGAAGGCCAGGCGGGCCTCGTCGAGGCGGCCGGCCCGCGACAGCGCCTCGACGTACCAGAACGAGCAGATCGAGAACGTGCCCTCGGGGCCCTCCAGCCCGTCCGGGCTCTGCTCGGGGTCGTAGCGGTAGACCAGGGAGTCGGAGACCAGCGCGTCGCCGAGCACGTCCAGCGTGGACAGCCACTTGGGGTCGGTCGGCGAGACGAACTTCGCCAGCGGCATCATCAGCACGGCGGCGTCGAGCACCTCCTCGCCGGCGTGCTGGACGAACCCCTGCAGCCGTTCCGACCAGCCGTGCTCCATGATGTCGCGGTAGATCGCGTCGCGGCTCTCGCGCCAGCGCGGTATGTCGGCGGGCAGGCCCCGCTGGATCGCCATGCGCATGGCGCGCTCGATCGCGACCCAGCACATCAGGCGGGAGTAGGTGAAGTTCTTGCGCCCGCCGCGCGTCTCCCAGACGCCCTCGTCCGGCTGGTCCCAGTGGGCGCAGACCCAGTCGACCAGCGTGCACAGCTCGTCCCAGCGCCGGCTGGAGATGGGCGTGCCCCACTTGTTGTACAGGTAGACCGAGTCGATGAGGGCGCCGTAGATGTCGAGCTGGAGCTGGCCGACCGCGTCGTTGCCGACCCGGACGGGACGCGAGCCGCGGTAGCCCTCCAGGTGCGGCAGCTCCTCCTCGGGCAGCTCGCGGCGGCCGTCGATGCCGTACATGATCTGCAGCGGCCCGGCGGGGCAGCTGCCGTCCAGCCGGACGTGTTTGTCCAGGAAGCCCATGAACGCCTCGGCCTCCTCGGTGAAGCCGAGGCGGAGCAGGGCGTAGACGCAGAACGCGGCGTCGCGCACCCACACGTACCGGTAGTCCCAGTTGCGCCGGCCGCCGATCTGCTCGGGCAGGCTCGTGGTGGGCGCGGCGACGATGCCGCCGGTCGGCGCGTACGTGAGCAGCTTGAGCGTGAGCGCCGAACGGTGCACGATCTCCCGCCAGCGGCCCCGGTAGCGGGAGGCCGACAGCCACTTGCGCCAGAACGCGACCGTGGCGGTGAACAGCTCCTCGGCCTGCTCCAGCGGGCAGCCGCGGGGCTCGACGCCGGGAGCGGCCCGGTCGAGCGCGAACACGGCCCGCTCCCCCTCGCGCAGCACGAACCGGGCGGCGGCGTCGCGGCCGTCGTGCTCGACGGGCACGCTGGAGAACAGCGTCAGGCCGAGCGTCGGTGACGTGAACACGGTCAGGCCGCCGTCCTGGGTGACGGTGTGCGGCAGGCGGCCGTAGTCGAAGCGGGGCGCGACCAGGGCGCGGAAGGGCAGCCGGCCGCGTACGACGGTGACCCGCCGGATCAGCCGGTGCCGGTCGACCTCGGCGTTGTCACGTTCCACGGGCATGAAGTCCTGGATCTCCCCCACGCCGTCGTCGGCGAAGAACCGGGTGATCAGGACGTTGGTGTCGGGGAAGTAGAACTGCTTGGTCGTGTACGGCACGTCGGCGGCCAGCTCGAACGAGCCGCCCCGGTCGGCGTCCAGGATCGAGCCGAACACCGACGGGGCGTCGAAACGGGGGCAGCAGTACCAGTCGATGGTGCCGTTGGTGCCCACGAGCGCGACCGTACGCAGATCGCCGATCAGCCCGTGTTCGCCGATCGGCAGGTAGCGGGGGTCGCCCCGGCGCCCATCTGCCTGCATGTTTCCAACATAAACCGCGAAAAGCCCCAGGTCTCGCCGGACGCGCCCGGTGACGACCCGCCGTCAGGCGCCGGCGAGACGCCAGAGCGAGGTGACCTCCGCGGCCCGGGCGGCATGGAGGGGATCGGCGGTGTCCCGCACCCGTGGATGCCGCGGCCGGATGTCGGTCCTGCCTACCACGCGCAGGCCCGCCGCCTCGACGGCGGCGAGCAGTTCGCCGCGCGTCCTGAGCCCGAGGCGTTCGGCCAGGTCCGACAGGATGAGCCATCCTTCACCGCCCGGTTCGAGATGCGCGCCGAGCCCGGCCAGGAAGTCGCGGAGCATGCCGCCGCCCGGGTCGTAGACGCCTCGCTCCAGGGCGGAGGTGGGCCGGGCCGGGATCCAGGGCGGGTTGCAGACCACGAGGCCCGCCCGCCCGTCAGGGAAGAGGCCGGGCCCGACGACGTCGATCTGCCCGGTGAGACGCAGCCGGCGGATGTTGTCGCGTGCGCAGTCCAGGGCACGCGGGCTGATGTCGGTCGCCACGACGCGGCCGGCCCCCCGGCGGGCCAGGACGGCGGCGAGCACTCCCGTCCCGGTCCCGAGGTCGAACGCGGTACGGCGGCCCGCCGGCGCGGGGAGCGGCGCGCGGGCGACGAGGTCGACGTATTCGCCCCGCACCGGGGAGAACACGCCGTAGTGCGGGTGGATGCGGGCGCCGAGGGCCGGCACCTCCACGCCCTTGGTGCGCCACTGGTGCGCGCCGATCACGCCCAGGAGCTCGGTGAGCGAGACGGCCGTCGGCCCGGACGGCGGACCGTACGCCTCGGCGCACGCCTGCCGCACGTCGGGGGCTCGGCGCAGGTTCAGGCGGTAGTCGTCCTCCAGCAGGACGAGGAGCCTGCCGAGCACGCGGGCCCGGTGGCCGCGTGCCCTGCGGTGCAGGTGGAAGGACTCGGCCGGGCTGCCGCCCCGCCGGGGAGGTCTCCTGTCGACGCGGCGGCCCATCGCCGCCAGCAGGTGACGGGCGCCGGGGAAGTCGCCCCGCCACAGCAGGGCCGTTCCTTCGCAGGCCAGCCGGTGAGCGGTGTCGGCCTTCATGCGGTCGTCGGCGCGGACGACCCGGCGGGGAGGCGGGGTCGCGCTCTCGGAACGCCAGCGGGCGGAACGGGGGGTGTTGGTCTCGGTCCAGTGGATCGTGGACACGTCGTACTCCTCGTGGTCGAACGTGCGGGGACACGAAGAGCACTTCGACGAGGAGCAGCACGAACGGCCCGTGCTACGGCACGGGCGCGTGGGTCAGGGCAGGTGAGGCTACCGCTCCCGCGTCGAAGCGCGGGAGACGGCGTCGCCGAGAACCATGCCGAGCGTCACGACCAGCCCTTTCGGAGAGGTGAGGCGAGGTGGTGAAAGGCTCGCACACCCCGCTCTCCGCGGGCAAACCGGCCTCACGGAGGCAGGCGTTCGAGCTTCGACCAGCCGGTCCAGCCGCGTTCCCTGAGCAGTTCCATCAGCCGGCGGGCCGTGGGGAGCGTGTCGAGCGCCCGCGCGTCCATCAGCGTGATCAGCGGCGGGTCCAGATCGACGTCGCCGAGGTAGTCCTCGCCCTTCTCCTCCGCGAGCCGGGTGAGCCACGCGGCCAGCTCGTCGGCCCGCTCGGCCGTCCCCGGGTCGTCAGGGGCGTGGTCCAGGGCCCGGCCCAGGGTGAGGTAGAAGCCGGCGAGCCGCGGGTCGGCGAGCTGCTCCCGCTTGCGGGCGATCCACTCCGCGACCCGCTCGGGCGCGTGCGCGGCCAGCAGGACCCAGCCGTCGCGCTCGGCCCGTACGAGCCGTTCGCCGACGCCCAGCGCCCGCAGCCGGGCCAGGTATCCCGCCACCTCGGGCGGCAGGGCCAGGCCGTCACCGGCGGTGAGCCCGGCCAGGTGCTCGCGGCGTCGCTGCCGCTGCCGGATCTCGGCCTCCAGCCGCCGGTCGATGTCCGCGACCGCCGCGGCGAACTCCTCCTCGCCGGCCCGCAGCAGTTCGCGCGTCCGCGCCAGCGGCACCCCGGCGCGGGTGAGGGTGCGGATCCTGATCAGCTCGACCACGGCGCCCGCGTCGTACCTGCGGTAGCCGAGGTGGTCCCGCTCCGGCTCCGGCAGCAGCCCCTTGGCGTGGTAGTGCCGGACCGTGCGCACGGACACCCCCGCGTACGACGCCAGCTCCCCGATGGTCAGCACCGTTCCAGCCTCCCACGGATGATCCTGGCGATCTCCGGCGCGTGGGTGTGGACCAGCCCGTGATCGGCGTCGAGCCAGGACACGGCGACCTGCGGCCGCTCGCGGGTCAGCCGCTCGACGCCCGAGCGCCAGTTCCGGTTGAGCCGCGGCATCGGCTCCTCGTCGCCGTCACCGGCCATCGCGGTGGACATGATCATGCTGATCGGGCAGCCGATCCTGCGGTAGCGGTCGAGGACGGTGGAGCGGACCTCGTCGATCTCGGCGTTCAGCGCCTCGATCTCGGGGGCGGTGAGCAGCACCTGGCGCGCGGTGCCCCGCAGTGCCTCCTGCTGTGCCGCCTGGTCCTCCCACATCACGCGCAGCCGTGGCAGGAGGTCATCGGTGAGGAACGGCTCCGGCACCGGGTTCGCCCCGTCGATGAGCACCAGCCCGGCGACAGAGCGGTCGGCGGTGTGGTCGGCCGCGTGGTGGACGGCGAGGTCGGCGCCCATCGAGTAGCCCACGAGCACGGGCGCCACGCCCGGCTCGCGGCGCGCCAGGTCCGCCAGCACGGCGGCGAGGTCGGCGCCGAACGCCGCGAAGGAGTACCGGTCGGCGGGCGAGGCGAGGCCGTGGCCCCGCAGGTCGAAGGTGACCACGTCGTGGTCGAGCCGCAGCAGCCCGGCCAGCTCGCCCAGGTCCGCCTGGGTGGAGCTCAGCCCGGGGCACAGGACCAGCAGTCGTCCCGTGCCGCCGCGCGACACCGGGATGGTGACGCCGTCGTGGTGGATCGTGTGCTGCCGGAGCGTGGGGGTCGTCGTCATGCGCCCATGGTGGGAGGTTGACCCCGCGTCAGGGCCAAATCCGGCGCGCCCCCGCCACGCAGGAAGGCACGGTCACCGCTCAGCGCGGTGGCCGTGCCCTCTCCGTCCGTCCAGGCGGGCGGGTGCCTCACTTGGGCATGAGGACCTTGTCGATGACGTAGAGCGTGGCGTTGCTGGTCGGGATGCCACCGCAGACGATCTTGGCGTCGTTGATGGTCATGTCCTCGCCGGAGCCCTTCACGGACAGCTCGCCGCCCTGGAGCGTCTTGAGCATGTCGCCGTCCTTCAGGTCGGTCGGGTTCACCTTCCCCTCGACCACGTGGTACGAGAGGATCTTGGTGGCGGCGGCCTTGTCGGACATCGCGTCCTGCACGTCCGTCGGGGCCGCGTTGAAGGCCGCGTCGTTGGGCGCGAAGATCGTGATGTCCTTCGCGGAGTTCAGCTTCTCCTCCAGTCCGGCCTGCTTGACCGCCTGCGAGAGCTTCGACAGGTCCGGGATCTTCGTCAGGGCGGTGCCGGCCGGCTGGTCGGCGACGCCGGAGAGGCTGTCCTTCATCGCCGCGCACCCCGGCCCCATCGGGCTGGTGGTCGCGCCGGGCGTCATCTCCCCCGTCGCGGTCGCCTCCGGACCGCCGGGAGCGCCGGGCTCACCGGTCTCGCCGGGTGTGGTCTCCTCCGGCATGCCGCCGTCCGGCGAGGTCTCCTCCGGCATGCTGGTCATCTCCGGTGCCGGTGAGCCCTCGGGCTCAGGAGTGCGGGCGGAGGCCGCGCTGGTCCCGGCGGTGGCCGCGGTCAGCGCGAGCGCCGCCGCGAGAAGCACTCGTTTCACAGTGTCCCCCGAATCTCTCGTGCCGGCGGGGTTGGCCCGCGGCGCGATCGAAGCAGATCTCACGTACGTTCCGAGCGCTTCCAGTCTCTCTGGCAGAAGGAGAAGAAGAAGTACTATCCCCACCAAAGCGGGACAAAAGGTGGATTTCACGCGTCAGTCGGCCGAACGCCTTTACAATGTAGATCATAGAGAAGTGGGAATACCTTTGCGCACGGTCGGAGTAGAGTGTCATACAGCACCCCCGACCCCCGCGTACGCAAAGGATCCAGGATTGGCCAGCCCTCCAGAGCAGGTGGCGCGCCCGGCGACCATCAGGGACGTCGCCGCCGCGGCCGCCGTGTCGATCGGCACCGCCTCCAAGGCGCTGAACGGCCGGGGCAGGATGCGGGACGAGACCCGCGACCGCGTGCTCGCCGCCGCCGAGCGGCTCGGCTTCCGGCCCAACCCGCTCGCGCAGGGGTTGCTGGCCGGCCGCACGTACACCGTCGGCCTGGTCACCGGTGACAGCTACGGCCGCTTCAGCATCCCCGTGATGCTCGGCGCGGAGGACGCGCTGGGCGCCGGGCAGATCTCCGTCTTCCTCTGCGACACCCGCGACGACCCGATCAGGGAGCGGCACTACCTGGAGCGGCTGCTGGCCCGGCGGGTCGAGGGGATCATCGTGACCGGCCGCCGCACCGAGCCGCGCCCCAGCATCGGCCACGACCTGCCGGTCCCGGTGGTGTACGCGATGACGCAGTCCACCGACGAGTCCGACTACTCGATCATCCCCGACGACCGGGGCGGCGGCGTCCTCGCCACCCGCCACCTGCTGGCGACCGGCCGCACGCGCGTCGGGCACGTCACCGGCCCCGAGGGGTTCCAGGCGGCCCGCGAGCGCGCCGCGGGCCTCACGGCGACGCTGGCGGAGGCGGGCCTGGAGCCGGCCGGGGAGATCCTGTTCGGTGAGTGGAGCGAGGAATGGGGGCGGCAGGCCGCCGACATCCTGCTGCACGCCGCCCCCGACGTGGACGCGGTCTTCTGCGGCAGCGACCAGATCGCCCGCGGGGTGGCCGAGACGCTGCGCGAGCGGGGGCGGCGGGTGCCGGACGACGTGGCGCTGGCCGGCTTCGACAACTGGGAGCCGATGGCGCTCGGCTGCCGGCCGCCGCTCACCACGGTCGACATGAACCTCGGGGAGATCGGCCGGCTGGCCGCCCGCCACCTGCTCGACGCGATCGCCGGGAAGCCGGTCCCGTCCGGCGTCCACACCGTCCCGGCCGCGCTCGTGCCGCGCGCCTCGACCCGGCGCAGCATCTGACATGAAGGCCCCTTTGGGAAACGGGTTTCCCAAAGGGGCCTTCAGTCAGTTCTTGATGCCGGTGAGGGTGACGCCCTCGATGAAGTAGCGCTGCAGGAAGAAGAACAGCGCGATGATCGGGGCGATGACGGCGGCCGAGGCGGCCATCAGGTAGCCCCACTGCGTGATGTAGATGCTCTGGAACGACGCCAGCCCCAGCGAGAGCGTGTACTTCTGCTCGTCGTTGAGGTAGAGCAGCGGGCCGAGGAAGTCGTTCCAGGTGCCGATGAAGGTGAAGATGGTGACGACGACGATCGCGGGCTTCGACAGCGGCATGACGACCGTCCAGAACACCCGCCAGGGCGAGGCGCCGTCCATGTAGGCGGCCTCGTCCAGCTCGAACGGGATCGTCAGGAAGAACTGCCGCAGCAGGAACACGTTGAACACCCCGCCGCCCGCCCCGGCGAACCAGCTCGGCACGGTGAGCGGGACGAAGCTGTCGAGCGCCCCGAGCTCCTGCCACATCACGAACGTCGGGATGAGCGTGACCGCGTACGGCAGCATGACGGCGCTCAGCAGCAGCGCGAAGACCACGTTCCGGCCGCGCCAGCGCAGCCGGGAGAAGCTGAACGCGGCCACCGAGCAGGTGATCACCGTCCCCAGCACGCTGATCACCGCGACGATCACGGTGTTGACGAAGTACAGCCCGAACGGCTGCGCGGTCAGCGCCTCCCCGAAGTTCGACCACCGGAACGGCCGCGGGATCCACTCCGGCGGCGCGGTGAACATCTGCGCGTCCTCCATGAGCGCGCTGCGCACCAGCCAGACGAACGGCAGCAGCGTCGGCACCGCCCCGGCGACCAGCGCGAGGTAGAGCAGCGCCTTGCCGTACGGGCGCCGCCGGCGCAGCCCGCCGGTGGGCGCCACCCGTCCGGTGCGGCGCTCGCGGGGCGGCGCGGCCACGGCGGTCACCTCGCGCCCGCCATCTCGTAGTGGACCCAGCGGCGGGCGTTCCTGAACAGCAGGAACGTGATCACCACGATGATCATGAAGAGCACCCACGCGAGCGCGCTGGCATAGCCCATCTCGCTCTCTCTGAACGCCTTGCGGAACAGGTAGTAGACGTAGAAGAGGGTGGCGTTGTTCGGGCCGCCCTCGGTCATCACGTACGCCTGGTTGAACACCTGGAAGGTGCCGACCACGCCGACGACCAGGTTGTAGAAGATGGTCGGCGTCATCATCGGCAGCGTCACGTGCCAGAAGCGCCGCCAGGCGCCGCCGCCGTCGATGGAGACCGCCTCGTACAGGTGGCGCGGCACCCCCTGGAGCCCGGCCAGGAAGATCACCATCGTGTTGCCGAAGCCCCAGGTGCTCATGACGATCAGCGACGGGATCGCCGTCGACTCGTCGTAGATCCACTGCCCGGCCGGCAGCCCGGCCTGGCGCAGCAGCGAGTTGAGCAGCCCGAAGTCGGGGTTGAAGATCCAGATCCAGAGCACCACGTTGGCGATCGAGGGCACCAGCGTCGGCAGGTAGAAGATCGTGCGCCACAGCGCGAGGCCGCGTACGCGCTGGTTGAGCAGCATCGCCACCGCGAAGGACACGATGAGCACCAGCGGCACCGCGCCGAGCGTGTAGTACGTGGTCGCGCCCAGCGACGTCCAGAACAGCTCGTCGCCCGCCATCTTCGTGTAGTTGTCCAGCCCGACGAACGACGGGGTGCCGCCCACCTGCCAGTCGGTGAGGCTGAAGACCAGCGAGGCCACCATCGGCCCCGCCGTGAAGATCAGGAACCCGAGGATGGCGGGCAGCGCCAGGAGCCAGCCCCAGCGCCGCTCCAGGCGGCGCTGACCCGACAGGCCGGCCATGTCAGACCTCCTGAACGTGCTGCCAGCCCTGCAGCATGCCGGTGATCTTCGGGGCGACGGCCTTCAGGATCTCGGCGGCGGGCCGCTTGCCCGACTCGATCTCCTGCAGCGCCGGGGTGAGGACGTCGCTGGAGATCGCCGACAGGTTCTTGACGCGGTTGCGCAGGTCGGGCACGCCGTGGTCGCGGGCGTAGTCCACCACGGCGGTGCGGAACTCCGGCGGGTGGCCGTCGTTCTTCGTCCAGGAGTCGATGGCGGCCTGGTCCTCGTAGTACTTGCGCTCCTGCGGCATCCACAGCCCCTGCCGGTACAGGTCCACGTAGCGCGGGTCGATGTGGAAGGCGAACAGCTCGACCGCCTCCTCGACGTGCTTGCCGCCGGCGAACACCGACGAGGCGCCCGCCACCTGGGAGGTGGTGAACGGCTCCTTGTACGTGGGCAGCACGCCGATGCCGTAGTCGACCTTGCTCTCGTTCATGTCGAGCAGCGCCCAGTGGCCGTCCACGACCATCGCCACCCGCTTGGTCTTCAGCAGGATGTTGGTGCCGGGAACGTCGTCGCCGGTCGCGGCGAGCTGGCCGGGACCGGGCGCGACGCGGTGCTTGTGGATGAGGTCCTGCAGGTTCTGGAACACCTGAACGGCCTCGGGGGTGTCCAGCAGGCAGCGCTTGCCGGCCTCGTCGGCGAAGTCGGCGCCGTTGCTGCGCAGGAAGCCGTACCAGGCGGCGGCGTAGGTGATGCTGACGGAGACGCCGAACTGGCGGACCTGCTTGGGGTCGAAGCCGGACTCGTCGGGGTGCTTGCCGTTCTGGTCGACGGTGAGCTTGTAGGCGTTCTCGACGAACTGGTCCCAGGTCCAGGCGGAGGAGGCGACGGCGGGCGGCGCGGTGATGCCGGCCTCGGCGACTGCGGCCTTGCTGTACCACAGCAGCTCGATCTCGTTGGCGGTGGCGACGCCGTGCAGCTTGTCGGGGCCGTACCAGAGGTAGGCGTCCGGCAGGTAGCCGGCGAGCTGGGGGTACTTCTTCAGGTACGGGAACAGGTTGACGAGCTTGCCCTGCTCGGCCAGGCGGAACGACATCGACATCGGCACGTATCCGAGGTCGGGCACGTTGCCGCCGGCGATGAGGCTGTTGAGCTTGACGTCGTACTCGTCGGGCGTGAACAGCGGCTTGACCTCGACGCCGGGGTTCTTCTCGGCGAAGGAGCGGAGCATCTTCTCCACGGCCGTCTTCTCGAACGTCGAGCCCCAGTACATGAACTGCAGCCGCTTGTCCCCCGCGCCGGCCGCCCCGCCCCCCGATCCGCAGGCCGCGGCGGCGGCGCCGAGGGCGGCCAGGCCGCCCATCCTGAACAGGTCTCTTCTCTTCATGGGGTGCTTCCTTACAGGTGGGGGGTCCAGACCCGCATGACGCCGCCGTCCCTGTTGTCCCACTGGTAGTAGGGAACGGCGGTCGCGGTGACAGGGGCGGGCGCCGGCCGGTCGGCGGCGGCGCCGGTCGAGGGGAAGTAGGGCAGTCCTTCGGCCGGGGCGGGCGGCAGCCGGACGGCGTCCGCCTCGATCACCACGGTCGGGCCGAGGCCGGGCACGTCGCGCTCGACGGCGCGGAGGCGCGGCTCGGCGGCGAGCGCCAGGTCCTCGAGGTCGGCCTCCTGGTCGATCTGCTCGAAGCAGTAGACCAGCGGGCCGCGCTCGACGGCGGCGCAGCCGCGCAGCGCGTCGATCCTGCGGTGCGGCAGGACCAGCAGGGGCGTCAGGTCCAGGTCGAGGTCGAACACGTCGCCGGGCTTCCAGTCGCGCCGGACGCGGGCGTAGCCGTCGGCGTCGGGGACGAGCCCGCCCTCGCTCCAGGAGGGGATGCGGAGTTTGAGGGTCCACGGGCCGCCGGGGGTCTCCCTGACGGTGAACCGGACCCGGCCGTCCCACGGGTAGCGGGTCTCGACCTCCAGCGTGACCGCGCCAGCGCGGATCTGGCCGGGCACGTACTGGTGGACCGACAGGCCCTCGTCGTCGGTGCTGGCGACGTAGTGGCCGAGCGAGGCGACCAGGCGCATGATGTTCGGCGGGCAGCAGGCGCAGGCGAACCACTCCCTGCGCCGCCCCAGGTAGCGGTCCTCGAACAGGTCGGCGCGGCGCTGCAGCGGATTGACGTAGAAGAAGCGGACGCCGTCGGCCGAGGTGGAGGCGGCGAAGGCGTTGTAGAGGGTGCGCTCGATGAGGTCGGCGTAGCGGCCCTGGCCGGTGGCCAGCAGCAGCCGCCAGTTCCAATGGACGCTCGCGATGGCGGCGCAGCTCTCGCTGTAGGCGCGGTCGGAGGGCAGCTCCCAGCGCTCGCCGAACGCCTCGCCGTCGTGGCGGGAGCCGAGGCCGCCGGTGAGGTAGGTCTTGGTGGCGACCATGTCCTCCCAGCGCCGCACCGAGCACTCCAGCAGCGACTCGTCGCCCGTCTCCAGGTAGAGGTCGACGACGGCGGCCTCCAGGTAGAGCTGGCGCACCGCGTGGCCGACGGCGGTGTCGGCCTCACGGACCGGCAGGTGGTCCTGCGAGTAGAGCGGGCCCATGCCGCTGTCGGCGATCAGGCCCTTGCCCCGGTTGTCGACGAGCTTGCGCGCCAGCTCCAGGTAGGCGCTCTCGCCCGTGTGCCGGTAGAGCTCGACCAGGGCCGTCTCGACCTCGGCGTGCCCGTCGATGCCGTCGTCGCCGCCGGTCAGGAACCGCTCCACCAGCAGGTCGGCGAAGCGGCGGGCGACCGCGAGCAGGTCGTCGCCGCACCCGGCGCGGGAGGCGGCGACCGCCGCCTGGAACAGGTGGCCGGCGCAGTACATCTCGTGGCTGTACTCCAGCTCGGCGAAGATCTTGCCGGGCTTGACCACCTGGTAGTGCGAGTTGAGATAGCCGTCGGGGCGCTGCGCGCGGGCCAGCAGCGCGGCCGAGCCGGCGACGAACTCCGGGTAGGCGGCGTCGGGAGCGCGCAGGTGCTCCCAGGCGATCGCTTCGAGCTGTTTGTACAGGTCGGAGTCCTGAAAACGGTAACCGCGGAAGTCGCCCTCGCCCTCCCCCGCCGCCAGGCGCAGGTTGGGCAGCGCGCCGGACGCCTCCATCTGCTCCAGGCCGAGCGGGATGCTGGCCGATCGGTTGATCTCCTGCCAGCGGGCGAACGGGCCGCCGGTGATCGTGACGTCGTGCACGCCCAACGGCCGCAGGACTCCGGTGCTGGGGGCGAGCGGCCCGCGGACAGGGTCGGGGAAGCCGGACATCGAGCTCCTCGTCGAACTGAGAATAGGTTTTCTCGCAGGCAATGTAAGGTGTGATACAGCACTCGTCAATAGAGGCACCGGTGCAGACCGCCCACTTCCGGGGCGGTGAGGCACGAAGAGAAAACGGTTGCGCTGCACCGTGAGGCAGAGGTAGGCCCGGGCGGGGGCGAGGTGGACCGAAAACCTTTGTGCTGGAGTTGCAGTCGGCTCTTGACAGCGTGGTTGACGGTGCGGTTCGCTGCCGAAAACCTTTCAGTCATTTTCGAGTACACCGGCGTCCGCACGCGCACCCGGGCGCCACCCGCAGGACCTGTTCCCCCCGCTCGTCCCGCCGCGCTATTTGTTAGCGCTAACACAGAGAGGTGCCGCCGATGAGACGACCGGCCGTGCTGGCCACCCTTCTCACCGTCCTTCTCGCGTCCTTCCTCACCGCCGCGCCGCCCGCCGCGCACGCCGCGCCCACCGCGCAGGTCGTGGACATGTTCGGCCGGGTCGTCAACGACTACGGCGTCAAGCTCGTCGACTGGCAGGGCTACCTGGCCAACCCGTACGTCGAGCTGACCGTCCGCCCGCCCGCCGACGTGCGCTACCCGATCACCGTCGACCTCAAGGCCGAGGGCACCTCCCGGCTGATGATGGACCTGCCGAGCCAGCTCACCGCCACCGGCGCGACCAAGACCCTGACCTTCGCCTCCGCCTCGGAGGAGAAGCTGTTCCGGCTGGCCATCCACTCCAAGCGGGGGCCCGGCGCCGACGAGCTGCACACGCTGCGCCTGACGATCAGGGACGCGGGCGGGGCGACGTACCAGCAGTCGATGCCCATCCGGGTCCAGCAGGACGAGAAGACCGCGCTGGAGCCCTCGCTGCCGCTCACGTTCGACTACCGCTACGACACCATCACCGGCTACTTCAACGCCCCGGCCTTCCGGACGGCGGCCGAGGAGGCGGTCAAGGACTGGTTCCGCTTCTTCGACATGGCGCCCTTCGACACCGTGGCGGCCGGCGCGGAGACCAACCACCTGCCCGGCAACGACTGGCAGAACTCCGTCACGGTCACGAACAACGCCGCCTACAACGGCATGTACGTGTTCTTCCGCGGGATCCAGACCCCGTACTCGACCGGCTACCCCGCCGCCAACGGCCGCTACAGCACCCGGGGCGGCCAGCAGCTCGCCGGCCCGCTGCACCGCTCGACCGCGATGATCTTCGAGTACGACGAGGCGGGCAAGCAGCTGTTCACCTCCCTGGCCGACGAGGACTGGTACAAGACCGACATCGCCGGCTCCGTGCTCGACGTGCACGGCCTGGTCATGCACGAGTACGGCCACGCGGTCGCCTTCCACAGCGACTGGGCCGGCATGCGCGCCTACGTCGCCTCCGGCGGCACCGATCCCGACGTGGTCGCCTACCAGGGGCGCGCGGTCCCCCTGGACTCCAGCTACCACATCCCCGGCGACCAGCCCAACTGGGACCGCCTCAGCGGCCAGAGCGGCGGCTGGACGCACCTGTTCCCGACCCGGCGGTGGATGCTGACCAAGCTGGCGCTGCTCGTCGCCGAGAACGCCGGCTGGAAGCTCAACCGCAACCTCACCCCGTTCCTGCCGCCGTCGATCACCACCACCTCGCTCCCCCAGGCCGCGGCCGGGACCGCCTACCAGCAGACCCTCCAGGCCAAGGGCGGCGTGCCGTTCTACGACTGGCAGGTCACCAGCGGGTCGCTGCCGGCCGGGCTGAGCCTCGACCGCTTCACCGGCGCGATCACCGGCACCCCGACGGCGGCCGGGACGTCCACCTTCACCGTCAGGCTGCGTGACTACGACAAGCTCAGCACGCCGGTGACCAGGACGTACACGCTGACGGTCACCGGCACCGCCCCGTCGAACCTGGCCCGCTCGGCCACCCCGTCGGCCTCCTACACCTCGGCGTGGGAGAGCGTGGCGGCGATCAACGACGGCATCGACCCGCCTCGCTCGAACGACACCGTCAACCGCCGCTGGGGCACCTGGCCCCAGACCGGCACGCAGTGGGCCGAACTGACTTGGCCGGCCACGCAGACGATCAGCTCCGCCGACGTGTACTTCTTCGACGACGGCGGCGGCGTGCGTGTCCCTGCGTCGTGGAAGCTCCAGTACTGGACCGGCAGCGGCTACGCCGACGTGCCGGGGACGTACCCGGTGGCGGCCGACGCCTACAACCGGGTGAGCTTCCCCTCCGTCAGCACCACGCGGCTGCGGGTGGTGCTGCAGAGCGGCCAGGGGTCGGTCGGGCTGCTGGAGGTGAAGGCGTACGCCTGACCCCGCCCCTGTGCGCCCCGGACGCACGGCGGCGTCCGGGGCGCGCGGCCTTTTGTGCGGGGTGACACCTTTTGTGAGGTGAGGCACACTACTGGCATGCGGACCCCTGCCGTGGCGGTGTTGTCGGCTCTGGCTCTCGCCGCGGCGGTGGCGTGCGCGCCCGCCCCGGCCTCGCCGCCCCCCAAGCCCTCCCCCACGACCCCGCAGGGAATCCTCCGGCAGACGGCCGACGAGATCGCCCGCACGTCGGCGAGCATGCGCCTCCTCGACGACCTGCCGCTGTACGAGATGACCTACCACGGCACTTACGACGCCGAGGCGCCGCTCACGGACGCGGAGCTGGCGCGCAAGGGCGACGGCTGGGCCTGCTCGCTGTTCCACCGCCCCGGCGAGTTCGGCAGGAACTTCGACTGGCAGCCCAACCCGGCGATGGTCGTCCACAACCGCCCGCCGGGCGGCTACGCCTCGATCTCGCTGGTGGACGTCTCCTACCTGTTCTACCCGCGGATCAAGCCGAAGCTGACCAAGGCCGAGGACCGGCGGCGGCTCGCGCACGCGGTGCTGATCCCGTTCGACGGCATGAACGAGAAGGGGCTCGTCGTCGGCCTGGCCCAGGCCCCGGACGCCGAGCTGCCCGCGCCCGGCGCGGGCCGCGTCACGGTGAGCGGGGTGCGGATCATCCGGCTGATGCTGGACAGGGCCGCGACCGTGCCGGAGGCGATCGAGCTGATGCGCCGCTACGACCTCGACTTCACCGGCGGCCCGCAGCTCCACTACCTGATCGCGGACCGCGCCGGCAGGTCGGCGGTCGTCGAGTACGCCGAGGGCCGCATGAACGTCATCGACGACCGCTACCTCACCAACATCACCATGACCGGCACGGACCGGGCCGCCAGAATGGCCGACCGCCGCTACCGGCTCCTCGCCGAGGGCGGCGGCACGGAGGCGATGAAACTGCTCCGGAAGGTCGCCCAGCCGCACACCCAATGGTCGATCGTTTACGACCTCGACGATTTGACCGCGAGAATCGTCACGGGGCAGCGGTGGAACCGCGTGCGCGATTTACGCCTTTCCGCGGCCGGTTGAGTGGCGCGACTTTTGTCTTGACTTCTCCGGCGGACAGATTCGCCTTTCGTCGGTTGATCGTGAATCGAACTCATTTCCCGATGAATAATCAACCGCGCACGTCGAGCCGGGAGTTTCGGCGCGTCACGAGCGCGGATTAGGGTGATCAGGCAAACGGCCGGGCCGATACTTGAAAGTTTCATGGCATCTTGACAAAGTCCGCGACAAGAGAGTCCGGAGGTGAGTGGACGCGCCGCCGGGCTCTCGCGCCGCAGGGCGGGGGCGGCTTTTGGCGAATGGCCGCCGGAGAACGGCGGCGGGCGGCGCCGGGCACCGGCCGGCGCGCATCTTTTCCCTCCGTCGCCGGCAGGCGCGACGGGCGGTTTCGGACGTCCGGAACTTGGTTACGGTCCTCAGGTGAGCCCTCCCATCTATCACCGCTCGACCCGCTGTGCAAGAGGCTCTTCGGGCGAATGACGGCTGACGTGGGCCGGCGAATCACTCATTGACGCCACCCTGCCGCGTCGATATAAGGTTCATGTCGTGCAACGGCGTGAGATCACACGCATTGTCCGACATTTCGCACCCCCTCACATTTCGGTGTTGTTTCGCGGCATTTGTCGAGGAGCGCCGTAACATGGCGGTTGACGACCTCCGTATTCAGCGACGAAACCCCCAGCCCACCCCCCTGTCCAGACCGCGTGCGCCGCGGACGGCGACTCCCGGCAAGGGAGGTGCTGGGCGATCAGTGGCCAGCTAGCCGCGGCGACGCGGGACCCCCACCCCACCGGTCCGTGCGCCGCCCGTACGATGATCTGCCTGCCCTACGCCGGAGGAGGCGCGAGCGCCTACGCCGGGCTCCTCCGCCGGCTCACCGGCCTCACCGTGGTCCCCCTCCAGCTTCCCGGCAGGGAGAACCGCATCGGCGAGCCGCCCGCCTTCACGATCAGCGACATCGCCGACGAGGTCGCGCCCGCCACCGGCGAGCCGTACGTCCTGTACGGCCACAGCATGGGCGCCCGGCTGGCCTTCGAGGTGGCCCGCGAGCTGCGCAGGCGCGGCCTGCCCGAGCCGTCGAGACTGTACGTCGGCGGCGCGCACCCCCCGGACCGCCGGGTGCCGCTGGCGGCCGCCGCCGATCTACCCGACGACGCCTTCATCGACCAGCTCATCCGCAGGTCGGGGGCGCTGCCCGAGCTCAGGGACCTGCCGGAGCTGCGGGAGCTGATGCTGCCCGTGCTGCGCTCGGACTTCGCCTGGATCAAGAACTACGCCTTCGCCCCCGAGCCGCCGCTCGCCACCCCGATCGTGGCCTTCGCCGGGCTCGACGACGGGGAGGCCGGGGTGGCGGAGATGCTCGGCTGGGCCCGGCACACCAGCGCGGGCTTCCGGCTGCGGACGGTCCGTGGCGGCCATCTGTTCGTCAAGGACCGGCCGGACGAGCTGGCCGGGCTCATCACCGCCGACCTCACGGCCGGGCAGGCTCCCGCCGAGGCGGACGAGGTGCACCTCTGGGCAGGTCCGGCGGCCGGTCGCGACGCGGTGCTGCGCCGGCACGCGGGGCGGGAGGCGGTGGCCACGAGTGACGCCGGCGACCTGGCCGCCGTGGCCGCCGGGAGCGGGCCGGGGATCGGGGTGTGCGTGCTGCGCGCGCGGGACCTCGGCGAGCCGGTCGAGATGAGCGCGGACGAGCGGGAGCAGGTCGAGGAGGCCGCCGAGGAGGACCGGGGGTGGCTCGCGCTGCGCGCCGTCACCGCGAAGCGGGCGCTGATGGCCGCCGACGGCGGGACCGCCGACCCCGCGGCGATCGGGTTTCCCGACCTCGCCGATCCCGGCCCCTGGCGCGTCCAGCCCGGCCAGGAGCCGGACCGGCTGTCGCGGTGGCGGATCACGCACCTGGCGCTGCACACCTTCCGGGGTGAGGCGCTGGCCGCGGTCGCCGTACCCCGCGACGGGGTGCGGCTGAGCGTCGACCTGCCGCCGGAACGAGCAAGGTGACGGGGAGCGGGCGAGGAGACAGCGGGGAGACACGAGTGACCAACGGGGCGCTTCTTCATGACCTCGTCGTGGCGCAGGCCGGGCGCACTCCGGACGCGACGGCCGTGCGGCAGGGCGAGCGGAGCCTGACCTACCGCGAGCTGGTCTCGGCGGCGGCGGTGCTGGCACACCGGCTGCGCGAGCTCGGCGCGGGCCCCGAGACGCGGATCGGCATCTGCCACCGCCGCACGCCCGGCCTGCTGGTCCGCGTGCTCGGGGTGCTGATGTCCGGGGCCGCGTACGTGCCGCTGGACCCCGCGCACCCGCGCCGGCGGCTCGCCGGCGTCATCGAGGACGCCGGCATCACCACGGTCGTCGCGGACGAGACCGGCGCGGACCTGCTGGCCGGTCTGCCCGTGCACCTGGAGACCGGGCCACTGGAGACCCAGCCGGCGGAGACCGGGCCGCTGGGGGCCGGGGTGGTCGCGCGGGTCGTGCCGGCGGGTGCGGCGGCCTACGTGCTCTACACCTCCGGCTCGACGGGGCGGCCCAAGGGGGTCGTGGTGAGCCATGCCTCGGCGGTGTCCTTCGTGACGATGGCGGGTGAGGTGTTCGGGCTCGACGCCGGGTGCCGGTCCATCGGGTTCGCCGCGCTCGGGTTCGACGTGTCGGTGCTGGACGTCTTCGCGCCGCTTGCGCGCGGCGGGTCGGTGATGCTGATCCCCGAGGAGGACCGGGTGGACGCCGCCCGGCTCCAGCGCTTCCTCGAACGGCACCAGGTGACCTGGGGCACGATCCCGCCCGCGCTGCTCCCGCTGCTGGAGCCGGAGCGGCTGCCGTGGCTGCGCGACCTGCTCACCGCGGGCGAGCCGGCCGGGCCCGAGCAGGTGGCCCGCTGGACGGCGGGCGGGCGGCGCTTCCACAACTGGTACGGCCCCACCGAGACCACGGTGTGCGTCGTCGGCACCGAGCTGTCGGGCGTCTGGGACCGGCCGCTGCCGATCGGGCACGCGCTGCCGGGCTGCCGGGCGTACATCCTCGACGACCTGCTGCGGCCCTGCCCGCCCGGCACGCCCGGCGAGCTGTGCATCGGCGGCCCGCAACTGGCCCGCGGCTACCTCGGCCGGCCGGGGCTGTCGGCCGAGCGGTTCGTGCCGGACCCGTACGGCGGGCCGGGGGCGCGCATGTACCGCACCGGCGACCAGGTCGTGCTGGAGGACGACGGCCGGATCGGCTTCATCGGGCGGCTGGACCGGCAGGTGAAGGTCCAGGGCCAGCGCGTCGAGATCGGCGAGGTCGAGGCGGTGCTGCGGGCGCATCCCGGCGTGCGCCAGGCGGTCGCGGACGTGACCGGCGGGGCCACGGGGCTGAAGGAGCTGACCGCGTACCTGACGCCCGAGGACGCGCCCGGCATCGAGGAGGTGCGGGTGCACTGCCTGGAGAGCATGCCGGCGTACATGGCGCCGACCCGGGTGGTGCGGCTGGCGGCGCTGCCGCTGACCGTGGCGGGCAAGATCGACATGGCGGCCCTGCGCGCCCGGCGGGACGAGTCCCCAGCGGACGGCGCGGCCCCGGAGGCCGGCGGGAGCGGGGTGGAGCGCAGGGTCGCGGCGGCGTGGGCGGAGGCGTTCGGGGCCGGGGCCGAGCCGGGGCCGGACGACGACTTCTTCGCGTGCGGCGGTCACTCGCTGGTGGCCATGCGCCTGGCCGCGCTGCTGCGGGCCAGGCTCGGCAAGGAGATCGAGGTCAGGGACGTGCTCGCGGGCCGTACCGTCGCCGGCATCGCCCGCCTGGCCGAGCTGGCCCCGCCCGCGCGGGACGAACCGCTCGCCACGGCGCCGGCCGCGCTGTCGGCGGTGCAGCGCCGGATGTGGTTCGTGGAGCGGCTGGCGCCCGGCACGCCCGCGCACAACATCGCGATGGCGCAGCGACTGTCCGGGCCGCTGGACGTCGCCGCCCTGCGGGCCGCCCTGGCGACGGTGGCCGAGCGGCACGAGGTGCTGCGGTGGCGCGTCCCGGAGTCCGGCGGCGTGCCGGCCGTCGCCGTGTCGCCGCCCGGCCCGGTGCCGCTGCCCGTGGAGGACGTGACGGAGGCGGAGGTCGGCGAGCGGCTGGCGGAGGAGGCCCGGATCGCCTTCGACCTGGCGGCGGGGCCGCTGTGGCGGGCCCGGCTGCTGCGCGTCGCCGCCGAGGAGCACGTGCTGGCGATCACGGCGCACCACCTGGTGTTCGACGGCTGGTCGCAGCGGGTGCTCTACGACGACCTCGGGCGCGCCTACCGTGAGGCGGCGTTCGCGCCGCTGCGCACCTCGTTCGGCGGGTACACCGCCTACCTCGGCGGGCGGGACGGCGAGGCGAGCCTGGAGTGGTGGCGGCGGCACCTGGAGGGCGCGCCCGCCGTGCTCGACCTGCCGCGCGACCATCCGCGCCCGGCGGTGCAGACGTTCGAGGGGGCCGGCGCGGCGGCCGAGGCCGGGGCGGCCGTCAGCGACGGCGTGCGGGCGCTGGCCGCGCGGCTCGGCAGCACGCCGTACGCGGTGCTGCTGGCGGCGTTCGGGCAGGTGCTGCGGCGGCTCACCGGGCAGCACGACCTGATCGTCGGCGCCCCCGTCGCCGATCGGCGCGACCCGGCCTTCCACCCGCTGGTCGGGTGCCTGGTGCAGGTGCTGCCGGTACGGCTGCGCGTCGAGGACGGCGCGAGCTTCGCGGCGCACGTGACGCGCTGCCAGGAGACGCTGTCCGGCGCGCTCGCCCATCTCGACGTGCACCTGGAGCGGCTGGTCGACCGGCTCGGGCCCGGCCGTGACCTGTCCAGGAACCCGCTGGTCCAGGTGCTGTTCAACATGTACGACTTCGCCGAGCCGCGGCTGGAGCTGCCCGGCGTCACGGCCGTCCCGCTGCCGCCGGGGCTGCCGGGTGCGCTGTTCGACCTGACCCTGTACGTCGGGGAACGCGACGGGCGGTACGTGCTGCAGGCCGCGTACAACCCGCGGCTGTTCCGCCGGGAGCGGATCGAGGAGCTGCTGGCCGGCTACCTGCGGCTGCTCGGCGACCTGGTCGCCGCTCCTGAGCTGCCGGTGCGACGCGCGTCCCTCCGCCCTCCGCCCGGATCGGAGCGCGTCCGCCTCCCGGACGGCACCCGTCCCCTTCCCGGCTGGAACGGGCCCGGCGTGGTGGAACGGGTCCTCGGCCACGCCGGGAGCGGCCGGGTGGCGGTCGCCGGTGAGGATCGTGCGCTCAGTTACGCCGGGCTGGTCCGGCTCTCGGGCGCGGTCGCGGAGTCCGTGGCCACCGCAGTGGGGTCGGGGGCGGTGGTGGCGATCCTGGCCGCCCGGACGTGCGAGCTGCCCGCGCTGATGCTGGGCGTCCTGGGGGCCGGGGGGCGCTGGGCCGTGCTGGACCCCGCCCTGCCGGCCGCGCGCCTCGCGGCCCAGGCGCGAGCCGCCGGGGCCCGCGCGCTGATCACCTGCCCCGGCGTCACCGTCCCGGCCGAGCTGGCCTGGCTGCCCGAGCTGGCGTGGCCGCCCCAGCCGGCCGGGTCCCCCGAACTGGCCGTCTCGCCCGAACCAACCCGGTCCCCCGACCTGGCCAGCTCGTCCGGGCCGGACCGGTCCCCCGAACCGACCCCGCCTCCCGAACTGGCCCAGTCGCCCGAGCCGGACCGATACCCCCGGCCCACCACCGAGTCCTCCGGCACTGACGGTTCGGCCGGTGAGGGGGTCGGGAGGGTGACGCTCGCGGAGCGGGGGTATCTGGCGTTCACGTCCGGGACCACCGGTGAGCCGAAGCCGGTGGTGGCGGCTGAGGAGCCGTTGGCCCGGTTCCTGGACTGGTACGCGGCCGAGTTCGCGTTGACCGCCGACGACCGGTTCGCGCTGCTGGCCGGGCTGGCGCACGATCCGCTGCTGCGGGACGTCTGGACGCCGCTCACCCTCGGGGCGACGCTGCACGTGCCGGCGCAGGACCGGGTGCGGGACCCGGCGCGGCTCGCGGCGTGGCTACGGGAGCGGGCGATCACGGTGGCGCACGTGACGCCGCAGCTCGCCACGCTGATCGCCGCGGCCGGGGTGGAGCTGCCCGACCTGCGGCTGGTGGTGTTCGGCGGGGACCGGCTGACGTTCGCGGACGTGGCCAGGTTCGCGGCGGTCGCGCCGAAGGCCCGCCTGGTGAACGCCTACGGCACCACCGAGACGCCTCAGGCGCAGGCCGTCCACGAGCTCACCGGACAGGTGGGCGCGAGCGGCGACCCGGTCCCGGTCGGTCACGGGGTGGACGGGGCGGAGCTGCTGGTGCTCGACGCCGGCGGCGCGCCCGCGGCCGTGGGGGAACTCGGCGAGGTGGTGGTGCGCAGCCGCCGCCTGGCGCAGGCGTACGCGGGCGACGACGAGCTGACCAGGAGCCGCTTCAGCGGGGAGCCCGGCGGCGGGCCCGCCCGCTACCGCACCGGCGACCTCGGCCGCTACGACCCCGACGGCCGGGTGGTGCCGGCTGGGCGGGCCGACGGGCAGGTGAAGATCCGCGGCCACCGGGTCGAGCTGGGCGAGGTGGAGGCGGCGCTGGCCGCGCACCCCGGCGTCCTGGCGGCGGCGGCGCGGGCGGCCGAGCAGCCCGGCGGGCCGGTGCTGCACGCCTACGCGGTGCCCGCCGGCGCGGCCGTGCAGGCCGGGGAGCTGCGCCGGCATCTCGCGGCCCGCCTGCCCGACTACGCCGTGCCGGCCGAGCTGGTGCTGCTGCCGGCGCTGCCGCTGACGCCGAACGGGAAGGTGGACCGGGCCGCCCTGCCCGCCCCTCCCCCGCGCGCCGCGGCCGGGCCGGGGCAGGAGCCGGCCACCGCGACCGAGCGGCTGGTCGCCGGCGTCTGGCGGGAGGTCCTGGGCCTGCCGCGGGTGGCGGCCGACGCGAACTTCTTCGAGATCGGCGGGCATTCGCTCGCCACCGCTCAGGTCCAGGCCCGCCTCGCCGCCGCACTCGGCCGCGAGGTGCCGATCGTGGACCTGTTCCGCTTCCCGACCGTACGGACGCTCGCCGCGCACCTCGACGGCGAGCGGCGTACGCCGGGTGCGGAGCGCGCCGCGCGGCGGGTCGCGGCGCGCAGGGCACGCCCCTCAACTCGGCCCCACCGGGCCAGACGGGAGAGTGACTGATGACCGCTGAGCTGAACCACGACGACGAGGGGCCAGGGGTCGAGCCGATCGCGGTCGTCGGCCTGGCCTGCCGTCTCCCGGGCGCCGAGGACGTGCCCGCGTACTGGCGCAACCTGGTCGGCGGCGTCGAGTCGGTGCGTTTCTACACCCGCGAGGAGCAGGCGGCGCTCGGCGTGCCCGACTACCTGCTGGACGATCCGACGTTCGTCAGGGCGTGCTCGATCGCCGACGGCTACGGCGCGCTCGACGCGGCCTTCTTCGGCATGTCGCCGCGCGAGGCGGAGTTGCGCGACCCGCAGCAGCGCATGTTCCTGGAGCTGGCCAGCAGCGCGCTGGACGACGCGGGCTACGATCCGGCCCGCTATCCGGGCGAGATCGGCGTGTACGGGGCGATCGGCTCCGACGAGTACCAGTGGATGTACATCCGGCCGAACAAGAAGGTGTTCGCCTCCGTCGGCAACCTCGCCGTCTACACCGGCAACCACCCCGACTACCTGGCCACCATGGTGTCGTACAAGCTGGACCTGCGCGGCCCCAGCGTGACCCTGCACACGGCGTGCTCCTCGTCGCTGGTCGCGCTGCACGTGGCGTGCGAGGCGCTGCGCACCGGCGAGTGCGACATGGCGCTGACCGGCGGCGCCTCGCTGGAGCTGCCCGCCGAGTGGGGGTACCAGTTCCACCAGGACGGCATCTACGCGCCCGACGGGCACTGCCGGGCGTTCGACGCCGCCGCGGCCGGCACGATCTGGGGCGGGGGCGGCGGCATGGCGGTGCTGAAGCGCCTGTCGGACGCCCTCGCCGACGGCGACCACATCCGGGCCGTGGTGATCGGCAACGCGATCAACAACGACGGCGCCACCAAGATGGGCTTCTCCGCGCCGAGCGCCGAGGGCCAGGCGGCCGCGGTCGCGCAGGCGCTCGGCGTCGCGCGGATCGACCCGCGCACCATCACCTACGTGGAGGCGCACGGCACCGGCACCTCGCTGGGCGACCCGATCGAGGTGTCGGCCCTGTCCAGCGTGCTCGGCGCCGGCACCGACGAGGCGGGCTGGTGCGGCCTCGGCTCGGTCAAGACCAACATCGGCCACCTGGGCCCGGCGGCGGGCATCGCGGGCTTCATCAAGACGGTGCTCGCGCTGGAGCACGGCCTGATCCCGCCGAGCCTCAACTTCGAGACGCCGAACCCGCGCATCGACTTCGGCTCCAACCCGTTCCGGGTGGTCTCGTCGCTGACGAAGTGGGAGACGAACGGCTTCCCGCGCCGGGCGGGCGTCAGCTCGTTCGGGATCGGCGGCACCAACGCGCACGTGCTGGTCGAGCAGGCGCCGCCCGCGCCGCTGCCCACGGCGCAGCCGCGCCCGGCCCACCTGCTGCTGCTGTCGGCGCGGACCCCGTCGGCGCTGGAGGCCACGGCGGCCCGGCTGGCCGGCCATCTGGAGGGGCGGGAGCTCGACCTGGCCGACGTGGCGCACACGCTGCGGTCCCGCCGCCGGTACGCGCACCGCGCCGCCGTGGTGGCCACCGACACGGCCGACGCGGTCGCGGCGCTGACCACGCCGCGCCGGGTGGTGAAGGGCCGGGCGGGCACGCCGAAGGTGGCCTGGCTGTTCTCCGGCCAGGGCGCGCAGTACGCGGGCATGGGGGCGGGCCTCTACCGCACCGAGCCGGCCTTCGCCGCCGCCGTGGACGAGTGCGCCGCGATCCTGCGCGAGGAGCTGGGCCTGGACCTGCGCACCCTGCTGTTCCCGGGCGACGACGAGCGGGAGGCCGCCGACGAGCGGCTGCGGCAGACGGAGCTCACCCAGCCGGCGCTGTTCACGCTGGAGTGGGCGCTGGCGTCCCTGTGGCGCTCGTGGGGCGTGGAGCCGGCCGCGATGATCGGGCACAGCATCGGCGAGTACGTCGCCGCGACCGTCGCAGGCGTCTTCTCCCTGCCGGACGCGCTGCGCCTGGTCGCCGTCCGTGGCCGGCTCATGCAGAGCGTGCCTTCGGGCGCGATGCTCGCGGTGCGCCTCGACGAGGCGGAGGTGCGCGGGGATCTGCCGGACGGCCTGTCGATCGCCACCGTCAACGGCCCCGGCACGTGCGTCGTCGCCGGTCCCGGCGAGCTGGTCGCCGCCTACGCCGCCCGGCTCGACGAGGCCGGCGTCCAGCACACCGCGCTGCGCACCTCGCACGCCTTCCACTCGGCGATGATGGACCCGATACTCGGCGACTTCCACGAGGCGGTCGCCGCCGCGGCCCGGCACGCGCCCGCGCTGCCGTTCCTGTCGAACGTCACCGGCGCCTGGATCACCGCCGAGCAGGCCACGGACCCCGCCTACTGGACGCGGCACGTGCGCGAGGCCGTCCGGTTCGGCGACTGCGTGGCGACGCTCGCCGCCGAGGGCGAGTGGCGGCTGGTGGAGTGCGGCCCGGGACGGCAGCTCGCCGGGCTGGCGCGCAACCAGCTCCCCAAGACGGCGCCGCGCCCGCTGGCCAGCCTGCCGGGCCCCGCCGACGGCAAGTCCGACCTGGAGGTGCTGTACGCGACGGCCGGGGCGCTGTGGACGGCGGGCGTGCCGCTGGACACCGACGCGCTGGCCGAGCCCGCCCGCCGGGTGCCGCTGCCTGCGTACCCGTACGAGCGGGCCGAGCACTGGGTGCGCACCGACTTCGATCCCGAGCTGGTCTTCCCCCGGCCGCCGCGCGCGGGGGCGCTGCCGCTGGAGGAGTGGTTCTCGGTGCCGGCCTGGCGGCAGGAGCCGGTCGCCCCGGCCGGGACGGCGGCGCTCGCCGGGCTGCGCTGCCTGGTGTTCGCGGGACCGGCCGCCGGGCCGCTGCTGGACGGGCTGCGGGCGGCCGGCGCGGACGCGGTCCGGGTGGTGCCGGGCGAGGCGTACGGCGTCGGCCCCGACGGGACGGTCACCGTCCGGCCGGCCGAGCGTGACGACTACGAGGCGCTGCTGGCCGCGACCGGCGTGCCGGCCCGCGTCGTGCACGCCTGGGCGCTGGACGGCGCTCCGGCCGCGACCGCCGAGCAGGTCACCGCGGCCCAGGAGCTCGGCTTCCACAGCCTGCTGGCGCTGGTGCAGGCGATGGCGGGGGCCGAGCGGGAGACGCCGGTCCACCTGGACATCGTGACCGCCGGCACGCAGGGCGTCATCGGCGGGGACGTGTCGCGGCCGGAGCACGCCACGGTCGCCGGGATCACGGGCGTGGTCCCGCTGGAGGCCCGCTGGCTGACGGCCCGGCATGTCGATCTGGAGCCGGGGCCGTACGACGCCGCGAAGCTGCTGGCGGAGCTGGCCGCCGAGCCCGGCGAGCCGGAGGAGGGCGTGCCGCCGTCCCCGGTCGCGCTGCGCGCCGGCCGCCGCTGGGTGCGCGCGTTCGCGCCGGTGCCGCTGCCGCCGCAGGACGACCCGCTGCGCCGGCACGGCGTGTACGTGATCACCGGCGGCCTCGGCGGCATCGGCCTGACCCTGGCCGAGGACCTGGCCCGGCGCACCGCGGCCAGGCTGGTGCTGCTCGGCAGGACCGGGCTGCCGCCCCGCGAGGAGTGGGACGCGCTCGACGGCGCGCCGGAGCGGACCAGGCGCGCGGTGGCCGCCGTCCGCCGGATGGAGCGGGCGGGCGCCGAGGTGGTCGTGCTGTCCGCCGACGTGACCGACCCCGCGTCGCTGCGCCGGGTCCGGGACGACGCCCTCGCCAGGTTCGGCCGGATCGACGGGATCGTGCACGCGGCCGGGGTGCCCGGCGGCGGCATGGCCGAGGTCAAGGAGCGGGGGGCCGCCGACGCCGTCATGGGGCCCAAGCTCGCGGGGACGGCGGCGCTGCGCGAGGTGTTCGGCGACCTGCCGCTCGACTTCGTGCTGCTCTGCTCCTCGGTGACCGCCGTGGCGGGCGGGTTCGGCCAGGTGGACTACTGCGGGGCCAACGCGTTCATGGACGCGTACGCGCACGTCTGGCCGGGCCGGGTCGTGTCGGTGAACTGGGGGGCCTGGCTGGAGGTCGGCATGGCCGCCGAGGTGGCCGCGCCGGTGGCGTTCCGCGCCCTGCAACGCGGCGACCGGGTCACCCGGCTGGAGCACCCGATTCTCGGGCACCGGCACGAGAGCGCCGGCCGCCGCCCCTGGTACGCCGCCACCCTGTCGCCGGAGACGCACTGGGTGCTCGGCGAGCACCGGGTGGCCGGGGTGCCGGTGATGCCGGGCACCGGCTACCTGGAGACGGCGCGGGCGGCGTTCGAGGCGGCCGTGCCGAGCCCCGGGCCCGGTCACGCGATCGAGCTGCGCGACGTCGCCTTCGTCGCGCCGCTGCCGGTCGCCGAGGGCACCAGCGCGGAGCTGCGGGTGCTGCTCACCCCGGCGGGCGACGGCATGGACTTCGAGGTGGTCAGCTCCGCCGGCGGCGAGCCGGTGACGCACGCGCGCGGCTCGGCGGCGTGGGTGGCGGCCGGCGAGCCCGCCGCGGACCTGGCCGAGGTGCGGGCCCGCTGCACGTACGGCTCCGGCGCGGCCGACCCGTTCGCCTCGGCGTCCGGGCTGGTCACGTTCGGGCCGCGCTGGCGCAGCCTGCGCGAGGTGCGGCTCGGCGGCGACGAGCAGCTCGCCCACCTGGTGGCCGTCCCCGACGTGGCCGCCGAGCTGGCCGCGCTGCCGCTGCACCCGGCGCTGCTGGACGAGGCGACCGCGTTCGTGGCCGTCTCCGGCGAGCACAGCTACCTGCCGCTCGGCTACGGCCGCATCACCGTGCGCGGCCCGCTGCCCGCCACGCTGTGGAGCCACGCGCGGCTGCGCGACACCGGCGGCGGCGAGGTGCTGGCCGCCGACCTCACCCTGTACGACGACGCCGGCGAGCCCGTGGTGGACATCTCCGACTTCGTGCTGCGGCGCGTGGACCGGCAGTCGATGACCAGGACCGTCGGCGAGGGCGCCAGGAACGCCGCCGAGGCCGTGCCGGTCAAGGAGGAGTCCGCGACCGCGGGCGTCGCCCTCGACCTCGACGGGGCCAGGCGCGGCATCCCGCCCGCCGACGGCGCCGAGGCGTTCCGCCGGCTGCTCGCCGCCGGGCTCGGCAGCCAGGTCGTGGTGAACGCCACCGCGCTGCCCGAGTTCGTGGCCGGGGTGCGCGAGCTGACCCAGGACACCGTGGCCGACGAGCTGGACGCCGCCGCCGCGACCGGCGACGGCGGCGCCGCGGGCGACGACCACGTGGCCCCGCGCAACGACCTGGAGAGCACGCTCGCCGGGCTGTGGGGCGAGGTGCTCGGCGCCCGCCGGGTCAGCGTCGAGCAGGACTTCTTCGAGCTGGGCGGCAACTCGCTGGTGGCGGTCCAGCTCATCGCGCTCATCAGGAAGAAGATCGGCGTCCGGCTGCCGATGCGCAGCCTCTTCCAGGTGCCCACCGTGGCCGGGATGGCCGCGCTGGTGGAGGAGCTGCGCGGCGAGGACGCCCCCGCACGGCCCGCGACGATCACCAGGCTGCCCCGAGAGGAAAGGCGCTGACATGACGGACGGCACGTACAAGGTCGTGGTCAACGACGAGGAGCAGTACTCCATCTGGTTCGCCGACCGCCCGCTGCCCGCGGGCTGGCGGGAGGAAGGCTTCTCGGGGGCGAAGCAGGACTGCCTCGACCACGTCGAACGGGTCTGGACCGACATGCGCCCGCGCAGCCTGCGCGAGGCCCTGGGGCAGTAGAGGAGCGGCCCAGGTGACCGGCACGTACGCCTTTCCCGCCTCGTTCGCCCAGGAACGGCTGTGGTTCCTGGCGCGGCTCGATCCCGGCGCGCCCGCGTACCACATCAACGCCGTGATCGAGCTGCCCGAACGGGACGATCCGGACCGCTGCGAGCGGATGCTGCGCGAGCTGGTCCGGCGGCACGAGACGCTGCGCACCGCCCTCGCGGTCGAGGACGGGGAGCTCGTCCAGGTCGTCCAGGTCGAGCTGCCGGTCACACTCCCCCGGACCGACCTGCGCGGACTGCCGCCCGAGCGGGCCGAGCGCGAGTTCGGCGCGCTGGCGCGGGAGCTGGCGCGGCGGCCGTTCGCGCTGGAGCGGGCGCCGCTGTGGCGGGCGCACCTGGTGCGGATGCCGGGCGGGGCCGCGCAGCGGCTGGTGTTCGTGGTGCACCACGCCGTGTTCGACGCCCGCTCGGCCACGAACTTCGCGGCCGAGCTGGAGGAGCTGGACGCGGCCTGGGCCGAGGGCAGGCCGCCCCGGCTGCCCGAGCTGCCCGTCCAGTACGCCGACTACGCCGCCTGGCAGCGCGAGCACCTGGCGGGCGGGGTGCTCGCCGCCCAGCTCGGCCACTGGCGGGACCGGCTCGCCGGCCTGCCGGCCGACCTCGGGCTGCCCACGGACCGGCCCCGCCCGGCGGTGCGCGGGCACGCCGGGGCCGAGCACCACCTGGCGCTGCCCGCCGGCCTGACCGGCGCGCTCGAAGCGCTGGCCAGGCGGCGCGGGGCGACGCTGTTCATGGTGCTGCTCGCGGGGCTGAAGGCGGTGCTGTCCCGGTACGCCGGCCAGCACGACGTCGTGGTCGGCACGCCCGTCGCCGGGCGCGAGCTGCCGGAGTTCGAGCCGCTGCTCGGCATGTTCGTCAACACGCTGGTGCTGCGTACCGACCTCGGCGGCGACCCGGAGTTCGGCGAGCTGCTGGATCGGGTGCGCGAGACCGTGCTGGACGCGCTCGACCACGCCGAGGCGCCGTTCGACCGGCTGGTGGAGGCGCTCCAGCCGGTACGCGACACCAGCCGCACGCCGCTCTACCAGGTGGGGTTCAACCTGCTGCCGATGAGCACGCGCGGCCAGTTCCCGAACGGCACCGCCCAGCTCGACCTGAACGTGGACGTCGTCAGGACCGCCGACGGCGCCGGCGTCTACTTCGAGTACAGCACCGAGCTGTTCGACGCCGCCACGATCGCCCGCCTGGCGGAGGCGTACCTGCTGGTGCTGGAGGCCGCCGCCGATCCCGGCACTCGGCTGTCGGAGCTGCCGCTGATGACGGCGGCGCAGCGGCACGAGCTGCTGACCCGCTGGAACGGCACGGCGGCGGCGTACCCGGAGCGGACCCTGCACGAGCTGGTCGCCGAGCAGGCGGCCCGCACCCCCGGCGCGGTGGCGGTGCGCGGGCCGGACGGCGAGGAGCTGACCTACGCCGAGCTGGACGCCCGCGCCGCAGCGCTGGCCGGGCGGCTCGCGGCGGCGGGCGTGCGGGCCGAGACGTGCGTGGCGCTGTGCCTGCCGCGCGGGGTGCCCCAGGTCGTCGCGCTGCTCGCGGTGCTGCGGGCGGGCGGGTGCTACCTGCCGCTGGACGCGGCGTACCCGGCGGAGCGGCTGGCGTACCTGCTGGCCGACTCCGGCGCGGCGCTGCTGGTCACGGAGTCGGCGCAGCTCGACCGGCTGCCGGTGGAGCGGCCGCCGGCGCTGCTGCTGGACGGGCCGGAGCCGGCGCGGCCCACGGCTCCGGTGTCGTCGGTGGGGCCCGATCACCTCGCTTACCTGATCTACACCTCCGGCTCCACCGGGCGGCCCAAAGGGGTGCAGGTGCCGCATCGGGGCGTGGTCAACCTGGTCACGGACGTGATCCGGCGGCTGGGCGGCGGCAGCGCGCTGTATCTGACGTCGCTGTCGTTCGACATCGCGGCGCTGGAGATCTTCACGCCGCTGCTGTCCGGCGGCACGCTCGTGATCGCGCCCGAGGACGCCGCCCGCACCCCCAAGGAGCTCCGCCGGGCCGCCGAGGACGCGGACCTGGTGCAGCTCACCCCGTCGGTGGCGAGCCTGGCGGTGGAGCACCTGCCGCCGGGGGTGCCGCGCGTCATCCTGGGCGGCGAGCCGCTGCCCGTCGCACTGGCGGCGCGGCTGCTGGAGGTCGCCGGGGAGCTGTGGAACTTCTACGGGCCCACGGAGACGACCATCTGGTCCACGGCGTACCGGGTGCCGCGCTCCCCTGACGTGATGCTGATCGGGGAGGCGCTGGCGAACACGACGGCGTACGTGGTGGACCGGGAGCTGCGGCCGGTGCCGGTCGGGGTGCCCGGCGAGCTGCTGCTCGGCGGGGCCGGGGTCACCCGCGGCTACCACCGGCGGGCCGCGCTCACCGCCGAACGGTTCGTCCCCGACCCGTTCGGGCCGCCGGGCGGACGGCTCTACCGCACAGGCGATCTCGTCCGCCGTCATGCGGACGGTCAGCTGGAGTACGTCGGGCGGCTCGACCACCAGGTCAAGATCCGCGGCGTCCGCATCGAACCCGACGAGATCGCCGCCGTCCTCACCGAACACCCCGCCGTCCACCGCGCCGTCGTCACCGTACGAGACGACGCCCCCGGCGGACGCGGACTCGTCGCCTACACCACCGGTGCCGGTGAAGAGGCCGATCTGCGCGCGCATCTGCGCGCCCGCCTCCCCGACGCCATGATCCCCGCCGCGTTCGTCACCCTCACCGAGCTTCCCGTCCTGCCCAGCGGCAAGCTCGACCGCGACGCGCTCCCCCCACCGCAGGCCACGGCGGAGAGCGCAGGATTCGTGGCGCCGCGCACGCCGATGGAGGAGACGCTGGCCGGCATCTGGGCCGAGCTGCTGGGGCGGGAGCGGGTCGGGGTGACGGACGACTTCTTCGCGCTGGGCGGGCACTCGCTGCTCGTGGTGCGGCTCATCGGGCGGATCGACGCGGCGTTCGGGGTGGAGCTGCCGCTGCGGCGCTGCTTCGACGCGACGACCGTCGAGGAGCAGGCGCTGGCGGTGCTCGAAGAAGGGCTGAGCGAGGCCGGCCTGCTGGAACTGCTGGAGGAGGAGCGGTGAGCGACGCGAACGGGGTACGGGCGCGGCTGGCCGGGCTCAGCCCGGAACAGCGCGCCGCACTGGAGGCCCGCCTCGCGCGCGCCCGCGCGGGCAAGCGACCCGGCCCGGACGCCGAGTCCCCTGCCGAGGCGCCGGCGGGCGGAGCACTGGCATCGCCGGGCGGGACGCTCCCCGACGGGGCTCCAGCAGACGGGGCGCTGTCTGATGCGCAGCGGCGGCTCTGGGTGGTCGATCAGCTTGATCCGGGCAATCCGGCCTACACCCTGTCGTGGGCTTACCGGATCGTGGGCGATCTGGACGCGGCCGCGCTGGCGGCGGCGTTCGACGCGCTCGTGGAGCGGCACCCGATCCTGGCCCACGTCGTCGGGACCCGTGACGGCGAGCCCCGGCAGGGCCCCGGCCCGGTGCGGCCCGTGCTGCGGGTCGAGGAGATGTCGGCCGCCGAGGCCGACGCCGCCGCCCGCGAGGAGGCCCGGTTCGCCTTCGACCTGAGCGCCGGCCCGCTGACCCGGGCCCGTCTGCTGCGCGTCGCACCCGGCGAGCACCGGCTGATCCTGACCCTGCACCACATCCTGGCCGACCGCTGGTCGGTGGCGATCCTGTTCCGCGACCTGTTCCGGCTCTACAGCGGCGAGCCGATGCCTCCGCCGCCCGCGCCGTACGCCGGTTACGTGGCCTGGCAGCGCGACCGCCCGTCGCGGGAGCGCGACCTGGCCTACTGGCGGGCGGCGCTCGGCGGCCTGCCCGACGCGCTCGACCTGCCCGCCGACCGGCCGCGCCCGCCGATGCAGTCGAACCGGGGCCGCCGCCTGCTGTTCGAGCTGGACGCCGAGCTCACCGCCGGCCTGCGCGCCCTGGCCGCCGGGCAGCGCGCCACGCCGTTCATGGTGCTGCTCGCCGGGTTGCAGGCGCTGCTCGCCCGCTACACCGGGCAGCCCGACATCCCGATCGGCACGCCGGTCTCCACCCGGCCGGACGCCTCCCTGGACCAGACCGTCGGCCTGTTCCTCAACACGGTGGTGCTGCGCGGCGACCTGTCCGGCGACCCGGCCTTCACCGAGCTGGTACGCCGCGCCAGGGAGCGGACGCTGGACGCGTTCGACCATGCGGGGCTGCCGTTCGAGACGCTGGTGGAGGAGCTGTCGAGCGGCCGGGACCTGTCCCGCAACCCGCTCTTCCAGGTCATGCTCGCCTACCAGAACACGCCCGCGCCGCCGGCCGAGCTGCCCGGCCTGCGCCTGGAACGCCTGGACGTGCGGCCCGGCACCGCCATGTTCGACCTGGACCTGATCGTGGAGGAGCGCCAGGACGGCTCGCTGCTGTGCGTGCTCGACTACGCGACGGACCTGTTCGACGACGACCGGGCCGGCCGCCTGGCCGCGCACCTGCGCACGCTGCTGGGGGCCGCCGTCGCCGCGCCGGACCTGCGGCTGTCGGAGCTGCCGCTCATGGACGCGGCCGAGCTCCACGACACCCTGCACGCCTGGAACGGCGCCACCGTCCCCTACCCGGAGCGCGGCATCCACCACCTGGTCGCCGAGCAGGCCGCCCGCTCGCCCGGCGCGTGCGCCGTCGAGGGCGAGGACGGGGCCGTGCTCACGTACGCGGAGCTGGAGTCCCGCGCGAACGGCCTGGCCGCCGAGCTGCGGGCGCTCGGCGTCGGCGGGGAGACGCGGGTCGGCGTGTGCCTGCCGCGCGACCCTGACCTGGTGGTGGCGCTGCTGGCCGTGCTGAAGGCGGGCGGCTGCTACGTGCCGCTGGACCCCGGGTACCCGCCCGGCCGCCTGGAGGAGCTCGTCGCCGACTCGGGCGCCGCCCTGGTGCTCACCGTCGCGGCGCTGCGGGACCGCCTGCCGGGCACCGCGCGGGTACTTCTCCTGGACCAGGCGACCTGGGAGGCCGGTCCGGGGCCCGAGCCGGCGTTCCATCCTGATCAGGCCGCGTACCTGATCTACACCTCCGGCTCCACCGGCCGGGCCAAAGGCGTCGTGGTGCCGCACCGGGGGCTGGTGAGCCTGCTCGGCGACGTGCGCGAGCGGCCCGGGCTGGAGCCCGGCGCGCGGTTCCTGTTCCTGACGTCGGTGTCGTTCGACATCGCGATGATCGAGCTCTTCGGCCCGCTGGTCACCGGCGGGACGGTCGTGCTCGCCTCGGCGACCGAGGTCGAGCGGGTGCACGAGCTGATCCGGCGCGGCGGGCTGCACACCGTGCAGGCCACGCCGTCGGTCCTGGAGGGGCTGCTGCCCGCGCTCGCCCACGGGGTGCCGCGCGTGATCAGCACCGGCGAGGCGCTGCCCGGCCCGCTCGCCGACCGCCTGCTCGGCGTCGCCGGCGAGGTGTGGGACCTGTACGGCCCCACCGAGACCACCGTGTGGTCCACCAGGCGGCGGGTCACCGACGGGCGGGGCGGCTCGATCGGCCGGCCGGTCGCCAACACCACGGCGTACGTGGTGGACCGGGAGCTGCGGCCGGTGCCGGTCGGGGTGCCCGGCGAGCTGCTGCTCGGCGGGGCCGGGGTCACCCGCGGCTACCACCGGCGGGCCGCGCTCACCGCCGAGCGGTTCGTCCCCGACCCGTTCGGGCCGCCCGGCGGGCGGCTCTACCGCACCGGTGACCTCGTCCGCCGTCATGCGGACGGCCACCTCGAATACCTCGGGCGGCTCGACCACCAGGTCAAGATCCGCGGCGTCCGCATCGAACCCGACGAGATCGCCGCCGTCCTCACCGAACACCCCGCCGTCCACCGCGCCGTCGTCACCGTACGCGACGACGCCCCCGGCGGACGCGGACTCGTCGCCTACACCACCGGCGCCACCGACGAGAACGATTTACGCGCCCACCTGCGCGCCCGCCTCCCCGACAGCATGATCCCCGCCGCCTTCGTCACCCTCACCGACCTCCCCGTCCTGCCCAGCGGCAAGCTCGACCGCAACGCGCTCCCCCCGCCACGGGCCACGACGGAGAGCGGAGGGTTCGTGGCGCCGCGCACGCCCGGCGAGCGCGTCCTGCACGGCGTCTGGGCCGAGCTGCTCGGCCGCGACGACTTCGGGGTGGAGGACGACTTCTTCGCCCTCGGCGGGCACTCGCTGCTGGCCATGCGGCTGGTGGTGCGGCTGCGGGAGGCGTACGGGGCCGAGGTGACGCTGCGGCGCTGCTTCGCGACCCCGACCGTCGCGGCCCTCGCCCCGCTCCTCGGCGGCGCGGGCGGCAAGCCGGAGCCGATCCCGCCCGCGCCCGCCGGGCCGGTACGGCCCTCGCACGCGCAGGCCCGCCTGTGGTTCCTCGACCAGCTCGACCCCGGCAACCCGGCCTACAACGTCGCCTGGGCGGAGCGGCTGACCGGCCCGCTGGACGTGGCCGCGCTGACGGCCGCGTTCGACGACCTGGTGGACCGGCACGACGCCCTGCGTCTGGTCGTCGCGGACGAGGACGGCGAGCCCGTCCTGCGCGAGGGCGACCGCAGGCCCCGGCTGGCCGTCCTCACCGGCGAGGACGTGGGCCGGGAGGAGGCGCGGCACCGTTTCGACCTGACCGCCGGGCCCCTGGCGCGGGCCGCGCTGGTCCGGCGCGGCACGCACGAGCACAACCTGTACCTCACCCTGCACCACGTCGTCGCCGACCGGTGGAGCCTGTCGATCCTGCTGCGCGACCTGATGGAGCTCTACCGCGCCCGGGTCACCGGCTCCCCCGCCGAGCTGCCGGCGTTGCCCGCCCGCTACCTGGACTTCGCCGCCTGGCACCGGGAGCGGGTCGCGGAGCGGTCGGCGGACCTGGCGTACTGGAAGGACGCGCTCGACGGGCTGCCCGGCGGCCTGGACCTGCCCGCCGACCGGCAGCGGCAGGGGCGGGCGAGCGGGGACGGGCGGCGGCTGACGTTCCCGATCGACGCGGAGACGACGGCGGCGGCGCACGCGCTGGCGCTGGAGCGGCAGGTGACGCCGTTCATGGTGGTGCTGGCCGCGTTCCAGGCGGTGCTGGCCCGCTACACCGGCCGGACCGACATCCCCGTCGGCACGCCGGTCTCGGGCCGGTCCCATCCGGACGTCGAGGAGCTGGCCGGGCTCTTCCTCAACACGCTGGTGCTGCGCGGCGACCTGTCCGGCGATCCGAGCTTCGCCGAGCTGCTGGCGCGCGTGCGCGAGCGCGTGCTGGACGGGCACGAGCACGCCGAGCTGCCGTTCGAGGTGCTGGTGCAGGAGCTGGCCGAGGAGCGTGACCTGGCCCGCAACCCGCTGTTCCAGGTGATGCTCGCCTACCAGAACGTGCCGCCCGCGCCGCCGGACGTCGCCGGGATCGCCCTGCGCACCCTCGACGTCGATCCGGGGGTGACGCAGGCGGACCTGCACTTGGTGATCGAGGAGGCCGGCGACCGGCTCACGGGCGTGCTGCACTACGCGACGGACCTGTTCGACCACGACCGGATGGAGCGCTTCGCCGACCACTTCCGCGCCCTGCTCGCCGCCGCGCTCGCCGAGCCGGACCGGCCGGTCGCCGACCTGCCGCTGCTCACCCCGGCCGAGCTGGACCTCATCCGGCGGGCCAACGACACCGGCGCGGCCGTCCCTGACGCGACCCTGCCGGAGCTGCTGGCCGCGCAGGCCGCCCGCACCCCGGACGCGCCCGCCGTCGGCTGCGACGGCGGCTGGACCAGCTACGCCGAGTTCGCCGGCCGGGTGAACCGGCTGGCCAGGCGGCTGCGGGCGCTCGGCGCGGGCCCCGGGGAGGTCGTCGGGGTGTGCCTGGAGCGCGGGGCGGACCTCGTGGTCGCCGTGCACGCGGTGGTCGCGGCCGGGGCGGCGTACCTGCCGCTGGAGCCGGACCATCCGGCCGGGCGGCTGGCGGGCATGCTGGCCGACGCGGGCGCGCGGCTGACCGTCACGACCGGGGCCCTCGCCCACCGGCTGCCGGACCCGGCGGTGCTGCTCGACCGGGACGCCGGGGCGATCGCCGCCGAGGACGGCGGGCCGCTCGGCGTCCGGCCGCATCCGGACGACCTGGCGTACGTGATCTTCACCTCGGGGTCCACGGGCCGGCCCAAGGGCGTCGGCGTCTCGCACCGGGCGATCGTCAACCGGCTGCGCTGGATGCAGGACGCCTTCCGGCTCACCGGGGACGACCGGGTGGCGCTGAAGACGCCGTACTCGTTCGACGTGTCGGTGTGGGAGCTGTTCTGGCCGCTGATGACCGGGGCGGGGCTCGTGGTCGCCAGGCCCGGCGGGCACGCCGACCCCGCCTACCTGGCGGACCTGCTGGAGCGCGAGTCGGTCAGCACGGTGCACTTCGTGCCGTCGATGCTGGACGCCTTCCTCGCCGAGCCCGGCCTGGGCGCGCGGCTCGGCGCGCTGCGCACCGTGGTCTGCTCGGGCGAGGCGCTGGGCGCCGGCCTCGCCGCCCGCTTCGCCGCCGCGCTGCCCGGCGCCTCGCTGCACAACCTGTACGGGCCGACGGAGGCGGCCGTGGACGTCACCTGGCATCCGTACGAGCCGGGCGAGCGGGCGGTCCCGATCGGGCGGCCGGTGCCGAACACCCGGCTGGAGATCCTCGACGAGCGCATGAACCGGGTTCCCGTCGGGGTGCCGGGCACCCTGTGGATCGGCGGCGTGCAGCTCGCCCGCGGCTATGTGGGCCGACCGGCGCTGACGGCCGAGCGGTTCGTCCCCGACCCGTACGGCCCGCCGGGCAGGCGGCTCTACGACACCGGCGACCTGGCCCGGTGGCGGCCCGACGGCGAGATCGAATACCTCGGCCGCGCCGACCACCAGGTGAAGATCCGCGGCATGCGGGTCGAGCTCGGCGAGATCGAGGCGGCGCTGGCGGCGTTGCCGGGCGTGCGCGCCGCCGCCGTCCGCGCCGTCGCCGACCCCGCCGGATTGCGCCTGGCCGGGTACGTGGTGCCCGCCGACCCGGCCGATCCCGGCGGCGGATGGGAGGCGCCGCTGCGGGACACGCTGCCCGACCACCTGATCCCGAGGACGTGGACGGTGCTCGCCGAGCTGCCGCTCAACCGCAGCGGCAAGCTCGACAGGAACGCGCTCCCCGACCCGCGCGCCGCCGGGTCCGCCGGGCACGCCGAACCGGAGGGGGAAGCCGAGCGGGCGGTCGCCGCCGCCTGGCGCGGTGTGCTCGGGCTGGAGCGGGTCTCGGCCCACGACAACTTCTTCGCCGTCGGCGGCGACTCCATCCGCAGCCTCAAGGTGGTCGCCCGCCTGCGCGAGGCCGGGTACGCGGTCCGGCTGGAGCAGCTCTTCCGCCACCAGACCGTCAGGGAGCTGGCCGGGCGGCTGGGCACCGCACCGGCGAGTGAGCCCGCGCAAGCCCCACCGGAGCGGCCGTTCGGCCTGCTCAACCCCGAGGACCTGGCACGACTGCTGGAAGGCGAGGCGCGATGACCGTGACGACGGGAGCCGCGCGCGGCCTGGAGGACGCCTACCCTCTGGCCGCGCTGCAGGCGGGGATGCTCTACCACAGCGCGTACGAGCCGGACGCCGCCACCTACCACGACCTGACCACGATCACGCTGCGCGGCCGGTTCGACGCCGGGGCGTTCCGCGCGGCGCTCGCCGAGGTGACCGCCCGCCATCCCGTGCTGCGCACCTCGTTCGACCTGACCGGGTTCAGCGAGCCGTTGCAGCTCGTGCACCGCGCGGCCACGCTGCCGCTGGAGGTGACGGACCTGTCCGGCGACCCGGAGGCCGGGCGGCGGCTGGCGGCGTGGTCGGAGGCGGAGAAGCGGCGGCCGTTCGACTGGGCGTCGCCGCCGCTGGCCCGCGCGCACGTGCACGTGCTGGCCGCGGAGCTGTTCGCGTTCAGCCTGAGCTTCCACCACGCCATCCTGGACGGGTGGAGTGTCGCGGCCCTGGTCACCGAGCTGCTGCGGCGCTACCACGGGCACCTGACCGGCGAGCCGCTGCCGGTCGCCCCGCCCGGCGCGGCCTTCCGCGAGCTGGTGGCCGACGAGCGCGCCGCCGTGGCCGCGCCGGAGACGCGCGCGTTCTGGCGGGAGCGGGTGGCGGACGCGCCGGACACGCGGCTGCCGCGCCTGCCGGGCTCACCGGGCTCGCACCGCTCGCACGGCCCGCACGGCGAGCCGGGGGCCGAGGTGCTGCGGCTGCCGCTGCCCGCGGAGCTGCTGGAGCGGCTCGGCGCGGCGGCCAGGGAGCTGGCGGTGCCGCTGCGCACCCTGCTGCTGGCCGCCCACCTGCGGGTGCTCGCGCTGGTGACGGGCGCGAGCGAGGTGATGACCGGCCTGGTCACGCACAGCCGGCCGGAGCGCGAGGCCGGCGAGGAGGTGCTCGGGCTGTTCCTCAACACCGTGCCGCTGCGCCTGGACGTGACCGCGCCGACGTGGGCGGCGCTGGCGCGGCAGGTGTTCGAGGCGGAGGTGGCGCTGCTGCCGCACCGGCGCTACCCGCTGTTCGAGATCCAGCGGGACGCGGGCCGGTCCCCGCTGCTGGACGTGCTGTTCGACTTCCGCGACTTCCACGTCTACCAGGGCCTGCCGGGGGCCGGTCCCGGCGTCGAAATCGTGGGACAGGACTTCTTCGAGCAGACCGACGTGCCGTTCGCCGCCGCGTTCAGCCGCTCGCGCGAGCACGGCGGCTTCGACCTCACCCTCACCTACGACCGGGGGCAGTTCGGGGCCGGGCAGATCGCGCGGATCGGCGAGCACTACCTGACCGCGCTCGGCCAGGCCGCCGATCCGGCCGCGGATCCGCGGCCCGCCGAGCCGTACCTGGGGCGGGACGCCGCGGCGATCGACGGCTGGAACGCCACCGCCCGCGACTGGCCGGAGGCGACGCTGCACGAGCTGATCGCCGAGCAGGCGGCGCGCACCCCCGGCGCGCCCGCCGTCTGCTACGACGGCACGTGGATCAGCTACCGGGAGCTGGCCGGGCGGGCCGGGGCCGTCTCCGCGCGGCTGGCGGCGGCCGGGGTCCGGCCCGGCGACGTCGTCGGCGTCCATCTCGAACGCGGCCCCCTCCTGCTGCCCGCCCTGCTCGGCGTGCTCGGGGCCGGGGCCGCCTACCTGCCGCTGGAGCCGGGGCTGCCGGCGGAGCGGGTGGCGTACATAATCGAGGACGCGGGGGCGCGCACAGTGCTGACCGGCGGCGCGGCGGGCCTTCCCGAGGGGGTCGCCCTGTCCCTCGACGGCCTCGGGGAGGAGGACCGGCCGCCGGTGCGGGTGCCTCCCGACGCGCTCGCGTACGTGATCTTCACCTCGGGGTCCACGGGCCGGCCCAAGGGCGTCGGTGTGTCCCACCGGGCGATCGTCAACCGGCTGCGCTGGATGCAGGAGGCGTTCGGGCTGGGCGCGGACGAGCGCGTGCTGCACAAGACGCCGCTGTCGTTCGACGTGTCGGTGTGGGAGCTGTTCTGGCCGCTGATGACCGGGGCGGGGCTGGTGGTCGCCGAGCCGGACGCGCACCGCGACGGCGCCAGGCTGGCCGGGCTCGCCGCCGCCCACGGCGTCACCACCATGCACTTCGTGCCGTCCATGCTGGAGCTGTTCCTGGACGAGCCCGAGCTGCCGCCGCTGCGCAGGCTCATCTGCTCCGGCGAGGCCCTGGGCGCGGAGCTGGCCGCGCGCTGCCACGACCGGCTGCCGGGCACCGGGCTGCACAACCTGTACGGGCCCACCGAGGCGGCCGTGGACGTCACCTGGCATCCGTACGAGCCGGGCGAGCCGCTGGTGCCCATCGGCCGGCCCGTCGCCAACACCCGCCTGGAGGTGCTCGGCCCCGACGGCCGCCGCGTGCCCGTCGGCACCCCGGGCGAGCTCTGCCTGGGCGGCGTGCAGCTCGCCCGCGGCTACGTGAGCCGGCCCGCGCTCACCGCCGAACGGTTCGTCCCTGACCCGTACGGGCCGCCCGGCGCCCGCCTCTACCGGACCGGCGACGTGGCCCGCTGGCTGCCTTCGGGCGAGGTCCAGTACCTCGGCAGGACCGACTTCCAGGTCAAGATCCGCGGCCAGCGGGTCGAGCTCGGCGAGATCGAGGCGCTGCTGGCCGCCGACCCCGCCGTCCGCGCGGCCGTCGTCGTGCTGCGCGGCGACCGGCTCGTCGGCTACGTCGTCCCCGAGGGCGACGGGCCGGTCGATCCCGCCCCGGCGCTGCGCAGGCGGCTGCCCGAGCACATGGTCCCCTCCACCTGGGTACGGCTGGACGCGCTGCCCGTCACCGCCAACGGCAAGCTCGACCGGGCCGCGCTGCCCGATCCCGGCGAGAGCGGGCGGGCGCCGTACCTGCCGCCGCGCGACCCGTTCGAGGCCCGGCTCGCCACCCTGTGGGAGGAGACGCTCGGCGTGGACGCGATCGGCGTGCACGACGACTTCTTCGCCCTCGGCGGCCACTCCCTGCTGGCCCTGCGCCTCACCATGCGGCTGCGCAAGGAGCTGGGCCGTGAGGTGCCGCTGTCGGCGGTGCTCACCGCGCCGACCGTCGCCCTGCTGGCCGCCGAGCTGCGCCGCCCGCAGGACAACGACGGCGCGCCGCGGCGGATCGTGCCGCTGCGGCCGACCGGCGAGCGTGACCCGGTGTTCCTGTTCCACGCGCTCGGCGGGCAGGTCTTCCGTTACCTGCCGCTGACCCGGCACCTCGGCCCCGACCAGCCCGTGTACGCGGTGCAGGCGGCCGGGCTCGCCCCCGGCGAGCGGCCGCACGCCACGCTGGCGGAGATGGTGGACGACTACACCGCCCACCTGCTGGAGGTCCGGCCGCACGGGCCGTACGTGCTGGGCGGCTACTGCATCGGCGGCAACATCGCCCTGGAGACCGCCCGCCGGCTGCGTAAGCTGGGCGAGGAGGTGCCGCTCGTCGTGCTGTTCTACTCCGACGCCGACGAGCCGGTGCTGCGCGCCTCGCTGGAGGACGACGCCGTCCTGCTCACCCACGCCCTGGCCGGCGGCAACGTCCAGGTCGACCTGGACGAGCTGCACCGGATGAACCCCGACGAGCGGCTGCTGGCCGTGATCGACGCCGCCTCCCGGGCCGGCACCCTGCAGCCCGACACCGCCGACCTGCGCCAGGCCCGCCGGTTCGTCGAGGTCTTCCGCGCCAACGCGCACGCCGTCGGCCACTACCGGCACGCCCCCTACGACGGGGACGTGCTGCTGTTCTCCCCCGCCGCCGAGGGCGTGCCGCCCGACGACATGGGCTGGCGGGACGTCGTCACCGGCCGCCTGCGCATCTCGCCCATCCACGGCGAGCGCTTCACCGTCATGTACGAGCCCCGGGTCGCCCTCGCGGCCGCCGAACTGAGGAGCAGCATCGACCATGGCCTCACCCCCCACGACTGAGCCAGCCACGCTGTGGCGCGACCGCGACTTCCTCAAGCTGTGGAGCGGCGAGAGCCTGTCGCTGGTCGGCTCCCAGGTGACCGTGCTCGCCATGCCGGTCGTCGCCTACCTGTGGCTGCACGCCTCCGTCGCCGAGATGGGCGTGCTCGGCGCGCTGGCCAGGCTGCCGATGGTGCTGTTCTTCGTCGTCGGCGTCTGGGTGGACCGGATGCGGCGGCGGCCGGTGCTGATCTGGAGCGACGTCATCCGCGCGTTCATGCTGGCCACGGTGCCGGTGCTGTTCGTCATGGACCTGCTGACGCTGTGGTGGCTGTACGTCGTCGTGCTCGTGATGGGCGTCTTCGGGGTGCTGTTCGAGATCGCCTACCGGTCGTACCTGCCGGCGCTGGTGGCTCCCGAGCACCTCGGTGACGGCAACAGCAAGCTGCAGCTCAGCGACTCGGTGTCCAAGGCGGTCGGGCCGAGCCTCGCCGGGTTCCTCATCGCCACCCGGTCGGCGCCGCTGGTCATCATCGTGGACGCGGTCAGCTACGTCCTGTCGGCGCTGTTCCTTGTCTCCATCCGCAAGCGCGAGGACCCGCCGCCGCCCGACGACGGCGGCTCCATGATCGCGGCCATCCGGGCCGGGTTCGGCTGGGTGATGGCCCATCCCGTGGTCCGGCCACTCGCCATCGCCAGCGCCGTGTACTCCTTCTTCGACATCGGCATCCTGCAGACGCTGCTCATCCCGTACCTGATCGAGGGTCCCGGCGTGCCGGCCGGCTGGGTCGGCGGGGTGCTCGCGGTCGGCGGGGTCGGGGCCATCGCCGGGGCGTGGCTGTCGGTGCGGCTGATGAAGCGGGCCGGGCCCGGGCCCACCATGTTCTGGTCCACGGTGATCGGCAACAGCGCGCTCATCCTGGTGCCGCTGGCGGGCGGGCCGCTCTGGCTGGCGATCGGCGTGCTGGCTCTCTCCCAGTTGCTCGTCGGGCTGTGCACGCAGGTGTTCGTGGTGAACAACATCACCGTGCTGCAGTCGGCGACGCCGCGCGAGCTGGTCGGCCGGGTCATCGCCACCATCTGGGCGATGGGGCTGGTGCCCGCGCCGGTCGGCGCGCTGGTCGCCGGGCTGCTCGGCGAGGCCGTGGGGATGCGGCCGGTGGTGCTGGCCGCCGCGCTGATCGGCGCGATCGTGCCGATGATCGTGCTGGCGATGTCGCCGATCCCCCGGATGAAGGAGATGCCGCAGGCCCCCGCCCCGGCATGAGGCAGGGCGTGACCCTGGTCGGCCGGGCTCAGGCGTTGAGCTCGGCCAGCCACCCGAGCTGGTCGGCGCGGTCGTCCACGGTGGGCGCGTTCAGTCCGACGATGAGCCGGGTCGCGCCCGCCTTGCGGTAGTCCTCCAGGCGCTCGCGCACCCGCGCGGGCGTCCCGCACAGCGTCAGGGCGTCGACCAGGTCGTCCGGGACCTCCTCCATCGCCTCGCCGAGGTCGCCGTCGAGGTAGGCGTCGCGTACGCGGGCCGCCGCCGGGCCGAACCCGAGCCGGTGCGCGAGCCGGTTGTAGAAGTTGACCTGCCGGGTGCCCATGCCGCCGAGGTAGAGCGCGAGCATCGGGCGGATCAGGTCGCGGGCGTAGTCGGCGTCGTCGTCGACCATGGCCATGACCATCGGCGAGACCTCCACCTCGGAGGCGTTGCGGCCGGCGCGGGCCGCTCCGGCGCGCAGGTGCTCCATCGTCTCGGCGAGGTGCTCGGGCGGGAAGTGGATGGGCAGCCAGCCGTCGGCGATCTCCCCGGCCAGCGCGATCGCCTTCGGCCCCATGGCGGCCAGGTGGACGGGCAGCGGCTGCCGGACGGGCGAGACCGTCATGCTCAGCGCCTTGCCCCGGCTGTCCGGCAGCGGCAGCACGATCTCCGGGCCGGCGTGCTCGACCGGGCGGCCCGCGAGCGCGGTGCGGACGACGGCCACGTAGTCGCGCAGGTGGGCCAGGGGCCGCTCGTAGCGCTGGCCGTGCCAGCCCTCGGCCACCTGCGGGCCCGACGCGCCGAGCCCGAGCAGGAACCGGCCGCCCGAGACCCGGTCGACCGTGGTCGCGGCCATCGCCGCCGCGATCGCGGTGCGGCCGGTCACCTGGAGCACGCCGGTGCCGAGGCCGATGCGCTCGGTGCCGGCCGCCAGCCAGGCCATCGTGGTCACCGGGTCGACGCCGTACCCTTCCGACGCCCACACCGAGTCGTAGCCGAGCCGTTCGGCCTCGCGTACCAGCGTGAGCTGGGCGTCGTGGCCGGCCGCCACGGGGCCGAGGGTGCCGATGCTGAATCCGAGCCGCACTGCCGCCTCCTCTTGCGCCGATCTTGCTCTACTCTCCCCCAGAAGCCCCGCGGGAGCCAGGGCCGCATCGCCACCTCGCCCCTGATCCCCCGAAGGCCCCGGCTATTCCATGCGTGCGTCACGGCTGGTCGCCGGCCGCTGTTCGCGGATCAGCGCGAGAAACCCGGCCGTCAGAGCGTGCATGTGCTCACGGTTCCACACCGCTGAGATCTGCCACGCGGCGGCCGGATGCCCGATCGGCGTGATCGTGACCGGTGCCGGCGCGATGCGGGCGGCGCTGGCCGGCACGAACGCGGCGCCCGCCTCCGCCGCCACCAGCGCCAGGACGGTCTGCAGGTCATGCGCCTCCTGGATGACGGTGGGACGGATCCCGGTGGCGTCGCAGAAGCGGTCGATCTGCTCTGCCAACCCCGGCCCTTTCACCTGCGCCAACTGCAGGAAGTCGTGGCGGGCGACCCATCCGGGAAGGTCCGCGGGCCGTGGCGGAGGCTCGCCGGCATGGGCGAGGGCGAGGCGGTCGGTGCCCACGGGCAGGTGCTCCCAGCCGGCTTCGCGGGGCGGACGGACGAAGCCGACGTCGAGCCGGCCCGCCCTGATGTCGTCGAGCTGCCGCTGGGAGGACATGTCGTCGAGGGTGACGTGCGCGCCGGGACAGCGTTGCCGGAAGGCGGCGACCAGGCGGGGAACCAGGTCGATGCTCGACAGCCCGAAGCCGACCGTCAGGGTGCCGGCCTCGCCGCGTGCCATCCTCGTCATCCGCTGGGTGAGCGCGTCGGCGTGCCGGACGAGGGACTGCGCCTCGGGCAGCAGCAGGGCGCCCAGCCGCGTGGGCGTGGCGCCGTGCCGTCCACGGTCGAACAGCCGGCCGCCCACCTGCGCCTCCAGGGTCTGGATCTGCTTGGTGAGTGTCGGCTGGGTGATGTTGAGCCGGTCGGCGGCGCGGCCGTAGTGACGGTGCTCGGTGACGGCGAGGAAGGCGCGGAGCAGGCCGAGGTCCATTCGTCCAATCTATCGAATGCCACAAATGATTCATTGGACGCATGGGAGGGCGATGCGGTCTGCTGGTGCACTGGACGCGAGAATGGGAGAGTCTTCATGAGACGGAGCGACGACATGGGCGGCGGTTCCGCGGCGGCCCTGCGCTGCGCGAGCGTGCAGTTCGAGCCTCGGCCCGACGACAAGGCGTACAACCTGGCCCAGATCGAGCAGCACCTGCGGGCCGCGGCGGAGCAGGGGGCCCAGGTCGTGGCCTTTCCCGAGATGTGCCTGCTGGGGTACTGGCATCTGCGCAGGCATCCGGCCGAGCGGCTGCGGGCGCTGGCCGAGCCGGTGGACGGTCCGTCCGTCGCCGCGGTCCGCGAACTGGCACTCGCGCGGGGGGTCGCCGCGGGGGTGGGCTTCCTGGAGGTCGGCGAGGAGGGCCGGCTGTTCAACAGCTACGCCGTCTGCCTGCCGGACGGGCGGGTGCACCGGCACCGCAAGCTGCACGCCTTCGAGCACCCGGCCATCGACAGCGGCGACGCCTACACCGTCTTCGACACGCCCTGGGGCGTACGCATGGGTGTCCTCATCTGCTGGGACAACAACCTGGTCGAGAACGTCAGGGCCACGGCGCTGATGGGCGCCTCGGTGCTGCTGGCGCCCCACCAGACCGGTGGCACCGACTCCCGCAGCCCGCACGGGATGCGGCCGATCCCCGTACCGCTCTGGCGCGGCCGGCACCAGGACCCGCAGGCCATCGAGGCCGAGCTGCGCGGCCCCAGCGGGCGCGAGTGGCTGATGCGCTGGCTGCCCTCCCGGGCCCACGACAACGGGCTGTTCGTCGTGTTCAGCAACGGCGTCGGGGAGGACGACGGCGAGATCCGCACCGGGAACGCCATGATCATCGACCCTTACGGCCGCATCCTCGCCGAGACCTGGAAGGCGGGCGACGACCTGGTCGTCGCCGACCTCGATCTCACCCTGCTGCCGCTCTCGACGGGCCGGCGCTGGATGCAGGGACGGCGCCCGGAGCTGTACGACATCCTCACCCGCCGCTTCGGGGACGAACGCGCGCCCCGCGCCGCGCGCTTCGCCACCGACCCGGTGCCCCTTCGCCGCCGCGCCCTCGATGAGTGACGTGCCCGAACCGTCAGGCCTCTGCGGTGAGCCGCGTCACCGATCGGCAGCGGCAGGACCGAACGGTCGCTGGTCTCGACTGCGGGCAAACATGCAGAATCGTGCACGACCTGCGGCCGGGCCGTCAGCCTGGATGAGCGGCGCGCCGAATGAGCTTACGGCGGCGTTCTCGCCGCCGGTATCGGCGACCATCCCAGCGACGCCCGCCAACGGCAGAACGGCGAAACCGGAGGCTGCGCCGATCTTCTCCGTGCCGGCCACGGTGGGACTGTGGGTGACGACGGTGGCGCGCAGGTCGAGCGGGAGCGCGCGGACGGCCGCGATAAGGGTGGTGCCAGGTGCGATCACCGCCGCCACGGTGATTCCGCACGATTTCCCTTGATTTTTCCGAATATTTCCTGTTATAGTTCCACAACGTGATGATTCTTATCGCTGGAGCCTGCCATTCAGGCATGAACGATGAACCCGAGCTGATGGCGAGCGACCCGGCCCGGCTGGAGGAGGCTCGGCCTGGCCAATGCGCGGGCGGCACCGGACCGGCCGACCCGGTGGCCGAGCAGATCATGCACCCCACCGCAGAGCGCCTGCTGCGACGCGGTCCTGCGGCTGGCGGGCGAGTCCACCGGCGCCGACGAGGACGTACGGATCGCCACCGAGCGCGGCCTGCCCGTCTACCACCGGGTGGAGGATGTTCAGCTCGACGACCTCGATGCCCGGGTCGCCACCGCGGTCGAGGTGCCCGCCCTGCGGGCCGCACGGCCATGGTGATCGTCGGCTTGTCTGCGCGCGGCGCCATAAACGGTTTTACGTTCTCGCATCTAATCGGTTAGATAGTGCCTGCGCAGCGATCTAAACGATTAGATGAGGTTGATCGTGCCGCCTCTTCCCCTGGTCGTCGACATCGACACCGTCTCCGACGACGCCGTGGCCCTGCTGCTGGCCGCCGGCGAGCTGAGCGCCGTGACCACGGTCGCAGGCACGGTGACGCGGCAACCAACACAGGTGGAGAAGGGCACAGGCCACCAATGCGCGCGGCGGCGGAGAGTCACGGCGGCCGGCATCCCGCCGTCGGCACCCGGGTCGACATGGCCGAGGGCGAGCCGACGCTGAGCTCCCCTGGCCTCATCGGATCTGCTGACCCCCCGGCCGCGCGCGTCTGTTCGCTGTATGGAATCAGAAGGAAGAAAGAACATGTCACGAGATCAGCTATGTCTGGACGTCCCGTCCTCCTACTCACGTTTGCTGGAGGATCACCTGGCGGAATGGTCGGAGCGGACCGGGATCACGGTGGAGCTGTGGGCGCTGCCGAAAACGCACCTCGCCGGGCACCCTCGCACCATCGTCCATCGTGTGATCCGCGAGGTTCTGCGGGAGATCGAAGGTCACGCGCAGGCCCGTACCGTCGGCTTTGCTCTCACCACGGCCCGCACCGGGCTGCGCTTGACGATCAGTGATGACGGCGGCGGCATGACGGTGAGAGCTCGCGAAGCGCTGGAGGCGCGCCTGCTGACGAGCCGAGCCGATCTCGGTGCGCTGGGCGGCGGCCTCAGCGTCAACAGCGTGCCCGGCGAGGGCACCACCGTCAGCGCCGCCCTGCCTCCGCAGGCGCTCGAACACGCCTCTGAGGAGAACGACCTCGTACCGGCCGGTCTGGCGGAATTGTAGACAATAGGTTGCCGTGCCGGACGTCACTGGCCGGTTAGCAGGCTCCGGCGCCAGTGGCATCTGCGGGGGTGTCGTGGGGCGCGCCGGCACGCGGAGACGATGATGGGGGAAGATCGGCGATGGGGGCAGCGCGCGTGAGGTTCCGGGTGCTCGGGGCACTGGAGGCCTGCGACGATGACCGGGGCCGGGTGGAGCTGCGCGGCCGGCGCCAGCGTGCGGTGCTGGCCCGGCTTCTGCTGGCACGGGGCGCCGTGGTCTCCACGGATGCGCTCATCGCGGACGTGTACGACGGATCGCCGCCGGCCACCGCCCTGCCGACGCTGCATTCGTACATCAGTAATCTGCGCCGCGTCCTGGAGCCGGAGCGGCCGCGCGGCGCGCCGCCACAGCTCCTCGTCGCGCGGCAGCCCGGCTACCTGCTCGCCACCGGGGACGTGGACGCGATCGAGTTCGCCGGGCTGGTGGAGCGGGCCGAGGTGCAGTCGGCCGAGGACAGGCTCGACCACCTGGACAGGGCGCTGCGGTTGTGGCGCGGCGTCCCCTATGACGAGTTCGCCGACCGGCCGTGGGCGCTCGCCGAGGTCACCCGGCTGTGCGAGCTGCGGATGACCGCCGTCGAACGCCGGGCCGAGACGCTGATCGACCTGGGCCGTCCCCATCTCGTGATCGGCGGGTTGGAGGCGGAGACGTTCGAGCACCCGCTGCGCGAGCGGCTGTGGAGTCTGCTGGCCCTGGCGCTGTACCGCACCGGGCGGCAGGCCGATGCGCTGGCCGTGCTGCGCCGGGCGAAGGAGCGGCTCGCCGAAGAGCTCGGGCTCGACCCCGGACCGGAGCTGCGGGCACTGGAGGAGGACATCCTCCGGCAGGTGGACTCCCTGGACCCCGTACGCGCCGCCGCGGTGCTGTCGGCGGCGGCCCCGTCCGAGCGGCGCCGGCCCGTACCCGGCCGGGAGCGGCAGCTCGCGGCCCTTCGGGAGCTGCTGGACGAGGGCGGTGTGGCCGTGGCCGCGGTGACCGGCGAGCCGGGCATCGGCAAGACCTTCCTGCTGGAGGCGTTCGGCGAGCACTGCGCCGGCCTCGGCCACCTCGTGCTGTGGGGCGACTGCCTCGATCTGCGGGGGGCGCCTCCGCTGTGGCCGTGGCTGCGGGTGCTGAACACGCTCGCCCGCCATCACCCGCCCGCCGACCGGGCAGCGCTGGCCGGTCTCCTTGACGACGAGCAGCCCGCGGGCCCGACCTCCGCCGCGCTGCTGCGCCGCAACCAGGCCGTCGCGGACTGGCTGCTGGCGGCGGCGCGTAACCAGCCGATGATCGTCGTTCTGGACGACCTGCACTGGGCCGACCCGGCCTCGCTCGAACTGCTCAAAGACCTGATCATGCTGACGAGCAGGCCGGCGGCGAAGACGCCCCTCAAGATCGTGGCGGCCTTCCGCGACCGGGACGAGTCACGGGCCGCCGGCGCCGGGCTGCCCGTGGACGAGCTGCTGACCCGCCTCGTCCGCTACGACCTGCGGCGCGTCCACCTGGACGGTCTCGACACGGACGCCGTGCGGGTCATCGCGGCGGGCATGAAGGCGACGGTGGACGAGGTCACCGCCAGGCGGCTGGCCGACCGTACCGGAGGGAACCCGTTCTTCGTCAGGGAAAGCGTCCGGTTGCTCGCCCAGGGCCGCCCGCTCGACGCGGTGCCCGACGCGGTCGCCACCGTGGTCCGCCAGCGGATCGGCGCGCTCGGGCGGCGGGCGGGCGAGGTGCTCGGCGTCGCGGCGGTACTCGGCCGTGACTTCGACCCCGCGGCGGTCGCCGAGATCTGCGGCGCACAAGCCGCTCCCCGTCGCGAGGGATCCGAGGTATCCGACGATCAGGAAATCTGCGACCTGCTGGACCAGGCGGTCCGGGCCGGGCTGGTCGTCCCGCGCGACGGCCGGATGGCCTTCGCACACGACCTGGTCCGGGACACCCTGGTGCACGACCTCCCGCCCCTGCGCAAGGCGGCGATCCACCGCGGCGTGATGGTCTCCCTGTCCTCACGGCCGAACGCCGACGTGGCCGTCATCGCGCACCACGCGGTCGAGGCCGGTCCCGCAGCCTACGGCGAGGCGGTGCGATGGGCGCGCGCGGCGGCTGAGCAGGCCGGCCTGCGCCTGGCCTACGAGGAAGCCGCGATGTGGTGGAAGCGGGCGATCACCGCGCACGGCGCCCGCGCCGGCGACCCGCTCGACCATCTGGAGCTGCTGCTCGGTCAGGTACGGGCGCTGCTGGACTCCGGGGACGCGGTCGGCGCGCGGCAGGCCAGGGCCCGGGCCATCCACGCCGCCGACAGGGCGGCGGCGGGGCCGGAGCCGACCGCCCGGGCTCTCACCGCTCTCGACGCGCCCGCGATCTGGACGCTGCGCGACCCGTACGAGGCGGTGGACCTGCGGCTCGTGCACCGGCTGGAGTCCGCGCTGCGCGACCTGCCCGCGACCGACAGCCCCACGCGGGCCCGTCTGCTCGGCGTCCTGGCCGAGGAGCTGTACGACGCGACCGACGACCCGCGCCGCGACGCCCTGGCCATCGAAGCGGTCGAGATGGCCCGCCGGCTGGGCGATCCGCGCCTGCTGGTGCGGATGCTCAACGCCCGCTACCTGTCGCTGCCCGCGCTGCCCGCCCACGCCCCCGAACCGGTGGAGATCGCCGCCGACCTGCTCGACGCGGCCGTACGGGCCGGGGAACCGGACTTCGAGCTGCTCGCGCACATGATCTTCAGTCACCACCGGCTGGAGGCGTTCGACGTGGCGGGCGCGGACGACGCCGCGGCCCGCTGCGACACGCTGCTGGAGCGGCTGCCGCTACCCTGGCCGCGCTTCCAGCACACGCTGTGGCGGGCCAACCGGCTCGTCCTGGCCGGCCGGTTCGACGACGCCGAGGCCCAGTACCGCGAGGCAGGCCGGCTGGCCGGCCGGCTGGGCGTGTGGCACGGCGAAGCGGTGGTGACCGCCGGGCGGCTCATCCTGCACTACCACCGGGGCACCCTGGCCGAGGCCGGGCCGCTCGTCGAGGCGATCGCGGGCATTCATCCCTCTGCCGACCACGACCTGCGGGTCCTGCTGCTGATCCGGCAGGGGCGGGCCGCCGAGGCGCGCCGGCTGGCGGCGGGCGGCTGGCCCGAACGGGTGCGGGACTGGTCGTGGCTCACCATGACCTGCCTCCAGGGCGCGGCGCAGGCTGCGGTCGGAGACGTCCGCGCCTGCCGGGCGACCTACGCCGAACTGCTGCCCTACAGCGGCACCATCGCGGTCAGCTCCGCCGTGGTCACGCTGGGGCCCGTCGACTTCTTCCTGGCCCGGCTGGCCGAGGCCGTGGGTGACCGCGACGCGGCCGCCCGGCATCTGGCCACGCTGGCCGGCCTTGCCGCCCGCAACGGGCTCACCTGGTGGAGCACGCGGGCGAGAGAGACGGCACTCCTGCTCGGCGAGCCGGTCGCGGTGCCGTCGGCGGCATCCCGGTAGCGGTCCTCACCTGGCCGAGGATCGGACCTGCTGCCCCGCCGTTCTGTGCTGGTAGCGCACCAGGCCGGCATAGTAGCCGCCGTACGCCATGAGCCGGTCGTGGGTGCCGGCCTCGACCAGACGGCCCCGGTCCAGCACGACGATGAGATCGGCGTCCCGGATGGTGGACAGGCGGTGGGCGATGACGATCTGCGTCTGGCCCAGGTGCAGGAGATTGCGGCGGATGCGTTCCTCCGTGACGCCGTCCAGGCTGGCGGTCGGCTCGTCGAGCAGCAGGATCCTGGGCCGGCCGGCGAGCGCGCGGGCCAGCGCGATCCGCTGACGCTGCCCGCCGGACAGACGCGCACCGCCCTCTCCGATGTCGGTGTCGTAGCCCTGCGGCAGCCGGACGATCTCGTCGTGGATCTCGGCCAGGCGGGCGGCCTCCTCGACGGCCTGCCGGCTCATCTCAGCGAAACCGGCGATATTGGCCCGGATCGTGCCGGCGAACAGGTGCGGCTGCTGGGTGACGACTCCCACTTGCCTCCGCAGCCAGCGCAGGTCGATCTCCTCCAGCGGGATCCCGTCGAACCGGATCTGCCCGGCGGCGGGCTCCACCAGCCCGACCAGCGCCCGGCCGAGCGTCGTCTTGCCGGATCCCGACGCGCCGACGATCGCGACCCGCGCGCCCGGCGGGACGTGCAGCGAGATGTCCCGCAGCACCGGGGCGCGGGAGTCGTAGCCGGAGGACAGACCGGAGACGGCCACGCCGCCGCGCAGCCCGCCCGCCGGCCGGGTCCCGCCCACGCGTTCCGGCGTCGCGCTCATCAGGTCGGCGATCCGCCCGACGTGGGCGCCGGCGAGCTGGAGCTGGTAGGTGATGCCGAGCAACGAGCTCAGCGGCGTGATCGCGGCGGCCGCCAGCGTCACCAGGGCGAGCTGGTCGCCCAGCGACGCCCCCTGCCCGGCGGTGGCGAACACGGCCACCAGCAACCCCAGGTCGAGCGCCATCCCCAGCGCGTTGCTCGCGGCCTGCACCCCGGCCACGTGCCGGTTGCGGGCCGCACTCGTGGTCAGCTCCTCGTCGTGCTGCTCACGCCAGCGGCTGACGGCGGCGGCCTCCCCACCCGTGGCCTTGATCGCCTCGATGCCCGCGAGGCTGTCCACCAGGGCGGCCTGGGTGGCGGCACTGCTGTGCACGGCGGCCAGGGCCAGATGCCGCCCGCGACGGGCCGTGCCCAGCACGACGGCGGCCTGGGCGAGAGCCGTCACCAGCGTCAGCAGCCCGAGCCAGGGCGCGGCCACGAACAGCAGCGTCAGGTACGACACCGCGGTCAGCAGGTCGAACAGGAAGGCCAGTGACTGATCGGTGAGCAGGTCGCGCAGCACCGTCACGCCGCCCAGCCGGCTCAGCAGGTCGCCTTTGGACCTGCTCTGGAAGAAGCGGTACGGCAGGGCCAGCGTGTGACCGACGAGCTCGCGCATGACCTCCGCGGCCACCGACGTCTGCAACGCGATCAGTATCCGGGCGCGTACCCATGCGATCAGCGCATGCGTGACGACGACGCAGCAGGCCGCCGCCGCGAGCGCCGTGACGTCGACAGTCAGCGGCCGGTCCACCACCAGCTTGGTGAACACCGGCACCGCCAGGCCGAGGGCCTGCGCCGCCAGCGAGGACAGCAGCACGGCGGCGACCAGTTTGCGGCTCGTCAGCACCGGGGTCAGCAGCGGGCGCAGCACGGTCCAGGGACGCGAGGGCGCGGCGGCGGGCGCGAGCCCGGCAGGGGCGTCGGCGAGCAGCACGGTGCCGGAGTAACCGGCCTCGAACCGCTGGTGCGGCAGCCGGCGCCGGCCGCGGGCCGGGTCGAGCACGGTGACGCCGCGCGCCGTCACGCGCTCGACCACGACGAAGTGGTTGTCGTTCCACAGCGCGATGAACGGCGCGGGCAGCCGCGCGACGGCGTCCAGCGGGGCGCGGCAGGCGCGCAGCCGCAGCCCGAACCGGGCGCCGGCCTGGATCATCTCCCGCAGGCTGACCCCGTCCACGCTCTCGGCGAGGTGTTCGCGCATCTCGGTGAGACCGGTGCGACGGCCCAGCGCGCTGAGCACCATGGCCAGGCAGGCCGCGCCGCACTCGCTGCGGGTCAGTTGCATCCGCAGCGGCACCCGCCGGCTCACAGCCAGAACCACCTGATGTCCGCGGAGCGCCGCCGCTCGTCCAGCCACGCCTGGTAGGCCGCGTCCCGCGCCGCGTCGAGCACCTCCGGGTCGCCGGGCGAGGGCGGGACGACCTCGTACACGACGCCGGCCAGGTAGCCGCCCTCGACCGGAACCGGCCCCACCGCCTGCCCGGCCGGCAGCTCGCGTATCGGCTGGGGCAGCCGCGGGGTGAGGGCCGTGCACGCCTCCAGGCGCACCCGTGCGGAGCGCACCGCCGCGGCGGCCCGATCCAGGAACCCGTCCACCGGGCCGTCGGCGAGCTCGCCGACCACCTCCGGCCGCACCCCGGTCACCCACGCGGCACGCCGCAGCGTGAACTCCTCGGGGTGCTCGGCCAGGTGACGCCGGGCGGGCTCGCCCGCGAAGCGATCGCGGACGCGTGCGACGTAGGCCTGCGCCCTGACGTGATGCCAGAACGCCTCCTCGGACAGGCCGGCCTCGGCCAGCCAGGTCAGTGTCCGCTCCCGGGTGTCGAGCCCGCGACGCCGGCGGAACTCATCGGCCGCCCGCTGCGTCTCGGCGTCCGTGAGCGGCCCCTCGCCGCTCCTCATCTCCCCGAGCAGGATGCAATGGTCCACCAGCCGCTCGTGGATCTGCCGGTCGCGGGCGCCGAAGGCGCGGATGGTGGACAGCGCGGCGGCGATCGACAGGTCGTGCCCGTCGACGCGGAGGACCTGCCCCGCCGCCCAGTGCGTGGAGTGGTCGACCAGCCAGGGGATGCCGTCGTCCACCTCGGTCGACAGGGCGACCGTACCGCCGGCGGGGTGCTCCAGGAGCAGGTCGTAGCCGGCTCTGGTGGACCCCGGCGGCTGATCGACCACGAGCTCGGCGCTCAGCCACGGCCGCTCCTCCGACCAGGTGCGTACGCGTCGCCGCGCCTCGTCGGGCAGGTTCTTCGGCAGCTGACGCAACAGCGCCACCGCTTCGGCGAGTTCCGTCGCGAAGGCGGCGCGGGTCTCGGAGGAGGGCGTGATCTGCTCAGTGGACATCGGTGGGTTCCTCGTAGCCGGTCGGGGTGGTGAGCCAGCCGGCGATGGCGTCAGCGATGGGCAGGCCGGTCAACGTCTCGATGAAGGCCCACTGCCCGTCGACGTTGAGCTCCAGGAAGACGTACCGGCCGTCCGGGGTCACGATGAGGTCCAGCGCGCCGAAGCTCAGGCCGAGCTCCGCGACCAGGCGGACGCACCGCTCCGCGACCTCCGCCGGGAGATCGTAGGCCGAGTAGCCCACCTTGGGATCGCCGTAGTGCCGCCAGTCGACGGTCGTCAGCCGCGAGGCCTGGGAGTCGATGCGCGCGGCGAAGACCCGCTCGCCGACGACGGTCACCCGCAGCTCGTACGCCTTGGGCACATTGGGCTGCAGCATCGACGCCGCGTAACGCAACCGGTGCCGGCCGGACAGCCGCCGGCGCGGCACCGGGGTGGTGTAGAGGTGACCGTACTCTCCGTCGAGCGTGAACGTCCGGAAGCTCAGCGCCTTGGTGATGAGCCGGCCACCGGCCCTGGTCCAGGCCGGGACGAGCTCGGCCGGGTCGTTCGTCACCACCGTGTCCACCACGGTGAAGCCGAGCTGAACGGCCCGGTACAGGTGCAGCAGCTTGTTGTCGATCGCCTGGAGGTGCGCCGGCCGGGCGGGCATCCACCGCGCTCGCGTCATCAGGTCGTACGCGCCGGCGAGGGCGTGCCCGGCCACGTGCTCGGCGAACTCGCGCTGCGACGGGTCCCGCACGGCCGGGGCCGACGGCCGGCCGGGGCGGCGATGCCAGACCGCTGTCACCCGCGACAGGTCGTGTTCCTCGCCCCGGTACGTCAGCGTCTGCCGCCAGCGGCCGTCGCGGTAGCTGGTGGTGAGGGTCGAGGCTTCCGGGTAGTCCGCCTCGTCCCACCACAGCGTCGGCACGCCGCGCTCACGCAGCTTGGACAGGACGGCGTGGACCGAGTCGTCGCCGTGGTCGCTAATGATCAGTAACACAGTCTGAAGTGCTCCTTCGTCGTCACGCGGGGAAGCCGGCGTCCGTGGACGCCGGCTTCCCCGCGACTTTCACGACGGTCAGCTCTGCTTGCAGTCCCCGCTCTTGCCGTTGCGCAACGCCGTGCAGGTGAAGCCCGTCCCCGGCTCCATGCCGGCCGTGATCACGGAGCCGTCGTCGAGCACGATGTCGATCCCCGCGACGGTGTCAAGGTCCGAGCCGGAGAGCTCGGAAACACCCGCAGGAAGGTCGTCAATCTTGAGAATGCCACGCACGGCATTTCCCCCTTCTGGTTGCACAGGCCATGCCTTATGGCCTGCCGACAGTCTCGCGGGCGCCGCTTGTGCTTCTCTTCAGCCCTTTGTCACCCCTTGCGCCCGCTTGAACGACCTGCTCCACCTGATGGTGTGAGCAGTCAGCGGCGGCCCTTGTACGTGCGCCGCAGATCCTCGACGCCAGGCTCTGCTACGCGAGCGCGCCGCCGACGACTGGTCCCTGCGCGAGGCTCGGCGCCGCGCTGCACGGGGGCCGGCCCAGGGCGAAGGCGTCGAGTTCCATGCGGACGACTGTTCAGCATCGGCTTTGCGGCTCACATGTGGCCACAGCGTCTTCTCGGCGATGAGGACATCGAGGCCGGTGGCGGTCCGCTTGTGAGTTCTTGCTTCGCGCACGCCGGTGGGGTCCCCGGTCACAAGCCGGCCACAAGCGGGCCCCCCTACCTTCGCCCCTGGCGGTCCGCGCGGCGCGGCTGCGCCCCTCCCCTCAGGGTCGACACCGGGCGCCACCCGTCATGCCCGAGATCGACCACGCCTGGTGAGCCGGAAGCACAGGAAGGCACGTATGAAGGAGAGCGCGCTCGGCCGCTGCCTGAGCGAGGGCGTCGCCAAGTTACGCCGTGACGACCCCCTGCTGTTCGATCTGCTCGAAAGCGAGCACCGCCGCCAGACGGAGTCGCTGTCCCTGGTCGCCTCCAGCGGGGGCACCGACACCAGTGTGCTGGCCGTGACGGGGTCCAGCATCGTCAACGTCACCGCCGAGGGATACCCGGGCAGGCGCTACCACGCGGGATGTCGTCACGTCGACCAGGTCGAAGAGCTGGCGATCGAGCGGGCCAAACAGGTCTTCGGCGCTCGGTACGTCAACGTCCAGCCCCATTGCGCCAGCTTCGCCAACCACAGCGTGATGCAGTCGGTGCTCCGGCCGGGCGAGACCATCCTCGGCATGTCCCTGGACCAGGGCGGCCACCTCACCCACGGGGCGGAGGTCAACCTGAGCGGCAGACTCTTCAAGGCGCACACGTACGGAGTCGACGACGAGGGCGTGATCGACTACCGGCAGCTCGGCGATCTCGCCCGCGCGCACCGGCCCCGGCTGATCGTCTGCGGCACCACCTCCTACACCCGCTTGATCGACTTCGACCGTGTCCGCGCCATCGCTGATGACGTGGGCGCCTACGTTCTGGCCGATGTCACCCACATCGCCGGACTGGTGGCCGCCGGTCTGCACCCGAGCCCCATCGACGCCGCGCACTTCACGACGACATGCACGTTCAAGCAGTTGTACGGTCCGCGCGGCGGGCTGATCATGATGGGCCGCGACGCGGACGTGCTCAGCGACGACGGCGTACGAACCCTGGCCCAGCGCGTCCAGAGCGCGGTGTTCCCGCTGCTGCAGGGCTCTCCCGAGGTGCACACCATCGCCGCGAAGGCCCGCGCGCTCGGCCGGCTGCTGGACCCGGCCTTCCGCGACCTGGCCCGGCGGATCCGCGCCAACGCCGACGCGCTCGCCCGGTCGCTGGCCGGCCGCGGGTACGAGGTGGTGGGCGGCGGGACCGACAACCACATCGTGCTGTTCCGCGTGCCGGGCGGCCTCACCGGCGCCGATGCCGAACGGGCCCTGGAGCTCTGCGACATTCTGGTCAACAAGGACAAGATTCCGGGCGACACCCGTGGGGCCACGACGACGAGCGGGGTCCGTCTGGGCAGCAACAGCGTCTCGCTCCGCGGGATGGGCCCGTCGGAGATGGAGCGCTTTGCCGAACTGATCGACACGGTGCTCGCCCACGTCGTCCTGCTGCCCGGCGGTGGGATCACCCTGCCGGACCCGGTGCGCGAGCGGGTGACCGCCTCCGTCCGGGAGCTGTGCCGCGCCTTCCCGCTGCCTAACGAGGCCGAGCCGGCGGCGTCCACGGGAACGAGGGCGGGTTGATCGACGAGTGGCCCCTTTCTTCCGCCTCTCACCACCTCCAAGCGCTACCGGAAGGACCGCAGAAATGGATGACAGCAGGGAATTGACGGCACAGTGGATGACCTGGGACGAAGCCGCGGATGGGATGCTCGCCCTGCGCAGGCGTGTGTTCATGGAGGAGATGAGCTGGCCGGAGAAGAGAATCCATCGCGACCGCGATCCGGACGGCCTCCACCTCTGCGCCGTGTCCGGCGGAGAGATCGTCGCGGCCATTTCCGCGTACGTCTACGAGCCGGGCGCCCCTGAACTGGACGCGCTGGCACTGTCCAGGGTGGAGGGGCCGAGCGTCGGAATAGGCATGCGGGTGGAACTCCCGGAATACCGGGGCCGGTTGCTCACCGCGGAGATCGGGACCTCCATGCTGCGGCAGATCAGCGAGTCACTGCTGCCGGCCCGGTTCTTCGTCTACGTGCACGCCGACTCGCTCCTGCACCTCGTCGACCGCTACGCGAGAAGGAACTTCAGCTATCACGCCCAGGTCGGCGCGGGCGCGGACACGCTCGTGGTGATGAAGGTCGAAGGCGAAGAGGAACTGGAGAGGTTCTACCTGCAACATCGGGATCTCACCAGGAAGTACTCCGCCGCCGGCGGCATTCCCGTGCCCTCCCTGGTCCGCTTTCTCGCCGAGAACAAGCGCGCGGACCTCTTGGCGGTGACCGGTCTGGGGGCGGAGAACCATTATCTGCGAGAACTACGCCTTGAGACCGAGGCGCCCCGCCTGGCCTCCCAAGGCCAGGTGATGCTCGCCGAGCAGCGACAGCGCCTGTCCATGACGCCCTTCCCGCCCGCACCCGCGTCACTGCTGGACATCGGAAGCGGGCCGGGAGACTACCTGGCCGCGGTCGCCGAGGAGGCGCCCTTTGCCGGCTATCGGGTACGCGGCGTCGAACCCGCCGCCGAGCTGCTCTCGAGGGCCCGGGAGGCATACCCGGAACTCGACTTCCGCGAAGGCAGCGCGTACGCCACCGACGAGCCGGACTCGTCACGGGACGTGATCACCGCGAGCTTCGTGTTCATCCATCTCCGCAGCCCCGACCTCGCACTTCTGGAGATGCGACGGATTCTCCGGCCCGGCGGCCTGCTGTACGTCGTGGACGCCAACGACGCCACCTTCGCCGGCCCGGAGGTCGTCCGGCGGATGATGCAGGCCTACAACCGGGCATACGCCGGCGACCGGCTGATCCTGAACGACCTGCCGAGGCGGGCCCAGGAATTCGGCTTCGAGCTCGTCCGGCAGTTCTCGACGACGGTTCGCGACGGCGGAGGCGCCCGACCGGTTTTCGGCGAGGACGAGATCCGGCTCGGAAAAGCGGACGCATGGAGTCTGCTCTCTTTCGTGCGCACACAGCCCGGCTGCGCGGAGATCTTCGAAGAGGCGCAGCAGCACTATTTCGCCACGGAGTGCCAGATCAGCCTGAATATCGAGACCCACGTCTATCGGCTGCGAACCGACACGGCTTGATCTGCGAACGACGACCCCGCCGGTCCGAGCCGGCGGGGTCGTCGTTTCCCGTCCGTGGCGGGAGTGGAGATCGGATGGCTGAGTCGCGGGCTTCCGCCTGGGTGGCGGAAGCCCGCGGGCACACTCAGCTGTGGTCGTCGCCGATCCGGATGACGCCCTTCACGGTCGGTGCCTGGCCGGAGGGCCGGCCCTCACCGCTCAGCGAGCGCCCTTGGCCTGCACGAGCACGTAGACCTTCTTGCTGGTGGCGGCTCCGTCGTCGTCGGTGACCGTCACCGTGACCGGGTGACGCCCGGGCTTGGTGAAGGTGTGCGTCCGCGTGGTGCCGCCCTCGCCCTCGCGCTCGGCCAGAGCGCCGGCGACCTTCCGGCCGTCGACGGTCCAGACGGCCGTGTGGGTGTCGGCGGTGCCCAGGTCGGTGAAGGACGCCTTCAGCGTGACCGGGGTGCCCGTCACGACCACGGTCTCGGCGGCCGGTTCCGCCAGCTTCACCACAGGCGCGGCGCCGGCGGCGGTCACCTTCAGCTGCGCGGTGCCGGTGGCGCCCGTATCGTCGGTGACCCTCACCGTGACCGTGCGCTCACCGTTGTCGGTGAACACGTGCTCCAGCTTCAGCTTCTCGCCCTCCACCGGCAGCGGCCGCGGTCCGGTGCCGTCGCCGTAGTCCACACTCGCCGTCCACGCCTTCGACCCGGGATCGGTCAGCGACCCGGTCGCCTGCCAAGTGCCGCCCTCGGTGACCTTGCCGGGCCCCGACAGCTTCACCTTGGGCGCCTGGTCCGGCGTCTCGCCGGCGACGACCGTGGCGGTGAACTTCGCCGCAGTCTGCAGGCCGCCGTTGTCGCGGACCGTCACGGTGACCGGGTAGGTCCCGGCCGTGGCCCACAGGTGCTCCAGACTGATCTGGCCGCCCTTGGGGGTCACCGCCACCGGGCCGGTGCCGTCGCCGTAGTCCACACTCGCCGTCCAGGCGTCCGAACCGGGATCGGAGAAGGTCACCGCCCGCTGGAGCTTCTCGTTCACCGTCAGCTTCACATCCCCGCCCGCGGTCGCCGCCGGGGCGATGTTGGCGGCCGGCGGGGCTTCGATGACGTAGTGGATGCCCTCCTCGCTGACGCCGTAGCCGCCCTTGTTGTCGGTCACGATCACGAGGGCCCGCCCCTCGGTCGGGGCCGTGAACGTCCCGGTCACGGTGACAGTGCCGCCACCACCACCGGCGTTCGGCGTCACCTTGACCTCGCTTCGGGGCTCCCAGTCACCCCACTCCGCGCCCCACCAGATCTCAGCGGTGTGGGTGTCGCCCGTGTCTCCGTCGGTGTAGGGCACCGTGAACGTGAACGGCTGACCCACCACCCCCGTCAACTCACCCGCCGGGGCCCCGACCACCGGATCGGCGTTGCTCTCGATCCCCCGACCGGCCAGAGTCATCACGTACGACGGGTGATCACCATCGGTGATGACGGCGAGCTTCCCACTCGCCGCCCCCAACTGCGTCGGGCTGAACGTCACCCACATCGTGCACGACTTCCCCGGCGCGAGCTTCTTGGGCGACACAGGGCAGTCGTTGGTCTGCCCGAACGGGCCATCGGTCGTGACCGCGGTGACCGGCATGTCGGCGGTGCCGTGGTTGGTCAGCTTCACCTCCAGCGGGAGGCTGGTGGCCCCTATCCGCACAGGATCATCGAAGGTGAGCTTGGTGCGGTTCAACGCGTGGCGGACCGTCGCGGTCGCCTCGGCCTTGTTGTTGCCCCTCGCGGGATCCGTCACCTCCATGGTGTACGCCGTCGCCGAGGTCTTGATCGCGACACCGTCGGCGACGTAGGAGGGGATGGTGGCGGTCACCGTGACGGTGGCGCTCCAGCCCGGCTCCAACACCTTCACCGTGTTGCGGAACCCGCTGCCGCTCTTGAACGGGGTGCACAGCCCCCGCGAGGTCTCACACACCGCCCCCTCGACCGGAGGGACGACCACATCCAGCTGGACGCCGGTCGCGGTGTCGGAGCCCTTGTTGGTCACGGTGCTCGTCCACGTGACGGTCGCACCCGGACCGAGCACGGCCGGCGAGACCTTGTGCGTGACCTCCAGGTCCGCCCGTGGAGTGGACGGAGTCAACAGGTAGGACCGATCCCCCTGCGAAGTCCCATCCTTGATGAACCCGCGGACCAGGATCTGGCCCGAGGAGTTGACGTCCGCGATCGAGGTCACGCCCATGCAGGGCATGACATTCCCGGCGCACTTCGGCAGGGGAAGCAGGTCGTCCAGGTGGTAACGCGCACCATCCACCCACACCGCCGGCCTCGCGGAGTCGTGCGCGCCGTGGTAGCCGACCACCACACCGTGATCGTTGACGGCGACCGCGCTGCCCTCACCCAGGTCGGTGCGCTGACCGTCCTTCCACGTATAGGCATGCTGGGTGTAATTACCGTCCGCCGTGCACGTGCCGTAGCCGACCAGCAGGCCGCCGGCGTTGACGTCCACGGCGGCGCCTTCGTCCGTCGTGCACTTGGGGATCTCCAGCAGCGTGCTCACACCGTTGGCGTGAACGGCCGGTTCACGATCGACGACGTTGCCACCGGGGTCCCGTTCCTTCACGACGGAACCGGCGACGACGCCCCGGTCGTTGACGGCACCGCCGAAGAAGCGCAGCGGCGTGTCGGGGATCCGCTCGAAGCCGCTCCGCTCCCAGATCCCGAAGTAGCCGTAGGTGATGTCGTGCCACCTGTCCACAGCGGTGAGCACCTGACCGTTGTCGTTCAGATCCTCTGCGAAGCTGTAGGTCGACGGCTCGTGCCCCGGATGCAGGTCGGTGACCGAACCGCCGCGGTAGACCACCGCATGCTCCCAGGACCCGTTGTTCTCCCACTTCTCGGCCCAGCCGGACACGTCGCCGGCCTCGTTGATGCCCGTGGCGCCCGAAGGACAGCGGGCCTTGCCCGAACCCTCACACGACAGGCCGCCCAGGTCGGTGAACACACCGGCCTCCCAGCGCACGGCCCGCCGGTCATCGCCACCAGAGGTTCCCACCGTGGCCGCGACCTGACCACGGTCGTTCAGCGCCACCGCCTCGGTCCGATCGGCGGTGTAGCCGGGCAGCGCGCCGATCTCGGTCACCTTGTAGGCGCCGAACCTGGCCTCCACGGTGTGCGGGCCGTCCATGGTGACCGTCAGCTCACCCGCGCCCCGCTCCTGACCGTCGATCACCCAGGCGATCGGGATGTACCCCTCCTCAGGGGTCGCGGTCACCTTCACCTTCGTCCCGACCGGGTAGGTGTCCTGCGCCGGCGACGCCGACACCGAACCACCCGGCCCGGCCGACAACTTCAGCGCGAACTCGCGGGTGTCCGGCTTGGCCACCGTCACCGGCACCAGCGTGGACCGCTCGCCCTTACCGGTCCCGGCCACGACCGTGACCGGATACGAGCCGTCGGCCAGTTCCTCGGTGACACCGCCGTACTTGCCGTCGTCGGCGGCCTCGTCCCCGCTGTTCCCGTCGTCCTTCAGCGGCACCTCCTTCCGGGTGCCGTCCCCCAGGGTCAAGACAGCCCGCACCGCGACCCCGGCCACCGGCTGGCCGCCGTCGGTCACGGCCGCCTTCACCGCGACCTTGCCGTCCTGCGACGCCTCGGCCGTGGCCGTCACCTTCACCGGGTTGTCCACGATCCAGGCACCCAGCTCGGCCTTGACCGGCTCGGCACCCGTGTTGGTGATCTCCAGCTTCCACGCCCCCGCCTGCGGCGCATCGACGCTCAGCCCCTGGACGACCTCCATGGCCTCCTCGCTGCCCGCCGCGTACTGCGCGGCCACCTTGCCCGACGGGTCCCGCAGCGCCAGCCCCACCGTCTCCGGCAGCGTTCCGACGACGCCGAACTCGGTGCCCGCCGGCACCTCCACCGGCACGCTCGCCGTCTTGCCCGGCTCCACCGTGGCCTCGAGCGAGGCGAAGATCGAGCTCTCACCACCGGCGGTGGCTTCGGCCTTCTCCTCACCGGCAGCGGCAGCCGCCCCACGCAGCCCGGGCAGGTCATCGGACAGCAACGACACGAGCCGCGGCCTGACGTAGTCGTTGAAGGCCTCCTGCGAGCCGGTCATGCTCGTGTGGGCGATCTCCATGGTCGGCGTGTCCTCGACCCCGTGTCGGGCACTCCACGCCGGCACGATCCTGTCACCGTCGTTGCGCACATCGGCATCGGGCTCGGGGACCTTGTCCCCGCCGAACCTCCACCCGCACGCGAGCGGCTTGCCCGTGCCCACCAGGTTGGAGAACAGCACACCCTTCAGATTCGTGGTCTTCGGGTTGAACTCATGCTGCATGTACTCCATGGTGTTCTCCCACGTCGCGGGATACCAAGGAATGCGCTCGTTCGCCTTCTGCATGAACTGGACCAGCTTGTCGGCACAAGGACTTCCCGCGTTCGGGGCGCCCATCGCGATCAGGCGGCGCACCACCGGCTTGCCGTCCTCGACCGGCTTCATCTCCCGGGCGATGTACTCACGGCTGATCGTCGTGCCCATCGAATGAGCGATCAGGTTCACATGGTGCGCACCCTCGGCGGTGCGTACCTCGTCGATCGTCTGGCCCAGCATCGCGGCGTTCAACGGCAGAGGATAGGTCGCCAGGTTCGGAAGGGCCTTGATGCCGGTGCTGAGAGTGCCGGCCGCCTTGCCCGTCAAGAGCGGATGCGCGGACTTCAGGAACGCCGAGTACTTGCTCCAGGTGAGGGCGCTGCTGTTCCAGCCGTGCACCATCACCACAGGCAGCGGCCGGATGACGATCGGCTTGGTCGCCTTGCTCTCATCCTCGATGTTCTTGAGGACCCGGGTGGTCACCGAGCGGTTCGAAGACGGCTGACCATCATGCCAGGCCAGACCCGTGGTATCCCAGGACACCCGCTTGGTGACCGTGTCCTTCGGTGGGATGGTCACCTCGAACCGGCCGTCACGCACCACCTTCCCGGTGCCGTCCTCGACCACCTCCAGCGTCCGGCGCACCGGAATGTCGTTGGGGTTGTGGAGCGTGACCGTGGCACGGACCAGGTTGCCCTCGACCGTCCCCCGCTCCGGCACCGGAACCCAGTTGTTGGAGGGGTAGACCACGGTGTCGAGTTCCAGCGATTCGATCCGGACCTTCTGGGATCCCAGGTCGAGCAGGAAGGCGTGGTCCACGTCCGATCCCGCGGGCCGGCCGATGCCGACGATCTGGCCGACATCGTTGATGCCGGTGGCATCCTTCAGGGTCCAGTCCGAACCCGGCGGCAGCAGGGTGTTCAGATCGGTTCCCACGCCGCCCTGGTACAGAGCGGCGTGGGCGGAGTAGCTGCCGCTGTCCTCCCTGATGTTGATCATCCCGACGCCGACGCCGGCCTCGTTGATCGCCTCTACCTGGCCGCCGTACGCATCCGGAATGTCCTGCTTGTGGGACCCTCCGTTCTTGTCCCACATGATGGGAATGTCCCACGGCTTCTCGTCCACGTAGCCGGCGGCCTCACCCTTGTCGTTGACGGCGAGGGCCCGGGTCTTGTAGGCGCCGGGAACCTCGAGCTCGTCCCGGTCGAGATCGAGAGGCTCGCCGGGCCTGCTCCGGAAGGCACGCAGAAGGGTGGGCGCACCGGGGTCCATGTCGGCCCAGCCGACGACGGACCCGGAGTTGTTCAGCGCCGAAGCCTCCACGTACTGACCCTTGAACGCTTCGAGCTTGAGTTCGGAGCCGTCGGGATCGCGTACATGATCGCCCGCGACCTGACCGCGGTCGTTGATGGCGACCGCCCATTTGCCCAGGGGAGTGATCTTGCCGGCTTTGACGAGATACACCTTCTGTCCGACGTCGTCTTTGTAGCCGTACGTGGTGACGACCACCGAGCCGTCGTCGCTGACCTCCCAGGGAGTGCTCACGTCCTTACTGGGGTCGAGGCCGAGGAGCGCATGAAGATCCGTCACAGATCCGGCGGAAGACAGCCTGGCCTGAGGACGACCGTTGTCCCAATGGGGGTCCCCGACCGCCCAGGTGATGTCACCCTTGTTGTTGACGTCGGTGACGGTACCGCCCGTGCCCACGAGGGAGCCGAGATCCGTGATCTTGGCCGGAGGGTCGGCGGACGCGGCCGCAGTGGCCGGGGACGGTGTGGGTGCGGCGCTCGCGGGCGCGGGCACGGCGAGGGTGCTGAGCATCGCGGCCAGCGCGGGAATCGCCGCCCGCCTCGCGAGGGCGCGGCTGAGTAACCACGTCAAGGAAGATTCTCCAGAGCAGGGCCGCGCACCAGGCGCGGCCGGGGGGACGTAGAGGCGAGGGCCCGCCTTTGGTGGTTCCGCAGACTGCCGGCGCTGCGTGTCGCGGTGCCGGATCCGCGGGACAGCGATCAGGGTGTCCCATCGCCCTTGTGGCTCGTTTGGCCTCCTTGTCAAAGTTCATCCCGGCTTGACCCCGGGACCGTCGGCGGTCAGCTTGGCGGTGCGTCGTCGGCGACCGTTCCGCCTTCCAGTGACCGCGTACAGGACTCGAGATTGCGCAGGCACGCCAGCCGGACCGGCTGCTCCCGCTCCACCTCGTGGTGGAGCAGGGCGACCGCCCGCCGGAGGATCGACGCGGCCGCCCGCGGCCTGCCCCGCTTCCAGACGGTCATGGCGAGGTTGTTCAGTGCCACCGCCAGTTCGGGGTGAGACCGGCCCAGCAGCGTCTCCTTGATCATGAGGACCCTGCGGTACGCCGACTCGGCCGCGTCCAGCTCTCCCCTCGCGTACTGGATGGCGGCGAGGTTGTTCAGGGCGGACGCGACCTCGTAGTGATCGGCCCCGAGTTCCCTCTCGAAGACGGCGAGGGCGTCGCGCAACAGGCGCTCGGCCTCCTCGTCCCGGCCGAGCTCGTGCAGGATCGCGGCGAGCGCCGCCTTGTCGGCGGCGACCTGCGGGTGGTCGGGGCGGCATGCCCGCTGCCGTATCTCCAGCGCCCGGCGGGCGAAGGGCTCGCCCCGCGCGTGCGTCCCGCGCGCGTGGTTCAGCCCGCCGAGGTTGTGGTTGATGTCGGCGACGAAGGGGTGCGCCACGTCGAGGTGCGCCTCGACGATCCCGAGCGCGCGCCGGTACGACCGCTCGGACTCGTCGAATCGTCCGATGTACTTGTAGAGCACGCCCAGGCTGTTGCAGACGCGCCCGACGTCCAGGGAGTCAGGGCCGAAGGCCTCCTCGGCGAAGGTCAGCGCGTTCCTGAGCGTCGTCTCGGCATCGCGGTAGCGGCCGCTTCGCCGGAGCGACTCCCCGAGCCCGGTCAGCAGGAGCAGGCGGGCGTCCGGCCCGGCCGGCTCCGTCGCGCCGTGCCGGGGGCCGTCATCCATCACGCGTCCCCTCTCCCCGTCCCACCTGGACGGCGGAGCCGGCCGGGGTCGCGGCGACAAGGTTCGCCGCGGCGGGCAGGAGGCGTTCGAGCCGGAACGCCTGCAACGCGACGAGGCCGAGCACCAGGACCATGCAGGCGAACAGAGCCGGTCCGTGACCGGCGCCGAGCACGGTCCCCGCCACCGCGGGTCCGATGACGACCCCGGCCGTCCCCGCGAGGCTGTAGGCCCCGTTGTACCGGCCGCGCGTCGCGTCCGAAGCCAGGTCGTTGACGATCGCCGGGAGGGTCGGGGACAGAAGCGTCTCCCCGACGGCGAACACGAACATCGCGACGGCGAAGCCGGCCGGCGCGGACGATCCGGCCGTTCCCGTCGCGGCCCACAGCACGATCAGCCACGCGGCGGCCATCAGCGCGGCGGAGAGCGCGAACCCCCGGGTGCGGCGTCTGCCGTCCATGAGGCGGAGGACGACGAGCTGCGCGAGGATGACCGTGACCGTGTTCACCACGAGGGTGAGTTGCAGCCCGGCCGCGTCGAGCCCGCCGGTCCGGGTGGCGAATATCGGGTACGCGCTGTAGAGCTGTGCGTACCCGAAGGCGAACACCCCCACCACCGACAACCAGATGGGCAGCAGGACCCGGTCGGTGAGTATCTCCCGGTATCCACGGGCTGCCCGGGGCTCCGGCGGGACTCGCCGGTCGCCGGCGGCGACCGGCGACGCCTGCCGGTGTCCGCGCGTCGCCAGGGAGATCACCACAGCGAGGACGAGGAACGTGACCGCGTCCAGAAGATAGATGGTGACGAAGCTCTGGGCCGAGGAGAAAGTCACCGTGAACGCGGCCAGCAGCCCCCCGGCGCCGAGCCCGACGTTGAGGGAGGCGTGCCGGACCGCGAACACCTGCGAGCGCCGGTCGGTGGGAACCGACGTGCCGACAAGCGCCTGGAAGGACGGCTCGGTGATCGCGGCGCCGAGCCCGTACAGGCCGGCCGCGAGGAATCCCTGCCAGGCCGACCTGACACCGATCATCGCCGCCGTGCCGGCTGCCGCGAGGACGAGACCGGTCACGGCGGGCCACCGCGCTCCGAAGCGATCCGTCAGCAGGCCGCCGACGGGATTTCCGATGAGTCCCATGGCCGCGACCGTCGAGAGGATCGGCCCGGCCGTGCCGAGCTCGATCCCGCGCACCTGATTCAGATAGATGAGGAAGAAGGGGAGGGTCAGCCCGGTGCCGAGCGCGGAGACGGCGTCGCCGCCGAGGATGAGCCACGCCCGCCGGGGAAGTTGTGGAATCAGGCCGCGCACCGGCACCGATCGCATCTGTCGTTCTCGCCTTCTCCTGGGTCCGAGGCGGGCGGGAGGCGTTCGCGCCGGAGCGCCGGCCCGCCCGCCTCGGACTGCTACATGCGGGTCAGGCGAGGACGGTCTCGTTGTGGTTGAGGCTCAGGCCAGGAGTGTCCGTCACGACGGTCTCGTTGTGATTCATGATCAGGCCGGGCGTTGCGTCGTCCTGGGGGCGGTCCTCCCGCAGGACGGTCTCGTTGTGGTTGAGGCTCAGTCCCGGCTCGATGAAGGGCATCGTCACTCTCCTTGTGAAACGGCTCGGCCCGGAGTGCCGAGCCGATCGGTTGAGACCCCGTCAGGCTGAGCCGCCGCGCTCACGATCCGCTTGTCGTCCTTGGGCGTCCTGGGATTCGTTTGCCGACGGCGCCGGGCGGGCTGGGCCTCCGGACTCGCCGCGCAGCAGCACCGTGACGTACCTGTGACCAGGTGCGCCCGGCCGCTGTTCAAGGTCATCTGCTTGTCCGCAAGTGCCCCAAGCCGTTTCCCTGTGCCGGCGGGCATCGTGGTCCGTGCCCGGAGGACCGCTCCAGGGGAGAGACCTCCGTCGGCGCATTGCTCGGCGGCACGACAGGCTCGCCTCGCCCCCACCCCGTGCTCTCCATGACCGCGCCGCCTTCCGGTGTGCGCCCGTGGACTCCTCAGCTTTCCGTCACCAGCAACAAAGGGGCCTCCAGGATGACTTCGATCGGCGAAGCTCAGCCCGTTTCCGAACCGATCGCCGTGATCGGCATGGCCTGCCGGCTGCCCGGCGCCCGTTCCCCGCAGGAGCTGTGGGAACTGCTCCGCCGCGGGGAGAACATGATCACCGAGGTCCCCCCGGACCGCTTCCCCGTCGAGGAGGTCTACCACCCGGTTCCCGGCACCTCGGGGAAGCTGTCGTCCCGCTACGGCGGGTTCGTCACCGGCGTCGACCAGTTCGACGCGGAGTTCTTCGGCATCTCGCCGCGGGAGGCCGCGGCCATGGATCCGCAGCACCGCATGATGATGGAGGTGGCCTGGGAGGCGTTCGAGGACGCCGGCCTCACGCTCGACCAGATGCCCGGCCTGACCGGGGCGGTCTTCACCGGCGTCATCACCAGCGACTACTGGGACCGGCAGTCGGGTGTTCCCGACAAGCTGGACGTCCACACGGTCACGGGCAGCACCCGCGGCGGCAACGCCGGTCGCATCTCCTACGCCCTGAACCTGTCGGGCATGAGCGTGGCCCTCGACGCGGCCTGCTCCTCCTCACTGGTGGCCATCCAGCTCGCCGTGCAGTCACTGCGTGCCGGATCATGCGACCTGGCCTTCGCCGGCGGGGTCAACCTCATCCTCACCCCCGACCACGCGATCGGGTTCTCGCAGGGGTCGATGATGGCGCCGGACGGCCAGTGCAAGACCTTCGACGCCCGCGCCGACGGCTACGTCCGCAGCGAGGGGGCGGGAGTCGTCGTGCTGAAGACCCTCACGCGGGCGCTGGCCGACGGCGATCGGATCCATGCCCTGGTGCGTGGCGGCGCCGCCAGCAACGACGGCCACGGGGAGAGCTTCATGGCCCCCCAGATCGCCGGGCAGTCGGCCGGGCTGAAGGCGGCCTACCGCGACGCGGGGGTGGACCCGCTGAGCGTCGCGTACGTGGAGGCGCACGGGACCGGCACCAGCGCCGGCGACCCGGTGGAGATCACCGCTCTGGACGCGGTCCTCGGCCGGGGCCGGCCGGCCGATCGGCCGCTCCTGGTCGGCTCGGTCAAGACCAACCTCGGCCACACCGAGGGCGCGGCCGGCGTGACCGGTTTGATCAAGAGCGTGCTGTGCGTCAAGCACGGCTGGCTCCCGGCCAGCCTCAACTTCACCACCCCCAATCCCGCGATCGATTGGGACCGCCTGCGGGTGCGGGTCTGCGACACGGGCCGGCCGTGGCCGGAGGGGTCCGGCCCTCGGCGGGCCGGGGTCAGCAGCTTCGGCATCACCGGCACCAACGCCCACATCGTCGTGGAGGAGCCGCCGGCCACACCTCAGGCGCCCGCCGAAGGCGACGACCGGCCGGTCCTGCTGCCGCTGTCCGCACGCCATCCGAGGGCGCTGGCCGCCCTGGCCGGACGCTACCGCGACCTGCTGCGTACCGGCTCCGCGTCGCTGGAGCAGGTCGCCGCCGCGGCCGGCGTACGGCGCACCCACCACGACTTCCGGTGCGCGGTGGTCGCGGGCACCCGGGAGGAGGCCGCCGCCAGGCTGGACGCCTTCGCCGCGGACGGCCCCTCGGACGGGACGTACAGCGGCGAGACCGAGACCGGCCGGACGGCGGAGCGGCGCCGGACCGCCTGGGTGTTCCCCGGGCAGGGGGCGCAGTGGGCCGGCATGGGCCGTGACCTGCTCGACAGTGAACCGGTCTTCGCCGAGACGATCGCCTCGTGCGAGCGCGCCATGCGGTCGTACGTCGACTGGTCACTGACCGACGAGCTCACCGCGGCTCCGCAGACCTCCCGGCTGACGAGGGCGGACGTGGCCCAGCCGGTCATCTTCGCGGTGCAGGTGGCGCTCGCCCGCCTGTGGCGCTCCTGGGGCTTCGAACCCGACGCGGTGATCGGGCACTCGATGGGCGAGGTGGCCGCCGCGCACGTGGCCGGGATCCTCGACCTCGACGACGCCGCCCGGATCATCTGCGGCCGCAGCGGGCTCGCCCGCTCCATCGCCGGGGGGCATGGCGCGATGGCCGCCGTCGAGTTGCCGTACGAGCGCGCCCGGGAGCGGGTGGCCGGGTACGGCGGCAGGGTGGTCGTGGGGGTGAGCAACAGCCCCACCTCGTGCGTGCTCGCCGGCGAGCCGCGGGAGATCGACGCCATCCTGCGCGACCTGGACGCCGAGGGCGTGTTCGGCAGGCGGGTGCAGGTGGACTTCGCCTCGCACAGCCCGCAGATGGATCCGCTGCGCGAGCCCCTCCTTGAGCTTCTCGCCCCCCTGCGCCCCCGAGAGGGCGACATCCCGCTGTGCTCCACGGTCACCGGCCGCTTCCTGCCGGGAGGGGACATGGACGCCGCCTACTGGGTCGACAACCTGCGCGAGCCGGTGCTGTTCGCCGACGCCGTCCAGCAGCTGGCCGAGGCGGGGTTCGACACCTTCGTCGAGTTCAGCCCTCATCCCCTGCTGGCCAGGGCGGTCCGGCAGAACCTGCACCACACCGGCCGGGACGGGATCGTGGTCACCGCCCTCACCCGTGACACGCCCGGCCGTACTTCCCTGCTGGAGGCCGCGGCCGAGCTGTACGTCGCCGGCCGCAAGGTGGACTTCGCCCTGATGCAGCCCTACGGCCCGCACCACGTCGCCCTGCCGGGCTACCCGTGGCAGCACCGGCGCCACTGGAGACACGCCGACCCGGCACGGGCCGCACGTGGGCCCGCCGGCCCGGACCGCACCGGCCACCCGATCACCGGCACGCCGCTGCGGCTGGCGCCCGACGACCACCTGCTGTGGGACCTCGAACTCGACCTCGATCGGCTGCCCTACCTGAACGACCACCGCGTGCACGGGATGCCGATGCTGTCCGGCACGACCTACCACGAGCTCGCTCTCGCGTCGGGCCGGGACGCCTGTCCCGACCAGCCCTTCCAGGTGGAGGACCTGCTCATGGAACGCGCGCTGTTCCTGACCGCCGGCACTCCCCGCCGCCTGCAGGCCCGCCTGGACGCGGCGGCCGAGGACGGGAGCCGCCGCTGGGCGTGCTTCGCCGCCGAACCCGGCTCCTCCCCCGGCGCGCCCGCGCAGTGGATCCGGCTCGCCGCCGCGCTGCTGCGCCCGTGCCCGCCTGACCCGCGGGACGGCGTGGCCGGCGTCCCCGATCTCACCGGTCACTCCGAGCCGGTCGACGTGGCCGCGCACTACGCGGCCCAGCATGATCGTGGCATCGAACAGACCGGGCCGTTCGCGGGCGTGGCCGCCCTCCGCCGGGCCGATGGAGCCGTCGCCGCCGAGCTCACCGTGCACGACGACATCGCGGGCGACCTGGAACGCTACGTCTTCCATCCGGCGTTGCTGGACTCGGCCCTCCAGCCGGTGATGACCCTGCTCGGCGACACCGGCGCCGCGCGGGACACCTACCTGCCGGTGCGCACCGCGCGCTGCCGCGTGCACGCCCGGCCGGAGGCGGGCCGCCGCCTGTGGTCGCGTGCCGTGCGGACGTCCGCGCCGCTCGACGACGACCTGGTCGAGTTCGACGTCCTGATCGGTGACGAGACCGGCCGGCCGCTCGCGACCGTCGAGGGCTTCCGGCTCAGGAGGCTGGTCACGGATCCGCCCGAGGTCGCCGAGCAGAAGGCGCGGCGGCTGCTGCACGGGGTGGAGTGGACGGAGCTGGAACCGCTCACCGGCCCGGCGGCGGAGCGGGCGAACTGGCTGGTCGTGGCCGACGGCTCCGCCCTCGGGGCCCGGCTGCGCGCCACTCTCGCCGCACGCGGGGATCACACCGTCCTGGTGCAGCCGGGCGACGGCTACCGGCGACTCGGCCCCGACCACTACCAGCTGGATCCCGCGTCGGAAGCCGACTGGAAGAGGCTCGTCGAGCAGCGGGAGCTCGACGGCCTCTGGCCGCCGAAGGCGTTCGTGCACCTGGCCGCCGCGGACGCCCCCGGCTGGGGAACGGGCTCCCTGGAGAGCTCTTTCGACGTGCTGTGCCTGGTCAGGGCCATGACCACCTTCGGCCTGCAGCCCGCTTCCCGCCTCTGGCTGGTCACCACCGCCGCGCAGGCCCCGAACGGGACCGGCGACGTCGACCCCGGGCAGACGGCCGTATGGGGCCTCGGCCGCGTGGTTCCCTACGAGCACCCCGAGCTGCGCTGCTCGATGGTCGACCTCTCCTCGGACCCGGGCCCCGACGAGCTTCGCGCCCTGCACGCCGAGATCAGCGCCGACGGGGCGGAGACCGAGATCGCCCTGCGGGGCGGCCGCAGGTACGCCGCGCGGCTCCGGCACCGGCCGCTGCCCGCCGCGCGTCAGGTCCCCGTCCGCTCCGACGCGACCTACCTCGTCGCCGGCGGGTTCGGCGGCGTCGGTCTGCTCACCGCCGAATGGCTCGTCCGGCACGGCGCCCGCCACCTCGTACTCGTGGGCCGGACCGGCGCGCCGGCCGAGGCCGCCGATCGGATCGCCGCGATGACCGACCACGGCGTGCGCGTCCACCTCGCCGCGACCGACATCACCTCCCGGGCTCGGCTGGCCGGCCTGCTCGACGAGATCGGCCGGACCATGCCGCCTCTGCGCGGAGTCGTCAACTCCGCCGTCGTCCTCGACGACGGAACGCTCGCGCAACTCGACCGCACCCGCTTCTTCACCCCGATGCCGCCCAAGGTGGACGGGTCGTGGAACCTGCACGAGCTCACCCGCGACCTGCCCCTCGACTTCTTCCTCCTCTATTCCTCCGCGGCCTCCCTGATCGGTTCGCCGGGCCAGGGCAACTACTCGGCCGCCAACGCCTACCTCGACGGGCTGGCATGGCATCGGCGGGCGAACAACCTGCCCGCTCTCAGCGTCAACTGGGGGCAGTGGAGCGGCACGGGACAGGTCGCCAAGGCCGGCAAGGACCTCCGCCTGGATCAGCGCGGTTTCGCCGGGTTCGATCCCGCGGACGCCCTGACGGCCCTCGAGCGCCTGCTCGCGGACCCGCCCGCCCAGGCGGGCGTCATGTCCTTCGACCCCGTCATGTGGACGCACTACTTCCCCGCCCTGCGCTCCTCCTCTCTCTTCAGCGAACTCGTGGCGGACTCCACACCGGACGCCGCCGACGCATCCCGGCTGACCCGCGGCATGCTCGCCGAGCACGACGCCGGAGCCGCGGCACGCCTCGTCACGGCCTATCTCTGCGCCCAGATCGCGGACATCGTCCAGCTTCCCCGGGAGCAGGTCGGCCCGGCGCAGCGCCTGCACCGGCTGGGCCTCGACTCCCTGATGGCGGTCCAGTTGCGCAACCGGGTCACGCTCGACCTCGACGTCACCCTGCCGACCGCGGTGTTCCTGCAGGGCCGCTCGATCGGCGACCTCGCGGCGGTGGTCCTCGACCACCTCGGGTCCTTCCCGGCCCGGCCAGAGCACCCCTGAACCGGCCGGAGGAAGCCGGGCGCCGGGTCGGCGCCCGGCTTTCCCGTCCCGGCACCACCGTAGGAACCAGCCTCCCGCGAGCGGACCGGGAGAAAGGCAGCAGCAGCATGAACGGACTCACAGGCAAGGTCGCGCTGGTCACCGGTGGATCGCGCGGCATCGGCGCGGCGACGGCCCGCACGCTCGCCGGCGACGGCGCGGACGTGGCCGTCAGCTACACGACCTCGGCCGGCAAGGCCGAGGCGGTGGTGGGCGAGCTCCAGGCCAAGGGCGTGCGCGCGGCGGCGTTCAGGGCCGACCAGGCCGACCCTCGCCAGGTGGAGACACTGATCGGCGCGGTCGTGGAGCGCTTCGGCCGGCTCGACATCCTGGTGAACAACGCCGCCGTCTTCGTGCTGGGCCCGGTCGACGGGCCCGCCGGCGACGCCGCCGCGTACGCCCACCAGGAGGCGGTCAACTACAGCGGCGTGGTCGCGACCATCCGCGCCGCGACCAGGGTGATGGAGGACGGCGGCCGGATCATCACGGTCGGCTCCGTGGTCAGCGTGCGCGCCGGATGGCCGGGCGTCGCGGACTACGCCACCACCAAGGGCGCCGCGGCGGCCTACACCAGGGGGGTGGCGCGGGACCTCGCGCCCAGGGGCATCACCGCCAACGTCGTCCAGGTCGGCTGCGCCGACACCGACATGAACCCCGCCGACGGCGTGTACGCGCCCGGGTTCCTCCCGGGCATCGCCCTCGGCCGTTACGCCCGCCCCGAGGAGATCGCGGCCCCGATCGCGTTCCTCGCCGGTCCCTCCGCCTCCTACATCACCGGGGCCGTACTCAACGTCGACGGCGGCTTTCTCGCATAGGCGAGGACGCTGCGGCGCGGCCCTCACCACATCACGAAGACCCCGGCGGGTTCGCCCGCCGGGGTCTTCGTGGTTTCCGAGAGTCGCGATGTGTCAGTTCCGGCCGCTGATCCGGATGATGCCGGTCACGGTAGGCGGCGGGCCGGTGCGCTGGTTGTCGTAGACCAGCTCGCCGTTCTTGCGCCACGCCCTGAGCCTGAGCTGGTCGGTGCGGTCGAACGGCTTGCCGGAGTCGACGGCTGTGATCTCGAACGTGACGTCCGTGGTGCCGTTGACTCTCCCGCTGCCGCGCACGATCGCCTTGCCGCCCCCGGCCGCGAGGACCGTGAAGGCGGTGTCGCGGAGATGGAACCCGGGAGCCTGGTAGCTCAGCTCGCCGGCGAGCGTGGTCGTCTTGCGCGGGTAACCGGCGGCGACGGCGAACGCCGCCGCGCCCGCCCTGTCGCAGGCGGAACTCAGCTTGCAGGAGCCGCCCGGCGAGGCCACCACCCCCGCGCCCACCAGCGAGCCGGCCGGGTCGTACACGATCACGTACGCCTTGTCGCCCCCGGCGGTGTCCACCGTGGTGGTGGCGCCGTCGTCGTCGGTGACCGTCACCGCGATCGGGTGACGCCCGGCCTTGGTGAAGGTGTGCGTACGGGTGACCGTGCCCTTGCCCTCGTGCTCGGCCACCGCCGCGTCCACCGTCTGGCCGTCGACGGTCCACGTGGCCGTGTGGGTGTCGGCGGTGCCCTGGTCGGTGAAGGACGCCTTCAGCGCGATCGGGGCGCCCACCGCGACGACGGCGCCGGTGGCCGGTTCCTCCAGTTTCACCTCGGGGGCGGCGTTGGCGGCCTTGACCTTCAGCTGCGCGGTGCCGGTGGCGCCCTTGTCGTCGGTGACCGTCACCGTGACCGTGCGCTCGCCGTCGTCGGCGAACACGTGCTTCAGCCCGAGCTGCTTGCCCTCCACGGGCAGCGCCTGGGGTCCGGTGCCGTCGCCGTGGTCGACGCTCGCGCTCCAGGCGGCCGAGTCCGGGTCGGTGACGGTCGCCTCACCGGTCCACGCTGCCCCCTCCGTGATCGTGCCGGGCCCGGACAGCTTCACCTGAGGGGCCTGGTTCGGCGTCTGCGCGGGGACGACGGTGGCGGTGAAGGCCGCCGAGGTCTGCAGACCGCCGTCGTCGCGCACCGTCACCGTGACCGGGTAGGTCCCGGCCGTGGCCCACTGGTGCTCCAGGGTGATCTCCTGCCCGTCGGGGGTCACCGGCACCGCGCCGTCGCCGTAGTCCACCGTCGCCGTCCAGGAGGTGGAATCGGGGTCGGAGAAGGACACCGTCCGGTGCAGCTTCTCGTTCATCGTCAGCTTCACGTCTCCGCCCACGGTCACCACCGGCGCGGTGTTGGCGGCCGGTTCGTCGTCGATGACGTAGTCGATGCCGCCGCTGTCGGTTCTGTCGCCCTTGCTGTCGACGACTCCGATCATCGCGATGCCCACGAACGGTTCGTCGAAGGTCCTGGTCGCGGTGACGGTGCCGCCACCACCACCGGCCTTCGGGGTCACCTGGGCCTTGACGACGGATCCGTCGCCCCACTCCACCACCGCGGTATGGGTGTCGGTGGTGTCGGCGTCGGTGAACGGCACGCTCAGGGTGAACGGCTTGCCCACCTCACCCCGCAGCGGGGTCGTGGTGTCCGGGGTCTCGACGACGGGGGCGTTGTTGGCCACGATGCCCTGGCCGGACAGGGTCACCACGTAGGCCGGCTGGCCGCCGTCGGTGGTGATGGTGAGTTTCCCGCTCGCCGCTCCCACGTGGGTCGGAGCGAACGTCACCCCCATCGTGCACTTGTGCGCCGGCTCAAGCCGCACCGGGCAGTCGTTGGTCTGCCGGAAGGGGCCCTCGGTGGCGACGGCCGTGACGGGCATGGACTCGCCGCCGCGGTTGGTCAACGTCACCTCCACCGGGTATGCGCTGGTCGCGCCCACCCGGACGGGATCGGCGAAGTTGATCCCGGAGCGGTTCAGCGCGTGCAGGACCGTGGCCGTGGCCTCGGCCTGGTTGTCACCGAGCTCGGGGTCGGTGACCGCGAGGCTGGAGGCGCGGGCCCGCGTCGCGAGTGCGGTGCCTTCGGCGGTGCCGGAGGGGATCGTGGCGGTCACCGTGACGGTGGCGCTCCAGCCCGGCTCCAGGACCTTGACCGCGTCGCGGAATCCGCCGCCGCCCTTGAGAGCGGTGCACAGGCCCCGTGAGGTCTCGCACGCCGCCGTCCCCGCGGCCGGAGGGACGAGCACGTCCAGCCGGACGTCGGTCGCGGGATCGGGCCCCTTGTTCGTCACCGTGCTGGTCCACGTGACGGTCGCACCCGGACCGGGCTCGGCCGACGAGACCGTGTGGGTCACCTTCAGATCCGCACGGGCGGTGGACGGAGTCAGCAGGAACGACCGCTCCTCCCGGCCGGACTCCCCGCTGAGGACGCCCCGCGCCAGGATCTGGCCCGAGGAGTTGACGTCCCACACCGACGTCACGGTCATGCACGGGTCGTTCAGATGGGCACACTTCGGCAGGGGAAGCAGGTCCTCCAGGTTGTAACGCCGCCCGTCCAGCCAAAGGGTCGGTATGTCGGTCTTCGGCGCACCGGTGAAGCCGGCCACCAGACCATGGTCGTTGACGGCCAGGGCTATGCCTTCGCCGAGGTCCGTGCGCTGACCGTCCTTCCAGGCATAGGCGTGCGTGGTGCTCCCCTCACGCGTGCTGCAGGTCGCCTGGCCGACCACCAGGCCCGTGGCGTTGACGTCGTGCGCGCTGCCGCTCTGGTACTCGCACTCCGGAAGCTCGAGCGGCGTGGTCACGCCGTTCTGGAAGAGGGCAGGTTGCCACCTCACGGGGATGCCGAGGCCGTCCCGTGCCGTCACGTACGCGCCCGCGACGGCGCCCTTGCCGTTGATGCGGTCGCTCCCGCCCTGGAGGGCGGAATACGCCCCGTACGGCGGCGTCGCCGGCAATTGCTTGGCGGTCCCGTTGGTCCACATCACATGGTCGGCATTCCTGTTCCACCTGTCCGTCCAGCCGAACACCTGACCACTGTCGTTCAGGTCCGCGGCTCCGCTGTTGGGCGACGAGTCGTGCCCCGGATGCAGGTCCGTGACCGAACCGCCGCGATAGACCACCGCATGCCGCCAGGACCCGTCGTTCTCCCACTGGTGAGCCCAGCCGGACACGTCGCCGGCCTCGTTGATGCCCGTGGCGCCCGACGGGCAGCGGGCCTTGCCCGAACCCTCACACGACAGGCCGCCCAGGTCGGTGAACACGCCGGCCTCCCAGCGCACAGCCCGGTCGTCCTCGTGCCCGATATAGCTCTCCACCGTGGCGGCGACCTGGCCACGGTCGTTGAGCGCGACCGCCTTGGTCTGATCGGCCTTGTAGCCGGGCAACGCGCCCAGTTCGGTCACCGCGTACGACCCGAACTTGGCCACCACCGTGTGGGCGCGGTCCATGGTGATCGTCAGCGTCCCGGGGGGCCGCTCCCTGCCGTCGACGATCCATCCCAGTGGGATGCGCCCGGCCTCGGCGGTGGCGGTCACCGTCACCACAGTCCCGGCGCGATAGGCATCCCGCGCCGGCGACGCGGTCACCGAGCCCCCCGGCTGCGCCGACAGCTCCAGCTCGAACTCGCGCGTGTCGACCTTCTGGATCTTGACGGCGTCCTGCGCGGTGCGCATGCCGGCGGGCGTGCCGGCCCGGACGCCGACGCTGTACCCGCCGTCCGGGAGCGCGTCGGTCGTGGCGCCGTAGACACCGTCGCCGGCCGCGCCGTCGTCGCTTCCTCCGTCGTCCTTCAGGATCACCTCGTGGCGGCCGGAGTCCTCGTCCATCAGGACGGCCCGCACGTCGGCCCCGGCGACCGGCTTCCCGTCATCGGTGACGGTGGCCTTCACCTGCGCGCGGCCGTCTTCCGACGACTGCCGGGACTCGACCGTCACCTTCACCGGGTTCCCCGCGACCCAGGCGGCCAGGGCCGCCTCGACCGGCCCTGCGGCCGTGTTCGTGATCTCCAGCTTCCACTGGCCCGCCGTCGGCCTGGAAACGCTCAGCCCCTGGATGGGCTGCTCGGCGTCCTCGCTGCCGGCGTCGTAGCGCGCGGCCGGCTTCCCGGACGGGTCGCGCAGCAGCAGCCCGACGGTCGGCGGCAACGCTCCGGTGACCCCGAACCCCGTGCCCGCCGGGACCTCCAGCGGCACGGTCGCCGTCGTGCCCGCCTCCACCCTGACCGAGGGCGCGGCGAACGTCGAAGCCGCACCGGCGCCGGCCTCCGTCCCGGACCGCGCGGCGACGCCCTTGCGCAGCGACTCCACGCCACCCGGATTGCCGGTGTTCACCAGCGTCGACGAGAGCCGCGGGACGACGTAGTCGTGGAAGTCCGGCCACGATTCGGTCATTTCCGTGTGAGCGGTCTGGGTGTAGGGGATGTCGGTGTAGGTGAACTGGGCGCTCGACTCCGGGACGTACCGGTCGCCGTCCTCGCCGTCCTGCCAGGGGAGGTAACAGGGCACGGGCCGGCCCACGCCCACGAGGTTGGAGGCCGTGACTCCCTTGAGGTCGTTGACCTTGCGATTGAAGATCTCGTCCACGTACGGCACGCTCACCTGCTGCGTGGCCGGCATGAAGGGGACGGGATAGTTCCACAACGCCAGATCCATGAGCCTGTCCGCACAGGGCGACCCCCTGTTGGGGGTGCCGAGCTGGATCATCCGGCTCACCACCGGCTTGCCGTCCGGCGAGTCGGGCATCTCGGTCTGGATGTACTGCCGGGTGATCAATCCGCCCATGGAGTGGGCGACGACATCGACGTGGAAAGCGCCCGTCCCCCTGCGCAGGGCCTCGATGTAGACCGCCTCCTGCACGGCGTTGTCCCTGAGGGTCCCGGTGCGTTCAAGGGGGTTCGACGCGTTACCGGTGTGAAGTTCGCCGGGAATTCTCCCGTCGCCGACCGCGTACCCCTCCAGCAGGGGACTCACTTTCTTCATGAGCGCCGGATAGGTGCCCCATGCCTTTTGCGCGTCACTCATGTAGCCGTGCACCAGGGCCACGGGTTTGGGCCGGACCGTGTAAGGTTCGGTGCGTCTGTCGTGAACGAAGCCACCGGCGACGAGCGTCGCGGTCACTCTTCGCGATGAATTCACCTGGCCCTTGTGCCAGGCGAAGCCCGCGGTGTCCCAGATCACCTCTTCCGTGACGGACTCTCGAGGATCGAGGATCTCGTCGATCTCCCCGCCGGGCAGAGTCTTTCCGGACACCTCCTCGACCAGGCGAAGCCGTGTGGACACGGGGCGGTCACCGGGGTTGAAGATCGAGACGGAGACGCGGACCCGGTTGCCGTCGATCGTCTCCGCCTCCGGCACCTCGACCCACTCCTCGGACGGGTAGATCTGCGTCGCGAAGGTGAGCGAGTGGATGACGGGGTCGGCGTCCCCGAGGTCGAGCAGGAAGGCGTGGTCGAGGCTGTCTCCCGGAGGTATCCCGACGCCGGTGATCTGGCCGAGGTCGTTGATGTCGGTGGCCCTCTTCAGGGTCCAGCCCGGCACCAGGGTGTGCAGGTAGATTCCGACATTGTTCTCGAACAGGCCGGCATGGAGCCAGCCCTGCTTGTCATACATCCTTCCCACGCCGGTGCCGGTGTTGTTGATCGCATCCACCATGCCGCCGAAGGGTGTGTCCATCGGCTGAGCCCTGCCGTTCTCGTCCCAGATGAGGGGGACGTAACCGCCGTTCTCGTCCGTCCCGTAGCCGGCGACCTGACCGCGGTCGTTGATGTCGAAGGCCACGGTGGAGTCCTTGTACTCCAAGCGGTCCCGCCTGACGTCGATGGGCTCGCCGGGCCTGGTGCGAAAGGCGCGGTACTTCTTGTCGTACTTGTCGGTGTTCGTGTCCATGCCGCCGGCAACCTGCCCGCGCTCGTTCAGCGAGGAGGCATCCACCCTCTGGTCTTTGTACGCCGAGAGTCTCAGTACGGAGCCGTCCGGGTCGCGGATCCAGTCGGGGCCGACGACCTGCCCCTTGTTGTTGACGGCCCTGGCCAGGCCCGGTTCGATGCGGGTGGCCTTGCCGTCCTTGAAGAGGAAGGACGGACGGCCGTCGAAGGTGCCGACCACGGTGCCGTCGTCGTTGACGTCCATGGCGACGCTGGAGCGCACGTCGGCGCCGAGGCTCGCGTGGACGTCGACGACGGATCCGGCGCTGTACAGGGCGGCTCTGCCGCCCCCGTTGGTGGGCTCCCAGGGAGCCGCGGCGACCTCGCCTTTGTTGTTCATCGCCGTGACGACGCCCAGGTTGCTGTTGAGGGGGCCGAGGTCGATGATCCTGGCTTTGGAGGCGGTGTGCGCCGCCTCGCTCGTGGGGGACGGTGACGGCGCGGGCGCGGCGACCGCGGACGGGGGCAGGGCGAGGGGACCGAGCAACGCGATGATCGCGGTAAGCGTTATCCGACTTGCGCGAGCACGGCTGAGCGACCAGGTCAAGGAAGACTCTCCGAAGCTGCTGCCACGCGCCGGGCGCGGCATGGGACGAGGACGGTGCGCGCATCCCTGGGGCCAGGTGGGCCACGACCGGCCGGTTCTCCAGGAGGAGGACGAGCGTGTCCCGCCCTTCTGGGACTGTTGGGGTGAGAGTGGCGCATCGCCCTTGTGGATCGCCTGATCCGCTTGGATGGCCTCGGTCCGGCTTGCCGCGCAGGTCACAGACATGTCCGAAGTCGCGGGAACCCGGGCACGACCCTGCGCGACCCGGCCCTGCTCACACAGCCGCAGCACCCTCAGGCCGCGGCGGCGCCGCCCCGGCCGGCCAGGGCGTCGCGTGCGCCGGGAAGGCCGGAAGCGACGGTACCGCGCGTCATGTCCGCCTTCGGCAGGCCGCCGGTGCTGGTGGCGCTGCCGGTACTGCTGCTGGGACGCACGGGCGGGACACGGCCTCAGCGGCCGGCCTGTGACAGTGCCGTCATGGCGTCGTGTTCGATGCGGGCGAGGTCGCGCAGGAGCGCGGCGGCCTGGTCCAGCGGGCCGGTGTCGCCGCTCTCCCCCGCCTTGGTGATCAGCGCGGCCACGTCCGTCCACAGGCCCGCAGCGGAGGCGTACAGGTCGTGCCCGGTGCGGAGGCGGGCGTCGTCGGTCAGCAGGACGCACTCGCCCAGGAAGTCGCGGTAGAGGGCGCGGAACAGCGCCCCGCCGGTGCCGGCCCCCTCCATGAGCAGGGCGGCGTGCGGAAGGTCCTGTCGCGGGTCGGCGGCGCGCCGCAGCCAGCCGGGCACCCGCTCGGCCGTCTTGGCGATGCCGCGGTGGCCCAGGTTCGCGATGGGGGCGGCGAGGAAGGCGTCCGCGCACTGCCTGACGGCGGGGAGGATCTGGTCCTGCCAGCGCGGGGGACGCGCGGGCAGGGCGAGGGTGAAGGAGCGGTTCCTCGCGGTCATCGGGCCGCGTTCGGCCCGCGCCCGCGCCAGGCTCTCCCTGCCGGTGCGCACCGCGCCCCCCTGCTGCCCGGTGTCCACCAGGTAGGCGTCGTGCTCGTCGTAGCCGTACATGGCGACGACGTGGCCGCCGAAGTGCACCTTCGTCCGGAAGTAGTCCAGGTGGTAGGAGTCGAGCTGGAGGCCGACCGGCCGGCCCGCGTCGATGACGGCCGCCGCGTTCTCCCACGCCTTGCGCGGCGAGGTCGTCTCCTTGACCTCCAGCGCCAGCCCCAGCCTGGCGGCCAGGTTTCTGGTGAGTTCGAAGGGTTTCACCCGCCCCGCGAGGAACGGGAACGGCATCCCCTTGCCGTCCCAGTAGAGGAAGGAAAGGCCGGAGCCGAGCCCGAACAGCATCGGCTCGCTCAGGTCGAGCCCTTCGTGCCGCAGCAACACCCCGAGCGTCGTCGTCTCGCAGTGGTGCGTGCCACGGGCTTCGATGTCCTGCAGGATGGTCATGTCTCTCCTTGGCGCTCAGCGGTAGCTTGGGGTCTCCCACGGGGGGAGAGTCCAACCGCGCCGCCCGGAGGAGGAGGACCCATGCGGGCCGTCACCGTACGAGATCGATCGGCTGGTCCTGCGGGGCTCCGCCTCACGGAGGAGCCCTTCCCGCACGCCGCCGAGAACGACGTCATCGTCCGCGTGCACGCCGCCGGCTTCACCCGCGGCGAGCTCGACTGGCCGGCGACGTGGCAGGACCGGGCGGGCCGCGACCGCACGCCGAGCGTGCCGGGGCACGACGTGTCCGGGGTCGTGGCCGAGCTGGGTTACGGCACGACGGGGCTGACGGTCGGCCAGCGCGTGTTCGGGCTGACCGACTGGGCGCGCAACGGGTCGCTGGCGGAGTACGTCGCCGTGGAGGCCCGCAATCTCGCGCCGCTGCCGGCGGACGTCGAGCACACCGTGGCCGCCGCGCTGCCGGTGTCGGGGCTGACCGCGTGGCAGGGGTTGTTCGAGCACGCGCGCCTGGCCGCGGGCCAGACCGTCGTCGTCCACGGCGCCGCGGGCGCGGTCGGCTGCCTCGCGGTGCAGCTCGCGCGCGAGGCGGGCGCGCGGGTGGTCGGCACCGGCAGGGCCGGCGACGGTGATCTCGTCCGCGAGCTCGGGGCGCACGCCTTCGTCGATCTGGACGGCGGCTCCCTGGAGGAGGCCGGTCCTGCCGACGTGGTGTTCGACGTGATCGGCGGCGACGTGCTGGACCGCTCGGCCGCGCTGGTCCGTCCCGGCGGCACGCTCGTCACGATCGCCCGCCCGCCCACGGTCCGGCCGGAGGACGGCCGGGCGATCTTCTTCGTCGTCGAACCCGACCGGGCGCGGCTCGCGGACCTGGCCCGGCGGGTCCGGGACGGGCGGCTCAGCCCGGTCATCGGAGCCGTACGCCCTCTGGAGGAGGCGCCCGACGCCTTCGCGCCCGGTCGGCGCGTCCACGGCAGGACGATCATCCGGGTCGTGGAGGGCTGGTAGCCGCTCCCCCTTAGGGGAAGCGGCTACCTGGCCGCTACAGGACGGCGCCCGTGCCCTCGCGCCGGCGGGTGCGCGGCGCGGGCGGCTGGGGCGGGGGCTGCTTGCTGAAGCGCTCGAACTCGATCGCGAGCGGCCCGGCCACCAGGGACGACGACGCCGTGCCGACCACGATGCCCACGATGAGCGCGATGGCGAAGTCCCGCAGCGTGTCGCCGCCGAAGAAGGCCAGCGCGGCGAGGATGAACAGCGCGCCGAGCCCGGTGTTGACGGTACGCGGCACGGTCTGCAGGATCGCCGTGTTGACGATGCCGGCGAAGCGGCCCTGCCGCTTGCCCTGCCACAGCTCGCGGACCCGGTCGAACACCACCACCTTGTCGTTGATCGAGTATCCGATGATGGTCAGCATGGCCGCCAGGAAGACCCCGTCGATGGGCTTGCCGAGCCAGGCGAACAGGCCGAGCACGGCGAGGGTGTCCACGACGAGGGCCAGCACCGCGGCGGCGCCGAACGTCCAGCGGAACCTGAAGGCCAGGTACACGAGCTGGGCCGCGAGCGCCACGGCGAGCGCGATGAACGCGTTGCGGCGCAGCTCCTCGCCCAGGCTGGGGCCGATGAGCTCGTCGCGTTGCTTGGTCACCTCGCCGAAGCGGGACTCCAGCGCCTGCTCGATCGCGACGACGTCGTCCGCGCTGACCTGGCCGGCCCGGATCGACACGGCGTCGTCGGAGACGGTGACGCTCGCTCCCGGGTGCCCGGCCCCGGCCACGGCCTGCCGCGCCGCGTCGGCGTCCACCGCCTGGGTGGTGGTGAACTCGACCATCCGGCCGCCGGTGAACTCGATGCCGAAGTTGAGCCCGTGCGCGACGAGCCCGGCCACGGCGGCGGCGACCAGGAGCGCGGCCCCCGCCAGCCAGCGCCGCCCGGCCCCCATGAGGTACGGGTTGCGGCGCGTGATCCACGTCCTGACCCGGCCCTGCGTGGTCAGCCCGGACAGCCGGGCCAGCCGCGGCCCCGACCGGGCGACGAGCAGGTGGGTCAGGACGCGGGTGATGAGCATGGCCGAGGCGAGCGAGGCGAGGACGCCGACGGCCAGCGTGACGCCGAAGCCCCGCACCGGTCCGGAGGCCAGCCAGAACAGCAGCCCGGCGGCCAGCAGCGTGGTGATGTTGGAGTCGGCGATGGCGCTCCATGCGCCCTTGAAGCCCCGGTCGAGGGCGTGCCGCAGGCCCCGGCGCGGCGCGCGGGCGTACTCCTCGCGGGCCCGTTCGAAGACGAGCACGTTGGCGTCGACCGCCATGCCGATCGCCAGGACGAACCCGGCCAGTCCCGGCAGCGTGAGCGTCGCCCCCAGGGCGAGCAGGGCGGCGTAGGACAGCAGCCCGTAGGCGGCCAGCGCCATCGTCGCCATCAGCCCCGACAGCCGGTACATGACGGCGATGAACAGCGCGGTGAGCAGCACCCCGGCGATGCCCGCCTTGGCGCTGGCCTCGATGGCCTCGGCGCCGAGGGTGGGGCCGACGGTCCGCTGCTCGATCAGGGTGAGCGGGACGGGCAGGGAGCCGCCCTTGATCAGCACGGCGAGGTCGGTGGCCTCCTGGAAGGTGAAGGAGCCGGTGATCTGGGTGCTCCCGCCCGGGATGCCGACCCGGCAGGCGAGACCGGTGTCCACCTGCGGCGAGGAGATGATCTCGTTGTCCAGGACGATGGCGACGCGCCGCCGGGGGTCGCCGGGGGCGTGGCAGGCGGCGTCGCCGGTCAGCTTCTGCCAGGCGTCGGCGTCGCGGAAGTCGACGTTCACGGACCAGGCCGGTCCCTGCTGCGGGTCGTTGCGGGCTTCGGCGTCGGTGACGCCGTCGCCGGTGATCACGGCGGGACCGAGCCGCAGGCGCTGCCCCGACTCGTCGGGCAGGGCCGGTCCGGACTCGCCGGTGTGCGGGGCGGGCTCGCCGGCCTCACCGGACACGGAGTGGAAGGCGAGCTGGGCGGTCTTGCCGATGACGGCGGCGGCCTGGCGCGGGTCGAGCACGCCGGGCAGTTCGACGATGATGCGCCGCTCGCCGGAGCGCAGCAGGGTCGGGTCGACCACGCCGAGCGCGTCGGCACGCCGGCGCAGCACGTCGAGGGCGCGGTCGGTGGACTCGCCGTCGGCCTTGACCGTGGGCGAGTCCTGGGTCTCGAAGACGAGCTGGGTGCCGCCACGCAGGTCGAGGCCGAGGCGCGGCGAGTTCATCACCGTGAGTAGTGATGCGGTGACGACGAGAACGAGCGCCGCCACCGCGCGCCAAACGGGCGCGCGTGACATGAAAGCCTCCACGGGCTGTCGAAAAAAGGGAAAAGGACGTCAGCGCGTCGTGGAGGGCGGCGCCCGTGCCGGAGCGCGGCGACCGGCCGGCCGTGGCTCCGGGGCGGGCGCGTCGGCGGGGGCGGCCATGGGCAGCGCCCGCGGGCCGGGCTGCCCGCCGGTGGGCAGCACGGCCAGCCACAGCGGCAGCACGGCCGCCGCGCCGCGCAGCGGGTGCGGGCGCAGCAGGGCGGGCACGCCGCGGGCCTGGTGCGGCCCGAGCAGCACCAGGTCCTGGTTGTCATGGGCGGCGGGGCTGCCCCACCACCACCCGGCGGAGGCCACGGCGGTCGCCGCGGACGCGGGCGGGTGGATGCCGGGCCCGGGGCCGAGGAGGAAGGCCGACAACAGGAGCAGGACGGCGGACAGTCTGCTGCGCACGTCTCCTCCTGTCCGGGCATGAAGGGGTAAGGGTAATGAGTGGGTAAGGGGTAATGCGTGGGTATTGCGGGCCACGCTACCCGCAAGCCGCCGGGACGGGAAATGTCATTTTCCTGTGGCGTGGGCTATGGTCGGGCCTGTGAGGGGACCGTGGAGAGCATCGCGAGGGTCCATCGCGCCGACCGGCGTGATGGCCCTGGTCGTGCTGTCCTTGGTCGCCCTGTCGCTGCTGCCCTCGGGCGTCCTCGGCTGGGCGGGCGGCTCGTCCGCCGCGCAGGCGGCCGCCGCTCCCGTGTGGAGCGTGGGCGGCCTCGACGCCGACCCCGAGGGCCTGCCCCCGCAGGGCAACAACGTGTGCGAGCACCACGTGCTGTCGCTGTGGCCGCCGCTGCGCGGCGCGAGCCAGGACACGCTCGCCCATCTGGCGCTGTCGCCGTCGCCGGGCTCCGACGCGGACGCCTTCCGCGATCCGCAGCAGCTCGCGCACCGCACCGCGGGCTCGCGCAGCCCGCCGGCCGTCTAGCCGACGTCTTCCCCGACGGGCTCCACGGCCACGTACGCCGCGGAGCCTGACCGCGCGTCCACACATCCGCCCGTCGCGTCCGTCCCCGTGCCTGCGCCCACCCGGTGAAGGCGGCGGGTGCCGTCGCGCGTGCCTGTGAGGCGTTCTCCGACCGTCCGTCCCCAGGGCGGCCGGCCCCTGTGCCGGACCGCCGTTCTCCACCGACTTCGCCCAGGAGCGGATCATCGTCATGCCTGTTGTCAGTTCAGCGCCCGCCGGAATGAGCGCGGTGCGGCGTTTCCTGGCGCTCGATCTCGGCACCGCGCGCACCCGGTCACTGGCCGTGGGCGGGCACGCCATCGCCGACCGGGCGTCGGCGGTCATGGGGCGGCCGTCCGGCTCCGGCTCGCCGGACGTGGTACGGCCGCTCCGGCACGGCATGGTGGCCGATCCCGGCGCGTGCCTGCGGCTGGTCCGCCTGGTGGTGCAGGACACCCGGCTCTACGACGGCCGCCCGCCGGCGCGGGTGCTGGCCGGGGTGCCGCTCGCGGCGTCGCCGAGCGACCGCCGGGCGGTGCGGGTCGCGGTGTCCGAGGCCGCCGGCTGCGAGGTGACGCTGGTGGAGGAGCCGCTGGCGGCCGCCGTCGGCGCCGGCCTGGACGTGCTCGACCCACGGCCGTGCCTGGTGCTGGACGTCGGGGCGGGCATCGTCGAGGTCGTGGCCATCAGCGAGGGCGTCGTCGTGGACGCGGCCGCCCTGCAGCTCAGCGCCACGACCGGGCTGGGGCTGGCGGCGTACGCGCTGGAGGGCGTCGTCGACATGACGGCGGGCCTGGTGCGCAGGCTGCCGGCCGTACGCGCCCGCGGCCTGCTGGTCACCGGCGGCGGCGCGCGCGAGGACCTGCTGCTGCGCCGCCTGCGCGGCACGTTGCGGCTGCCGGTCGAGGTGGCCGCGCAGCCGCAGTACGCCACCGTCCGCGGCCTGATGCGGCTGTGCCTGCAGCCGGACCTGGCGGCGGGCCTCGCCTCCGCCGCCCACTGATCTCCAACGACGAACACGTCATCGAAGAAAGGACCCACCATGATCGAGAACGTGCTCCCGGGGGCCCACCTCAGCACCGTGCAGCTCCAGTCGCTCCGCGAGGACCTGCAGGAGCAGCTCGAACAGCGCAGCCGGCAGCTCGACGCGCTGCGCGAGCAGGAGCGCGACGGCAGCGGCGCCGACGGCACCTGGCAGGAGCTGCTCGCCTCCATCACCGCCGCCGAGCGGGCCGTCGCCGAGCTGTCGCAGGCCTACGACCGGCTGGCGGACGGCACCTACGGCCGCTGCGCCCACTGCGAGCGGGGCATCCCGTTCGAGCGGCTCAAGGTCCGCCCGCTGGCCCGCACCTGCATCGACTGCCAGCGCAGGCACGAGGCCGCGTGACCTTCGGGGGCGCGGCCCCTTCCACCCATCGGAGGTGATCATGATCACGCTGGACCGCCTGGTCAACGTGCTCGGCGGGTACGGGGTCCGGCTCTGCGGCCGCCCCGAGGCCCGTTCGGCCGTGCTGCGCAGCGTCGCCATGCCGGACGCCACGGACCGGCACGTCACCGGCGACCTGCTGCTGGCCGTCGGCGCGTCCTCGCCCGCGGAGGCGGTGCGGTGGGCGGCGGCGGCGCAGGCCACGGCGGTCCTCGTACGTCCTCCCGAGGGCGGCGGCGCCGAGCAGGACGCCGCCGCTCTCGGGGACCGGCACGGCGTGGCGGTGCTGCTGGCCGACCCCGCCGTGTCGTGGAGCCAGCTCGCCGGCGTGGTGTACGGGCTGGTCCTGGAGAGCAGGGAGACCGCCTCGGGGCGGGGCCCGACGGACCTGTTCGCCCTCGCCGACAGCCTCGCCGACGTCATCGGCGGGGCGGTCACCATCGAGGACCGGCACTCGCGGGTCCTCGCCTACTCCCGCAGCCAGCAGGCGGGCGACCCCGCCCGGCTGGCGACCATACTCGGCCGGCGCGTGCCGGAAAGGCTGCGCGAGCGGTTGCAGCGGCGCGGCGTGTTCGCCCGGCTGGCGGCGACGGACGAGCCGGTGTTCGTCGCGGCCGACGACGAGCAGGGCCTGACCGGGCGGATGGCGGTCGCCGTGCGGGCCGGGCGCGAGTTGCTCGGCTCGGTGTGGGTGAGCTGCGCGGCCCCGCTGACCGGCGAGCGGCTGCGCGCCCTCGCCGACGGCGCGCGCGTGGTGGCGCTGCACCTGCTGCGCTCGCGCGCCAGCGCCGACCTGGAGCGGCAGGTGGAGTCCGACCTGGTCGGCCGGCTGCTGGAGGGCGGCGCCGACGCGGCGACGTCGGCCAGCAGGCTCGGCCTGGCGCCGCGCGCCATGCGGGTGGTCGCCGTGCGCGCGTTCACCCCCGACGACCGTCACGCCGCGCTGCTGCTCGCCTTCGAGCAGGCCACGACCGGTTTCGGCTGGTCCAGGCCGGGCCGCAGCGCGCTGCTCGGCGACACGCTCTACACGCTCCTGCCGGGCGAGGAGGCAGAGGCGGCCCGGCAGTGGGTCAGGGATTTGCAGGCGGAGCTGCCCGCGCCGGTCCGCGTCGCGGCCGGGATCGGCGCGCCCGCCGAGGTCACGGACCTGCCTGCGGGCCGTCAGGAGGCCGACGAGTGCCTGGCGCTGCACGAGGGCGCCGGGGCGGGCGGTGGGCTGGGCTCCGGCCTGGGTGCCGGCCTGGGTGCCGGCCTGGGTTCCGTGCCGCCCGCCTACGACGAGTCCTGGGACGAGATCCTGCTGCTGCGGCTGCGCGCCGCCGCGCGCGGCGGGCGGACCCCGGCGCGCGGCCCGGTGAGCACCCTGCGCCGGCACGACACGCTGCACGGCACGCGGTTCGTCGCCACGCTGCGGGCCTGGCTGGAGAGCCAGGGCGACCTCGCCTGGACCGCCGAGCGCCTCGACGTGCATCCGAACACCGTACGCAACCGGCTGCGCAAGATGAACGAGCTCACCCCGCTGGACCTGGACGACCCCCGCCAGCGCCTGGCCATGACCATCATGCTGGCCGCGTCCGGCGACGACGACCGGCCCTGAGCCGCCCGCTCCCGTTGTGCGCGCGCCACAACGGGAGCGCCGAAATTGTCGTCCGGCCACAACGCCGCAGGTCGCCGCAGGGGCCATCCTGGCTGGGACAGCGAGAGTCGTTCTACGTCGGAGGGTGGCATGGTCGGCAACTGGCCGCGTTCGGTGATCGTGGTGGGCGCGGGCATCGTGGGCCTGTCCACCGCGTGGTTCCTGCAGGAGCGCGGTGTCCAGGTCGACGTGGTCGACCGCGGCGGCCTGGCGGCCGGCGCGTCCTGGGGCAACGCGGGCTGGATCGCGCCGGGCCTGGCCATCCCGCTGAACGAGCCGGCCGTGGTGCGTTACGGCCTGCGCTCGCTGCTCGACCCGGCCGCGCCGCTGCACGTGCCCGCGACCCTCGACCCGGGGCTGTGGACGTTCCTGACCCGCTTCGCGGCCAACAGCCGCTGGCGGTCGTGGACCCGCGCGGCCCGCGCCAACCTGCCGCTCAACGACGAGTGCGTGGAGGCGTACGAGGTGCTGGCCGGCAGCGGCGTGTCCGCGCCCGTGGTCGCGGCGCCGATCACCGCCGCGTTCCGCACCCGCGCCGAGGCCGAGGGCCTGCTGCGCGAGCTGCGCAGGCTGGAGGCGATCGGGCAGCGCGTCGAGCACGCCGTGCTGGACGGCGAGCGGCTGGCCGAGCAGGTCCCGCTCGCCGGCGAGGCGCTGACCACCGGGGTGCGGATCGACGGGCAGCGCTACGTCGACCCGGGCGCGTTCGTGCACGCCCTGGGCCGGGCCGTGATGCGGCGCGGCGCGACCGTGTACGCCGTCGAGGTCGACGACGTGCGCACCGACGGCAGGAAGGCGATCGTCAGCTCGGCCAAGGGCACGGTGCTGTCCGCCGACGCGGTGGTGCTGGCCACCGGCGCGTGGCTGCCCCGCCTGGCCGGCAAGTGGGGCGTGCGCGTCCCGCTGCGCGCGGGCCGCGGCTACTCCTTCACCGTGCCGGTCGAGCGTCCCGTCCACGGGCCGGTCTACCTGCCCGGCGTGCGCGTGGCGTGCACGCCGTACCAGGGCGGGCTGCGGGTGGCGGGCACCATGGAGTTCCGTGACCCGGACGCGCCGCAGGTGCCGGCCCGGCTGGAGGCCCTCATCGCCTCCGTACGGCCGCTGCTGCGGGGCGTGCGCCTCGACGAGCGCAGCGACACGTGGGTGGGGCCGCGCCCGGTCACCGCCGACGGCCGGCCGCTGGTCGGCGCGACGACGGCCCCCACCGTGTACGTGGCGGGCGGCCACGGCATGTGGGGCATGGCGCACGGCCCGATCACCGGGCGGCTGCTGGCCGAGCAGATCACCACGGGCAAGCAGCCCGGGGCGCTGGCCGAGTTCGACCCCCTCCGCTGACCCGGCAGGGGTCAGGGCTCGACCAGGCCCGCCCGGATGGCGTGCCTGGTCAGCTCCAGCCGGTCGCGCAGGCCGAGCTTGGCCAGGATGTTCGCCCGGTGCCGTTCGACGGTCTTGACGCTGATCACCAGGATGCCGGCGATGTCCTTGGAGGAGTGGCCCTCGGCGATGAGCTTGACGATCTCCTCCTCGCGCGGGGTGAGCACGGTGTCGGGCACCGGCTCGCCCTGCCGGTGCCGCTGGAGGTAGTCGCGGATGAGCGCGGTGATCGCCCCCGGGTAGACGAACGGCTCGCCGCGCATGGCCGCACGGCACGCCTCCAGCAGGTCGCGGTCGGCCACCGACTTGAGCACGTAGCCGCTGGCGCCGGCCTTCAGCGACTCGAAGAAGTACTGCTCGTTGTCGTACATCGAGAGCATCAGCAGCCGGACGCCGGGCGCGCGGCGGGAGATCTCGCGGGCGGCCTGGATGCCGGTCATGCGCGGCATCGCGATGTCGAGGATGGCCAGGTCGATCGGGACCTGGCCGCGGGTGGCCAGCTCGACGGCCTCGGCGCCGTCGCCCGCCTCCGCGACGACGGTCAGGTCGGGCTCGGCGTCCAGGATGAGCCGCAGCCCGTGGCGTACGAGGGCGTGGTCGTCGGCGAGCAGGATCCGGGTCGGCTGCGCTTGCATGCACTCACTCTCGCGAATCGGCGGCTTCGGGAACGGGGATGGGCACCGTGAGGCGTATGCGGGTGCCCCGCGTGGGCGCACTCTCGATGGCGAGGTCGGCGCCGATGAGCATGGCCCGCTCGCGCATGCCGCGGATGCCGGCGCCCTCGCGGATCGGGCCGCCCACGCCGTCGTCGGTGATGCGCAGCACGACGGCGCCGTCCTCGGCGCGCAGCGACAGCTCCACGCGGGTGGCGCGGGCGTGCCGGGCGATGTTGGTCAGGCACTCCTGGGCGATGCGGTAGATGACGAGCTCGGTGTCGCCGCTTACCTGCGGCAGCCGCGAGTCCAGCAGCCGGGTCACCGTCGCGCCGCTCAGCGCGGAGAAGTCGGTGGCCAGGGAGTTCATGGCGCTGATGAGCCCCAGGTCCTCCAGCGGGCCGGGCCGCAGCCGGCGGGCGACCCGCCTGACCTCGTCCAGGCTGGAGCGGACCGTCTCCTGCGCCGCGCGCAGCTCGTCGCACAGCTCCGCGGGCGCGCGGTCCACGACGCGCTTCAGGGTGAGCAGGACCGCGGTGAGACTCTGCCCGATCTCGTCGTGCAGCTCCCGCGCGATGCGCTGGCGCTCGCCCTCCTGGGCGGCGAGGGCGTGGGCGGCGCTGGAGCTGCGCTCGGCCTCCAGCCGGTCCAGCATGGCGTTGAAGGTGTCGATCAGGTTGCCGAGGTCGCCGTTGCCGCTGGAGGCGATGCGGTCGCTTGAGCGCACCAGGTCGACCCGCTCCATGAGGACGGTCAGCGCGCCGAGCGGGGCCAGGCCGGTGCGCAGCACCAGCGCGTTGGCGGTGAGCATCGCCGCGAGGCCGACGGCGAGGATCGGCAGCTCGTTCAGCAGGACCGGCGAGGACACCGTGGCCGGCGACAGCGCCAGCGCGGTCAGCCCGGTGGCGAAGACGAGCCCGTTGAACAGGAACAGGCGCCGGAACAGCGCCGACGCCGGCGAACGCGGCGCACGCGGCGGCGTCCCCCGGCGCGTCTCCCGGTGTGCCTCCTGGTTTCCGCTGGTCGGCGAGCTCATGTCTCCAGCCTCACCGACGCCGCCGGGATCTGTCCAACCAGCGGCCGCTTCCGTGGCCGGCTACATGGTGGCCACCCCCGGAAATGGGTGTTGGACCCGATGGTGCCGCCGACGGCCCGCGACGACACTGGAAGCAGGGCGGATCCGCCCACGCACGCTGCCGAGGCGGCCGCACGACCATGCGACGAAAGGAGCTGTTCAACCGTGCACATCACGCACGCTACCGTCCCGGGCGTCGGAACCGTCCACCACCTCGACACCCGGGAGGGTGACCGCCTCGCCGTCATCGTCTCCCGAACCGGGCAACACTCCCTGGTCCTGTACGACCGAGCCGATCCCGACACTCCGGCCCACACCGTGGAGCTCGACCAGCAGGAGGCCGACCAGCTCGCCGACCTGCTGCACAGCCGCCCGCTCACGGACCGGCTGAGCGAGATCGAGCGGCGCCTGGCCTCCCTCGTCCCCGAGGCCCGCCCGTAAGCCGGCAACACGTCATCTGAGGATCGGAGACCGAGGATCTACCCCGAGCGACGCCTTCCTGCCCGGATTCCGCCGCCCGCCACCGCCGCACCCGCCACCGCCACCACTGCCGCACCCGCCACCGCCGCCACTGCCGCGCCCGCCGCCGCCCTCTCGTCCGCCGGAACGCCTTTCGCCGCCCTGACGGAGCCCCCATGAGCGCACCGCCCCTGCTGCTGGGCGCGCCGGGAGCGCTCCTGCTCGTCGCCGCGCACGCGCTCGCCGCCGTGGCCGCGCCCCTCGCGGTCCGCCGGCTCGGCCGGCGGGCCCTCTACCTGCTGGCGGCGGTCCCCGCCGCGTCGCTGGCGTGGGCGCTGGCCAACACCGGCCCGATCCTCGCCGGCCGCGCCGTCGCCGGAGCTTATCCGTGGGTGCCGGGGCTCGGCCTCGAACTCGCCGTCCAGGTGGGCGCGCTCGGCTGGCTGATGATCGTGCTCGTCGGCGGGGTCGGCGCGCTGGTCCTCGCCTACAGCGCCCGCTACTTCGCCGCCGGGGACGACCGGCTCGGGCGCTTCGCCGCGCTGTTCGTCGCGTTCGCCGGCGCCATGCTCGGCCTGGTCGTCAGCGACAACCTGCTCGTGCTGTACGTGTTCTGGGAGCTGACCACCGTCCTTTCGTACCTGCTGATCGGCCATGACGCGGCCCGGCGGGCGAGCCGGGCGGCCGCGACGCAGGCCCTGCTCGTCACCACGCTCGGCGGGCTGGCGATGCTGGCCGGCTTCGTCATGCTCGGGCAGCACGCCGGGACCTACCGGTGGTCGCAGCTCGCCGGGGCGCTGCCGGACGGCGCCTATCTGACGGTGGCGCTGCTGCTCGTCCTGCTCGGCGCGCTCAGCAAGTCGGCGATCTTCCCCTTCAGCTTCTGGCTGCCCGCCGCCATGGCCGCGCCCACCCCGGTGAGCGCCTACCTGCACGCGGCGGCGATGGTGAAGGCCGGGGTGTTCCTGACCGCGCTGATGACGCCCGCGTTCGGCGAGGCGACGGCGTGGCGGGCGGTGCTGCTGGTCGCCGGCACGCTCACCATGCTCGTCGGCGGGTGGACGGCGCTGCGGCAGCACGACGCGAAGCTGCTGCTCGCCCACGGGACGGTCAGCCAGCTCGGGCTGCTCATGGCGGTGTTCGGGGCGGGGAGCCGCGACGCGGCGCTCGCGGGCACGGCGATGCTGCTGGCGCACGCGCTGTTCAAGGCCACGCTCTTCCTCGTCGTCGGCGTCGTGGACCGCTCGACCGGCACCAGGGACCTGCGCGAGCTGAGCGGCCTCGGCCGGCGTGCGCCGTGGCTGGCGGCGGTCGCCGTCCTCGCGGGGGCGACGATGGCGGGGCTGCCGCCGACGGCCGGGTTCGTCGCCAAGGAGGCGATCTTCGAGGCGCTGCTGCACGGCTCGGCGGTGGAGCGGGTCGTGCTCGGCGGACTGGTGCTCGGGTCGGCGCTCACCGTGGCGTACACGTTGCGGCTGCTCCGGGGCGTCTTCGCCACCAAGCCGGCGGTGACGCCCGCCCGGCCGCGCCGGATCGGGTGGGCCTTCGCGGGGCCGGCGGCGGTGCTGGCCGTGGCCGGGCTCGCGGTGGGCGGGTTCGCGCCGGCGGTGGACCGGATGCTGGCGGTGTACGCCGACACCGTGTACGCCGGCGCCGCACAGGCCGGCGCCGTCGGCGATGGGCAGGCTGACGCCGCGCAGATCGGCGCCGCGCAGGCCGGCACAGCGCAGATCGGCGCCGCGCAGGCTGACGCCGTGCAGATCGCTGCGGCGCAGAGCGGGGACGGGCACGCGATCGTGGTGCCGTACCAGCTCGCGCTGTGGCACGGGTTCACGCCCGCGCTGGGGCTGAGCGCGCTGGCGCTCGCCGTGGGCGCCGGGCTGTTCCTGCTCGCCGCCCGCCTGCCCGGCGGGGTGCGGTCCACCGGCGCGCGGGCCTACGACCGGGTGCTGACCTGGGTGGGCCGGCTCGCGGTGGAGCTGACGGGGGCCACCCAGCGCGGCTCGCTGCCGTTCTCCCTCGGCGTCATCCTGCTCGTCATGGTCGCGCTGCCCGGCGGGGTGATGCTGGCCGGGCGGCCGTGGTCGGCGGAGGGACGCGCCTGGGACACGCCCGCGCAGGCGGTCGTCGCCGCCGGGGTGATCGTCGCGGCGGTCATCGCGGTCCGCGCGTCGCGCCGGCTCACCGCCATGATCCTGGTCGGGGTGACCGGTTACGGCACCGCCGTGCTGTTCGTCCTGCACGGCGCGCCCGACCTGGCGCTGACGCAGTTCCTGGTGGAGACCGTCACCATCGCGATGTTCGTGCTCGTGCTGCGCCGCCTGCCGCCCAGGTTCTCCCGGCGGCCCAGCCGGCGCGGGCGCGCCGCGATCGGCGTGGCCGTGGGCGTGGTCGCCGCCGGCATGGCGTACGCCGCCACGAGCGCCCGGCAGGCGGAGCCGATCTCGTCGGGGTTCGCCGACCTGGCGGTGTCGTACGGCGGGGGCGACAACGTCGTGAACGTCATCCTCGTCGACATCAGGGCCTGGGACACGATGGGCGAGATCGCGGTGCTCGTGGCGGCCGCGACCGGCGTGGCCAGCCTGATCTTCCGTGGCAGCGCGGCGCTGCGCCGGCGTACGGGCAGCCCGGGGCCGGCGTCCAGGACGCCGGTCGCGGGACGGTGGCTCGCCACCGCGCCGCGCCCGGCGACCGAGGGCACCTCGATCATCCTGCAGGTGGTGACCCGGCTGCTGTTCCACGTCATCGTGCTGCTCTCGGTCTACCTGCTCTTCTCCGGCCACAACGCCCCGGGCGGCGGGTTCGCCGCCGGGCTGGTCTGCGGGCTCGCCCTGACCGTGCGCTACCTGGCCGGCGGCCGGGCGGAGCTGAACGCGGCCGCGCCCGTCGACGCGGGCGCCGTGCTCGGCGCGGGCCTGTTCGTCTCGGTCGGCACGGGCGCGGCGGCGATGCTGCTGGGCGGGGACGTGCTGCAGAGCGCGACGCTGGACCTGAGCCTGCCGGTGCTGGGCGAGGTCCACCTCGTCACGTCGGTCTTCTTCGACATCGGCGTGTACCTCATCGTCGTCGCCCTGGTGCTGGACATCCTGCGCAGCCTCGGCGCCCCGATCGGGGCCGACGACATCTCCATGGACGACTCCTCAGTGAAGACGATGAAGGAGGAACCGGTGTGACCCCGAACCTCACCTACGTGGTCACCATCGGCGTGCTGTTCGCCGCCGGGGTGACCCTGCTGCTGGAGCGCAGCCTCACCCGGATCCTGCTGGGGGTGATCCTGCTCGGCAACGGCGTGAACCTGCTGATCCTCACGGGCGGCCAGGCCGGCGCGGCGCCCATCGCCGGCCTCGCCGGGCAGGAGGGGATGAGCGATCCGCTGCCGCAGGCGATGGTCCTCACCGCCATCGTCATCACGCTCGGCATGACCGCCTTCCTGCTCGCGATGGCCTCGCGCACCTGGCTGCTCACCGGGCACGACGAGGTGCAGGACGACGTCGAGGACCGCCGGATCGTGCGGCTCGCCGAGCAGGACGCGGACCTTCCCGACGGCATCGGCAGCCTCAACGCCGTCAACGGCGGCGATCCGCGGCGCGGCCACGTGGCGGAGCCGCCATGACGACCGCCCTCGTCCCCCTGCCGGTGGTGATGCCGCTGCTCGGCGCGGCGCTGACGCTGATGCTGGCCCGGCGCCCGAACGCGCAGCGGGCCGTCAGCCTCACCGTGCTCGGCGCGGGCCTGCTCGTCGCCGCCGCCCTGCTGGTCCTCACCTCGCTCCACGGCCCGCTCGTCGTGGAGGTGGGCGGCTGGACGGCGCCGCTCGGCATCGTCCTGGTCGCCGACCGGTTCGCCGCGCTCATGCTGGTCGTCTCGGCGGCCGTCACCCTCGCCGTGCTGGTGTACTCCATCGGCCAGGGGCTGGCCGACGGCGACGAGGAGACGCCGCTGTCGGTGTACCACCCGACGTATCTGGTGCTCACCGCGGGCGTCACGACCGCGTTCCTGTCCGGCGACCTGTTCAACCTCTATGTCGGTTTCGAGATCCTGCTGGTGTCCAGCTACGTGCTGCTCACCCTCGGCGGCACGGAGAACCGCATCCGGGCCGGCACGACGTACGTCGTGGTCAGCCTGCTCTCCTCGATCATCTTCCTGACCGCCATCGGGCTCGTCTACGCGGCCACCGGCACGCTCAACCTCGCGCAGCTCGCCGGGCGGCTCGACGTGCTGCCGGACAACCTGCGCCTGATGCTGCAGAGCACGCTGCTGCTCGCCTTCGGCGTCAAGGCGGCGATCTTCCCGCTGTCGGCGTGGCTGCCGGACAGCTATCCCACCGCTCCTGCCCCGGTGACCGCGGTCTTCGCCGGCCTGCTGACCAAGGTCGGTGTGTACGCGATCATCCGTACCGAGACGCTGCTGTTCCCCGGCGGGCGGACGGGCGGCCTGCTGCTGGCGGCGGCGCTGCTGACGATGCTGGTCGGCATCCTCGGCGCGATCGCGCAGTCCGACATCAAGCGCCTGCTGTCGTTCACGCTGGTCAGCCACATCGGTTACATGTTGTTCGGGGTCGGGCTCACCACCGTGCTCGGCCTGGCCGCGGCGATCTTCTACGTGGTGCACCATATCCTGATCCAGACGACGTTGTTCCTCGCCGTCGGCCTGGTCGAGCGGCGCGGCGGCAGCACCGTGCTGGACCGGCTCGGCGGGCTCGCGCGTGTCTCGCCGCTGCTCGGGGTGCTGTTCCTCGTCCCCGCGCTCAACCTGGCCGGCATCCCGCCGTTCTCCGGGTTCCTCGGCAAGACCGGGCTGCTGCAGGCCGGGGCCGCGCAGGGGCGCCCGATGGCCTGGGCGCTGGTGGCGGGCGGGCTGCTGACGAGCCTGCTCACCCTCTACGCCGTCGCCCGGGTGTGGAACCTGGCCTTCTGGCGCGCCCCGCGCACTGATGAGGACGGGCGGAGCTCCGTCGTGACGCTTCCCGCGCTGATGGTCACCTCCACGGCCGCGCTGGTGGTGCTCGGCGTGGGGCTCACCGCGGTCGCCGGGCCGCTGTTCGACCTCAGCGGCGCGATCGCCGGCGACCTGCTGGAGCGGGTCCCGTACGTGCGGGGCGTCTACCCGGGCGGCGCGCCATGAGCCCCGCGCCGCTGAGCCGGCGCGACCGGCTCCGCAACCGGGCCGTCGCCGTCGCCGTGCTGGTCACCGTGTGGTGCCTGCTGTGGGGCTCGTTCACCTGGGCGAACGTCCTCGGCGGCCTGGCCGTCGCGGCCGTCGTCCTCGCCGTGTTCCCGCTGCCGCCGGTGACGTTCTCCGGGCGCGTCTCCCTGCCGGGGGTGCTCCGTTTCGTCCTGCGGCTCCTCCTCGACCTGGTCGTCTCCAGCGTGCAGGTGGCGGCGCTGGCGTTCCGGGTGGGGCACCGGCCGAGCAGCGCGGTCATCGCCGTGCCGCTGAAGGTGCGCTCGGACCTCAACCTCACGTTCACGTCCGTGGCCCTGTGCCTGGTGCCCGGCAGCATCGTCATCGACGTCGACCGGGCCACCGGCACGCTGTACGTGCACGTCCTCGGCGTCCGCGACCGCGCGGAGGTCGAACGGTTCCGCCGGAGCATCTGGCGGCTGGAGGAACGCATCATCGCCGCGGTCGGATCCGCGGCCGAGAGGCGGCTCGTCGCCGCGCCCGACCCCGTCAGCCCGCAGTCGTCCGCCGACAAGAAAGGCACCCGCGTATGACCGTCGTCGCCGTCATGGCCACCGTCCTGCTCGCCTGCGCCGGGGTGCTCGCCCTGGCGCGGATCGTCCGCGGCCCGTCCGTGCTCGACCGGATCGTGGCCACCGACGTGCTGCTGGCGGTCATCGTCGCGGCCGTCGCCACCTCCGCCGCGGCCGGGCGCGACGCGACGACGCTGCCCGTGCTCCTCGTGCTGTCCATCCTGGGCTTCACCGGCTCGGTGAGCGTGGCCCGCTTCGCCGTGAGGAGCCGCCGCGATGAGTCCTGACAGCCTGCTCGACACGGCGCTCGACACGGTGCTCGACACGGCCGCCGTGGTGTGTCTCACCGGGGGCGCGCTGCTGTGCCTCGCGGCCGGGGTCGCCCTGGTCCGCTTCCCCGACCTGCTGTCGCGCATGCACGCGGCCACCAAGCCGCAGGTGCTCGGCCTGCTGCTGGTGCTGCTCGGGTGCGGGCTGCGGCTGCGTACGGGCGTGGACGTGACGACGCTGGTGCTCATCGGCGCGTTCCAGCTCGCGACCGCCCCCGTGGCCGCGCACATGGTGGGCCGGGCGGCGGTCAGGGAGCGGCGGCCTGACCCGGAGCTGCTGGTGACGGACGAGCTGCCCGCGCGCGAGGACCCATCCTGACCTGCGTCTTCGCCGCGTCCCCGGGTAGGTGAATCCGTCGGGGGGAGGTGGTCATGGGCGCCGTCGACGAGCGCGAGGACAGCGGGCTGGGGTTCGAGATGCTGGACCCGGCGCCGGTCGGCGTGGCGGTGACGCGCGGCCCGGAACACCGGCTGGTCTACACGAACGCCCGCTACCGGTCGCTGTTCGGCGGGCCCGGCGGCGCGGCCGAGATGGAGGACGTGTTCGCCGACTTCATGCGCCGCTACTACCGCCCGCAGTTCGACGAGGTCTACCGCACGGGCGAGCCCATCGTGGCCACGGCCGAGCCGGAGCTGCCGATGATCAGGCGTCCCGGCTCCGAGCAGCGGTACTTCACCTCCAGCCTGTCGCGGATCGTCTTCGGCCCCGGCGACCACGGCGTGCTGGTGGTGGTCCTGGAGGTGACGGACCAGGTCGCCGCCGACCGCGAGATGGCGCTCCTCGCCGAGCAGCGCCGCCGCGTCCTGCGCCGGTACGAGAGCCTGATGCGCATCAGCGCGGAGGTCTTCTGGGTGACCGACAGATACGGCAAAGTGAGCGAGCGGAGCCCGAGCTGGGAGCGGCTGACCGGCCAGACATGGGAGGAGTACCGCGGCGACGGCTGGCTGCGGACGCTCCACCCGGACGACCGGCCGGACACGGTGCGGTCCTGGGGGGAGGCGGTCGCCGCCCCCAGCGGTCTGTGGGAGCACGTCTACCGGCTGCGCATGCCGGGCGGCGGCTACCGGCACTTCCAGATCCGCGCCGTGCCCGTCCGCGAGGACGGTGAGGTCGTGGAATGGGTGGGGTCGAGCACCGACATCGAGGAGCAGTGGAACGAGCAGCGGCGCAAACGCCTGCGGGACCGCGCGGCGGCGGCCACGGTCCGGCTGCGGAGCCTGCAGGAGATGCTGGGGGCGCTGGCCGAGGTGATCGTGCGGGAGATCGCCGACGGGTGCGGCGTCTACCTCGTCACCGACCTCACCGGCGTGCGGCACGGCGACGCGCCGTTCGTCGTCGAGCGGATGGCCACGGCCGCGCGTCCCGGCCTGGTGCGGCTGCCGCCGTACAGCGAGGAGCGGCTAGGCGGGGGCAACGCGTTCGTGACGGCGGTGCGCCGGCGGCGGCCCCTGCTGCGGGCCTTCCCCGCCGGAGCGCCGCCGCCCGACGTGGTGCCCGGGGGCACGCTGCCGTGGCTGGTCGCGAACGACGCCAACAGCGTGCTGATCCTCCCGGTCGTGGTGGACGGGACGGTGCCCGCCGTGGTCGCCGTCGTGATGTGCGGTGACCGGCCGCCGGTGAGCCCGGACGACATCTCGCTGCTGCTGAGCATGTTCGACCATGCCCATGACGCGCTGAGCCGGGCGATCCGGTTCCAGCGGGCGCAGCAGGTGGCGCTGGCGCTGCAGTACAGCCTGCTCGCCGAGCCGCCGCACGCGGACGACCTGCGCATCGTCGCCCGCTACCGGGCGAGCCCGAGCGCGGCGGAGGTGGGCGGCGACTGGTACGACTCCTTCCTCCTGCCCGACGGCGTCCCGGTGGTGGCGATCGGCGACGTGGCCGGGCACGACCTGAGCGCCGCCGTCTCGATGAGCCAGGTCCGCAACATGCTGCGGGCGCTCGCCATGGACCGCTGCGAGCCGCCGGGCGAGATACTGTCCCGGCTCAACCTCGCGATGGACTCGCTGGTCGGCGAGGTGATGGCGACCTGCGTGTACGCCCGCGTCGAGCCTTCAGGCGACGCCTACCGGCTGCACTACGCGGTGGCCGGGCACCCGCCGCCGCTGCTGGTCACGCGCGACGGCGAGGGCCGCTTCCTGGAGGGGGGCCTCAGCCCGCTGCTCGGCTTCCCCCACGGGGAGCCGAGGCCGTCGCAGGTGGAGCCGCTGCCGCCGGGGAGCACGCTCCTGCTCTACACCGACGGCCTGGTCGAGCGGTCGGGCGAGCACCTGGACCGGGGCCTGGAACGGCTCAGGTCGGCCGCCGCGTGCGTCGCGGAGCAGCCGCCGGACAAGTTCTGCGACCATCTGCTGAGCGCGTTGCCGACGACCGGGCTCGACGACATCGCCGTCATCGCCGTGCGGACGCCGCACCCGGACGTCCGGCAGTGAACCGGCGGCCGCTAGCGCCGCCCGCCGAAGTCCCAGTCGTGGACCTCGACGTCGGCGTACCGGCCGGCGGTCAGGAGGGCGCGGGCCTCGTCCGGGCCGGCCGCCCGGACCAGGGCCGCCGTGCCGAGCCAGGAGGCGCCGTCGTCGGACAGCAGCGGCCCGTACGCGATCAGGTCGTCCTCCCCTGCGGGCGGGTCGAGGTCGGCGGGGCGGCCCGAGCCGAGGCCCAGCACGAGATAGCGGTCGCCGCTCTCCCGCCCGCCGGGGAACTCCCACATCGTGCGCCCCAGCACGTTGCGCCAGCGCCGCAGCAGCACGTCCCGGTAGACCCCGGCCTGGTAGTTGGGCTCGTCGAAGGCGAACGCGCGGGCGGCGGCGGGGTCCGGCAGCTCGACGATGTGCACGCTGCCCGTCGCCGTCTCGCCGCCGGGCGCCAGGGTCGGGCCGCGGGCGATGAGCTCCGCCTCGTACCGGTCCATGTAGGACCAGTGCTCCTCCGTCAGCTCGGCGCGCAGCGCGGCGGAGCGGGGACGATCGCGGTGGTAACAGAAGAACTCCATGGTACGAGTGCCTACCACGAGCAGGACGGAAGGTGCATTCTAGAAGAATCTATGACGAAGACTCTTTCGTGCATCCGGCTTCGGGCGTAGTCTTCGGTTGACGAAGGTTGAACCACCCCCTGCGACAGGCCGCCTCATGCCTCTTCTGAACGTGCATTGCCGGCCACTCCCGACCGGGATCCTGGTCACGGTCACGGGTGAGCTGGACGTCACCAACGCCGCCGAGCTGGAGTCACTTCTGGAAGGGGCGACGCCGCCCGGCGAGCCGATGGTCCTCGACCTCGGCGGGCTGACCTTCATGGACTGCGGCGGCCTGCACCTGCTGATGCGGCAGCAGGACCGGCTGCGCCGGCAGGCGGCGCGCCTGCACGTGGCCGCCGCCCACGGCTCACCCGCGGTCCTGCTGCGGATCACTGGCGTAGGGGACGCCCTGACCCTCCATGCCAACCTGGGGCAGGCGCTCGACGCGGTGCGCCGCGAGCGCCCGTCCCCGCTCAGGGAGTCGTGCTGACTCCGCTCTGATCGTCACGCGGGCTGGTGCCCGAGGCGGGCGGCCAGCTTGCCCAGCAGGCTCAGGGCAGCGTCGGCGATCACGGTGCCGGGCAGGAACACCTCCGCCACGCCGGCCTCGTGCAACGCCGGCACGTCGCCCGGCGGGATGACGCCGCCGACCACGATCATGATGTCCTCGCCACCGGCGGCGGCCAGCGCCTCGCGCAGCGCGGGCACCAGCGTCAGGTGCCCGGCGGCCAGCGAGGACACGCCGACCACGTGCACGTCGGCGTCCACGGCCTGACGGGCGACCTCCTCCGGCGTCTGGAACAGCGGGCCGACGTCCACGTCGAAGCCGAGGTCGGCGAAGGCCGTCGCGATCACCTTCTGGCCGCGATCGTGCCCGTCCTGGCCCATCTTGGCGACCAGGATGCGCGGCCGGCGACCCTCGTCCCTGGCGAAGGCGTCGCTCGCGGCGCGGACCGCGTCGGCGCCGGAGCCGAGCTCACTGCGGTAGACGCCCGAGATGGTGCGCACGCCGGCCTGGTGGCGGCCGAAGACCCGCTCCAGGGCGTCGGAGATCTCCCCGACGGTGGCGTGGGCGCGGGCGGCGTCCACGGCCAGCGCGAGGAGGTTGGCGTCCCCGGCGGCTCCCGCCGTGAGCGCGTCGAGGGCGCGGCGGACCACCTCGGGGTCGCGCTCGGCGCGGAGCCTGCGCAGCCGTTCGATCTGGGTGGCGCGCACCGCGGTGTTGTCGACCTTGAGCACGTCCACGGGCTGGTCGCTGGCGGGCCGGTAGGTGTTGACGCCGATGACCGGCTGCGTGCCGGAGTCGATGCGGGCCTGGGCGCGGGCCGCCGCCTCCTCGATGCGCAGCTTCGGCAGCCCGGCCTCGATGGCCCTGGCCATCCCGCCGGCCGCCTCGACCTCCTCGATGTGCTGCCAGGCCCGCGCGGCGAGCTGGGCGGTGAGCGTCTCGACGTAGTAGGAGCCGCCCCACGGGTCGATCACCTGGGTGATGCCCGACTCGTGCTGCAGGACGAGCTGGGTGTTGCGGGCGATGCGCGCGGAGAAGTCGCTCGGCAGCGCGAGAGCCTCGTCCAGGGCGTTGGTGTGCAGCGACTGCGTGTGGCCCTGGGTGGCGGCCATCGCCTCGACGCAGGTGCGCACGACGTTGTTGTAGACGTCCTGGGCGGTCAGGGACCAGCCGGAGGTCTGGCTGTGCGTACGCAGCGCCAGCGACTTGGGGTCCTTGGCGCCCATGTCCCCGACGATGCGGCTCCACAGCAGGCGGGCGGCCCGCAGCTTGGCGACCTCCATGAAGAAGTTCATGCCGATGCACCAGAAGAACGACAGTCGCGGCGCGAACGCGTCGATGTCGAGCCCCGCCGCCGTGCCCGCCCGCAGGTACTCCATGCCGTCGGCCAGCGTGTAGGCCAGCTCCAGGTCACAGGTGGCCCCGGCCTCCTGGATGTGGTAGCCGGAGATGCTGATCGAGTTGAACTTCGGCATCTTCTCGCTGGTGTAGGCGAAGATGTCGGAGATGATGCGCATCGAGGGGGCCGGCGGATAGATGTAGGTGTTGCGGACCATGAACTCCTTGAGGATGTCGTTCTGGATGGTCCCCGTGAGCTGCTCCGGCTTCACCCCCTGCTCCTCGGCCGCCACGATGTAGAGGGCGAGAATGGGCAGGACGGCGCCGTTCATGGTCATCGACACCGACATGCGGTCGAGTGGGATGCCGTCGAACAGGATGCGCATGTCGGCGATCGAGTCGATCGCCACCCCCGCCATGCCGACGTCGCCCGCCACGCGCGGGTGGTCGGAGTCGTAGCCGCGGTGGGTGGCCAGGTCGAACGCGACCGACAGGCCCTTCTGCCCTGCGGCCAGGTTGCGCCGGTAGAAGGCGTTGGAGTCCTCGGCCGTGGAGAAACCCGCGTACTGGCGGACGGTCCACGGGCGGGTGACGTACATCGTCGGGTACGGCCCGCGCACGTAGGGGGCGATGCCGGGGTAGGTGTGCGGGTCGTAGCCGTCCGCCTCCACCGACGTGTAGACCGGCTTGACGGGGATGCCCTCGGGGCTGTCCCAGGCCGGCGCGCCGGTAGAAGGCGGCGCGTGGCGCCGGGAGCCGGTCAGGCCGAGGCCGCGGAAGTCGGGGATCGTCACGCGGTCACCTCCGAAAGGGTCGTGCGGAGGACGTCGAGCACGTCGCAGCCCGCGTACAGGTGGGCGTCCACGCCGTCGTGACGGTCGCGTCCGGCCAGCCAGATCCAGCGCGCGCCCGCCCGGCGGAGCAGCGCGGCGGCGTCGGCGTACCGGCGGTCGGCGGCGCACAGGCAGGCGACCACGGCCCCGCTGGCGGCGAAGTCCGCGGGCGTGCCGGTGACCGTCTCGACGCCGCCGGCCTCGAACAGGCCGCGCGCGAACGCGAGCCGCGCGGCGTGCTCGGCCGCCGGGCCGAGCGTGGCCAGGAACACCCGCGGGCGGGCCTCGCCGGCCTGGTCGAGCAGGTCCTCGAAGTCCTGGGCGTGGCGGACCCGCGGCAACGCCTCCGCCGCCGGGCGTGGGGTGTGCGTGCGGGCGGGCGCTCTCCCCGCCGGGTCGGGGTAGCGGCTCACGCCGACGATCGGTGGCCTCAGCCGGGCGAGGTCGCGGGCGCGGCGGGCGCGGGTGGCGGCCAGCCGGTCGGCGACCAGGGTCCGGGCGGCGGTCATGCCGCCGGCCTCCTCGATCTCCTGGAACCACTCCCACGCCTTCTCGGCCAGGTCGGCGGTGCGACGCTCGACGTACCAGGAGCCGCCCGCCGGGTCGAAGGTCCGCGCCACGTGGGCCTCCTCCACCAGCAGCGTGGAGGTGTTGCGGGCGATGCGGCGGGAGAAGTCGTCCGGCAGGCCGAGCGCGTCGTCGAACGGCCGCACCGTCACCGCGTCGGCCCCGCCCACCCCGGCGGCGAAGCAGGCGAGGGTGGTGCGCAGCATGTTCGTGTACGGGTCGCGGCGGGTCATCATCGCGGCCGAGGTCACCGCGTGCTGGTACTGCGCGGGCGGCGCGTCGCACACCTCCGCCACCCGCGCCCACAGCAGCCGCGCGGCCCGCAGCTTGGCGATCGTGGCGAACTGGTCGGCGGTGGCGGCGTAGCGGAACTCCAGCAGGCCGAACGCCTCCCCGGCCGCGATGCCGTCCTCGGTGAGGCTCCGCAGGTAGGCGAGGCCGGTCGCGATCGAGCAGCCCAGCTCCTCGGCGTCGCTGCCGCCCGCCTCGTGGTACGGCGTGGCATCCACCGTGACCGCCCGCATGCCGGGCAGGCGGTCGGCGCGGAGCCGCGCCAGCCGCCCCAGCCCCGACAGGTCGGCCGCCGCGCCGGAACGGGTCGCGTCGCCGAGCGGGTCGGCGCCGAGACAGCCCCGCAGCGCGCCCGCCCGGTCGCCGGCCAGCGCGACCAGCGCCTCCGCCGCCTGCCAGGTCCGGGGGCCGGCGTCGAGCACGATCGAGATCAGGTCGAGGTGCACGCCGCCGAGGACACGGGGCAGGTCCTCGGGGGCGACGGCGAGCCAGAGGGAGTCCGCGCCGTTCTCCAGGTCGGTCATGACCGCCTCGGGGTCGGCGGTCTCGTGGCGCTGCCGCACCTCCCACGGCCGGCCGGGCTCGCGACCGGCGGAGGGCGGCAGTCCTGGCCCGGCGGGCAGGTCGGCGGCGTCGTACAGGGGGGCGAGGGTGACGCCGTCGTAGGTGGCGGTCGCCAGGGCCTCCTCGGGGGAGGTGACTTCTTTACCCGATTTGCGCAGGACCTCCAGCGCCAGCTCGCGCCACCGCTCCCTGCTCACGACGGGGCTCACGAGGGGTCCTTGATCTCACAGATGGCCGCGCCGGCCGCCACCGTGGCGCCGACCTCGGCGGCCAGCCCGAGCACGACCCCGGCGCGGTGCGCGGTGAGAGGCTGCTCCATCTTCATGGCCTCCAGCACCACGATCGGGTCGCCCTCGGCCACGGTGTCGCCGTCGGCCACGACGACCTTCACGATCGTGCCCTGCATCGGGCTGACCAGGGCGTCACCGCCGGCCGCCGACGCCGCCTGCTTCCTCGCGCGGCGGCCGGCCGCCGGCTTCCTCGGGGCGGCGGCGGGCGCGGCGCCGAGCCCGGCCGGCAGGGCGACCTCCAGGCGTTTGCCGCCCACCTCGACCGTGATCCGCTCCAGGACGGGCGGCTCCCCGGCCGCGGCCTGGCCGGCGTAGGGGGCGATGCGGTTGTCGAACTCGGTCTCGATCCAGCGGGTGTGCACGGCGAACGGCTCGGCCGTGAACGCCGGGTCGGTCACCACGGCCCGGTGGAAGGGCAGCACGGTCGGCATGCCCTCGATCTCGAACTCGTCGAGGGCGCGGCGGGCGCGCTCCAGCGCCTGGGCGCGGGTGGCGCCGGTGACGACGAGCTTGGCGGTCAGCGAGTCGTAGTCGCCGGGGACCGTCTCGCCCTGCTCGTAGCCGCTGTCGAGGCGGATGCCCGGCCCGGAGGGGGCGCGCCAGCGGGTGATGGTGCCGGGCGCGGGCAGGAAGCCCCGGCCCGCATCCTCGGCGTTGACGCGGAACTCGATGGAGTGGCCGCGCAGCGGCGGGTCGTCGTAGCCGAGGGCCTCGCCGCCCGCGATGCGGAACATCTCGCGGACCAGGTCGACGCCGGCGACCTCCTCGGTGACCGGGTGCTCGACCTGGAGGCGGGTGTTGACCTCCAGGAAGGAGACGGTGCCGTCCTGGCCGA
>NZ_BAAAMV010000023.1:0-116159 GCF_039529455.1 Nonomuraea bangladeshensis
GCAAGAGATGGACCATGCGCTGGAAGGCACCGTTGAACGCCTTCCAGATCGCCTTCGAAGGCCGCCTCACCCCTGCCAACCTCTGAACACTTCAACAACCAAGATCAGCCGTTAAGTTGACACTCCCAGGAATGCACGCTGACAGAACCCTGGGAACACCTGGTCGGTTCTTGCCTGAGCGTGATGTGCATGGACAAGACGAGTACGTCATTCAGCCGAAGCGTTGCGGATATGGTCGAGAAATTCCTTGGGAGCGCGCAGCTACCTGGCTACGCGGTCTTCCGCGCCCGACTCGGGCTGACCGTGGCCACCCTCGCGAGCAGCACCGATGCCGAGGCGGCCTACCGTGTTCATTCCCAGGCGGTCGAGGAAGTGATCGAGTCCGGTGACGGGTATGCCTCGCGAGACATACTGACGGGCGTTCATCCCCTTTCCAGAATGCACCAACAGGCGTTGACCCGCCTGATGGCATCTTCTGGACTGGGAACCGGTGAATTGCCGCAACGGCTGCTGAACACGCTTGTCCAGTCGGCGAAGGTCGCAACCGAGACATTGACCGACGCGATGCGACTCCACTGATCTCCATACTGACCGCCGCAGACTTTCAGCTCGTGCGGTTTAGTACCAAGGCAGCCTTCTTTCCGCTAAGAGTGAGCCTCTTGTAGCGTCATGCCCATCCCGAATGGCGGACCCCATCACTCCGGTATCTCACGTCGTCGAGCGAGGTCAGAGATGGGCGCCGCACACCACCGCATCGCCGGGAGCTGTCCGGTCACTCCGAGTTCGCTGTACCACTGGAGTCCTTGTGCCATTGCCCGTTCGAGGTAGCGCTGAAGCAGTTTGGCGCATGTTCGGGCGTCGCATTCGGCTTGGTGTGCCGTGCCGTTGTCGATTCCTTCGGCGAGGGCGCAGTCGGTGAGGCGGTGGGAGGGCAGTGATGGTCCGAAGCGGCGTGCCAGGTTCAGGGTGCACAAGGTCATGAGGTTGTCGGGGGCGTATCCCGCGCGGGCGAATTCGGTGCTGAGGACTTCGCTGTCGTACCGGACGTTATGGGCGACGACGATCGCGCCGTCGAGCATGGCCGCCACGTCGCCGGCGATCTGCGGGAAATGGGGCGCGGTTGCCAAGGCGCCTTCGGTGAGGCCGTGGATGTGGGTGGGGCCTGGCCCGCTTCCGGGGTTGACCAGGGTGGAGTAGGTGCGGTCTTCGCTGCCGTCGGGGTGCAGGCGGATGATCGCGATCTCGGCGATGCGGGCCTTGCGGGTGTCGAGGCAGGTGGTTTCGAGGTCCACGACGGCGTACGGCAGCGAGCCGATGCGGTGCTGGCGCGGCGGTGGGGCAGCCTTGGGCGTATCCAGATTGACCGCGCGACTGTGGCGGGTGGTGGCCACGAGAGCGTCGATTGACTGCTGGGCTTCCGGGACGTCGAGCCGGCGGCCGTAGGAGCGGGTGAGGAGTTCCTCGCCGATGACGTCGTCGTACTTGTCCACCCGTTTGTCGGGGATGAGCGCGGCCAGGGCGAGGGCGTCGGGAACACCTTCTGTGGCCAGGTCGGACAGGAGGTCGGCGGCGGCTTGCGGGGTGATGTCGCTGATCAGGAGCGCGAGTCCGTAGCGGATGACGTCGACGCCGTGGGCGTGCAGGGCCAGGGCGAGGGTGGTCATGATGGCGTCGCCGCGGAAGGGGAACAGCAGGGTGTCGTTGCCGTAGCCGACGAGCGGGGTGTCATGCAGGTTGAGCCTGCGATAGGCGGCGCGGCCCTCGGCAAGCAGGCCCTGGGCGGTGGCGTCCAGGTAAGCCGGGACAGTGGCCTGTTCGTACAAGTGCCGCATGGTGGTGCGGATGCGGTCGTGGACGAGCGGGCCGGTGCCGGTGAAGCGGGGCGGGCGCCCTCCGGAGGCGCGGGCGACCTCGATGAGCTTGGCGTGGGTGTCAATGGCCTGGATACGCCAGCGGCGGCCAGCGAAGATCAGCAGGCTTCCTTCCGGAAGCGGTTGTTCCAGGGGCACGCTGCCCAGCGTGCGGCCCTCGGTGACGATGCGGTATTCGGCAGGGGCGGCAAAAGCAGCGTAGAAGGTGTAGTGGTTGACCAGCCGCTCCCCAGTTTCGGCATGGAGGAGAAGCCCGTCGTTCTCCTGGCGAATGAGGTCGGCGGCGGCGAGGTCGCGTAGAAGTGTGGCGAAGGTAGAGCTGTCGACAGCGCCGAAAGGGCCTTGCCCGCAGAGGACTCGGTATGCGTAGGCCGGCGTGATGCCGCCGTGCTGAGCTATGAGGGACAGAAACTGCTGGGTGAGCGTGGACAGGTGCAGGGCTTCGGCGGCTGGGGGCTCGTACCAGCGCTGCAGGAGCAGCTCGATGGTGGCGATGGCCTGGACGAGCTGGGCACGAAGTTCGTCGGCCGGGTGGATGGTCGGAGTGGCTTCGGGTTCGCTGACGTACAGGCGCAGGATGGCCGGGCCGCCGCGCCGTCCGGAGCGGCCGAGGCGTTGCCGCAGCGCGGCGACGCTGGGTGGGGCGCCGACCTGGGCGACGGAGGTGACGGAGCCGATGTCGATGCCCATCTCCAGGGTGGAGGTGCAAATGGCGGTGGCCGGGCGGGTGCGGTCCTTGAGTCGGGCCTCGGCGTGCTCGCGGATGTCCTTGGACAGGTTGCCGTGGTGGGGGACGAACTCGTCCGGTACTCGGGCGTCCTCGCAGCGGCGGTTGAGCAGGTCGGTGTAGTCCTCGACGGCCGCACGGGAGTTGGCGAAGACCAGGTTGTGGGAACCGCGCAGCGTGGCGAACAGATGATCAGCGATGGCGAGCCGGTCGCCGGTGGCGACGTCATCGGCGGTGACCTCCTCACCGAGGGCCTCGTGGGCGGCGCGGGCGCGCGGGTCGAGCGTGGGCGCGGTCTGGACGTAGCCGCGGATCTGCAGGCGGAGCTCTTGCGCGTCGCTGCCGGAGACGATGACGGTGACGTCGTCACCGGATCGCGGGCGCAGGTAGTCGGCGGCCTTGCCCATGTCGCCGAGGGTCGCCGACAGGCCGATGCGCGGAATACGGCGGCGTGCCGCCAGGTCGAGGCGGTGCATGAGGGACTGCAGCTGGGCGCCGCGTTCGCTGCCGATGAACGAGTGCAACTCGTCGATGACGACGTAGCGGGCGGACGCTACCAGGTCGCGAATCTTCCAGCCGCGCAGGACGAACATGGCCTCCAGCGACTCCGGTGTGATCAGCAGGATGCCCCGGGGACGGTCGAGCAGCCTGCTCTTGGCCGAGGCGGCAACGTCACCGTGCCAGCGGGAGACCGTGATGCCCAGATGGTCGCACAACTGGTCGAGCCGGCCGTACTGGTCGTTGATGAGGGCCTTGAGCGGGCTGATGTAGACGGCCGCGAACCCCGTTATGTCCGGCTGCTCGGTCAGGGCCGAGCAGATCGGCAGGAACGCGGCTTCGGTCTTGCCGGAGGCGGTGGCGGCGGCGATGAGCACGTCCCGGTCGCCGGCGAGGATCGGCGCGACGGCGGCTTCCTGCGCCTCGCGGAGTTCTCGCCAGTTCTGTTGCCAGATCCATTGCTGGACCTTGGGGTGCAGGCGTTCGAAGGCGTCAGAGCCGGAAGGAGGCGAGGTCGTCATCGCCGGGCCTTCCGTCGTTGTCCTCATCGAGTGGCGCCAGGTCGGGGTTGGCCTCCGGCGCCGGCTCCACCGAGGGCAGGATCTGCCGCCAGTCGACGCCCGGGTTCTGTTCCAGGACGGCCAGCAGGTCGCAGAACGCCTTGATAGTGGTGCGGGGCGTGCGAAAGTAGGCTTCGCCGATGCGGTTGGCGCAGTGGTACATGAAGGCGGCCAGCGCGTCGTCGGGCAGCAGGTAGCGGGAGGTGTCGCCGCCTGCTTGAACGTGGCGCAGCTTGGTGAGCAGGACGTACAGGTCCTCCTGGGTGAGCGCGGCCAGGCGCAGCACCGGGCCGGAGTAGTCGACCAGGCCGGCGGCGGCGAAGGAGTTCTCGGCGAGCCGTGACTGTAGGGCGGGGTAGCTGAACAGACCGCGCCTGCTGTCGGCCAGGAATTCCGGGGTGCCACCGAAGACGAAGCCGAGGTGGGCGGCGGTGCCCTGCAGGGTGTCGTTGAGGATGCGCAGGATCTGCTCGTAGTTGGAGTTGCGGGCCTGGGTGGAGGCCAGCTTGTAGAGGTTGACCATCTCGTCCAGGCACACCAGCAGCCCGTCGTAGCCGGCCAGCCGGACGAAGCGGCTCATCAGCTTCAGGTGGTCGTGGACGGTGGTGTCGTCGATGATCGTGCGCACGCCGAGCGCGGAGCGGGCCTCGGTCTTGGTGGCGTACTCGGCGCGCAGCCAGCGCACCGCCGCCGATTTGAGCTGCTCGTCGCCGCTGTCGTGGCCGCGCCAGTAGGCGCCGACGACCTCAGCGAAGTCGTAGCCGCCGGTCATCTCGCTCAGGTGGGCCAGTCTGGCCCGGATGACCTGGGAGGGGTCGGTGCCGGTCTGCTGGGCCTCGGCCAGGGCGGTGGAGACGAAACGTTCCACCACGCTGCTCAGCGCTCCCCCGTCCGGTTTGGCGCGGGTGGCCAGGTTGCGCATCAGTTCGGCGTACAGGCTGCGGGCCTGGCCGCCGCTGGAGTGCAGGCGCCGGTCTGGGTTGAGGTCGGCATGTGCCGTGACCAGTTTCTTCTCCATCGCGACCGAGCGCACCAGATGCAGGAAGAACGTCTTGCCGGCGCCGAACTCGCCGATCACGAACCGCACCGCCGAACCGCCGTCGGCGATCCGGTCGATGTCGGTCACCAGTGCCTTCACCTCGGGCTCGCGTCCCACCTGGATGTGGCGCTGCCCGATGCGCGGCACGACGCCGGCTCGCAGGGACTGCAGCAGGGCGTCACGCTCTCGGGGACGGATCGCGGTCGGTGTCACGTCAGCATCTCTCCCAGCAGGTTCCGGTCGACCCAGATCGGGTCGTCACCATCCAGTAGCGGCTCGCCCGCCAGCTCGTAGGCGGCCTCGTTGATGCGATCCAGCGCGCCGTCCGGCAGGAGTTTCCAGCGGGCCGCCAGGTGCTCGAACTGCGCCCGCGAAATCTGCTCTGCCGAGGTCAGTTGGCGTACCAGCCCGGAGTGCTGCCCGTCGAGCCCTGCCACGGGCGCGGCGGCGGGCAGCGGTGCGGCGGCCGGCGGGGGCTCGTCCTCGGTGAAGATCGAGCCCAGCAGCGCGCCGACGCGTGCCGTCTCAGCCAGCTTGGCCGCGATCGCCGCCTCGTCCAGCCGGACGAGCGGGGCGACGGTCTGCTCGTCTTGCTGCGGGATGGCGTAGCCGCGTTCTGGCTGCGCTGGGCGGACGATGACCGGTTCCGTCGCCGGGGCGGGCTTGGTGGTGGTCGGCAGGAGAGCGGGATCGAGCTCCAGCAGGCGGTAGATCTTGGTGAGGGTCTTGATCTCGTCCGGCGAGATCCGGCCGTCGGCCCCGGCCACCGCGGTGAGGAACTCCGCCACGTACTGGCGCTGGCCCGCATCGATGCCCACGATGCGCCGGGTCAGGCCGGTGAGCTTGACCGAGGTGACGGTCAGCCAGCGCAGGTGCGCGTGCAGGCGCCGCCGTTCGTCGGCGGTCAGGTGCAGCGCCCGTTCCAGATGGTCGCTCAGGTGGCGTTGCTCGGTCCCGTCGAAGTCGCCGTCGGCGGCACTGACCGCCGCCGCCAGGTGTAGCAGCAGCGTCGCCGCCTGGTACGCGTCGGAGGCCGCCACCGTCGGGCCGTCTGGCGCCGCGAACAACACCATGGATCCCGAGGTGAGCACCGCGCCGCCCAGACGCGGGTCAGGTTCGACGCCGACCCCCGCCCGCCCCAGCACCTGCGCCAGAGCAACGACGTCCTTCTTGGCCGGCTTCGCCACCTGAGGTGAGGAGATGAAGGCCGAGAACTCTCCCACCGGTACGACGGCGAGCTCCAGCGCGCCGAGCCGGTGGCGCGCCCACGCGATCGCCTGCCCGGCACCGCCGCCGGACAGGTTCGCCAGCTCGACCGGGAGCAGCGCCTGCGCCTGGACCGAACGCTGCCCATCGGGCACTCGGCCGAGGTAACGGCTGTACGCCTCCAGGTCCGCAGTGCACTCGTCAGCCAGCGCGACCAGCTTCCGCGTCGGCGCGGCATATCCGAGCACATCGGGGATGCCAGGCAGGGTCAGCTCAGCGACCCCGCGAAAGCCGGCACTGGCGGGCCGGTAGTCCAGCGTGACCTCCTTGCGGCCCGGTCGCACGATCAGCCCCTGACTGTAGCGAGCGGCGTAGCGCCGCACGAAGAGCGCGTCGAACTCGGCCGCGCAGCGGGTGGCAGGAGTACGCGGATAGTACTCCGGATGCGAGCGAATCCAGGTCAACGCCCAATCAGCAGGCACAGGTACGCCTTGAGCAGCGAACGCTCCCAGACCGGCGCGCAGCCGTAACGGGGGCGGGTAGTCACGTGTCGGCGCTGGCGCCTTCGCGGAGGGCTCAGCCGTGAACATGTCCAGCACCTGCTCGAACTGTCCCACGTAGCGCTTGAATGCCTTGTGACCACCGTAGATAGCCAGCAGGCGCCGAACTTCCTGATGGATGATCGGCAACTCGAACGCCCCAGTGGAACGGTCCCGCTGCAGGTCGCACAGCACCCGCCGTTCCAGCCCGTAGAAGTAGAGAAACACATAGCCAATCGGCGCCTGCGGAAAACGCCGCCCATCCGCAAGCCAGGCCAAATAGGCCGCCCTCGACTGCGGCGGAATGTCACTGTACGACGGCCAATAGTCCAAACCCCGCCCGCCCCAGTCCGGTTGACGCAGGTCGACGGGCAATGCCGGATTGATCAGCGCCGGGTCCACCGTGTAGCCCGAAGGCGCGGCCAGCTGAGTGCCGACGTAGAGGAGCCCGCCGACGATGTTGTAGCCCGCGATGGTTACTCCCATTCCCGGACGCAGCCATGGATCTACGGGAGTGTACGAACGAGCCTGCGGCGTCGGCGGGACAGAAGCGTGCATCGCATGGCGACCAGGGCGGGCAGAGGACGGATGTTGGGTGGATGCAGGTTGCGGAGTGGTCCTCGTCGCTGGAGTGGGTTCACGCCGGAACCGGTCCAAGAAGCTCACTGATCACTCCTGCTCAGCCCACCCGGCTCAAAGTTTCATAGACCCGCAGCACCCGGGCCGTCCCCCACATCGAAAACATCAGTCCCTTCTTCCTCATAGCACCAGCAGGAGGGCCTGTTACCGATCCGACGCACTGCGGCAGCACTTATTGATGGTTTCGGTCCGCCCGATATCGCAATGAGAGGCCGCCAAGCCCGTCCGTCGATTGCTGAATGGGGTAACCGCGCGCGTTCCGGGTGAGTGGTACAGCGCCGTCACTTACGAGATCGCGCATGCCGACGCCCACTGCCACTAGGTACATCTTGCTGATCCCACCGGCTCCGTTCTACGCACCGCAACAACTCGAGTAGAGCATTGCTGGTAGGACAACGGGCCACTTGCCGCCATGGGTCGCAACACGCCCATCACGCTAGAGTAATCGACCAGCGACAGAGCGCAGTCCACATCGATATGTCTGTCAAATGACCATCGACGCTAATAGCGATCTATCCTCGATGTCCGCCTTCAGTTGGCGGCTACCGAGAAGCGGATACGTCAAGCTGGCGCGTTGGACGGAGCGAGGCTATGTGGGCGGACAACGAAACCGAGGTAGATCTTCTCGGCTTCGACTTTCTGGTGGACACGCTGTTCGTGGCGCTCACCGAGCCACGGCTGCTCCCGCTGACGGTGGGCCTCCTTGGGGACTGGGGCTCGGGAAAGAGCAGCCTGATGCGAATCACGCGGCAGGAACTACTGAAGATCCGTGACGACGAAGAGTCGCCGTCACGGTACGTGTGCGTCCAGTTCAGCCCCTGGCAGTACGAGGACTACGACGACGTCAAGGTCGCGCTGATGACCGCCGTGCTCGACGCGGTCGGCGCGCGAGCCGACGGCGATCAGCAGGAACAGGTGTCTAGGCTCCGCAGGTTCGCCCAAGGGCTCGGCCGGTGGGGACGCAGGGGCGGCCGGGTCGCGGTGTCCGCCGCCCAGACCGCAGCTCCCTTCGCGATCCAAGCGATGGACCCAAGCATGGACCCGCAGGTCCTGGACGTGACGAAGGCTGCGGTGAACGCTACGGCGAGCGAAGTCAACAAGCTGCTGGAAGACCCCAAGGTCAAGGAGGTCGCCCTGGGCAACGGCACAGCTGAGGCGATTACGGACGCAGGGCGGTTCCGGACGGAGTTCGCAAAGGTCATCACGACGCTGGAAGATGTCGACGCGGTGGTGGTGTTCATCGACGACCTCGACCGATGCCTGTCCGAAACCGTGGTGGACACCTTCGAGGCGATCCGGCTGTTCCTCAACACACCCAAGACTGCCTACGTCCTGGCGGCCAACCAGGCGGTTGTTGAGTCCGCAATCGACTCGCGCTACCCACAACTGCGGCGGCCCGACGGCACCGGAATTGGAGCCGACTATCTGGAGAAGATGCTGCAGCTCAAGGTGGCCATCCCGCCGCTGTCCGCTCCGGAGGCCGACACCTACGTCAACCTGCTACTGGCCGAACTGCATCTCGACAACGAGCAGTTCGGCAAGGTTGTGGACGAAACCCGTCGTCGCCGCGAAGTCGGCAACCTACAGGTAGCGTTCAACATCGGCGTGGCCGGAGCGGTCCTCGGCGACGTGCCGCCCGACCTGGTGCGCGACCTGAACTGGGCGGCCAGCATCATTGAGGTGCTCGGAGGCGGACTACGCGGGAACCCGAGGCAGCTCAAACGGTTTCTCAACAACCTGCTGCTCAAGCACCGCAGCGCGCAGCGCCGGAAGATCACCCTCGACCTGCCCGTGCTGGCCAAGCTAATGGTCCTGGAGGAACAACACTTCAGCGACTTCCAGCGCCTGTTCGACTGGCAACTCACCTCGCCCGGCTCCATCCCGGAGCTTGGGGCGGCGGAATCCATCACGCGAGCCGTATCGACCACCACCGAATCGGAGACCGATGAGGACACGTCACCTCCGAAGGAAGGCAAGACCGCCGACGAGTCTTCGAGTGCCCGCCGATCACCCACCTCTAATCGGAGACGGAGAGCTGCCAAACAGCCGCAGGTCGCCGAAGAGGTGCGGGCGTGGGCGGACAAACCGCATGTACGTGCGTGGCTGCGGTTAGAGCCTCCGCTCAGCGAAGTAGACCTGAGGGCGTACTTCACCTACTCCCGCGACAAGCTCGCCTTCGGCGTCGCCGTCACGCGACTGCCTCCGCACCTGCAGGAGCTGCTTACCAGGGTGCAGACCGAGGTCGCCGGTCTGCGGCGCCACGCGTGTGACGAGATCGCAAAGCTCCCTGACGACGAACGTGTCCAGCTCGTGGAGGCGTTAGTGGAGATGTTGACGCGGCGACCCGGCGGTCCGGCGTTCATCGCCGCGCTCGAACTCGCCGAGCGGGCGCCCGACACCCTGTCGGCCATCTGCGACGCCTTGATGCGGATCCCACCCCAGGCCGTCCCGCGCGGACAAGCTGGGAACGCCGTCCTTCGCTTGCCTGCCGATAACCCGACGGTGTCCGCCCTGCTGGACCGCTGGGAGAGCAGCGACACCTCCGGACTGAAGGGCGTGATCAGCGCCGCGCGTGAAGCACAACGACGCAGCGGCCGGCGCTGATGGGCACCTCTACCGATCGGGCCGCAGGCAGCGGCGGAGCGTGGACCCCACTCAAACACGCGGCCGCGTCCTACGTACGTGGGCTTACTTCCGGATCTCCGAGCACCCGCATGTATGCCCAGCGGGTGCTCTCTCGCCACATTCCCGTGTTGGGTGGAGCTGCTGGTGCTGCAGCCGGTGCCCATGCCGGACGCAGTGGCGTCCAGCGCCTCGGTGCCTTGCTCGCTGGAGTCGGCGGAACTGGGCTTGAAAACACGCTGACCTCACTGGGACTGGCCGCTCTCGTTGGCCGAACCAGATTCGACGTGCTTGATGAACTGATCACCTTCATCGCGGGAGACGGCGACGACCTGGACTCCCAAGCCGCCCGCGACGCCGCGTGCGACGTGCTGGACGAGGTCTTCGGTGACGCCGATACGTGGACCGAGCTGACCGACACCGCCGAGATGACCGTCTCGCGGGAGAACCTGCTTACCCTGCTGGAAACGTTCCTCGCCCAGTACGTCTACAACCGGGTTCCTGTCATAGCCGAACGCCTCAGCCGCATCACCGATCCGCACGCCGTGCGCCAAGCCGACGAGGAAATGCGCCAGATCATTCAGGTCCTCGTCTCGCTGCGCATCCCCAACGACCCCTTCACGGTTGACTGGGCTGGCCCCGGGGGACACCGGATTGCTGAGGATACCGTCCGCATGACTTACGAGGCCCTGCAGGGACTGGACGGAGACATACAGTGACCACCTACCTGGTGCGAACCGATCTCACCACCTCGGTGACCGAACCCGACGGCCTCCGCCTACTCGACTGGGCCCCGGGGCGGACCTCAGCCACGATCCAAACCAGCAGCGCCGGAGCCGAGTTTTTCGCTGGCTGGCGACCACCCCGGCCGGCTGCTGACCTCCTCTTGCTGGGCGCGGCTGCGTACTGCGCAGACAAGACCACCCGACGGCGCGGCACACCGGACTCCTGGACAAGGGAAGTTACCCTCCGGCTTCCCGTCGAAGACATTGCCGCTTGGCAAAGCGCTGGCTTCGAGGCGGCCTTGCGGTTTCTGACCGGCGACCACTGGGAAATCAGTCCCTACAATTCCGATCGCCACCCACTCGCTGGTGTGGCCGGCGTTCCCACTGCCGACAGGCCGATTGGGCTCGACGTGGACGGTATATGCCTGTTCTCCGGCGGCCTCGACTCGCTGTGTGGCGTCATTGACCTTCTAGAAGAAGCTTCCGAGAGGCGACTGTGCCTGCTGTCCCACCACGAAGGCGGACAGGCGTCCTCCGCACAACAGCTCCTCCTCGACGAGCTCAACTCACACTACGGCGGCGAGCGCATCACCTCCCGCCGCCTCTATCTGCGACCCGCCCCCGCGAACAGCCACCAAGCACGCTCGCTGCCTAGACCACGCGAGAACACCACTCGATCTCGGTCACTGCTCTTCCTCTCCGCCGCGCTGGCCCTCGCCGCCGCTGAGGGATCAAAGACGCCGGTGTACGTACCGGAGAACGGCTTCATCGGCATCAACGTGCCCCTCACTCGTTCCCGCGTTGGCAGCGCGAGCACCCGCACCACCCACCCACACTTCATGCACCAACTCGGTACCGCCGCCACCGCGATCGGCGTGTCGAACCCGGTGTACAACCCGTACCGGTTGCGAACCAAGGGCGAAATGCTTGCCGAATCTCGTAACATCGAGCTGCTGCGCCGCCTGGCACCGCTGAGCATCTCCTGCTCGCATCCTGAGACCGCCCGGTACGTAGGCCGCAAGCAAGGCAACTGCGGATACTGCTTCCCCTGCCTGATTCGCCGCGCGTCGCTGGCGCACGTCGGATGGGACAATGACGAGTACGCCTACGACGTGTTCGCCGAGGAGGACTGCACGATCCTTCTTAACCGCCGCAGTCGCCGCGGAGCGGACCTGCGGGCTGTGATGGCCGATGCCTTCGCGGATCGACCGGATCGAGACGTTCTCCGCAACGGCCCGCTCCCACAAGGCGAACGCGCAGCCTTCACCGGAGTCTGGCGACGAGGGCTTGCGGAGCTTCGCGCCTGGCTAGCCAGCGGAGCCTGCGGGGCTTTGGCCGAGCTGTTGGAATCTCGATCGTGACGACTCCGGTGTTGACCGATACCCACTGCCATCTCGATGCCTACGACAACCCGGTCGCGGTCCTGGATAACGCGCACGCCGCCGGGGTGCACGTCATCGCCGTAACTGAAGACCCTGGCAAGTACCGCCTCCTGCGGACCCGCCTTGGTCGACGCGACGGTGTTGACGTCGCGTTGGGCTTCCACCCACTTCGCGCAGGAGGCGCATCCCCTCACGATCTCGCCCGATTTCTCCGGCTCTTGCCGCAGGCTACGTGGATCGGCGAGATCGGACTCGACTTCTCTCGTGCCGGGGCGGCAACCCGCAAGCAGCAGCTTCGCGTGTTCGAGGCGATCCTGGCTGACCTCCAGACACGGACCCAGCCCGTCACCGTCCACAGCCGCGGTGCCGAGCGTGAGACCATCACTCGACTGGTGCAAGCGCAGGTGCCGGCGATTCTGCATTGGTACACCGGGCCTCTGGCCGCTGTGGACGACGCACTTGCCGCAGGGCTGTGGTTCTCGATCAATCCGGCCATGACTCGGTCGAAGAAAGCTCTGCCGCTGCTGCAACGGCTTCCGCCAGACCGTGTACTGCTAGAAACCGACGGCCCCTTCGCGCGCTGTGGAACCCGCTCAGCCGTTCCATCTGATCTCCTCGGAACACTCGATCATCTCGCCCAGTTCTGGGGGACATCGGCCTATGAAGCGCACACGGCGGTCACGCAGAACCAACAGCGACTTCGCGGTGCAGACAGCGGACCACCACCGACCTGACGGGCAGCTTGCACTGCCGACACCGACGTCCAGAACGCACAGCATCGCCAGCCGCATCACCAGCGTCCCCGGCCGAGGAATCGTGAGCAGGGGCCGCGCCGGGGACTGGATCTGGAACGCTTCCGCGATTTCGGGGCGCATGCGCAGGTCGATGATGCGCTCTGGAGCCGCATCGGTCCGAGGCGGTGCTCAGCGCGTCGCTTGATCGAGGAATTGGTAGGCGCGGTGGTTGTTGTAAGGACTGTCGCACCCGGCGCAAGGCATACCACCACAGCAAGCTTCGGTCGAAAGGCGCCAGGAGCGGGCTAAACCCCGCATCAAGATTCGGTTGGCCACAGCATCCCTTTTGTATGGATATGCGCTTATACGAGGAGTTGTGTCATCGCGCTAAGAGACTGGGTATTGCCCTGATGTCACCGCAGACGCCCCTGTAGACGCTGTAACCTCTGTTGTTGCTCAGCTTCGCGTAATGCCTGCCGCGCCATTTCTCAAGTGGCACTTACGTGACCTCTCTGCAAATACCCCAGGGGGTTGGATGTCGCGATGGTTCAAGTGTGATCTCCAGGTAGCGACGCCTGCGTGGGACTTCAAACGACCCACCGACTGGGCGGGGGACCTCGATCATCCCGATTCGGCGATGAGAGCGCAGAACCGGGAGGCTTTTGCCGATCTATACATGGCGGCGCTCAAGCAACGCGGCATAGAGGTCATCGCACTGGCCGACCACCACACCGGCGCGTGGATCGAGGTGATGGCCGCCGCTGGCCGGCGTGCCGGAGTCTTCGTCTTCCCTGGCGTCGAGGTGACCACGGGCACTGGCTCTGATGGTGTCCACCTGCTGCTCATCGGAGACCTCAACAAGACCGAGCGCGACATCGAGATCCTGCTGGCGCGCACCTGCGGCTTCGACGAGGACTCCCCTCCGCTGAATCCGTCCACCGGCCGACCTGCCCCGTCCCCGCGCACTATCAAGGAGATCCTCGACGACCTTCCCCCTGGTTGGCTGGCCGTGGCCCCGCACGCCTTCAACGACAACGGCATCGCCTCGAAGAAGACTGTCCAGGGCACCGCCCGGTGGCAGGCACTTCATCATGACAACCTTTCCGCGATCGACGTCGGGGACATTTCCTCGAACCGGGCCGACCGGGCGTGGAATCAGCGTTTCCGTACGCGTGACCTCGACGATTTCCCCTGTCTCGAACGTCTCGCGTTCGTCAGCACCTCAGACGCCTACTCGGTCGATAGGCTGGGAATGCGGTTCACCTGGATCCGCATGGCCGAGCCCTCCATGGAGGGCCTGCGCCAGGCGTTCCTCGACTACGACGCGCGTATCATCTGTGACTGGGACGAACGCCTCGGCAGATATCCTGAACGTAACCCTAACCTGGTGACCCATCCCTGGCTCGAATCCGTCGCACTGGGCGGTACGCTCGGCAATTCCCGGCGAGGGCTGAACCTCGAGTTCTCCCCCGGGCTCAACGTGCTGATCGGCGGGCGCGGCGCCGGTAAATCCACCGTGGTCTCGGCGATTCGGCGTATCTACGGCGACACCACCAGCCTGCCCGACAAGGTGAAGGCCGATCTCGACGAATTCAACCGAAGAATCTTCGCCGAAGCCGAGCTCGCCGCTATCCACCATCTTCCCGTTTCCGGCGAGACGCAGACCGCGCAATGGAGTGCGTCACTAGGGCGGACAACACATAGGGGCTCGACGACCACGCTGACCAGTTTCCCAGTTCGGGTCTTCAGCCAGAAGGAATTGTACGAACGCGTAACCCCCGACTCGGACGATCCCTACACCGCTTCGCGCCACCTGCTCTCCCTAATAGACGAGGCCCTGGACGCCTCCGGCGACGGCAGGCGAACCGACTTCATGACGGAGCTCACCAAGGCCGAGAACGCCTGCCACCTTCTCGTCACTCAGCACCTGCAAACGGAGCAGGAACTACAGCAGCGCACTGAACTTCATGCCCGCGTCAACGAACTCGCCAGGCAGGTGGCCCACCTCGACAATCCGGCCACCCAGGAACGGCGCCGCGCCAACGAGGCCGTTCTCAATGAACATGAGCGATTGGAAGCGACTGCTGGCGAGTTGGAGCGCTCCATCGACGAGATACGCAACGCTGTTGAGCGGGCTTTGCCTGCTGCGGAGTCCGCCGGGCAGGACAACCCCCACCGGGAACTCCTCGTCACGATCCGGTCCAACCTGCGGAACGCCCTTCTCACCGCCCTTTACGAGTCGGCGAGCCGCACCGCGGACGCCCGCCTGTCCAGGCGGGAAGGGGACTGGGCGGCCCGCGTCCAGCAGGCACGCGATGACGACACGGAATACCAGGCCGAGTTGAGCGAACTCGGTGTGGATCCGGAGCAGTACTTTGCCCTGCGGGAGGAACTCACTACCGTTCGCCAGCGGCTGGACGCATTGGAGGCGCTGGCTGAACAATCGCGTGGGCACACGACCTTGATCGCGAACAGTTGGCAAGCCTTGGCACTCGTCCATGGCCGCCGTACACAGCGGCGCCTACGGTTCATCGATGACGTCGGCACGCGCAGCAAAACGCTGCGCTTTCACCTCATCCCGCTGTCCGACTGGCTCGGATGGGCCCGAACGATACGCGAGATCCTCAACCTGCGAAGCGACGGCTACATCGAGGAGGTCCGGGCACTCGCCCGCTGGCTGTGGACCGGTCCCGCCGCATCCCGCGAAGAGAGGCTGGAGCTCTGGCGAACCGCGTTGATCTCGAATCACTACACCGCCCTTCTCGGTCGCATCAACGAGGACACGGCGGAGCGGATCCGGCCGGCCTGGTGGAGCAAGCTGGGCAAGCTCGACCGGATCGTACGCATCCGCGTGGCCACTACCGTGGCTGACGACGTCCTCACCATGCGCTTCCTGAAGAACAATGGAGATCCAGAACGAGACGGCGACTGGCATGACGTCCTGCACGGCTCACCGGGCCAGCGCAGCGCGGCCATGCTGAGCTTCGTCCTCCACCAAGGCACCGAGCCATTGATCTTGGATCAGCCAGAAGACGATCTGGACACCACCCTGATCTCCGAACTCATTGTCACCCAGTTGCGGGAAAGCCGGTGGAAGCGTCAGCTCATCGTCATCACCCACAACCCCAACATCCCCGTACTGGGCAATGCCGACCGGATCATCGTCTTGGAGAGCGCGGAGGACTGCATCCGCGTCAAGGCGACAGGTCGCCCGCACGTCGGTCCGATTGATCTTCCTGAGGTTCGGGTGGACGTACAGAACGTCATGGAAGGTGGCGTCCACGCCTTTATACGCCGAGGCCAACAATATTCGAACGAAGTCAGCTCCTACCGCCAAGCTGTAGCGCAGCTGATGAGCCGGTCCTCGCAGTCCGCCGGCCATACTCCACCAGGTAGCGGGCCACAACAGGTGTGAGCTAAGCATCGACGGCCTTAGTCGTTGTCATCGACCTAGCGCATCCTGCAGCAGTGAAGATCACTTAATGTCGCTACCGATTACGCCAGAGCCAGTGACCGTACAGACCCATCGCGAACGCACCTTGACCTGGAGATTCGCGGAAGGCAAGCTAGCCCTTATGGCCAAGGACGACAATATTAGTGAAGTAGAGCGCGTCCCCCCGCCCGAGCAAAAGACATGCTGGATGTGCGGCTTGCCTGCTATATGCGGAGAGCATGTGCCGGGACGTGATGAGATACGCGGATTGTGTGCCGCACATGCCGAGGCAGTCTTTGGACCAGAAAACCCCTCATGGAAGCAATTAGATAGCATTGCGACACGTGAGCTATTTGAAGAATGGCTTCGCGGAATGACCATAGTTGCGCACGCCAAAGGGCGCTCCTCAGAGGAAATCATGGCTGAGATTGCCGCCGTCAACCGACATAGCGAGATAAGTCTCAAGTTGACAACCCCTCTTCCGCCTGGCGAAATGCGTCAAATTGGAGAGACTATCCGCGCTCTCAACCTGCTGCGCAGCAGAGAGGCTAGCGTACATATGGATATTACTATGACTCTCGTACGCTGGCTTGCCGAGGCAACCGAGCAAACGCCGAGCGAGGTCATCCAGCAATTGGCTCTCACAATCGAGGCCGCTCCAATTGAAGACCTTTAAGTGCTTTTAAACGTCTAGCTCGATGACTCGCTAATAGCTTAGGCAGGATGCCGCCATCACTAGACGCGTTTCTCGGACGAGCAGGTCCGCACTGGATACACATAGTGTTTAGGAGCGCCACGAAGCGTTGCATTGCGTACCGCTCCCGTTGGATAATAGATAGGTAGGATCACCCTTATGCGCATGTCTCTATTAGCGAGCCAGAAGCTGGCGTCGTGTGCTAGCGTTCAGCTGGCTTCGGGGATTGTTTCTAGCCCGGGCAGTGGGGCCTGACCTGGGCGAGGAACCGAGGGCGGCTTCCTCGACTCATCGCTTACCGGAAATACTTGTGCGAGCTCAAGGTCTTGGACTGTGATAAGTGGTCCGGAACAGATACGCTCTAGAAGCCTGTTTTGTGTGGACTCAAGGTCTACTAGCCGGCCAAGTACGTTGAGCAGGTCAAGTAGGTCATCGATAAATTGTCTGGTCCACTCTGAGGTTCGTATCTCGTCCAGAGGTGAGCTCGCTTTTCCGTTCTGCCGTGGTTTGCGGCAGCGGTATTCGCCCCAGGTGGGTACCACACGATGTTCACCGATGCGGTAGTTCCATACCTCGCTACGCACTGGCGATATTTCATATTCATCGAGTCGGATAGCCTGGGCCTGAGGGTCGTAGGATAGGCGGTCTGACATCCCGCCTGATACTTCGGACGCCGTCCGAAGAACAGGGCGCTGATGCAGCTCCAGACAAGGTCGTGCGCGAGGCCGATCCCAGTCGTTCGCGCAGCGTTCCCCGTACGTATGGAGCCAGATAACCTCGCTTCCAATACGAGTGGCTTCAGTCCACATACTCGTGTCGGCGGTGAATGGAACACGTATGCCAGGCAATCTCAAGTCTCGTTTATAGCGCGTGACATATCCTGAGTGAGAGGTGACACTAGCAAGATAGCCGAGAAAGTCCTGCGGTGCGACATGGACCCCCAGCCGATCCTCCAAATAGCGAAGTAACCCAGATGCGATGTTTACGTTGTTGCCGTGCCCGTCACGGTAGAGTGGACGAACACACCCTCCTCGCCCTCCAAAGTGGTGTACATAGGGGACGTTGGCGGTAAAACTCAGACCGGGGCCTTCCATCACCTGTCGATCGTGTTGTTCAGTGAGGAAGATCTGGTTAGCGCTGGCGACATTCCAAAGTTCAGACCGCTCGCGATCGACCACACGGCGATCGAGAATGATAAATTGGCGGTCGAAGCTATGGTATGCGATAGGTTCCACGCGCGGGTGAACCGTATCCTCTTCCCGAATGGAAGTCTGGGCGCCCGCGACAGCGGCATCTCCTGAAGGTCTGGCATCAATTGTGAGGAGTGAGCTTGGTTTGTGAGGTAGGTAGGCCTTTTTAAGTTCTGCAGGGGCAGTGATCAATCGCTCCCAACGACGTGCGAGTGTATCCCTATCGGGAGCTATTGGCCAGGTGCGGTTGGGATTAACGCCCGCATGTCCCCATGGCATGAGATCGTCGAGCGCGGGAGTGGCCAACCAGGCATCGCTGACCGGCACGAAGGCGTCGGTCCAGTCAGAGCGGCACTTTTCCCATCCAGATGCTTCTACTCCGCAATGCTCCAAGGTAAGTGCGTTGAGTTTATCCGTCCGGTCACCCGTTAGCGCTCGATAGTACACAGTGGCGGCCTTATCCTTCACCGACGTACTGCGCCGTATAAAGATGCCGATGCAAAGCGGCTGCTTAACTGTCGGAAAGAGGCGAGTAGAGACTGGAGACTCGTATCCCTCGGGTGAAATATCGATGATCCATCCTTCGTCCGCCGTTTCCCGCAGGTAGCGCCGCATGCCGGCAAACGCCTTGCTCGTCAAGTATGCCGAAGGAGTGATGAAGGCGACGACGCCGTTGGGATGCTCAGCGTGAGCGTCGAAAACCTTCCAAGTGGCCCATCTCCAGAAATACACCCAAGTGCTGTGCAGCTTATAGTCGAGCCGTCGGCTATTGGAGACGCGGAACCTGCCCAAAGAATGCGGAGCGCCAGGCTCAACGATCCATGGCGCTGGATCGCGTTGATGAGCCCGTTCCAGATAGGGCGGATTGGCGATCACTGCCATGACTGGCGTGGAAGCTTTGATTCTACGCGCGTTCTCCTGGGACTCTCGAAGTGCACTCTGAAACTGATAACTAGGTTCAAGTTGGCCATGTGGATCGTCCAGCGTATTGTTAAGGCACCGTGCACCCTTCTCGGGAATCTCGACGTTATATGCCTGAAGGGCCTGCTGGAGACGCATTTCCCCGACTGCATATGGCGCCGCCTGCCGCTCAAAGCCGATCAGTCGCTTCTCATACAATTCGCGCAGGTATGGCGAAAGGTCCGCGTCGGGAGCAAGTTGGGTGCGAACCGTATCAGCAACCGATCGCACTACCTCGACGAGGAACGTTCCAGTTCCCATAGCTGGATCGATAATTGTAACGTCGCTCGAAGCCAACCCGCTGGGAACTTTAACTACGTTCTTCAGAACGGAGTCAGTGAAATTTACCATAAATCTGGCGAGGACATCGGGGGTGTAGTATGAACCACTCTCGCGCTTCAGCGTGGGGTCATACGATTCAAGGAAATCTTCATAGATCACCCAATAGGGGTTGTTCGCACCCGCTAGGTTCTCCCACTCGATAGGGGTCAGCACGTTGACAATGGTATCGATGGCCCGTAGTTGACGAGGACGTTTGAGGTCGGTGAGAATGAGAAGAGCACGGCCCATAAGGCGATGATGTTTTTCGAGCTTGATCGCAATATTGGAAAGCGATGAATTTTCCAGCGGCACATGGGATGCGCAGGCCAGCAGAAGCGCGAAGGTCACGGTTTGCGCATAAGCATCAGCGAAGTCCTTCGTTCCAAGTCTTGGGAAGAGTAGCATCCGCCACTCATCTGCCAGCTTTGTGAAGTGCCTTTCCCGCACAGGTTTATGCTGCTCGGCCTCGAGTAGCTCCTGAATCTCTGCACGCATAAGACGACACAGGTGCGCCAGGGTACGGATGAGGACCCTTAGCGATGGCGGTTGGGATGCAGGCCAGCGCAAGAAGGTGCCGATAAGCGCAAGAAGGTCTGCTTCTGATTCAGCATACAGGTCGGGTCCTGCATGCCGGAGATCTCCGACCAATGTGGCCTTATAGTCTAGTGCTCCGTATGTGTAATGCGCCCAAGTCGTTCCGTCGGTGTACACCACATTTGGAAGGTCCATGAGAGCTTTGTACTGCCGTTCCTCAGCCTTTGTGAGGCGACATTCAGGAGGTACGCCTCGTCCGGGCGCCTTAAGCTCGAGGAATCCTACGAGCTGATCACCAACATCAACGCCGAAGTCTGGGATGACGCCGGATTTGAGCAGGTGCGCTTCCCCAAACGTCAACACGTCCAATCCCATGTGGTTTGCAATCTGCTTCAGCAGTTGGCTGACCGGGTCCCGGATCTGCTCTTCGGGCTTTGGCCGCACGTGGGCATCGCGATTGAGGCGACGGAGCTTCCGTGTGGCAGTCGCACCGAATTCAGAGATTGCTTGAGCGATGGTGAACGGAGGCTGTGACACGCCTGAGACCTTTGCCATGCTTGCCTCACGGGACGACAACGACTTCCACCTGGTTGTATGACAGGTTGGCATCAACGCCAAGAGTTGACATCTACTAGCGAACATGCATGTCAGCCGTTCCCCGGACCGAAATGAACGACTTTCGAAAGGCAGTTGCGACCGGTGGTGCTGCACGTTTTCGTGGGACTCCTGGCGGGTTCCGGCTGAGAAGCTCTAGTTCGTCCTAGCGGGACTGTGTCGATCGCATGTTCCATTTCCGCCCCGACACCGCTTCGGACTTTTCCAGCCACAGCGGAACCTGCTGCTCGCGAGCACCGACGCTATTCCGTTCCACGATGGGCCATCGCGTTGCCTTCGGCAAGGTGTACTGCACGTGCAGCGGGGTTCCCTGCTCTACATCACGGGGTTTGGCGCCAATACCGATCGCCAGCTTCGCCGAGCACCTGCTCTACCCCGACACACCGGACGTCGACCTGGTCATCCGCCCGAGGTGCTCTGGCCCGACTTCCGCGCCACCCACTTCTCCGAATGCCTCGACACCTACCTGCGGCGCCAGCACCAGTTCGGCGACGTACGCCCGTCCATGACCACGACAGGAGAGGGCCTCCGATGAGCCACACCACCCCGCAGGTCGACGTCTTCGGACCTGACTCCCTCCTGCACCGCCTGGTCAACGAGGCGTGCTGGGCCTCGCGGTGACCTGGGCCACTCTGCTGGAAGCCGCCTAGCCCGCAGATCGGCGCGGCGCTGATGGAGAGCTCCGCGTTTCTCACCCACCCGTGGCGGCGCCTGCGCAACACCACGATGAGCTCGCGGCGACTCCTCGACCCCGACCCGCGCGTACGCGACCGCGAAGCAGCCCGGACACTCGGCTCAACCGCCTGCACGCCCGCGTGTCCGGCACGATGCCCAGGGCCGCCCCTACGACGCGACCCACCCCGAGGCGCGCGCCTGGGGTGGTGGCGCCCCTGTTCGAGCCGACGGTGACGATGTGCGGACGGAGGCCGGGCTCATGACGCATCTGCACGGAACCGTAGATGCAGCATCGGTGGGGCGGCGACCGCTTCATGCTCGACCTGGATGCTCGAAGGTTGCTCGTACATGTTCGATCTGCTGGAAAGCTCGGAACTCACTGACGCCAGTTTGGGACCCTGACCGTTCTAACGCACTACACGGGATGGGAGATATGGGACATTACATCGATGGTCTAGGATGCATGGTTGCTCGGTGGTTGCTCGCGTGTAGGTAATACGGCGCGACATTCGCCGGCACTCTCCAGCACGATCGCGGGGAGAAATCCGGCTACAGCCACACAAAACAGCACTCCGCGACAAGGAATGACACTAAGGGAACCGACTCATAATCCGTGGGTCGTGGGTTCAAGTCCCACCCGCCCTACTCTTCTCACCACCGCGTCCCTGGCTTGAGCAGGGGTTATCTTGGGGTGTTTTCCCAGGTCACACATAGCAAAAGACCCCGGTTGGAGTCCGGGGTCCGTTGAGTTCCGCGTGCTCACTGCGACAGGGCCTCCAAGATCCGGCCGTTGGCGGCCTCCCGCTGTCCGTCGATGCACTTGGCGTACACCTTGAGCAGCACATCCACCCCGCGCCCGGCGCGCTCGGCGGCTTCCGGGGCATGGACGCCGCGCCGTGCTGTTCGATGTGCTCCCTGAGGATGGACACCAGTTCGGGAGGGACCGGCACGATCCGGGTCGTCTTCACATCGCGGTGCTTCAGGCCCCGCTCGTCGTGCCTCTCCCCCGAGTCCGTGTAGCGCTTCATGCTCTCCGAACGTGTCCGCTGGCCGGCGCCGCGGTGATGTCGTCGGGAAGGTGGTCGGCCAACCGCGCCAGGGCACGTCCGGAGTCTGTCGTAAGCCGGTCAGCGGTGGGCGTGTGAGAAGCTCTGAAGGACCTGGTTGTCCTGGTCAGGGATATGGCCGAGCTTGTCGACCTCTTCAGCCAGCCCTGCCAGCACCGCGCGGAGCTGCACCCGGGTGACGTCGGCGAAGGTTCGCAGGTAAGCGATCTGCCGCTCCAGTTCCTCGGCCTCGGCACCGTGCTCGCCGCCGCGCGAGCGGTAGGCGCCGACCGCCTGGTCGGCGGCCTCCTCCGCCTGCCGCTGCGCTTCCGTCAGGATCATCTCGTACTGCTGGCGGGCCTCCCCGAGGATCCGCCGGGCGTAGTCCTCAGCCTCCGCGATCTGGACGTCGGCGGTCTGCTGAGCGCGGGAGAGGATGTTGATCGCATCGACGCTCAGGGCCTGCTGCTGGGGAGCGGCGGGCTCGGCGCTGATGCCGTGCTCCTTGTACCACTGCTTCAACCGGTCGATGTACGCCCGCAGGTCCGCCTTCTCCTTGTCGCCGGCCGCCACGTCTTCCGCGACCCGGTACAGGAACGAGCGCACCTCGTCCTCGCTGTAGCCGCGGCGCCCGAGTGGTGAGCGCGAGAACTCCTGCTTGCGTATCCGATCCGGGGTGAGGGGCTGGCGTTCGCGGTCCGGGTGATCTCCCCAAGACATCTCTGCCGTCATGACTCCCCGCCTTTGTCGCTCGTGAACTCGTCGAAGTGGATCTGCTCGGAGGGCACGCCCGCGTCCAGCAGTCGTCCGACGGTGCTTTGAGCCATCTCCGTGGAGCCGCAGACGAACACCTGCTGGCCACGCCATGCCTGCAGCGCGACGTCCACGGCGTTGCCGCGGGCGCCACGGTAGTAGGGGTCGTTGGAGACGGCTGGGACGACGGTCAGCCAGGGGTGCTCCGCGGCCATCTTGGACAGCGCCTCGAGGTCGTACAGCTCCCGGGACGTCCGGGCGCCGACGACGACGTCGACCTTCCGCGACGGGCCCTCGTACATCACCTGTTCCACCAGTGCCTTCAGCGGCGCGAGACCCGTGCCGCCCGCGATGAGGAGCAAATCGCCGGGCATGTCGGGGGAGAGCTTCAGCTTGTCGCCGACCGGCGCTCCCACGCGCAGTACGTCGCCGCGCCGCGCGCCCATGACCAGGGCGGCGCTCAGCACACCGCCGTCGACCATGCGTACGTGCAGGTCGATCGTGTTGTCCTGGCGCGGCGCGTTGGCGAAGGAGTAGAAACGCCAGACGCGCGGCCGCCTGGAGTGCGAGATCGACGCCGACTGGCCGGGACGGAAGACGTACTGGTAGTTCAGCCGGGCCCGGATCACCGCGATGCCGAGGGCGGGGGTCTCGTGGCTGATGATCTCGCCTTCCCACCAGGGCGGGGTGGTCTTGGACGCGTCCGCGGCCGCTTCCGACATCACCTGGGCCACCAGGCTGTACGCCTTCGTCCAGTCCTCGGCGAGGGCAGGCGTCCAGCGGTCGCCCAGGAAGTGCTCCAGGGTGGCGAGCAGCGCCCTGCCGACGGCCGGGTAGTGCTCCGTCACGACGGCGAACTTGCGGTGGTCCCGGCCGAGCTGCTGCAGGTACGGGACCAGCTCCTCCACCCGGTCGACGTTGCTGACGATGCGCCCGAGCGCGCCGACGAGCCGGTCGCGCTGGCTCGCCATCGCCACCGGGAACAGGTCCCTCGTCTCCGGGTTCATCAAGAACAGGGCTGAGTAGAAGAACAGCGGCACCTGGTCGCCCGACCGGGCGACGAGGCGCCAGCTGTCCTTGAGAGCTTGCGCGTTCACTCAGTCGGCCGTCTCTCTACTGGCCCGGCCACAATGGACGACTCCACCTTGTTCAAGGTCAGCTCGACGTGCCGCAGGATCTCGTCTCCCACACCGGCCCCCTGCAACACGGAGAGCAGGATCTCGCCGACCTTCGCGTAGTGGTCGGCGGTGATGCCCATGCCGCGGTGCGCCTCTGCCAGGTCGCGGCCCTCGTACGGCTCGGGGCCGCCGAGGACGGAGCAGAGCAGCATCACCATGTGCCGCTTCAGCCTCGGCATGTCGATGCCGGCGAAGTAGGGCTTGAGGGCGGCGTCGTCGAGGACTCGCACGTAGAAAAGGTCGACGACGTCGCGAACAGCCGGCGCGCCGCCGACCTGGTCATAGTAGGACGGCGAGATTGTCACAAATCCTCCAAGTGGGCCATGCGTCGCAGGACCGGCTGACGGTGTTCGGGGTTCGCCGCGGTCACGACGCGAGGAATGGCGAATAGACGCACCCTGGCGCTCCGGACGCCGAAAGCCCGGGCGCCCGCGAGAGATGCGGTGAGTGATGGTCGTGGGTTTCCTGCCGTCACCCTTCCTTCATGCCAGAGCAAAGGCACCGAGCCGGATTTCGTTACACAGGGTAACGGTCGGTCACGCCTCAGGTGCCTCGCCTATCTAACCATGCCCCCTATGCCCCATGAACCCCCTCCCACGCTTTTTTGACCCATGTGTCTCACGAACAGGCAACCTCTCCTGTCCGACCATGGAAGTGCCGACGGGCATCTCGACTCTGGCGGACCCCGCTCCCGCGACACACCGCGACAGAACCCCCATCCCGCACCCACTCACCGCTTGACCTGCAGAAACACCCGGCGGGCGAGCGATGGGAGGGTCTGACATGTCGAACCACTTCACCGGCCTCAGCCTTACGCCACAACTCGGCGACCAGCGGCTCGATCTGTGCGACCGGTACGCCTTCCAGGCGCCCGACGCCGTGTACCGCATGAACATCGACAACGACGGCGCGGATCTGGGCCGGTGCAGCGTCCTGCGCGACGGCGAGCTCGTCCACGCGGACCGGGGCGGGCATCCGTCGATGAGCGGCTTCTTCAACACCGACGACACGGAGGTGGAGTACAACGCCGGCGAGCCGGTCAACGACCGGGAGAGGTGGACGGACCAGTTCGTCCACCTGCTGGGTCACACGGGCGAAGGTGTGTACCAGGACGCTTCACGTGGCATCGCCCTGGTACCCGGGGACAAGGCCGGTCAGCGGAAGTCGGAGATGCGCAGGACCGCCAGCATGTCCGTCGCTCGGGAGCCGGTCGAGAAGGATGCCTCAGCACCGACCCAGCCGCGGAAGGCTCCGGTGTCGTCGATGATCTGCATGAGCGGTTTGACATGGGAGTTGCCGGTGTAGCAGAACTCGTCCCGCTCCATCGCCAGGCAGGTGCACCAGTGCCACAGCGTGTCGCGGCGATCGGACTTGGAGATCATCGTCAGGTAGTACTGGATGGAGGTGATGTCGGCGCTCGTTCCGCCACCGTACTTGGGGCAGCCGCCCTCCTTCTTGCAGGCGCTGTTCGAGGACGGCTGCAGGTAGGTCAGGCACGAGGTGGTGGCGGAGCAGGCGCGGAAGGAGGACAGGCCGAACGGCTGGTTGTCGGAGGTGACGAGCTTACCGCTCGCCCAGCTCCTCAGGTCCTGCCTGAGCGAGCCGGGGAACGCCTTCACCGAGCTCATCGCGCGGCGCGTGCTGATCGCGGCGTTGCTGCCGTAGCCGTACCCGTTCGTGGCCAAGGTGCTCTGCTTGAGGTCCAGGCGGGCCAGCTTGCCGTCAGGCGAGGTCCGCACGTACCACTGCTCCGTCCACTTCTGGGCGATCTTCCACCGGATGGTGAGCACGTCCCCTGACATGGTGTACGTCCCGGTGCGGCTCTCGTCGGGGGCCCCGGTGAAGCCCCCGGCGGTCAGCACCTGGCAGGTGCGAGGCCGCGACTGCTTGCCACCCGCCTTGGTGCTGCAGCTCGAGTCGGGGACGGTGCCGGTGCGCTGCCTTGCCTGGGGATGACGCTGCCACCACAGGTACATGGAGGCGCTCACCGTGCCGTTCGCGGCGAAGCGGTAGTTGCCCAGGCGTAGCCAGTTCTGCTGGGAGGCGGCCTTCAGGTGACCCTGTGAGATGACGAAGGTGGTCTTGCCACCCGGCAACGACGCGGCGGAAACCGCGGCCGCCGTGGCGGATTGTGCGGGCAGGATGGTGGTGGCGAGTATGAAGGACAGAATTGCGGCTGCGGTACGCATGGAGAAGCTCCGGAAGGCTTACGGACTTGGCCGATCGTCAACGCGCCACCATATCGGCCAGGGCCGGAAACGTCTTCAAAACCGAACATAGAGTTACCGTGCGTGTGGTCACCGGCGCGTTCACCCTGTGCGGAGCGGTCATGGGCCACGCGCTGGCGCAGGTGCGGGTGCTTATGGGCGCACGCTGGTGCTGGTCGATCGCGGTCGCGCTGGCGTCGCGCTCGCCGCAGGTGGAGGTGCCCGGCAGTCGCCGGCTGCCGGGCATTTCTCTTTCTCGACCGTACATATTCGCTGCCGAGAAAGGCGCCAAGAAGCCGTCATTCTTACTTGCTGCGGCATTCTTATGACAGTCCCGCCGCCCCGCTGCGTTTCGCCGACGTGCTCGCCCTGGCCCATCCGACGCCGCGCGACGAGATGCGGGCGGCGGTCTTCCGCCACGCGGTCTCTGATCGCGGACGGCGGGATACCGGCCGAGGCCGCCATGGGCCAACGATCATACGACTACAAGGCTGGATCGCCGCGGGTAAAGACCGGCGCGGGCTCCCGCGGCCCGGGCCGTCCATCTCAGGGGCGCCAGCCCGCCAGATACCGCTCGACGGTGTGCCTGGCCGCCTGCCGGTCGGTGAGCTGCGGCCGGTCGGCCGTCACGGCCGCGCCCGGGCCGGTGTTGCGGTACTCGGCGAAACGGCCCTCGCCCGCCCAGGGGTCGTCCAGGACGTGCGCGTCCAGGTAGGCGTCGCGGACCACGGCCGCGCCCGAGCTGCCGAGCGAGACGGATCGGGCGATCTCGCCGGTCAGCCGCCCGCCGTTGACGAGCACGGTGCCGCCGGCCAGCACGTTGCCGGGGCCGGCCGACCTGATCGTGCAGCCGTCCAGGACGGTCGTGCCCTGGCCGCGTACGATGTCCGCGTCGCCCTCGGCGTAGCAGTCGCGCAGGTAGGCGCGGCGACCGTCGGCCTGGAGCACGCCGGCGTGGCCGATCAGCCTGGCACCGTCGAAGGCGGTCCTGTCCCCCGCCGAGCGCGCGGCGGGCGCGGGCCCCGGGTTGACCGTCTCGTCGGTGGCGTTCTGGAGCGTGACGTCCCGGATGGTGACGCCGTCGGCGAGCACGGCGAGGGTGGCGCTCCGGGCGGTGCCCCAGGTGCCGCCGTAGAACTTCGCCGCCCCGGCGGACAGGTCGTAGGTGATGACCACGTCCTCGGCGTTGCCGGTCGCGCCCCTGATCGTCACGTCGCGGCGCCCCGCCCAGACGCGCGGCATCTCGCGGTAGACGCCGGGCCCGACGATGATCTCCGCGCCGGGCGGCGCTGCGCCCACCGCCGCCTGGATGCTGGCGAAGTCGCCGGTGCCGTCGAGCGCCACCGTGATGCGGCGCGGCGCCCGCCGCTCCCCGTCGGCCGGCCCGGCGCCCCGGCTGACGATGCCGGGCACCTTCTCGGCGGGGTCGAGCGTGTAGGCGTAGTACGCCGACGGGTCGAACGCGGTGCCGGCGCTGTCGGAGCGGCCCGGCGAGTCGCGCAGCACGTTGCCCCGCTGCACGACCTGCGAGGCCGGGTCCTTGGCCACGACGGGGTCGGGGACGCCCTGGTAGTAGCTGTTCTCCACGACCAGCCGGCCGGCGCCGCGGATCATCGTCCCGTACATGGCGGTGTCCTGGACGTAGTTGTTGTACCAGTGCGCGGCCTCGGTGTTGTCGATGCTGGCGTTGCGCTGGTGGGTGCCGCGGATCCAGTTGTGGTGGAAGGTCACCTTGGTCACGACGTTGGGGGTCCAGCCGACGCCGACGGCCTTGTTGTGGTCGCTGAAGACGTTCCAGGAGACGGTGACGTAGTCGCTGTCCTTGCGGATGTCGAGCAGGCCGTCGCCGGTGCGGGTGAAGTGGTTGTGGTCGATCCAGACGTGGTGGGCGCCGTCCAGCTGGATGCCGTCGTAGTCCTTGGTCTTGCCGTCCCAGTCGCCCGGCACGTAGCTGTCGCGGATCGTCAGATCGCGGATGATCACGTTGTGCACGCCGTTGAGGAAGAACCCGCCGTGCACCAGCTCGGCGCCCGCGCCCTCGCCGACGATGCTCTTGTCGGAGGCGACCGCGATCTCCCTGCCGTACGGCTCCATCGTGATCGAGCCCCTGACCTTGATCACGTACGGCTCGGCGGCCGTGGCGTACCGCTCCAGGTCGGCCAGGTCGTCCACGGTCACGGTCTCGCCTGCCGCGCCGCCGGTGGTGCCGTCCACCCCCAGGGCGCTCAGCCCGGCGAACCCGTCGGCCCGCTGCTGCTCGGCCTGCGCGGGCGCCGGGGCCAGCAGGAGCCCCGCCATCAGGGCCAGGACCGCCGCCGCCCTCACGAGATCCTCCCCGCGCCGGCGCGCGCCTCCACGTACGCGTTGTTGTAGACGTGCACCTTCCCGTGCCGTACGCGCGGCGCCCGCTGGTTGAGCCCCGACAGCAGGTTGTGGTGCAGGGTGACGCGCAGCTTGCCCGCGTCGTGCTCGGGGTTGTCGGTGTTGCCCCACAGCAGCGACTTGTCGTGCCCGGAGAACACGCTCCACGAGACGGTCACCAGGTCGCTGCCCCTGATGACGTCGAGCAGCCCGTCGTGGTGCGAGGCCGTCACCGCGGCGACGGCGAGTGCGACGACAGCGTGCATCAGCCGTTCCTCTTCTTGTACGCGGCCTGCGCCTCGGTCAGCTTGCCGGCGAACTCGTCCAGGAACGCCTTGGCGCCGGTCTGGCCCAGCAGCACCTTCTGGAACTGCGGCTCCGCCCACGTCTTGGTGATCTGGTTGAACTCCGGCAGGTGGTAGGGCATCTGCACGACTTTGGTGGCCGGGTCGTTCAGCACCCGCTGTGCCTCGGTGATGTGGGCGGCCTTCGAGGGCGGCACGTCGGTGTTGGCCGGGATGACGCCGGTTTGCTCGGCGAGGTAGCCGCCCATCTCCTTGGCCGCGAAGAACTCGGCCAGCTTGGCCGCGGCGTCCTTGTTCTCACTGGCGGAGAAGACGGCGACGCCGCCGACCGGGTTCGACAGCACGGTCTGGGGGCCGGTGTCGGACTTGGGCACGGAGAAGGAGCCCACCTTCTCGTCGCCGAGTGCCTTCTTGTGGTCCTGGTAGGAGCCCAGGTTGTGCTGCATGATCGCGATGCTGCCCGCGGTGTCGAATTGGGCGACCATCTTGACGTAGTCGTTCTGCAGGTCGCCCTCGGGCGTGTTCTTCTTGTACAGGCCCGCGTACTTCTCCAGCGCTGTCACGTTGCGCGGGTCGTTCAGCGTGGCCTTGCCCGCGGCGTCGAAGAACTCGGTGACGCCCGACTGGCCGTAGACGACCTCCAGCATCTGGGCGACGGAGCCGGCGCCGCCGCGGATGGTGAAGCCGAAGCGGTTCTTGCCGGGCTCGGTGAACGTGTCGACGACCGTGAAGAACTCCGACCAGGTTCGCGGGGGCTCCACCCCCGCCTCCTTGAACCAGTCCTTGCGGTACCAGAACGCGCCGGAGTTGGTGGAGATCGGGTAGATGTACATCTTCCCGTCGGGCACGACGTTCTTGACCGTCGTCAGCAGTGCCTCGTTGAACTTGCCGTTCAGCGCGGGGTTCTTGGCGATGCGCTCGTCCACGGGTTCGAGCGCCTTCTGGGCCACCAGGCTGCCGAGCCCGGAGGTCGAGATGTCGGCCACGTCGGGGGTGCCGCCGCCGGCGATGGCCGTGTCGAGCTTCTGCGGCGCCTGCGCGATCGGCACGCCCACGTAGTTGACCTTGATGGTCGGGTTGGCCTTCTCGAACTGGGCGATGGCGTGCTGCCAGACCGGCGTGCGGGCGGGCCCGGCGTTGGTGTCCCAGAAGGTGATCTCGGTGGTGCCGTCCTCGGAGCCGCCGCCCGAGCCGCAACCGGCCAGGACGGCCGCCAGCACGATGGCGGCCAGCGGCGCGTGTCGTCTCATGTGCCCTCTACCTTTCGATGTCCACGGTGAACGCCTCGAAGATCGCTTCGCCGGTGCCGTCCCCCGCGGCGAACAGGCCGAGCACCGCCCCCACCCAGCGGCCCTGGGTGGCCTGGAAGGGCGCGCCCACTTCCCTGCCGTCGGCCAGGAACGTGACCAGGGCGCCCGCGCCGATCCGCGCGCCGATCGTGACGGCGCCGTCCTGCTCTACCGGGACCGGCTGCGTGTCGCCGCGGACCAGGGTCAGCTTGCCCTCCGCGCCCCGCTCCAGGCCGACGAAGGCCGCGGTGTCGCCGACCACGGCCAGCCCCGCCCTGCCCTCGCCCGCCAGCGTGAGCGTGACGGTGACCGTGCAGGGCACGCCGGGCAGCCGCTGCCCCAGCACGGACGGCCGCGCGCGCAGGTCGTCGGGCCCCGGCACGCAGGCCAGCCGCAGCGTGCCGTCCCGCAGCGCCCACCAGGAGGGGTCCGGGTTGGCCTGCCAGCTCCACTGCAGGCCCAGGCCGGGGCCGGCGAAGTCGTCGGACGTCGCGGGCGTGGCCGGCTCACCGACGGGCACCGGAACCCGGTACTCGGCCACGGGCTCGCCGTCGTTGCCCATGACCGGCCAGTCGTCCTCGCCCCAGACCATGGGCTGCAGGTGCACGACCCGGCCATAGGGGCCGCGGTCCTGAAAGTGCATGAACCAGTGCTCGCCGGACGGGGTGTCCACCCAGCCGCCCTGGTGCGGGCCATTGACGTCGGTGCCGCCCTGCTCCAGCACGATGCGGTCCTCGTACGGACCGAAGATCGACTCGGCCCTGAACACCGACTGCCAGCCCTGCTCCACACCCCCGGCGGGCGCGAAGATCCAGTACATGCCGTCGCGCTTGTAGAGCTTGGGCCCCTCCAGCGTCCGGTAGCCCGGCAGCAGGTCGGCGTCGATGACCAGCGTGCCCTCGTCCAGCACCGTGCTGCCGTCGGGCGCCATGCGGTGCAGGGTGAGCCGGTTGTTGACGCCGGCGCGGCTCTTGGCCCAGCCGTGCACCAGGTACGCCTGCCCGTCCTCGTCCCACAGCGGGCACGGGTCGATGAGCCCGAGGCCCGGTTTGACGATGTGGGGCTCGGTCCACGGGCCGCGCGGGTCCTCGGCGCTCACCCAGCAGACGCCCACGTCGGGGTCGCCCCAGAAGATCCAGAAGCGGCCGTCGTGGTGGCGCAGCGAGGGCGCCCACACCCCGCAGCCGGGCCGCACGTCGTCGTGGCCCCGGGTGTAGGCGTGGCCGATGATCGTCCAGTTGACCAGGTCGCGCGAGTGCAGGATCGGCAGCCCGGGCACCTTGGTGAAGGTGGAGGCCGTCAGGTAGAAGTCGTCGCCGACGCGGATCACGTCGGGGTCGGACCAGTCGGCGTTGAGCACCGGGTTGCGGTAGGTCCGGCCGGTCATCCCTTCACCGCCCCGGCGGACATCCCCTGGACGAGGTAACGCTGGATGAAGGCGAAGACGATGACGACGGGCAGTGCGGCGACGACGCCGCCGGCGGCGAGGGCGCCGAAGTCGACGCTGTTCTCGCCGAGGTTGTAGGCCAGGCCCACGGGCACGGTGAACTTCTCCTGGTCGTTGATGAACATGAGGGCGAAAAGGAAGTTGTTCCAGCTGTGGATGAAGGCGAACGAGCCGACCGCGACCAGCGCGGGCCGCAGCAGGGGCAGCACGATGGCCAGGAAGCCGCGCAGCCGGGAGCAGCCGTCCACCCAGGCGGCCTGCTCCAGCTCGTACGGGATGTTGCGGATGAAGCCGCTGATCAGGATGAGCGAGAGCGGGAGCTGGAAGACCGTCTCGGCGATGACGAGGCTCCACAGCGAGTTCGTCAGGTCCAGCGTGCGGAAGATCTCGAACAGCGGGACGATCATCAGGGCGCCGGGGATGAACTGCGTGCAGAGCATCCCGACCATGAACGCGCCCTTGCCGCGGAAGGTGTAGCGCGCCAGCGCGTAGCCGCCGGCCAGCGCCACCACCGTGGTGGCGATCAGTGAGGCGACGCCGACCATCAGGCTGTTCTGGAAGAAGACGGCGAACCCCATGCCGTTCCAGACCGTGTCGAAGTGCTGGAGCGTGATCGGCCACGGGAAGATCGCCGTCGAACCGGCCGGGCGGAAGGCGAAGACCAGCATCCAGTAGAACGGCACCAGCGTGAACAGCAGGTACAGGGCGAGCGGCAGGTAGATCTGCCAGCGCGGCACCCGGTTGCCCGGCGCCGTCCGCGGGCTCTGGCGCCGCGGGGCCGCCACCGGCCGTTCGGCGACCGCGGTCATGACTTCGCTCCGAACTTGCTCAGGCGCAGGTACGCGATCGAGAAGAAGGCCAGGATGAGGAACGCCACGGTGGTCAGCGCGGTGGCGTAGCCGAAGTCGTGCGACTGGGCGGCCAGCGAGGCCACGTACAGCGGCAGCGTGGTGGTCTGGTGGGCGGGGCCGCCGCCGGTCAGCGTGTAGAGCAGATCCACGTTGTTGAACTCCCACACGCAGCGCAGCAGCGTGGACAGGATGATCGCGTCGCGCAGGTGCGGCAGCGTGATGTGGACGAAGCGGCGCGTCCGGCTGGCGCCGTCCACGGAGGCGGCCTCGTACAACTCCTTCGACACCGACTGCAGGTCGGCCAGCAGCAAGATCGCGAAGAACGGCACCCCGCGCCACAACTCGGCCACCACCGCGGCCCAGAACACGGTGTCCGGGTTGGCCAGCGGCGCCGCCCCGTACTCCATCAGGCCGAGGTCGGCGAGGTAGCGGGACATGCCGGTGAACGGGTTGTAGAGCAGCACCCAGATCGCGGTGGTCAGCACGCCGGAGACCGCCCACGGCGAGAAGACCAGCGCCCGCGAGATCGCGCGGCCGATGAAGCTCTCGTTGACGATCAGCGCCAGCGCCAGGCCGAGCAGGAACTGCAGCACCACCTCGACGGCCACCCACTTGAGGCTGAACCCGAGGCTCTGCCAGAAGATCGGGTCCTCGAACAGCAGCCTGCGGAAGTTGTCCAGCCCGGCGAAGCCGTTGTCCCAGGGCTGGGTCACGTTGTAGTGCTGCAGGCTGTAGTACAGGACGCTGAGCATCGGGTAGACGAGGAACCCCAGCATCGCCACGACCGACGGGGCGATGAGCCAGTACGGGGTCGACGCGCCTGCTCGGCGGGGTCTGGTGCGGGGCGGGGGCGCCGGGACGACGGCCACGTAGCTGACTCCTTCGCGTGGTGCCGGCCTGCAAGCGGTTGCAGGAAACGTTGCGTCAGCACGCTGGCAACGTCAATGGCATGCGAACCCGCCAAGGGCCACTACCAGGGCAAACGCCGAAATCTCGAAATTTTCGCTGGCTCGGCCTGGCCTTGTCCCCGCCCTCCGGAGCAGAGTGGGGGGCATGACGGCCCCCGACACCCCCGCCCCGCTACCGAAACTGGCGGTGATCGCCCGTGAGGCAGGGGTTTCGGTTGCAACCGTTTCCAAGGCGCTGAACGGCCGATCCGACGTCTCGCAGCAGACCAGGCGCCTGATCGCCGAGGTGCTGGAGCGGCGCGGCTACCCCCGCCAGCGGCTGCGGCCCACGCGGGGCAGCATGGTGGACGTCATGCTGCAGGGGCTCGACTCGCCGTACGCGCTGGCCATCCTCGGCGGCGTGGAGGACGCCGCCTGGCGGCTCGGCGTGGACCTGATCGTCTCCGCCGTGGTCGGCCGTACCAAGAACGGCCAGCCCCCGCCCGCCTGGCTCGACCGGATCGGCGCGCGGGACAGCGCCGGCGTGCTGCTCGTGCGTACGTCACCGACCGCCACGCAGCGCGCCTGGCTGACCGACCACGGCATCCCCGCGGTGATCGTCGACCCGCGCCGCAAGCCGCCCGCCGGGCTCTCGGTCGTGGCCGCCGCCAACCGCGACGGCGCACGCGACGCCACCGAGCACCTGATCGCCCTCGGCCACGAGCGCATCGCGATCGTGGCCGGCCGCCCCGGCGTGCCGTGCGCGATCGAGCGGCTGGCCGGCTACCGGGAGGCGATGGCCGCGGCCGGGCTGGCGATCGACCCGCGCTGGGAGGTGTGCGGCTACTTCCAGCGGGAGAGCGCCCTGGAGGCCACCCGCGAACTGCTCACCGCCGGACCGCCCACGGCGATCTTCACCTGCTCGGACGCGATGGCGGTCGGGGTCTACCAGGCGCTGAGCGAGCGCGGCCTGCGGGTGCCCGACGACGTGAGCGTGGTGGGCTTCGACGACTCGTGGGCCGCCGCGCACGTCGCGCCGGCGCTCACGACGGTCCGCCAACCCTGGCCTGACCTGGGCTCCGTCGCGCTGGGCTCGCTGCTGTCGGGCGAGGCGCCGCAGCGGGTCGAGCTGCCGACCACGCTCGTGCTGCGCTCCAGCACCGCGCCGCGCTGAAAGTTTCATGCGTCACCACGGCTTTTCGGCCGCTGTGAATTTGTTTGCTTGACAGACGTAAAGAGGCTGGTGCTTCCTCTGGCCCGAGAGGAAGGAGAGCGCGGATGCCCAAGCTCAGATCAGCAGGCGTCGCCCTGCTCGCGGCCGCCGCGGCAGTGGTTTTCTCGCCATCGCCGCAGGCCAGAGCCGCTACGCCGGTGGCGGGCGGTGTGTACCAACTCAAGGTGACCAAGAGCGGCAAGTGCCTGGACGTGGTGGGCGGCTCCAAGGACAACGGCGCGCTGATGCAGCAGTGGAGCTGTTCCGGGGACGCCTGGCAACAGTTCACCGTGGTTTCGGCCGGCTCGTCGGGGGTTTTCACCCTGCGCAATGTCAACAGCGGCCGTTGTCTCGACGTGCCGAACGGCGCGGCCACCTCCGGGCTGCGGCTGCAGCAGTGGGGCTGCGGCGACGGGCTGAAGAGCAACCAGCTCTGGCGGTTCGTGGCCTCGGGCAGCGGGACGTACCAGGTGGTCAGCGACGCCACCGGCCTGTGCATGAGCGACGAGGGCGCCTCCACCGCCTCCGGCGCCGCGATCATCCAGGAGACCTGCACCGCCAACAGCAACAAGCAGTGGGCGTTCGAGCCTCTGGGCAAGCCCACGGTGGCGGCCGACGGGAGCGGCACGTACCGCACCGTGCAGGCCGCGATCGACGCCGTGCCGGCGGGGAACGCGAGCCGCGTGACGATCACGATCGCGCCGGGGACGTACCGGGAGATCGTCCGGGTGCCCGCCAACAAGCCGTACGTCACGCTCCAGGGACTCGGTTCTTCGGCGAGCCAGACTGTTATCGTTAACAACCACCATGCTGGCGCATACGGGACATCGGGCAGCGCCACCGCGTTCGTGGACGGCCACGACTTCGCCGCCACGAACCTGACGATCTCCAACGACTTCGACGAGACCTCGACCCCCGACGGCCACCAGGCGGTCGCGCTCAACCTGAACGCCGACCGCGCCCGCTTCACCAACGTGCGCCTGCTGGGCGACCAGGACACCTTCCTGGTCAACGACGCGACCAGGGCCTACATGTCCGGCTCGTACGTCGAGGGCACGGTGGACTTCATCTTCGGCGGCGGCACCATCGTCTTCGACAACTGCGACATCTACGAGAAGCGCACCACGGGCGGGCCGATCACGGCCGCCAGCACGGCGGCCACCAAGACCTACGGCTTCCTGTTCTACCGCTCCCGCATCTCCGGCGCCGCCGCGAACACCACCCAGCTCGGCCGCCCCTGGCGCCCCGACGCCCAGGTCCTCTACCGCGAGTCCACGCTCGGCTCGACGATCAGGACCGCCCAGCCGTGGACCGACATGTCCTCGAACTCCTGGCGGAACGCCCGGTTCCTGGAGTACCGCAACACCGGGGCGGGAGCGGGCACGAACGCCAACCGGCCGCAGCTCAGCGACGCCCAGGCGGCCGGCTACACCCCGCAGAAGTACCTGGCCGGGACGGACGGCTGGAACCCCATCGGCTGAGCCGACAGAAAGGGAGAATCATGAAATTTCGTGCAATGCTCACCATGCTCGCCATCCTGTCCGCGATCGCCGTCTCGGCCGCTCCCGCGCAGGCCGCCGTCCCCGCGGCGGGCGGTGTGTACCAGCTCAAGGTGACCAAGAGCGGCAAGTGCCTGGACGTGGCCGGCGGCTCGATGGACAACGGGGCGCAGCTGCAGCAGTGGGCCTGCTCCGGCGCCACCTGGCAGCGGTTCACCGTGGTCTCGGCCGGGTCCGGGCTCTACACGCTGCGCAACGTCAACAGCGGCCGATGTCTCGACGTGCCCGACGGCGCCGCCACCTCCGGGCTGCGGTTACAGCAGTGGGGCTGCGGCGACGGGCTGAAGGCCAACCAGTTGTGGCGGTTCGCGGCCTCGGGCAGCGGAACGTACCAAGTGATCAGCAACGCCACCGGCCTGTGCATGAGCGACCAGGGCGCCTCCACCGTCGACGGGGCCGCGATCATCCAGGAGACCTGCACCGCCAACAGCAACAAGCAGTGGGCCTTCGAGAGCGCCGGCGGCCGGGCCTGGCCGAGCACCGCCGACGGCTTCGCGGGCACCGGCGGCGGCACCACCGGCGGCGCGGCCGGCGCCACGGTCACCGTCTCCACCTATGCCGACCTGGTCAGGTACGCCACCGCGAGCGCCCCGTACGTGATCAGGGTGAACGGCGCGATCACCGTCAGCCCGTACGGCACCGAGATCAAGGTCGCCTCGAACAAGACCATCGTCGGCGTCGGCACCAGCGGCCACATCGTCAACGGCGGCTTCTTCCTCGGCTCCGGCGTCAGCAACGTGATCATCCGCAACCTGACGATCCGCGACACCCGCATGGCCGACGACGACCCGGGCGACGACGGCTACGACTACGACGGCATCCAGATGGACACCGCCCACCACATCTGGATCGACCACAACCACATCGCCCGGATGAACGACGGCCTGATCGACAGCCGCAAGGACACCAGCTACCTCACCGTGTCGTGGAACATCCTGACCGAGAACAACAAGACGTTCGGCATCGGATGGACCGAGAACGTCACCTCACGGATGACGATCCATCACAACTGGACCCGCAACACCAACAGCCGCAACCCCAGCACCGACAACGTCGCCTACGCCCACCTCTACAACAACTATCTGCAGAACGTCAGCGGCTACGGCAACTACGCCCGCGGCGCCACGAAGATGGTGATCGAGAACTCCTATTACGAGAACGTCAAGGACCCTTACTACCGTGACGACGCCGCCCAGCTCCGGCAGAACGGCAGCATCTGCGTGAGCTGCAGCGGCCGGCAGGAGACCGGCGGCTCGGCCTTCACTCCGAGCTCGTTCTACTCCTACACGCTCGACCCGGCGGCCGACGTGCCGTCGCTGCTGCGTACGTACGCGGGCCCGCAGGCGAACATCGGGCTCTGAGCGATCCCCGGGTGTCCGGGCGCGCATCCCGGACACCCCACGGAAGCGATCTTCAGACGTACGCTCGCATCCGATCCAGAAGGCGCGAACCGATGACCGCTCGCCCGCTCGTCCGACCTGTGGCTCGGCGGCCACGACCACTACGAGATCGACCGCGTCGTGAGCTCCTACCCTCTCAGCTGTCAAAGCCCCAACCGGCATCGTTCTCCTTCGGCGATCGCGGTGTGCCGCCTGGCGAAGCTCGGCATCATGAGCGCTCACACCACGCATCCTGTCGCCGCGAATGTCGGTGTCAGCGCGTACGGTCGCAGCGAACCCACGTTCGAGACGGTGATGAACATGACCTCGATCGACGAGCAGGCCGCAGTCTTGGCCCTCACCATGGCCACCCATGACAAGCCCTGGCACCACACCGCCCGAGCCATCGCCGCCGCCGGCAGTGCCAGGAAACTTTTCGACGGCGAGCTCGACGGCCTCCAGGACAACGACAAAGCACACGCCGCCGCCATCAGCGGCACGGTCCGGCACGACGACCTGGATCGGGCGCGCGAGCTCATCTCATCCATGGGCTCGCGCGGCGTCGGCCTCGTCACCGTGCTGGACGAGGACTACCCCGGCAACATGTTCTGGACGAACAGCTACCAGCCGTTCCTGTGGGTCCGCGGCCACCTCGCCCCCGAAGACCATCGGTCCGTCGCCGTCGTCGGCGAACACGATCGTGAACACGCCGCCGCTGCCGCTCGTATCCTCTCCGCAGCCGGATTGACCGTGGTCGCCCCGCTGCACACCGAATTCGGCATCACCGTCCATGAGAACGCTGGACGGACGTGGGGAGTCCTCGACAGGGGCATGGATCAGCTTCAGCGGTCAGGCCGCTATGCAACTGTCGCCGACCAGGTAGCCGAACGCGGAGCCCTGGTCTCGCCGTTCTGGCCCGCGACCATCGCCACCGACCGTACGGCGGCACTCACCCCTATCGTGACCTGCGGGTCAGCAGCGATCGTCTACGTCGTCGACGGCCGCGCCAACGGCTTCAGCCAGCGACATGTCACCGATGCCCTGAAGACCGGCAAGCCTGTCTTCGTGCCCCAGCAGCTTCACCAAGAACAACCATGGGTAGCCCAGGCCGGCTTCCGGGGAGGCATCACTGCCGTCCAGGACATTGACGACTTCTGCCAGCAGGCGGTCAATCTCGTAGATATGGCCTCCCAACCGACCATGTTCTGACCATGGGCCGCGCCGAGACGGTCACCGACCCCGTCCTCCCGCTGTTCAGGAACGTTCCATCGGTGCGTCCCGGAGTCTGCCGGATCTGCCGCACCGGGCCCAACAACAAGCCCAACGGCGAGCCGTACGAAATCTGCTCGAGTTGCGCCCGCACGGTGAACGGGTTCCGCAGATATGCGGAGCCGGTGGTGTCGATCTCCCTGGCCGTCGAAGAAGGGGATGACAACGGGCTGTTCCGGCTCGTGGCGCGCAGAGAAGCTGTCCCCGCCGGCACGGACCTGCTGCGCCCGGTGACCTTGATGGCGGCCACTCTGTCCCGCTTCTACGACGCTCACCAAGCCTGTCTGACCCAGGTGGCCGGCGGGCCCTTCACCATGGTCACCCACATTCCGAGCACCCGGCTTGATCGCCCTGCGGAGGCGTTCCACATCATGCCGCGGGTCATCGACAGGATCGCCGCGCTACGGGCGCTCTACAAGCCGGTGCTCCTGACGAACTTCGAGCACGCGGCGGTGCTCCGGCGACGCGACTCGCACCCGGACGCCTTCCGGCTGATGGGAATGCCGAACGGCGCTCAAGCGCTGCGCGGCGAACGGGTGCTGCTGGTGGACGACCTGTTCGTGTCCGGCGCTCATATGCAGAGCGCCGCGTATGCGCTGTTCAAGGCGGGAGCGGAGGAGGTGGTCGCTCTCGCCATCCTCAGGTTGATCGTTCCCAGTGCCTGGCACGAGAACAGGAGGAGCATCTGGCAGGAGGCCAGTGATCAACCGTTCTCCTTCGACCGCTGCTGCCTATGCTCTTCAACAAAGAGGTGAACTGCATCGTTTCCCCAAGCGGGGAGTGTCAACTGCACTATCTCTGCTTCGGAGTCAGGAAAAGTCGGGTCCGGTCCCCGAGCCAGGCCGCCTCGAGGATCGCGGTCAGGCTGGCGGTGTCGGTCGGGCCTGGATGGTTCTGGATCAAGCGGGTGACGCCGCCGGCCATCTCCGCGAAGCGTGGGAGGTCGGCGCGTGCCACGCCGATGTCCGCCAAGGTGGCAGGGATGCCGATGTCGGCGAGGAGCCCGTCGAGCCAGGTGAGGAACGTGTCCGCGGCCTCGGCGTCCGAGGCGTCGGTCACGTCGAGCCCGCACACCCGGGCGAGGATGGCCAACCGGTCGCCGATGGCGTCCCTGGCCGCGTCCAGCGCGTAGGGCAGCAGCAGCCCGACGCCCAGGCCGTGCGGTGTGTGGGTGGCCGCGCCGATGGGGTACTGGAGCGCGTGCGGAGCCGCGTTGCCCGCGTGGGAGAACGCGAGCCCGGCCAGCATGGACCCGTAGGACATGTCCGCGCGCGCGTCCTTGTCTCCTCCGTCCCTGACGACCTGGGGCAGGCTGCGGGCGATCCGCTCCGCGGCCAGGAGCGCGTAGTGGTCGGTGATCGGGTTGCGGCCGAGGAAGACCTGTTCCACCGGGTCGCGCGGTCCGTGGGCCCGGGGTCGCGCGGTGTAGCTCTCCACCGCGTGGCAGAACGCGTCGATGCCGGAGTGGGCGGTGACGGTCACAGGGCAGGTGTAGGTGAGCTCGGGGTCGACGATGGCGAAGTCGGGCACGATGTGGACGCTGGAGACCCCCACCTTCAGCTCGCGGTCCGGGTCGGTCAGCACCGAGACGGGCGTGAGCTCGGAGCCGGTGCCTGATGTCGTCGGGACCGCGACGAGAGGCGTCGTCGGCCCCGGCACCTTCGACTCCCCGTAGAAGTCGCGAGGCGTCCCGCCGTGGCACCGGATGACGCCGACGATTTTGGCGAGGTCGATCACCGTGCCGCCTCCGATGGCGAGGAGGACGTCGGCGTCCACCTCCGCGGCGGCCGAGACGGCCAGGGCGACATCGGTGAGTGGCACGTCCGGAGTCGCGTCGGCGAACACCCCGACGACTTCGACCTTCTCCCGTACGGCGGCCACGATCTCGGCCACACCCGGCTGCCCCAGCAGGGCCCGGTCGGTCACAATGAGGACTCGCGAGCCGCACTCGGCCACCACTCGTGGGATGTTCTGCGCGACCCCTTCGCCCACGATCAGCTGGCGTGGTCCGCGGACGGTCTCAAGCATGTCAGTGCCTCTCTGGAACGTCGGCGGTGATCTGCCGGGCGGACGTCCGGGTCACCTGCGCGACCGGGACGGCGTCGGCGAGGCGGGCTGCCGGGTGGCGCGGGCGCGCGGGGCGCGGTGCTCCACGGCGGGCGCCCGGAGCAGCAGGCCGGTCACGGTAGGTCGATCGCCACGTAGGTGACGTCGAGATACTCGAGGATGCCCTCGTGCGACCCCTCCTTGCCGATCCCGGACTGCTTCACCCCTCCGAACGGAGCTGACGGGTCCGAGACCAGGCCACGGTTGATGCCGAGCATCCCCGTCTCCAGCCCCTCGGCGAACCGGAGCGCCCGCTGGAGATCACGGGTGAAGACGTATCCGGCCAGGCCGTGCTCGGTGTCGTTGGCCTTCGCGATCACCTCGTCGTCGGACGTGAACGAGATGATCGGGGCCACCGGGCCGAAGATCTCCGCCTCCAGCATCCGCGCGTCGTCGGGCACGTCGACGAGGACCGTGGGCGGGTAGAAGTGGCCCGGCCCATCCGGGCGCTCGCCGCCCACCAGGACACGGGCTCCGCGATCGACCGCGTCGGCGACGAGTTCGTCGAGCTTGGTGACCGAGGCCTCGTCGATCAGCGCCCCGACGTCCACGCCGTCGTCCAGACCATGGCCCACCGAGAGCGCGCCCATCCGCTCGGCGAAGCGTGCCGTGAACTCCTCGCGCACCGGCTCCTCGACGTAGATCCGGTTGGCCGCGATGCAGGACTCCCCCAGGTTGCGCATCTTGGCCACCATGGCACCGTCGAGCGCGACGTCCAGGTCCGCGTCGGCACACACGATCAAGGCCGCGTTGCCGCCCAGTTCCATGGAGGTGCGCAGCACGTTGTCCGCCGCCTGCCGGAGCAGCACGCGTCCGACCTCGGTCGACCCGGTGAACGAAAGCTTGCGGGTCCGGCGGTCGGCCAGCAGTGCCGAGACCACCTCGCCGGCCCGCCTGGTCGTCACGACGTTGACGACGCCCGGAGGGACGCCGGCCTCCTCCATGACGCGGGCCAGGAACAGCATGGTGAGTGGCGTCTGGGGCGCCGGCTTGGTGATCGTCGTGCAGCCCGCCGCCAGCGCAGGAGCGATCTTGCGGGCGCCCATGGCCAGCGGAAAGTTCCATGGTGTCACGAAGACGCAGGGTCCGACCGGCTTCGGCACGGTGAGGATGCGATATCCACCAGCGGGAGCGGTGTTGTAGCGCCCCTCGACGCGCACCGCCTCCTCGGCGAACCAGCGGAAGAACTCGGCGCCGTAGGCCACCTCTCCGCGAGCCTCCGCGAGCGGCTTGCCCATCTCGAGCGTGATCAGCCGGGCGACCTCCTCTGACCGCTCGGTCAGCACCCGGTACGTCGCGGTCAGCAGCTCCGACCGTTTTCGCGGTGGGGTCGCCGCCCACTCCGCCATCGCCTTGCTCGCCGCGTCCAGAGCGGCGAGCCCGTCAACGGCGCCGGCGTCCGCCACCTCGGCGATGGTCTTGCCGGTGGCCGGGTCCTCGACGGCGAAGGTGGCTCCGCCGGCAGCGTCGCGCCAGGCGTCGCCGATCCGGAGCCGCCGGTGCTCGGGCGCCAGGACGTTCATCGGGTCACTCATTGCGTCGCCTCCTGCGATGTTCCTGGTGATTTTCGGCGTGACTACCTCCCGGCCGCGGACAGCGCCAGCCCGGTGCCCGCGTCGAACAGGTGCGCGCGGTCCAGGTCGACCGTGACAAGCAGCCGCTCGCCCGGCGTTCCGGTGACGGTGGTTCGTGCCTTGACCTTGAGGATCTCCGTCCCCACCCGGACGTCGACCACCGTCCGGTCACCGAGCGGCTCAAGGCCGTAGAGCTCACCCGGCAACGAAGCGTCCCCGCGCTGCTCGACGGACAGGTCCTCCGCGCGCAGGCCCAGCAGCAGCGGACGACCGTCCTCAGCCGTGGTCCAGCGGGGCCGCGGCAGCGTCCAGCCTTCCGCCCCGACCAGACGATCTCCCTCGGCGTGGCAGGCGAGCAGGCTGATCGGCGGGCTCCCGACGAATCCCGCGACCCACTGGTTGGCCGGCCGCTCGTACACCTCGGCCGGCGTCCCGACCTGTTGCACCTTTCCCTCCTTGAGTACCGCGACCTGGTCGGCCATGGACAGCGCCTCGACCTGGTCGTTGGTCACGTAGACGAAGGTCGCTCCGAGGCTCCGGTGGATGCGGGTGAGCTCGGTGCGCATCTCGACGCGGAGCTTGAGGTCGAGGTTCGTCAGCGGCTCGTCCATGAGGAACGCGCGCGGGTGACGGACCAGCGCCCGGGCCAGGGCGACCCGCTGCATCTCACCACCCGACAACTGCGCGGGACGACGCTGCAGCAGCCGTTCGATGTGCAGCAGGCTCGACATCCGTTCGACGGCGGCGGCGATCTCGCTCGGGGAACAGCGGCGGGCCCGCAGCGGCGAGGCGATGTTCTCGTACGCCGTGTGTCGCGGGTAGAGGGCGTAGTTCTGGAAGACCATGGCCAGGTCGCGTGCGGCCGGGCTGTCACCGGTCGCGTCCCTCCCGTCCAGGTGCACCGACCCGGCGTCAAGCTTCTCGAGGCCGGCGATCGCTCGCAGGGTCGTCGTCTTGCCCGCCCCGGAGGGTCCGAGCACGACGAAGAACGAGCCGTCCGGTATGTCCAGCGTCACCCCGTCCAGGGCCTGGACTTTGCCGAAGGACTTGCACAGCCCGCGCACTGCCACGGTTCCCATCAGGCCACCAGCTCTTCCGTGCTCACGTCGTAGACCGGCGGTGGCCCGCCGGTGTGCCGCAGCCCGACCGGTGCGTCAGCGGTGAAACGGACAGTCGGTGGCATCCGAACCCGTACGTCGCGCTGTCCGTCGTGGTCGACCACGTAGATGATCTCGTCGCCCAGCCACTCCGCCGAGACCACGCGGGCCGGGACCGAACGTTCCGCCCCTGGTTCCGTGACTTCCAGCGCCTCCGGCCGGACGCCCGCGATCAGTCGACGGTCGCGCGGCAGGCCCGGCGGCGGCGTGAGAGCCAGCCCGCCCTGACCGCGCAGCTTCCCGTCGGCCACCTCCACCTCGATCAGGTTCATCGGCGGGGAGCCGATGAACGCGGCGCAGAAGAGACTCGCCGGACGGTCGTAGACTTCGAGCGGCGTGCCGATCTGCTCGACGCGGCCCTTGTTGAGTATGGCGATCCTGTGACCGAGCGACATCGCCTCGACCTGGTCGTGCGTGACGTAGACCATCGTCGTCCCCAGCTCCCCCTGCAGGTGCTTGATCTCCGTGCGCATGTCCGCCCTCAGCTCCGCGTCCAGATTGGTGAGGGGTTCGTCCATGAGGAACGCGCGCGGTCGTCGCACCAGGGCGCGGGCGAGCGCGACGCGCTGCTGCTCCCCGCCGGACAGCCGGTGCGGTCGCCTGTCCAGGAGCGGGCCGAGCCGCATCAGCCCGGCGGCCTCCTCGACCCGCTTGCGCACCTCCGCCTTGGGCAGTCCCTCGGCCCGCAGCGGGAACGCCAGGTTGTCGCGGGTTCTCAGATGCGGGTAGAGAGCGTAGAACTGGAACACCATGGCGATGTCGCGGTCGGCGGGCGGCAGGTCGTTGACCAGCGTGTCGCCGATGCGGATGTCGCCCGTCGTCTGCCTTTCCAGGCCGGCTACGGCCCGCAGCGTGGTCGTCTTGCCGCACCCCGAAGGGCCGAGCATCACGAACAGCTCGCCGTCGCGGATGGACAGGTCCACGTGATCGACCGCGACCGTCCCGTCCGGGTAGCGCTTGTGCAGGGCGCTCACCTCGATGCCCGCCATCAGCGTCGCACCGCCCCGAGCGTCACACCGGCGACGAGGTGCTTGCGCACCAGGTAGGCGAAGACGAGCACCGGCAGGGCGAACACCACGGAGGCGGCGGCCACGAGACCCCAGTCCACCGTGGTCCCGCCGATGAGGCCGGCGATGGCGGGCGGGGCCGTCCGCACGTCGTCGCTGGAGGTGAGGAAGATGGCGAACACGAACTCGTTCCACGAGAAGATGAGGGCGAAGACCGCCGTCGCGGCGATGCCGGGCAGGAGCAGGGGAAGGGTGAACCGCCAGAACGCCTGCAGGCGGGTGTAGCCGTCGAGCATGGCGGCGTCCTCGTACTCCGCGGGCACCTCGTCGACGAACCCCTTCATCATCCAGATCGTGAACGGGACGTTGAAGGCGGTGTAGATGAGGATCAGGCCGAGCTTGGTGTCGATGAGCCCGACCTGGCGGTACATGAGGAAGATCGGAATCACGACCACCACGGGCGGCATGAAGCGGGTGGACAGGATGAAGAACAGCTGGTCCTTCTTGGCCTTCACGGCGAAGCGAGAGTAGGCCCAGGCCGCCGGGACCCCCAGCACGGTGGCCAGCGCCGTGGAGACCCCGGCGACCAGGACGGAGTTGAGGAACGAGGCGGACAAGGTCGAACGGCCGCCGCCGGAGGCGACGAACACGTCCTTGAAATGCTCCATGGTGACCTTGAAGTCGAAGAACTTGGCCGGGATGGCGTAGACGTCCCGGTTCTCCTTGATGGACGTCTCGATCATCCACAGCACCGGGAAGAGCATCACGACGGCCAGCACGGCCAGCAGCGCGACCTCCAGCACGGCGCGGCCCCGGCCGCCGAAGCGGCGCGAGGGGGGCGTGTGATCCCCGGCAGGGCCTGTGGACACGGCCTCGTCGACGGAGAGGGCCATCAGTCCTCCTTGAGCTTGTTCAAGTAGCGCAGGTAGAGCTGCGTGAGGACGATGACGACGATGACCATGAGGATCCCGTACGCCGAGGCGGTTCCGGTGTTGAAGCCCAGGAACGCGACCTTGTAGACGTGGAACGACAACGTCTCGGTGGAGACCCCCGGGCCTCCGCTGGTGAGGATGTAGACGAGGTCGAACAGCCGGAATGCCTCGATGGCCCTGAACAACACGGCGATGAGAAGCAGCGGCCACACCAGCGGAAGAGTGATGGTGCGGAACTGGAACCACTCGGACGCCCGATCGATCGAGGCGGCCTCGTACAGGTACCTGGGAACCGCGGTGAGGCCCGCGAGTGCGATGAGCATGATGAACGGCGTCCATTGCCAGGTGTCGACCAGGACAAGGGAGAGCAGTGCCGTACGCTGCCGGGTGAGCCACTCCACCTGCCCCAGGCCGAGCGAGCCGAGCATGCTGTTGATCACGCCGAACTGCGCGTCGAGCATGAATCGCCAGAACAGCCCGACCACGACCGGCGACAGCATCATCGGAACCAGGAACAGGGTGGTCAGCAGTCCTCGTCCGTGCGTGCGCCGCGAGATCAGGTAGGCGATGGTGAAACCGAGCACGGTCTGCAGGGCGACCGCGCCGACCACGTAGATCAACGTCGTCAGGGCCCTCTGGTGGACCTGCGGCGAAGTCAGGATGGCGGTGTAGTTCTCGAACCAGAGGAACTGGGCGGGGCCCCCGCGAGTGGCCGAGTAGTCGGTGAAGGACAGGTACAACGCCCACAGCAACGGGAACACCGACATGGCGAGCAACAGCAGCAGCGCGGGAGAGGTGAAGGCCACGGCGAGCCAGCGGTCGCTCAAGCGGCGGGACCGGCCCGGTGCGGGCGGCGTCGCGGACGCCACCCGCCCGGGGTGGTCGGTCGTCAGAGGGGCGGAGTCGCTCACAGTCCGCCGCCGCCCTTGCCGCCGCTGGCGTTGAGCACGGCCTGCTGCTGCTTGGCGATGTCGTCGAGCGCGTCCTTCGGCGCCTTCGCGCCGTTGAGAGCCGCGTTCACGTTGGTGTTCTCGATGTCGACGAGGCGCGCGTACTCGGGGACGTTCCACATGTCCCGCATCCGCGGGACCGAGTCGGTGTACACCTGGTTGAACGGCTGGGCGTTGAGGAACTCGGGCGACTCCAGGGCGTCCGTACGCGAGGGCACGCCACCGGCCGCGGCCCACTTCTTCTGGATGTCACCCTGCTCGAACCACTTCATGAAGTTCAGGGCCTCCGCCTGGTTCGCCTCGGGCGAGTAGGCCGACACGTGCATCCCCATGCCGCCGAGAGGCACCAGGTTCGTCTTCTGGCTCGGCAGGGTGGCGAAGCCCAGCTTGTCGAGAATCTGCTCCCGCGTGGTGCCGAGCGTCGACTGCTTCGGGTCGAGCAGGCCGCCGCTCGCGGCGATCCAGTTGAACGCGATGCAGGCCTTGCCCTGGGCGACCGCCGCGTTCACCTCGTCGATGAACCAGTTGCCGGAGCCCTTGGCGGTCAGCGGCTTCATCTTGTTGACCAGGACGTCCATCGCCTCCTGGCCCGCGGCGTCGTTGAGGACGCCGTCGATCTTGCGCGTCTTGGGGTCCCAAAGGTTGCCGCCGTAGACGCCGTTGACCGTGTTGTAGGTTACGGCCGCGGCGTCGGAGCCGTTGGCCTGGTGGAAGGCCAGCCCGCTGACGCCGGGGTTGTCCGCCTGGCACTTCTCGGCGACCGAGATCATCTCGTCCCAGGTCTGCGGTGGCTTGTCGCCGATCAGGTCCTTGCGGTAGATCATCGTCCAGGTGTCGCCGAGCAGCGGCAGTCCGTACAGGCTGGCGTTCTCGTCACGCTTGCCGGTCTCCGCCTGGGGGAACTGGCCGTAGGCCGCCAGAAGGTACGGGTTGTAGGCCTTGACGTCGATGTTCTTCTTGACGAAGTCGGTGATGTCGAGGATGTTGCCGTTCGTCACGGCCTCGCCGATGTGCTGCGAGTCCAGGATCGGGATGTCGAAGTCGGTCTTGTGCGCGGCGAACTGGGTGAACATCGCGTCGTGCCAGTTCGCGTTCGGCACGGTCTTGACCTTGATGGTCACGTTCGGCCGCCCCTTGGTGTACTCCGCGTTCGCGAAGGCTTCCAGCGCGTGGGCGGGGGGCCAGTCGAACCAGATGAAGCTGAGGGTCAGCGGATCCTTGGTGAGCTCCGGGATGGTCGCCGGCGCCTTGGGGGCGCTGCCGTCCTGACCGCCGCAAGCCACCACGGTCGTGGCCACTAACATGGCCGCCGTAGCCAGCCGCGCCTTTCGACCGGGAACCGACAATCGTCCTGTTCGCTTCGGATACCGCATCTTCTTGCCTGCTTTCTGGGGGGATTTGTGGAGCCTTGCCGCGTGCTTCGCCGAGCAGTTGCCGGGTTGGTCAGGCGAGTTGCCGGCTGTCGCGGGGGCTGATCAGCAGACCGGCGTCACGAGTACGCCGCGACTTCATGGGGCTTCGAGCAGTCGGGAAGTCCTTCGGTCCTGGTGCGGCCCGATGGCGAACCGAAGAGGACGTCGAGCATGCTCATAAGAGCTCCAACTGATCGAAGCGGAGCGATGGCGGGCGATTCCCCGATGGGTGAAGGATGGCTGGCGTCCGCCACCTTTCCTATACGATCCGAGTGGGAGCGTCAACATCCCGCAATGCTGCGAGCGATGCCAGCAGGTTCCCGAAGACGCAAGAAAGGACCTCACGTCACGATGGACGACGAAGCGATGATCGCGCGGCGCCGTGGGGCCATGACAGGCGGAATCCCGCCGGGGAGATCTCGCGGCCGGCTTGCCGACGAGGTGTACGACACGCTGCTCGGACAGATGATGTCGCTGCGGATCGAGCCGGGCTCCCGCGTCACGATCGACGCCCTGGCGCGAGAGCTGGGGGTCTCACAGACGCCGATCCGGGACGCTCTGAACCGTATGGAGGCCGAGGGCCTGGTCGTGCGCGTGCCGCACGCCGGCTATCGCATTCCCCCCCAGATCACCCGTCACCGATTCGAGGACATGCTCGAGGTCCGCCTGCTCCTGGAGCCGGCAGCGGCGCGCAGATCCGCAGAACGCGCGTCCTTGCAGCAGGTGGCCGGTCTGCGGCGGCTGCTGGATGAGATGGCGGAGCTGGAGGGGGGCGGCGGGCTCATGGCCTATGGCGCCTTCGGGCTGCGCGACGCCGCTTTTCACGATCTCGTCGCCCAGAGCGCGGAGAACCAGGTCATCCGCGAAGCGCTCGCCCGCCTGCACACGCACGTGCACCTGTTCCGGCTTCTCCACGACACCCAGGTCACCCACCTGGCCATGGCCGAGCACGAAGAAGTCCTGGCCGCGATCGCCGCGCGCGACCCCGACGCCGCCGCCTACGCCATGCGCCGGCACATCCTGCGGTCCGGCGAGCGGTTCCGGCGGTTGTTCAACGAGGCCAAGGGCGCGGACGGAATGGTGGCAGAGGCTTGACGGGCGGGCCGGGCCGGGGAATGCTAAGTCAACCCGATCGGATCGGATTGGATCCGCCTCACCCGCCTCAGATGCGAGGAGAAGCAGGTGCCCAGAGCGCTGCTGCTGACCGGCGACGCCGCCGAGGAGCTCGACACCATGTATCCCTACTATCGCGTACAGGAGGGCGGCTGGGAGGTTGACGTCTCGTCACGGACGATGCGTGACGTTCAGCTGGTCATCCACGAGTTCGACCCCGACTCCGACGCCTATGTGGAGAAGAACGGCCGGAAGCTGCCGGTTGACGTGCCCTGGGCCGAGGTCGACGTCGAGCGTTATGACGCCCTCATCATCCCCGGGGGACGCGCCCCCGAGTGGATCCGGGTCGACGCCGACGTCAGGCGCATCACCGAGCACTTCTTCGCGCGCAACCTCCCGATCGCGCTGGTGTGCCACGGCGCGCAGGTGCCGGCTGTGTACGGGCTGCTGAAGGGTCGCAAGACGGCGTGCTTCCCGCCCATCACCGGTGACATGGAGAACGCGGGCGCGACGGTCATCGACGCTCCCGACGTCGTGGACGGCAACCTCGTCTCCTGCAGGGGGTGGCCGGACATGCCGAAATTCGGCAGGGCGATGATGGAGGTCTTCTCGAAGTCCGTCAACGCCGCATCGGCATGAGCGCACCCGGCCCGTCCCGGTGACGGCATCTCGGACCGTCACCGTCGACGGCTCCCCCGTCCACGTCCTGGAGAGCGGCACCGGGCCCGCGGTGCTGATGCTGCACGGCTCCGGACCCGGTACGACCGGATCCGGCGCCTGGGCGGCGACGGCACAGGCGCTGGGCACGTCCTGGCACCTGGTGGCTCCTGACCAGGCCGGGTTCGGCCGTACCCCGATCCCGGCCGGCTCCAGGGGCGGGCTCCGGCTGTGGACGGAGCAGGCCGCGGGCCTGATGGACGCTCTCGGTGCCGAGCGCTACGCCGTGGTGGGCCACTCCATGGGCGGCGCCGTGGCGCTGGCGTTGGCGGCCGCGCGTCCCAGGCAGGTCACCCGTGTCGTGGCGGTCTCGACGATGGGCGCCCCCGGGGCGCCGCTGTCCGCCGAGCTCGACGCGATCTGGGCCGCCCCTGCCGACCCGCTCGGGGCACGAGACATGTTGAGCCGCCTCGTCCTCGACCAGGCGCTCGTGACCGAGTCGGCCGTCGCCGCCCGTGCGGCCGCGATGCGGGCGGGGGCGGCCGCCTTCGCGTCGCTGTTCCCTCCTCCCAGGGCACGCTGGGCCGCCGACCTCACCCTCTCGGCGCGAACGCTGGCAGGGGTGCGCGCGCCCGTGCTGCTCGTCCACGGTGCCGAGGACCGGGTCACCCCGCTCGGGACGGCGGCCCTGCCCCTGCTCGAGCACCTGGCCGACGTCCGTCTGCACGTGCTCGGCCGATGCGGGCACGTGCCGGCGCTCGAACACCCGCACGACTTCAGGCGACTCCTGTCGTGCTTCCTCGGCCGGGAACGAGGTCCCTGACTCACGCCTCCTTCGTACGGCGTCGAGCAGCGGCGAGGAAGAACGGGAGCGGCCCAGCCCCAGCGAGAGGTTCGCCGAGAGCTGGGCCGATATCCGGTCGCGAGGTCACGCGCTGGTGCAGGTGTAGCCGGATGGCAGGGCCGTGTTGCCGTCGGGGCGGCTGGCCTGGAAGCCGAAGCTGGTGGTGCCGGCTCCGGGGGCCAGCGTGCCGTTATGGCTCACGCTCTTGGCCGTGACGGTCTGCCCGCTGGTGGTGACGGTGGCGTTCCACGAGCCGGTCAGCGTGTGCCCGGCCGGGAGCGTGAACGTGACCGTCCAATTGGTGATCGTCGAGGTGCTGGTGTTGGTGATGGTCAGCGGCTGGATCACATAGCCGGTGCCCCACTGGCTCTGCACGGTCGGCGTCGCCGAGCAGGCTCCGGTGGTGGTGCCGCTGGTGGTGACCTGGACGGTGTTGGACACCGGCGAGAGGTTGCCGGCGGCGTCCCGGGCGCGGACCTGGTAACGGTAGGTGGTGCTCGGGGTCAGGCCCGTGTCGCTGTACGAGGTCGTGGCCGAGGTGCCGACCTGGGCGAAGGTGCCGCCGGTGGCCCCGGGTGCGCGCAGGATGTCATAGCCGGCGACCTCCACGTCGTCAGTGGAAGCGGTCCAGGACAGATCGGTGCCGCCGGCGGTGGTGCCAGAGGCGGTCAGCCCGCCCGGGGCGGTGGGCGGCGTGATGTCGCCGCCGGTGGAGGTCGTGGTGAACGTGACCAACGCGGAGTTGGCCGACAGGTTGCCCGCGCCGTCGCGTGCCCGTACGTAGACCTGGTATTCGGTGTCGGCGCTCAGCCCGGTCAGGGTGATCGAGTTGGTGGTGGACTGGCCGAGCAGCTGGTCGGTGGCACCCTGCTCCCGGTAGACGTTGTAACCCGCCAGGCCGGAGCCGCCCTGGTCGGTGGATGCCGTCCAGGTCAGGGTGGCGCTGGTGGCGGTCACGTCGGAGACGGCGGGAGTGCCCGGAGAGGTCGGCGGAGTGGTGTCGTTCGTGCTCTGGAACTGACTGAAGAAGTTCCACACCACTGCCTTGGTCCAGGTACGTGCCCCGTCGTCAGCGGTGGACCCGTCCACTGGACCAGGGGTGTGACCCCCGTCGAACGCCGCCCACACGACCGGGTATCCGGATCGGCATCCCGAGTAGGCGGTGACGACGTGCGTCAGGCTGCCCTGTGCCGGTTCGGGCGGATTTTGGGCAGTGCACCCGTTGTTCCTGACGAACGTGTCGCGCAGCGACCGGCCCAGCGAGATGTTGAGCACGTTGTCCCTGAGGCCGTGGAGCCCGATGTAGGCGATGGGCTGGGTGCCGCCGCTGCATCCGCTGAGCTGTGCGCCGGAGTAGACCGCGACCGCGCGGAAGACCGTCGCGCGGGCGCAGGCCAGGGCGTAACTCATGCCGCCGCCGTAGCTGAAGCCTCCGGCGAACAGCTGCGTGGTGTCGACGCACAGGTCTGCTTCGATGAGCCTGATCATGTCGTCGACGAAGGTCAGGTCCTGCCCGCCGGAATTGGCCCAGCCGTTGTTCAGCCCCTGGGGGGCGACGAAGATCGCCGTGTTGTTCGCCAGCTGCCTGAGCCCGTAGTAAGACCAGGTGAATCCGCTGGTGCCGCCTGAGTCGACGTCGTTGGCGGTGCCGCCGTTCCAGTGGAACCCGAAGATCAACCGGTAGGGGTTGGTGTTGTGGTAATTGTCGGGAATTCTCAGGATGAAGGAGCGAGTCCGGCCGCCGCTCTGGATCGATTGCGTGCCACTTCTGAGTGTTGGAGTCTTGCCGCATCCTGGCGTGGCGGCGGCGGCGCTCGGCGCGCGTGACGTGGTTTCGCTGCTGCTCAGCGCCGTACCACCGCTGGCCACCGCGAGAAGCACCGCCGCGATGACAGCGGCGAGGACGGATTTAGGCCGCATCGTCACTCACCCGCCTGTGGCACCGCCGGAGGGACGGTGCCAGGGCGTCGGTTAGCGTTAACATGAGCTGGATCAATCCTCTCATCCGTGCGGAACTGGCGCCCGTTCCTGCTGCCGATGGGTGGTGGTGCGACGGAGCAAATATGAGGCGTGCAGATCCGTCAAGGCGCGGCCCGCTCCTCTGACGTGACGGGCGGCGCTCCCAATGCCGTTTTGCTGGCACGTATCGCGTCGTTCAGCCTGGAAACTATTGAAAGTTTCACGGTAAGGCTCCCAGAAAGCGGGCTCGGCTCGTCGGCCTCTGCGACGTGTGGAGGATTCAGGCCCGCGTCGAGGACGTGACGCCCGGGGAGGCGGAGTGGTGTCCTGATCCAGTGGCTTTGCACGGTGGTGAATCAGGAATTGTCAGCGCCCGTGGTGATGAACTGTTTCGTGAAGTCGGCGTCGAGGCGGTCGCCGAGCGTGACCTGGATGATCGCGGACAGAGCGAACCGTGAGCAGGGGTCACAGAAATTCACTGCGGTAGGTCGGGGCCAGCTCTGCCGCGCGGCGGCGGCGTTCCGCGAGGTCGTCCGGCGACAGCCGCGGCGGAGGCGCGTCCACGCCCGCCACGGCGTCACCGATGCGCATGAAGTACTCGTCCTGCCCGGCCGGCGTGCACATGCAGAGCATCCGGGCCGGTGCGCCCGAGACGTTGCGGAAGTTGTGCGGCGCGTTGGCCGGGATGTTGATGGTGGACCCGGCCCGCACGAGGTGCTTCTCGCCGCGGAAGGTGAATTCGATCTCGCCCTCGAGGATCGTGAACATCTCCTCGAAGTCGTGCCGGTGCGGCGGCGGGCCGCCGCCGTCGGGCACGCGCATGTCGATCAGGCAGTACGCGCCGTTGGTCTGCTCACCGGTGATCAGCATGCCGTAGGTGTTGCCTACCAGGGAGATGTAGGTCGTGGCGGGGTCGTCGGGGTTCGCCACGGTCAGCGAACGAGCGGGGTCGTCGTCGGGAATCATCGTGATCGTCTCCTGGGGTGTGCGGTGGGTTGGTTCCATCGGCCGGGCGACGAGGCGTCCCCCGGAGTTGATTCGACGGGACTGCGGGCGGGTGCCGGCCGTGCGGCATGCTGCCGAGGTGGGAGATGCGTCGGCGTGCATGAGCTGGGTGACCACGCGACCACCGGAGGCGTGCACCGCGTTGATCAATTCCTGTCAGCCCGCGATGCACGGCTGGGCTCTACAGCGACTTGAGGACGCGGATGCGGTCGGCGGTAGCGCGTTGAGCGACGTCGGCCTTGAAGGCGATCGAATCGAACTCGTGCGGGGCTCCGGGGTGCAGGTGAAACTCCACCGGGACGCCCGCGGAGCTCAGTCTGGCCGCGTACGCGAGGTCCTCATCGCGGAAGACGTCGAGCTGGCCCACCTCGATGTAGGCAGGCGGAAGGCCGGTGGCGTCCTGGAGCCGGGCCGGAGCGGCGACGGGCGGGACACCGGGTCCGCCGGCGGCCCCGCCGAGCAGCGCCGGCCACGCGGTGCGGCTGTCGTCGTAGGACCACAACGCGTACCGCTCGATGTAGGGGTCGGGGGTGGCGGGACGGTCATCGAGCATCGGCATGATCAGTATCTGGTGGGCGATCTTCGGGCCGCCGCGCTCGCGGGTCAGGATCGCCAGCGCCGCCGCCAGGCCGCCGCCGGCGCTGTCTCCCATCACTGCGATCCGGTCCTGGTCGACGCCCAGTTCGGGAGAGTGGTCGTGCAGCCAGCGCAGCGCGGCATAGGCGTCCTCGAGCGGCGTCGGGAACGGGAACTCGGGCGCGCGGCGATACTCCACCGACAACATCGGCACGCCTGAGGCCGCCACGTAACGGGCGACCGGACCGTTGAACAGGTCGATGTGACCGAAGATGTATCCGCCGCCGTGGAAGAAGACCACGGCCGAGCCCGGCGTCGCGCCGTCCTTGACGTACCAGCGCGCCGTGATCCGCGCGCCATCGGCGGCGGTCACGGTGTGGTCGGTCATCGTGACGTCGGCCGGCATGGGCTGGGCGTTGCTCGCGGCACCGATGATCGGTTCCCAGAAGGCGCGACGCCCTTCGATGTCGCCCACTTCCGGTCGTGTGGCCTCGGCCATCGCCTCAGCCATCGGGGCCAGCGCCTCGGCGATCTCGGGATCCAAAGACAAAGACATGACTGCTTCTCCTGTGAGCGGGTCAGGCGGTGGGCGCGAGGACGACGGTCTTGCCCGGTAGCTCACCCGCGCCGACTTGGGCGTGGAGTGCGGGCAGGTCGGCCAGCGCCACCCGCTGGGCGACGTCGACGCGCAGCTCACCGGTGCCGATACGAGCGACCAGGTCGGCGAGCTGGTCGGCGTCGCTTCGGACGAACAGGTCGATGCCGCGCACACTGCGCTCCTCGTCGGACGGGGCGGGCATCCAGACGGTGGTGTTGACGAGGGCGCCGCCGTCACGGACCAGCGTGACCAGCGCGGCCAGCCGTTCCGGGGCGACCGGCGCGAGGTTGAGCACGAGGTCGACCGGCTCGGTCACCGCCTCCGTCACGTCGGTGGTGGTGTGGTCGATCACCTCGTCGGCGCCTGCGGCCTTGACCCGCTCGGCGCTACGTCGGCTCGCCGTGGCGATGACGTGGGCACGGACCTCCTTGGCCAGCTGCACCGCGTATCCGCCGACCGCTCCACCGGCGCCGTTGATCAGCACCCGCTGACCGGCGGTCAGCTTGCCGTGGTCGAACAGCGCCTGCCACGCGGTCAGGCCCACCAGCGGCAACGCCGCCGCGTCGGCCAACGGGATGTTCTTGGGCGCCCCCGTCAAGATCCCCGCCGGCGCGATCACGTACTCCGCGGCCGCCCCGGGCTCCGTCATCGGCAGGAGGCCGACGACCCGGTCACCGACCGCGACGTCGTCCACGTCGTCGCCAAGCGCATCGACCGTGCCGGCGACGTCGATGCCGGGAGTGTGGGGAAGCTCGACCGGGATCGGGCCCTGCATGTATCCCGCGCGGATGTTGCCGTCGACGCCGTTGAACGACGTCGCGGCGACGCGAATCCGGACCTGACCGGCTCCGGGGGCGGGCTGGGCCACGTCCTCGTGACGCAGGACCTCAGGACCGCCGAACTCGTGGAAACGTACTGCCTTCATTGCAGAACCTGCCTCTGTGAGCGCCGTCGAGTGCTTCGAACGCGAAGCGATCCCGGCGCAGAGGTGACCCTGCGCCCTGCTTCGGGTTGCGAAGGCGTCCAGCCCCGCGTGCCCGAAGCCGCCTGGAGGCAGCCACTGGATTCGCGGTCGCTGGAGACGTCACCTAATTTCGCAGGATCCGGCGCGACTAGCCTGGGCCGGACTGGCCCACCTTGATGATGGACGGTTCTCCCCCGGCGCCGACGATCTCAGCCACACGCGCCGCATCGGCCGAGCCCGGCGCCGCGGTGAGCATCAGAGCCGCCAGATCGTCGCCCGGGATGGCGAGCAGGTTGCCGACGAGCGTGACGGAGCCGCCGTCCGGATGAATGAACGTGGCGCTGCTTTCGTAGGCCGCCACCGGTCGCGGCGCGCGCCACAAGGTGTCGAACAGGCGGCTTCGGCTCCGCATCTCGTCCACCAGCGCGGCAAGCGACGCGTCAGCGGGGTAGCGCAACAGCGCGCTCGTCAGGCGGGCGACCAGGACCGCCTGATGATCGGTCGCGTCTTCCGCAGACTGCTTGAAGCCACTGAACGGGTCGCAGAACGTACGCCAGGCGATGTTCCACTCCCACGGGTCCCCGGTGAGCTCCCAATGCCCCAGGGCCATGAACGCACTGTTCACGGCGACGAGATTCATCGCCGCGTCGGAGACGAACATCGGAGTGTCGGTGAACCGCTCCAGCAGCCGCATCGCACCCGGACCGACCTCGTTCGGCACCTGCCCGTCCGCGGCGGCGTAACCGGCCAGCGCGCAGAGCCGCTCGTACTCCGCCCGTCCGACCCGCAACGCTCGGGCGATGGCGTTCACCACCCCGGCCGACGGATGGCTGCGCCCCTGCTCCAGCCGGCGTACGTAGTCCGCGGACATCCCCGCGAGTTCGCCGAGTTCCTCCCGCCGCAACCCGCGCACCCGCCGACGGCCGATCGGCAGCCCGACAGCGGCAGGCGCCGTACTCTCCCGCAACTGGCGCACCGCGGCACCAAACTCGTGACGTTCCACAGCCCCATTGTGCCCGGACAGTCCAGGCAGCAGGTGGTGGGTGCGGTCGCACCGGCATCGCTCCGCAGCGGCAGCACGTCCCTCTGGCCGCCCGTGCCGCGAAGATCACCTCGTCGAGGGCGGGGCGAGGGGCAGCGAGCCCTGGGCCAGGCCGAGCCGCACTTCGGGCGGACGCCGGGCATCGTAGCGGCCGCGGGCGCCCTCGATGTCGTCGTGGTGCTCCACGGCCCAGTCGACCAGTCCCCAGACCCGCTCGAGCAACGTGCGGCCCAGCGGCGTCAGCTCGTAGTCGACGCGCGGCGGCACCTCGGCGTGGACGCTGCGCGTGACCAGCCCATCGCGTTCGAGCAGGCGCAGGGTGGAGGTCAGCATGCGCTGGCTGATACCGGGGACGGCGCGCCTGAGCTCGTTGAAGCGGCGCGGGCCGGCTCCGAGCTCGTTGACGACCGACAGGGTCCACTTGTCCCCCACGCGGTTCAGGATGTCGCGGACCTGGCAGGTCATCTCGTCGCGCGCCTTGAGCACGGAGCTCGCGCCGCTGGCGGGTCTGTCGGCGTGCAAGGGTTCCCTCCACTTCACCGAGGCAGGAAAAAGTGCCTACTTCCGGTAGGGATTAAGCGTTCTCAGAATGGTGCCGGTTACCAGTCGGAACCATCTCTCATCTCAGGGGATACATCATGTCCGTGCAAACTGTCGTGCCCGACGAGACGTTCGCCGCCCCCGCGCCCGCCGCGCGACTGGACCGCGCGACCGCCGCGCTGCGTGACAACGGCTTCATCGTGCACGTCGTGGACAGCGCCGCCGAGGCCCGCACTCTCGTCACCGGGCTGATCCCCGGCGACGAGAGCGTCTTCACCACCTCCAGCGAGACTCTCCGGCTGTCCGGCATCGCCGCCGATCTCGACGAGTCGGGCCGGTTCGCCTCCGTCCGGGCCGCGGCCGAGGACCCCAAGGGAGACGTGCAGGCTGTCGTCCGCCTCGGCGCCACGGCCGAGTACGTCGTGGGCAGCGTGCACGCGGTGACGGAGGAGGGCCACGTGGTCATCGCCTCGGCCAGCGGCAGCCAGCTCGCGCCGTACGCGTCGGGGGCGCGCAAGGTCGTCTGGGTGGCCGGCGCCCAGAAGGTGGTGCCGGATCTGGAGACGGCGTTGCGGCGGGTCCGCTCCTACAGCCTGCCGCGCGAGCACCGGCGCCTCCAGGAGTTCGGGCAGTCGTCGTTCATCGGCAAGATCCTCATCGTGGAGCGCGAGGCCCTGCCGGAGCGGACCACGGTCGTGCTCGTGCGTGAGCCGATCGGGTTCTGAGCGCGCACGGCGGCCCGGCCGCCCGGCGCACTCGTACGGCTGTCCCCTCCGAGGACAGCTCACCCGGACACGCGCTCGACGGCCATTCCGAAAATCCTACCTGTTTGATTGGTTATTCTGGGCGCACGAACGGTAGGAGGTCCGATGCCCAAGGCATATGTGTTCACCCAGTACGGCGGCCCGGAAGTGGAGGCGTTCGCCGAGGTCGAACGGCCGGTCCCCGGTGCCGGACAGGTCCTGGTCGCGGTACGGGCGGCCGGGGTCAATCCCGTCGACTGGAAGAGGCGGACGGGCTACCGTCCGCCGGGCGCCCCGGCCGCGGACTTCCCGGCCGTGTTCGGGGGCGAGGTCTCAGGGGTGGTCGAGCAGGTCGGGGACGGCGTCGAGGAGTTCGCGGTCGGTGACGCGGTCTTCGGCAACCCCGTCAGCGGCGGCTACGCCGAGTACGCGCTGCTTCCGGCCGGGCTGACCGCGCGCAAGCCCGACGGCCTGTCGTTCGCGGACGCGGCGACACTCCCCATCGCGGCGGCGACGGCGTACGACGGCGTGCATCAGCTGGCGCTCCCACCCGGCGCCACCTTGCTGATCACCGGCGTCGGGGGCGGGGTCGGGGTGGCGGCGGCGCAGATCGCGCAGCACACCGGTGTGAGGGTGATCGGCACCGCCGGCGCCGGCAAGAAGGACTTCGTCGAGGCGCTCGGCGCGGTCCACGTCGAGCCGGGGCCGGATGTCGCGGACCGGATCCGGGACGCCGCGCCGGAAGGCGTCGATGCGATCTTCGACCTGGTCGGCGGCAGCGCGCTGGAGGAGGTGGCCGGTGTCCTGGCGGATCGGTCGAAGCTGATCACCGCGGCCGATCGGGAGACGGTCGCGCGGCTCGGCGGCTCGCCGGTCCGGCGGGCCCGTGACCGGACGGTGCTCGACGCGGTTGCGAACCTGGCGGTGGAGGGGGTGCTACGGCCGTTCGTCACCCAGACCTTCCCCCTTGCGCAGGCACCCCAGGCGTTGCGCACGGTGGAGGGCGGCCACGCGCGCGGCAAGATCGTGATCGAGCTCGGCGCATGAGCGGTGCCCGCGCAGGGCTCCGCGGCCGGAGTCGTCGTGGGTGAGCAGGAGCCCGGCGAAGTCGTGCTCGCCACGCAGGCGGAAGCCAGGCCTGGCCACCGGACGACTCCGCGGGTCAGGCCCGCCCCCGATCGGCGAGGCCGCCCTTCGCCCCGGGAGTCAAGCCCGGCCAGGACGCGCGGCGGCACTGCGCCATGGTGATCCCATGACCAGCGAGGTCAGGTTCGAGCCCGGCCTGTACCAGGGCACCGCCGGATATTACGACCGGTTCCGGCTCCCCTATCCCGGCCCGATGCTGGCCGACCTGGCCCGCCGGGCAGCCCCGTCAGGCCGCGGACGCCTGCTCGACCTGGCATGCGGCACCGGCCAGCTCGCCTTCCCGCTGAGCGGCCTGTTCGCAGAGGTCTGGGCCGTGGACGCCGAACCCGGCATGACCGATGTGGTCCGCGCCAAGGCGCTCGCCACCGCCGCGGACCACATCCAAGCGATCACCGCGAGCGCCGAGGACCTGCGCGCCGAGCCGGGCGGCTTCGAGCTGGTCGTCATCGGCAACGCCTTCCACCGGCTCCGCCGCGAAGAGGTCGCCGAACGTGCCCGCGCGTGGCTCGGACCCGGCGGCTGCCTGGCGCTGTGCTGGTCGACCTCCCCCTGGGCCGGTCCCCGGGAATGGCAGCGGGTGCTCGCCGGCATGCTGCGCACCTGGCAGAACGCCCTCGGCGCAGCCGAGCGCGTCCCGTCCGGCTGGGATCAGGCGCGGCGGCGGCTGCCTGACCACGAGGTGCTGTCCCGCGCCGGGTTCGAGCCGGCCGGACGCCACGAGTTCCCCGTCGAGCACCGCTGGACGATCGCCGAACTCGCCGGACACGTCCGATCGACCTCGTTCCTGCCGCCCTCGGTGCTCGCCAGCCACGCCGCCGAGTTCGACGCCGGCCTCACGGCTGTGCTCAGCCGTCACACGGCCGACGGCCGTCTCACCGAAACGGTCAGTTTCGCCTATGAGCTGGCCCGCAAGCCGGATTCGGAGTGATCTCCCGCTTCCGGCACGTTGGCCGGGTCGCCACGACGGCCCGCCCCGGACGCGCAGGGCGGGCACGGCGGGCACGGCGGCCCGATCCCGGAGGCGGCTCCAGTGACGAGCACGACCGGCGCTTCCCCGTCACGAGATGATCGCCTGCGACGTCGCGGGCAGCACCGGCCCGATCGCCCGCCGGGCGCCCGGGGTGCGTCCGTGTCCCCAGCCGATCTGCCGGCGGTATCCGCCCAGCAGCCCCCGCTCGGTCAGTTCCGTCACATCGGGTGGCTCCGGGAGTGGGTGCGCGGCCGGGGCCACGTAGAGGGCGTCCACCGGGCAGTACGCCTCGCACATGAAGCATGTCTGGCAATCGCCCTGCCGTGCGATCAGCGGCACCCCGTCGTCCCCGCGCACGAACACGTCCGTCGGACAGGCCTCGATGCATTTGTCGCAGGCGATGCACCGGTCGCGCAGGACGATCTCGATCATGACGCCACCGCCAGGGGCCACCTGGTCTCCGGCAGCACCCAGATCTCGTCGAGCCCGCCGGAGATCAGCCGGTGGTGCTGGGCGGGATCGGAGCCGGGGTGGTCGGCGCGCTTGTGCATGCCGCGGCTCTCGGTCCTGGCCAGCGCGCTGGCGTACATCCACCGGGCGTGGGCCGCCATCGCGGCGGCCGAGCGGGCGCGCGCGGCGTCAGGGCCGCCGGCCCGCAGGCCCTGCCTGGCCCGCTTCCAGGTCTCGTCGAGCGCGGCCAGCGCGGGCGCGAGCCGGTCGCCGTGGCGCAGGTAGTTCTTCTCGTACGGCAGCACCTCGGCCTGGACCGCCTCGATGATCTCGCGGTGCCCTGCGCGGTCGCCGCCCGTCGGCCGCAATCCGGCGCCGCCCGCCCCGCGCACGGCTCGCGTGGCCGCCCGTGCGCCCAGAGCGCGAGCGTGACGGGCCGCGGACTGCCCCGCCCAGGTGCCGGACGACATCGCCCAGGCCGCATTGTGGCTGCCGCCGCCGGTGAAGCCACCGCAGATCGGTTCCCTGGTGGCGGCGTCGCCGGCCGCGTACAGGCCGGGGACGGAGGTGGCGCAGTCGTAGCCGGTCAGGCGGATCCCGCCGGTCCCGCGTATGCCGGAAGGACGCTGCATAGCGCTCGGCGTTGGCGACCAGCTCGTCGGTGATGCTCATCGGACCTCCCTGTACCGGTCCTCCCACCATTACCTGCAATTCCGACATGGTAAAATAGGGATTCGCGCGAAGGGTGCCCCCGCAGGCGGCGTTCTACGATGGCATGGTGAGTCATTCCGACCGGGCGGCACTGGCCCGGCTCGAGGTAGCGGTGTCGGCTGTGGTGCGGTGGAGTGAGAGCAGGCCCGTCAAGGCCGAGGTGGCACGTCGCTCGGGGTGCGATCTTTCCGGCAGCGAACTGCGCCTGCTGGAGCACTTCGACGTCGCCGAACCTATGCGCGTCTCCGACATCGCCGAGTGCCTGAACATTGACATGTCGACGGTCTCGCTACAGCTACGCAGGCTCCGCGCCGACGGCCTCGTCACACGGATCCCAGACCCGAACGACCGCAGGGTCAGCCTCATCGCCATCACCGACGCAGGCCGCGCCGCCGTGGCCCAGGTCCGCGCCACGCGGCGCGACCTGCTCCAGGACATCCTCTCCGGCACCGACCCGGCCGAGCTCGACCGAGCCGCCGACGTCCTGCTGCGAGTGCAGGAGCACATGCTCGACGGCATGCGCGCCACGCTTGGTCTCACCCATCCTCACTGACCCGGACGAACGGGACCGCTTGCGGCCCGGCCACGACAGATGCTTTGATTTCTCAAAGTAAATGAGTGGAGGGGGCTTGATGGCCACAGCAGTGATCACCGGCGGGAACGACGGCATCGGCAGGGCGCTGGCCGACACCTATCTGGAGCGCGGACACCAGGTCCTCGTCATCGGCCGCGACCGCGGGAAGGGCCAGGCCTTCCTCGACGCCGCCACCGGGCACGGCGCGGGCGACCGCGCCCGTTTCCTGCAGGCGGACCTGAGTCTCGTCACCGAGAACGAGCGTGCCCTCGCCTGGATCACCCGGAACTACCCGAGCATCGACGTCCTCGTGCTCGGCGCGCGGTACCACCGCTCGAACCGCGTGGAGACCGCAGAGGGATTCGAGAGCAACTTCGCGCTCTACTACCTCAGCCGGTTCCTGCTCAGCCACGGCCTGGTCGGGCCGCTGAGCCGGGCACCACACCCGGTCATCCTCAACTTCGGCGGAGCCGGCCAGACCGGCCCCGTACGCTGGGACGACCTGCAACTGCGGCGCGACTACCCGGGGACCGGCGCACTGGGCCACAGCGCGAAACTGTGCGATCTGCTGGGCGTCAGCTTCACGCGGATCCACCACGACACACCCATCCGGTACGTGCTCAACCATCCCGGCGTCGTCACCACCAGCTTCGCCGGCGAATACGACCAGGCAACCGCAGCCCAGATAGAACGCCTGAGAACCATCGGCAAGACCACCGCACAGGCGGTCGCACAGATCCTGCCCTACCTCGACGATCCGCCCGCGCGACTGACCGCGGTCCTGGAAGGCGAACGCGTTCCCACCGACACCGGCGCCTTCGACCCCGCGGAGGCGACCCGCCTGCACGAGATCACCCAAAAGCTCCTGGCAGGATTATCGAGCTGCCGCTCAGACCGCGGCTGTCCGCGCCGCCGGCGGCAGCGGCGGGGAGCCGGCGGCGACCAATCCGGCGATCGGTGACACCAGGGTCCTGGTGGATGGCCTGGGCACCAAGAAGCAGGCCCGCGCCGTACGCAGGAAGGCCGGCTTCCTCTTCTCCAACGCCGACTCGCAGATCATCATGCCGGCCGTCGCCGAGGACGTGGCGATCGGCCCGCGTCGGCCCGCGCGACCGCGGCCTGCCGGTCCTGCCCGATGAACACGTTCGGCGTCCACGTCCCCGGGGACAGCCTGTTGCACCGGCTGCCCGCCGGCGCGAAGTTGCTCACCCTGCTCGTCGTGATCGTCGGCGGGGTGCCGAGAGGGCAGCGCATGCCTCTCCCAGCGCGCCTGGCCGGCATCGCCTGCTGAACAGGAGCAGCACGGGGCGGCCGCTGCCGTTCCCGTTCGGCGACCCCCTCGCGGACCACGGGGATCACCTGCCGGCCGAAGTCGATGGCGTCGCCCAGGATGTCGTAGCCGCGGGCCGAGAGGATCTCGACGCCGCCTCCCTGGAGCAGATCGCCTGCGTGGCGGGAGTAGGCTCCGTCCCGATCCCGCCGCCCGGGCGGAGCGGCTGTTCCGGCTCGCCGTGGCGGGCCTGACCCGCAGGTCAGCGCAGCTCGGCGCGAATGACCGGCACCACCTCGGCGAAGAAGCGCTCCAGGTGGCCCCGCGTGGTGGCGGCGTCGGTGAAGAAGAAGCCCTCGAAGCCGACGCCGAACAGGTCGTTGCCGAAGTCGGCGTGCAGGGCGAGCAGCTTGTCGGTGATCTGCGCGGGACTGCCGATCAGCGCCGAGCCGCGGGCGACGAAGTCCTCCAGGCTGTCGTAGGAGAAGCCGTTGCTCGCGGCGACCGGTTGCCGGCGGAAGCGTTCGAACGCCGGGCGGGCCAGCTCGTAGGCGTCCTGGGAGCGGGTGGCGATCACCGGCGAGTGGGCGCCCAGCCCCAGGGGGATCGCCGCGGGGTCGTGGCCGTGGTGTGCCAGCCGCTCCCGATAGTGCCGGACCAGCTCCAGGTAGTGCGCGGCGGGCTTGAAGCCGTTGGCAGAGTACAGCGGGTCGCCGAAGGCGGCGGCCAGCTCGGTGGAGCGCCGGCTGGAGGCAGAGCCGTGCCACACGCGGGGGGCGGGCCGCTGGAAAGGGCGCGGCCGGGTCGTCACCTCGTCGAGAGGCGGGCGGAATCGTCCTGACCAGGTGACCCGCTCCTCACGCCACAGCCGCCGCAGCAGCTCGTACGCCTCGGCGAGCCGGTCCCACTGCTCCTCCTCGCGCGCCCCGAAGAGCTTCAGTGACGGCGCGTCGTTGCCCTTGCCGATGATCAGCTCCAGGCGGCCGTCGCTGAGGTGATCGAGCATGGCGTAGTCCTCGGCCACCCGCACCGGGTCGTTGAGCGACAGCACGGCCACCGTGGTGAACAGCCGGATGGTCGACGTCCGCGCGGCGATGTGCGACAGCAGCACCGCCGGGGACGGGGACAGGAACGCAGGGTTGTGCCGCTCCCCCACGCCGAAGCCGTCGTAGCCGACCCGCTCGGCCCACACGGCGAGCTCGACCGTAGCGCGTAACCGGTCGTGCTCGCTCTCCCCGGACAGCGACAGCGCCGGATCGTTCGACAACAGCGTGCTGGCGAGGAACTTCACGATCGCCCCATTTACTATAAAGTCTACCTGAAATAAGTATTATACGGAGGAGGGGCGACGGAGGACCATCCCGCTCGAAACACAGCTCCGTGCTGTGAGCTGCGGCCGATGCGACCGCAGCACCGCAGGCAGGAAGTGAGCGCGCGCCCTGCAGCGCGGTGGTCTCGGGCCTCGGCGAGCACGAGATCGACGGCGACTTCAGCGGCGACCGCAACTGCACGGATCGACGAACGCCACATCAGCAGACGTCGACGTGAAGTACCGGATCTGGGACGCAGCGATAGAGAACGTCATCCCGCGACGCCGAGCGGCACCAATCGAGCCGACTCATCATCCGTGGGTCGCGGGTTCAAGTCCCACCCTTCCTACTCACCAATACCACGTTCGACCTGGGGTTTCTCGGTTGTCGCCGGCCTCTGATCTCGCTGTTCGTCACCGCGGAGCGCCGAACTGGCGGGCCTGCGGGATGGTCGTGGTGACGTGCAGGACGACGCGGTCGGTCAGGCAGACGTGCTGGTGCGGGACGTCGCCGGGAAACCGGGCGAAGTCGCCGGCCGCCAGCTCGACCTGGTCATCGATGGGCCGGTACGGAGCCGGCCACTGATCGCATAGACGTGGTGCAACGCGCCCAGGGTGTGACCCGGCACAGGGCCGCCGGCCTTGCCGCGCTCCAGCCGCATCACGAGAGTGTGCACGTAACCGGACCCATAGGTCTGATTCAGCATGCGCTCCGACCAGCCGCCCCGCTCCTCCCACGCTGCATCACCCTGGCGTTGCACATAGACCGCGCTGCCCCACTCGGTCAGCAACTGCCGGGGCAACCCAACGGCCGCGCGGCGGAGTTGTCCACGCTGGCCGGGCGGCTCCTGTCCTGAGCCTGCAATGGGGCGGCAAACCCGGTACCTGTCTGCTGACGGAGGCATTCGGCGACCTGGCCGTACCCGAGGGGCTACAGATCGAGGATCAACGCTTCGATCTGCTGCAAGGCACACGGTGCCGCGAGTCCTCTACCGCGTTCCCCGGGGTGCCTGGCCTCGGCAGTGAGCAGTCGCAGCCGTCGACCGCAGCTAGCAGTCGCAGCTGCAGCCGTCGCAACCACAACCGCAACCGCCGTCCTCGCCCGAGCAGCAGGAACAACAATTGCCGCAGTTGCCGCAGCACTCGTAACCGGAACAGTCGAAGCGCTCGCAGCAGGAGCCTTCGCGGTCCTCGTCCCAGGCGGGCCGGTACAGGCCGCAGGTGCAGCAGGTGAACGCGGCGCACGCCAGCGACAGCAGCCCGCCGGGATCCCGCTTCGGCGGCCGTCGTCCCGGCGGTGCGCCGGGATCGCCGGGCGGGTGGCCCGGTGAGTGGCCCGGTGTATGCCCCGGTGAGTGACCGGGGCCGTGCGGTCCTGCGGCGGCTTGCGATCCGGCGGTGGCGAAGGCTCGGGAGACGGCGTTGCCGGTTTCCCGTACCAGCAGGGCGCGGGTCAGGGCCGGGCGAGGCAGGTCGAGCGCGTCCACGGCGGCGCGCAGGTCGGCGTGCGCGGCGTCGCAGTGGCGGCGCGCCTCGGCCAGGCCGGTGCCGGTGGCGGCCAGCGGGTTGTACGCCCCGGACGCCCGGTCGTCGGCCAGGTCCTCCACCGCGTCGATCAGGTGGGCCAGCCTCCCGAACCCGCGACCGGCCGCCTCCAGGGCCTCGCGGTTGTGCGGCTTGCCCGCGAGCACCCCCGTGTGCGCGAACGCCGCCGCAACGGCGTCCTCGGTGGGTCCCGTCAACTCTCGTAATCCGGGGGCCGCGCCGCTGCCCGGGGGCCTCTGGGCGGGGACGCGTTCCAGGAGGGCCTGGCGGGCGGCCGCCGCCGTCAGCGGGGTGGGGTCGAAGCCCAGCGTGCCGGCCGTGGCCGTACCGGCGGAGGACCAGCGGCCCGCCAGACGGGTGGCGCCGGCGGCCAGCGGGCGGCGGGCGTACATGCCGTCGCCGTCCGCCACGTGGTCGTTCACCTTGCCTGCCGCCAGGAGCAGCGACACCGAGGCCGCCAGCCGTACCCCCTCGGACTCCACCACGTCGGCGCCCTTGAAGCCGCGCAGCGCGCACGGGCCCGCCTTCCGGCGCGACGTGGGCGCGGACGTCTGGGCCTCGGTCAGGACGGACACGAGCAGGCCGTCATAGTTGGTCACCAGACGGGACAGGTGTCCGTGCTCGTCGCGGAGGGCCAGGCAGAGTCCGCACAAGTGGCCCATCCAGTCCGCGTAGAGCCCTTTGCACAGGACGTGCCGACACGGGCGGACAATGCCGAACATACGTCCCCTTATGATCACAACGGTGAGCCAACCGTAGCATCAGGCCGTCAACGGCCTGTCGCCGCGCATCGGTCCCGCGCCGCTCCGGCCGGCGGGTGCGCCGGGGTGGCGTCGCGGTCCTGGCCTAAACTCGTCGCCACCATGGAAGTGCCGCGCGATCTCCCCTCCCCCCTCCTCACCGCGTTCCAGGTCGTCGGCCTGCCCTGGCCGGACGTGCGGATCGCGCACTTCGACGGGGTGCTGGCCGAGCTCGGCGAGCGCCCGGAGGCGCAGCTGCTGCGTGAGCACGTCGGCAGGCTGCGGAAGATCCAGGACGCGTTCTTCGAGCACCTGCGCGAGCTGGCCGACGATCACGACGACGACCGCATGTGGCTGATCCGGCACAAGGACGAGCCCTGCGTGACCGGGATACGGGAAGACTGGGCCGAGACCGCGGCGTCGATGCCCGAGTTCCACGCGGCCATCGCGACGTTCGTCCGAGCGCTCCTGGGCGAGCCGCCCGCGGTCCCCGACTACCTGGCGGCCGTGCCCGCCTGGGTGGAGGCGCGCCCCGGACGCGGTATCCGCGACGAGCCCACCGCCGGTCGCGCCCCCGCCGCGGACGCCCTGCTGCGCTGGCGGGAGGACCCCTACGGGCCGCGGATCTGCGTGGTCACCGGCTCGCCCGCCGCCGGCAAGACCCGGCTGCTGTCCTGGTTCAGCTACTCCGGCATCTGGGACTGGTCGGGCTACCCGGGCCCCGGCGAGGCGGCGATCCGCCTGCGCGGCATGGACGTGGACGACGCCGTGGGTGAGCTGGCCGGGCAGTTCAAGCTCGACGGCGCCGACCTGGCCGCCCTCGACCGGCCCGTGCTCGTCACCGTGGCCGACGCCCACCGGAGCAACGATCCCGAGCGCGCGTTCGCCGAGCTCGTCCTTCCCCTGGCCGTCAACCCGCACGTCCGCCTGCTCGTGGAGCTCAGCCACCCGGACGCCGCGGTCGGTCTCGGCCCGCCGGCGTACGTCCTGGACCTGGACGACCCGCGGGCCACCGACCGCGCCGCCTTCACCGCCTGGTACGACGCCGAACGGGCGGAGCGCTCGCCGTTCACCGCCGGCCAGGTCTACCCGTCGCCGGGGCTCGCCGCGCTCGCCGCCCGGGCCGGGGGCGCCGACCCGGGCCCTGACCTGCCGATGGACGTACGGGTGACGCGTGCCTGGCTGGACGGTCTGTCGCCGGAGGCCCACGCCGCCGCCGGCACGCTGGCCCTCGCCTTCGCCCCGATCGGCCCGTACACGTGGCGGTTGCTGCACTGCGGCCGGCACCGCGACGATCCGGAGGCCGCCGCCCGCGGCGTGGCGGAGGCCGCGGACCGGCTGCCTCTGGCCGAGCCGCGCCTGCCCGCGTACGCCATCGGCCTGCCCTCCCTGGCCGAGGCCGTCGCCCCGCCGGCGGCGGCGCACGGGGAGCTGGCCGCCGTCATGCGCGGCTGGCCGGTCTCGGCCGAGCTGTCCCCGCCCGCGTACGTCAGCAAGCACCTGGCCCATCACGAGCGCCTGGCGGGCGGACCCGACGCCATCACCCCGCTCCCGCTCCGCCGCCCGCCGACCAGGGTCACGCGCGAGCTGCTGGAAGACCTGTACGGCCCCGAAGGCGTCGTCCGGCCGCACGACGACGAGATCCACCCCGCGATCACGCACGCGCCCACCCGCCGCTTCCTGGCCGAGGTCGGCCTGCCCGTGGACGGCCTCAACCAGCCCGGCTGGACGGGCGAGCATCGCCGCTTCGCCGAGCCCTTGACCGAGTTCTGGCCCGACAGCGTGGACGAGCTGCGCGCCTGCTCGGGCCTGCCGGACGAGCTCGGCGCGCTGTTCATGCTCGACGGGCCGGGCACCTGGTATCTCTTCCTCGACGGCCGCACCGGCGAGGTGTACGAGGCGCACGAGGAGCTGGACGCCGCCCGCGTCGCCCACCGCGACGTCGAGTCGTACGCCTACTTCGTGTACGTCATCCACCGGGAGCGCAGGCTGTGGTGCGAGGGCCGCGACGCGCACCGCGAGGCGGCCTACTGGTGCGCCGACGACCTGGCGCTGGAGCTGAACACGTACGAGCCGGAGGCCATGGCGGGCGACGACGCCCTCTGGCCGCCGACGCTGGAGGACTACACGCTCCTCACCTAGACGTCGCGCGAGTCGATCTTCGGCCGGAAGGAGGATGGACGCGTCGGAAGCGCCCCTATACAACGGAGATCGCGACGCGAGAACGCGTCGCCTCCGCCTACCGCCGATAAGGATTGCGATGACCTCCATGGCCAGACGCCTCACCATGCTGATCGCGGCAGCGGGGGTGGCCGGCGCGACTTTGGCGGCAGTGCCCGCCGGGGCCAGTGCCAGCCCCGACAGTTTCAATGACGGCATGGGGTGCTATGCCGTGTTCGACACCGTCTACAAGCGGTTCCACTCGCTGGGTTTCAACGACGACTACTCCACCAGGATGGCCGAAGCCGCCTTCAACAACTGCCAGTCCGCGACCTGACGGTCGTGTCCCCCGGGCTGGGCCTGCTGCGGCCAGCCCGGGGACACGTGTCTCAGATCTTCGACAGCACCCGGTCGGTGACGAAGCAGAGCATGCCGAATTCGTGCGCCCTGCGATAGGCGAACTCGGTGAGCTCCTCGTCCTCGGCGTAATCGAGGGCGTACACGTCGATGTCCATGCCGAGCAGCCGCTCGGCGTATTCCGCGTGCACTTCGAGCACGTCGTCCGGCCACGGCCCGTACGACTCGGTGTCCACCCACCGGGCGGAGAACGACTCGAAGAGGATGCCGTCCACCAGGTCGGCGAGCTGCGGCAGCAGCCCGAACCCCCGGTTGGCCAGCAGGTAGTCGGGCTTGGCCTCCTCCCTGATGGCCGCGATGAGGTAGAGCAGGTGCGGCAGGTCCTCGGGGTAGTTGAACTCGATGTTCAACGTGTCGAGGAACAGGCCGCTGAACCCGCCCGCCATCGCGCTCGTGGCCTGGCCCACCACATGCGCCACCCACCCGGGGTGGCCTGTGTACACGAACGCGCCGCCCCAGTCCGGGTTGCGCTCCTCACGCTGCCACGGCGCCGGCGGGCCGACGTCCTCGGTCAGCGACAGGTAGCCCAGCGTCTGCACGCCGCGCTCGCGCAGGAGGTCGAGCTCCTGCCTGCTGTAGAAGTCCGGCTGGAGCACGACCTTGTCGAACCTCGACAGCCGCTCCAGCTCCCCCGCCCCGTAGTAGAACGCGATGGGCTCCCTGGTCATGGCTTCCACGATTCCTGGTACCAGGCGAACGTCCTGCGCACGCCCTCCTCCAGAGCGACGCGCGGCTCGTACCCGGTCAGCTCGCGCAGCAGCGTGAGGTCGGGGCAGCGGCGTGCGACCGAGCCCACGGGCGCGGGCACGTCGTCGACGGCGGGGCTCACCTCGGCGATCCGCAGGACGAGCTTGGCCAGGTCGCCGATGTTGGTCTCGGAGTCGTTGCCGATGTGCACGATCCTCCCCATGGCGCGCGGCTCGGCCATCAGCCGGACCATCGCCTCGACGGCGTCGTCCACGTAGCAGAAGGCCCTGCTCTGGTCCGCGCCGTAGAGGCGGAACGGGTCCTCGCCGCGCATCGCGCGCAGCGACAGCTCGGGGATGACGTGGTCGGCGCCCATGCGGGGGCCGTAGACGTTGTGGAAGCGGCCGATGACGGCCTCGAAGCCCTTGGCCCGCGCCGTGTGCAGCACGGCCGCCTCGCCGAGCATCTTGCTGATGGCGTAGGTGTAGCGCGGCGAGGCCACGTCCTCGATCACCAGCGGCACGTCCTCGGCCGTGGGCACGGGCACCAGGCCGGTGGTCACGCCGCCCGCGTACGCCTCGCTGGTGGAGGCGAAGAACAGCTTGTCGCCCGGGCGCAGCCAGTCGAGCAGGTGCATCATCGCCAGCGTGTTGACCCTGATCACCCGGGCCGGGTCCTTCTCGACGTTGCGCACGCCGACGACCGCGGCCAGCATGTAGATCTGGTCCCAGCCCGGCTCGATCGCGGCGTAGGAGGCCGGATCGGTCAGGTCGGCCGAGCGCACCTCGACGTCCAGCGCGGTCAGCTCGTCGTCGCGGCGGCCACGGGAGAAGTCGTCGATGACGGTGACGGCGTGGCCGTCCGCGCGGAGCCTGCGGGCCAGGTGCAGCCCGATGAAACCGGCCCCGCCCAACAGCAGGACTTTCATACCGTCGTCTCCTCCTTGGCCACGTAGCCGATTCCGGCGTAACGCACGCCGTTCCTGATGACCGCGGCCTCGTCGAGGATGCGCCACGAGTCGAAGATGACGCGCAGGTCCGAGGAGCCGAGCATGGTCTCGGCCTCAAGGGCGCGGTAGTCGGGGTGGTCGTTGATCACGATCATCGCGTCGGCGTCGGCGAAGGCCTTGTCGAGGCTGACGGGCTCGCCGCCGTACTCGCGGATGACCTCGTCGGAGACCAGCGGGTCATGGCCGCTGACCACGAGGCCCGCGGCCCTGAACAGCGGCATCATGTCGGCGATGGGCGTGCCGCGCATGTCGTCGGTCGCGGGCCAGCCCTTGTAGGCCCAGCCGAGCACCGACAGCCTGACGCCCTCGGTCCGGCCGACCGTCTCGCGCACCAGCTCCACGACACGCTCGGCGACGTGCGCGGGCAGCCGCTCGTTGAGCTTGCGCGCCTGGCCCACCAGGTACGGGCTCCGCGACGTGCTCGCGATCATCAGGTACGGGTCCTTGGACAGGCAGCCGCCGCCCACGTAGCCGGGCTTGGCCAGGTCGGGGCGCGGATAGTCGAGGTTCGTGGCCCTGATGACCTCCAGCGGGTCGAGCCCGTGCTGCTCGGCGATGAGCGCCAGCTCGTTGCCGAAGGCGTAGATCAGGTCGGTGTGGCAGTTGTTGGACAGCTTGACCATCTCGGCCGTCTCGATGCTGGAGACGGGCACGATCTGGTCGGCCAGGCCGCTGAACACCTCGATGCCGGCCCGCAGGCTCTCCTCGTCGAGCCCGCCGATCACCTGGGGCAGCTCGACCAGCTCGCGCAGCGCCTGACCCTGGATGGTGCGCTCCGGCGCCATGACGAGCTTGGCCTTGCCCCAGCGCGCGGTCAGCGCGGGCAGCACGACGGCCCGGCTGGTGCCGATCGGCACCGTGCTGCGCACGACGACCAGGGTGTCGGGCCCGCAGCGCTCGGCGACGTCCTGGGCGGCGTCCGCGAGGTTGCGCAGGTCGGGCGTGCCGGTGGACAGGTCCACGGGCGTCGAGACCGACAGGATCGCCGCGTCGAGCCGCAGGTTCTCGGGCAGCCGGTCGGAGATGAAGACGGTGCTGCCGAGGTGCTCGGCGAAGGCCTCCTCGACGCCGGGCTCGTACACGTGGATGCGGCCGTTGGACAGCGCCTCGACCACCCGGGGGCTGGCGTCCACGCCGTACACGGTGTAGCCCTTGCGGGCCAGGGCGGCGGTCAGCGTCAGGCCCACGTAGCCCATGCCGATCACGCCGACTGTCTTCGGCATCTCAAGATCCTCTCTTAGAACAGGGGTCACTGATCCGGTCGAGCTCGACCGTGGTGGCGTTTCCCGCGATGCCGTGGCGGCCGTAGCGGGCGCACGCCGCAGTGACGTTCACCGGTCGTCTGGCGTAGTCGGTGGCGAGCACGGCCTTGCCCTGCTTGCGCAGGGCGAGGGCGTGCCGCAGGTTCTCCGCGCACCAGTCCTCGGTGCAGGGGTCGTCCGTGGCCTTGAAGAACAGCTCCTCCATGCCGATGCCGTCGATGGCCTGGACGTAGCCGGAGTGGAGCCTCAGCTCCGGGGAGTTCTGGGGGACGACGAGAAAGCCGGGGCGCTGGGCCTTGGCGTATTTGCTGATGCGGACGATCAGGTCCGTCATCTTCCTGCCGAGGCTCCTGCGGGTCTCGCCGGGCGTGCGCTTGAGGTCGATCTCCTCGTACGCCAGCGGGGTGTCCAGGTAGACGCCGTCGAACCCGGCGCGCAGGGCCTGGTCGACGCGCTGTTTGACGACCGTGTCCCACCAGCGCCGGTCCCAGTAGCGCACGAAGCGCTCGTCGGGCCAGTCGGGCCAGACGTTGAGCACCAGGTCCCTGGGCAGGGTGCGGTACTCGGTGCGGAAGGTCTCGATCGAGCCGATCTCGAAGTAGGCCAGGACCTTCTTGCCGCCGGCACGCACCTTGGCGATCTCCGCGGCGGTGAAGTAGCCCTTGATCGTGGCGTCGCGCGAGAGGTCGATGATCGCCAGCTGGTGCGGCGCCCGCGCTATCGCGTCGAGGCGTCCCTTGGGGTAGTCCTGCAGGACGTAGGTGAAACTCCGCACCTCGGTCAGGGGGACCTGCGGTGCGGAGCACGCCAGCGAGCCCAGCACCAGGCCGATGGAGAGCAGGATCCTCACAGCATCGCCTTCACCGAGTCGGCGAGCGGGATGCGCGGGCGCCAGCCGAGCACGTTCCAGGCCCGCTCGATGTCGGCCTGGCTCCAGTCCACGGCCCGCGAGCGGGCGGCTTCGGGCTCGCGCTCGCGCACCTCCCCCATGAAGCCCGACTCGGCGGTCAGCAGCGCGACCGCCTCCCGTACGGCGACGGCACGGCCGCTGCCCACGTTGATCACGCGCTCGGCCGGTTCCGGCGCGAACCCGGCGCGGACCACGGCGTCGGCCACGTCCCGCACGTCCACGAAGTCCCGCATGGCGCCGAGCGGGCCCATGTCGAGGTGGCCGGTGGCGGTCCTCAGCAGGTCGCGGGCGCGGCCCAGCACGTTCTCCCCCGACAGGCCGGGGCCGACCGGGTTGAAGATCCGCAGGGACATCGCGTCGACCTCGCTCGCCCGCTCGACCAGGAGCGTCCCTGCCAGGTGGCTGATGCCGTAGGCGCTGGTGGGCCGGGCGGGGTCGTCCTCGCGCTGGGCGTGACCGTACGGCGCGGGGCCGTATTCGGCGGCCGAGCCCAGGCGGACGAACCTGGCGCCGGGGACGGCGGCGGCGATGGCCTCCAGCAGGACGGCGGCGACCCCGGCGTTGCCGCGCAGGAGCTCGTCGTAGCCGCCCGACATCCTGCCCGTGCAGTTCAGCACGATCGACGGCCGCAGCTCGCGCAGCAGGTCGGCCGCGGCCCGCGGCGTCGCGGTCAGCAGGTCGAGGTCGGCCCGGCCGGGACACAGCAGCCGCGAGACCCGCGGGTCGTCCTCCAGCAGGCGCCTGACCTGGCGTCCGAGGAAGCCCGTGGCGCCGAACAACAGGACCGTACGGCTCATCGCACCTTGTCCCGCGACGGCAGCAGCAGCGGTCTGATCTCCTCGAAACGGGCGTTCGCCTCGTCGTAGTCGTCGGGGCGGCCGATGTCGAGCCAGTAGCCCTCGAACTCGTACACGCCGGGCGGGGTGTCCTGGGCGAGCAGGTCGAGCACCAGCTCGTCGAAGCCGAACGACATGCCCTCCGGGTACTTCGCGATCGTCTCGCGCGACAGCGCGTAGACGCCCATGCTCACCAGATAGCTGAGCAGCGGCTTCTCCCTGAAACCGACGATGCGGCCGCCCTGCGCCTCCAGCACCCCGAAATCGATCTTCACCACGCGCGGCGAGGTGGCCACGGTCAGCGGCGCGCCGGTCTCCATGTGGCTGGTCAGCAGCTCCGCGTAGTTGAGCGTGGTGAGGACGTCCCCGTTCATCACCAGGAAGTGCTCGGGCAGCCGGTCCCTGATCGGGAACAGCGGCCCGATCGTGGACAGCGGCGTGACCTCCTCGGTGTAGTCCACCGTCATGCCCCAGCGCGAGCCGTCGCCGACGAAGGCGCGGATCAGCGGGCTCAGGTGCCCGACCGCGAGCGTGGCCGTGGTGAAACCCTGGCCGGCCAGCTGCTGCATGATGATGTCGAGGATCGCGTACTCCTCCCCGATCGGCACCAGGGGCTTGGGCAACGCGGAGGTGTACGGGCGCAGACGGACCCCTTTGCCGCCCGCGAGAATGACGACGTGCATGGAAAGCCTCCCGGTCGAAGGATCAGCTGTACTGTCTGACATCCCTGAGGCCCTGGCTCATGAGGACGAGAAGGATCAGCAGGAATAGCAACGCGGCGGCGGCGAAGAGAAGGACGTCGGCCAGCGCCGGCGCCCCTGCGGGCAGGAGAAGACGGCCGAGGGGGTGTACGGCGAGCGCCGCGGCCTGTGCCACGCAGAGGGGCACGACTCTGCCCTGGTTGCCCAGCAGGAACGCCAGGAAGTACGCGCCGCCGACGATCACGTGGGCGGCGGCCATGGCGATGCTGGCGTGGGTCAGTTCGTTCTTGCCCAGCAGGAAGGCCAGCGGCAGCACGGACAGCACCGCCAGCCACGCCAGGCAGATCAGCACACCCTTGGCGAGCAGCCATCGGCCGCGCCGGGTGAAGTCGGAGGGGTAGCGGACCTGGCGGATCGCCGCCCTGGTCTCGTCCTCGAACGCGTGCGCCCGGTACTCCAGGATGCCCATGCCGATGACGAGCCCGGCGCCGGCCACGGCGATGTCGGTGCGGTCGAGCACGTACCGGGCCTCGGCCTGCAGCAGGAACACCGCCGACAGCGTGGAGTAGAGCACCCACGGGAGCAGCGCGCGCACGTTCGCGCGGGCCAGCAGGCGCAGCGGCGGCTCGGCGGCGTCCCCCGCGGGATTCCTCGTGAGGGTCAGCCGGAGCGCGCCCGCCACGCAGGCGAGGATGCACGCGAAGCCCACGCCGAGGGTCAGCAGGCCGATGTCGCTGTCGCCGATGACGATGTAGGCGACCCCGGCGACGACGGCCGGCATCATGATCAGCCCGAGCCAGCCCTCGCGCCGGTAGAACAGCAGGATCCCCGAGGCGATCTGGAAGGTCACCTGCATGATGCACAGGGCGATCAGCTCGACGGGACCGTCCCGCAGCCCCGTGATCACGCCGGCCAGCATCGCCACGCCCAGGACGGCCACCAGCATCCCGGTACGCAGCACGCGGCCCGCCGAGCGCACGTGGCCGTGCCCGATCAGCGAGTACGCCAGATGCGTCGCCGCGCCGCCGATCACCCAGCCGAGGCCGGTGGTGAAGACCAGTCCCGGCATCAGCCACTGCGTGCCGACGAGCCCCGACGCGGCGGGCAGCAGGGCCGCGGGCAGGGCGTACAGCAGGCCGTGCAGGATCTGGGCGACCGGCCTGGCCCGCTTGAGGAACCCGGTCGACCCCGGCGGCGGGGCGCCCTTGGACCTGATGTGCGAGTAGGCGGTCTCGGCGAGGGAGAACACGGAGGTGTGGTCGTACAGCTCGCGGGCGACCTTGTCGTTGAGCCCCTGGGACTCCAGCATGGCCGCGACCTGGAGGGGCTCCACGGCGCGGAAGACCCCGGTGCCCATGGGGTCGATGAGGGCGTCGATGTCCCGTGACGACGGCGGCTGGGTCATGCCCGGGCCCCCAGGAGTTCTCTGTAGACCGAACGGTAGTCGTCCAGCGACTGCCGGAGCGTGAAGCGCTCCAGCACGCGGGCGTGCGACAGAGCGCCCAGGTGGCGGCGCAGCGGGGCGTCGAGCAGCAGGCGCACCATGGCCTCGGCGGCGGCGCGGTAGTCGCGCGGCGGCACCACGAACCCGGCCTCGCCCACCGCCTCGGCCACGCCGCCGACGTTGGTGACCACGCAGGGCCTGCCGCACGCCATGGCCTCGACCACGGTGTAGGGGAAACCCTCGGAGATGCTGGTCAGGGCCACGACCTGGCCGGCGTGGTAGGCCTCCACCGGAGAGCCGACCCGGCCCTCGAACGTGGCCGCGCCCTGCAGCCCCAGCTCCTCGATCAGCTCGACGCAGCTCTCGTGGTAGCTCTCGTTGCCCGCCGGCACGCCGCCGAAGATCCGCAGCCGGGCGTCGGGGATCCTGTGACGGACGATCTGGAACGCGCGGATCAGCGTGTGCAGGTCCTTCAGCGGGTCCACCCGGCCCATGAACACCAGCGTGGGCACGTCGGGTTCGCCGGTGGCGACGGGGAACTCCTTCGGGTCCACGCCGTTGTACATGATCCGGATCCGGCTCGGGTCGGCGCCGTTGCGGACCTGCCAGCGCCGGTTGTACGACGAGTGCGGCGCGATGCGGTCGGCCGCGACGTACGCCGCCCCGGCCAGCCGGCGGAAGAAGCTGAGCAGCAGCACCCGCACGGAGTGCGGGACCGGCTCGTTGACGTACTGCAGGTAGCGTTCCCGCAGGTAGACGCCGTGCTCGGAGAGCACGGCGGGCGTGCCGTAGCGCCACTTGGCGCTCATCGCCACGAGCATGCTGAGCCCGTTCATGGAGACGTGCACCAGATCGGCCTGCGGCGGCGGCTCGGCCAGCGGCCGCAGCATGTGGCCCAGCAGGTCGCTGGCGATGACCGCGTCGGACAGGTTGAGCGCGTCGCTCCTGCTCCAGTACCAGGCGTCCATGAGCTGCGAGAGCGACTCGTTGGCCGTGATCGCGCTCATGAGGTCGCCGCCCCAGTCGGCGAAGCGGTACAGCGACTCCAGCACCGACAGGAATTCCTTGCTGCCGTCACCCATGGTGGCCGGCGTGAGCACCATCTCCAGGAAGCGCCCGTACACGTCGCCGAAGCCGCGCCCCGGCGCCCGCGAGGGGCGCCGGCGGCGTCGTCCGGCCCACAGGGGCACGGAGACGACCTTCTCCAGGTTCGGGGGGCGCTCCCAGACCGAGCGTTCCCTGCCGTCCACCGTCAGGGTGACGACGTCCCATCGGTAGTCGGGCATGCCCCTGATGAGCTGGTCCATCCAGACGCTCACCCCACCCATGGCGAACGGGTACGTGCCCTCCGACACGAAGGTCACCTTCATGCGCGCACACTCGCGGTGACGGTGACGGGCACGCCCGCGGTGAGCGTGAGGTGGGCGATGGAGTCGGTGCCGTACGTCGTCGCGCCCGGGGCCGCGGCGTTGGTCGCGAAGACGGTGGCGGCGGCGTTCGAGGTGAACGTGACCGTGCCCGCGACCCGGTCGTAGACGGCGTCCACCCCGGCGAGCCCGGCGAAGTGCTTGGTCCGGTCCTCGACGTAGTGGGCGATGCCACCCCAGTCGGGGGTGATGACGGGAACGTTGTAGTAGGCGTTGTACTTGGCCATGACCGCGTTCAGCCAGTCGAAGACCAGGCTCTTGCCCGACCCGTAGTCACGCAGGTTGCCCTGGTGGAAGGTGTGCGCGTAGATCGAACCCGACATGACGTGCTGCAGCGCCACGTCGCTCTCGTGCTCCAGGACCTGGTTGTAGGTCTGGTTGACCGGCCAGTAGGGGAACTTGCCGTCCGGCCCGTAGTAGGAGTTGTAGAACAGTGTCTGCTCGGCCGGCGTGGTGGTGTGGTAGGCGATGTTGGTGGGCCAGTCGGGCACCACCATCAGCGACGGTTCGAGCGGGTGGTGGATGCCGCAGTTGAAGCAGGACGGCTGGTGGCTGCCGAACGACATGTTGCCGTGCAGGTACTTCACGCCGAGATCCTTGGCGGCCTGCAGCAGGTGGGGGTTGGAGGCGGCCAGGCCGTAGTCCGTGGGCGGGTCGATGTCGTTGTTGACGTCGGGGTTGTAGACGCCGAGGCCGGAGTACTCGCCGGTCTTCAGCACGGTCGCGTCCACGCTCAGGCCCAGCGCGGCGGCCCTGGTGAGGTTGTCCTGGATCTCGGAGTAGCTGGTCGCGTAGTCCGTGAAGTTCATCTTCGGGTGCGAGAACGTGTGGTTGATCCAGGTGAAGGAGGAGGCGCGGCAGCGCGAGTAGCTGGTGAGCCCGTCGGCGCCGAACGGCGGGGTGGAGCACGTCGAGGGGGAGTTCAGCGTCGTGCCCTCGCCGTTGTAGGCCAGGTTCAGCTTGAAGCCCGAGGCGAGCGGGTTGCCGGCGGTGAAGGCGTTCTGCTGGTTGTACGTGCTCACCGCGTCGGCTCTGGTGGTCCGGTAGCCCGGGTCGCTCTCCACGTGGCCGTCGGGGTACAGATGGTCGGTGGAGTTGAACCAGTCGTCCACGTCGGCGTTGAGGTAGTGGCGCTGCTCGCCCAGGAACAGGCCCCTGGTGGCCCACCTGAACAGCCCGTACGTCAGCAGGTCGGCCTGCGGCAGGTACTGGTTGGAGGTGAACGTCAGCGCCATGCGCTCGCGGCCGTCGGTGGAGGTGCTGCGGACGCCGAGCACGTCGGAGCCGCTGGTGATGATCGCCTCGGCCGAGCAGCCCGGGGCGATCGTGCTGCGGTAGGCGTAGGAGAGGGAGATCGGCACGTTCACGCCGGTCTTGAGGTAGTCGAACACGCCCGCGCCCGCCGGGGTCAGCTCGGTGCTGATGGGGGTGTCGCCGATGCCGCCCTCACTGCCCGCGCGCAGGCAGTAGTCCTCCGGCCAGGTGCCGTAGGCGGTGTAGAGGGAGACCTGCCGTACGCTGTAGTCCCGCTCGTAGGCCCATAGAACGTTCCATTCGGTGCTGTCCAGACCGCTGACGTAGTTGGCGCCGTCGAAGTGGAGCAGCGAGCCGTTGGTCAGCAGGACCGCGTTGTACTTTCCCGCGCCGTCGGCCCGCAGCAGGTCGGACGCGGTGAGGGCCTGGGTCTTGCTGAACAGCACGTCGTACTGGGCGCCGACCCGGTCGAGCACGGACTTCCAGGTGGCCACGCCCCAGTCGTCCTGGTCCACGCCGATGACGAGCGCGCGCAGGCCCACCCGGTCGCTGGCCGCGGCGGCCAGCGCGGCGGTGGTCTTCGCCGTCGTGGTGGTGCGCTTGACCGCCACGCCGCCCTTCGTCTTCACCTTCGGCAGCGGGCCCAGCTTGGTCACCTTCGGGCGCTCGACCTTGGCGCGGAGGGGGGCGGCGTGAGCATGCCCATGGTCGCTCCCCGATACGGCGGCCGCGGCTCCGCCGGCGAAGAGACCGGTCACCAGGACAGACGCTCCCGTGATGGCGATCACAGTACGTGACGGCCTACGAATAGTCTGTCGCACACGCGGAAAAATATTCATATATCCCCCCATTCGGCACACAAGCCCCGAATGCATCCCAAGCCTGGCATAGACACCATCAGCCAGGGAAAGTGTGCGGACCTCGCGTTTCACTTCGGTTTCAGCTCAGTTTCCCGACCTAGGCCCCACAGCCGGGCAGGTTGGACTTATGCTTGATCAGCTGAAAAGTCGGGCACATGCAGCCGGGGGGGAGACCCATGCAGTTCGGCATTTTGGGCGCGCTGGAAGTCGTGGACGGGGAGGAGCATTTATCCCTCCGCTCGATCCAGCAACGCACTCTGCTCGCCCTGTTGCTCTGCCATCACGGCAAGGTCGCTCACAGCGACGTCCTGATCGACGCCCTCTGGGGCGCCGAGGCGGGTGACGCCGGTGGCGCGCGCCTGCGCCTGCAGCTGCACCGCCTCAGGCGCACACTGCGCGACTGCGCCCCCATCGTGCACCGTGCCGCGGGCTACCAGCTGCGCGTGCCGTCCGAGGCCGTGGACGCCCGGCGCTTCGAGGACCTGGTACGACAGGGGCGTCAGGCGATCGCGGCCTGGAACGATGCAAGGGGCAGCGACCTGCTGCGGGCAGCCCTCGACATGTGGCGAGGACCCGCGCTGTCCGGGCTGAACGACATCTCGCTGCTCCGCCAGCACGCCACCCGGCTGGAGGAGCAGCGGCTGGCCGCGCTCGCCGACCGCATCGAGGCCGATCTGCGGCTGCGCAGGCACGGTGATCTGATCGCGGAGCTGTCGGAGCTCGTCCGTGAGCATCCGCTGCGGGAGAAGTTCCGCGCCCAGCTCATGATCGCCCTGTATCACAGCGGGCGGCAGGCCGACGCCCTGGACGTCTATCGCGCCGGGCGGGACATTCTCAGCGAGGACCTCGGCCTGGAGCCGTCCCCCGAGCTGCGGCGGCTCCAGACGGCGATCCTGGCCAGGGACGCCTCCCTGTCCCTGGGCCCCCCGCCGCCCGCCGCGCCGGCCGAGAGCGCCAGGCGACGCGTGCACCGCCGCACCGCCCTCCGTCACGCGCCGACCTGCCCCCACTGCGCCAGACGCGTCCGCTGACAGGACCCCTTGACGCGACGCCGCGGCGTCGCGTCGCTTGCGTCGGGGCCGGAGGCTTCAGGTGCGGGGCCGGAAGGACTGCCGGTAGCGGTGCGGGCTGGTGTGCAGCTCGCGGGCGAAGTGCGCGCGCAGGGCGCCGGCCGAGCCGTGGCCGCTGCGGTCGGCGACGGCGGGGATCGGCAGGTCGGTGGTCTCCAGCAGGTGCCGTGCCAGCAGCAGCCGCTCGCGGGCGAGCCAGGCCGCGGGCGTGGTGCCGGTCTGCTCCTGGAAGCGGCGCGTGAGCGTACGGACGCTGAGGTTGGCGTGGCGCGCGATGCCGGCGAGGGTGAGCGGTTCGGCCGCGTGCTCGCGCATCCAGGCGAGGGTCGCGGCCAGGGTGCCGCTCGCGGCGGGGGCCGGTGGCTGCGGGATGAACTGGGCCTGGTCGCCGTCGCGGCTGGGCGCCATGACGGTGGCGCGGGCGGCGCTCGCCGCCACCGCCGCGCCGAAGTCGCGGTGGATCAGGTGCAGGCACAGGTCGAGCCCGGCGGCCACGCCCGCCGAGGTGAACAGCCGCCCGTCCCCCACGTAGAGGGGCTTGGGGTCCACGCGCACGTCGGGGTGGCGGCGGGCCAGCTCGCCCGCCGCCTTCCAGTGCGTGGTGGCCTGCCGCCCGGACAGCAGGCCCGCCTCGGCGAGCACGAACGCGCCGGTGCAGATGGACACGATCCGCGCCTTGCGGGCCGCGGCCTCGCGCAGCAGGTCGAGCACGGCGTCGGGGGCCCGGCGGGTGACGGTGACGCCGGGCACCACGACGGTGTCGGCGTCCTCGGCGCCGTCCAGGCCGTTGGGCGCCTCGATGCGGTAGTAGCCGACGCCGCCGGCGGTGGCGTTCACCGACGGGGTCACCCCGCAGACGCGCACCTGGTAGGGGTAGGCGCCGTCGGGCAGGCGGGCGGTGCCGAAGACCTGGCAGGGCATCGACAGGTCGAAGCCGACCACCCCGTCGAGGGCGAGTACGGCGACGAGGTGCGGGTCAGCGGACATCGCTCAGCAACGTCCCCGAGCGGTTGCGGCAGCTCCAGTGGCAGGGCCGGTCCGGGCAGACGCAGCGGGGCCGCAGCACGAGCCCCGAGCCGCCCTGTCTGGTGGCGTCCACCTCGAACACCTCCCCGATCGTCGCGGGTGTCAGCACGTCGGCGGCCGGGCCGTGCGCCACGAGCCGTCCCTGCCGCAGCACGGCGACGGTGTCGGCGTACGTGGCGGCCAGGTCGAGGCTGTGCAGGGCGGCGAGCACGGTGACGTCCAGCTCCCGGACGAGTTCGAGGAGGTCGAGCTGGTGGCGGACGTCCAGGTGGTTGGTCGGCTCGTCCAGGACGAGCAGCCGGGGCCGGTTGGCCAGGGCGCGGGCGAGCAGGACCCGCTGGCGCTCGCCCCCGGAGAGCTGCCCGACGCGGCGCCCGGCGAAGGCGGCCAGGCCGGTACGGTCCAGGGCCTCCGCGACCGCGGCGTGGTCCTCGCGGCGAAATCGGTCGAAGAAGCCCAGGTGCGGCGTGCGGCCCAGGGCGACGGTCTCGGCGACGGTGAACTCGAAGCCGGTGTGCTGCTCCTGCATGAGCACGCCCACGCTGCGTGCGGCGTGCGCGGGCGGCATCGACCACAGGTCACGGCCGCCGAGCCGGACGGTGCCCGACCCCGGTCGCACGGCACGGTAGACGGTGCGGAGCAGGGTGGACTTGCCGCTGCCGTTCGGCCCGACGAGCGCCGCGAATCCGCCCGCGGGGACGGTCAGCGACACGTCGTGGACCACGGTCCTGCGACCGAGGGTGACCGATACGGCGTCGAGGTCGAGTCTCATGAGGTCTCCTGGGCGGCCAGGCCGCGCGCCCGCATGACGAGCAGGAAGCACGGCACTCCGAGGAACGCGGTCAGCACGCCGATGGGCAGCTCGGCGGGAGAGATCAGGATCCGCGCCGCCACGTCGGCCCACAGCAGGAAGAGCGCGCCGAGCACCACCGCGACGGGCAGCATGCGGCGGTGGTCGGCGCCGACCAGCATCCGGGCCAGGTGCGGCACGATCAGGCCGACGAACCCGATCCCGCCGGACACGGCGACGACCGTGCCGGTCAGCAGCGTGACGAGCAGGAGCAGGTACCAGCGCTGCCGGCTGGCGTCGAGTCCCAGCGCCGCGCCGGCCTCCTCGCCCAGCACCAGGGCGTTGAGCCGGCGGGCCCGCGCCAGCAGCAGCCCCGTGGCCACGCCGACGACGATCGCGGGCACGGGCAGGGTGGCCCAGTTCGTGCCGGACAGGCCGCCGAGCAGCCAGAAGATGATCTGCTGCTGGGCGGCGGAGCTGTCGGTACGCGCGAGCACGAACGAGGTGATCCCGGCGAACAGGTGCCCGAAGGCGACGCCGACCAGGATGAGCCGCACCGGCAGCAGCCGGCGCTGTCTGGTGGACATCGCCAGCACGATCCCGATCGCGACGGCGGCGCCGGTGAACGCCGCCGCCGGCAGGGTGAGCGCGCCGAGCACGGCGGTGCCGGTGGTCAGCACCAGCACGGCGCCGACGGAGGCGCCGTGGGACAGGCCCAGCAGGTACGGGTCGGCGACCGGGTTGCGGACCACGCCCTGCACGACGGCCCCGGCCAGCGCGAGCCCGGCGCCGGCCACCGCGCTGAGCAGCACGCGCGGGAAGCGGATCCGCCAGACGATGAGGTCGGCGGTGGCCGTGCTGTCGCCGCCGCCGGTCAGGTGGTGGACGAGGATGCCGGCGACCTCTCCCGCGGGCACGCCGACCGCCCCGAACCCGGTGGCGGCCACCACCGAGACGGCCAGCGCCGCCGTGAGCAGGGCGACCAGCGCCGGGTACGGCACAGCGGCGACCCGCGCGCTCAGCCTGCCGGCGATCGCGGTCATCGGCCGCCCGCACGCAGGTCGGCGGCGAGCTGTTCCAGCGCGTCGAGGTTGAGCGGGCTGGGGAAGGAGACCAGGTACTGCGAGGTCGACAAGACCCTCCCCCGCTTGACGGCCGTGGTCCCGGACAGCAGGGGGTTCCGCCTGACCTCGTCCACCAGCTCCCGGCCCTTGACCTTGGCGAAGTTGTAGTCGGTGAGCACCCAGATCACCTCCGGGTCCCGCTTGACCACCTGCTCCGGTGAGACGTCGGCGTGCATCGCGTGGACGTCGGGGAAGAGATTCTCGCCGCCCGCCAGCGTGAGCAGGGCGTGGGCGATCGTGCCGGTGCCGGAGGTCTTGATCGGCTGCCCGGCGACCGGGTCGTCCTGCACGATCATGACGCGCGGCCTGGCGCCGCCGGTCCTGACGGCGTCCTGGCGGGCGCGCAGCTCGGCGATGAGCCGGTCGGCGCGGTCCTGGACGCCGAAGACGGTGCCGAGCTTGCGGATGTAGTCGTAGGTGGGCGCGAGGTCGGCCAGGGCGGGGCCGGACGGGCTGTCGCCGCCGGGCAGGCAGGCGGCCAGTCCCTTGGCGTTCATGGTGGCGAGGTCGGCGTCCTTGGGGCTGCCGGGTGGCCCGCCGAAGGCGGAGAAGGCGGTCAGGACGAGGTCGGGCCGCTGCGCGGCGACGGCCTCGGTGACCGGCACCCGCTCGGCCAGGACCGGGATCTTCGCCAGTTCCTCCCGGTAAGGGGAGGTGTCCACGGTGAACGGGGCCGGGTAGCCGGTGCCGGCGATCTTGCCGGTCAGGCCGAGCCGGGCCATCGTCTGGGCGGCGTACCCGTCGAGGGTCACCACCTTCGCGGGCGGCGCGCTGAAGCTGACGTCCTTGCCCGCGCAGTCCTTGACCACGACGGACCGGCCGGCGGCCGCCGGCCGGACGTCGCCGCCGCAGCCGGTCGCCGCCAGGGGCAGCATCGCGACCAGGCAGAGCGTCAGCCGCCGCCTCATCGTCCCGCGCCCGAGGTGACCGGGTCGCCGGAACGCCACAGCGGTTCGCGGCGCTCGTACTCCAGGATCTGCTGCACCAGCGCGGCGGCCTGCGCGCCGCGGTGCCGCTCGACGAGCCAGATCGCCAGGTCCAGGCCCGAGGTGATGCCACCGGCGGTCACCACGTCGCCGTCGTCCACCACCCGGGCTTTCACGTGCCGGCCGCCGGCCGCCACCAGGTCCTCGACGGCCCGATGGTGCGTGGTGCAGGCCCGGCCGGTCAGCAGCCCGCCCGCGCCCAGCAGCATCGCGCCCGTGCACACGGACGCGAGCACCAGGCCGGGCCGGGCCGCCGCGGCGAGCGCGGCGGGCAGCCGGCCCGAGTCCAGCTCCGCCCGGACGCCCGAGGTCTCGCTCGTGGCGTAGCCGCCGCCGGGCACGATGAGCACGTCGGCCTCCTGCGGCGCCCAGCCGGCCGCGGGCAGGAGCAGACCGCCCGCCGTGGTCACCGTCCGCGGCCCGTCCAGGGACACCAGCCGTACCGTGACGCCCTGCCCGGCGCGGCCGGCCAGGCCCAGCACCTCGTACGGGCCCACCACGTCGAGGTCGTCCGCGCCGTCGAAGACGACGATGTCGGCTCGGATGTCGGCTCGGATGTCGGCTCGCATGCTGCCTCCAGGTTCTCGGTGTCGCATCGCGGGTCCCCATGGTGACGAGACGCCCCCTCGCCTGGAAGTGGCCGGCAGGCCAACGTCCGCCGGCTTCCGGCCACGGCCATGGGCACAAAGGGGCTCGTCCGACCAGTCGTCGCGAAGCCCGCCCCGGTTCCCGGGAAATTCAGCCGTGACGGGTCAGACCTTCTCGCGCACCGCCTCGTCCTCGTCGTCGAGGTGCGCGGTGAGGAAGTCGCCGGTCGCCGGAGGCGGCGCGTAGCGGCGCAGCCGCAGGCTGTTGGTGACGACGAACACCGAGGACAACGCCATGGCGCCGCCGGCGATGAGGGGGTTGAGCAGGCCGGTGGCGGCCAGTGGGAGGGCGGCCACGTTGTAGCCGAAGGCCCAGACGAGGTTGCCGCGGATGGTACGCAGGGTGGCGCGGGCCAGGGTGAGCGCCGTGGGGACCACGTCGAGGTCGTCGCGGATCAGGATGAGGTCGGCGGCGGCCAGCGCGACGTCGGTGCCGTCCACCACGGCCAGCCCGAGGTCGGCGCGGGCGAGCGCCGGGGCGTCGTTGATGCCGTCGCCGACCATGGCCACGCGGTGGCCCTCGCCCTGGAGCCGCGCGATGGTGGCCTCCTTGTCGGCGGGCAGCACTTCGGCGACGACCTCGGTGATGCCGGCCTGGGCGGCGACGGCACGGGCGGTGGTGGCGTTGTCGCCGGTGAGCAGCAGGGTGCGGAGTCCCATGGCGTGCAGGCGGGCGATCGCGGCGGCGGCGGAGGGTTTGACGGCGTCGGCGAGGGCGAGCGCCCCGATGGCCGTCCCGTCGGCGGCGACGAGGACGACGGTGCGGCCCTGGCTCTCCCAGCGGGTCCGCGCGTCGTCGAGGACAGGGGGGATGGCGACGTCGTGCCGGGTCAGCAGCCGGGCCGAGCCGATGAGGATGCGCCGGCCCTCGACGGTGCCCTTCGCGCCCAGTCCGGCCAGGGCGGTGAAATCGTCCACCTCGGGCAGGTCGCCGAGCTCGGCGCGGGCGTGGGCGGCGATGGCGGTGGCGACGGCGTGCTCGGAGGCGTCCTCGACGGCTCCGGCGTAGCGCAGGGTGTCCTCGCCGACGAGGTCCACGACGCTCATGCGGCCCTGGGTGAGGGTGCCGGTCTTGTCCAGCACGACGGTGTCGATGACCCGCGCGGACTCCATGGCCTGATGGCTCTTGATGAACACGCCGAGCTTGGCGCCGGTGCCGGAGGCGACCTGCAGGGCGGTGGGGATGGCCAGTCCGAGCGCGCACGGGCAGGCGATGATGAGCACAGCCAGCGCGGCCGTGACCGCCTGGTGGGTCTGGCCGCCGGCGAGCAGCCAGACGGCCAGGGTCAGCGCCGACAGGACGAAGACGGCCGGGACGAACCAGCCGCAGATCCGGTCCGCGAGCCGCTGCACGGCGGCCTTGTCGGCCTGGGCGTGCTCGACGAGCCGGATCAGCGCGGCGAGCTGGGTGCCCGCGCCCACCTGGGTGGCGCGGACGAACAGACGTCCGCTGAGGTTGACGGTCGCGCCGGTCACCGCGTCGCCCTCGCCGACCTCGACGGGCACCGGCTCGCCGGTCATGGCGCTGGTGTCGATGGTGCTCTGCCCCGACTCGATCCGGCCGTCGGCGGCGATGCTCTCCCCCGGCCGGACCACGAACACATCGCCGGTGCGCAGGTCCGCCACGTCGATGCGGTACTCGTTGCCGTCGGCGCGCAGCACGCTGACGTCCTTGGCGCCCAGCTCGGCCAGGCGGCGCAGCACCGCGCCGGAGGAGCGCCGCGCCCGCGCCTCCAGGTACCGCCCGGCCAGCGCGAACATCGTCACCCCCGCGGCGACGTCCAGGTAGAACGCGCTGTCCGGCGCGGACAGCGCCGCCCACAGGCCCGGCCCGGCGGGTCCGGCGTCGATCGGGAACAGGATGACGTACACCGACCAGAGGGTCGAGGTGATGACGCCGGTCGAGATCAGGGTGTCCATGGAGGTGGCGCCGTGCCGGGCCGCGCGGAAGGCGTTGCGGTGGAACGGCCAGGCGCACCAGGTGACCATCGGCAGCGTCAGGCCGATCAGCACCCACTGCCAGCCCGCGAAGTGCCACTCCGGGACGAACGCCATGCCCATCGACAGGTCCATCAGCACGAAGGCCAGCCCGACGGCGACGATCATGCGCCGGCCCAGCATCCGCACGCGCCGGTCGTCGGTGTCCTCCGGCGCGGCCGGCGCCCGCGGGCTGACCACCTCGGCGCTGTAGCCGGTGCGCTCGACCGTCCGGATCAGCTCTTCCACCGGGACGCCGCCGGCCTCGATCGTCGCCTTCTCGGTCGCGTAGTTGACGCTGGCGCTCACGCCGTCCATCCGGTTGAGCTTGCGCTCCACCCGGGCGGCGCACGAGGCGCAGGTCATGCCGCCGATGAGGAGCTGGACGGCCTCCGTTCCGAGACCGGCCTGCCCTGGTTGTGCGGTGCGTGTTGTCATTGAGGACTCCGAGTTCTGTGGGTTCACCGGAGCCGTCGGACGGATCGAGGCGGAAGTTCCCTCGACCTGCGTCACAGGATGGTCAGGCGGCCAGCCAGGACGCGGAAAGCTGGTGCCGGGCCCGGGACACCCTGGAGCGCACCGTTCCCACCGGGCAGCCGAGCAGTTCGGCGGCCTCGACGTACCGCAGGCCCACGACCTGGGTCAGCACGAAGGCGCGGCGCCGTTCCTGCGGCACCTCGGCCAGCAGTTCGGCCAACTCCACCGCGTCCTGCGAGCCGGGCAGGTCACGTGGCTGGCACCGCTCCACGGCGGCCTGCCAGTCCGCCAGGTCCGCCACCACGGGCCGGGCCCGCGCGGCCCGGAAGCGGTCGACGACCACCCGCCGGGCGATGGACAACAACCACGCTCTGGCCGACGATCTCCCGGCGAAGCGCGGCAGGCTCCCCAGGACCCGGACGAACGTCTCCTGGGTCAGGTCGTCGGCCGACTGCACGTCGGTCAGGTAGGCAAGGAAACGGCGTACGTCGGCGTACACCGCCTCGGTGAAGGCCGCGACGTCCGCGGGCGCGCCGTCGCGGGCGGCCAGCGCGAGCGCGGTCAGGCGCCGATCGTCGTCGGCGCGTTCATCAGCGACAACAGGATTCACATCGATCACTCTCTGGTCTGGTGTTTCCGGCATGGAGAACTCCCGTTTCGGGCGTACGACGACCGCCGGGCGGAGCGCATCCGTCCGGTGAAGGGGAGGAACGAGAGGTTCAGCCGGCCGGTGGGGCGCGCCCGCTCAGCGCGTGCTCCAGCACCGCGGAGCGAAGAGGCGCGGGCTCGACGGCGCGGACGACCACCGTCCAGTACGGCGTGCGGTGCGCCCCAGGCAGCAGCACGATGACACGCACCCCGAGGTGCCGCAGCAGCGCCCAGAGCACCGCCTCACCCCGCGCCAGCCAGAGCGCCGTCATCAGGGTCGCCAGACCGTGGGAGACCAGCATCCCCACACCCGGTACGAGCCCGGAGTGCGCATGCCCGCCGGGCACACCCGGCAGCCCCGGCGGCGCGAACGAGAACAGCAGGTGCAACGCCACCTGCACACCCGCGAGAAGGAGGAAGACGGCCGGCCCGCCTCGCTCCCGGCCGGTGGCCGGCATGGCGGCGACGAAGGAGACCGCCATGCCGGCCACCGCCATGAGGGCGGTCACCCTGCCGCCCCCGAGCAGGTGGGCGAACGCGGACAGCGCGCAGCACACCACGGCGAAGGCCGTGGTGCGCAGCAGGCGGAACATCACTCCAGCGGGCATGACTCCGGCTGTCGTCTCAGGGCGGCGAGCCGGCACCGGCACGGCGGCCGATGCCGCCCGTGTCGATGCTTGGGGAAAGGTCCGCCCCGGCGAACGGGCCGGGGCGGGCGTCAGTGCGCGTGCGCGGCCACGGGCGGCCCGCGCCGCAGGATCGCCCGTACGAGCTCAGGCCCGCGATACGTCCCCGCCCCGGCCACGAGCACGACCGCGACCGGCGTCACGAACGGCTCGACCACGCCGGCGAGCAACCGCCGCAGCTTCGGCAGCGGAGCCGTCCCCCAGAGCCGGACCATCAGCCAGAACGCGCTCTCCCCGCGATACAGCCACCATCCGCTCATCACCGCGATCACGAGGTGCGCCACGGCCATGCCGGCGCCGGGCGTCCCGGTGTGCGCATGCCCGGCGGCGGTCACGGTGACGCCGGCGCTCCTGGTGAACAGCTCGTGCAGCAGGATCTGAGCGGCGGCCGTCGCCGTGACGACGGTCTCGGGCCCGCGCGGCCGTCCGTTGAGCACGAAGGCGAGGGCGAAGGCCCCCAGCACGCCGGCGAGCAACGTGGGCACCGCGGCCGGAACGCCTCCGGCCAGGACGTGACCGCCCGCGGACACGACGACGCACACCGCGGCGAAGACAGCGGCGCGCGCCACACGCGAGACCCGTCGGAGGGCGGACACGGCACTCATCCTTCCAGCCCGGCGACCCGGTCGGGAAGGCCGCCCCTAACGGCCCTGAAGGCGCCGCTGCTTCCTGCGTTCCCAGGTGTTGGGGTGCCGGATGACCACGCCGCCCGCGCCGCCGGTGCCGGAGAGGCGGATCAGCGGGGTCCTGGGGAGGCGCTGCGGGGTGGTCTTGTCCTTGAAACCGCCGAGGCCGCCCTCCATGCGGGACGTCTCCGCGGCCCAGCCGTCGGGGATGATGATCGTGACGCCGGCCATCTGGCCCTGCGCCTCGATGTGGACCTCGGGCAGCCGGCATTCGGTCTCGGTGAAGTCGAGCTTGACGGCGCCCATGCCGCCGTACACGGTGATGCGCGGCGGCACGTCCCAGCGTCCCGAGCGGGTCAGGCCGTGCATGCCGCCCTTGAGGACCAGCGGCTCCTGGTTCACCGGGACGTCCGGCGGCAGGTCGGCGGTGAGAGGCGCCAGGTCGGCGTACGTCTTGGCGTTCAACGCCTGCTCCAGGCGGGCGTCCAGCTCGCTGAGGTCGAGCCGGCCCTCGGCCGCCGCCGTGTTCAGCCGCTCCACCACCGCTTCACGCTCGTCGTGCGAGACGCGCCACCCATCACGGCCGACTGGTTCCGGAAGCCCATCGTTCATGCCCCAATGATAGGGAGATATGGGGAAAGCAGGCCGTCCGGGCTGGCTGTCGCCGGCCAGGGCGCCCTGGAAAGCGGGCGCATGAATTCATTCCGCTAATTCGTGAATTATTTCCGGCGTGCTAGATTCGGGATGCTGGAAATATAAAAAGAGCATGAATTCCTGCCGCTTGGAGAAACATGGAATCGCTGGTCGTCGAGCGGATCGAGGTATTCGTCGTGGAGCTGCCGTCCATCCGGTCGTTCAGCATCTCCGGCGGAAACGTCACCACGGAGGGAAAGCCCGCCGAACGGGTTCTCGTCAAGGTGACGGCCGGCGGGGTGACCGGCTGGGGAGAGGCGACGCCGACCCCCGCCTGGACCTACGAGACCGTGGAGTCGATCTCGACGACGATCGCCCGCTATCTCGCTCCCGCCCTCGTCGGACGCCCCGCGTGGGACCTGGACGGCGCCTGCGCGGTCTACGAGAAGGTGATCAACAGGGGGCTGACGATCGGGTCGCCCATCGCCAAGTCGGCGCTCGACATCGCGCTGCACGACCTGCTCGGCCGGGCCCTCGGCGTCTCCGTCGGCGTGCTGTGGGGCCAGCGCCGCCTCGACCGGATCACGCTCGGCTGGATCGTGGCCGGTCAGACGGCCGACGAGGTGCGGCAGGCGGTCAAGGAGGGGCGGGCGCACGGCTACGGCGCGTACAAGGTCAAGGTGGGCCTGCACGACGAGGCGACGGACCTGTCCGTCGTCGCGGCGGTCAGGGAGGCCGCCCCGGACGCGCCCCTGTGGGTGGACGCGAACCAGGCCTACACGGTGGACGGCGCGCTGCGCATGGCGCGGCGGCTCGCGGACCTGAACGTGTCGGCGTTCGAGCAGCCGCTGCCCGCCAACGACGTCACCGGGCTGCGCCGGCTGCGCGACCACAGCCCGCTGCCGGTGGCGCTGGACGAGAGCCTGCGCCATCCGTCCGACCTGGCCACGTTCGTGAAGCTCGACGCCGTGGACATCGCCATCGCCAAGGTGCAGCGGTCGGGCGGCCTCACGCTCTCCCGCAGGTTGTGCCAGCTCGCCGAGGACGCCGGGCTGCGGATCATGGGGTCGGGGCTGACGGACACCGACCTGGGGTTCGCCGCCTCGCTGCACCTGTTCGCCGCCTTCGGCGTGGACACCCCGGTCGATCTCAACGGCCGCCAGTTCGTGCGCTCGGCGTACGTCGGCGGCGAGACGGTGAAGGTCACGGGCGGGACGGCCCTGGTGCCCACCGGGCCCGGCCTCGGCGTCGAGGTGGACGAGGACGCCGTCCGCGCCCTGTCCACGGCCCACTGGGCCATCTGAGAACACGAGCCCGGGGCGGGGAATCCCCCACCCCGGGCTCGCCGGCTCAGCGGAGCCAGTCGTCCAGGTGCGCGGCGACGAAGTCGTCGTCCACCAGCCACGGGTAGGCCGCGCGCACCCGCGCGATCTCCCCGGCCTGCCCCGGCGACAGCCCCTCGTCCGGGTCGAGGCACCAGGTGCCGGCCATGAGCCCCTGGCCGCGCAGCACCTCGTGCACCCCGGCGATGCAGCCGTGGAAGCCGCCCGCCACGTCGAACACCGCGCCGTTGGCGTCGGTGAGGTCGGCGGCGCGGGCCAGCAGGGACCGCAGGACGTCGTCGTCCCCGGCCCAGGCCCGGCGCACCTCCTCGAACATGAGCACCGCCGCCCGCGTCCACACCGCCCACTGGCCGAGCAGCCCGCCGACGACGCGGCGGCCCGCGACGGGGGTGAGCAGGTCGGCCAGGATGTTGTCGTCGTTGCCGGTGTAGAGCGCGATGTCGTCGCCCCGCCCCGAGGCCGCCACCGCGTTGACCACGTCGACGGTGCGGTACCGGTCGAAGGGCGCCATCTTGATCGCCACCACCGACTCCTGCTCGCTCAGCGACCTCCAGAACGACGGGCTGAGCCGCTGCCCGCCCACCGCCTCCTGGAGGTAGAAGCCGACCACCGGCAGCACCTCGCCCACCGCCCTGGCACGTGCCAGCAGCTCCGGCTCGCCCGCGCCCGGCACCTTCGGCGACAGCAGCACCGCGTGGTAGCCCAGCGAGGCCGCGAGCTCGGCCTCCGCCACGGCCTGCGCGGTGTCGCCGCACGCCCCCGCGACCAGGACGAAGGGCCGCTCGGCCTCCTTGGCCACGACCTCGGCGGCGAGTTCGAGCACCGGCCGCAGCAGACCCGCCTCGCGGATCGCGAACTGCGTCGTGTGCACCGCCACGGCCGCGCCGCCCGCTCCCGAGGCGAGGTAGTAGCGGGTGAGCGCGCGCTGGCGGCGCTCGTCGAACGTGCGGGCGGCGGTCAGCGCCAGGGGGTGGGCGGGGATGACCGCGCCCTCCCGCAGCAGGTCGATCGACATGTCAGAACCTCCCGTCGCGTACCGCGAACTTGGTCGGCTTGCCCGACAGGGGCAGCCCGCGCGACAACCAGCCGGCCTGCCAGCGGATCAGCGTGTCCAGCGGCACGTCCGGGTAGCCGAACAGGCCGTGGCAGACCGAGGCGTCGCTGAGCAGCGCGGTGCCGCTCTCGCTGCCGGCGAAGGACGCCTTGGTCCCCAGCGCGGCCGCCAGCCGGGTCGCCGTGCGCCGGACCGACGCGGTCTCCGGCCCGGTCAGGTTGATCGTGAACGGCTCAGGGGCGCGCGCGTGCCGCAGCGAGCGCAGCGCGACCTCGTTGGCGTACCCCTGCCACACGACGTTGACGTGCCCGGTGGTGACGTCGACCGGCTCGCCGGCCGCCACCGTGACCGCGAGGTCGGCGAGCACGCCGTAGCGCAGGTCCACCGCGTAGTTGAGGCGCAGGATCGAGACGCGGGTGCCGTACGCGGCGGCGGCGTGCTCGAAGACGCGTTCCCTGCCGAGGCAGCTCATCGCGTACTCGCCGACCGGTTCCGGCCGGTCGTCCTCGGCGCTGCCGCCGGAGGCCACGTCCACCAGCGGGTAGACGTTGCCGGTGGAGAACACCGCGACCGACGAGTCCCGGTAGCGCCGGGCGACGGCGGCCGGCAGCGCCGCGTTGACCGCCCACGCCTGGTAGGGCGCGGCCGACGTGCCGAACTTGGCCCCCACCATGAACACGACGTTCGCCGCGTCGGGCAGCCCGTCGAGGTCGTCGCCGGCGCTCAGGTCGTGGGCGACCACGTCCACGCCCTCCTCCGCCAGCGCCCGGGCCGCGCGGCCGTCGGTCCAGCGGGACACGGCGTACACGCGGGCCGAGCCCCGGCCCGCCGCGTCCAGCGCGCGCCTGGCCAGCCTGACCAGGCTCGGCCCCATCTTGCCGCCCGCGCCGAGCACGACGAGGTCGCCGTCCAGCGCGCCGGCGTCGGCGACCAGCGCGGCCGAGGGGGTGGCCAGCCGGTCGTCGAGCTCCCGTTCAGAGGTGAACACGTGCCGCTCCTTGGTCGTACGGCCGCCGGTACGCCACACCCAGCCGGTCGAGGAGCGGCAGGTGGGCGGTCAGCCGCCGGGTGAAGTCTCCGAGGTCCCGGCCGGAGGACCAGGCCGCCTCGGCGACGGCGCACAGCCGGGGGAAGGCGTTGTAGTCGAAGCGCTCCCTCGTGGGCAGGTACTCGCCCCAGAGCTGCGCCTGCAGGCCGAGGACGGCGTCGCCCGCGTCGAAGCCGTACACGGTCTCCAGCGGCAGCGGCCCCGAGATGCTGACCGGCTCGCCGGGGGCGTCGGACTCGGCGTAGTCGAGGTAGGTGTGCGTGTGCGGGGCGGCGACGACGTCGTGGCTCGCCCGCGCGGCCGCCTCGATCCGGTCCACGCCGCGCCACGCCATGATCACCATGTCCTCTGGCGGGTCGTGGTCGAGCATGTCGTCCCAGGCCACGGCGCGGCGGCCGAGCCCGCGCAGGTGGTCGGCGAGCAGCCGGCCCCACCAGCCGAGCAGCGCCTCCGGCCCGTCGAGCCCGGCGCCCGCCACCCGCCGCGCCGCCTCCGGGCTGGTCGCCCAGGCGTCGCCGCGGACCTCGTCCCCGCCGATGTGCACGTACGGGGAGGGGAAGACGTCGCTCAGCTCGTCGAGCACGTCGCGGGCGAACGCGGCGGCGCGGTCGCTCACGTTGAGCACGTGCGAGGAGATGCCCCACGTGGTCCGCACCTCGACGGGCTCCGCGGACGGGTGGCCGAGCCACGGGCAGGCCGCGATGGCGGCCTGCGAGTGCCCGGGGAACTCGATCTCGGGGACCACGGTGACGCCGCGCGCCGCGGCGTACTCCACCAGGTCGCGCAGCTCCCGCTGGGTGTAGAAGCCGCCGTGCGGGGTGCCGTCGGACCTGCCCTCCCGCGCGTGCCCGGCCGGGGACTCGGCCCGACGGGCACCGACCTCGGTCAGCCGCGGGTAGGCGCGCACCTCGAACCGCCAGCCCTGGTCGTCGGTGAGATGCAGGTGCAGGACGTTGAACTTGTGCAGCGCCAGCAGGTCGACGTACGCGCGCAGGAACGACACCGGACGCCACCAGCGGGCCACGTCGATCATCACGCCGCGCCAGGCGTACCTGGGCACGTCGCGGACGGTGCCGCAGGGCACGCCGCCGGGCGCGTCGAGCTGGCGCAGCGTCTGCACGCCCCAGCCGAGCCCGGCGGCGCCCGCCGCGGCGATCACCGCGCGGTCCGGGGTGACGGTGAGGGTGTATCCCTCCGCGCCGAGCGACGGGTCGGCCACCAGCTTGAGCACGACCTCGCCGGGGCCGTCGCCGCGGGTGTCCAGGCCGAGCAGGTCCCGTGCGAGATCGGCGCGCGGGCCGCTCACCCGGGTGCCCGGGCCCAGCGGGAACCGCCCCTGGTCCGTGGCCGCCGATGCGACCAGGGGGATCATCGCCCGAGCACCTTGCGGAAGGCGGTCAGGGCCTCGCCGATCGGCGGCGCGTCGGGATACCAGGCGAGCTCCCATTCCAGCGCCAGGTGGCCGGCGTACCCGATGCGGCCGAGCTCGGCGAGCACGCCGGGCACCCCCACCGCGCCCTGGCCGGGCAGCACCGGCGCCAGGTCGGCGGGCGAGGCCGCGTCCTTGATCTGCACGTGCCGCAGGTACGGCGCCAGCGCGTCCGCGGTCGCGGCGGCGCTCTCGCCCGCCCGCCACGGGTTGACCACGTCCCACAGCGCGCCCACGCGCGGCGAGCCGACCCCGGCGAGCACGCCGGCGATCGCCTCGCCCGTCAGGAACACGTCGTGCGTCTCCAGCAGCACGTCCACGCCGTTGTCCGGCAGCCGTCCGGCCACGTCCGCGAGCCTCCGAGTCGCGGCGGCGGCCGGGTCGTCCTGCCCTTCGACGCCGCCGAAGACCCGCACGTACGGCGAGCCGAGCGCTTCGGCGATCTCGACGTGGCGCAGCACCTCGGCCACCGGATCGCCGTCCGGCCTGGCCACGCGGGTGTAGGAGCACACGGCGACGATCTCGATCCCGGCGCCGGCGAACGTCCGGGCGATCGAGCGCAGCTCGGCGGCGGGGGTGTCCGGCGCGACGATCTCGCCTTCCGCGCAGCGCAGCTCGACGGCGGCGCAGCCGTACCGGGAGGCGGTGGCGATGACCTCCTCGGCCGGGGCGCCCGGCATGCCGAGCGTGCTGAAAGCGAGCGGGTTCATGACTGTCCCTTCACGGTGACGGTGGAGCCCAGGCGGGCGGACTCGTAGACGGCCAGGGCGACGTCGAGGACCGACAGGGCGTACTCGGCGGTGACCTCGGGAGCGGTGCGGGCGGCGCAGGCGCGCGCGAAGTCGGCGAGCTGCGCGGCGAACGCCGTGGCCATCTCGCCGCTGCCGGGCGCGGCGACCTGGGTGGCCACGCCGCCGCGGAAGGACCAGACGCCCTCGCCGCGGCTGATGCGCAGCGCGCCCTCGCCGCACACGATCTCGGCCTCGTCGGTGAACGGCAGGCCGGTCCCGGTGACGGAGATCGTCGAACGGGTGCCGTCGGCGTGCCGGGCCAGGGCGACCGCCTCGGTCTCCACCGACTCGCCGGCGGGCCCGGCGACGTGCGCGGTGACCTCGACGATCGGCGAGCCGACGAGCATCTGCAGCTTGTCGATGCTGTGGGTGCCGACGTTGAGCACGATGCCGCCGCCCGCCATGCCGGCGTCGAGGAACCAGCGGGGACGCGAGGGGTCGCCGTAGTCGGCGGTGCGCCGTTCGGAGGCCACCACGACCTGGCCCAGCTCGCCCGAGGCAAGGAACCCGGCCGCGGCGCGCAGCGTCGGGACGAAGCGCAGGACGTGCCCGACCGCGAACACGACGCCGGCCGCGCGGCACGCCTCGATCATGCGGAGGGCGTCCTCGCGCGTGGTGGCGATCGGCTTCTCCACGAGCACGTGCAGCCCGGCCGCGGCGGCGTCGAGGGTGATCGGGGCGTGCAGCGCGTGCGGGACGGTGATCACGACCGCGTCGAGGCCGCCGGCGTCGATCATCGACCGGTGGTCGGTGAAGACGCGGGCGCCGGCTTCCGCGGCCAGCTTCTCGGCCGCCTCGGCCCGTACGTCGCACACCGCGGTGACCTTCACCTGCCCGGCGCTCTGGCGGGCGGCGGCCACGTGGAACTCCGCGATGGTGCCCGCGCCGATGACGCCCAGGCGCAGCCCGGATGTTGTGGTCACGATTTCCTTTCTGACGGGGAGGGGGCCTGTCAGCCCTTGAGACCCGCGGACATGGTTCCGCGGACGAAGTAACGCTGGGCCAGCACGAACACGATCAGCATCGGCAGCAGGCTCATCATCGCCGCCGCCGTCACGAGCTGGTCGTTGCCGACGAACTGCCCCTTGAGGCTGAGGACGCCGACCGGCAGCGTGTAGTTCTCGGGTGAGGTGAGGTAGATCGTGGGCTCCAGCACGGCCTTCCACGACGTGGTGAAGGTGAAGACCGCGAGCGTGGCCAGGGCGGGCTTGGCCAGCGGAAGGTGGATGCGCCAGAACACCTGCCAGGGGTTGGCCCCGTCGAGGCCCGCCGCCTCCTCGAAGTCCTTGGGGATGCCGAGGAACGTCTGCCGCATCAGGAAGATCCCGATGGGCGTGGCCAGCCAGTACGGCACGATGAGCGGCAGCAGCGAGTCCAGCCAGCCCAGCGAGCGGAACAGCAGGAAGTTCGGGACGATCGTGATGACGGTCGGCAGCATCATGGTGCCGAGCGCCATGGTGAGCAGCGCCTGCTTGCCCGGCAGGCGCATCCTGGCCAGCGCGTGCCCGACCATGGCGCTGGTGAGCACGTTCCCGACGACCGCGAGCACGGCGATCACGACGCTGTTGACCAGGTAGAGCCCGAACGGGGCGCGCCGCCACACCTCCGCGTAGTTGTCCCACTGGACGGGGTCGGGGATCCACACGGGCGGGACCTGGATGTACTGGGCGAAGCTCTTGAGCGAGTTCCCGAGCGCCGCGACGAAGGGCAGCAGCATGACCGCGGCGCCCGCGAGGACCAGGACGTACGAGAGGGTCTTACGCATAGTGCACCCACCTGCGCTGGAGCCGGAACTGCACCAGGGTGAGCGCGAGCACCAGCACGAACAGCACCCACGCGATGGCCGAGGCGTAGCCCATCTGGAAGAACTGGAAACCCTGGCGGTAGAGGTAGAGCACGGTCAGCTCGCTCGCGCCGTGCGGCCCGCCCTCGGTCATCACGAAGACCTGCTCGAACGACTGCAGCGTCTCGATGGAGGTGAGCACCAGCACCAGGAACGTGGTGCCGGAGATGCCCGGCAGCGTGATGTACCGGAACCGGTTCCAGGCCGACGCGCCGTCGATCTTCGCGGCCTCGTAGCGCTCCTCCGGGATGGCCTGCAGGCCCGCCAGGAAGAGCACCATCATGTAGCCGACGCCCTTCCACACGGCGACCGCCGCGAGCGTGGGGATCACCAGCGCGGGATCCTGCAGCCAGTTCTCGGCGGGCAGCCCGAAGAGGCCGAGCACCTGGTTGGCGATGCCCGTCTGGGGGTTGAAGACCGCGTCGGCGACGTAGGCGACGACGACCCACGAGGAGACCACCGGGACGAAGTAGGCCGCGCGGAACAGGGCCATGCCGCGCAGCCGCTGGTTGAGCGCGATCGCCAGCGCCAGCGCCAGCGCCGTCTGGACGGGCACGAACAGCACCGCGAAGTACGCCGTGTTGCCGAGCGTGCGCCAGAAGACCGGGTCCTCGAAGAGCCGGGTGAAGTTGCCGAACCCGACGAACCTCGGCGGGGACATCAGGTCGTACTCGGTCATGCTGAAGAACAGCGAGGCCAGCAGCGGCCAGGCGGCCAGCGCGACCAGGTGCAGGAGGTAGGGCGAGGCGAACGCGAAGGCCCAGAGCCGCTCCCCCGCGTGCCGCTTCCGGGCGGGCGGCCGCTCGGCGGCGGCCGTCCGCTCGGTACGCCTGGCGAGCAGCGTCACTGCGTCTTCCCGGCGTAGAAGCGGTCGATGACCTCCTGGGCCTCCTTCTGCCCGGACTGGAGGGCGGCGGCGACGGGCGTCGCGCCCGACAGCGCCTCGTTCATGCGCTTGGCCAGCGCCTCGGTGTACTCCGACCACACGGCGTTGGTGCCGAGGTCGGTGGCCGCGTCGAGCGACTCCAGGAAGACCGGGCCGCGGTCGGGGGCCAGGGCCGTGGTGGCGACCTTCTTGTTGATCGGGATCGCCTCGCCGAGCTCGGCCCACTTGCGCTGCGGGCCCTCGCCGGAGAAGAAGGTGATCCACTTCCAGGCCGCGTCGTTCTGCGCCGGGGAGGCGGCCTTGCTGACCACCCACGAGTTCACGATCGCGACGTTGCCGCGACCGGCCGGGCCCTTCGGCAGGGGCGCCACGCCGAAGTCGACGCCGGCGCTCTGCGCGGGCAGCGTGCGGGCGTAGATGCCGTACGACATCGCGACCCGGCCGGTGGCGAAGAGCGTGTGCACGACGCCCTTGCCCATGGCCTCGGTGGTGACGTAGTCGGGGGCGAAGCCGTCCTTGCCCATGGCGCGCAGCATCCAGTCGAGCCCGGCCGTGGACTGCGGGCTGTCGATGACGACCTTGCGTCCCCCGTCGGTGACGACGTCGCCGCCGAACGCCTTGACGATGGGCCACCAGCTCTCGGTGAAGCCCGGCGAGTACGCGCGGAAGCCGTAGACGTCGGGCTTGCCGTCGCCGTTGGTGTCCTTGGTCAGCTTCTTGGCCGCCGCGGCGAGGTCGTCGTAGGTCCAATCGGCCGTCGGCTCGGCGACCTTGGCCTCGGCGAACATCTTCTTGTTGTAGAAGAGCACCGGGGTCTGGGCGCCCTGCGGGAAGCCGAAGACCCGGCCCTGGGCGTCGCGGTTCAGCTCGATGCCGGAGTAGTCGGCGGCGTTGACGCTCTTCACCCGGTCGCTCAGGTCGGCGAGCGCGCCCCGGGCGGCGAACTCCTGCACGAGCACGCCGTCCGACAGCCACACCTGCGGCGCCTGGTTGCCGGCGATCTGGGTGCGGAGCCGTTCGAAGAACTTGACGTACGGCGCGACCTCGAGCTGCACCTTGATCGACGGGTTGGCGGCCTCGAACTCCTTGACGAGCTGCCGCATGGTCGTGTCGGCCGGGTCGCCGGCGGCGGCGTAGAAGCCGAGTTTCAGGGTGACGGCGCCGGAGTCGTCGGCCGAGCCGCCGCACGACGTCGTGCCGGCCACGGTGAGGACGGCCACCGCGGCAGCGGCGAGCACGCGCACTCTCATTGGGTCCTCCAAAGGAACGGAGAGGGGGGAGGGGGTGAGGGGGGACGCCCGGCGGCGTCAGGAAGGGACGCGGACCTCGACCAGGCTGCCGGAGGCGGCTCCGCAGGAGGCGCGCACGGCCAGGCGGGGCTGCAGGACGACCCGGCAGACCGGCGCGGCAGGGCCGAGCTCGATCCGGCGCAGCAGCAGCTCGGTCGCCATGCGGCCCACCTCGGCCTTCGGCGGCGAGACCGCGGTCAGCGGCACCTCCGACAGGTCGGCGACCTCGTCGTCGTAGGCCACCACGGCGATGTCGTCGGGCACCGTGAGGCCGACCCTGCGCAGATAGGGCAGGAGGGCGGTGGCCTCGCGGTCGCCGAGGCACACCACCGCGCGCACCTTCTCGGCGACCAGCGCGTTGGCGTAGGCCAGCATGTCGGGGCCGGTCCAGACGGGCTGCCGGGCCACGGCCTCCGGGATCTCCGGAAGCCCGAGGTCGGCGACGGCCTGCCGGTATCCGGCGAAGACCTGTTCGGAGCTGGCGGTGCCGATCCTGCCGAGGTAGCCGATCCGGACCCGGCCGAGCCCGCTGAGGTGCTGGACGGCCGCGTAGCCGCCGCCGTGCACGTCGGTGCAGACGTAGGAGGTCGGGTCGGCCGGGCGGGGGTCGGCCGGGCGGCGCTCCACCAGGACGTACGGCACGGGCAGCTCGCGCAGGCGGGCCAGGTGGGCGTCGGGGTCGGCGGCGAGGTGCAGGTTGGGCACCAGCAGCAGGCCGGCCACGCCGACGTCGACGAGCTGCTGGATCTGCCCGGCCTCGACGTCGGGGTCGTAGTTGGAGCAGGCCAGCACGAGCCGCACGCCGGCGGCGGAGGCCGCCCGCTCGATGCCCTGGACGACCTGCGGGAAGTAGTAGGTGTTCGACGGGACCAGCGCGCCGATGAGACGCGGCCTGGCCCCCGTGGTGACGGAGCTGGTGACGAAGGTGCCCGACCCCTGCCGGCGCCGGACGAGCCCCTCCTCGACCAGGAGGTCGACGGCGCGGCGGACGGTGTTGACCCCGACCGAGTAGGTCTGCGCCAGCTCGGACTCGGTCGGCAGCCGGGCTCCGACCGGATAGCGGCCCTGCACGATCTCCTGCCGCAGGCGGGCCGCGAGGGTGCGGAATCGCCGACCCCTTGGGAGGGAATTCATTCCTTCAGGTGGCTCCATGACCGGATTCTTCTCGGCATATTGCAGCAATGTCAACCCTGAATTCACTCCGTTATTCACGTCATATCAGGAATGAATTCACGCTTACCAGCGGGCGGTGACGGCCTTGTCGCGGTCGTAGGCGGCGGCCCAGTAGTGGCCGGGGGCGGTGAGGCGGTGACCGGCGAAGCCGACCTCGCCGGTCGGCAGCTTCAGCGCCTCCGAGGTCGCGATGGCCCAGCCGTCGGCGCCCGCGGTCACCGTCACGTACCGGCCGGCGGAGAAGGTGAAGCGCCCGCGCACGGTGGCGGCCACCGGCTGCCCGCTCTCCTTGTCCACGACGCGCAGCCGCACCTTGGCCGCGCCCGCCTCCAGCGTCACCGCCATCGACTCCACGACCATGGGACGCAGGTCGGTGGCCGCGGTCGTCACGGTCACCGGATCGGAGGCGGGCCCGCGGTGCCCGGCCACGTCCACGGGCACGATCCGATACCGGTAGGTGGTGCCGGGCAGCAGGCCGGTGTCGGTGTGGCTGAGCCCGCGCGCCTTCCCCGCGAGCGTGCCGGGGCCGGGGGTGAAGCCGGGTTCGGTCGACCGGTGCACCTCGTAGAAGTCGACCTCGGTGTCGTCGTACGCCCGCCCGTACGTCAGATCGACCGTGGCGTGGTCGAACGCGACCGCCTCCGGCGGCGAGGCCACGCCCGTGGGCGGCCGGGAGTCGGCGGGCGGCTCGGGCCAGCGGGCCGAGGGGCCCCAGACCGTGGGCAGCTCGCGGTAGGAGTCGTAGTGGTGCAGCGCGATCCCGGCGAAGGCCGGGCTGCCCGAGAACGCCTGGCCGACCTTCGCCAGCTCCGCCTCCAGCGCGTCCCTGCCCTCCTCGCGGAAGGTGATGGTGGCCGGGTCGCCGCTCGTCGCGATGTCGAGGGTCTCCACCCCGACGACCACGGAGAGCGGCTTGCCGATCCGCTCGGCGTAGGCCAGCTCGCCGGCCGCCTGGGCGATGATGCCGGCGCTGCCGTCCGCCTGGTCGCGGTAGTCCATGATCGCTATGTAGTCGCTGAGGTCCTGGACGTGCTCGGCCAGGGTGCGGGTGGTCCCGCCGTACGTGATGTCCGTGCAGCAGGCGGAGGTGTCCAGCCAGCGCGGCACGGCGGGGCCGAACAGCAGGGGCTGCCCCGACGCGTCACGCCGCGCGATCATCGCGCGGAGCGTGTCCAGCCACTGGATCTGCAGGTCGGGCTTCGAGCTGGTGAACCACGGCAGGATGTACGGCTCGATGTCGACGTTGATCCCGTCGAACCGCTCGGCCGGCCTCGACGACAGGTTGTAGTCGAGGACGCGCTCCATCTCCCCCACGGCGCGGTCGCGGTAGCGGGAGAGCGTCCCCAGATAGGGCGGGCGCGTCCCGCCGGCCACGGTGGCGTGCACCTTCATGCCCCGGCCGTGCGCCCAGGCCACGAGGTCGCGCAGCTCAGGACGCGCGTCCTCGATCATGTCCCGTCCCATGTACGTGTCCACGCCCAGGTACATGGTCGAACCGGGCGGGAGGACCGTCTCCAGCAGGCGGCGCGAGCCCGGGTTGAGCACCAGGTTGTAGCTCGCCTTCTCCCAGATCCACATCGCCCGGTCCTGCCGGTGCGGCTCCGGACGGCGCTTCTTCGCCGCGCCGAGGGCGACGTACCGGGTGGCCGACCTGGTGACGTGGCCGCGCGCGTCGGTGGCCTCCGCCTCCAGGCTCGCCATGACGTCGCCGTACCTGGCGGGGTTCACCAGCGTGACGTAGCGGCCCGCGGCCCCGGCGGCGCGCTGCCAGGGGCCGCCGTTGACGCGGACCCGTACCGAGCGCACGTCCTTCCCTGCGACGCGCACCCGGACGGGTGTGGGCCGGGTGAGGCGCGCCCCGTCGGCCGGCTCGGTGATCTCCACCTCCGGCTTCGCGGCCCGGGGGTTGTCCACGCGCAGGGTGAGCGGCGGCGACCAGGTGCCGTACCGCGTCTGCGCGACCGTCGCCTTCGCGTAGACCTCGATCTCGCCGTTCATCTCGCCGACGTCGAGGTCGTGGGTCCAGGTCCCGGTGTCGTCGGCGTCCGGGTCGCTGACCCTGGCCCGCTCGATCCGCTCCCCGTTCACCACGAGGGACACGTCGTACGCGCCGGTGAAGCGCCCGGCCAGCCGTACGACGCCGGGCCCCGACTCCGAGGAGTCGATGGTCACCGACGGCGGGTCGGCCGCGCGGGCGGCGGCCGGGACGGCCCCGACGAGCGGCACGGCGAGCGGCACGGCGAGCACGAGCGCGCCGGCGGTTCTCCACAACGCAGCGGGCACGGAAGCCACCTCCTTTGGGAATGAATTGGTGCCGGAAACCGCCTGTTCCCGGCGCCCGATTCACGAGATGGCCGAAACGATAGCCCCGAAAGTGTTGGGGAAAAATGGCATGTATTCCGTCCCCGCAGGGACGAGCCGGAGCCGACCGCCTGCCCCGCTTCGCGTCCGGCTCCGTACAGCCGGACGCGAAGCCGCGGAGACGTCAGGAGATGGTGAGCGTGCCGTTCGCGTTACGGGCGCACGTGACGATCGTGCGCGGCGCCGCGGCGACCGCGCCGGCCAGGCACTGGCCGAGGACCGTGTGGCCCGCGGCGTTGGGGTGCCACGACTCCTGGCAGGTCTGGAAGTAGGTGACGCAGGTGTTCGCCGCCCGCTGGATGCCGATCTTGTCCCAGCCGGACAGGCTGGTGATGAACGTGCCGGACGGCCCGTCCTGCACCCGGACCGGCGTGGCGAGCGCACCCGCCGGGCTGCCGGGGTTCTCGCAGAGCCTGGCCCCGTCGAAAGCCCGCTGGACGTCCAGCACGCGCAGGTCGGCGGCCGGGCGTTCGGCTGCCAGCGTGGTGTACGCGTTCCTGACCAGGGAGCCGAGGTTCTGGGAGAACACGTGCCCGGGGGCGAGGCTCGCCCGGTGGATCGGGCACCCGGCGGCGTAGCGCTCGGCGCCGAGGGCGCGGAACTTGTCGCGGGTGTCGGCGCGGCCGTCCTCCTCGTGGTACTGCTGGGCGAGCTCGGGCGGCAGCGGGTTGGTGTAGGTCTGCAGGATCACCTGGTGGGCGCCGTCGGCGTCGACCTGGGCGAGGGTGTCGAGGATCTGGCGCAGGGCCGCGGTGGTCTCGGCGGTGGCGGCGGCGACCTCGGCGTCGGTGGCCAGGTCCGCGGCGGTGCAGGGCTGCTGCGGCACCTCGCCCTTCAGATAGGCCCAGAACTCCCACCAGCCCGTCCAGGCGTCGGCGATGAAGCGGTTGGCGCACAGCGTGGCCACGTCGCCGAAGGTGAACTGGGTGTTGTTGGAGCCGAGGCCGACGAGCACGACGTCGATGTCGTGCGTCTGGGCGACGGCGCGCAGCTGGTCGAGCTGCGAGGCGACGGCGCGGCCCTCGGCCCGGGCGCTGGAGGGGGCGGCGATGTCGGCGGGCTGGGCGCCGGAGCACGCGAGGTTGAAACGTTGCTGGATGCCCGGGAGCGACGCCGTGAACACCGAGGCGTTCGCCGACCGGTGACAGAAGTAGGCGTTGCTGTTGGCCGCCGACCAGCCGGGGAAGGCCTGCGCCGTGCCGGAGGCGTCGACGACGGGCAGGTAGTCCCCCGCGCCCTCCCCGCTGACGAAGCTGTCACCGAGCACGACGGCGGCGGTGGGCAGAGCCGCCTGCGCCGGCCCGCTCTGCACGGCCTGGATGCCTCCCGCGCTCGCCAGGAGCATGACTACCGCGGCGGCACGCTGAAGTAACCCCATAACCACCTCATTTCCTACTAAATGCGTACGAAATACGCATGGATGGATCACAACATGCCGCACCGGCGCCGTCAACATGACCGTATTCGTTTCGCAATATTCTGAAAGCTTGCAAAGCCGCTTTCACTCAGCGAAGCGAGGTCGGCCTTGCTCCCACGCCTTCGGAGCCAGGAAAAGTGCCCGCAAGAACTACAGCGCCATATCAGGATAAATCGCCATATTGTACGCATACACCGACATTTACCCCACAAAAGGCTGCAAAGTATTGCACGACCCTTGCTCGCCGAGTAACTTCCAGGCAACACCGAGGAAATCCGAACGCGGAGGTTCTGATGGTGCCCCTCCCCCACCGTGATGCCAGAGCGCCGCCGGCACGGCCACGAGCAGCCTCGAAAGCAGAACGGGCCGGGTGTTGGCCCACCCAGCCCGTTGATGGGACCCCATCCTCACGTTTCTGGAGATCCCCGTATGAAACTCTACAAAGCATTCGTCGCCGCCGCATTAGCGGCGGCGAGCGGCGTCGCCGTGCCCGTACTGAACCAAGCCCCCGCCCGCGCCGCCTCCGACGTCGGCGTGATCGCCAACCTGTGGAACTGGAACTGGAACTCGGTGGCCAGGGAGTGCACCGAAGTGCTCGGCCCGGCCGGGTACGGCGCGGTGCAGGTGTCGCCGCCCCAGGACTCGATGACCAAGGGCGGCACGGTCTGGTGGGACATCTACCAGCCCGCCCGCTACGAGCTGACCAGCAAGTTCGGCGACGAGGCCGCGTTCAGGCGCATGGTCGACACCTGCGGAGGCGCCGGCGTGAAGGTCCAGGTGGACACGGTCATCAACCACATGACCGGCCAGGGCGCCACCAGCTACGGCGGCTACACCTTCAGCAAGTACGACTACCCGGGTCTCTACTCCTCCCAGGACTTCCACCAGCCCACCTGCCAGATCGACCAGGGCGACTACCGCAACGACGCCTGGCGGGTCCAGAACTGCGAGCTGGTGAGCCTGTCGGATCTGAACACCGGGTCCGAGTACGTCCGGGGCAAGATCGCCGGCTACATGAACAAGCTGACCTCGCTCGGCGTGTCCGGCTTCCGCATCGACGCCGCCAAGCACATCAACCCCGGCGACCTGGCCGCCATCAAGGCCAAGCTCGTCGGGTCGCCCTACATCCACCAGGAGGTCATCCAAGGCGACCAGGAGGCCGTCCAGCCGAGCCAGTACACCGGCGTCGGCGACGTCGACGAGTTCGTCTACGGCCGTAAGCTGCGGGAACAGTTCACCGGCCAGATCAAGAACCTCCGCACGTTCGGGGAGAGCTGGGGTCTGTCGGTGCCCAGCGACAAGGCCGTGGTGTTCGTCGACAACCACGACACCGAGCGGGGCGGCTCCACGCTCACCTACAAGAGCGGCGACACGTACAGGCTGGCCAACCTCTTCATGCTCGCCTGGCCGTTCGGCACCCCTCAGGTGTACGCCTCCTACACCTGGAACAACAGCGAGGCGGGCCCGCCCTCGGCGGGCGGCGGCTACGTCACCGACGTCAACTGCTCCAACGGTCAGTGGACCTGCTTCGACCGGCAGGTCTCCGGCATGGTGGGCTTCTACAACGCCGTCAAGGGCGCCGGCGTCGCCAACTGGACCGACAACGGGAACAACCTGATCGCCTTCAGCCGCGGCGACAAGGGCTGGGTCGCCATCAACAACGAGGGCGGCGCCGTCACCCAGACCTTCACCACCGGCCTGCCCGCCGGCACGTACCCGAACGTGGCGGGCACCGGCACGGTGACGGTCGACTCCAGCGGCAGGGCGACGGTCACCGTGCCCGCCAAGAGCGCGGTCGCTCTCCACACCGGCTCGGCCCCCCAGCCGAACGACAAGCAAGCCACCGTCTACTACAGGACGGGCTGGGCCACGGCCAACATCCACTACGGCATCAACGGCACCTGGACCACCGTCCCAGGAGTGCCCATGGAAACGGCCTGCACCGGCTGGAAGAAGAAGACCATCACCCTCGCCGACGCCACCAGCCTCAAGGCCGCCTTCAACAACGGCTCAGGCACCTGGGACAACAACAACGGCAACGACTACACCCTCAGCACCGGCACCTCCACCGTCAAGGACGGCATCGTCACCGCCAACGCGACCAACCCCTGCGGGAGCTGATCCCCCGTGCTGCCCCCCGTCCCGCCTGTTCCACAACGGGCGGGACGGCGACGCCTTCGAGGCGTACGACCGCCCGCTCCGCCCTCGGCATCGGCTCCGTCGCGGTAGAGTCCTGGCGGACTTTCTTCGAGGTGGGCGGCACGTGTGAGCAAGGCCAATGAGCTGATCGGCGCGGCGATGGAGGCTCTTGCCGCCGAGGATCAGGCGGCCTTCGACGCCGCCACCGCCTTCCTGGCCGACCGCGACGACGCCGATCGCGTGCTGGTGGAGGCCGTGACCGGGGCGATCTCGACGCTGTGGCGCAACGGCTGGCAGCCGGCCGACGTGGTCAGGGTCGCGGCCAGGCGGCTGACCGACTGGCACGGGCGGGCGGCGGCCGACCTCATCGCCTGGGAGATGCGGGCCTACGCGCCGGCCACCGTGGACGAGCGCTGGCGCGACCAGCTCGCCCGCCTGGAGGCCGCGGTGTGGTGGAAGGGCGGCTACCTGGCGGCGCGGCAGGCGCGCGACCGGGCCGGCCGCCTGGTGACCGTCTCCGGCGTGCTGGAACTGCTGGCCTTGCTGACCGGGCTGCCCCGGCTGGAGACGTTGAGCCCGCCGCCCGGGGCCGCCCGCCGTACGGTCCAGGCACGCGCGCACGCGGTCAGCGAGAAGACGCTCACGCGGGTGCGGGCGCTGCTAGCCAAGGCGGAGTCGACCGCGTACGAGGCCGAGGCGGAGACGTTCATGTCGGCGGCGCAGAGCTTGATGGCGAAGTACAGCATCGACGCGGCGATGCTGGACGCGCAGCCGGGCGGCGGTGACGCCCCGGCGGGCATCCGGATCGGCATCGACGCGCCGTACGAGCAGCCCAAGGCCGTGCTGCTCAACCTGGTCGCCGAGGCCAACCGGTGCCGGGTGATCTGGTCGCAGGAGCTGGGGTTCGCCACCGTGATGGGGTTTCGGGCGGATCTGTCCTGGGTGGAGATGCTGTTCACCTCGCTGCTGGTGCAGGCGCAGACCTCGCTGGTGAACTCGGGCACCAAGAAGCACGGCAACGGCCGGTCGCGGAACAAGACGTTCCGCCAGTCGTTCCTGTCGGCGTTCGCCTCCAGGATCGGGGAGCGGCTCGCCGAGGCCACGGCGGACGCGGTCGCGCGGGAGAGCGCCAGCCGTGGCACCGACCTGGTGCCGGTGCTGGCGGCGCGCGAGCAGGAGGTGGAGCAGGCGGTCGAGCGCCTGTTCCCTAACCTGGTCTCGCACGCGATCCGCACGTCCTGGGACCGGGAGGGCTGGGCGGCGGGCCGTACCGCCGCCGACCAGGCCAGCCTTGAGGCACGGGAGCGATGACGCGCCGGATGAGGTGATCGTCCAGTGGCGGCCGCCGTCAGGTGCTTCCGGTCGCTGCGTGTCGTCGATATACGCCCGGCGGCATTCCATAGGCGGAGCGGAATGCCCGGTTGAACGCCGCGGCGTCCGCGAATCCCCATCGTGCGGCGATCTCGGTGACGCTGCGGCCGGCGTGGCGGCCGTCGGTCAGGTCGGCGCGGCAGCGCTCCAGGCGTTGCCCGCGGATGTAGCCACCGATGGTCTGTTCCTCCTGCCGGAAGATGTGGTGCAGGTAGCGCACCGAAATGTGGTCACGGCCCTGTTCGAGCCACATCGTCCCTGTGCGCACCAGCGTCAGCATCCACAGCTCCGGATCGGAGCGCCGGACGAGCCGGGCGGTGCGCGTCGACCGCATGCCGTCGCAGCGCGGTGACGCCACCAGGGCGGCCCCGAGCGGCAGGAGCGACACCGAGGCGTGGAAGTCGGCGGTGTGGTCGCTGCTGATCTCGGTGGGGATCAGCTGCCGGGCGGTCAGGTCGCACCACCAGCCGAACCGTTCGGCGGCTGGGACGTCCGCGCTGCGCAACTCGATCACACCGCACCCTCCTCATGCGATTGCGCTCCACGACAAGAACTACGCACTGACAGTCAATAAACGCTGGCTATTCCGCTTATACGATGCTTGCGATTGAAGGCCGAAGAGCCCGATCTTCGCACAAGTCGGAAGGAGTAGGTGCTCGCCGTCCAGTCACTTCCCGACCAGGAGGATTCATGAGCAGGGCACAGAGATCAGGACCGGCGCTCTCAGCAATGGAATTCTCCGCGACAAACGGCATCACACGTGGGGCAACACGCATTTGAGAGGCGCACCACGCCCGGATGACAGGAACCGTCACGTGAGAGGCAGCACACTCCTGCCGGAGAGGTCCACCGTTGGTTGAGCACCACTCGCCTGGCCGTGGCGGCGGGCGGCATCTCATCGAGGAGGTATTGGGCGACGCGCATTTCCTCATCCATGCCGACCCGGACGAGGTGCTGGCCCTCGCGTCGCGGGCGGAGGGGGCCGAGGCGCGGTCGGTGGCGGCGGTCTACCGTACGTCCGCTGGTTGGCACCGTGGACTGAGGCCCGGCGCGCGACGCCAGGTTCTGGCCGTGGACGCCGCCCGATGGCAGGCCGGCGACCTTGGTCACCGGCTCGCCGAGGTGCCGGACGAGCGCGGCGCGGAGGCTCCGTTCCGCGTCGAGTGGGCGACGGGCACGTCGTTGGACAGCGCGCTGCTGTGGTCGGCCGAGCTGCCGGGCCACGTAAGACTGGGGCCGGCGACGGTCCGGGCGATGGCCACCGGCGGCTCGCCGGGTCATGACGTGGTGACCGTCGCGTCCCGCGGGCGTGAGGGCTGGGTCTGGGACCTGGGATCGGGCAGATGTGTCGGCAGACCGGTGTTCGGCGACGGCGGGGTCCACGCCCTGGAGATCGTGGTGCTGGACGGTCGCCGATCGCTTGTCATCAGTGGATACAGCATCGTCGACGACCTCCTGCGGGCGAGTGTGTGGGTGATGGACCTCGACTCCGGGCAGCGCGTCGGCGCACGGATCGTCACCGGGCACGTGAGCGATCCTCTGGCCGTCACCACGGTGGAGGGCCGTCCGGTCGTGATCTCCGGCGGATCGGCGGTGAGAGCGTGGGACCTGCTTGACGGTCATCCATTGGGCACCCCGTTCGAGGCGCACCTCGGTACGAGGGCGGTCTCGATCACCACGACGACCCTGGACGGCCGGTCGGTCGCGATCATCGGTGACGACGACGGCCGCTTGCACGTGTGGGATCCCCTCGCCGCAAGCAAGGTCGCGGCCTCGATCACGACATCCGGCAAGCCGGAAAGCCTGCTCGCCTTGTCCCTCAACGGTCGTCCCGTCGTGGTCTGCGGGGGCCACGACGGTCCGGTCGAGGTCCGGGATCTGCGCGACGGGACGCTCCTCCGCGAGCTGCTGCCGCGGGGCCTCCTGACGAGCGGCAGCCGATCGCTCGCGTACGGGGAACTCGGCGGCCGCCCGATCCTGGCCGCGGTCGACCGCGCTGGGCGCGTGCGTGTGCTGGACGCGGCCACCGGCGAGCCGCTGTGCGTGCCCTTGCCGCCGGGCCGCGCGAAACCTGACGCGGTTTGCGTGGCCGAGGCCGACGGCCGTGTCGTCGCGGTCACCAGTGGCCTGCAGTCGTCGGTGGTGCGGGCCTGGGACCTGACCGCCGCATGTGCGGCGCCTGCCGCCGGGCGACCGCGCCGCCTGCCGGGCGAGGTCACGGGCTTGGTCGTCGGCCAGGTCGGCGGCCGCGAGGTCGTCGTCACGGCGCACCACGACGCCTGCGACAAGGATGATCCCGGGCGGGGCGAAGGGCATCTGTGCGTCATCGACCTGGCCGACGGCACGTTCCTGGGTCCCCCCATCCCCACCGGACCGGGACAGGTCCGGCTCGCCCTGGCCGACCTCGACGGCGATCCCGTAGCGGTGATCAACCGCAACCGACGATCGGCTCCGCGGCTGCTGCGCCTGCCCGGCGGTCAGGCCAGGGACGTCGCCTTCAGCACGCCGCACTACGAGCAGGACCATCACGGCCGCATCACCGCGGTGGTCACCGGCCACCTGGGCGGCCGTCCCGTGGTGGTGACGGGCGGACGCTCCAACCAAGCGCGGGTGTGGTTCATGGACGACGGCTCCCTGGGCACAGCCATCACCGGGCGCGGCGATGAGCACGCCGGCGTCACCGCCGCCGTCATCGGCTCGCTTCGAGGCCGCGCCGTGGCGGTCACCGCCGGACACGGGTTCGGCGCGCCCGAGATACGGGCGTGGTGGCTGTCCAGCGGCCGCCCGGTCTGCCGACCGGAGACCGGGCACAGCGGAACGGTGAACGCCATCGCGATCAGCGCACTCAACGGCGTCCCCGTCGTGGTCACCGGCGGCACGGACCGTACTGTCCGCGTGTGGGACCTGGACAGCGGACAGCCGGTCAGGCAGCCCTTCGTCGGGCATACGGCGCCAGTGCTGGCCCTGACGGCGACGGAATTTGCCGGCCACCCCGTCGTGGTGAGCGGCGGTGAGGATCACACGGCCCGAGTGTGGGACCTGGACAGTGGCCGGCAGCTGCGGCGGGCGGATCTCCCGGGCGCGGTGTCGCACGTGGCCGCAGCGTCGTCGGACGGCCGGCTGATCGTCGCGTTCGGCGACGACCTGGCGGTCCTGGCGCTTCGGCCCTTGGCGGCGGAGAGAGAGCCGGAAGATGTCGCGTAGAACTTCGCGCCGCGCTGCGATCCCATCGCAGAGGCCGGGCCGACGAGCCCTACTTCCGCCACCCGTTGGTGGTCAGGCTCGGGTCGGCGGCCGCGTTCAGCAGCCGCCGGGCCCAACCGTAGGTCATCGGCAGCCAGTTGAAGTCGTGATCCGGTCCGACGATGCCGGCCAGCTCGATCAGCTTCATCATCTCCACCACGGCGGCGAGCGGCTTGGCCACGTGCCACGCGCTGCGCATCCGTTCCGGGGCGACGGCGCCGGACCAGGCGGCGAAGTAGGCGTCGAGGTAGCTCGCGGCGTCCGGCTCGGACGTGTCCAGCAGCCACGAGGCCAGATCGAACAACGGGTTCGTGATGGTGGCGAAGCTCCAGTCGTGCAACAGGATCTCGTCCTCGCGTACGACCACATTGCCCGGGTGGAAGTCGCGGTGGACGATCGTCGCCGGAACGGCCGCCTCGTCCAGGCGCTCGGCGCACTCGACGAGATACGGCGTCAGCGCCTGAAGCCGATCGGCCTCCTCGCCGCTCAGCGCCCGGCCCAGATTTCTCGGCCGCTTGGGCGCCCGCCAGAGGTCGTCACGGGCCAAGGTCGACCGCACAGCGTCGGCCAGCGCAGCCGGGGTGAGCCGGGCACATCCCGCGTCGGTCAGCTCGTCCACGCGGCCGATGGTCTCTTTCTGCACCATGGCCAGCTGTGCCAGGCAGGCACGACGCTTCTCCACGGAGACCGCCCAGCCGTCCACGCCGCCGAAGTCCTCGGCGAGCCACCAGCGATCATCGCGTGACATCGCGGTGATGGTGGCGAACGGCGCGATGCGCAAGGACGCCAGGTAGCGCGTGATGTCCGGTTCGCGGGCCAGCCTCGGCAGGACCGCCTTCAGGTAGAGGTCCCCACGGTCGGTCGGCGTGCGGAGCACGGCGGACATGCTCCAGTGCTTGATCTGCCGGCTCGGCCCGAGCCGGGCACGACCAGCGGCCTTGAGCTCCTCGTCGATGTAGGACTCGGCTCGCTCGAACCAGCCGGGCCGGAACCAGTCGGAGACCGGCGGCCGGGATCGCGCCGCCCGGCGATCGAGGACGGGGCTCTGCCCGGTGACCGCGTCCTGCCCGTGCCAGGCGAACCCGTCGGCGCAGGCCGGGCGTGCCCCGCCCGCCGCCAGCAGCACCACTGTCGTGAAGTCCAACGGCTCCAGGACCACCGTGCTCAGCCCGAGCTCGCGACGGACGCGATCGGTCAGCTCGCTGTCCATGGGCGGCCACCTGGCGTCGAAGCGCATCCGGGGCAGCGCCGGATCGCCGCCGGCCATGTCGCACAGCACGGCACCGTCCTGGTCGACGACGACCAGCACGACTTCCACGGATTCGGACGATATGAACAACCCTCCCAGTGTCGGGGGCCGTACGGGGCAGCGTTGCGGAGCATGTGCTCTGCTAAGCTCCGAGGATGGCCCGGCCGCGCACCCATGATCTCGATCAGCTGCTGGACGTCGCCGAGCGGCTGGTGGCCGACCACGGCCCCGAGCGGTTCACCGTGCGAGGGCTCGCGGCCGCCTCCGGAGTGTCGAACGGAGCCATCTATCACGCGTTCGGCTCCCTGCCCGTGCTGCTCGGGCGGCTGTGGCTGAGGGCCGCGGGAGAGTTCCTCGACCTGCAGACCGAGCTCGCCGACGCCGCGTACGAAGCCGGCGGCCCCGGCGCGGCGACCGAGGCGGTGGTGGCCGCGGCGGGGACGCCCGCGGTGTTCGCCGACCGCCGGCCCGCCGCGGCCCGCATGCTCATCTCGGTGCGCCGCGACCAGCTCCTCGGTCCCGAGGTGCCCGAGGAGCTGACCGAGGCGATGTTCGCCCTGGACAAACGGCTGGTGGCGCTGCTGATCCGCCTGTCGCAGGGGCTCTGGGGCCGCGCCGACGGGGCCGGCGTCGAGGTGATCACGGTGTGCGTGGTCGACCTCCCGACGGCGCTGTTCCGCCGTGCCCTGACCGCCCCGACCGCCGACGGCAGGCCCGTGGTCACGGAGGACTGCCGTGAACGCCTGCGCACCGCCGTCCGCGCGGTCCTCACCCTCCCCCCTCCTCCACCGAACACGCGGCCTGCCCCGGCGAAGCCGTCACCGCCCCGCTGAACCAGACGGGTACGGCCGGCGGTCGCGCCAGCGGGCCGCGCTCAGGCGGTACAGCACATGGCGGCGGAGCCGGTGACCGGGCGGCAGGACCGGATGGTCGAAGTCGCCGGCGGTGTCGTGGATCATGCCGAGGCGTTCCATGACGGCGCTGGAGCGCGTGTTGACCGTCGCGGTGAAGGAGACGACCTCCTCCAGGCCGAGCCGGTCGAAGGCGAAGTCGAGCGCGGCGGTGGCGGCTTCGGTGGCGTACCCGTGGCCCCAGGCCCGGCGGCTCAGCCGCCAGGCGATCTCGACGGCCGGCAGGAACGGCGCCTCGAACGCGGGCCGGTGCAGCCCGGTGAAGCCGATGAACTCGCCGGTCTCCTGGAGCTCCAGCGCCCAGCGTCCCCAGCCCTGACGGGCGACCGCGTCGCCACTGGCGGCCGCGAACGCGTCGCTCTCGGCGCGGCTGAGCGTGGCCGGGAAGTGTTCCATGACGGACGGGTCGGCGTTGAGCGCGGCGAAGGGCTCCAGGTCGGAGGGGCGCCAGGGACGCAGCAGCAGCCGCTCGGTGCGCAGCTCGGCCGGCGGCAGGAGGGCGGGAAGGTTCACCGGGACAGATCCTCCGTCTCAGGGGAGAAGGGACCGTGCAGCGCGGCCCACTGCAGCAGCATGATGGTCTTGGCGTCGGCGATGCCGCCGTCGCGGACCAGGCGGAGCGCGTGGTCGAAGCCGAGCTCGACGACCTCGATGTCCTCGCCCTCCTCGGCGATCCCGCCGCCGCGCGAGGCGCGGGTGGTGGAGTCGTAGGGGGCGGCGTAGAAGTGCAGGCGTTCGGTGACCGAGCCGGGGCTCATGTAGACGGTGAAGACGTGCTCGACCTCGCCGATCGCGTGGCCGGTCTCCTCCGCGGCCTCGCGGCGGATCGCCTCCTCCGGGCTCTCGTCGTCGAGCAGTCCGGCGGCGGTCTCCAGCAGCATGCCGTCGGCGTGCCCGTTGACGTAGGCGGGGTAGCGGAACTGACGGGTCAGCAGGACGGTACGGCGGGTGACGTCGTACAGCAGGACCGTCGCGCCGTTGCCGCGGTCGTAGGTCTCCCGTTCCTGCGTGCTCCAGCGGCCGTCGGCGTGCCGGTAGTCGAAGGTGGTGGTGCGCAGCACGTACCAGTTGCAGGACAGCAGCCGCACGTCGCGCACCCGGACCCGGGGGTTGCCGGTGAGGTCGCGTCCCACCTGGTCCAGGCCGGTGCGGCCGCGCCGGTCCGGTGTGTCGAGTCCCGCGGTCACGATGCCACGCCGAGGGAGACGTACCGAGGGCTTGCGATAGGAATCATCACGTGGCAGAACTATAATGGGAAAAAATCGGAATGAACAAGGAGAAACGTGCATGCTGGCCGCGCAACGCAGGGACCTGCTGCTGACACGCCTCCAGAGGGACGGCCGGATCATCGCCAAGGACCTCGCCGCCGAGCTCGGCCTGTCGGAGGACAGCATCCGTCGTGACCTGCGCGACCTGGCCGCCGCCGGTCTGTGCCAGCGCGTGTACGGCGGCGCGCTGCCCGCCTCCCCCGCGATCGCGGACTACGCCACCCGCCAGGGCGTCGAGGTTCCCGGCAAGCAGCGCGTGGCCGCGGCCGCTGCCGCGCTCGTCGAGCCCGGCAGCACCGCGATCCTGGACGGCGGCACCACGGCCCTCGCGGTCGCCCGCGCGCTCCCGCTCGACCTGCGCGCCACCGTCGTCACCCACAGCCCGACGGTGGCCGGCGCCCTGGCCGGCCACCACGACGTGGAGGTCTACCTGATCGGCGGGCGCTTGTTCAAGCACTCGATGGTGGCCTGCGGGGCGGCGGCGGTGGAGGCGGCCCGCGCGGTCAACGCCGACCTCTTCCTGCTCGGCGTGACGGGCGTACATCCCGAGACCGGGCTGACCACGGACGACGCCGACGAGGCCGCGATGAAGCGCGCCCTCGCGCGGCAGGCCGCCGACACCTATGTGCTGGCCAGCTCGGAGAAGATCGGCGCGGCGTCCCGGTTCGCCGTCCTGCCGCTGACGGAGGTGGCCGGCGTCGTCACCGACGCCGACCCGGGCAACGCCACCGTGCGGGCGCTCGGCGTGCCGGTCATCCAGGCCACCTGACCGACTCAGCCGTCCTCGTCGTTCTCCCACTTCGGCGCCATGTCCCGGGCGAGCTTGATGTCGTCGTTGCTCGTACCTGCCGGGACCATCGGCCACACCAGGGCGTCCTGGTGGACGACGAAGTCGATCACGACGGGGACATCGTTGATCTCCATGGCCTTCCTGATCACGTCGTCCACGTCCTCCGGCCGCTCGCACCTGAGACCAACACAACCATAGGCGTCCGCCAGTTTGACGAAGTCCGGGATGCGGCGCGTCGCCTGCAGGTCGGTGTTGGAGTAACGCTGGTCGTAGAAGAGCGTCTGCCACTGGCGGA
>NZ_BAAAMV010000024.1:0-53010 GCF_039529455.1 Nonomuraea bangladeshensis
TGCTCGTCCGTCATCGAGCGGTCCGGCTCGACAGGCAGTTCGTTCATCGACAGCGACTCCACGGCGGTCTCGGACATCAAGCGTCTCTTCCTTGATCATCAGATCCGCCGTTAGTTTTACAGTCCCCAGTTCGGGTCAAGATCGTGAGTTAGTCCGGACCGCAGAACGGCCTGACGACCGGCGACTTGACCAGCTTGGCAGGTTCCCGTGGTCAGGCCGGACAGCTGTTGGGTGGAGGCGGTCATGAGATCGCCTCCACCCCATACGCTTTGCGAAAATCGAAGATTCTGAGGAGTGAGATGGCGGACTTGTCGCAGGCAGTTCCTGCGGAGAGTCAGTGGGTTCTCCTGGAGGACTACCTCTTGAACGGATCTTTCCAGGCAGCCTGGATCGACACGAAGAATATCGAAGAGGCCGCACAACGATTCCGGGCGGATCCGAGTTCGGGCATTCTTTGTGATCTCGATACGGCATTCGACCTGGCCGACGATGACGGCGGGGGCACCATGACGTGGATCGGGGCGCATTCTCCTGGCTGGTCCGTCGCTGTCACCCTAACGGGGCGGCTTTCACTCCAACCGGCGGCGAGCTCGGGGGGTAGGCGCATCATCACTCATCAGCACAGGGCTGACCTGGCCGAACTTGCTGATGACGGGATGCTCTATTACCACGATGGAGAGCTCCTGGGCCCGCTGGGGGCACTCGAAGAATACGCGAATTACACGCGTGATCTGGAAGCACGCTACTACCTCGGGTTCGAGGAGATGGTGGAGAGCTATCTCATCCTGGCGGGACGGGTCACGAGCCGGTTCCTCGATCGCGACTGGTTCACGGCGCCGCGCGTCCTCTACCGTGTCCCCAGAGGCGCCTGGTCTCGTTGACTCCCTGACCTCGATGACTCACGGGCGGCCGTCCCCCTGATCGGTTTCAGCTGGCGGGGCTTTGTGCGCCCGATCGCCCTGTTCACTGCGAGCGGGTGATACGGCGACCTGCCCGAGACGCTCAGGCTCAGACCGTACAACGTTCGATCCGCCGTAAAGTTCAAACTCACCACGCAAGCCTGGCCCCAGGCAGCCGCGCCGAGATGGGGAACAAATGGCACATAGTGCCGACGATCAAGATCGCATGGTTGCTCGGTGGTTGCTCGCGTGTACGCGATACAACGCGGCACGCGTCGGCGCAGACCGACATGACGACGGGGATAATTCAGGCCACGGCAACACAAAACAGCACTCCGTGACACTGAGCGACATCAACCGAGGATTCTCATAATCCGTGGGTCGTGGGTTCAAGTCCCACCCGCCCTACTCACCAACACCGCGTCTGACCTGGGGTTTCTCGGTTCTCGCCACCCTCAAATCTTGCCGTTGATCATGGTCGGTTGCTCCATGGTTGCTCTTGTGTACGGACCGTGTACGGCGGTAGATCATTTAGTCCGCCATCGTCAGCTCAGACCTCGCCGACGACCAACAGAAGACCAAGCAAGAAGGCCCGTACGGCGTCCTCGGTCAGCGACGCCCTCGTGAGCGGTCAAGCCTTAGCCAAACTGCTTCGTTGTGCTCGCCAGGCGTTTCTGACCAGCAGATAAAAGATCCCCTGCTTCATGCGGAAGTCCGCTCGCCCCTTCGCAGCCGAAATTAGATACCGATCGGCTCCACAGTTCGACACCCTCATGGAGGGCAAACAAGCAGGCCCGCCGGGGAATCGGCGGGCCTGCTGGGTTCGGTAGCTCAGGTAGTGGCGTGGTCGATGTGGTTCGGCAGTGTGATCAACCGGGCAGTCTGCGCGCCGCTGGCTGCGGTGTTGATGAGGGCGGCGGCGGATTCGGCGGCGGCGCGGGCCACCTCGGGGTAGACGCTGGTGTAGGTGTCGCGCGTGAAGGTGGATGACACATGCCCCAATGTCTCCTGTACGACCTTCAGATCGACACCTGCGGCCAGCATGATCGAAGCCGCCCCATGCCGCAGGTCATGCAGCCGCACCGGCGGCAACCCCGCCCGGAAGGACAGCAGGTAGAACTGGTCGCTGACCTGCTGCGGATGCAACGCCCGGCCGATCTCGTCGGTGAAGACGAACCCGCTGTCCATCCACGCCTCCCCCGCCGCCAGCCGCTCAGCGGCTTGGCGCTTGCGGTGCGCGCGTAGCGCGGTGACGGTATCGGCGTCCAACGCGATGGTGCGGTCGCTGGCCTCGGTCTTCGGCCTGCCCTGCACCGGCTCCCACCCCAGCTGAGTGATCTGCCAATGCACCCCTGCCGTCCCGGCGGCCAGGTCGACATCCTTCCAGCGCAGCCCGACCGCCTCACCCCGGCGCAGCCCGCGCAACGCGATCAGTCGGTACAGCGCGAACAGCCGATGGGTTGCCGCTTGGGCGAGGAAGGCGAAGGTGTGGGAGGGCGTCCACACCATCACCGGGGACGGACGCGGCACGGACGCGTACACGTTGATCATGGCGGCGCGGCTCAGCCGCGCCCCGCACCGTTGCCGCTGCTCAACATCGAGCCGCTCCTGCAAGTCGCGGTTCCAGGCGGCCACCCGCTCCTCGGTCCACACCAGCGCCTTGGGAGATACGGCGTCGGGGAGTTCGACCACCGCCGCCGGGTTGAAGTCGATCAGCCGGTCCTGCTTGATCGCGATGTTCAGCGCGTGCCGGAGAGTCGCCCGGATGCGGTGCATGGTTGCCGGACCGACCGGCCGCCGATACCGCACCGTCGCCCGCTGCTCCGGATCGGCGCTGGCGCGGGCGGCGGTGATGACGTCGTTGAACTCCTCGATCGCATCGAACATCCCCGCCACATCCGACACCCGCAACCGGTCCAACCGGATGTCGCCGAGGTAGGGGGTGAAGTACAGGCGGATGTGCGCCTCGTACGAGCGACGGGTGGTGGCATCGATCTTCCGCTTACGCCGCAGAAACTCCTGCATCCATTCAGCGACGGTGACGGTGGGGTTGAGGTCCTGCCGTGTGCGGACCTTGCGCCGCACCTCCTCCACAGGCGGCAACGTCTTGGTGTCCTTGAGCACCGACAGCATCAGCTCGGTGATCTTCCGCTGCACGTGTGGGTCCTCATCCAGCGCCAGCAGTGCACGGGCGTGCTCCAGTTCAGCCTCGGCCTCCTCCAGTGTGGCGAAGCCGCGCCGTCGCAGGGGGTTGCGCCGCCGCCCATCGGCGTGCGCGGGCAACTCGAGCTGGTAGGCCCAGCGGCCGTGGGTGCTGCTCCACCTCTCCCCTGCGCCGCCGGGGCGGCGCAGCTTGGCGCAGGCCTTGCCCAGTCTCTTGCCGGTCGCCTCGTCGCGGCAGGAACATGTCTTGAAGGTGGTTCCGTTCATCTGCGTCGTCTTGCCCTTCATGTCCTGATCGGCTGCTGACCGCGTCGTCGCTGCTCGACGACGCCTTTCCTTTGCACCCCTACGACCGGCTGGACACGCCATCGCCCCTGGGCGATGGGTCCCTGCACGACCCGACCGGCGGGTTGCCCGCAGCGTCGCGCGGGACGCGGTCATGCCGTCAGGCACCCCACGCATGGGCAGCGGCGTCCAGGGCCCGGATTGCAGCCGTCCCATGGCACGCACACGGCCGGGGCGGCCGTTGTGGAACGCCCACGGCGGCCGCTGGTCGGGGGCGGTGGTATCGACGCCCACCTTCACCGCCCGCGTCAAGCGATATCCCCTGGTCACGTTCCCCGGGACACACATGATCCGGCCGGGCAAGCCGCCGGCGTGGCGTCCCGGGCAGCGGCTGGCCGCAGATTGTCCCGCTTGCACGCATAACCGCCTTCTGGCCGTAATGGCGGGAGAAGGCAGAAAAGCTCGACTGAACGAAAAGAATGTCCTGTCAGCATCATCGTCCCGATCCAGCGGGCGAGCATTGCCCGGTCACTATCCAAATACCGGCTCGAAGAGCCGAATTAGGACAGCGCGGTAGGCCAGACCTTGGTCAAATCGAAGTAAGCACCCGCTCCGATCGCCTCGAGCACCACACGCCACACGCGATCTCAGCGCCCCGGCCAGGAACAGCACATCATGCCCACGGCAGCACCAACATCAGGAAACGCCTGGCCATGGGGCGACGAGTCGGCAGGCGAACTCGGCGTATGCGTGTCGAATATTGGGCCTCATTCGCTCTGCGAGTACTCATGCGGGTCAGCCGCCACCAAGAGCGCCCGTTCGACCTCGTCGAGAGCGAGCCGCACCGCCCCAGGGCGACCGACCGGCTGCCGAGGGTGGAGGCCTCCACCCGGATGGGGAACAGGCACAGTTCGGCCAGCTCCTCGCGCAGTGGTGGCTTGGCGAGCAGTTTCGCGCGGCTCTGGGGCTCCTCCCGCTCTCCGATGACCTGGGAAACAGGTTCGGCGGCTTCCTCGCCGGTCTGCTGATCTCCACGATCACCGTGCTCGCCGGAGCCTCCGGTGCCGACACGGCGGTCCTTTCCGTCGTGGCATCGCGCCCGGGAACCCTCCACTCAGCGGGCGGGAGGGGCCGGAACCCTGGTGATGGGACCGACCAGGAGATCCTTCGCGGATCGTACGAACTCGGTGACGAGTGGGTTGGTGTCCGCAGCCCGGGTGGCCACGACGATCTGGCAAGGCTCGATCCCGTCGAGCGCAACGGTGACCAGGCCGGGGCGCAGGGTGTAGCGCCGGTCGCCGGCCGGGACGATGGCGATGGCGGTGCCGTCGGCGATGGCCTCGAGTTTGTCCTCGTAGGTCTCGGCCAAGGTAGGACCCACCGGGGCGGGTTCGCTGCCCGATCGGGGTTCGAGCCGCCAGAAGGTGGTCCATTCCACGCCCATCCCGGTACAGCCCACCAGTGGTTCTGCGGCGATGTCGTCGGCCGTGACCACCTCTTTCCCCGCGAGGTGGTGCGAGGCGGGCACGAGCAGGACCCGGGCCTCGGAGTACAGAACCGTCACCTCCAGATCCTCGGCCGGGATCGGCAGCGGCGTACGGATGACCAGGACATCGACCTGCCGCTCCAGCAGCGCGGAGGCGTCCTGCGAGCCGAGATGACGCGTACGGACGTGGGCGTCGGGACAGCGATGGCGCAGGTCGCGCACGGCGGGTGTGATGACGAGGTCGTCGACGTAGCCGATGGTGATCGTGCGCGCCGGCGCCGCCGCCCGGGCGGTCTGGACCGCCTGCCGGGCGCCGTGCAGCAGTTGCTGTGCCTGGGGCAGGAAAGCCGCGCCCGCAGCGGTGAGGCGGCTGCCCTGGGTGGTGCGCTCCAGCAGACGCACGCCGAGAGTGTTCTCCAGGCGCTGGATCTGACGGCTCAGGGAGGGCTGGGCGACCCGCAGTTCCTCGGCCGCCCGGGCGAAGTTCAGCTGCTCGGCGACGACCGTGAAGTACCGGACCAGCCGAAGGTCCAGATCGGGAAGCATGCCCCGAGACTAGTCCCCCGTTATGCAGATCTTGCATCACGGGGTGCAAGGCAGGTCTTGGACGCCTACGCCGGCCCGGTGGTGTCATACCTGCTATGACCATTGTCTTTGTCCACGGCGTCCCGGTGACCTCTGCGGTCTGGAGTCCTCTGATCAGCGAACTGCCCACGTCCCAGCAGCAGGACGTGGTCCGGCTCTCACCGCCGGGCTTCGGCGCCGCACTTCCGGTGGACTTCGGTGCCACCTTCCTGGACTACCGCGATTGGCTCATTGGCGAGCTGTCGCAGCTCAGGACCCCGGTGGACCTGGTCGGCCACGACTTCGGCGGCGGTTACGTGCTGGAGGTCGCGATGGCCCGTCCCGACCTGGTGCGCAGCTGGACCAGCGACACCATCGGCGGGTACGAACCGGACTTCACGTGGCATGACATCGCCAAGATCTGGCAGACGCCGGGGGATGGGGAACGCCACGTCGAGGAGACCTTCTCGGGAGACGCCGCGGAACGTACGCGGCGCATGATCTCGTGGGGCATCCCGGAGCCGGCGGCCGGCGAGGTGGCGCTCGGGCAGGGCCCGGAGATGGGCAGGGCCATTCTGTCGCTGTACCGCTCCGTACCGGAGAACATGCTGGCCGAACGCGGGCGCAAGCTGGCGGCGGCCGCGGCCCGGCCCGGTCTGGTTCCCGTGGCCACCGACGACCTCACTGCCGGCAGCGTCGCCCTCCGCCACCGCGCCGCCCAGCGCGCCGGCGCCCGTGCCGTGGATCTCGACGGGCTCGGTCACTGGTGGATGCTTCAGGACCCGGCCCGGTCCGCCCGCATGCTGTCGGACTTCTGGGACAGCCTGTGAAGCCGCACGTCCGGAAGTCACCGATCTTGAACACCGCGCACCACGATCACGGAAAGACCGCCGTCACCTCATGACCACGCACATCCCCGATCAGACCGGCCGGACCGCCATCATCACCGGCGGCAGCAGCGGCATCGGCAAGGCCACCGCCGCCGCACTGGCGGCGAAGGGCGCACGGGTCATCCTCGCCGTGCGCGACCAGACCCGCGGGCGCGCGGCCGCCGCCGAGATAGGCGGCCTCACCGAGTCACGCCCGCTCGACCTCGGGTCGCTGGCCTCCGTACGTGAGTTCGCCCGCACGGTGAACGGCCCCGTCGACTATCTGATCAACAACGCCGGCACCATGACCGACACCCTGCGGCACACCACCGACGGCTTCGAGAGCCAGCTCGGCGTCAACCATCTCGGGCACTTCGCCTTGACGAATCTGCTCCTGAGCCAGATCACCAGGCGGGTGATCACCGTGTCCTCCACCAATTACCGCAGCGCCCACATCGACTTCGAGGACCTGCAATGGCAACGACGGCCCTACCGGCCGTTCGGCGCCTACGGACAGACCAAGCTGGCCAACCTGCTGTTCACCCGGGAACTGCAACGCCGCCTGAACAGGGCCGGCTCACCGATCCTGGCCACGGCAGCGCATCCCGGCTGGGCGGCCACCGGATTCACCATGACCACCGGCCGGCGGCTCCTTGACCACGCCCTCGCACTGGGAACGCGGCTACTGGCCCAAAGCCCCGAAGGCGGGGCCCGGCCGACCCTGCTGGCCACCATCGGCGACGTCCCCGGCGCCAGCTTCTCCGGCCCCAGCCGGTTCGGAGTACGCGGCCCCGCCGCCCTCGAAGAACTGTCCGGCGAAGCACTCGACGACGCCGCCGCCCAAAAGCTCTGGGAGGTCTCCGAACACCTCACTCATGTCAAGTTCCCCCTGCCCACCGCCTGAGCAGTAGATCGCGCCCCGGCAGCCCCGCCCACGACCTGCTGCCCGAGGCCGTCGCCCGGTACAGCGAAGTGGCTGACCAAGGTGGCTTCCCCGCCGACGACCCCCGCGGCGCCGGCTTCACAGCCGGCGCTCTCCTTGTCCGTCGGCGTTGCTTGAGGACGTGGCATGCGCAGGCCCCCGAGAGCTTCGCCGCGCATGATCGCAGCATAGGAACTTGCAGAACCCGATGGAAGGCTTTTCAGAAAATTTCTGGAAGAATTCAGGCGTCATTACTCCCCATTATGGGCGAAATGTCTCTTTTTGGATGCATGCACCTGCCATCGAGCGGCCCGCGTCCCTGGCTATGCCGACCCATCGCGCGGCTTGAGATCATATGGCTCTATATTCGATCTCGTCAGCGTCGAAATTTGCTGAAATCTTCCAAGCATCTACCTGGCATCTAGGAGAACCGATGCGCAGATCGTTAGCCGCGCTGCTCAGCCTTGCGCTTGCCGTAGCGCCGACCCCGGCGGTCGCCGCCGCCGCACCACCACCTGCGTCCCAAGCAGGGCCGAACTCCCAACGCATCACGTTGATCACCGGAGACGTCGTCACGGTGGCCGGCGGTCGCGACGGCCTGCGGTTGCTGGCCTTCGAGCCGGGCTCCGGCCGCGAGGGGATCGGCTACCGAGTCACCAAGGGCCGCGACGGCGCCCTGTCGGTCGTCCCGGGTGACGCCCTCGACCTGCTCGCCAACGGGCGACTGGACCCGCGTCTGTTCGACCTTGACCGCCTGATCGACGATCACTATAGCGACGACAAGAGCAAGGCGTTGGCCGTACTCGTGCAGGGCCCCAAGGGGCGCTCGACCGCCGGAGCCCAGCAGGTGATGAAGGACGCCAGGCTCCGAAAGTCGCTGCCACGGCTCGCGATGAGCTCCTTCGCCGTGGACAAGACGAAGACCACCGCACAGTGGAAGGCGCTGGTGGGCGGCGAGCGCTCACCGCGCGCCTTCGTCGGTGAGGTGGGCAAGCTGTGGCTGGACGGCCGGGTCAAGGCCACGCTGACCGAGAGTGTGCCGCAGATCGGCGCTCCGCAGGTCTGGCAGTCGGGTCACACCGGTGAGGGTGTGAAGGTGGCGGTGCTCGACACCGGCTACGACACCGACCATCCGGACCTGGCGGGCAAGGTGATCGACTCGCAGGACTTCACCGGCCAGGGCGTGGAAGACGTGGCCGGACACGGCACGCACGTCGCCGCCACGATCGCCGGGACCGGGGCGACCACGAGTGGAGCGGGCAAGGGTGTGGCGCCAGGGGCCGACCTGGTCGTCGGCAAGGTGCTCGGGAACGACGGCTCCGGCGTCGAATCCGACATCATCGCGGGAATGGAGTGGGCCACGACGACCGCCGGCGCGAAGGTCGTCAACATGAGCCTCGGCGGGCCGGACACCGCGGGCGTCGACCCCATGGAGCAGGCGGTGAACGACCTGTCCGCGCAGACGGGCGCGTTGTTCGTCATCTCCGCGGGCAACGAGGGGCCTCGCTCGCAGACCATCGGCTCTCCTGGCTCGGCGGACGCCGCGGTCACGGTGGGGGCGGTCGACAAGCAGAACGTGCTGGCCGAGTTCTCCAGCAGCGGGCCTCGCGTAGGAGACCTCGCCGTCAAGCCCGACATCACCGCGCCGGGAGTGGACATCGTCGCCGCGAAAGCGGGCGGTGGCCTGCGCTCGGCGTCGGGGACGTCGATGGCGGCGCCGCACGTGGCCGGCGCGGCGGCGCTTTTGGCGGAGCTGCACCCGGATTGGCCGGCTACCCGGCTGAAGGCTGCTCTGACTAGCAGCGCCGTTCCCACTCCTGGGCTGACCGCCTTCCAGCAGGGCACCGGCCGGGTTGATGTGAACGCCGCCGCGACAGCGACAGTGATCGCTGAGGGAGCCCCGGTCTTCGGTCCGGTGTCCTCGACCGTGAACGCACCGGTCACGCGTACCGTCAGCTATCGCAACCTCGGCAGCACACCTGTCACCCTGACCCTGGAGGTGAGTGCGGCCGGGGCTCCGGCCGGCCTGTTCACGGTGAGCGCGACCAGCGTGACCGTTCCCGCCAGCGGGACCGCGGACGTCACCGTGACTGTCGACGGCCACGGCCGGCCGGTCGGCTCCTATTCCGGGCAGCTCACGGCCACCACCGGCAGCGAGGTCATTCGCACGGCCATCGGCGCCTACGTCCAGCCCGAGCAGCACACGCTGAACCTCGTCGTCAAGGACCGCCTGGGCGCACCCGCCAACACCACGGTGTGGGTCTTCTCCCGCCAGTCGGACACCGAGACGCCGGTCGCGATCGCCAACGGCAGTGGCACGATCGACCTGCCGGCAGGCTCCTACTACCTCGGCGCTCTCATCAAGACCGACGACACGTGGACGATGGCGGTCGTGCCCGCGAACATGTCGCAGGACCGGACGATCATCCTCGACTCGCAGCAGGCCAAGAAGGCCACGGTCACGGTGGGCGAGCCGACTGCCCGGCAGATCCTGCGCGAGACGTACGTGAACTTCCACTACGGCGTCGAGGACGGGCTCTACACCGGGTTCAGCATGGCGGATTACGTCCTCCCGGTCAGCGACCAAGGCATCACCTACACCGCCATCGCCTACTTCGACAAGGAAGGTTCCTCGGCGACCAGTCCCAGCCCGTACTTCTACCGCATCGTCGACCAGCGCAGCGGGGTGCCCAGCGAGCCGACCTTCCAGGGAACGCCGGCCAACCTGACGAAGGTCGACGTCACCTACCGCGGCACGGCGTCGTACGCGAGCTTGCTCGTCCAGCCCGAGTTCGACACGGGGCTCAGCTCTCCGGCGGCCCTGATCTACTCGCCGGTCAAGATGCCGTCGGTGGTGACCGAGTACCGGACGCCGGGACGCTGGCGCGGCCTGCTCCGGTTCGACGGAAAGCAGGTCCTCTCCGATCCCCGGGAGTTCGGCTCCGGCCTGGACAACACGGAGACGTGGAACGGCGCGGTTATCGGGCCCGCCCTCCCCGCGAAGAATGGCTATTGGAGTGGTACGGCTTGGCGTGACAACAACGAGATGGTGTTCAACTACATCAAGCTCCACTCCGACTCGGAGGCCGGTCACGGTGGTGAGAACGCCGACACCGAGGGGTCGATGCGCCTGTTCCGCGACGACCAGCAGATCTGGTCCAACTTCGTGAAGCCGCGTACCTGGCTCGTCCCGGTGACCGTCCCGGAGGCCCCCTCGCAGTACAAGCTCACCGCTTCGGCCACCAACAGAAATGGCGCCACGTCCACCCAGATCGATACGGAATGGACCTTCACCTCCGATGCCACGGCGAACGGGCCGCTCCCGCTGATGGTGGTGCGGTATCGGCCGGACGGACTGGACGAGCTGAACCGCGCGGCGGCCGGAACGGTGACCCCCGTGGTCACAAGCGTCCAGCGGGAGCCGGGCCAGGCCGTCACGTCCCTGGCCTCCTGCCTGATCGAGTCCTCCGTCGACGACGGCTCCACCTGGACGACGGTGGCCCAAGGGTCGACGTGCGGAACCCCGCAGATCACTAACCCGGCCGCCCCCGGCTTCGTGTCCTTGCGCGCGACGCTGGCCGATCAGGCGGGCAACACCGCCAAGCAGACGATCATCCGGGCGTACCAGGTGAAGGAGGCGCCGGGGTCGACGCGCATCCGCGTGCAGAAGGACGCGGGGGCGGGCAACAGGATCACGATCCGCGGCAACGTCAGCCCTCTCACCTGGTCTGCCGGTCGTGACTGCGTGAAGGTCTCGACCGCTGTGTGGGACTGCTGGGTGCCGGGCATCCCGGCCGGCCAGGCGTTCGAGTACAAGCCGTTGATCAACGACTCTGTGTGGTCGATCGGGAGCAACTACCACGGTGTGGGAGGAACCACCCAGGAGATCACGCCCACCTTCTGACCGAGACCAGACCGGGCTTCCCGCGGGGCGGGAAGCCCGGTCTTCTCAGCGTCGAGTGTCCCCACGCGTCAGGTTCGGCGGCGTGCCGCGACGGTCTCGTAGCCGATCAGGTCGTCGGGCACCGCGTCGGGGACGATCTCGTCGAATCTCGCCAGCACCCGGACCCGCATGGCGGCCAGCGCGATGACGGCGATCGCGGCGGCGAAGCAGACGTACATGAAGCCGATGCCGCGTCCGGCGCCGACGCCGATGACGGCGCCCACGGTGCCCGCGAGCGGTCCGCCTGGGGCCAGCAGCGGTTCGAACAGCGCCGCGCCGTACGGTGCCACCAGACCGAAGCCGATCGGGAGGGTGGACCAGGCGACCAGGGTGTTGAGCGCGATGACCCGGCCGTGGTACCGCTGCGGCACCTTGACCTGGATGATCGTGGCGTAGACCCCGTTGACGAGCGTGAGGCACAGCGACATGCCGAACGCGCCCACGGCGATCGTCTGCACGTTCCCCTGCAGCCCCGTGACCAGGCAGGCGAGCGACAGGGCGAGGGTGGCGAGCAGCACGCCGCGCAGCCGCCGCCGGCGAGGGCCGCCCCACACGGCCATCGCCAGGCCGCCCGCGAGCGTGCCGAGGCCCCCGGCGAACGACACCTGCGCCACGTCCGGCAGACCCGCGAACGCCAGCACCAGCGGCGAGATCATCAGGAAGAGCGGCGAGAGGAAGACGTTCAGCACCGCGAAGAAGCCGAGCATGCCGCGGAAACCCCGGTTGCCCCAGGAGTAACGCAGCCCGTTCAGCATCTCGGTGACGATCGGTTCCCTGCGCGTAGCGGCCATCGTCCGGGGGAAACGCGTCACGATCACCGCGGCGATCGCCACGACGTAGCTCGCCACGTCGATAGCGAGGATGCCCTCGACGCCGATGGCGGCCATCAGCCCGGCCGCGACGACGGGCACGACAAGCTGCGCCGAGCCCGTCGCCATCTGCACGACGCCGTTGGCGTGACCGAGGAAGCGTTTGGGCACGAGCTGCGGTATCGCCGACGTGTACGCCAGACGCTGGAACGTCAGGGCGACCGACAGGCAGGCCAGCAGCGGGTAGACGTGCCAGGTCGTCAGTCCCCCGGTCCAGAGCAGTGCACCGAAGATGAGCTGGGTGGACATCGCCGCCGCGTCGGCGGCGAGCAGCACCCTGCGCCGGTCGAAGCGGTCCACCACGGCCCCGGCGAGCGGCGCGATCAGGATGCCCGGCACGAGTCCGAGCACCGCGAGCAGCGCGAAGCTCACCAGGGATCCCGTCGTGGTGTAGATCCAGATGGGGATCGCGAACTCGGTCAGCGCGGCGCCGATCATCGACACGAGCTGACCTGCCGCGATGACGCCGAAGCGACGCATGCTCGGCCTCGGCCCCCGCTGCTCGGGCGGCGGGTCGGCCGCCGCGGACGCGCCCTGCAGCCACCAGGTGGAGCTCTCGGTGCGGCCGAGCCGGTCGGGCTCGCCCTCGGCGAGCGCGACGTGCGTCCGGGTGACGATCTCGGCGAGCTCGGCGGCGCGGTAACGCAGGAAGAAGTGGCCCGCCTCGTCCAGCACGGCCACGGCCGTGGTGGCGCTCAGCAGGTGCCATTCGCGGAAACGTTCCTGGTAGAACTCGGTCGCAGGGTCGCGCTCCCCCACGACCGAGACGATGGGGGCGCGTAGTGGCCGTCCGTCCTGTTCGAACAGCCGGGTGAAGTACCGCTCAGCCTCCCTGGTGCCCTTTCTACGGTTGTCGATGACCAGCTTGAGCTGGTCGCGTCCCAGCTCGTCCACCTCCAGCCCGGCCGCTCGCAGCGCGTTGGCCCACAGCTGGTCGCTGCGCAGGCGTTCCAGCGCCTCGGTGACCCCCGTCCACCGGGTTCTCGCGAAGGGGAAGATGCCGCCCAGGTAGACGGCGTCCACCTCGCGTCCGGCCGCCTCCAGCCGGCGGGCGATCTCGACCGTCAGCATCACGCCGAGGCCGCAGTGGCCGTACAGAACGAGCGGGCCCGCCACCTTCGAGAGGATCTCCTCAGCGCACGCGGCCGCGACCTCGTCGAGCGGCCTGGACTCCTCCCCCAGCTCGTGGCCGGGGACCGCGATCGAGTACAGGGCCCAGCCGGCGGGCAGCGCGTCGGCCAGCGGCTTGTAGATGACGGCGCTGCCGCCGCCGTACGGGGCGCACACGATGGTCCCGGTCGCCTGCCGGGCGGGGGTGAGCCGGTGCAGCAGCGCGCGTGGCCCGTCCTCGCCGCGTTCCAGGAGCCCGGCCAGCTCACGGACGGTGGGATGGCGGAACAGGTCCATGATGGTGACCAGCCGATCCGGGGCGACGGCGCGCAACCGGGCGACGACCTGCATCGCGAGCAGGGAGTGCCCGCCGAGGTCGAAGAAGTCGTCGGCCGCGCCAACCTCGTCCACGCCGAGCACGGCCGACCAGACGGCGGCCACCGCCTGCTCCGTCGGCGTGGCGGGCGGTTCCCACTCGGTCTCGCGGTCGAGGCCGGGCTCGGGCAGCGCGTCCCGGTCGACCTTGCCGTGCGCCTTCAGCGGCAGGGTGTCCAGCCAGACGTACCGGCTGGGGATCATGTAGTCGGGCAGCAGCGCCCGCAGGGCCTCGCGGAGGTCCGCCGCGCCGGGCCGGGGACCGGCCTCCGGTCCGGCCAGGTAGGCGACGAGCCGGTCCGACCGGAGTTCCGCCACCGCCTGGGAGACGCCCGGCAGTGTGGTGAGCACCGACTCGATCTCGCCCAGTTCGACCCGGTAGCCGCGGATCTTCACCTGGTGGTCGGTCCTGCCGAGGAACTGGAGGTTCCCGTCGGGCAGCCAGCGGCCGAGGTCGCCGGTGCGGTACAGCCGCGCCCCCGGCGGACCGTACGGGTCGGGGACGAACCGGTCGGCGGTCAGGCCGGGCCGGCCGAGGTATCCGCGGGCCAGCCGGTCGCCGCCCAGGTGAATCTCGCCGGGGACGCCCACGCCGACGGGACGCAGGTGCTCGTCCAGGACGCGTACGACCGCCCCGGGCAGCGGCCTGCCGATCGGCAGGGTCGCGCCGCCATGGGCGCCGGCCGGGTCGACGGCATAGGTCGTCATGCCCACGGTGGCCTCGGTGGGACCGTAGTGGTTGACGACCGCGCACCGTCCGGCCGCCGCCACCTCGTCCGCGAGCGCCTGACCGGCCGCCTCTCCCCCGAGGATCAGCAGCCGCTTGGGCAGCAGCTCCGCGGCGGGGGCGTCGGCCAGCAGCGCCGCCAGATGCGACGGGGTGATCTTCATGTAGTCCGAGCCGATGCCGGCGAGCCTCCCGGCCAGCTCGGGGGCCGAGGTGCGGGCGGGCACCAGGTGCAACGTCCCGCCCGTCGCCAGCGACAGGTAGAACACCGTCACGCCGAAGTCGAAGGCCAGCGACTGGAGCAGCACGAACACGCCCCCGGGCACGACGCCCAGCCGCTCGCGGACGCCGAGGAGGTAGGTGACGGCCTCGCGGTGCTGGACTGCGACCCCCTTGGGGGTGCCGGTGGTCCCGGAGGTGTAGATCACATACGCGAGGTCCCCGGGCCGCACGTCCGCGTCCACCGGGCCGTCCTCCTCGCCGTCGGTGTCGTCCAGGGTGAACGTGGGCAGGCCGGGAGGCAACCGGTCCCCGGTCCCCTCGGTGACGACGGCGGCCAGGGCGCCCGAGTCGGACACGGCGTGGGAGAGACGGGCGGCCGGGTGCTCGGGATCGAGCGGCACGTACGCGCCGCCCGCCTTGAGCACGCCGAGGACGGCGACCGCCACGTCGGCCGACTGCTCCATGCACACCGCCACCCGCGTGTCCCTGCCGACGCCGCGCCGTCGCAGGAACCGGGCCAGCCGGTTGGCCCTGCGGTCCAGCTCGGCGTACGTGAGGGTGGCGTCTCCGCAGGCCACCGCCGTGGCGGACGGGTGGCCGCCGGTCAGCTCGTGGAGCAGCCGCCGCTCGGGCCGTGGGAGGGAGGGCGCGGTGCCGAACGCCAGCACCTCCGCCCGTTCGGCGGCGTCGAGCAGGTTCAGCTCGGAGATCCGGGTGGACGGCTCGGCGGCGACGGCACCGAGCAGGGTCACGAACCGGGCGGCCAGGCGCTCCATCGTCTCGGGCAGGAAGAGCGCCGTGTTGTAGACGATGTGGCCGTCCAGCCCGTCGCCGGTCTGCCGCAGGTAGAGGGTGAGGTCGAAGCGTGTGGTGGCGGCGTCCACGCGATACTCGGCCATGCGCAGCCCGGTCTCCCACCGGGCGGGGGCCTGGAAGTTCTGCAGGGCGAACATGACCTGGAACACCGGCGAGCGGCTGACGTCACGCTTCAGGTTCAGTTCGCCGACGAGCCGGTCGAAGGGCAACCCCTGGTGGGCGAAGTCGTCGAGCGTGGCGTCGCGCACCCGGTCGAGCAACTCGGTGAAGGGCGGGTCGCCGCTGAGGTCCGCCCGCATGGCCAGCGTGTTCACGAAGACGCCCACGGTGCGTTCCAGCTCCGGCGTCTCCCGGCCGCTGACGGGCGAGCCGACCGCGAAGTCCCGCTGGCCGGAGTGGCGGAACAGCAGCACCTGGAAGGCGGCCAGCAGGGTCATGTACAGGGACGCCCCTCGGCCGCGTGCCAGGTCGGCGACGCGTCCGGCTGTATCCTGCCCGACCTTGAAGCGCAGCCCGGCGCCGGCGAACGTCTGCTCGGCCGGCCTGGGCCAGTCGCTGGGCAGGTCGAGTGCCGGCACGCCGGACAGCCGCCGCGTCCAGTACGCCGGCTCCTGCTGCCTTTCTTCCTGGGCCCGCTGCCAGAGGGCGTAGTCGCCGTACTGCACCGGGGGCTCCTCCAGCGGGGACGGCTCACCGGCCCGGAAGGCGTCGTGCAGGGTGAGCGCCTCGCTGAGCACCAGGTCGTACGACCAGCCATCGATGACCGCGTGGTGGGCGGTCAGCAGCAGCACGTGCTCCTCCGGGCCGAGCCGGACAAGAAGGGCGCGCAGGAGCGGCCCCGACGCCAGGTCGAACGGCCGGGCGAGCTGGGCGGCGCACAACTCCGCCGCGCCGGCCTCGTCGGACTCGGCGACGGTGAACTCCACCGCGGGCTCGTCCTCGATCACGACCGCGGGCCGCCCCTCGCCGTCGGTGACGAAGCGCGTGCGCAGGCTCTCGTGCCGGGCGGCGACCTCCCGCAGTGCGCGGGCCAGCGCCTCGGCGTCGAGGTCGCCGGAGAGCCTGGTGCCGAGCGGCACGGTGTAGGCGGCGGTCCCCGGCGCGTACTGCTCCATGAACCACAGGCGTTCCTGGGCGTGCGACAGCGGCGGCGTCCGGCCCTCAGGCCGCCTCGGAACGGACGAGGCGGCGGCGCGACGGCGCAGCAGCCCGGACAGCACCGCCTGCTTGGCCGGGGACAGCCCGTCGTCGAGTGTGGTCATCGGGCGCTCAGCGGACGCATGTCCGTCCAGACCTCGTCGATGTGGGCCAGGCAGTCCTCCCTGCCGCCGGTGAAACCGGTCCGCCGCCAGCCCTCGGGGACCGTCCGGTCGCCGGGCCAGAGGGAGTACTGCTCCTCGTCGTTGATCACTACGTGGTACGTCGTCACTGATCCTCGTCTTTCTGGTCGAGCAGGCGCAGCGCCTCCTCGTCGGACAGCCCGGCGAGCGAGTCGAGGAGCAGTGCCTCGACCGCGCCGGCGAACTCCGCCACCGTGCGCCGGGTGAACAGCGTCCGGATCGGCACCTCGACGCCGATCACCGCCCTGAGCCTGGCCGCGATGCGGACGGCGAGCAGCGAGTGCCCGCCGAGGTGGAAGAAGTCGTCGTACGCGCCGACGGCGGCGACGCCGAGCAGGTCCGCCCAGACCTCGGCGACCAGCGCCTCGGCGTCGGTGCGCGGCGCGACGAAGGAACGTTCCCTGGCGGGCTCGGGATCTGGCAGCGCCGCGCGGTCGACCTTGCCGTTCCCGGTGAGCGGAAGCCGGTCCAGGAGCGTCCAGGCGCCCGGCACCAGGTGCGCGGGGAGCCGTTCTTCCGCGTGGCGGCGCAGTTCCTCCGCCGTCGCCCGGCCCACCACGTACGCGACCAGCAGGTCACCGCGGGCGGCGACGGCCGCCTGGCCAACGTCCGGGTGCGCGAGCAGGCAGGCCTCGACCTCGCCCGGTTCGATCCGGTAGCCGCGCACCTTGACCTGGGAGTCGAGCCGTCCGAGGAACTCCAGGGTGCCGTCGCGCCGCCACCTGGCCCGGTCGCCGGTGCGATAGAGCCTTCCGCCGCCCGGTGTGAACGGGTCGGGCGTGAACGCCGCCGCCGTCGTCGCGGGCCGTCCCGCGTAGCCGCGCGCCACTCCCGCGCCTCCTACGCACAGCTCGCCGGGGGCGCCCGGCGGCACCGGTTCGCCGCTCTCGCCGAGCAGCCACACCGTGGTCTCGCCCACCGGCCGGCCGATGGCCGGGCGCAGGCCGTCGTCCACCAGGTCGGCGGACGTGGCGATGACCGTCGCCTCGGTCGGGCCGTAGGTGTTGACCAGCCGGACGCCGGGGAAGCGGCGCTTCCACCTCGACACCGCGGCGGCGTCCGCCTGCTCCCCGCCGAGGATGACCAGGCGGAGCGACGGCGGCCAGTCCACCTCGTCCACGACGTCGACCAGGTGGTGCCAGTAGGCCGTGGGCAGGTCGAGCACGGTGACGTCCCTGCCCTCGGGGGAGGCGAGCAGGTCGGGCAGGGCGGCGCCGCCGTCCGGCAGGAGAAGCAGCGTGGCTCCCGAGACCAGCGTCGGGTACACCTCTTCGACGTGGGCGTCGAAGCCGAACGAGGCGAACTGCACGACGACGTCGCCGGGTCCCAGCTCGTACACGGCGGCCATCCAGCGGATGCGGGCCGCCAGCGCGGCGTGCTCGACCACCACGCCCTTGGGGACGCCGGTCGAGCCGGAGGTGTAGATGACGTACGCGGCGTCACGCGGGTGCGGCTCCGGCTGTGCGAGCGCCTGCCCGGACAGGTTCCGCAGGTCATCCGGGGTGAGCACGGCCGCGGCGCCGCTGTCGGCGAGCAGCCGCTCCCGCCTGGGGGCGGGGTCGGCGGGATCGAGCGGCAGGTAGGCGGCGCCGGCCCGGAGCACGCCGAGCAGCGCGACGACGGCGTCCATGCCACGCGGCAGCGCCACTCCGACGACGTGCCCGCGGCCGACGCCGCTCCGGTGAAGGGTGGCGGCCAGCGCGTCGGCCCGCGTCACAAGCTGTCGGTAGGACAGCAGGTCGCCGCCGCACCGCAGGGCGACGGCGTCAGGAGTGTGCTCGGCGCTCCGGGCGACGAGCGCGGGCACCAGCCCTGCGGCGAGGACGGGTGCGGGGCCGGCGGCGACGGGTGCGGGGCCTGTGGCCAGGGCGCGCAGCTCGGCGTCGTCGGCGGGCGTCAGCAGGGGCAGCGAGCTCATCCGGCGGCCGGGGTCGGCGACGATCCCCTGGCAGAGGGTGTGGAACCGCTCGGCCAGCCGCTCCACCGTCGTCGCGTCGAACAGATCGGCGTCGTAGGTGAGGACCAGCGACAGAGCGCCGGGCTCGCGCCACACGTCGAGCGCCAGGTCGAGCTTGGCCTGGGCGTGGCCGTCCTCGAACAACTCCGCCTCCAGGCCGCCGAAGCGGGCGCCGGGCGCGTGCGGACCGGTGTCCTGGCTGTGCAGGATCATCATCGTCTGAAACAGCGGTGTCCGGCCGAGGTCGCGCCCGATGCCGAGCTCGTCGACGAGCAGCTCGTACGGCACCTCCCGGCCGGCCAGGTCCTCCATGACGGTCCGCCGGGCGGCGGCCAGGAGGTCGCGGAACGACGGGTCGCCCCGCAGGTCGGCGCGCAGGGCGACGGTGTGGGTGAGGTTGCCGAACACCGGCTCCAGCTCGACGCGGTCCCGTCCGGCGGTCACTGAGCCCACCACGACGTCGTCCTGGCCGCAGTGCCGCGACAGCAGCACCTGGTACGCGGTCAGCAGGACCATGAACAGGGTGGCGTCGTGCTCCCTTGCCACCCGTTCCAGCCCGGCTGCCGTCTCCTCCGGCAGGTGGGCACGGACGCGGCCCCCACGCCGCATGCCGGCGGACGTCCGGGGGCGGTCGGTGGGCAGGTCGAGCACCGGCGGGTCGGCGAGCCTGCGCCGCCAGTACGCCAACGGCGCCGACAGGTCCCTGCCGCGCTGCCAGGCGGCCACGTCCCCGTGCTGCAGGACGGGCTCGGTGAGTTGGCGGCCCGCGTACAGTCCTGCCAGGTCGTCCATGAGGACGTTGAGCGACCAGCCGTCGCCCAGGATGTGGTGGATCACCCAGCACAGGACGTGGTCGTCGTCGGCGAGCCGGACGAGGGTGAGGCGATACGGCGGCGCGGCGGCCAGGTCGAACGGCGCGTTGACGCGGGCGGCCACCAGCCTGCGGGCCTCGTCCTCGTCACGGGCGGCGAGATCCTCCCACTCGTCCTTGTCGCGGGCGGCGAGGTCCGCCCGTTCGTCCTCGTCGGAGGCGACGAGGTCCTCCCATTCCGGTCCCGCCGAGGGGTGGACGACGGCGATCGGCACGCCGTCCGCCTCGGGGAAGCTGGTGCGCAGCGACTCGTGCCGCGCGCGGGCCCCCGCGACCGCGCGGGCGAGCGCCGCCCGGTCCAGTGGGCCACGCAACCGCCGGACCAAGTACATGTTGGCGGAGCTGTCGTCGGGATTGAGCCGCTGCAGGAACCAGAGCCGCTCCTGGGCCGCCGACAGCGGCGGCGGTGTGCCCGGCGGGCGCGGGACGACCCGTACGTCGCCTCCCGGCCGGGCCGCGGTGCCGTCCCCGGTGTCGAGCTCCGCGGCGAGCGCCGCGACCGTGGGGTGGTCGAACAGAGCCCGTACCGCCACCTCGGTCCCGAGCGCCCGGGTGAGGCGGGCGGCGGCGCGGGAGGCGAGCAGCGAGTGGCCACCGAGGTCGAAGAAGCCGTCGTCCGCGCCCACGGCGTCGAGGCCGAGCACCTCGGCGAAGACCTCCGCCACCAGGCGCTCGGCCGGCGTCGCGGGCGGCCGGTCACCGCGTACGACGTCCGGGTCGGGCAGCGCGGCCCGGTCCACCTTGCCGTTGGGGGTGAGCGGCAGCGCGGGCACCGGCACGAACGACGCGGGCACCATGGGCGCCGGCAGCATCGCGCGGGCGTGCGCGGCCAGCGCTTGCGGAATCGCCTCGCCATGCCCCTCCGGTGCGGAGGACTCGCCGGAGCTGTCCGGCCCGGAGAGGGCGCCTGGCCTGTCCTGCCCGGAGAGCGCGCCGGACCCTTCCGGCGCGAAGGGGGTACCGGAGCTGTCCGGCGCGAAGGGTGTGCTGGAGCTGTCCGGCGGTGGGGGTGCGCTCGTGGGCACGACGTAGGCGACGAGCCGGTCGCCGCGCACCACGACCGCGGCCTGCGCGACCGAGGGGTGCTCCATCAGCCGCGCCTCCACCTCGCCCGGCTCGATGCGGTGGCCGCGCAGCTTCACCTGCTCGTCGGTCCTGCCCAGGCATTCGACCTCGTCACCGCGCCACCTGGCCAGATCGCCCGTGCGGTACATACGGGTGCCCGGCGGCCCGTAGGGGTCGGGGAGGAAGCGCTCGGCCGTGAGCCCCGGCCGGCCGGGGTATCCGCTGGCCAGGCCGTTACCGGCGATGAACAGTTCGCCGGTCGAGCCGTCGGGCACCGGCTCCATCCGGCGGTCCAGCACGTACAGGCGGGTGTTGGCAATGGGACGGCCGACGCGGACGGCGCCGGTGACGCCGGCCGGCACCTCCCAGCAGGACGACCAGATGGTGGTCTCAGTGGGTCCGTACACGTTCCAGAGTCGCGCGACGCGGGGCCGCAGTTCGGTGGCGAGCGGCCCCGGCAGCGCCTCCCCGCCCGTGAGCGCGACGGCGCCGGGCCGGTGGAAACCGGCGTCGAGCAGCATGCGCCACCCTGACGGCGTGGCCTGGAGATGAGTGACGCCGGCGGCCGCGGCCAGGGCCGCGAGCCGGGAGCCGTCGCGGATGTCCTCGTCGGAGGCGATCACGACGGTGCCGCCGGTGATCAGCGGCAGGTACAGTTCCAGGGCCGAGATGTCGAACGACAGCGACGTGGAGGCCAGCCACACGTCGTCCGGGCCGGCTTCGAGCTGGTCGCGGAACGACAGCAGCAGGTTCGCCAGGGCTCCGTGGCTGATGGCGACGCCCTTGGGCCTGCCGGTGGAGCCGGAGGTGTAGATCACGTACGCGAGGTCGGAGGCGACAGCCGGTTCGCCGGGCTCGTCTTCCGGCTCCTCCCCGTACGGCTCGTCGAGGAGCAGCGATGGCAGGTCGCCCGGCAGGCGCGTGCTCAGGCCACGCTGCGTGAGCAGCAGCTGCGCGCCCGAGTCGGCCAGCACGTACGCCAGCCGCTCGGCAGGGTGTCCCGGGTCGAGCGGGAGGTAGGCGGCCCCGGCCCGGACCACCGCGAGGAGCCCGGTGAGCAGGTCGATCGAGCGCGGCGCGCAGATCGCGACGAGTGTGCCCCGCGCGGCGCCGGTGGCCCGCAGCCGCCGGGCCAGCGCGCGGCTACGGGCGTCGAGTTCGGCGTAGGTGACCCGCTCGTCCCCGCAGATCGCCGCGACCGCGCCGGGCTTGCCGCCGAGCAGGTCGGCGAGCGTGACGTCGGGGTAGGACGTCTCGGGACCGCCCGCCCTGGCGAGGATCGCCGCCCGCTCTCCGGGGGCGAGCAGGTCGAGCCGCGCCAGCGGGGTGTCGGGATGGGCGACGACCTGGCCGAGCAGCACCTCGAACCGGGCCGCCACGCGTTCGACGGTGCCGTGGTCGAACAGCCCGGCGTCGTAGACGAACCTCGCGGTCAGCCCGTCCGCCGACGGATGGACCTCCAGGGAGAGGTCGGCCTGGGCGTGGGCCGTGTCCACGGTGAACGGTTCGGCCACGAGACCATGGAGGGCCGGCCGGACGGTGTTCTCGTGGTGCAGGCCGAACTGGGCGCGCAGCAGCGGGTTCCTGCCTCCGTGGCGGCCGGGGGCGAGTTCCTCGGCCACGCGGGAGAACGGCACGTCCCGCCGGGACAACGCTCCCAGCACGGCGGTCCTGGTACGGGTGAGAAGCTCTGCGAAGGACGGGTCACCGGTCAGATCGCCCCGGAGGACGACGGTGTTGATGAGCGGGCCAACGACCTCCTCCAGCTCCGGCCGGTCCCGGGTGGAGACGGCCGAGCCGACGCAGACGTCGTCCTGGCCGGTCTGCCGGGCCAGCAGGAGCTGGTAGGCGGCGAGCAACGCCATGAAAGGGGTGCATCTCCGGCTTCTGGCCAGCTCGGCGACACCGCGGCTGAGCCCGGCGGGCAAGCGCAGCACGACCGTGCCCGCACCGGACGCGGCGGACCCGCCGGACGCACGGGACGCGCCGTCGCGGCGAGGGCGGTCGGTCGGCAGGTCGAGGACCGGGGCCCCCTTCAGCCGTTCGCGCCAGTAGGCGAGCGCGGCCACGTCCACGGCGCGTGCGCGCTCGTCCGCGGCGTGCAGGGCGTGGCCGCGCGGGGGCGGGAGGTCGGCGGGCACTCCGGTGACGAACTCCGTGTAGAGCGACGCCAGCTCCGAGGTGAGCAGTCCGATCGACCAGCCGTCGGCCGCGATGTGGTGCACGGCCAGGTGCAGCACGTGGTCGCGCTCCCCGAGCCGGATCAGCGCGGCCCGCAGGACCGGTCCCTCGGCCACGTCGAACGGCGTCCGGGTGCGCTCGGCCACGGCGTCGGCCGCCCGGCGCTCCCGCTCGCCCTCGGGGTGGGAGGTGAGGTCGAGGCGGTCCAGCGGGGGGATCGGTCCCGGCACCGCGACCGGTTCACCGTCGCGGGCCGGGTAGCGCGTACGCAGCGTCTCGTGTCGCGACACCAGCGCGGCCAGGGCCCGTTCCAGCGCGTCCGCGTCGAGTCGGCCGCGAAGCCTTTCGGAGATGAACAGGTTCGAGGAGGAGTCGGCGGGATCGTACCGCTGCAGGAACCACAACCGTTCCTGAACGTAGGAGACGTCAGCCCGCATGGCGCACCGCGAGCGGAGGAAGGACCTGGTCGGGACGGCCAGCGGCGGCGCGGGCCAACCGGAGGAAGGCGTCGGCCAGTGCGGCCGCGGTCTCGGGGTCGTAGCCGTGGTGGTTGTAGACGACGGCGCAGTGCATGGAGCCGTCCCGCTGCTCCTCGACGATGAGCTCGGGGGCGCTCAGGTCCAGCTCGCCGGGGTTGGCCGACCATTCCAGCGCCTCCTGCTCGCGCGGGAACGGGAACGGCTCGGACGCCAGGCCGGGGAAGTGCGGCGCGCCGAAGCTCTCGTAGTGGATGCGCGACGGGAACGGCACGCGCAGCCGGGCGTCCTGGTACGCGTGGAGCTGGTGGGCCACGGCGCCCACGGCGACGTCCCGCACCCGGTCGAGCAGTTCGGCGTAGCCGGGGCGGCCGGAGACGTCGAAGCGCAGGATCAGCGACTGCACCAGGCAGCCGACCAGGGTCTCGTGCTCGGGCAGCGTCCTGCCTGGCACGGGCGACATCACGACGATGTCAGTACGGCCGGTCCACTCGGCCAGCAGCCACGTCCAGCAGGCGGCGACCGCCATGAACGTGGTGGCGCCGCGCTCGCGCGCGATCTCGGCCAGCCGGTCGCGCAGCGCGGGTTCGACCTCGAAGGCGTGCCGCCGCCGGGAGAACCGGCTCGTCTCCCTGCGCCCCGGGAACGGGCTCAGGTCCGTGGGAGCGCCCTCCAGCACGCGGTCCCAGTACGGCTGGTTCACCGGCCACTGCTCGCGGGCGAAGCGGCAGTAGTCGGTGTAGGTGATCGGCAGGGGCCGCAGCGGGTCGGGGTGTCCCGTGGACAGCGCGGAGTAGAGGAGGGCGAGCTCCCTCAGCAGCACGCCGAAGGAGAACCCGTCGAACGCGAAGTGGTGCACGGCCAAGACGAGGACGTGGTCGTCCGCGTCGTCGTCCTGACCGATGTGGACGACGAGGGCTCGCACCAGCGGGCCGGCGATGACGTCGTCGAGGCGCATGCGCTCGTGCCACACGATGCGGCCGGCCTCGGCCTCGTCCGCCGCCCGTTCCTCGGCGACCTGCGGCGGACGATCGGCGACGATCTCCACCGTCCCGTCGGGCCGGACCACGGTGCGCAGCGCCTCGTGGCGGGCCACGAGCGCGTTCAGCGCACGGGTGAGCAGCGGCACGTCCAGCTCGTCCCTGATCCTGATCGCGGTGCAGCAGGAGCCGATGTCGCGCACGTCCTGGGAGCCGTGAAGCCGGGGCTCGAACATCCAGTACAGGAAGTCCTCCTGCTGGGTGCTGAGCGGGACGGCCGACGGCGGGGCCTGCGGCAGCGGGGTGAGAGGTGCGTCGCCGGCCCGCGCGCCGTCGATCCAGCGGGCCTGCCCGGCGAGTTCGGGCCGGTCGAAGGCGAGCGCGGCGGTGGCGGCCACGCCGAACCGCTCGCCGACCAGCGCGGCGAGCCTGGTGGCGCGGAAGGAGTCGCCGCCCAGGGCGAAGAAGTTGTCCTCAGGGGAGACGCGCGAAAGGCGCAACACCTCGCGCCAGATCCCCCCGAGCGCGTCGAGCGTCGGCGACGCGACCGGTGCGGTCATCGCTTCCCCCAGTCGAGCGCCGTCGCCGGTACGGTCTTCGCTTCCCCAACCGAGCGGCGTGGCCGGTGCGGTCATCGCTTCCTCCAGTCGAGCAGGCTGGGGCCGTCGGCCTCCAGATCGCGCCGGGTCCGGCGGATCAGCTCCGCGCACTCCCCCAGCCCAGGCGCGGACATCAGCAGGTCGTAGGTGTCGGGGAACGTCCACAGCAGGTCTTCCAGCAGGTAGCGCCAGTAGGCGGGCCGCAGTTCGGGGTGGTCGCGCAGGATCCGCTTGTGGTGCCAGGTGTGGTGGAAGAGCCCGGCGTGCGGGGGGCCGTCCCACCGTTCCGCCTCGACGATCCAGAACCTGCCGGTCACGGGGCGCAGGTCGATACCGAGCGCCCGCGCCACCGCCGGGGCGAGGCGCTGCTCGGCGAACGTCTGCCGGACGAGCGGGTCGGTCGCCGACGGCGCGGCGTTGCCCGTCATGAACTCCATCGACGCGGCCGCGTACGCGGCCCGGTGCTCGTCGTCCAGGAACACCGAGATCGCCATGTTCGCGGCGGGAGTGTCGAAGACCCAGCGCGACAGGTCGGCGCCGCCCTGGTTGGGCACCTCGGCAACCGGCGGGTAGACGGCGTTGCCGGTCGACTCCCAGTGGGCGAAGACGAAGCCCCCGCGGTCCAGCCCTTCGATGGGACTGCGCAGGTAGAGATCGGTGTCGATGACGGCGAACGGGGCCCGGCGGAGCGTCGCCAGATGGCTCTTGCCCGCGGCGAAGTAGAACAGCGGGTCGATGTCGAGCTCGTCCAGGGCGTCGAGGGCGGTGTTGACGCGGTCGTAGAGCACGTCCAGGCCCTGCTCGGCGGCGTACTTGGCGCCCAGTGTGTCGGTCACCAGCTCGACGCCGCCGTGGAAGGCCCGCCACGCCCGGATCCCGTGCACGCAGGTGAGGATCTCCTCGACGGGCATCGCGTAGGGCCCGTTCTCCAGCGCCCTGTCGCGGTGCCTGCGCAGCCCCGCCCGGTGGGGGCCCGTCCAGGCGACGTGCGCCGCGGTCAACGCCATCGGTCAGCCCTCCCCGCGCGACCGCTCGACGGCGGCGGCGATGCCCGCGATCGTGGGGTCGTCGTAGTAGAGGTGCAGCGGCAGGTCGGCGCCGAGCCGGGAGCGTACTCGCGCGGCGATCTGCGTGATCGTCAGCGAGTGGCCGCCCAGGTCGAACAGGTCGTCGTGCGGGCCGACCCGGTCCACGCCGAGCACGTCGCACCAGATCTCGTGCACCACGGCCGCGGCGCCGGTGAGCGCGGCGGCGGGCGCGTCCGGCTCGGGCGGCGGCGCGTCCCTGGCCGGTGGCGCGGGGAGCGCGCCACGGTCCATCTTGCCGTTGGGGGTGAGCGGCAGCGCGTCCAGCTCCACGAACTCGGCCGGCACCATGTACGGCGGGAGCGTCCTCGCGCAGTGCTCCCGCAGCCCGGCGGGAAGGCCGGGCGCGCCGGCGGCAGGCACGGCGTAGGCGACGAGCCTGTCGCCGCGCACCGCCACCGCCACGTGCGCGATCGACGGGTGCTCGGCCAGCCTGGCCTCGATCTCTCCTGGCTCGATACGGTGGCCGCGCAGCTTGACCTGGTCGTCGAGGCGTCCGAGGAATTCCAGCACGCCGTCCTCGCGCCAACGCGCGAGGTCCCCGGTGCGGTACATGAGGCCCTTGCCGAAGGGGTCGGCGACGAACCGTTCTGCGGTCAGCTCCGGCCTGCCGCGGTAGCCGTCCGCGACGCCGTCACCGGCGACGCACAGCTCGCCGGGCACGCCGACCGACCGCAGCCGGAGCCGGTCGTCCAGGACGTACACCCGCGTGTTGGCCAGGGGCGTCCCGATGGGCACGCCCGCTCCCGCCTGAGTCACCTCGGCGCTGGTGGACCAGATCGTGGTCTCCGTCGGCCCGTACACGTTGATCAGCCGGCCGGTCCTGGCCAGCAGTTCGGCGGCCAGCGGGGCGGTCAGCCGCTCGCCGCCCGCGAGCGCGGTCACCGCCGGGCGGTCGAACCCGCCGTCGAGCAGCATCCGCCACCCTGAGGGCGTGGCCTGGACGTGGGTGACGCCGTACGTGTCGGCCAGTGCGGCGAGCGCGCGCCCGTCCCTCGTCAGGGCGTCGGGCGCCAGGACGACGCTCCCTCCGGTGATCAGCGGCAGGTACAGCTCCAGGGCGGAGATGTCGAAGGCCAGGGACGTGGCGGCGAGCCAGACGTCGCCGCTCCTTGAGCCGAGGCGGTCGCGCATCGCCCACAGCAGGTTGGCCAGCGCCCGATGCGGGATCTCGACCCCCTTCGGGCGGCCGGTGGAGCCCGAGGTGTACATGACGTAGGCGAGGCTGTCGGGCTCCGGCCACGGCCCCGCGTCTCCCGCGGCGGGCTCCAGGGTGTCGGAGAGGAGGACCGTCGTGGCACTGCCGCAGGGCAGCCGCTCGCGCAGAGCTTCGGAGACCACGATGACCTTGGCGCCGGAGTCGTCCAGGATGAAGGCGAGCCGGTCCGCCGGGTGCTCGGGATCGAGCGGCAGATACGCGCCCCCTGTCCTGAGCACGGCGAGCAGGACGGCCAGGGTACGCCGCGACCGCTCGGCGAGGACGGCCACGAGCGTGCCCGGTCCTACTCCGGCCTCGCGCAGCCCTACGGCCAGCCCCTCCACCTCGGCGGCCAGTTCCGCGTACGTCGTCGCGCCGGGTCCGTGGCGGACCGCCACCGCCTCGGGGGCGTGCCGCGCCTGCCGGACGACCAGCTCGGGCAGCGTGGCCGACGGATAGGCGACGGACGTGTCGATCCAGGCGCCGAGTAGCGGCTCGGTCTCGTCGGCGCCGAGCAGCTCCACCTCCGACAGCCGCGTGTCGGGGTCGGCGGTCACTTCGGCGAGCAGGCGCAGCCAGTGGGCGGCGACCCGCTGCGCGCTCTCGCGGCGCATCGTGGCGGGGTCGTACTGGAGGATGACGCCGCACTTGTCGGGCCCGTCCACGACGTGTACCCGCAGGGCGCCGCGCACGGTGTGGTTGAACAGCGCCCACGTGACGTCGGCGCGCACCCCTTCGAAGGAGGGCGCAGCCCCCCGCCTGCGGTAGCCGAGCGACACGGGGGCGAGCGCCACCCCGGGCCGCACGTCGCGCACCGCGCGTGACAGCGGCACCTCACGGACGCGGAACAGGCCCGGCAGATCGGAGCGCAGCCCGTGGGCGAACCGCTGGTCCTGCAGGAACCTGCGGAAGCTCCACGAGCCGTCGAGCCGGGCGGTCACCGGTAACTCGTTGACGAAGGCGCCAATGTGTTGGCGGGTGTCAGCGGTGCGGGTGCCTAGGTCGACGGCGACGGTCGGCTCCGCGTTGCCGTACCGGTGAAGCAGGGCGTGCAGCGTGGCGAGCAGGATCTCGAACCGGCTCGCGCCGGTGTCCAGGCCCAGGCGGTCGAGCGCCGACGACAGCTCGCCGGTCAGCGTGAACTCCACCGACTCGCCGCTCGCCGCCGTCGCCGCTTCCCCGGTGAGGCCGGGCAGCACCACTTCCGTCCGCTCCCGGTGGCGCGCCGCCCAGAAGTCGCGGGCCTGCGCCAGTGTGGCCGTGACGCGGGTGTCCTCCCTCTCCGCCAGCCCGTCGTACGGGACCTCGGGCAGGTCCGCCGCCCGGCCGGTGACCTCGGCGCGGTAGAGCTCGGCCAGGTCGTCGAGGAAGACCGAGGTGGACTCCCCGTCGAAGACCAGGTGGTGGGCCACGACGAGGAGCAGGGCCCGTTCCGGCCCTTCGACGAGGAGCGTGAGCCGTACCAGTGGGCCGGTGCGCAGGTCGAACGGGCGCAGGAGCTCGGCGCGGACCAGTTCGTCCGGCTCGCGCCCGGCGACCTCCACGACCGCAAGCCGGGGCGGCCGTGCCGACTCGACGAGGTACGGTTCCCCTCTGTCCTCGGCGACGACGGCGGCCAATAAGGGATGCCTGCGGACCAGCGCCGTGCAGGCGGCATCGAGCGCCGCCACGTCGAGCGGCCCGGTGAAGAGGACCGAGAACGGCATGGAGTAGACGGTTCCGAGGCCGCCGAGGCGTTCGTTGAACCAGATGCCCTGCTGGGCGAGGGAGGCCCGGATGCGCGGATGATCGGTCATCGTGGGAATGGCCATCGCTGAGGTTTCACTTCCGATCACGAGGTGCGGTGTTTCAGGGGGTGCTCACGAGAGGAGCAGGCCCAGGTGGTGGGTGAAGGACTCGGCCGCCCGCGCCGCCGAACGCCCTTCGCAGTGGCCGGACAGGCTGCCGTCGGGCTGCGCGGTCAAGGTGAGCCGGGGTGGCCCGTGCGGAGGCGTGGGCGCGGGGAGCGGCAGCGGCTCGGTCCGCAGTCCGGGCAGGTCAGGCTCGGGCCGCAGTCCTTCGAAGGTGAACCGTCCGGCGTGCGGGGGCACGGGCCGGAACCGATGAGCCTCGGCGTCGGCCGCTTCGACGACCTGCTCAGGAAGGCCGGGGATGTCCACGCCCAAGGGACCGACCAATCCGGCGGCGCCCGGGGTGGTACGCCCCGGCGAGCGGACGAGCACGCACGCGGAGCCATGCTCTTCGGCGAGCGCGGACGCCCACGCCACGAGCGCCAGGCTGCCCGGAGCAGTGCCCCTGGCCCGTGCGGCGCGACGCAGCCTGCCGACCGTCCCGGCGGCGATCACCACGGGAACCCATTCCGCCGGCCCGGTGTCGAAGACCGGGCCCGGCCGGGTCACGGGCGTCGGAGCACCTGACCCGGCGTGGGCGGCGGTGACGAAGCCGGCGTACGTCGTCTCCACCGGCGGCAGGCCGGCCGGCCTGCCGTGGTACGCGGCGCCGTACAGGATGCCGAGCTCCTGGACGAGCAGGTCGAGTGACCAGGCGTCGCACACCAGGGGATACGCGGCGAGCCCGAGCAGGCGCCCGCCGTCCGGCGTCTCGGCGACCACGGCGCGCAGCAGCGGCCCGCGCCTGGCGTCGAAGGCGGCTCGGAGCGCTCCGGTGAGGGCCGCCGTCCCTCCCTCCACCCGTTCCAGGTCAGGGGCGAGACCGTCGGCGATCTCGGCGACGCCCCCGCCGGGGAACGTCATGCGCAAGGCGTCGTGCCGGGCGGCGAGATCGGCCAGCGCGCGGCGGAGCGCGGCCAGGTCGAGGGGATCGTGCACGCGCAGCGCCGACTCGTGCGGCGAAGGGTCGCCGGCCAGGTCGGCGAGTTGCGCCGCCGTCAACGGCACCCGCGTGGAAGCGCCGGTGAACAGGGCGCGCACGGCTGGTTTGAGCACCTTGCCCGCCTCGTTGCGCGCGAAGTCGTCCACCACCGCGATCCTGGTCGGCAGCTCGTGCCTGGCCAGGCGCGTGGTGAGGAAGTCGCGCAGCTCCTCCAGCCGTACGTGCCCCCGAAGCCGTACGGCCGCCGACGGGACCTCGCCCATCACGGGATGGGGAACCCCGACGACCGCCGCCTCCGCCACGAGCGGGTGCTCGTGCAGAGCGGCCTCGACACGCAGCGTCGAGACCTTGAGCGCGCCCGACTTGATGACGTCGCCCGCGCGGTCGGCGAGATAGAGGTATCCGGCGTCGTCCAGGTGGCCGACGTCCCCCATGCGCACCCAGCCGTCCCTGAACACGGCGGCGCTGCCGCCGGGGTCTGCGAAGTACGAGCGCGGCGGCGCCGGGCAGCGCAGCCAGACCTCGCCCACCTCGCCCGGCGGCAGGACACGCCCGCCGGAGTCGCGGATCACGAGGTCGCCCGGGTCGCTCGCCCTGCCCAGCGACCCCGGCCGCTCGGGGTCCAGGACCATCGTGGTCCCGGCCGGCATCGCCTCGGTGGAGGTGTAGGTGTTGACCAGGACGGCGCCGGGGAAGGCCGCGGCCAGGTCCTGCGCCAGAGCGGGCGGCAGGGCGGCGGCCGAGGAGCCGACGAGCACGACGCTCGACAGGTCCTGGCGTCGCCTGGCGGCCGAGCCGAGCAGCTCGATCGCCATGGACGGCACCAGGAACACGGTCCCCACCCGGTACGCCTCGACGAGCCGGCAGAACTCCGCGGCGTCGAACCGCGGCAGCGCCAGCGCCGCCGGGTACGCGGTGAGGGCGTCCATCAGCATCATCTGGGCCGCGTTCGTGCCGATGGGGAAGGCGTGCAGGAAGTGCCGGGAGTGCGCGTACGCGCGGCGGCGCGGCATCGGGTGGCGCCCGTACGTGAGGTTGGCGTGGCTGGCGGCCACGCCCTTGGGGTCTCCGGTCGTCCCCGACGTGTAGACGATCTGCGCGAGCCGGGAGGGACTGACCTCGATGCCGGGCGGCGTGTCGTCGGCGGACTCGACCTCCTCGATCGTGGCCGCCCATCGGCCCGGCCCGGCCGCACAGCCGGTGTCCTCCTGCAGCACGCCGACGGCGTCGCACCGGTCGAGGATGTCGTCCGTGACGCGTACGGGTTGCGCCGCGGCCAGGGGGACGGCGACTCCGCCCGCCTTCTGAACCCCGCAGTAGGCCACGGCGTAGTCGATCCACCGTGCTCCCCCGAAGCGCAGCCCCACCCGATCGCCGGGCCGCAGCCCCCGGTCCAGCAGGCCGTGCGCCACCGCGTTGGAGCGCGACGCCCATGCGCCGAAGGTCAGCTCGCCCCGGCCGTCCACGACGATGGCCGCTCTGTCCGGCTCGGCCTCGGCGCGGGCCTGTAACAGGCCGGGGATGGTCAGCTCGGCCTCCACACCCTCGCCTCCCTTCTTCCTTCGGTCAACGGATGATGTTGGGCCCTGAGCCGGTCGAGGAGCGGACGATGAGCTCCGGCCGGAACATCAGTTCCTGGTGCCGGTAGGGTCCACCGGCGACCAGTTCCAGGAGCGCGTCGACCGCCGCGGTCGCCATGACCTGCACCGGCTGGCGCATCGTCGTCAGGGGCGGGTCGGTGTAGGCGATGAGCGTGGAGTCGTCGTAGCCGACCACCGACACGTCGCGCGGCACGTCGAGCCCGCGCTCCTTGCAGGCCCTGATCGCACCGATCGCCATGAGGTCGCTCGCGCAGACCAGTCCTGTGCAGCCGCGGTCCAGGAGCTGGGACGCGGCCGCCTGCCCGCCTTCGACGGAGAAGAGCGAGTGGGCGATCAGCGACTCGTCGGCCCCGCCGAGTCCGAGTGTCGCCATGGCCTGCCGGTAGCCCTCGACCTTCCTGACCACGGGCACGAACCTGGCCTGGCCGACGGCCAGCCCGATCCGCACGTGCCCGAGGTCGTGCAGGTGCTGGACGGCGAGCCGGGCCGCTAATCGGTCGTCGGTGGACAGGAATGTCGCCTCGACGTCGGCGGCGTACCCGTTCAGCAGGACGATCGGCACGCTCTGCGCCACCAGCCTGGTGTAGCGGTCGGCACGCGCGGTCGTGTCCGCGTGCAGCCCCGACACGAAGATCATTCCGTTGACGCCGCATTCGAGGAGCAATTCGGTGAACTCGTCCTCGGGGGCGCCGCCGGGCAGCTGCGTGCACAGCACCGGCGTGTAACCGTGCTGGGTGAGCGCCTTCTCGATCGCCTGCCCGAAGGCCGGGAAGATCGGGTTGTCCAGCTCGGGCGTCACCAGGCCCACGAGCCCGCGGCTGCGCTGCTTGATCCGCGCCGGCCGCTCGTACCCCGCGAGGTCGAGCGCGGTCAGCACGGACCGCCGGGTCTGGTCCGACACTCCTGGCCGGCCGTTCAGCACCCGGCTGACCGTCGCCTCGCTCACCCCCGCGAGCGCGGCGATGTCGATGAGCCGGGGCGTCCCGTTCCCGGCCGCGGCTACCACGAGGGCCGCCTCCACCAGGCGGCCGAGTCGGGCGGGAGCGCGCCGTCGATCAGCGGGGCGCTGGCCAGCAGCAGCTCGCCCTCGACGCGTGGCTCCACCTCGTGGTCGTTGAGGTTGACGACGCAGGTGAATCCGTCGCCGCGGGTGAAGGCGAGCGTCCCGAACGGCGCGTCGAGCCAGGTGAGGTCGCCGTCACCGAGCTCGGCGCACTCGCGACGCAGCCGCAGCGCCGTCCGGTACAGCTCCAGGGTCGAGCCGGGGTCGTCCCGCTGGGCCTCGACGCTCAGCCCCGCCCACTCCTCCGGGATGGGCAGCCACGGGTCGTTCCAGCCGGACTCGCGCGTCCAGGGAACGGGCACGCGGCAACCGTCCCGGCCGCTGTCGGGGTCGCGCAGCCGCTGGGGGTCGCGCAGGCACTCCTCCGGCAGGTCGAGCACCTCGGGCAGGCCCAGCTCCTCCCCCTGGTAGACGTAGACGGAGCCAGGGAGCGCCAGCGCGAGCAGGGCCGCGGCGCGGGCCCGGCGCAGCCCCCGCTCGCCGCCGCCGTAGCGGGTGACGTGCCGCTTGACGTCGTGGTTGGACAGCACCCAGGTCGAGGGCGCGCCGACGAGCGCGGCGGTGTGCAGCGATTCGTCGATGACCGCGCGCAGCTGCGCGGCGTCCCAGGGGGTCTTCAGGAAGTGGAAGTTGAACGCCTGGTGCAGCTCGTCCGGGCGGACGTAGTCGGCCAGCCGCTCGGCGGTGGGGGCCCACGCCTCGGCCACGCCGATCCGCTCTCCCGGGTAGGAGTCGAGGACGCGCCGCCAGGCGCGGTGGATGTCGTGCACGCCGTCCTGGTCGAAGAACGGCACGACGGCGGTGCCGATCATCTCGACCTGGCCGGTACGGCCGACGTCCGGCAGCCCCGGCGCCTTGACCATGCCGTGGGCGACGTCGACGCGGAAGCCGTCGACCCCCAGGTCGAGCCAGAAGCGGAGCACGCCCTCGAACTCGGCGTGCACCTCCGGGTGCTCCCAGTTCAGGTCCGGCTGCTCGGGGGCGAACAGGTGAAGGTACCACTGGCCGTCCTCCACCCGGGTCCAGGCGGGACCGCCGAAGACGGACTCCCAGTCGTTGGGCGGCAGCTCGCCGTTCGCCCCCCGGCCGTCCCTGAAGATGTAGCGGTCGCGGTCGGGGCCGCCCCCGAGGGCCCGGGCGAACCAGGGATGCCGGTCGGAGGTGTGGTTCGGCACCACGTCGACGATGACGCGCAGGCCGTGCGCGTGCGCGTCGGCGATCAGCTCGCGGGCGTCGGCGAGCGTGCCGAACAGCGGGTCGACGTCCCGGTAGTCGGCGACGTCGTAGCCGAAGTCGGCCATGGGCGAGGGGTAGAACGGGGTCAGCCAGAGGGCGTCCACGCCCAGGTCCGCCAGGTAGGGCAGCCGGCTGCGCACGCCCGGCAGGTCGCCGACGCCGTCACCGTCGCTGTCGGCGAAGCTGCGTACGTACACCTGGTAGATCACCGCGTCCCGCCACCAGCGGGTGGCGGCGGCCGCCCGCGCGGCGTCCTCGGCCAGTTCGGTCATGTGTCTCCCCGATCGGTCGGATGCGGATGGCTGGAGGGAAGGGTCGCGGCCCGCCTCATGACTTGGTGGCGCCGCTGGTCAGGCCGGCCACCAGATGGCGCTGGACGACCAGGAAGACCGCCGCGGCGGGGACCGCGATGAGCACGGCGGAGGCGGTCAGCAGTCCCCAGTCGGACCAGTGCTGGCCGACGAACTGCTGCAGGCCGACGCCGAGGGTGCGCTTGTCCTCCTGCGACATGAAGACCGTCGCGTACGCCACCTCGCCCCACGCGGTCATGAAGCAGTAGAACGCGGTGACGGCCAGGCTCGGCCGGGCCAGCGGCAGGATCACCCGCCAGAACGTGCCGAACGGCGTCAGGCCATCGATCAGCCCGGCCTGGTCGATCTCCCGCGGGATGGAGTCGAAGTAGCTCTTCATCATCCAGGCGCAGAACGGCACCGCGATCGTCATGTACGCGACGATCAGCCCCGGAATCTGGTTGAGCAGCCCGAGCGCCGCCATCAGGTTGTACAGCGGGACGATGAGGATGGCGACGGGGAACATCTGGGTGATCAGCAGCAGCCACATGATCCCGCGCCGCCCCGGGAAGGAGAACCGGCTGAGCGCGTACCCGGTGGTCGAGGCGAGGAAGACGCCGAGCACGGTGGTCAGGCCCGCGGCCACCACCGAGTTGAGCAGCCAGACGGGGAACTCGGTCTCGCTGAACACCCGGGAGTAGTTCGTCAGCGACGGCTGGTTGAACAGCTCCAGCTCGGCCGACAGCCACCCGTCGCGCGGCTTCAGCGACGTCAGCACCAGCCAGACGACCGGGAACAGCGAGATGACGCTGGCCGCGATCAGGGTGGCGTGCAACAGCACGGACGCGAGAGGGCCGCGCCTGTCGCCTTGGCCGGCGACCGGGCGGGTGTTCACGGTGCTCACCAGACCTCCCCTTGCTTGCGCAGCGCGCGCCGGTAGACGCTGGCCAGCACGATGAGCAGAGCCAGGATGATCACGCCCCACGCGGCCGAGCCGGAGTAGTTGCGGACCCCCGTGAACGCCTCCCTGAAGGCGTAGGTGACGAGGATCTCCGTGTCACTGCCAGGGCCTCCTCTCGTGATGAGGAAGATCACGGGGAACATGTTGAACGTCCAGATCGTGCCGAGCAGGACGACCGTCGCCGACACCGGCCGCAGCATCGGCAGCGTGATGTGCCGGAAGCGCTGCCAGGGGGTCGCGCCGTCGACCGCCGCGGCTTCGTAGAGATCGGCCGGGATCGCCTGCAGGCCGCCCAGCAGGGCCACCATCATGAACGGCACGCCGACCCACACGTTGACCGCGATGACGGCCAGCTTGGCGGTGGTCGGGTCGTCCAGCCAGCCGACCGCGCCGAGGCCGGCGGCCTTCAGCATCGCGTTGATGACGCCGAAGTCGCTGTTGAACAGGTAGCGCCAGATGAAGGCGGCCACGAAGCCGGGGATCGCCCACGGCAGGATCAGCAACATGCGGTAGACCGAGCGGAAGCGCATCCGGCGGTGCAGCAGCATGGCCAGGCCGAGGCCCAGGCCGTAGTGCAGGCCGACGCAGGACACCGTCCAGATCACCGTCCAGGTGAGCTTGTCCCAGAACAGGCTGCTGGTCAGGATGTCGAGGTAGTTGTCCAGTCCGACGAACTCGTAGCTGGCCGGGATGACGTTGACGCCGATCGTCCGGCCGACGTTGGCCTCGGTGGCGTCGGTCAGGGACAGGTAGACGCCGCGCAGGAGTGGCCAGCCGATCAGTACGCCGATGACGACCAGCACCGGCGCGACCATGGCCCAGGCGTACCAGTGCCGCCCCAGGGCCCGCCGCAGCGGGCCCGGGGCGCGGCCGCCCCGGCGCCGGCCGTGATGGGCGCCGGCGCTGGGCGTGCTTCTCACACGTCCGGTCGAGACCGCCACGCTCAGCTCCAGGCCTTCATGACCTGCTGGAACTGCTGCTCGGTCTTGCTCAGCGTCTCCTCTGGCTTGGCTCCGCCGACGAGCCCCTGGAAGGCTTCGAGCAGAGGCTGGAAGAGCTGGCCGCCCTCGGGGATCCAGGGGCGCGGCACCGCCGTGTCCAGGATCGGCTTGAAGACCGCGACGTCCCGGTTGGCCTTGACCCTCGGGTCGTCGAAGCTCGACGAACGGGTCGGCAGCAGGCCCAGCTCACTGGAGACGGTGGCCAGCGAGGTGGAGGAGCTCATGAAGCGCAGGAACTCGTACGACGCCTCGATGTTCTTCGAACCGGCGTAGACGGCCAGGTTCCAGCCGCCGGTGGGGGCGCCGGCCTTGGCGGAGCCGGCGGGCACGGGGGCGATGCCGAGGTTCTCCTTGTCCTTGAACTCCTTGCCCTGGTAGACCTCCGACAGCGACCACGGGCCGTTGTAGATCATCGCGGTCTTGCCGTCCTTGAGCGCGGTCATCGCGTTGGCGTAGCTGTCCTGCAGCGCCGGCTTGGCCGCCGCGCCCGACGTGATGAGGTCCTGCAGCTCGGTCATCGCCTTGACGTTCTGCGGCGAGTTGACCACGACCTTCTTGTTCTGGACGTCCAGGAGGTCGCCGCCCTCGCCGTAGATGAACGGCAGGAGGAAGTAGCCGTCCACGTTCAGCGCCAGGCCGTTGGCGCCGGCCTTAGCCTTGACGTCCAAGGCGGTCTGCTTGAGCTCCGCCATCGTCTTGGGGGCCTCGTCGTGGCCGGCCTCCTTCAGCAGCCGCTTGTTGTACAGCAGCGCGAGCGTGTCGGTGACCTGCGGCACCGCCCACGTCTTGCCGTTGTACTTGGTGCTGCTCAGCGGGCCCGGCAGGTAGTCGGCCTCGTTGTCGACCGCGCGGGTGCCGTCCAGCGGTTGCAGGTAGCCCAGCTCGGCGAACTGCGACGTCCAAGCGACCTCGGAGCGGATCACGTCAGGAGCGCCCGTGCCAGCCTGGGCCGCGGTCTGGAACTGGTTCTGCGCCTGGTCGGAGGGGACGTTGACGTACTTGACCTTGATCTTCGGGTACTTGGCCTCGAACTCCTTGATCAGCTTCTGGAAGGTCGGGCCCTCACTGTCGGGACGGACGGTGTCCCACCAGGTGATCTCACCGCTGATCTGGGTCGGGTCCGCGGGGGCCGCGCTGGACGGCGCCGCCGAGGACGTGGTGCCGCCGCCACCGCCGCACGCACTGACCGCGAGCGCGAGTGCCGCGACCATCGTCACGGCTGAAAGGGCTTGCCGCATCTCTGTCTCCTCGTTTCAGGCCGGGGTTGAGGACACGCCCTGCGGTACCTCGCCGCCGGGGTCCTGGGAAGTGAGGAGGACGTTACGCGGCTGCAAGAAAAATTGAAAGACCTTTCATACAGAGACACTCTTTTCGTTATCTTTGCAGCAAGGCGTCAGATCATCACTCTATGTAGTCGAGTGATGCAGCTTTTCGGAAATAGGACGCGCATCGGGAACATTCCGCTTGCGGCCGCCCAACCCAGTGGAGGGGCGCCGTTACGGGACGGTTGTTCGCGCCGGCTTCCGCCCGCAAGAGGGCACGGCGAAAGCCGGGACCTCGCGGGATCCGGCAGGGGTCAGCTGGTGGGAACGGCGGCGCGGACCGGAGCCGTCGAGCGGCGGACCACCAGCTCAGGGCGGTGCAACAGCTCCGCGCGAGGCGCGGGCAGGCCCTGGATCTCGTCCAGCAGGCTCGCGACGGCCGCCAGGGCCATGTCGCGGACCGGTTGCCTGATGGTGGTCAGTGGCGGGTCGAGGTAGGCCGTCATCGGCGTGTCGTCGAAGCCCACGACCGAGACGTCCTCCGGGACGCGAAGCCCGAGGTTGCGGGCGCCCCTGATCGCGCCGATGGCCATGATGTCGCTGCCGCAGCAGATGGCCGTGCAGCCGCGCTCCAGCAGCTGCTGCGCCGCGGACTGGCCGCCCTCGACGGTGTAGAGGGTGTTGACGACCAGCTCGGAGACGTCGGTGACGCCGGCGTAGGCGGCCATGCCGCGCTCGAATCCCTGCGTCTTGCGGATGGTCGGAACGAAACGCTCCTGCCCGACCGCGAGCCCGATCCGCCGGTGGCCCAGAGACACCAGGTGGTTGACCCCCATGTCGAGCGCGGCGACGTCGTCGTTGGAGATGAAGTGCGCGGGGATGTCGGGACGGAAGCCGTTGATGAGCACCATTGGCAGGCCCAGCTCGGCCAGCCGCACGTAGCGGGTGCGGTCGGAGCGCGAGTCGGCGTGCAGCCCGTTGACGAAGATGATTCCGGCGACGCCGCGCTCCAGCAGCAGGGTGGTGTAGTCGTCTTCCGTGACGCCGCCAGGAGTCTGCGTGCACAGCACGGCCGTGTAGCCCGACAACACCAGAGCGCTCTCTATGACCTGCGCGAACGCCGGGAAGATGGGGTTGTTGAGCTCGGGCAGGATCAGGCCGATCAGCCCGGTCTGGTTCTGCCGCAGCTTCAACGGACGCTCGTAGCCCAGCACGTCAAGGGCGGTGAGGACGGCCTGCCTGGTGTCGGCCGCCACACCGGGTCTGCCGTTAAGCACCCGGCTCACAGTCGCCTCACTCACGCCCGCTTGGGCGGCGATGTCGGCGAGGCGCATGGTCATGCCGGTGATTTTACCGTCTTCCCTTCCCACCATGACCCGCGCCTTTGCCCGCTTTACAAGCGGAAGCAGCACTCGGTGGCCTGCCGAGAGGAGCCGAACGCCTGACATGACGCCCTCCAGGGCGTCCGTCGTCCAGTTCCGTCCCTGCAACTGTCTTGCAAACTCTTGCAGAAGCTTCATCTCCTAGGTAGTTTCCGGGAACTAGTTGCGCACCCTGATCGCCCTCTGGAGGCCGCCGTGCCCCTGAACACCCCTTCTCATCGGTTACGCAAGCTCGGGCTGGCGTCCGCCTTCCTCGCGCTCCCCTTGCTCCTCCCCCTCACGCCACCCGTTCCCGCCCAGGCAGCCGCTCACCACCAGGCCGGCACGGCGCCGTCCGCCCTTCAAGGGATGGGCGACCGCGAGCCGAGCGACCGGCAGCTGGCCAGACAGCGCCGCGACCTCCCGCTGAGCCGCGAGCGGTTCTACTTCGCCATGACGGACCGCTTCGCCAACGGCACTCCTGGCAACGACCGTGGCGGGCTGTCCGGCGACCGACTCGCCACCGGTTTCGACCCCACCGACACCGGTTTCTACCAGGGTGGAGACCTCGCGGGGCTGATGGCCAGGCTCGACTACATCAAGGGCCTGGGCACCACGGCGCTGTGGATCACACCGGCGTTCCGCAACCGTCCCGTGCAGGGGACGACGGCCGGCTACCACGGCTACTGGATCACCGACTTCACCTCCATCGACCCCCATCTCGGCACCAACGCCGACATGAAGAAGCTGGTCAAAGAGGCGCACCGGCGCGGGATGAAAGTCTTCTTCGACATCATCACCAACCACACCGCCGACGGCATCGACTACAAGGAGAAGCAGTACGGCTACCGGTCCAAGGCCGCCTATCCGTACGTCGACGCGACGGGCAAGCCCTTCGACGACGGCGACCACGCCGACGGCTCGAAGCCGTTCCCGAAGGTGGACGAAGGGGCGTTCCCGTACACGCCCGTGCCCGTGGACGGCGTCGTCAAGAAGCCCGCGTGGTTGAACGACGTCACCATGTACCACAACAGGGGCGACTCCACCTTCGCCGGGGAGAGCTCGCAGCACGGTGACTTCTCCCAGCTCGACGACCTGTGGACCGAGCGGCCCGAAGTCGTCCAAGGGATGATCGACATTTACCGCACGTGGGTGCGGGAGACCGACATCGACGGCTTCCGCATCGACACCGCCAAGCACGTCAACATGGAGTTCTGGGAGCGCTTCTCCCCCGCGCTGCACGGCTACGCCGCCAAGCTCGGCAACGAGCGGTTCTTCATGTTCGGCGAGGTGTACTCCAGCGACCCGTCCGAGACCAGCCGCTACTCCACCCGCGGTGGTATGGACGCCACTCTGGACTTCCCGTTCCAGGAGGCCGCGCGGTCGTACGGCGGCGGCACCGCTGACGCGAGCCGCCTGTCACGCCTGTACGCCGCCGACGACTCCTACACGGACGCCGACTCCGACGCCTCCAGCCTGCCCACGTTCCTCGGCAACCACGACATGGGCCGCATCGGCCGCTTCCTGGCGCAGGACAATCCGGGCGCGAGCGACGAGGAGCTGCTGCGCCGGGACCTGCTCACGCACGAGCTGATGTACCTGACGCGCGGTCAGCCGGTCGTCTACTACGGTGACGAGCAGGGCTTCACCGGCAAGGGCGGCGACAGGGACGCGCGGCAGCCGATGTTCGCCTCGAAGGCGGCGTCCTATCTGTCGGACGACCTGATCGGCACCACGTCCACGCACGCGACGGACAACTACGACACCGGCCACCCGCTCTACAAGGGGATCGCCGCCCTGGCCCGGCTCCGCGACACCCACCCGACCCTGGCCGACGGCGCGCAGATCGAGCGCCTCGCGCAGGGCGGCGTGTACGCCTTCTCCCGCATCGACGCCGGGCGGCGCGTCGAGTACGTCGTCGCGGTGAACAACGCCGAGCAGCCAGCCAAGGCCGCCATCCCCACCTACACGGCGGGCATGAGCTTCACCAGGCTGTACGGCACCGGTCCCGACGTTCTGCGCGCCGACGCCGGGCGCGTCCTCACCACCACCGTCCCGCCGCTGTCGGCCGTTGTCTACAAGGCGGCGCGTCCGCTCGACGCGCCCGCCGCGCGCCCGTCCATCGCCCTCGAACTGCCGGGCGCCGAGATCCGCGGCGCCGACGGCGACGGTCGCGTCGAGATCAAGGCGACCGTTCCCGGCACCGGCTTCGACCGCGTCACCTTCGCCGCGAAGGCCGGCTCGGGACCGTGGCGGGTGCTCGGCACCGACACGGCGCCCAACGGGCGCACCTTCCGCGTCTTCCACGATCTGACAGGGCTGCGGGCGGGGACCCCCGTCATCTACAAGGCGGTCGTCGAGGACTCCGCGGGACGGCTGGCCTCGGCCAGGGCCTCCGCCGTGGTCGGCCCCGAGCCGCAGGCGCCGGAGCCCGGGGCGGCGCGGCGCGATTGGCTGGTGGTGCACTACGCGCGGCCGGGAGGCGACTACGACGGCTGGGACCTGGAGGTCTCAGGCGACGTCGCGCAGCCGGGCGCCGCGCCGCTCACCGGCCAGGACGCGTTCGGCCGCTTCGCCTGGATCAAGCTCCGGGAGAACGCCGCGAACGTCACCCTGACCGTTCGCGGCGCCGACGGAGCCGACGGGGCTCCACGCACCGTCAATCCGGCGCGGAACGGTGAGATCTGGCTCGTCCAGGGCAAACAGGACGTGCACGTCTCCCGGGCCGCCGCCCAAGGGTTCGTGACCATCCGCTACAACCGGCCGGACGCGGCCTACACCGGCTGGGGCCTGCATCTGTGGGGCGAGGGCCTGGCCGACGGCGCGGCCACGCAGTGGAGCGAGCCGCGCGTGCCCGACGGAACCGACGCGTTCGGGCTGTACTGGCGGGTCCCGGTGCGTGACGCGGATGTGCCGGTGAACTTCGTGATCCACCGCGGCGACGCCAAGGACCCCGGGGGCGACCAGTCGGTGACGCCCGGCCGTCAGGCGGAGGCGTACGTGAACTCGGGTTCCGAGCAGGTGCATCCTTCGGAGGCCGCGGCTCGTAACACCATGGTCCTGCACTACCGGCGACCCGGCGGCGACTACGACGGCTGGGGGCTGCACCTGTGGGGTGACGTCCGGCAGCCCACCGAATGGTCGGCGCCGCTGCGACCGGCCCGGTACGACGCGTTCGGCGCGGTCTTCGAGGTGCCGCTCACCGAGGGCGGCAAGAACGTGAGCTACATCCTGCACAAGGGCGACGAGAAGGACCTTCCCGACAACCAGTCGCTGGATGTGGCGACCACCGGTCACGAAGTGTGGCGCTTGGCCGCTTCGCCGGGCGACGTCCTGCCCCAGCCGCCGGCCCGCGTCGCCGACGTGGACCTCGACAAGGCGGAGGCACACTGGATCGACCGCTCCACCATCGCGTGGAACGTCCGGCCCGGATCCGCGCGCCAGTACACCCTGGCGTTCGCCCCGGACGGCATCGGCCACGACAAGGGCGAGCTGACCGGCGACTACCGCATCATCCGCCTGGTGCCGGGCGCGCTCACCGACGAGCAGCGGGCCGCCTGGCCCGAGTGGGCCTCCTACGCCGCTCTCCGCGTGGATCCGCGTGACGAGGACCTGATCGACCAGGCGCGCCGCGGCCAGGTCGTGGCCGTGGAGCGCGACGCGCAGGGGGCGCTGCTGACCGCCCGAGGCGTCAGCCTCGCCGGCTAGCCCGGACCCATCGCCACGGGCTGGGCGTCGACCGCCCAGCCCGTGGACGTGACCTCGTTCCATGGAACGGGGCTTCGGCAGGCAAGAAGTGCGACAACATCCTGCGATTCACTCTGCGCCTTTTCGGAATCGCAGGCGCCACCCTTACTTCTGTCCCCGCTGCTGGCGACCTCTTCCCTTCGCCACCTTTCGCCGCCCAAAGTTCAATCGTCCTTCCGCCCATTGCAAGATGCGGCACCAAGGGAAACTCATTTCAGCTCGTCAGCGTGATCTCCCTTTCTGACCTGCGGGAATTATTGCAAGAGTGTTGACAGTAAGGCGAAGTTGGCCACAGTCTTTTGCCCGTAGAACTCCCTTGCGCGCAGCACGTGCGCCTTTCCTTTATCTTCCCCGGAGGCCGGTCGATGACGGCGGACAGTGACGCCCCGCATTTAGTGAGTGAGAAGAATCCCTTGCCCGGCGACATCGTTCTCAGGTCACCGCGCGCCTGGGCTCCTCACCTTTGGTGGATCGCCCTGCTCGGAGGCGGGGGCGGAGCCGCGTTCGTCTGGCTGGCCACGCCGCACGGCCGGGAGATCCAGGCGGCGTGGCAACTCGGCCTCAAGCTGTTGGCGTTCGCCTGTCTGTGCTGCGGGATCGCGTTCTTCCCATGGGCATCGCGGCGCCTGTACTGGCTGCTGTACGTCCCGCTCGTCTTCTTCACCGGCTACGTGCTCCCCAGAATCAGCTACTTCTACTACGGCGACACTGCCCGCGTGCAGGGTGACGGCTTCTACACGCACCTCTACCTGCTGCTTTATCCCGGGATCGTGCTGAGCGTGGCCGCGGCCTACCGGCTGGGGGGCGGAAGCCCCGGAAACTGCCTCAAGATCGCGGTGAACGGCGTCCTCATCGTGTTCTCCGGCTTCCTCGACATCATGTGGCAGCTGGTGAACCCCATCCCGATCCCCGAACGTATCGACGCCCCCCACATCGCGGTGTTCACCGGCGGCCCCATCTCTTTCGGCGCGACGATCCTGTTCGCGCTGGCGCACGTCCCGATCGTCGTCGGGGTCGCGCTGCTCCCGCTGGACCGGTGGATCGATCGCCTGCTGGGAATCGCGTCCTCCGCCCGGGTGCGATGACCGGCCTCGTCGTCGGAACCAGCCCACCCGTTCACCCGAAGCCAGAGGAGGTGGAACCATGCTGACCTTTCCCCGCGGCCTCCCGACCTCTACCCGCACCGTCGATGTCTCCGTGGCGGCGCCCGCCTACAACGAGGCGGACACCATCGCGGCCGTGGTCACCGAGTGGCGGGAGTACTTGGAGCGGCATCCGTCGGTCGGCGAGTGGGAGATCGTCGTCTGCGACGACGGCAGCGTCGACGCCACGAGCGCCGTCCTGGCCGGGTTGTCGTACGACTGCCCTCAGCTGGTGGTCGTCACGTTCGAGCACAACCGCGGGGCGGGCGCCGCGATCGCCGCCGCCATCGCCCGCACCCGGTTCGACTGGGTCGTACTGCTCGACTCCGACGGGCAGTTTCCCATCGCGAACCTCGACCGCGTCCTGCCGAGGATCCAGGCAGGGGAGGCCATGGCGTTCTCCGGTGCCCGGATCAGGAAGGCCGACGGCCTGGCGTACCGGTGGGGGTCGGCAGCCAGCGGCGCGATCAGCAACCTGCTGCACCGCACGCGCTACCGCGACTTCAACTCGGTCTTCAAGGTGGTGCACGGCCCGCTGTTCCGGGCGCTGCCGCTGGAGGCGGGCGGGATGAACTGTTCGACCGAGATCACCGCGCGGGTCGCCGAGATCGGCCACCAGTGGGTCGAGGTGCCCATCGAACATCGGGAGCGCGGCAGCGGCCGACGCGGCTGGCGGTTCTGGCGCGGCGCGTGCGACCGCGCCCTGTTCGTCGCCTATCTCGGCTACCGCCATTGGTTGCTGCGCCGAGGCGTCCTACGCACTGCCTCTGGCCCCGAGGAGGCGGGATGACCGTGGAACACCTCGAAGGAGCAGCCGCGGTGCTGTTCAGCGGCGGCCGCGGCGGGTCCAGCATCGCTCGTGGACTCGTACGAACGCCCGGGACCACCCTGTCGGTGGTGATCAACGGGTACGACAACGGGTCGTCCACCGGGATGCTCCGGCGCTACCTCCCCGGCATGCTGGGGCCGTCGGACTTCCGCAAGAACCTCCTGCTTCACCTCGACGCCGGCATCCCGGCGCAGGCGGCCATGATCGCCCTGCTGGAGCACCGGCTACCGCCGGGGGCGACCTACCACGACCTCGCCGCCATCGTCCGCGCGCTGGCGGCCCGGGAATCGGCGGAGGGTTCCCCGAGCGACGGCATCGGCGGTCATCAGGACCGGCGGATGTTCGCCGCGCTGCCGGCCCGGACGCGTGCCGAAGCGGTACGGGACCTGTCGTTCATGACGGGCCGGCTCGGCCGTGACCCCGAGGAGCTCGCCCTCGCCGGCTGCGCGCTGGGCAACCTGCTGTTCGCCGGGGCCTACCTGCGATTGGGCGAGGACTTCAACGCCGCGGTCCGCGCGTGCGCCGCGACCTTCCGGTCACCCGCCCGTCTGCTCAACGTGACGAACGGCGAGAACGCCTACCTGACCGCCCTCAAGCAGGACGGCCGCATCCTCACCGACGAGGCCGACATCGTCGCCCCTCAGTGCGACACCGCCATCACCGACCTGTACCTGCTGCGCGAGCCGGTCAGCCCGGAGCGCCGCGCCGAACTCCAGGCACTTCCCGCCGAACTCGTCCGGCCGGTTCTGGCCGGCGCGGCGGCCGAGGTGACGCTGAACCCCGAGGCGGACCGCGCGATCCGCGACGCGGACCTCATCGTGTACGGTCCCGGGACACCGCACTCCTCGCTGCTGCCCACGTATCTCACTCCCGGCGTCGCGGACGCCGTCTCCGACAGCCGGGCCGCCGCCAAGGTCTTCGTCGTCAACATCCACGACGACCACGACGTCCAGGGGCTGGGCCCGCGTGCGCTCGTGCGGCGCACCCTGTCCTACTTGGGCGATCCGTACAACGAGCGGCGCACGGTGACCCACGTCCTGTGCCATCGGGCCACGTTCGCCGGCGCCGTGGACGGCGGCGGCTGGGAAAGGGCGCGCTGGATCGTGACGGACCTGGAGGATCCCGAGCGCCCAGGCGTGCACTGCGGCCGGCGCACCCTCTCCGCCCTCGCGGGCGTCGTGGGCACGACCGCCGGCGAGACGGCCCTGGTGAGGACCGTATGAGCGTGGTCCGCGTCCGGACGGACGTCCTGTCCACCGACGTGGCGAGGCTGGTCTCCACCAGGCGAGTCTGGCTGTGCGACCTGGACGGCACGCTGGTGGACTCCTCTCCCGTCCACGAGGCGGCCTTCCGCGAGGCCCTCGCCGAGATCGCACCGGAACTGCTTACCTCCTTCAGCTACGGCGACCACGCGGGGGCCGGCACACGCGAGGTGGTGACCACGCTGGGCGCGGCCCCCGCGGACGCCGAGCGCCTGATCCGGCGCAAGCAGGAGCTGTACCGCGAACGCGTCGAGGCCGGCATGGTGACCCTCCTTCCCGGCGCCCGCCAACTCCTGGAGCGCCTGACCCGCACCGGCCGCACGCTCTACCTGGTCACCAGCGGCAGCCGTGAGTCGGTGCGGCGGGTGTTGTCGGCCGGCGCCCTGACCGGCTGTTTCCGAGCGGTGCTGACCTCCGACGAGGTCGCTTGCGCCAAGCCCGACCCTCGGTTCTACCTGCACGCCTGCCGGCTGTGGTCCCTCGACCCGGCCGACTGCCTCGTGCTGGAGGACTCCGCCCACGGGGTGGCCTCCGCCCTCGGCGCCGGGCTGGTGACCCTCCAGGTCCACGCGGCCCTGCCCGCTCAGGGGGCCCTGCCGGTACGGCATCTGGACCAGCTCATCCACCTCATCGACGCGGAGACGGACGACCGTGAGTGACCTGCGTACCTGTGCGGTGATTCCGGCGGCCGGGCAGGGCAGCCGCCTCGGCACGGGAATCCCCAAGATCATGCTGGAGATCGCCGACGGTGTGACCGTCTGGTCCCTGCTCCTGCGCCGCCTGCGGCCATGGGTCGAGCACATCCACGTCGTGCTCTCCCCCAGCGGAGAGGGCCCGTTCCGGCGGCTCGCGGCCGAGGAGATCGCCCGCGGGCAGGTCACCGTGAGCGTCCAGGCCACGCCCACCGGCATGGGCGACGCCGTCTTCGGCGCGGCCCCGTACTGGCTGGGGTACGACGCCATCCTGGTGGTCTGGGGCGACCAGGCGAACGTGTCGACCGCGACGCTCGGACGGGTCGTGCGCGCTCATGCGCGGACGGCCTCGCCGGACCGGCCGGGACTCGTCCTCCCCCTGGTCCCGCTGCCCGACCCGTACGTCGAGTACGAGTACGACGCCGCGACCTCCAGGCTGCTGCGCGTACGGATGTCCCGCGAGGGCGACCGGTGCCGTCCGGGCGGGCTCGGCGACGTCGGCGTCTTCTGTCTCGGCACCCGCGAGCTCACGGAGGCATGGAACCGGTTCCTGGCAGACGCCGTTCCCGGGGCGGTCACCGGCGAGATCAACTTCCTGCCGTTCCTCACCTGTCTGTCCCGGCAGGGCCGGCCGGTGACCGCGGTGCCGGTCGGCGACCCGGACGAGGCGCGCGGCATCAACACCCCGGCCGACCTCGAGTTCGCCCGGACGGCCTACCTGCGGCGGGCGGACTGATGGACCGTCCGAGCCGGATCTACGCCGTCTGCTCAGAGGTTCCCCCGGAGATCGTGGGAGGTCTCGGGCGGTACGCCGAGAGGATGACGGCCCCTCTCGGCGAATCCGGAATCCCCATCGAGGTGCTGGGGGCCGCCGGGCGGCGCCGGACCCCCCGGACGGAACGCTCCGGCGACCTCACGCTGCACAGGCTGACCTCGGCCGGCCTGGGCCTCGTCGGGAATCCCCGTCTTCCTCGGCCCCTGCGGCTGCTGGGCAGGACGGCCGGGCTGCTCGTGTTCAACCTGCGCGCCGCCGCACGCATCCTGCGCTCCGAGGCGGGCCGCTCCGGGCCAGGACGAGCCGGAGCGGTCGTCGCGGTGCACGACTGGATGAGCTGCCCGGCCGGGATCCTGTGCCGGGTGCTCGGCCGCCTGCCGGTCGTGTTCCACGTGCACACCCGCGAACTCAACGCGGCTCCGGGACGGCGTCGCCCCCGGCACGCCCTCGTCCTCGACGCGCTGGAGACGGCCCAGGCCCGGCTGGCGCGCCTCATCGTGGTGCCGAGCGCCGCGATGCGCGACGAGCTGACGGCCAGGGGCTGGCCGGCCGACCGGGTGCGCGTCGTGCCGCACGGTTTCGAGGATCCCGAGCTCCTGCGGCTGGCGGCCCTGCCCGAGGAGGAGCGCGACCGGATCCGCTCGGAGGTCCGGCGCCGCTACCTGCCCGGCGGCGAGGGCCGGCTCGTCGTCTTCGCCGGCCGCCTGTCGTCCCACAAGGGCGTCCACACCCTGGTACGTGCCGTACCCCGGCTCGTCGAGGAGCACGCCGGCACCCGGGTCGTGCTCGTCGGCGCCGAGCTCCCGCAGACCGACGACGCCGCCGTGCTGGCCCGGGTGATCGAGGAGACCGGCACCGCCGCCCACGTGGTCGCGGGGAACCGGTTCCTGCCGTCCACCGAGGTGTTCGCGCACTTCCTCGCCGCCGACGTGTGCGTCTTCCCCTCCGTGTACGAGCCGTTCGGCCTGGTCGCCGTCGAGGCCATGGCACTGGCCCGGCCTGTCGTCGTCGGTCCCGGCTACTCGCCGGAGGTCGTCGGCGACGGGGCGCTGCGCTGCGGCCACGACGATCCGGACGAGCTGGCCGCGCTCCTGCTGGGCTGCCTCGGCGACCCACAGGGCTCGGACCGGCTCGCCCGGCGCGGCGCGGCGTACGTGCGGGAGCACTACAGCTGGGCCCGGACGGCCGAGCGCACCCTGGCGGCGTACGGCGAGGCGACGCGGTGACCCCGGCGCGGACGGCGACCAGCGTGCCCGCGCGGGTCGCCAGGCTCCTCGCCGCCCAGGGCCGGCCGGTGGGACCGGCTCTGGTGAACGCCTTCGCCAGCGGGATCTCGGCGGCGACCACCCTGGCCGTGGCCTGGGGGCTCGGCGCCGCCGCCTTCGGCCGGTTCACGGTGGTCCTGTCGATCGGGTTGATCGTGGTCGTCCCCATGGTGATGGGCCTGCACTTCGTGATGTACCAGGAACTGCCGCGGGCCGAGCCCGCCGACCGCCCCGCCCTCGTGACGACGGCTCTGCTCTCCACACTGGTGCTGGGGGCCGCGCTGTGCGTCGCGGGACTGCTGGCCGCCCCCGTCCTGACCGCCGTGTTCGGCGTCGACGTCCGCACGCTCTGCTTCGGGCTCGCCCTGGCGCTGTCCCTGACGGCCGCGTACCTGACCGAGAGCTTCCTGCGCGGGCTCGGAAGGTACGCGCTCACCGCCGGCCTGAAGCTCGTCGTGGCCGTCGCCTACCTCGGCACGTCGGCGTACTGCCTGCTCGTCCCCGGAATCGGGGACGCCTACCTCTACCTCACCTGCCTCATCGCGTCGAACGTGCTCTTCGCCGTCGCCGCCACGGCGGGTTTCCGGGTCGTGCCGCGCCTCTGGTCGGCGGCGCTGGCGCGCACGCTGTACCGTCACGGCGCCTATCTGACCGCGCTCACCGCCCTCACCACCGTGCTGTTCGGCGTCGACGTGATCTTCCTGAACCACTGGGCGGCCCAGGCGGACGTCGGCGTCTACTCGATCTACAACAACTTCCCCAAGCGGCTGCTGGGGGTGCTGTTCACCGACGGCGTCGGCCTGGTGCTGCTCCCCACGCTGGCGACCATGCACAAGCCGACGGCCTTGCGGCGCATCGGCCGCCTGTCCCCGGCCGTCTTCGCCGTGACCGCGCTCGTCTCGTTCGCGGCCAGCGCGGTGTTCTTCCTGCTGCTGCGTGCCGACTACCCCTACTCGCCGGGGCTGATGGCGCTCTCGGCCGTGGGGATCGGCGTCCACACCGTCTTCAATCTGTACTCGCTCGCTCTGCTCATGGACGGGGTGCGAGGGGCCAGGGCCCTCATCGTCGCCCAGGTCGCGGGCGCTCCCCTCGTGCTCGGCTGCCAGGCGGCGCTCATCGCCTGGCAGGGCCTGGCCGGCGGGCTGTGGGCGTTCGCGCTGTCCAACCTCGTCCTGGTCGCCCTCATCGTCGCCGTCTGCCGGCTGACGTACAGCCGGGCGGAGACCGTGGACGCCTGCCCCGCCCCGGAGACGTCACCATGAGGATCGCCCAGATCATCACCCAGTTCCCGCCCAACATCACGGCCGGACTCGGCCGCTACATCGAGGAGATCACCCCTCATCTGGCGGCCCGTCACCGGCTTGCCGTGTTCACGCTCAACGACGGCCGCCTCCCGGTGCACGAGCGGAACGGCGGGGTCACCGTGTATCGGCCCATGAGCCGCGTCCTCGGCGCGCTCGGCCGCCGCCGACGCCTCAACCGCACGCGCGGCACGGACGTCGTCCTGCTCGTGCTGACGGTCGTGACGAGCAACTGGCGGTACTTTCTGCGGCTGTGGCGCGCGGGGCGGGACGGGCGGCCCGACCTGGTCGCCGTCCACGACTCGACGAACTTCCTCGCCGGCCTGCTCTGCCACCATGTCCTGCGGCTCCCTGTGGTGCTCCACGTCCACACCACGGAGTACGGGGTGCACCGCGGGCGGAGCGACCTCGCGGGCGCGGTGTTCGCGGCGATCGAGCGGTGGCTGGCGCGCGTCGCCCGGCGCGTGATCGTCCCCACGCCCGAGGTCCGGGAGCAACTGGCCGCCTCCGGCTGGGATCGGGCGTCGATCGACGTCGTGTGCCTGGGTGGCACCTTCGAACGGCTTCTGGCCACCGGCGGCGCCCGGGACGGGCTTCGTGCAGGCGGCAAGGCCCTGCGCGCCAGGCTCGGGATCCCCGCCGGGGACCCCGTGCTGCTGTTCGTGGGCCGCCTCGAACGGCAGAAGGGCATCTACCAGCTGCTGGAGGCCATGCGGCCGATCGCCGCCGCCGTCCCGGGGCTGCGGCTGGTGATCGTCGGGGAGGGTGACCACTCCGGGGTCCGGCGGATCGTCGCTCAGAGCGGGCTGGACGGGCGGGTGCTCGACTCCGGCGGCTGGGTGGACCGCCAGGAGTTGCTGGAGTACTACGAGATGGCCGACGTCTGTGTCTTTCCCTCCCTCTTCGAACCGTTCGGCCTGGTGGCTACCGAGGCCATGGCGATGGCCAGACCGACGATCCTCGGCCATGGCTTCTCCAAGGTCTTCCTCGGCGACCCGGATCGGCCCGCCGTCCGGTTCGTACGCGCCGATGAGCCTGGCGACATCTCCCGTACGGTGATCGAGGTCATGACCGATCCGGACCTGCGCCGGGCACTGGCCGAGCGCGGCGAGCGGCTCGTCCGCGAGCGGCTGAGCTGGGCCCGCGCCGCCGACGAGACGCACGCGGTGTACAAGGCCGCCTTGCGCCCCGTCGTCTCGGACAGGTGAACCTCTCCCCCGAACAGAGCCATAGCAAGGACTTGCGACAGCAACGTTGCGGACCCCTCTGCGGTCACCGCAAGAGCTTTCCACGCTCTTTGCAATGATCCACAATTACCTCTTTGGCTTCACGCGGACCGCTTCTTTCCCGTTACTTTTAGTCATCGACGCGCGCGGATGTCCGCGAAAAAGCGGACACTTGATAGCAAGAGTGGCGAGATAGACCGAGAGACATTCTGGAATTCTCTGCAAAGTATTGCAATCCGGATGGCCACTGAGTAACTTCCAGGCAACACCTAGGAAACCTGAACATGGAGGCCCCTACGGTGTGCCCGTCCCCCACCCCTCCGAGGGCGCCGCCCCCCTCCCCCAACGCCCACGATGTACGGGGCCGGGCGGCCAGTTCGTCTCCGTGTTCCGTTCTCAAGCACTCCGCAGCGGCGCGGAACGAGGACGACACCACATCGTCACGGCGGCTCGTGTCGTCGAGCCGAAACAACCCGTACGCCTCTCGGCAGGCGTTTCGCATGGAAGCGGGCCAGGTGTTCGCCCACCCGGCCCGCCCTCACGGGATCCCGTCCTCAATCTGGAGACCCCCACCATGAGACTGTACAAAGCAATCGTTGCGGGCGCGTTAAGCGCGGCCGCGGTGGCGGCCACCGCCGTGGCGCTGCCGGTTCTCACCGAGGAGCCCGCCAACGCCGCCTCCGGCCCCGGCGTCACCGTCAACCTGTGGAACTGGAACTGGAAGTCGGTGGCCAAGGAGTGCGCCGACGTCCTGGGACCGGCCGGCTACGGATCGGTGCAGGTGTCCCCGCCGTCCGATTCCATGTCCAAGGGAGGCTCGGTCTGGTGGGACATCTACCAGCCCGCCCGGTACGACCTGACCAGCAAGTTCGGTGACCAGGACGCGTTCAGGAAGATGATCGACGCCTGCCACGCCGCGGGCGTGAAGGTCCAGGTGGACACGGTCATCAACCACATGACCGGGCAAGGCTCGACGAGCTACGGCGGCTACGGCTTCAGCAAGTACGACTACCCCGGCCTGTACTCCTCCCAGGACTTCCACCAGCCGGCCTGCGGCATCAACGACGCCGACTACGGCAACAACGCCTGGCGGGTGCAGAACTGCGAGCTCGTCGGCCTGTCGGACCTCAACACCGGTTCCGACCACGTGCGCGACCAGATCGCCGCGTACCTGAACAAGCTGATCGACCTGGGCGTCGACGGCTTCCGTATCGACGCCGCCAAGCACATGAGCCCCGACGACCTCGCGGCGATCAAGTCCAGGCTCAAGGGGTCGCCCTACATCCACCAGGAAGTCATCTACGGCCAGAACGAGGCGGTCCAGCCGAGCCAGTACACCGGCGTCGGCGACGTGGACGAGTTCGTCTACGGCCGCAAGCTCAAGGAGCAGTTCACCGGCCAGATCAAGTCGCTGCAGACCTTCGGCCAGAGCTGGGGCCTGTCGGTGGGCAGCGACAAGGCCATGGTCTTCGTGGACAACCACGACACCGAACGGGGCGACTCCACGCTCACGTACAAGTACGGCGCCACCTACAAGCTGGCCAACACGTTCATGCTGGCCTGGCCGTTCGGCAAGCCCAACGTCTACTCCTCCTTCACCTGGAACGACAGGGAGGGCGGACCGCCGTCGGCCAACGGCGGGTTCGTCACCGACACCGACTGCTCCAACGGCCGCTGGACCTGCTTCGACCGCGAGATGTCCGGCATGGTGGGCTTCTACAACGCCGTCAGCGGCACCTCCGTCGGCAACTGGACCGACAACGGGAGCAACCTGATCGCCTTCAGCCGCGGCGACAGGGGCTGGGTGGCCATCAACAACGAGAACAGCGGCGTCACCCGCACCTTCACTACCGGCCTGCCCGCCGGGACGTACCCCAACGTCGCAGGCAGCGGCTCGGTCACCGTGAACGCCGGCGGCACGGCGACGGTCACCGTGCCTGCCAAGAGCGCCGTCGCCATCCGAGTCGGCACCTCGCCCTCGCCGACCGCGACCCCAACCCCGACGCCGACCCCGACGGGCGACAGCACCGCGACCGTCTTCTACAAGACGAGCTGGAGCACCGCCAACATCCACTACGGCATCGGCGGCACCTGGACCACCGTCCCCGGCATCGCCATGGACACCGCCTGCACCGGCTGGAAAAAGAAGACCGTCGACCTTC
>NZ_BAAAMV010000024.1:53105-114626 GCF_039529455.1 Nonomuraea bangladeshensis
GAGCACCGCCAACATCCACTACGGCATCGGCGGCACCTGGACCACCGTCCCCGGCATCGCCATGGACACCGCCTGCACCGGCTGGAAAAAGAAGACCGTCGACCTCGCCACCGCAACCACCTTCCAGGTGACGTTCAACAACAACAGCGGAACCTGGGACAACAACCACGGCAACAACTACACCCTCGGCACCGGCACCACCACCGTGAAGAACGGCGTCGTGAGCGCGGGGGCGTCGGATCCCTGTGGGGCCGAGCCGCCGCCGGACACGACTCCGCCGACCGTGCCCACGGGCCTGGCGGCGACCGCGTCGGGCACGAACGTCACGCTGACCTGGACGGCGTCGACCGACAAGGTGGGCGTCACCGGCTACGAGATCAGCCGGGCCAAGGGCGACGAGACGCCGGTCGTCCGATCCACGTCCGGCACGACGTACAAGGACTCCGGGCTGGACCCCCAGACGTCCTACACGTACAAGGTGCGAGCACTGGACGCCGCGGGCAACAAGTCCGCGTACACCGGTGCCGTCTCGGTGAAGACGGGCGACGGGCCGCCGCCGGCGTCCCCGGGGACTCCGCTCGGCGGCGATCCTCGCAAGGACTCCATCTACTTCGTCATGACGGCACGGTTCTATGACGGCGACACCTCGAACGACAGGGGCGGAAGCCAGAACATCAGGTCCGGTAACGCGACGAACAACGACCCGATGTTCCGCGGCGACTTCAAGGGCCTCGTCGACAAGCTCGACTACATCAAGGCCCTCGGCTTCTCCGCGATCTGGATCACCCCGGTCGTGCTGAACCGCTCCGACTACGACTACCACGGCTACCACGGCTGGGACTTCTACCGGGTGGACACGCGGCTGGAGACGCCCGGGAACACCTACCAGGACCTGATCAACAAGGCGCACGCCAAGGGCCTGAAGATCTACCAGGACGTGGTCTACAACCACAGCTCCCGTTGGGGCGCCAAGGGCCTGTTCGTCCCGCCCGTCTACGGCATCCGTGACGAGCAGTGGAAGTGGCTGTACAGCAAGAAGGTTCCGGGCCAGGAGTACGACCCGATGGTCGAGCACCAGGGCGACGACCCCGACATGACGGCCGCCCAGAACGAGATGGCCAAGGGACGGCCGTACAACGGCGACCTGTGGTCGACCGAGGAGCCCGCGGGCAACACCTGCAAGAACTGGGGGACCCCGACGCAGTGGTTCAGCCCCGAGGGCTACACCATCTACAACTGCCAGTGGCCGAGCCCGACCTCGGGCATGTTCCCGGCGAAGTACTACCACCAGTGCTGGATCGGCAACTGGGAGGGCGAGGACTCGCGCAGTTGCTGGCTGCACGATGACCTGGCCGACTTCAACACCGAGAACGCCGAAGTGCAGAAGTACCTCATCGACGCCTACAACCGGTACATCGACATGGGCGTCGACGGTTTCCGCATCGACACCGCCATTCACATCCCCCGCGTCACCTGGAACCGCCGCTTCCTGCCGGCGATCTATGACCGGGTGAAGGAGAAGTTCGGCGAGGAGAAGGCCAAGAACTTCTACGTGTTCGGCGAGGTGGCCGCCTTCGTCAACGACAAGTGGAACCGCGGTTCTGTCAACCACTCCGCGCAGTTCTACACCTGGAAGGAGCGCAAGGAGTACAGCGCCGACGACGAGAAGGCCGCGATCGAGCAGTACAACTACGAGGAGCAGCTCGGTACGGGCAACCAGCCCACCAGCACCAACGCCCGCCTGAACGGCAACGATTACCACGCGCCGGACCACTCGAAGTTCTCCGGCATGAACATCATCGACATGCGCATGCACATGAACTTCTCCGACGCGCAGAACGCCTTCAACAACGGCAAGGACTCCGACGACAGCACCAACGACGCCACCTACAACACCGTCTACGTCGACTCCCACGACTACGGACCCAACAAGTCGTCCAACCGCTACGCCGGCGGCACCGACGCCTGGGCCGAGAACATGAGCCTGATGTGGACCTTCCGCGGCATCCCCACGCTCTACTACGGATCGGAGATCGAGTTCCAGAAGGGCAAGCAGATCGACTGCGGGCCCACCTGCCCGCTCGCCACGACGGGCCGCGCCTACTACGGCGACAAGATCGAGGGCTCCGTCAACGCGAGTGACTTCGGGGTGGTCTCCAGCGCGTCGGGACCCGTCGCGACCACCTTGAGCCAGCCGCTGGTCAAGCACCTGCAGCGGCTCAACCAGATCCGCCGGTCGATCCCGGCCCTGCAGATGGGGCAGTACTCGACCGAAGGCGTGACCGGGCAGATGGCCTACAAGCGCCGCTACACCAGCGGATCCACCGACAGCTTCGTCCTGGTCACCGTCTCCTCCGGCGCCACGTTCACCGGCATCCCCAACGGGAAGTACGTCGACGCGGTCACCGGGGACGTCAAGACCGTCACCGACCAGACCCTGTCGATCGCCGCCAGCGGCAAGGGCAACGTCCGCGCCTATGTGCTCGACCAGGCCGGCAGCCCGGCTCCGGGCAAGGTCGGAGCGGACGGGCCGTACCTCAAGTAGTTCCTTGAGAGATGGAACGGGGAGCGCGCGGTAGTGCGCTCCCCGCTTTCGTCGGTCCCGGCCCGTTCAGCTGTGCGGCGGGCAGGTCTTCGGTCAGGTAGCGCTGCACGGTGGGGCCGGTGGCGGCCACCAGGTGGTCGGGCGGGGCGGAGGCGACGGGTTCGAGCTTGAGGACGTGACGGATCACGGCCAGGCCGATGAGCTGGGTGGCGGCCAGGGCGGCCCGAGCGGGGGCCTCCTGTTCGTCGATGCCGAGGTGCTCGATCACCGGCCGCAGGACCTGAGTGGTGAGGAACTCGCGCAGGAGCCGTGCGATCCACTCGTTGTTCAAGCTGGAGCCCAGCAACGCTGCGGCGGCGCTGCCGGCGGGAGAGTCCCAGATGTCCAGGACGGCCCGCACCAAGGCGTCGCCGAGCTCGGCGCGGGGTGCCGCCAGGACCTTCGGCATCAGGTCCGCCGGGTCGAACGGGGCGCTGACGCAGGCCAGGAAGAGCTTGTCCTTGGTGCCGAAATAGTGGTGAACCAGCGCCGGGTCGACCTCGGCGCGGGTGGCGACGGCACGGATGGAGGCGCTGTCGTAACCCTTGTCGGCGAACAGATGGCGGGCGGCGGCGAGGATCGCCTCCCGAGTGCCGGGGTTGCCGGGGCGGCGTCCGGCCCGGGGATGTGCCCCCGGGCTGTCGCGATTCACAGCAGTTTGTCGAGGGTGATGGGCAGGTCGAGGACGCGTTTGCCGGTGGCGTGCCGTACGGCGTTGGCCACGGCGGCGGCGACGCCGGTGATGCCGACCTCGCCGATGCCGAGCAGGCCGAGCGGTGTGGTGGGGTCGGGCTCGTTCAGGTAGTGCACGTCGATGTGGGGGATGTCGGCGTGCACGGGCACGTGGTACTCTGACAGGCTCGGGTTCACGATCCGGCCGTCGCGGCCGTCGACGAGGGTCTGCTCCGACAGGGCCATGCCGATGCCCATCACGATGCCGCCGCGCAGCTGGCTGGTCGCCGTCTTGGCGTTGATCACGGTGCCGACGTCGAAGACGCCGAGCCAGCGCGAGACGCGTACCTCCATGGTGTCGGGGTCCACCCGGACCTCGCAGAACTGCGCGCCGGTGGCCGCCCGCACCTTCCGGCGGCATTCGAGCACGGTGCGGGCGACGAAGCCGAGCATGCCCGCCTTGGACTCGGCTTCCAGGTGGTCGCGGCCGGCCGCGGTCAGGATCTCGCCGTAGGTCTGGCCGCCGCCGGCGTGGTGGAGGCCGCCGTCGCGGGCCACCAAGTCCTCCAGCTTGTGGCCGCGCAGGGGTGAGCCGGGCGCGCGGCGGGCCAGGGCGAGGGCGGACTTCTTCAGCTTGGCGCAGGCGTCGATCACGCCCGCCGCCGCGCTGGCGGTCTGCACCGAGCCGATCGCACCGGGGCCGGGCGGCAAGTCGGAGTCGCCGTACTCCACATGGACGGACTCCAGCGGGACGCCCATCTCGTCGGCGGCGATCTGGGCCTGCACGGTCGCGGTGCCCATGCCCATCTCGTGCATGCCGCTGCGCACCACGAGCGTGCCATCGGCGCCCAGCCGGACGGTGACCTGCGCGGGCATGCGCATGGAGGGGTGGAAGGCGGTGGCCACGCCCATGCCGACCAGCCAGCGGCCGTCGCGCATGACGCCCGGCCGGGGGTCGCGCTCGCGCCAGCCGAACCGCTCGGCCCCCAGCGCGTACGCCTCCTTGAGCATGCGGTGGGTGAACCGCTGGCCGCCCACCGGGCCGCGCTCGGGCTCGTTGCGCATGCGCAGTTCGATCGGGTCCATGCCCAGTTGCCAGGCGAGTTCGTCCATGGCCGATTCCACGGCGAAGGTGCCGATGGACTCGCCGGGGGCGCGCATGAAGGTGTTGGGCAGCAGGTCGAGCTGGACGACGTTCTGGGCCAGGTGGATGTTGGGGGCGGCGTACAGGTGGTGGGAGGCCGCGGTGATCGGCTCGGGCATGCCGCCGATCCGGCCGGTTCTGGAGACGCTGGTGTGGATGAGCGCGGTCAGACGTCCCTGGGCGTCGGCGCCGAGCGCGACCCGCTGGGTGCTGGGGGTGCGGCCGCCGACGGTGTGGCAGACGCCCGCTCGGGTGAGCGCGAGCCGCACCGCGCGGCCGGTCGCCCGTGCCGCCAGCGCGGCCAGCAGGGTGCCGGCCCAGGCGCGCGACTTGCCGCCGAACGCGCCGCCGACGTGCGGGGACAGGATCCGGACCGACGTCTCCGGCACCCCGAACCGCTGCGCCAGGTGTTTGCGCAGCCAGGGGATGTTCTGCGCGCCCTCGTGCAGCGTCAGGTGGTCGCCGTCCCACACGGCGGTCGTGGCGTGCGGCTCGATCGCGTTGTGGTTGTACGGCGGCGTGCTGAAGCGCAGGTCCACCGAGACGGGCGCGGCGGCCAGCGCGGCGCGCGCGTCTCCCTTGTCGGCCCCGCTCTCCATGATCGGGATGCCCTTTTCCGGGACGGCGTTCGGCTCTCCGGCCGCGAAGTCCACCGTGGCGGGCAGCTCCTGGTAGGACGGCCGCACCAGCGACGCCGCGTACCGTGCCGTCTCGGGCGTCTCGGCGACCACGACCGCGATCGGCTGGCCGTTCCAGTGCACCTCATCGGTGGCCAGGTAGTTGACCGACGTGCCCGAGGCGATCGAGCTGAGGTCGAGGAAGCTCATCTTGGGCGCAGGCTTCATGGCCGGGGCGTTCTCGTGGGTGAGCACGTCGATCACGCCGCGCACCGCCCGTGCCGCCGCCGTGTCGAGGGCGATGATGCGGCCGCGCGCGATCGTGGCGTGCACGAGCGCCGCGTAGGCCAGGTCCGGGTAGGGGAACTCGGCGGCGAAGCGGGCCTGGCCGGTCGTCTTGGCCGGGCCGTCGCGCCGGTCGACACCCTGGCCGACGTACTTGGATGTACCGGTCGCGGGCTCTGTCTCGGCGTACTTGATGCTCATCGAGCTGCCTCCTCGTTCAGCTCGCGCAGCGTGGCCACGATGGTGGAGACGGCCAGGGTGGTCTTGAACGCGTTTCCCTGCCGTACGGCAGCAGCGGCCAGCTCGGCCTCGGCCGCCCGCCGGAAGGCCGCCTCGTCGGCGAGGCCGCCGAGCAGGATCCGCTCCGCCTCGCGGGCCCGCCAGGGTTTGGGGGCGACGCCGCCCAGCGCCAGCCGGACGTCCGTAACCGTGCCGTCGCGCACTTCCAGCGCCGCCGCCACCGAGACCAGGGCGAAGGCGTAGGAGGCGCGGTCGCGAACCTTGCGGTAGCGGGAGCGGGCCGCGGCGGGAACGGGCGGCAGTTCGACCGCCGTGATCAGGTCGCCGGCTTCCAGCGTGGTCTCGACCTGCGGGGTGTCGCCGGGCAGCCGGTGCAGGTCCGCCAGCGGGACGCGCCGCGTGCCGCCCACGCCGCGCACCTCCACCACGGCGTCCAGCGCGGCCAGCGCCACGCACATGTCGGACGGGTGGGTGGCGATGCAGTGCTCGCTCACGCCCAGGATCGCGCAGCCGCGGTTGAACCCCTCCAGCGCGTCGCAGCCGCTGCCGGGCTCGCGCTTGTTGCAGGCCGAGGCGGTGTCGTAGAAGTAGGGGCAGCAGGTGCGTTGCAGCAGGTTGCCGCCCACGGTGGCCATGTTCCGCAGCTGGCCGGAGGCTCCCGACAGCAGCGCCTGCGACAGCACCGGGTAGCGGGTGCGCACCCGCCGGTCGGCGGCGAGGGTGCTGTTGCGCACCAGCGCGCCGATCCGCAGCCCGCCGCCGGGCAGCTCCTCCACCGTGTCGTAGGGCAGGCCGGTGACGTCCACGAGGGTGTCGGGCCGCTCGACGCCCTCGCGCATCAGGTCGACCAGGTTGGTGCCGCCGCCGAGGAACTTCGTGCCGGGCTCGGCGGCGGCCTGGACCGCCGACTCGACGTCGGCGGCCTTGATGTAGGCGAACGGTCTCATCCCGAGACCTCCATGATCGCGTCCACGATGCCGTTGTAGGCGCCGCAGCGGCACAGGTTGCCGCTCATCCGCTCCCTGACCTCGGCCTCGCTCAAGGCGCCGGAGTCGGCCACGGCGCTGGGCATCCCCGCGGCGTGCTCGGCCAGCATGCCGATCGCCGAGCAGATCTGGCCCGAGGTGCAGTAGCCGCACTGGAAGCCGTCATGGCGGATGAACGCCTCCTTCAGCGGATGCGCCACCCCCTCGATCGTGGTGATCTCGCGGCCGTCGTACTGGATGGCCAGCGCCAGGCAGGAGTTGATCCGCACGCCGTCGGCCAGCACCGTGCACGCGCCGCAGGCGCCCTGGGCGCAGCCCTTCTTCGGCCCTGTCACGCCGAGCCGCTCGCGCAGCGCGTCCAGCAGGCTGACCCACGGCTCCACCTCGAGTGAGGCGACGGAGCCGTTCACCTTCATCCGTATCTCGGCCACGCGCTTCTCCTGCCGATCCTTGTCAATCGCGGTCCTTGCTCAGTCCTTCGCGACCTTCACCAAGCTATGATACTTCACTTGATGTTATGATTATCAGTGTGTCATGTTGAGGTTATAGAGGTCCAGAGGAGGCGCGGATGCCGGACACCGAGGGCCGCGTTCCCGTCGACGTCGTGGAGGCCGCCCTGCGGGCCGCCGAACGGCTGGGAAAGGACGTGGCCGACGTGCCCGTCCTGGCGATCGCCCAGGAGGCCGGCGTCTCCCGCAGCACTCTGCTGCGCCGCGTCGGCGGCTCCCGCCAGGCCCTGGACGCGGCGGTGCGCGCCGCCGGGGTGGACCCCGGCGGGCAGCGCCCGGTGCGCGAACGCGCGATCGAGGCGGGTGCCCGCCTGATCGGCGAGCACGGCCTGGCCGCGCTCACCCTCGACGCGGTCGCCACCGCCGCCCGCTGCTCGCTGCCCAGCCTGTACGTCACCTTCGGCGGCCGGGACGAGCTGCTGCGGGCCATCTTCGAACGCCACATGCCGCTCCTCAACATCGACGACGTGATCACCGGCACGCCCGCCGACCTGAGCGAGACCGTGAACCGGATCTACCTGCTGCTGGCCGAAGCGCTCACCCGCGAGCCCAGGGTGATGCCGGCCATGCTCGCCGAAGCGCTGGCCCGCCCGGGCGAGCCCGCCCTGCGCCGCCTGCTGGAGCACTTCACCCCCCGCAAGCTCACCGGCCTCGGCCTCGGCGGATGGCTGGCCAGCGAAATGGCCGCCGGACGCATCCGCCCGTTACCGCTGCCGCTGCTCATCCAGCAACTGATCGCCCCGGCCGTGATGCACTTCGTGCTGCGCCCTGCCATCGACCAGGTCCCCGGCTTCGACCTGCCCAGCGTGGAGGAGACCTGCGCGGTCTTCTCCGAGGCGTTCCTACGCGCCGTCGCCACCCCCGCAGCCGGGATCGAGCATACGTAGGCCCCACCCACCACCTCGCAAGGAGCAGACCATGACCGAAGCTCCACAACTGCCGATCCAGATGCGACGCGACGGGTTCGACCCCGTCGAGGAGCTGACCCGGATCCGCGACAGCGAAGGCGTCGTGCAGACGATGACACCGTTCGGCGTGCCCGCCTACCTGCTGTGCCGCTTCGACGACGTCCGCCAGATGCTGTCGGACCCGATCCGGTTCAGCAGCAACAGGCCCGCCCCGTTCACCCTGCGCGCCGGCAGCGAGATCAGCCAGGAGGAGCAGGCCCGGCTGCGGGCCGGCAACCTGATCGGGTTCGACCCGCCGGAGCACACGCGGCTACGCAAGATGCTCACCGCCGAGTTCACCATGCGCAGAATGCGCCGGCTCGAACCACGTATCACCGAGATCGTCGAAGCCGCCCTGGACGACCTGGAGCACGCGGGAAAGCCCGCCGACCTGGTCGCGCACTTCGCGCTGCCGGTGCCGTCCCTGGTGATCTGCGAACTGCTGGGCGTGCCCTACTCCGACCGCGGCGAGTTCCAGGCCCGCTCGGCCCGCATGCTGGACATGTCGTCACCGATGGAGGAGCGGCTCGCGGCATCGCAGGAGAATCGCGCGTACATGGCCGGCCTGGTCGCCGAGGCGCAGGCGCGACCCGGCGAGGACATGTTGGGCATGCTGGTCCGCGAGCACGGCGACGACCTCAGCACCGACGAGCTCGTCGGCATCTCGGGGCTGCTGCTGATCGCCGGGCACGAGACCACCGCCAACATGCTCGGCCTGGGCGTCCTGGCCCTGCTACGCCACCCCGACCAGCTCGCCATGGTCCGCGACGATCCCGCCCGGATCGAACCGGCCGTGGAGGAGCTGCTGCGCTGGCTGTCCATCCTGCACACGATGCCGCCCCGCATCACCACGACCGACGTGGAGATCGCCGGACAGACCATCCCCGCGGGCTCACTCGTGACCGCCTCCCTGCCTGCCGCCAACCGCGACCGCGCCTTCATCGACGACCCCGACCGCCTCGACATCACCCGGGGAGACCTCGGCCACCTCGCCTTCGGCCACGGCGTGCACCACTGCCTGGGCGCGCCGCTGGCCCGCGCGGAGATGCGCATCGCCTTCCCCGCCCTGTTCCGGCGCTTCCCCCGCCTCGCCCTGGCCGACCCGTTCGAGGAGATCGAGTACCGCACCTTCAACGCCATCTTCGGCCTGAAGTCACTGATGCTCACCTGGTGACGAGGCAGGCGCGGGAGGAACTCTTTTCGCGTCTGAATCAACGGGCTGTGAGCAGGCGTTAAGAGAAGACGTGATGATCGGCGGGACGGCGTATCGGCGAGGCCGCGTCCAGGGACGACGTCGGCGGTGGCACGTGCCGTGTCAGGTGGAGGGGATGCGGATCACACGGTCGTCGTCGGCGGCAGGCCGCCCGCAAGATGGCCACGATCGCGTGGAAGGCCGGAGGGTCTTCGGCTAGTACCGAAGAGCCTCCGGCCGTCTCCCGTGACGGCATGTACTAGAAGTCGAACTCACCCTTCTTCGCACCATCGACGAACGCTGCCCAGACCGACGGTGAGACCACATACGGAGCGAGATCGAGGCGCTCCGTGTCGCGCAAGCCCACCCGGCCGTCAGGCAGGGGCGCCACTTCCAAGCAGTCACCGCTATCGCCAGAGCGGGTGGCCTTCCGCCATGCAGCGTTCTTGAGAAGTTCTTCGGTCAGTTCGTCCATTTCTCTGCCATCTCCCTTATGAGCTGCAGCGAAGCTCGACGGGGCAGGGCTTCGTTGTGCAGCATCTCGTACTTCAGCCTGACCTCGCGGACGCGTTCGCTGTCGGCCGTGATCTGGCCTGTGATGATGGACTCGAGGTAGACCATATCTGGCATCCCTGGCCCGCCAGCGAGAATGAAAGCTCCTTGCAAGCCGGTGGTCAGCCAGGAGTTGTGCGGGAGCACGCGGATGTTGATGCGGGGGTGCTCATCCAGGGCGGCCAAGTGAGCCATCTGCTCGGCCATCACCGCCTCACTGCCGGTCGGTCGGGTCAGGACTCCTTCATCCAGTATCGCCCAAAGGGTAGGCCCCCTGTCACGCTGAAGTACACGCTGGCGTTCCAAGCGTGCGGCGACATTGTGTTCGACCTCGTCAGGGGTGATGGCGGGTCTGCCGCTGAAGATGGCTCGTGCATACTCCGGAGTCTGGAGCAGGCCAGGAACGATCAGTGGCTGCCAGGTTTGCAGGGTGTCTGCCTGCTGTTCGATCTCCGCCAGTTGAGCCAGCCAGATGGGCCATCGGGTGGCGTATTCGACGGTCTCGCGCCAACGGGCTAGCAGCCCGCCATCTGCTCCAAGTGCAGAGTCGGCGGCGCGGACGAAGTCTTCATGCGCTGGGCGCTCTCCACGCTCGACCATGCTGATCTTCGATACCGACCAGCCGAGCCTTGCAGCGAGTTCCTTTTGCCGCTTCCCTGCCGCTATGCGGTAATCACGAAGATGGGTACCAAATTCAACCCTCGGCGCCTTCAGTTCGGCTTCCGGCTCGCTGTTATCCAAGGTAGAGAACTTTCCTTCCCGAGAACACACGAGAAACGCACAGTCGTGTGTAGCAGCACACCTGGTTCGTGTCTGGGAAGTGCTTTGCATTGCGACCATCACGCAGGTGTTTTCTGAGATGGTCTCCTCAGGCCAGCTTGGACCACGCCGTCCAACCACACAAAACGGCTAGCAGACGTGTTAATCATTGCGCGCATTCTTCACCAAAAGAAGCAGCCGGTGATCGGGAAGTAGCGAGGCAAATCCGGTGATCTATCCCATGACTCCCATCATCCACTTTGAGAAACTCGGTGTCACCCAGCTGCCGTGCAGCGATCAAGCACCATACCTGGCACGGCAGACGGTGCGCGCATGGTTGGGAACCGAACATGCCGCCTTCGAGATCGCAATGTTGGTGACCTCGGAGCTGGTCACCAACGCCGTGAAGTACGCCGACGCCACCACTGCTGACGGCCCCCCTGGGCAGATCACGCTCAAGTTGTCTCAGGACGAGTCCATCCTGCGGCTGGTGGTGACCGATCCCGGTTCACGCTGTTCGGCACCGGCCCGCATCCCGATGCAGGGGCCGAATCTGCATTCCGAGCACGGGCGTGGGCTGGCGATCGTGGACAACCTGTCGCGCGGCCGGTGGGGAAGCCACCGACTGCCCAGTGGTGGACACCGCTGCGTGTGGTGCCACCTCGACCGGGAGCCTACCCCGGCGCAGCTAGAGGAACTCTTCCACGCCCCGATCTAACCGGCGGACGAGCCTCGCCCTGGAGTTCTGGCTGACATCAGAGAAGGGAAGAGCTTTTGTGCGACGCCATCACCTGATCGTGCTCTTACCGCTGCTCGTCACCGCCGGTTTCGTCGGCTGGATCACCGCCTCCCCCGAAAGCGTGCCACTCCCGGTCATCGTGGCCGTGCTCGTGCTGGGACCGAGCGTCTTCGTCGCCGCCGTGCTCGGGCACCAGTGGTGGGCCCGCCGCCGACAGAGCAACGACCGCTCCCTGTTCAGCCGGTGATCGCCTCGGCCCACGATCCCCACCTCACGCTTCTTCCCATCTCTCGTACAGGAAGGCTCTCCCATGTCCCGTGACAAGATGCTCTCCGCGCTGGCACTGCTCCTGACCGGCGGGTTCGTTGCCTTCGCTCTTTTGGCTCCCGCCAGCCTGACGCGGCCGGTGTCCCAGGCGGTACTCGGCGCCATCCTCTTCGGCCTCGTCGCAGTGATCGCGCGGAAGGTCTACCTCGCTCGGCGTTCGACCAGCCGCAACCAGCCCCCCGAATCCTGACCGTTCCAGCCCATCCTCGTGGGAGATCGTCATGCCCGAACCCGTCCCCGCCGACGTGGCCGAGCAGGCCGCCACCTACCTCGCCGCGCTACGAGTCTTGCTGAAGGAACGAGGCCTGCACGCCCGCCTCCTTACCCCTGCGAGGCTGATGCCGCGCCTACGGGTCATCAACCCTGACTGCGCCTCGCTGTGTGAGATGGTCACCGCCGCGCCGCTCGATGGCGAGTGGAGCTTGTGGTGGTCCTGGGCCGAACAGATCACCGGTGTCGATGACATGGCCGCCGCTGTCGAACGGATCGGCCACGTGCTGACCCCGGCCGTACCGGCCGCCCGCCTGACCCCACAGGCCTAGACCGCCCCAGGGCGCGTGGCCCACCCGGGGCGCGAGCCCGGGAGGCGTCCTTCGCCGCCGCCGTACGGCGTCAGGGCACGCACCCCCGACCCGACCGGCCGGCGCCGGACGGTCCCGAGCCCTGTCAGCCACAGCAGCTGAGCGGGCGGATCCCTGTGGCTGACAGCGCCCTTACCCGGCCACGTCCGAGAAGCCGGGTGAGGGTACCCCCGACTTCTCGCGAGCATGCCGGACCGGGCCCAGGCGGGCCGGTGCGCTCCCGAGATAGCGGTGACCGCGAACGCCTCACGCGCGAGCGCGGACGCGGTCGCCTCAAGGTGGCCGGCCGGAAGAGGACAACGGCCAGCCACCTCCCGAAGGCGATCACGGCGGGTTCCCCCGTCCGCCTGATCGTCGCCAGGGCGGCCCCTTACGGGGAGGAGAGCGTCGCGGCAGCGGAGGCCGTGACGCGAGGGGCCGCCCACCCCCGCAATCGTCCGGCGGCAAGCGCCTGCCTTCCCCAAGGATGCTGCCGCCGGACCCGGCCTTCGGGAAGGCGTCCGCCGTGGGTCACGAGCAGCGGCCGGGCGCATCATCCCCGCCCGAAGGACCCGACTTGCGATGAGAAGTGGAAGAGAGCGGAGGCCGCTCCCCCTGTGCGGCTGACCGGCCTCCGCTTACATCTCGTCCTTCCTGCCCTGATGAGGCGATACAGCTAGCTGGTTGGCCTGGTCGGCAGGGGCACTACTGACCCACCGGCCTGTCCCACCTCGGCGTTGGACCGGGTTCGGGTTGTGCTCGGCCGGGGTGGGACCGGCCGGGGCGCGGGCACCGGCGATCCGGTCAGGAACGCGGCGGTCGCCTCGGCCGCGGCTGCGGCGGCTTCGGGGTAGACGCTGGTGTAGGTATCGCGGGTGAAGGACGCGGTCTTGTGCCCCAGAGCCTCCTGCACGAGCTTGATGTCCACCCCGGCCGCCAGCATCGCGGTGGCCGCCAGATGGCGCAGGTCGTGCAGCCGGATCGGCGGCAGCCCGGCCTGGTAGCAGATCTGGTAGAAGCGATCGGTCACATGCTGGGGGTGCAGCGGCCGGCCGAGCTCGTCGCTGAAGACGAACCCCGACTCGGCCCAGTCCTCGCCCGCGGCCAGCCGTTCTTTCGCCTGCCGCGTGTGGTGTTCCTTCAGCAAGGCCATGCTCTCGGCGTCGACGGCGATCTCGCGGTCGCTGGAGTCCGTCTTCGGTGTCCCTTGGATCGGGTCCCAGCCGAGCTGGGTGATCTGCCAGTGAATCCCGATCCGCGATGCCTAGTGCCGCATCAGGCAATGTTTGCCCCGTGTGACGCGTAAGGTATTGCTTGATCATCAGGGTCGTTTCGTGGGGGCTGGGCGTGATCCGCTATACCGATGACATCGCCGAGGTCGGTGAGGGGATGCTGCGCGGGTTCTTCGTCGGCTGGCCGCGGCCAGCCTCGCCTGCGCAGCACTTGGCGGTGCTGCACGGAAGCTTCCGTGCGGTGGTGGCCATCGACAGCACCGCTGGTCGCGTCGTCGGTTTCGTAACCATGATCAGTGATGGCGTGCTCACCGCGGCGATCCCCTGGTTGGAGGTCCTCCCCGGTTACCAGGGCCGGGGGATCGGAACCGAGCTGATGCGCCGCATCCTGGAAGGCACGGAACGGTTCTACTCGGTGGACCTGCTGTGTGACGCACCGCTGCAGCCCTACTACGCCCGCTTCGGGATGGTCCCCCTGCCCGGGGCGGCCCTGCGCCACCCCGCGGCCCTGCGCGGCCGCGCCATTGCAACGCCGCATGCGCAGAATGCTGGTGCGCCCAATCGGGAAGCGCCAGGCTGTGCGGGTGGCGGAACGAGTAGGGGTTCGTGCGATCGATGACGACGAGGGCCGGCGGCTGCTGCGGATCATCCGCAGACGCACCGGCTCGGTCGTGACTTGGCGGCGCGCGCAGATGGTACTGCTGTCCACACAGGGCATGTCGGTAGCGAAGATCGCCGAGGTGACGTTCACCAGTCCGGACCGGGTCCGCTATGTGATCCACAACTTCAATGACGACGGTTTCGAGGCTCTTTACCCGAAGTACAAGGGCGGACGGCCCAGGACCTTCACCCTCCCCGAACGACGCGAGATCAAGAAGATCGCCAAGTCCAAGCCGGCCGAGCATGGCCTACCGTTTTCGACCTGGAGTCTGGCCAAGCTGGCCGACTTCCTGGTCGCCGAGGGGGTGATCGACGACATCAGCCACCAGGGCCTGCGCATCCTGCTCCGCGAGGAGGGCGTCTCCTTTCAACGCGTAAAGACCTGGAAGACCTCCCGTGACCCGGACTACGCCGCCAAGAAGGCCCGCGTGGAGCACCTCTACGCGATCGCCGACGGCGAGGTCATACCCGAGGACGGCGAGCCCAAAGTCGTCTTGTGCCTGGACGAGTTCGGCCCGCTCAACCTCCAGCCCCATCCTGGGCGGCAGTGGGCCGAGCGCGGAGGGAAGCACAAGGATCCCGACCGTGAGCCCCGGCCCCGTCGGCGGGCGACGTACACCCGCCCGCACGGGGTCCGGCACCTGTTCGCCGCCTACGACCTTGGCAAGGACAAGCTCTACGGGCACATCAAGCCGAGGAAGAACCGCGCTAGGTTCCTGGAATTCTGCCGCTACCTGCGCAGCCTCTACCCGTCGGAGGTCCGTATCGCGATCGTGCTCGACAACTTCTCCCCACACCTGACCACGACGAAGGACACCCGGGTCGGCGACTGGGCCGCGGCCCACAACGTCGAGCTCGCCTACACTCCGACCAACAGCTCCTGGCTCAACCGCATCGAGGCTCAGTTCACCGCCCTGCGCTACTTCGCCCTCGACGGCACCGACCATGCCAGCCACAAGGAGTAGGGCAGCATGATCCGCCGCTACATCATCTGGCGGAACAAGCACGCCGCCGACGAACGCCTCCGCGAAGTAGTCGACAGGGCGAACGTTGCCTGATGCGGCACTAGTAGTTGACATCCGGCTTGCGGATTCCTACGCCCTCCCCTCGCCGCAGCCCGCACATCGCATACAGCCGGTAGAGCGCGAACAGGCGGTCGTTGCGTGCGTAGGCGAGAAACTGCTGCAGCTGCTGAGGTGTCCACACCATCACCGGTGAGGGGCGGGGCGCGCCGATGTAGGCGGCGACCGGGTCAACCCGTTTGCCTCCCGTGGCCCGCTTGAGCCGCTTGAGCCGCTCCAGATGGCCGGCATGGTCGGCACGCCGCTGAGTGACACGCTCCTCCGTCCAGACGACCGGCTTGGGCCGGGTCACCGCGGCGAGCTCGACAACAGCGGCGGGGTTGAAGTCCAGCAGCCGATCCTGCCGGATCGCGATTTTGAGCGCGTGCCGCAGCGTCGCCCGGATACGGTGCATCGTCGTCGGGCCGACCGGACGCCGGTATCGCACCGCCTGCACGCGGGCGGGGTCGCCGCTGGCGCGTTCGGTGGCGATGATGTCGTTGAACTCCTCGATCGCATCGAACATGCCCGCGATGTCGGACACCCGCAGCCGGTCCAGCCGGACGTCGCCCAGGTACGGTTTCAGGTAGAGCCGGATGTGGGACTCATAGGCGCGTTTGGTGGTCGGCTCGATGGCGCGCTTGCGCCCCAGGAACTCCTCCAGCCACTCCGCGACCGTGACGTGCCGGTTGAGGTCTTGGCGAGTGCGGACCTTACGCCGCACCTCTTCGGTGTCGGGCAGGCTTTTGGTGTCCTTGAGCATCGACAGCATCAGCGCGGTGATCTGCCTGCGCACCGCCGGGTCGGGGTCGAGGGCGAGCAGGCCGCGGGCGTGATCCAGCCCGCCTCCGCCTCCTCCAGCGTGGCGAACCCGCGCCGCCGCAGTGGGGTGCGCCGCCTGCCGTCGGCGTGCGCGGGCAGCTCGAGCTGGTAGGCCCACGTGCCGTGCGTTGAGCTCCACCGTCGGCCGCCACTGGCGTGGCCGGTGCGCAACTTCGGGCAGGTCTTGCTGATGTTCTTGCCGGTCTCGGGGTCGACGCAGGCGCAGATCTTGAACGTGGTGCCCTTGGCGACCTTCGCCTCCCTCCCTGCCGTCATGGCTGTCTGAGACGCGATGTCTGAGGTTGCGCCCATCGTGGTCATCCTTCCTTTCCTGCCGGGTGGCTGCTGCTGTCCGGCCCGGTGTGATCGACTTGCTCTGCTGGCGGGTCGAGTAGCGCCCGCAGCCCGCGCACCGGCACGGCGTACCTGCCGCCGATGCGCAGCACCCGGCAGGGGAACTCGCCCGCTTTCGCGAGCCGGTATGCCTTGGTGCGGCCCATGCCGAGCAGCCGCCCGGCCCTCAGCAGGCTCACCACCTCCGGCCGCTCCATCGCCTCGGCGGGCAGGGGCTGGTTCGGGGTTGTGCTGGTCATGTGTCACCTCCATGCGCGTTGATGGACAGGGGCCGATCCGTACCGCGCGGGGATGCGCGGCCCCGTCCGGCAGGTGCGGGCTGTGGTGGGCGCTACGCCGCCGCCCCGCCCGCGTCCCGTCGCGGAGCCGGGGGCGGCCGTCCCGTGGACGACGGGGCGGTCACAGCCCCGGCATGCCGGGGTGCGGGGCGGGGTTGGTGGCGGCGGTATCGACGCCCACCTTCATGGCCCGTGTAGCGAAATCCGCAGGTCAGGGCACGAACCCCTGTTCCTGGCCCGAATCCGGGCCGGGAACAGGGACGACTGACGTGTTACTCCGGCTCGCCGCCGTCTCGCAGGCCCGAGATGTCCCCCGACGAACCCTGGAGTTCCTGCTGAAGATCCTTCGGTCTCCGTGAACCCGCGGGCTCCGCAAGCGCGCGGAAGATGAGCAGGTCTTCATGAGCTATGGCGTGGATCGGCAGGCCGCGCGCCCATGCCTTGCGTGCCTCGTGGAGCTGGAAGAACGACGCTCGGTTGAGGAGGTGGCCGTCGCCAAGCCCGCACAGCAGGCACACGATCCGGTCGGCGAGCACCAGCCCGGCTTCCTGAGCGATCTGGTGGACGTGGCCGGGCAGATCGACCAGCTCGCCCCGCACCCGATACGGCCGCACGGTGATCGCCGCCACCCCGCCGGGGCGCAGCAGTTCCTTACATCCGGCCAGGATGCGGCCGAACCCCTCCAGCAGCGCCGGAAGTTGCTGATGGGCGAGGTTGCCACGATCGGCCGAGTAGTGGTGGTTCCACTTGCGCACGCCCGGCTCGCCGGTATCGCGCGTGGAGCGGATGTGCCCGTGGGTGTGAGCGCCGTAGGGCGGGGAGGTGAGCACCAGGGCCGCCCGCCCGGCCAGGTCCGGCAGCAGCCGGGCGATGTTGCGTGAGTCCCCGGCCACCACCCGGCCGAACCCTTCGGCTCCCTGTTTCCTGGCGTGGGCGAGGTTGGCGACCGCCAGCCGCGCCCACTGCTCCTCGTACTCCACCCCCGCGACGTGCCTGCCCAGATGCGCGGCCTCGACCAGGGTGGTACCGATCCCGCACATCGGATCGACCACCAGCTCCCCCGGCCGGGTGTAGGTGCCGATCACCCGAGCGGCGATCGAGGGAAGCATCTTGCCCGGATGCCCCATCGACTCCGGCAGATACCGGCCCCGCCGCTGCACCCGCGACGGCTGCTGCCCGGTCGTCCACACCGACGTCGTCACCTCGGCCATCAACGACCACCTCCCACCGGGGCAACGCCCCTGGCAGCGACTGGCGAAGCAGTACTGCCCGCCGGAGGTGTCGTCGGTTCTGGCGGCTCGGCGAGCCCTCGTGGGCGGGTGAACAGCAGCACGTCCGAGTGGACGCGGGTGCTGGCAGGCAGTCCGGCACATGCCGGAAGTTCTTGGAGGGTGGCCAGGCCGTGACGCAGGTGGTCCGGTTCGATGTGCTCGCCGCGAGCGGGCTGGTGCAGGGCGATGATGTGCTGCAGATACGCCAGCCCCGCCTCACACGCTTGGGCGATGATCTCCGGCAGCGGATCGACCACGCGGCCGGCGCGGTGCAGGCCGGTCACCACGGCCAGATGCCCGCCCGGCTTCACCAGCCCCGCCACGTCGGCGAGGTCCAGGACCTGCGCCTCAGCGCTGGAGTCTGGCCGACCACCCGCGGCGAGCGGCTGCGGGCAGGGCCGCTCGGCCACCACCAGGCTGCCGTTCCCCGCCAGGTCGGCCAGCATTGACGGCCCGTCGTCTGCGGGGTCGGTGACGCGCAGGTCGGTGACTTCCAGGTCGTAGCCGGGGTGGGTGCGCGCCAGCCGGGTCCAGATCACCCCCGCCCGACCCGCGTCGGTGAAGACGGCCACCGGCAGGCAGCCCGCGGTCAGCGCGGCCGAGATGACCTGGTGATCGGTGGCGCCCAGATGGATGACGCTCTCGCCCATGCGGGCGCAGGCGGCGATCAGATGACGGGCCAGCGGACCGGAGACCGGGTGGCAGCAACCCGCCTGGCAGGTGGCGGCCGTTTCGGTGTCGGCTGCGGCCAGCCACACGGTCAGCGGCAGATGCCCTCGTGAACGGTCTTGCACGTCGCGGCTTACGCACAGTTCCCGAAAGAGATCGGTAGCTGGGGCGGAGGTGCTGGACGAAGAGGTGGTGGTCGGTTCGGTCATGTGGGTGTGGCCCGAGTACCGGGTCAGCGATCCCTGTCACTGATCCAAATACCGGCCCGAGAGCCTGTGTTAGGACAGGCCGTCAAGCAAAAGTTCGACAAGTACTTGCCGCTACCATGTGGCTCCGCCATGTGCGCGTGAACACCTCCGGTTGCTCTTCTCTGCGCGCCCGTCCTCTGGCAGGGACGGGCGCAGCCTCCGGTGAACACCAGGGCTTCGAGGACGTACCCCATCGGGAAGAGCGCATCTCCGCATCTCAATTCCGCCGCTCACCTTCCGTATTCGTCCTGTCACGCTGATACTGGTGTGCTTGCGGGTCGGATACCGAGGCGGGTCCGGCCCGTACGGGCGGGCTGGACATTGGAGGGGCCCAGTCCGTTCGGGGATGTGCTGGCCTGGCCGCCTTTCACACCGGGCCAGCACATACGCCCCACCATCGCCGATGATCCCGCATTCGATCTGACGTTTCCGCAGGTCACAGCGTTCTTGTGCACGTGCCGTACACCCTTCGGGCAGTGTCCGTCGCCCGCCTTCATCCCGGTTGGCCACCACCTCTCGGCAGCATCGGCCTAGGTTGAGATGACACGGTCCCAGCCGTGTCATCGGGGGTGGTTCACATGGCAGACCGGAAGGATGAGCTGGCCGAACGCCGCTTCGCCAAGCTCGTCGACCAGCTCAAGGCGATGATGACCGCCGGTCTCAAACCGGAGTACCGCGGCTTCTACGGCCAGCTCATCCTCACCCACGACGCGGTGATCGAGCTGGGAGAGCTCGCCGACCTGCGATGGGCCGCACGAGCAGCCGGACGCCGGCTTGGCTGGCGCGTACGCACTCACGTCGCCGACAACGGGACCCTCTTCATCATCGACGACCGGGACCCGCCCCAGGAGATCCCCGCCAGCTGGCAGGCCGTCGCGCGGCCGAGGCCGTCTCGGCCGTCATCACCCGCGTCCAGCACGAGGCCCGCATGTTTCGCACCAGCCAGCCCATCACCCGGCCGGACGACCGCGACGAAGGTTCCTGACCAAGCCAGGTGCGATCCCTCGGTTCGAGCCAGGTCCAACCGGTTGACGCGATCTTGACGCGAGATTTTCGACCTCATCCTGTTCCCGCAGGTCAGGCCGGTTTCCGCATGCAGAATCGCGTGATGCGGCTTCGCTCCGATCGGCGGGCACGGACCGCAGGTTTCCGGCGTTTTCGCAGGTCAGACCTGCTTCTGAAACGTGATCCAAAACTGGTGTGATCTTTGCCGTGCCCGATGTCTGATCATTTCTCGTCCGGTTCTTGCCCAGGGCCTTTGGCGGGATGGCGACGTCCGAACCGAACTCGTCCCTCGGGAGCGTCGCCATGTCTCACCCTTCGACCAGCCTGTCTGCACACCTCGCCAGCACAACCGTCAACAGCACGCCCAGCCACACCTCGGTCCGTCTCTCCTCGGACACCACCTCGACCACCACCACGTCGACTACCTCGGCCGTCACGACCACGAGTTCGCTGCCGCTGGACGTGGCCGGGCACGCGTTCGAGCTGCTCATGCGCGGCCCGCAACCGCTGGCCGTCGATGGAGCCGCGCTCGGGGAAGGGCTCCCCGCCCGGCTCATCCCGCTGGACGAACTACGGCACCTGCTGCTGCACCCGTCCTGCACCCGCACCACCCGCGACCACGTGTGGCGGCACCTCATCACCCAGGCCCGCACGCACCGCGGCGCGTGGATGGTCGCCGCCGTCGCACTCGCCCGCCCCATGCTGGGCCGCCTCGTCACCGCCCTGACCAACAAGACCCACGCCGAACAGAGCGGCCATCTGGACCGGCTCGCCCGCATGGACCAGGAAGACCTGGAAGCCGAAGTCCTGACCGCCTTCATGGAAGCCCTGGTCCGGGTGAACCTTGCCTGGTCGCACCCGCTGCTGCGGCTGTCACGGCTGACACAGTTCGCCGTGCTCCAGGCCCTGGCCATCCAGCCGCCGCGTCCGCTGGCCGATCCCGACCTGCTCGACCGCGCCGAGAGCGGGCAGCAGGCACTCACCCACCCGGCCGGCCACCCCGACCTGCTGCTCGCCCACGCGGTCGCCGAAGAGGTCATCACGCGGGATGAGGCGGAGCTGATCCGCTTGACCCGGCTGGAGGGCATCTCACTCAGCTCCTACTGCCGCCACCGCGGCCTGCTGTACTGCACCACGCTCAAGCGCCGTCAGCGCGCCGAGAACGCCCTCTACCAGGCGCTTCTCAAGCGCACCCTGTAGCGATCGGACCGGCGCCAGCGCGAGTTCGCCAGCAAACACCACGCAAAATCCGCTGGCCGCCATGTCCTAACTCGACGCTTCGACCTGGTCTTTGGACAAGTGAAGGCAGCGCGGAAGATCGCCGAGCCCGGCAGCGGGACCCGTACCTGGTCACCGGTCCCTGTCACCCGGCCCAGCCCACGCTCCGCACCTCGAAGGAGGACGCCCACCCGGCCCCGCCGCCGGGCCCGGCACCTCCGCGCCGCCCTCTCCCTCCACCATCGGCCCGCACCAGCGGCCCGCGCCGTCGCCCGCCCGCGACCGCGACCGCCGCTCGCTCCGCTCCACCGCTCTGGGAGGCAGCACATGATCCGCCCACGCCGCACCACTTCTCCGCACGCCCTCAGTCTCAAGATCTGTCTCATCGTTCTGGTCGTTCTCGGCGGTCTCGTCATGGGCACCCTGCTCGACTACGTGATCGTTCATGCCGTCGCCTTCGCCGCCGCCTACGCCGACGCCACCGGCCTGGACTCGGTCAGCGCGGCAGCGGCTCCGTCCTCGCTGAACGCGGTGATCGACAACCTGCGCAACGTCATCGTCGGCCTCCTCGTAGCACTCGCCACCCTGTTCCTCACCGTCGCAGGAGTGCGCTACATCCTGGCCGGCGGCGACCCCGGCGAAGTCGAAGCCGCCAAGAAGGGCCTGCGCTACGCCGCCCTCGGCTACGGCATCGCCGCCCTGGCCCCGCTACTGGTGACCATCCTCAAAGGCATCGTGGGCGCGTAATGCTCTGCCCCCATGAACCGGGCGGAGCAGGAAGGCTACCGACGGCCTGGCTGGTTCGGGCCTGCGTGAGCTTCCTGCTCGCCGCCACCGTAACCGGGCTCGCCACACCTCTACCGGCCCGCGCCGAACCCACCCCGACGCCTTCGGCCACCACGAGCCCGAGTCCCGCTCCGTCGCCCCAGGTGACCTGGATTCCGCCCGCCACCACACCACCCACAACGTCGCCTACAACACCGCCGGGTGAGGTGCCTGAGTGCGGGTGGATGGATGTCGGCTGCAAGCTCAATCAAGCGATGAACGGCTGGTTCACCAGCCTTGTCACTGACGCGATCAACCCTGCTTTCGTCACGGTCGGCAGTGTCCTGCTGGCCGCTCCGCCGCCGCTGATGCTGGAGCGGGTCCGGGAGCTGTCCGGGCACGTCCGGCTCGTCGCCAACGCGCTGCTGGTGCTCATGGTGGTGGCCGGTGGCGTGATCGTGATGGCCCACGGCACCAGCCCCGGCAACTCCACGACACCGGGCGAGATCATCCCGCGCCTGATCGTCGCGGTGATCACGTTGAATGCCTCGCTCACGATCTGCCAGTACGCGATCGAGCTCACCAACGCCATGGTGACGGCGCTGCTCGGCGACGGCGTCGACGGCCAGCGGGCCGGGAACCTGATCGCCGCCAAGGTCGACGCTCTGATCAAGGACCCGACCGGCACCGTGCTGTTCCTCGTCCTGCTGATCGGCACCGCCGTGCTGATGGGGCTGCTCCTGACCTTCATCGGGGTCATCCGCGTCACCCTGCTGCTGTTCCTGATCATCACCGCGCCGCTCGCCTTGTTGTGTCACGCGCTGCCGCAGACCGAAGGGATCGCGCGCCTGTGGTGGCGTAGTTTTTTCGGCCTGCTCGCCATCCAGATCCTGCAGGCCATCGGGCTGATCCTGGCGTTCAAGCTGGTGCTCACCGATTCGGCCGCCGCCTATCCGCTCGCCCCCGCCACCCCCAGCACCGGTGACGCGGTCGAGGCGATGGTCCGGCCTACCGCCAACCGGGCGCTGGACGTCCTCATCTTGATCGGCGTCCTGTTCGTCCTGATCAAGATCCCCGGCTGGGTCGCCAAGACGATCTGGCAGCAGGGCCAGCCCACCATGCTCAAACGCCTCGTCAAAGCCGTGATCGTCTACAAGACCCTCGGCGCCGCCCGCAGCCTCGGCAAGACCGGCCGGGCCGCCGCTGCCCGCACAAGCGGTACGCCAGCAGCCCACCGGCACGGCCGTCCAGGCAATGGCAAGAGCGGCCCCGGTCGAAGCCCGAAGCCCGGCAGCCCAACTGCGCCTAAGCCTCCAACCGGCCCGAAGACGGGAGCCGCCATGCCCAACCGTTCGCCGTCCTGGCAGCAGCTCGAACTCCCGCTCAACCTGCCGGCGTCCACCCCATCCGCGCCCACGCCCGAAGCGGCTGCCGCCTCGGCGAGGCGGGCCCGGCAGGGCACGCAGCTCGCGCTGCCGTTCCCGGTCACCCGCGTTCCACGCCCACCCGCACCAGCGGGTGCTGCGCCGTCACGCACACCTTCGGCATCATCGGCGCCGTCGTCGGCGGCGGGGGCGCCGATGATGCCGTGGATTCGGCCCCGCCCGCCGTGGGTGCAGGACCGGCTACCCGGCATGCCCACCCGGCCGCCCCGCCCCGGCCAGCTCCGCCTGCGGCTCGACCCGCCACCCCGCCGCACCACCCGCGCCCAGCGCCAGCCTCCAGGGGAGACCCGATGAAGCACGAGGCAGAGCCGCCGCCGCTGCTGGCCCGCATTCCGGCCGACATCAACCAACCCGACAAGATCGCCTACGGGCTCACCTTCCGCCAGCTCCTCATCGTCGCCCTGACCGGCGGCATCGCCGCCGCCGTCTACTACCTGTTCCACCAGCTCCTGCCCGTCGTCATCCTGGCGGCGATCCTGCTCCCGCTCATCGCCCTCGGCCTCGCCATCGCCCTCGGACGACGAGATGGGCTGAGCCTGGACCGGTTCGCCCTCGCCGCCGTCCTGTTCGCCCGGACCTCCAAGAAGCTGGTCGCCGCACCGGACGGAGTCAGCGGGCCGCCGAGGTGGTGCCGCCTGCGCGGTAAGCTGCCCGTCCCTTTGAGGCTTCCGGTCAAGGCGATCCGGACCGACGGCGCGCTCGAACTCGCCGACGGCGGCGTCGCCGTCCTGGTCGAGACCGGCACCCTGTCGTTTCACCTGCGTACCACCGGCGAGCAGGCCGCGCTGGTCGGCGGGTTCGGCAGGTGGCTGAACTCTCTCGAAGCACCTGTCCAGCTCCTTGCGCGGGCCAGGCCGGCGGACCTGTCCGACCTCGTCCAGACTGTCGAGGCCCACGCCGAGGTCCTGCCGCTTCCGGCGCTGGCCCAGGCAGCGCGCGAACACGCCGCCTACCTGGCCGAGCTGAACTCAACGCGTGAGCTGCTGACCCGGCAGGTCCTCGTCGTGCTCCGCGATCATGCGCTCTCTGGCCGGGGCCGCCGGGCTGTACGGCGGGACGCCTCCGCGGCGGTGGTCTTGCGCCGGGCGGCAGAAACCGAACGCGCCCTGGCCTCACTCGGCGTGACCACCCGCGTCCTGACCGCCGATGAGGCCGCCCAAGCGCTCACCGAGTGCCTCGACCCCGGAGCCCGTCATCCCGCCGGACAGGCACTGTCAGACGAACTCATCACCTCGACCAGGAGCACGCCATGAGACTGCGCCGCCGTACCCGAGAGCAGCAGCCGAGCCCACTGACCCATCCCGCCGCTGTTGGCGTAGGTGTTCGCACCCTCACCCTGCCCAGCGCCGTGGCCGCGACGTTCGCCGTGACCGGCTACCCGCGCGAGGTCGGCGCGGGCTGGCTCGAACCCCTGCTCACCTGCCCCGACCACCTCGACGTGTCCCTGCACATCGAACCTATCCCGCAGCAGGTCGCCGCGATGCGGCTGCGCCGCCAGCTCGCCCGCCTGGAATCGGCCAGCCGCGCCGACGCCCAACACGGCCGCCTTCAAGATTTCGCCGCCGAGGCCGCCGCCGACGATGCCACCGACCTGGCCGACAGCCTCGCCCGAGGCCACGGCCGCCTGTTCAAGGTCGGCCTGTACCTCACCATCCACGCCCCTACCGAGCCGGAGCTGGCCGCCGAGGTCGAACGCGTGCGGGCGCTCGCCTCCTCGCTCCTGCTCGACGCGCAACCAGCCACGTTCCGCGCGCTGCAGGCGTGGACGACGACCCTGCCACTCGGCGTCGACTCTCTGAACCTGACTCGCACCTTCGACACCAGCGCGCTCGCAGCGGCCTTCCCGTTCACCTCACCCGACCTCGCCACCGAGGCGAGTGAGACGAGCGTGCTGTACGGGCTGAGCGCCACCGGCTCCGGCATCGTGCTGTGGGACCGCTACGCCCAGGACAACCACAACTCCGTCGTCCTGGCCAGAAGCGGCGCGGGCAAGAGCTTCTTCACCAAACTCGAAACCCTCCGCCTGCTCTACCAAGGGGTCGAGGTCGCCGTCGTCGACCCCGAAGACGAATACGCCCGCCTGACCCGCGCGGTCGGCGGCACCTGCCTGAACCTCGGCGCAGCCGGAGTCCGGTGGAACCCCTTCGACCTGCCCGCCAACCACGGCCCCCGCGACGACGCACTCTCACGCCGGGCGATGTTCCTGCAGACCCTGATCGCCACCATGCTCGGAGGCCAGCTCACCGCGCAAACGCGCGCCGTCCTGGACTCGGCGATCATCGCCACCTACGCCGCTGCTGGAATCACCCGCGACCCCGCGACCTGGACCCGGCCCGCACCCCTGCTCACCGATCTGGTATCCGCTCTTACCGAAAGCGGTAAGTCAGCCAGTTCTACCGGGGCGGAGCTTGCAGCGCAGCTCGCTCCGTACGTCACAGGCTCCTACCGCGAGCTGTTCGACGGCCCCACCACCACCCATCCGTCCGGGCATCTGACCGTGTTCTCACTGCGGGACCTGCCCGAGGAGATGAAAGCGGTCGGCACCCTGCTCGCCCTGGATGCGATCTGGCGGCGAGTGGCCAACCCCCGCGACCGCAAGAAGCGACTGGTCGTCGTGGACGAAGCCTGGCTGCTGATGAAGGAGCCCGAGGGCGCGCGGTTCTTGTTCCGGATGGCGAAGGCCGCCCGTAAGCACTGGGCCGGGCTCGCCGTCATCACCCAGGACGCAGCCGACCTGCTCGGCAGCGAGCTGGGACAGGCGATCGTCGCCAACGCCGCCAACCAGGTGCTGCTCCGCCAGGCGCCGCAGGCCATCGGCGCGGTCGGGGACGCCTTCGACCTGACCGACGGCGAACGCCAGTTCCTGCTCACCGCCGAGCGAGGCGAGGCGCTCCTCATCGCCGGCCCCGCCAGCCGAGCCGCCTTCCACGTCATCGCCTCACCCACCGAGACGGGGCTGGTCACCACTGACCCGCAGTTCCTGGCCGGACTCGAGGAGTCCTCATCCATCCAGCCCGCACCACCACCTCAGCCCACCAGCGTCACCAAGACCACGAACGGCCACGAGCACCTGGACGATGAGGAGGGCGACCCGCTGTGAACTTCACCATCACTGATCCTGAGAGCCCGTGCCTGCTGTGCGGGATCGACGACCGCGACGTCAAAGCTGCGCTCGATTTCCTGGCCGAGCTTCCCGCCCGGTTGCCCGAGTTCGCCTTCGCCCACGGGCCCCATCTGCTCGCCATCCTGGCGCTCGTCTGGGCGACGGACTATGCGGTGCGCTACCTGCTCGGCTGGGCTCATCACGCCGACATGACCCCGCAGGCTCGACTGATCGAGATCTCCTCGCCGCCGCGTAGTGACCCCGAAGGAGCGCTGGTGCTGTGGCGGCAGTTGATCGGCCTGCTCCGGCCCGCCTGGGCACGGTTCTTCGACGGGCAGCCGCATCTGGTGTGGGAATACCACGGCAGCGACGCCGGGGTCCGCATCCGGCTGTGGGTGCCCGGCACCGTACCGCCCGGCATCGTGGAAAAGGCCGTCCAAGCAGCCTGGCCTGGCGCGACCACCACCACCTCTCCCGCCATCTCGCCCCTGCCCGAAGGTTCGCAGGTCGCGGGGGGCAGGCTCGTCCTGGCCGGGCCCGAGCACTTCCCGCTCACCACCAGCCACGACCACGACCCCGTCCGATCCCTGCTTGAAGCGATGGGCGGCCTGCGCGAGGGCGAGCACGCCGTCGTGCAGATCCTCGCCCGCCCCATCACCGGCCGACGGCTCCGCCACGCCTACCGGGCCGCCGCCCACCTACGCGGAGGAGGCAGCCGCAACGATGTCGGCCGCTTCTTCGACGCCCTCCTCCCCATGCCTGCAGACTCGCGCGAGCACCGGCCCAGCGAGCTGGCCCGCGACTATCCCGAACGCGCCGAACAGGTCCGCGCGATCCTCGCCAAGGCCGGACAGCCCCGCTACGAGGTGGCCATCCGGTATGCCGTCTCCACCAGCAGCCAACCAAGCGCGGCGACCGCAGCCCAGCAGCCGATGGGCGTTCGTCCTGATGCTGCGGATCCTTCCAGCCACGCCGTCGGGTGGCTGCGAGGTCAAGCCCACACGCTGGCCGGCGTCTTCGCCCTGTTCACTGGAAGTCACCAGTACCTGCGCCGAGCCCGCCTCTGGCGACCCAGCCATGCGATCAGCTCGCGCCGTCTTGACCACGGCTACCTGCTGTCGGTCGCCGAGCTGGCCGCGCTCGCCCACCTACCGTGGGACATCGACGCCCCCGGCGTCGCCCGCGCCGGAGCCCGCCCCGTCGCCCCCTCACCTGCCGTCCCCCGCCACGCGTCCAGTGGTACGGCACGCATCCTGGGCGACGCCGACAGCGGCCCACAACGCCCCATCGCACTACCCGTGGCCGATGGGCGGCACCACACCCACGTGCTCGGCGGCACCGGCGTCGGCAAATCCACGCTGCTGGCCAACCTCGTCCTCGCCGACGCCCACGCCGGACGAGGCGCCCTGGTCATCGACCCGAAAGGCGACCTGATCACCGACATCCTCAACCGGCTCCCTGTACGAGCCATCGGCAGAACCGTCGTGTTCGACCCGCAAGACGCAGGCCCGCCACCGTCGATCAACATCCTCGCCGGACACGACCCCGCCTTCGCCGTCGACTCCGTCGTCACCATCTTCCACAGATGCTTCTCCACAGCCTGGGGACCACGCGTGGATGACCTGCTCCGCTCCACCTGCCTCACCCTGACCAGCGTGCTCGGACGCAAGGCAACGCTGGTCGATGTGCCCCGTCTGCTCACTGATTCGGCCTTCCGGACCCGCACTACGTCTCAGCTGCGTGATGAGCTGCTGGCCGGATTCTGGGACTCGTACGAAGCCCTCACCCCAGCCGGACAGGCCACCGTGATCGGCCCCGTCATGAACAAACTCCGCGCTGTCCTGCTCCGGCCATTCGTGCGGCAGGCACTGGCCAGCCCGGACACCACCGTCCCCATCGGCCAGCTCCTCAACCAGGGAGGGCTGATCCTTGCTCGGCTCCCGAAGGGCATCCTCGGCGATGACGCCGCCCGCCTGTTCGGCTCCATCCTGCTCGCCCACACCTGGCAGGCCACCACCCGCCGCTCCACCCTCGCCGAAGCTGACCGGCCCGACGCCTCGCTGGTGATCGACGAGTGCCACAACTTCTTGAACCTGCCCGGCCACATCAACGACGTACTCGCCGAGGCACGCGGCTACCGCCTGTCCCTCGTCCTGGCCCACCAGCATCTCGACCAGTTGCCCGCCGATCTGCGCGAGGCCCTGTCCGCCGACGCCCGCAACAAGATTTACTTCAATGCCTCGCCCAAGGACGCGGGCGATCTCAAGCACCACACCGCACCGTTGATCAGCCCGCACGACCTTACCCACCTGGGCGCCTACCAAGCCGCCGCCCGCCTCGTCGTGGACGGCCAGCAAACCTCCGCGTTCACTCTGCGCACCCGTCCCGTGCCCGCCACCGTCGAAGGCCGCGAAGCCGCGATCCGGCAGGCGTCCCGCCAACAGTTCACCCAACCCGGCACCGCGCCACGGCTCCCCATCCGCAGGGCTCGCCAGGTCAGCGTGGAGCTGGATGTGCGACCCGGCCTCCAAGGCCAGTCCACCACTCGCGATGAGCAACTCGGCTAGCCCGCCCAAGCCCGCCACTTGGCTCGCATGCCCAGAGCCATCCATGCCAGCCCTAACCCAGGAGACCGTCATGCCCGTCACCCGCATCCCACTCGGCCTTCCCCGCTTTGACGCCGACGCAATCGCCTACGCTGCCGCCCGTCTAACACCGCGCGACTACCAGGTCCTGGAGCACCTTCTCCACCACCGGGTACTGACCACCCATCAGCTTCAGCGGTTGTTCTTCACCAAGCCGCAGCCCACGCGCCGCCGCCTGGGCATTCTGCACAAACTCAATACGATCACGCGGTATCGGCCCTGGAGTCCCTACGGCGGCTCACACCCTCACCACTGGGTCCTCGGCCGAGCCGGAGCCGAACTCCTCGCCCTGCGTAGCCACACCACCGTCAAAGAGCTGGGCTACCACCCAGACCTGGCCATGTCGATCGCAGTCTCATCCAAGAGCGGCCACCAGATCGGCGTCAACGACTTCTTTGTCCACCTCGGTCACTTGGCCCGCCACAACCCGGACGCCAGCCTACGAGCGTGGCTGTCGGAAAAGCAGTGCGCCAAGATCTGGGGCGACCTGACCCGACCGGATGCCTATGGATGCTGGTCCGAGCACGGCCGCCAAATCGACTTCTTCCTCGAACACGACACCGGCAGCATGACCCTCGCGAAGGTCACCAGCAAACTCGCCGCCTACGCCGATCTCGCCGACGCCACCCGCATCATCACCCCGGTGTTGTTCTGGCTGCCGAGTCACGCCCGAGAGGCCAACCTCCGCTCGCTGATCAACACCGCCGACCTGCCCGTCGCCACCGCCGCACATACCGGCCTCGGCGACGGCCCGGCAGGACCCTGCTGGCTGCCCACCACCGCCAGGAGCGATCATCGCCGGATGCGACTGGTCGACCTCGCCAACGGCTGGCCGCACCTCCCCCTCGGCCGCACCCCAGAGCAGCCCGTGAGCGCCGAAGATGACCGTAAGTTCCTCGACCGCGTCTTCAGCGAGGAGGGCCAGAGCAGGTGAAGGCGGCCGCGGCCGGCGCCGCCCTTCTGCTGCTCATCTTCTTGGCATTCCTCGCAGCCGCCACCAGCATCCTCACCGGCTACGGAACGCCTGGTGGTGTCGCCTGCGCGATCACAACGCCGACGATGAGCAGTACGACGGGCGAGCCGGTCGCGGCTCCGGCTACCGTCCGCGCCGCCTCTGCTCCAATGCTGGACGGCGAGCAGCAGGCCAACGCCGCGCTCATCGTCCAGATTGCGATGGAACGCGGCTTGCCAGCGCGAGCGGCGGTGATCGCGCTGGCCACCGCCCTGCAGGAGTCCATGCTGCGCAATCTGCGCTACGGCCATCTGGATTCGCTGGGCCTGTTCCAGCAACGCCCCTCCCAAGGCTGGGGAGCCACGGAGCAGGTTCTCGACCCTCGGCACGCCATCGGCACCTTCTACGACCGGTTGGTCACGGTGCCGCGCTGGGAGCAGCTCCCGCTCACCCGCGCCGCCCAGGCGGTGCAACGTTCCGGCGTGCCCGACGCCTACGCTCAGTGGGAACTCCTCGCGCAACGCGTCGTCGACGCGCTGGCCGGGACCTGCGTCCCCCTCATCCCCGGCGAGCAGGTCGCCGCCGTCATCGCCTACGCTCACGCCCAGCTCGGCAAACCCTATCTCTGGGGAGCTGAAGGACCCGCCAGCTTCGACTGCTCCGGCCTGACCATGCGCGCCTACCAGGCAGCCGGGATCTCCATCCCCCGCGTCGCCGCCGACCAGTGGCGTTGGGGACCAGCCATCCCGATCGGCCAGGAACAGCCTGGCGACCTCGCCTTCTTCCGCATGGAAGGCGACGGCCCGGGACACGTCGGCATCGTCCTCGGAGGCGGGCGGATGATCCACGCACCCAACCAGCGCACCGTCGTCCAGATCGGCACCTACCAACGCGGAGACCTGATCGGGTTCACCCGCCCCCTGCTCAGGTTCGCGAATTCTGAAGGTGATTCCCGCGGGAACTCGAGGACCGGTGGCTCTGGATGAGCCTATCGGCATCTTGGGTTCGGGAACCGAAGGAGCCGGTAGGTGCCGGATCGCCGCACAAGCAGTGTTCTTCGCCCGAGCCAGGAGCAGTCGGGCTGATCAAGTCGCGTCGGGGTGTGTCGCCCAGGAGGACCTATTTCACTCAGCTCCGCTTCATTGCGGGGCGGGTTTGTCGAGATCGGTGAAGCTGGGGTGGTCGACTGTGGCGGTATATCGGGTGGCCCCTTTGATGGACAGGCCGAACAGATCACCCAGGCGTCGAGGGTCGCCGTCGCTGGCGTGGGCCTCATCCAGGATCCGGTCTTCGCGAATCATCTGCGCGGGCACTCCGAGCTTGCGGCTGACCCATGCGGTGCTGACCGGGGTCAGCCGCACTGCGGTGCGGATGCTGAGAAACAGGTGAGGGTTGGCGGTGGTCGGCCAGCGGGCGTTGCGGTAGGTGAGGTAGGCCGTCAGTCGTTCGCGAACCGGGGGCGCGAGGGGGATCACCCGCTGGTCCAGGTACAGCCTGCCGTCACGGAGATCGGTCAAGAGTAGGTGGCAGATCTGCCCGCACCGCAGGGCGTGGAAGGCGAGCAGGGCCCCGAGAGCGGCGCGTGCGGGGTCGGTGGAGTCCAGGATTTGGCGGAGGATGCCGACCTCGACCGGCAGTGGTTGGCGGGTCTCAGGCGGTCCGGTAGGGATCTTCGCGATGGGGTTGGTGAAGGTCATCCGCCGCGCCTTCAACACGGTGAAAAGGGAACGCAGTGCAGCGCCCACCAGGGCTCGTGGGCTTCCCGAGGTGGGCAGAACGGCTTGCACGTCGGCTCGGCAGATGTCGCGTAGCGAGAGGTGGCCTGCCGCAGCCCATGTCTGCAAGGCGGGCAGCGCCGAGCGGACCCGCACCGTGATGGTGTCGGGTGAGCGGGGTTTCGATCGTGGATGTGTAGTGCTGCCGTGGCGCATCACGTCGAACCACACGCGTATCTCGGCCGCCATCACCGCAGGCAGGACGATGATCTTCTCGGCGAACCACGTGTCGATGGTGGGCACGCGATCGTCCTCGAGCAGCCCAGCGGCCTCCAGCACCTCCAGGACGGGCCGGACCGGCAGGTCGAAGCGCCTCAGTACGGCGACTTCACTAGCCTTGATCGCGTTGGTGGAGTCGTTGAGCAAGCCCAGCAGCGCGCGGACCGACTGACGGACCTTCTTTATTTGAGCGTGTTGCCATCCAAAGCGGGCCGCATGCTCGACCATGACCTGCTCCAAGTGAGCGGCCAGCTGCGGATCGGCCGGTTCGGGGGTCAGACCAGCTGGCAACGCCTGCTGAGGCGGCCGGACGGCGGGCATCCCGGGCAGGACCGGTTGATGCCAGACCGAAGGATGGCTCGGATACTGCCGAGGCGAAGGCGCGCGTGCAGGACTTCGTCGTCCTCCGCGCTGACGATACAGATCAGCAAGGAACAGCTGCTGACCGTGCCGGACCGCTTCGGTCTCGCCTATGCCTGGTCGATCCCGCCGGGCGATGATCGTCTGGTGTCGGCACAACCGGCAGATGCCCCTGGCATTCACCGTGACGCGGCGGCTGCACGCTCGGCATTCTCCGACTTCCAGTTTCCGCGTGTGCCAGGACAGGCAGGCATGGCACAGCCCTCCGTACGCGCGGGTGAGGCCCCAGGCCAGACAGTCCCCGCAGGCGGAAGCGATCTGCGGGGCGTGGTGATGGCAACGACGACACAGGCCGCTGGCGTAGTAGTCCCCGCTTGAGCCGCAACGGCGGCACGGCGGCGGCTGCGGGCCGCCCGGCTGACAGTCATGGCAGAGCGTGCCATAGCGTGCCGCCGGTGGTTTGGCTCCGCAGCTGCAACACATTCTCCGCCACGACGACCGGCTCATGCCGGTGGCAGCGTGCGGTTACGTCCCAGACGCGGCAAGATCGCCGGGAGGCTCTCGCCTGGAGCCGTCGCCGTGGCGGCCGGTCGGCGCGCGGCGACCTTGTCCGGCTCGCAGATCAGCAGCTCAGCCGGGCTGCACTGTAGTACGTCGCAGATCACCTCCAGGTCGTCCAGGCGGACCGTGGTCGGGGTGCTGGTCCACAGCGCCGACATCTTGCCCGCGCTGATCTCCAGCCCGGCCTCGGCCAGCCGGCGGCGCATCTCGGTGGACTTCCAGATCCCGCACTCGGCGGCCCGCATCCGCAGGTTCCAGCGCACCTTCCTCACCTCTCATCGGCTCGGAGCCGGGCGGCCACCCGGTCATTGGCCTGGGTCCAGGCTTGTTCGATGTGCTCCTCACGCACGTGGATGTACCGGGTCGTGGTCGACAGCCATTCGTGCCCAAGAAGATCTTGAATGGCCTTCAAATCCAAACCGCGAGCATAAAGAGAGGAGGCGCAGTAGTGGCGCAGGCCATGCGGCGACAACCGCCCCGTCCAGGCCGGTAGCCACCGCTCAACCGCCGAGGACAGGCCGACCCGCAGCGCGTTATCTCCCACCCGGCCACACCGGCCGGTCAGGGCATCGCGCCGCTCGCTGGGCAGGAGCGGCGCGTCCGGATCCTGCCAGTCATCTCCGTACTGGTGGCGAACATCAGTCAGCCACCACTCCAGCAGATCGTCTACCGAGTTGATCATCGGGACGAGACGGGTCTTGGCCCCACGTCCCCGGCTGCCCTTGCCGAACCGCACATGCAGCTTGCCGTGTCGACCCAGGTCCGGCCGATAGTCCCGGATGTCCAGCATCAGCGTCTCAGTGATCCGCAGCCCGACCCGCCGCCACAGCGACGCGGCGAGATAATCCCGAGCCGCGGGAAGGTATTTGCGCGCCGCCGGCAAAGCCTCCCGCCACGCTGCGAACAGCGCCTCGACCTCGTCATCGCGGGGCGGCACCCGGATAACCCCATAGTCAGGGTTGGACGGCCGGTTGAACTCATCAATCGGCTGCACGAGCACCACGCCGGTCAACGCGTGAATGTCACCCTGGTATCGGACAAGCAGGAACCCGAAGAAACGACCCAACGTCTGCGCCTTGTTGCGCACCGTCTTCCGCGCTTGGCCACGTCCACGACGCAGATGAACCAGGAATCGATCAGCGTCCGCCGGTTCGGCTTCCCACACCGGACGGCTCAGGAAGCGGGCGAACTCGAAGACCACCTCCCGCTCGTCGGCGACATAGCCGTCCGTGGCACCCGAACCCGCCAGCGCCAGCACATACTGATCGACCAGTTCCTGCTCGAAATCCTCGACATCCTGCGGCGATCGCAACGCTCGGGGCACTCCAAGCGATCGCACAACCGCAAGCCCCATCGGCCACCTCGGTTCCCAAAGCCCGACTAGACCCAGCAAACACCGAGGGACCTTCGAAAATCCCGACCAACTGTCAACAATCAAGACCAGATAGGTATGACTGGAATGGCCTGCGCCACTGGCCAACCCAGCCAACAGCTAGAGACCACGAACCCAGCGGGTTTCCTACACCGGCCGCGCGCGTGTCCACCGCCCAACCCGATCCACGCTGACAAACGTCACCGGCCGTATGACGCGGGTACCCCGACCGGCAAACGTGCAGGACCATACGCGACGCCGATATGGCATCGAGGTCACGCGGCAATTGCCGGTTATGACATCGCCATCAGCATCGCCTTGCCCGACACCTGCCCGCGTTATCCCGGCAGTGAGCTGCGTGTTTCTTCCCGGAATTCGCCGTTACTCTGCGCGACATGGCCGATACTAATTGAGAAGAACGTGTTGCTGCACCAGGTGAAGGAGATGCCCTCATGTGCGCTGTGCGACTCGCCCCGCCCCCGCTCGTCGTCAGCCTCTCCTACGACCTCAACAACCCCATCAAGATCCGAGCCAAGCACAAGGTCGCCGGCATGCTCCTGCTCGACCGAGATCACGCCAACCGCCTCGAACAAGGCTGGAACGTCCCCGGCGCCTACGTCCTGCTCGACCGTCCAGACGCCGAGGGAGGGTGGGGAGCTTACGTGGGCAAGGCCACCAACCCCGGGCTCCGCCACCGCGTCCTCCAGCAGCTCAAAGACCGCGACCACTGGTACCGGGCCCTGCTTATCCGCTACGAGTCCAACGATGACGAGACGCTCAACAGCAGCGAAGCGGGATGGCTCGAAGGCTGCCTCTACGACCACCTTGCCGAGGCGAGGCAGGTCAATCTGCACAACCGCAATCGCCCCCAAGACCCCACTTTGACCGACGACGACGAAACCAGTCTCATCGACTACCTGCTCCCCATCGAATCCGTGCTGCGTCTCATCGGCCACACCCTCCATCCACGAAACCCCAACGCCCCAGACGGCGGCGGTCCCCTCGTCGAAATGATCCGACGCGACTCTGCGCCCACACAGGAGGCGCCAGAGCCCTACGTGAGCGTCTTCGGGTACGGCCCCAACCCGTACCTTCTCCAGAACCCAACGCCTCAAGCCCTCCAGAAACGCATTGCGCTGATCAGAGCAGGCAAGCATCCTCGAATCGTTGAACTGGATTCCGCCAAGAGGGTGTGATCCGGTGATGCAGAAGGTATGCCCCGGCCAGCACACTTTGACTGTGCTGGGCGGGGCATACCTCCTACGCCACCGGATCAGGCTCTACCGCAAGTAGCCCTGTCCCTTCTCTCCGCCGAAGATCCGGCAGGCGACTTCCTCTTCGGCCGTGAGCACCACGGCGGGCAGCTCTGCCACCTCCATGGTCAGGGCCTTGTACAGGCGGTGCCAGCCGTCGATGATAAGCATCCCGCCGTTCGGGACAGTGGCCACGATCAACGGCTCAGCCAGATCCACCTCGGCGGCGTGCTCGGTATTGATGGCGATCAGCCGGAGCATGCCCGCCCATTCCCTGGGGTCGATCCGGCCCTGCGGAGTGCGGGCGCGGGTGAGCTTCTTGGCGGTGGTGATGTCCCATCTCCAGGCCATCATCTGAAAGAACTCCAACCGCGAGCTGTCCGGGCGGCCGGTGGCGGACCTGCTTGTGGTCGGTGGCTCGGGAGCGCTGGAAGGGTTGCCGGTGGCGGTGCTGTTGCTCATGCCCTCTCCTCCTGCCCAGTCGAGTTGCTGCCCGGGGCCTGCTTCGCCGGGGAGGCCGGCCCGAGTGTCTTGGCCTGGGCCAGGAAGGTTCGAGCCGCGTCCTGCCTGATGAGGGCCAAGGCCCGCTCGACGTGGGCGAGGGCGAGTTCGTGCTCGCCGCGCAGCCCAAGGGCCTGGAAGCTCGTGACGGGGTCGAGCGCGCTGGCGTCGTCGTCCAGATACGGGCTGATCCAGGAGACGAACCTGGCCACCGTCTGCTCCGAAGTCAGGCCCCGGCCGCCTCGCGCCCGCTGGATGTGCCGGTCGACGAGCAGCCACCAACCGGCGAGTGTTTGGGCGTGCAGGACGTCGTAGAGCACCTCGGCGCTCAGCCGCTCGCCCCGGCTCAGCCGCCGTCCGATGGCGTCGGCGTTGTGCTGCCGTATCTGGCGGGCCTGCTCGATCGCCGCCTCCACCGACAACGCCTCGCTCTGAGCTGAGCCGGAGGCAGGGGCTGCGCTGGTGCCCGTGTCCATATCGGACGTGGCGGCGTCGGGATACTGGGGGTTCCGCATGGGACTGTCCTTTCGTCGGATGGTGACGCCAGCGCCGGGACGCACTGACACAGCCGGGCGAGCGTTCATCGCGCGTCCGGCGTGGTTGAGGGAGCCGCCAGGACCGTTACCTGGTTCGGGGACGAGCTGGCGGGGTGGCGGTTGTCCATGGGCATGTCCGGAGCCGGAACATCGGCTCCATCGCGGGACTCGGCGAGGTGCTGGATAAGAAGCTGGCCGCTGGTGGTGAGGAAGTCGCGGGCGGCGATTCGTGAGGCGTGGGCGAGGGCGTGATCGAACAATGTGCCCGGGCGGGCGGCCGGAGGCTCGCCGGTCAAGTAGTGGCGAGCCCAGGAGCGCACCCGCCGGACCGCGTGATCGGAGGTCAGCTTCTTGCCGGTGATCTCCTGGTCCACCAGATCCCACCAGGCGCGGGTCGCCTGGGCGTGTGCGGCGGCGAACAGCTGCTCGCTGGAAAGCCATCGCCCGTTCTGCAGGGCGATGACCCCTTGGGCTGCCGCAGCGTAGTAGGCGTGGCGCGCGGCGGTGATCTTCTCTGCGGTCAGCGCGTCGAAGGAGTGTGTGCCATCGGCCGGACCAGCACTGGGCCCTGGTGCGGGCGTAGTGCCGCCCGATCCACCGTCTGGGCGCAGAGAGCCGGGCTGGTAGCGGTCATCCATGGATGCCTTCCTTTCGTTTCGTCGGGTGACATGGGCGGATGAGGGGCGAGGGACGCAGGCCGCACCCCGACCGTGCCGGATGGGTGCATGCGAGCAGGCGGTACGGGCCGAACGCGGTAGGCGGCCCGGCTGTCACAGCCGGGACTCCTTGACGTCAGCCGCATGCTCGCCCCCGGCGGGCAATGGGGTGAGCGGTAGTGGCGTTGACCGGGTGCGTGTCCGGCGGGGGCGGCGGGGTGAGCGCGTCGGCGAGCTTCTGGGTGGCGTCCAGGAAGGCACGCGCGCCGCCTCGGCGGGACTCGGCCATCGCCAGGGCGAACAACCCGCCGTTGGTCAGCGGGCGGGCGTTGATCAGCAGGTCCTGTGCCCGTTGCCGGACGATCTCCAGCGCGGTCGCGCCGTCGACGGTCTCCTCGCGGCCGTGGGTGAGGTCCGTGACCTGCTGCCACCACGACATCCGCTGGTAGGCGTAGGCGATGCGGCCCAGGTCCTTGTCGTGCAATGTGCCTTCGTCGTCGAGGGAGGCGATGCGGTTGAGGGCCTCACCGAGCTCATGCCGGGTGAGGCAGGCGTTGTGCAGGATCAGGTCTTCGAGTCGTCCCATGGTGAACTCCTTGTCTGGCGGGTGGTGGTTGTGGAGGACGGGCGTCCGGCCCGGATGTAGGTCGGAGCGGGTCTTGGGAAGGGGCGCAGCGCCGTGATGTCTGACAGCGGTTGCGGTACGGCCCCACCCCGGGGGCCGTACCGCAACCGTCGGTGTCAGGCGGTGGCCAGGAGGCGGAAGGCTCGTGCCTTGATCTTGGCGTTGTCGTGGTCATCGAGCAGGGCGCGCTCGGCGCGTACCGTGGCCACATCGCGGCTGCCGAACACGGGGCTCTTGTGGTCCAGCCGCTCGGTCACGGCGTTGTATGCGGCCCAGCGGGTGTTCCGGATCGGCTCCTGGGTGGGGGCCTGCGCGAACAGGTACTCCAGCTCGCGCATGGCCAGGTCGTGATTGCGCTTGGCCAGTTCCTTCGCGTCGGCGGGGAGCGGGTGGAGCCGGGTGGCGAACTGACGGAACTCCTTGACGTCCATCGGGACCGCGAGCAGCTTCTCGGCCTCGGCGGCGAACGCCTCCCCGTGCTTCCACGTCAGCTTCAGCGCCTCGCGGGCCTCGGCGATGCGCCCGGCCACGTTGCCGGTATGCCGGACGGTGAACTTCGAGGCGTGATTGGCCAGCGCGGCCCGTTCGGTGTTCGCGCACACCACCCGGACCGGGGTAGCGACCGTCGTGAACGCGCCCCACCCGTCATGCCGGGAGAACGCCGCCAGGTAGAGGTCGATCTGATCGAACCCGCCCACCATGAGCGGCTCGGGCAGGCGCATGGTGACGAACACCCGCCGCCCGCCGTTCAGCGACCCGCCGGTGTCGAAGATCGCTCCGGACTCGTCCACCAGCGTCTGCAGGAAGTCGGTGACGTCCTCGTTCTGCAGGATCTGGTAGTCCCGTCCCACCCGGCCTAGGCGTTCCGGTTGGCCGGTGACCGGGTTGGTACGCACCACCAGGAAGTCCTCGTCCGTGACGACCTGCTGGCCGGTGACAGGGTCGGTGACCTGACCGACCGGCACCTTGCGCACGTTCCACCCGGCGAGTTGGGCGTGGGACAGCAGTTCCTCGGCCGTCATCGGGCCGGGCGCGGTGTAGCCGAGCCCGTGCCAGCCGGGTTTCCCTGCGGCGGCGAACCCGGCCGAACCGTTGGCGAAGATCTCGATTTCGTGAGCCATGACAGTGCCTTTCTGACGTGTGGCTTCGATGTGCGGGCACGCGGAACAGACGCGATGCCGCGATGGGTGTTGTCAGTGGGGTTCGACCCGGCCCCGTGCGGGCCGGTGGTCGGCGGGCGAGGGTCTACGCCGTCCGGCGCGGGTGGGGCGGTAGGGGTGTCCCGCCCGCTATCGGGCCGGGGCGGGCGGGCCGGTAAGGGAGGCCCGCCCAGCCTCGGGCTCAGGCCGCGTGGTCGTCCGTGTCGTGGGTGTCGGCGGGGGCGGGCTTGGCGGTAGGGGCGAGGCCGAACCGGCGGGGCCGCTCACACGTCAGCATCGCCTCGCCGAGGTTGACCAGTCGGTCCAGGGCGTTGGCCACCGCGCCGGACGAACGGTTGATGACCTTGCCGATCTCGTACGGGGTGAAGTCCTTGTCCGGGAACTCCACCAGGTGCGCATACACCAGGTCCCGCAGCACACCCGGACGAACAGCGTCACCCGCGCCCACGCCGCCACCGGAGCCCGGACGGGCCGCCGACACCGCACGGGCCGGGGCGGCGGTGCCGGTCAGCACCGCCCGCGCGTTGCGGTGTGCCGAGGTGGCCTTCGTCATGGCCATTTCGAGGCATCCCAACGCCATCACGACGTTCCCCTCATCCTTCGCCAGAATCGCCCCGCTGAGCAGGCTCGCTATCTCGGCGAGCTCCTCCTTCGCGCGCGCCCAAGCCGGTTCATCCGCCACCGGCTCCGATGCAGCGGCCTCGGGGACCAAGTCGAGGCCGTCGTCCGTCTCGTCCAAACCCTGGCAGGCCGCCTCGTCGGCTATCAGGTCCTCCGGCTGGCTGATCAGCCGCTCGGTCAGGTCCTCCTCGTCGGTCCGCTCATCGGCCGGTGCAGGGTCGGCCGCCGCAGCGGCGGGGAGAGCCTCCTCGTCAGGCGCGGGCACCAGCTCAGCGTCCGCCGTGTCCGTGTCTGTGTCCGGCGCCGTGAGCTCGGGGGGCGCGACATCCAGCGTTCCCAGGGCGTGAGGCGGGACCGAGATGTCGGCACCACCGGTCAGTTCGGCGTCGGGGGTGATCGGGAACCACCGGTCCGCCGCGCGGCCGCGCGTGCCGCCGTCGCTCGCGCCCGACTCACGCCGGGCGCGACCGTCCGCCTCGAGCTGGTTGAGGATCTTGCCCGCTACCATGCGGCTCAGACCGGCCGCCGCCCCGATCGCCGTCGCCGACCCGCCCGGCTCAGCGTTCAGAACCGCCCACACCGCCGCTACGCGCCCGTCGGTGTCCGTAGCGGGGTCAGTGTCCGGGGCGGTGATCGCGGGGCCGTCAGGGGCCGTCAGGGGCGCGTCCTCGGCTGGAATGATGACGGCGATTTCGGTGCCATCGGGAACGGATTCGGTAGCGGTCATTTCCGTGTTCTGAATAGCCATTGCGTAACGCCCTTTCCGGTCGTATCACCAGTTCCCTGCGGGCCGGTGTTTTTTGTTTGCGCCACGACCATCCCTCGCACCCAATCCGGCTGGCAAGTCGATCGGACAACGAATGTCGTCACCCGAACGGCTGGAGAGGCTACCCTAATAAAACAACCACTGATCTGTGGAAACATCTCCACGAAAAAGCCTTGAGGTCGGCTTGACATTGACGGCCGGCCCAGCTCTTCACACATTCCGCCGAACGACGGTGAACGATACCCGAATGCCCGAATATTCGCTCAAAGGAACTGCGAAGCTAATGCGCGTACCGGTTGACATTCACATGGCGTCGAGCGTCCATAGAGTTAGGCGGTAAACACCGCCGGAAAACCGTACCGGAATGACGCTCCGGGAAATACGAAAGGTCACGCGACATGACAAACACCGACGCCATCACCGGTGTGCGCCGCCCCGCCATAGAAGACGGACACGCCCGCGCGCTACACGACCATGGCCCCAGCTGGGCGATCATGTGGGACGACCGCGACAATCAGCCGATCATCGTCCGCCCCGAACGCGGCGACGACGGCGCCCTCCTCGAAATCTGCGCATACGAGGACATGTTCACCCTCGACGGCGATTGCGTCACCTGCGAAGACGCCCACGCATGCGGCACCTGCGGACACTTCAACTTCGAGGTGATCGCTGAGCACATGACCGATATCCTCGGCGACTACCTACACGGCCGCGACGACATCGCCACGTGCATGCCCCTCACGCTGCCCTACACCCGCACCCTGACCCCGTACGGCATTCGACGCCTGTTTCAGGGCACCCGGCACGGCGACACCTTCCGCCAGTTCTACCGCTCACCCGAGGGCCACCTCATCGAGCTGATCATCCCCCTGTCGTACACCCCCGCCGACATCTCCACGCCCCCGCTCACGATCGAGTGGACCTACCTCGGCCTCACCGGCCCTGACGCCTCTTGGCCGGTCACCCATGTCACGATCGACACCCCGCCTGCCGACGTCGCCGAGCTGATCGCCGCCCACATCGCCATCCATCCGCCCATCCCATCGGCTGACGCCACAGCCAGCCCGGACGCGCCCGAAGGGGCCAATTCAGCCACCACCACTTAGCCCACGCCCCAACAGCCATACGGCCCCGGTACCGCCCCACAGCGGTACCGGGGCCGCACGTTTCCCCCGAACCCAAGCAACCCGCGTCGGTGAACCCGTAGCCGGTTGCGCCATCCAACGCCGCCAACCCCAAACAGTCCCATGCGCACGGCTCCCCCGGCCCCGCGTCGCCCCCTCACGCCCCAGTGGGATCGACCCTAGCCAGCCGTTGCGGCGCGCCCGTCCCCCGGAACCGCCGAGATGAAGGCACTGCTCGCCGCTCAGATCGAGGTCAGGATGAGGGCCGGCCCACGACCAAGCCGCTGGCCGGCGAGATGCTGCTGAACGTAAAAGACGGGAGGCAGAGGGAGACAATAGAGATCGAGCACCATCGTTGTTCACGCGAACAGCGCCACATATTCAAGGAGTCGCCTCAGGGCGATTCGGGGCAGCCATCGCAACAATCGAAACCCTCACAGCCTGAGCAAATGACACACCGGGGGTGTCGCGCTCTCAGCGGCAACACCGGACGCGACAACAAAACGCGACACCGAATACGACACCGAACAACGCCCAGCTCTTGAGCCCGCAACAGTGAACGCGACACCCGCACTGCCAAACTCGCTCTTTCACTCGGCGGGGTTCGCCTCACCCCTTACGCGAGGCGAACCCCCAGGCCGGCCGCCAGGGCCGCGCGTGGACGTCCACCGTGCCAGACAGGCGGAACCGTATCAACGCCCACCTGCACGCTGGGTGTCAAGCCCCGCGTTCCCAAATCACACGGCGGGGACCGGCATGCCACCGCTCAGGCGGCGACAGCCGCCACTGCACCGGGCTGGGACCGGACCCGCCGATGACGCGGCCTGCCCCCACCAGCAAGAAGCCGGTTGCGAAACGCCCCATCCTCGCGCTCCCCCGCCCGCGCCTCCGGCCGGCAGCGGCTCCGACCTCTGCACCACGGCCACCTCAACCACCCATGCGGCCACCGAACCACCCGCCCCGGGCTAGCGGCAACCGCCCACGTGCCCGTCCCCGACCGTTCGGCGGTCAACGCCCCTGACGGCGGCCCACCCGCCGCCAGGGGGCCGCTCGGCCCCGCCCCGGCTACGCCCACCCCTGACGACAAGGTGTGTCGCAGTTCGTCGGGACCGGTGGCGGTGAACATGATGTGCTTGCCACGCATGGCCAGCCACCGATACCGCACCACCAGGAAGGCCCAATCAGGCCAATCCCGGCGCAACTCTGCCAGCGCCTGTTGCGCCCACGGCTCCTGACCGAACGCGGACACCTGATCCGCGCGCGATCTCAACTCGCCTCCCACAGGTCCGAGCGAGGGTCCAGGCCGACAACCTCCCCACCCGCCCAGCCCGGTCTGTTCTTCGAAGCCATCAAGACATGGGGCAGGCCGACCGAACGATGGCGTGGTGCCTCGCCCACAGCTCTCTCCCCCACCGACGCACAGTCGCGGCAGACCTCAGCATGAATTGACAGGTAGCTTGGCGCAGCGAGAAGCGGGTCCAACGCCTGCCCTGCACGATCGAACGCATTGATCGCCGAGCTCTGACGAACCTCGTCAGCTCTTCGAGCTGCACAGGCAGATTCGCTGATGAGCGCGAGATCGGCCCATACGGCGTGACCGGTAACCGCGTCACCTGCGACTCCCACCCGGATCGCCAGCTCAGCCACCCCGAGCAAGCCCCGCCCGTGCTCAGCGGTATCGGAGGCCGAATCGGACGTCCGAGAGAAATCCGGAACGGAGCCGCCACCCAGGTCATAGACCACGACCCGGGCCACCGCCGCCCCTCTCAGCACCTCCACCACGAAGAACCCGCGCGCCTGCCCCGAACGCGTGTGCCTCAGCGCGTTGCTGACCAGCTCGGCCGCCACCCACCGAGCGTCGTCCGTCCGCCCGCTGTCGGCCAGCAGCTGCCCCACCATCCGCCGCGCGGGGGCTGCCTGATCCGCCTGACCTGGGAAGGCCCGCCGCCAGGCCATCCCACCCCACAGCTGCGAGGCACGAAACGTCGACATCACCAACCCCGGCGCAAGATCCGGGAACACCTCCCCTAGCGGCTGCTGCTGGCCGGTCTGCGAAGCGAGGGAACTGTCCATCTCGCGCGAGATCGTGTGCTGGATGCGCTTGTCCATGTTGGCCGTCCCTTCCGGTCATACCCCCGGTCGGTCCAGGAGCGGCCAGCACGATCGCCCACCTCGCCGCCCGAATCACACCCCCAATCCACATCCCCAGCCACACCGCACGCCGACCAGCGGCGGCATCCATCGCCGCACCATCGACATCCTTTCGATCGCCCCGTCGATCACCCCACGCGCAGACTGGAGCTCCTCACCGGAGCCGGCCTACCGTCCCCCGGAACCCGACCATGGGCCCGCGTGACGCCCTGAACATCGAAGGGAACCTGAGCACATGTCCGGCACCGGATACCAGACGCTTCTCGATTGCCGCCGCCGCAGCCGATACCTGCGCCAGCACGGCTTCGCCACTGACCAGATCGCCATCATCCTCGGCCTGGACCACCCCGCCACCCCACTACGCCTCCACCGATACGCCGCCGGGCTCACCGCAGCGGAGACGGTCGACGCCTTCCATCGCCTCGCCGGCACCGACGGCACCGAACTGCGCGAATCCCGCCTGTATGATTACGAGACCTGGCCGCGATCGGGCCGACGCCCCTCCGCCTTCACCCTGTGCCTGCTGGCGCGCATCTTTGGCACTCGCCCCGTCAATCTGCTCACGGCCGACGCACTTGCCACCTACTCGACCCGGGATCAGCGCACCGTCCGGGAAGGCGGGTGAGGCCCTGGCCACTGAGGACCAGGGCCCTCGCCTTGCTCACACCGTGGTGTGCCTACCGAATGAGTTGTTCGTACACCTGCCGAGCCTGCGCGCTCGGCACCGCGTCGATCTCCGCCATCCGCTCCTTCAACAGCTCGAACGTCCGCCGTACCGCGGGCAGGCGCCCCAGCTCACCCTGAATCGACATCAGCAGGCACCACAGCACCTCACTGTGCGGATCGACCCGCTCCACCGCCAGCCGCAGGACGTCCACCGCCCGATCGGGATCCTCTGCCCGTGCCAACTCGGCGAGCCGCTCAGCCGCGTCCACCGCCTGCCGCTGAGCAGCCTGCCGCAGCGGGAGCACCCACAGATCATCTCGCCCAGCCAGCAATGGCCCCCGGTACAGAGCCAGCATCTCCTGCAAGGCGGCAAGTCGAGCGGACTCTCCCTCTGCGGTGCTCGTTCGTACGAAGGCGTCCTCGAATCGCCAGAAGTCCACGTCGAAGTAGGCGGCCGCCAACTGCCGGCGCTGCCTCACTTTCACCACGAACTTCACGCCGACCCCGAGACCGGACGCCTGTCGCATCACCTGGTTAAGCTGCCGGACCGCCGACTCCAGCAGCCGGCCACCTCGGTCACCATCGTCTGGCCACAGCGTGTCGATGATGCCCTGCGTCGACATGCCGTCCCGTGAGGCGGACAGTAGCGCGAACAGATCGGATGCCTCCGCGCGGCCGAAGGGAAGCTCCGCATTGCCATAAGACAGCCGGAGCGTTCCGAGTATCTCGACCTTCGCCTTTCCCTGCGCTGCCCCGAACCTGGGCTCCGCTTGTGGGCCAGGAGGAGGGACAGGAGCCGTTCCCTGCACATCAACGGTGCTTGTCTCGCCAGCGTCTTCTTCGACCTTGCCCAGCTGAGGCTCAACGACGTCGATCTCCACAGTGGAGGAGTCAACAGCAGCAGGCGCGACGGCGGGGCCAGTCGCATCGAAGTCGATCCCCTGTAGCTGCGCAGCTGTCGTCGTGTGGTCTGGAGCGTCAGGGGGTCCACTGGTGATCCCGTCCGTAGACTCTGCTACCACCCATCTCGGCCAGAAGCGCCGGCAGACGACCAGGGCAGCGCCCGACAGCATGACCATCAGCCCGAACACCAGCGCAGCACCAAGCGGCCCCCGTGTATCAGACGGCCGCCCCGCGCGCTGGACCGATACATCATCTCCACGTCCGGTCACCGCAGGTGGAGGAGACGATGGAGAGGGCGACGGCGAAGACTTCGGACCGGCATGGATTTCATGACGCGGCGATCGGGAGCCCTTCTTCAGACCATGGCGGCGGTCGGCCTGCCTGGCGTCATCGCCGTGGCCCGTTCCGGGTGTTGCCAGGTGATCCGTTCGCGAGACCGCTTCCCGCTGCTCGCGCTCCTCGTCTTCCCCTCGCCTGCGGTGCACCACGGGTGCATGTCGTGACGGCCTCACTTTCGAGACCGAGTCCTTCGGGGCTATGGAGATCGAGCCTTCCGGCGTCATGCGCACCTGCGGCCTCGGAGGCGCGATCTCCTCTACCGGCACACGCCGAGACTCCGCCAGCCGCTTCCCGAGGTCCGGTACCCGTCCCTCTTGCAGGTCCCTGTTGACAGATGCGCACCACTTCTCGATGTCGAACAGCTGGCGCGCTTGTTCTGAGACTGGCGGGCAATACGGCTCGGCAAAGGCCGAGCCCATGCTCGAGCCATCCAGCAGTACGAACGCCAACGCCCCCACGATGAGAACTCGACCGAGAAACGCAGCTTCTTCGCTCTTCCAGCTATTTGGAAGACATGCCCGAATCACCGGGCTTCTCCAGAGGGGTTGATCACGTCAATCGATCTACCACCTCGCCCTTAGTGTCACGCCATGGAAATTGAATGCAATTCATAAAGCCAGGAGATGATGACACTCACTGCGTCAGCTCTGGAGCGTGTTCAGACCATGCAAGAACCCGCGGCGACCCACCCGCAGGCCGCCTCCCACGCGTCGGCGCCCTTGCAGCTACACACGCCGTACGGGTCTGGACGTGAGTGCCGATCCATGATTCCGAATTGAAGTATCCGGAATGGTGAGGGAAGCAGAACTTGAAGGCTTCAGCCGCTGGCCGGCAGGCGGTCGAGCGTACGGATGAGGGCGGCACGCCCGGTGCGCAGGGCGGCGGCCGGGTCGTCTCCAACCGGCCCTTGCCAGCGGAGGTAGACCATGGTCGTGCCATGACGCATGCCTAGGGCGACATGGGCGACGGAGCGGCGGAGGGCACCCTTGAGGCCGCTTGGCGGGTCGGGGCGCCGCACGGCGAAGGTCCTGATCTCACCTGTCCACGGGCCCCTGGTGAAGGGCTCGAGTCCGGGATTGACGCTGTAGATCAGCTCGGCATCATCGGATGAGCACCAGCCGCTCCAGCCGAGCAGCTCGGAGCGGGCCTGTTCGGCGCTCTGCTCGTCAGGCAGGAACAGCACGCCCTCGGCGACCGACACCTCGCCGTCGAGGCGGCGGATCGCGGCCGGTGCACCGGCGTAGGCGATCTGTTCGTGGAATGGGTCTGCGCAGACCCGTTCGTGCGAGCCCGGCGTGTCTCCGGGGAGCGGCCACACCGCCATCTCCTTGCCGTACGCGGCCGGAGGAGGCAGGGCCGCGGCGACCACCACCGAGGCCGTACGGGCAGTGGGCGCGGGAACGGGGCGGGCGGAAACCCCGCCGACAGCGGCCAGCACCGATCCAGCCAGCGCGACGCCCTGGTTCAGCGGGCGCAGGTCCGGCTCGCCGCCCGCCGCGAACGGCCAGCCCCAGCTCACCTCCGCAAGCAGCCCGCCACGCGCGGCCACGACCGTGCCCCTGGCGCCGGAGTCGCCGTCCTCCGTCCAGTTCTCGGTGGTGGTCAGGGTTTGCATGCCGCGCCACCCCCACCGGTCGAAGTCGGTCACGGACTTGAGCGCGTCCTCCCCGGAGCACTCCCCCGTGCCACGCCGAGCCGCTGCGACCGCGCGTCCGGCCGCCTGGGGCGAGGTGATCCAGAACCGCACTTCCAGCTCGTCCACATCCGGGAGGAGCAACCGGCCGCTGTAGCCGGGGACGCCGGCGGGCGGCATGCGCGTCTCCACATCCTCAGGCCAGCACCAGGGGAACAGGGGCGTGTCAGGGCGGGTGACATAGGAGGCGTAGGTGGGGTCGTCGTCAAGGTGCTGGCGCAGCCGCTCAGCGATCTCCTCGATCGAGACGGCCGACCGCTCCGACATGGGCAGGGCGGGTGTCTTCACCTGATCGAGGGTGCCGAGGGTGAACAACAGGACGACGGCCGCGGCCGCGACACGTAGCCCGCTACGCCTGGCAAGATCCATAACGGGTATGACGCCGCGCACCTGCCCCAGGTTGTCTTCGGCGACTTCTCACGCCCAACACGATGCCGCAGAATCTAATAGCCGAAGACATCAAACGCCTTCGGCGACTTCTTGATGAAGAGGCCACGAGGCGGCCGAACATCAGGTATTCGACGAGCGCAGACCGCGTCAGAACCGAAAGATGGGTCCTGTAGTGGCGTAAAGCATGCAGACGTTGCGAAAGGTCTTCTGCCAACCGATGGGCCGATTCCACCACAGGCCGTTCATTGTGGCCGTGACCGGGTCATCCTCTCTCGTGCACTGACGCGTTTCGTTGGAAAGGCGGGTGAAGTCCCCGTCGACGGCGTCGATTGCGGCACATGCGGCCTCCCCGTGGGGATGTTGCTCGGTCTGGTCGGGACAGCGCATGGCAACTGCCTTCAAGGAAGTGTTCCCATGAGCCGAGATGGCGAGGAAGACCACGTTAGGCCGTACCGTCCCGTAGGCCGGAAGGGCTGTGGAAACGAGACAGAGACCAAGGCCGGCGCTCGCGAAGAGCAGGGGCAGGCGCATCGACACTCCAAGCGCTCAGTAACTTAAAGTTGTCATCACACTACTGTAAGCCATCGCTCTGTGCTTGTCATTGCGCAAGTAAGCCCCGCAAACAGGATCGCCGCTCGTTCGAGCCCCGCCTGACGTCGGCAGGACTCGGACAGTTCCACTCAGCCTCGATCCGACAAGATGAAGAATTCACTGCGATCTGCCGGTGGGACCTGCACGTCAGAGCGCGGGCTACCCGAAGGAGCGCTGGAGAAGTACCGCCATGGGACTTCAAGGGAAGATCAAAGTCCAGCCGGCGCCCGTTGCACCGTGGTTACGCTGCCGACCGTAACGATCAAGAGCATCGGGAGCCGAGAATGCCCGGAATGGGTGCACGGTGGCGCAGGCGGGTCTACGCCAGGACTCTGCTACTGGCGGGCGGAGCCACCGCCGCTGTAGGTGTCGCCATAGCCCTGGGCGGGGCAGGGACAGCCACGCCCAGCGGTCAGCAGAACTCCTCACCTCAGACCATGAACACTCGACAAGATGCCAGCAGCAAGGTGGTTGCCGCGCCTTCTCTTCTGCCGCGCAAGTCAACTACCTCATCCGGAAGCATCCCTGGCTCTGCGCACGAAGCGACCGGAGATCGAGACGGCGGCACAGGTGCTGCGAAGCCCGTCGTCGCGATCAAGACTCGCGAGCAGGCCGGTGCACCACATGGTCACCATGGACTCGTACGCCCCCGGCCGCCGGCCCACTCCTCAGCGGACCGCTACTTCCCTCGGCCGAGCCATCGGGTAAAGCGCGGACCCGCTGATCCGCATCCGATCTGGCCAGGCAACTCCGAACGGAGTGAGATCCCATCACTGATCGACATGAAGTGTGACGAGTTGTTCCCAGCTGACAAGCGTGAGTTCCGGCTGCGCAACGTCGCCTGCCATAGCCTCTTGGGCTGAATTGCCCCTCACCTGAGTGTGCGTGAGTTCTGGCGCCAAGCTCAGCGGCAGGTGCTACCACTCAGGTGAGAAGTCATGTTCAGCGCAGATGCCGCACCTCGAGGCCGTCTGGTCGTTGATCCGATGGGCGCTTTCTCCCAGGAAGCCGAGGCTCGTCTCTGGCCGTACCGCAGCAGGGTCAAGGCGGCTGAGGCGCCGAAGGTTAAGGCTGCGCACCCGAGTTGGGCAAGGGTCGCGAAGGTGAGCACCGACGGCATCCAGGTCAACCAGCGCCCTTGCGGGGCAGGAACCGCACCCGCGCCACCCGCTGGCCCGCGGGCGACCGGCACGCGTACCCGGCGGTGGCCGCATGTACTTCGGTGGCCCCGCAACACTCAGCCCCCGCAAGGAGCACCTCGGGGGCCTTCCATGAGCTCAATTGATGCGGCGACCAAAAGTTGATCAAGCCATGGCATCACAGCTCCGACTTGCTCGACCCCCGACATGCTGCGGTCCACAGTGACACCGTTCTACCCCTCTCGCTGGAACGGACCACTGATGTTCCCTCGCACCGCCCTGGCAGCCGCCGCCCTCAGCGTTTTGGTGGTCGCTTCTCCAGCTGCCGCTCAGTCCTCTGGCGGCTGGCGTGACGACGCAGGTTGGGGCTCGGTCAAGGTCTCGGCCGACCGCAAGCACATCACCGTCTGCGACTTGAGCGGTGACGGCCGAGCCGTCCGCGTCGAATACGCCACCACCTACCTGCAGACGTGGACGGTGGTCGACACCAACGGTGCCTGGTGGGGCTGCGGAACCGACTCCACCTTCTTCAGCCGCATCACCGTCTTCAAGCTCTGCGAGGGGCGCAAGTTCGGCACCTGCCGCCCGTCAATCTGGGTCTCCAGGAGCACGCTTACCTGAAGAAGCGAAGAGGACTGGAGTTCTGAGGAGCGCGCAAGATGAGCAGGGTCACTCCGACGTCGCTGGTGTCCCGCTCTTCGGGTGGAGCTGGACGCCGGTGAAGGCTTGAGGGCTGCATTGGTGCGTTTCCGGGGGGTTCTCGCCGAACCTGGTGAATTCATCGGTCGTCGCCACGCTCTTGATCTGTGCGGGTGTCAGTCCGAAGACGGACCGTAGATCCGCCCCGCGCAGATCGGCGTTCTTCACGTTGACGTTGCCCAGTTGAGCGTCGGAAAGGTCGGCGCCGCGCAGATTGGCCCCTTCCAGATTCGCATCCGTGAGGTTGGTCCTGACCAGGCACGCCCCATGAAAGTCGGCGAAGCGCAGATCTGCGCCGGAGAAGGAGGCGTAGAAGAGGTCGCTCTGGCTGAAGTCCGCGTGAGCGAGCTGGGCTCGTACAGAGAAGGACACGCGCGGGAAACGCGTCTCGGAGAAGTCGACCGTCCCGTCCTGGGGGCCGTTGAGGGCTACGGCGGTCGTGAGGGCCGCCTGGACGTCCGTCGGAAGGGCCTTGGCGGTCCTGGCCAGCATCATGTCACCGAAGGTGGCGGTGCATTGCGCGGCCGGTGGCTTGGAGAGGCAGAAGTCGTGATTGCGGACGAAGGCGGCGAGGACGTTACGGACGGTGAGGCGGTCACGCGGGGAGTCGCGGGCGAGGCGTTCCAGCGCGTAGATCCCGCCGAGTCGGCCGTCGGCCGAGGGCGAGGTCAGGAGGTCCACCGCCTTGCTGTATCGGTCGGTGAGCAGCACCCCGAACGACGTGACGACCGCGGTGATGCTCTGGAGCGGCCGCTGCCGGTGCGCGTCCCACAGCTCCTGACGCTCCTTGGCCGGAAGCGCGTTGAGCTCTTCCGGAGACGGCGGAATCACCGGTGGACGACGCAGTCGGAACATGTATCCCAGCAAAGGACACGGAGCAAGACTCCGCCAGTGAGATGGAGGCGGTGGTACCGACTCGTTGGCTACCACTCGCGTATCGCCGGTCGGCAACGATCTCGTACACCAGCACAATCCCTGCAGGGCCGAGGCCGAGCAGATGGATCTTCCGCATCAGCAGGGACAGAGCCGCCGATCGGCTCGCTCACCGCCAACTAACTCGACGGCGCAGACCCGCCGTTCAGAGCATGTGCCAACCAGTCCAAGGACCCCGAGCGTTGCACTTCTTCTGCCAGACGCTTGCCCGTCTCCGTGGCGAGTGCGGCAACCGACGTGTCGATCCAGCCCTGCACGTTCTGGTGGCCCTGGTCGCGGTACTCGAGGGCCTGCATCAGGCAGTCGAGCTTGTCGGCGTCTCGCGCGCAGACCGCTTCCAGGCTGGTCTTCGTTTCGTACTCGTCCACTGCTCCGGTGATCACGTCGGCGACTGGGCCGGGGATGTCGCGGACCTGGTCAGCGGTGACTTGCTCGTTGGGCGCGACCTGCAGATAGCGCTTCCCCAGATAGGGGATGTCGGTGGTGCGCGTCTCCTGCGTGTCGTGGAACAGACTCAGGAACGCTGCCCGCTGAGGATCTGCGCCTTCCATGGCGGCGAGTACCGCGGCGATGATCGCCGTACGGAAGGAGTGCTCAGCGATACTCTCCGGCTCTCGAACTCCGGCGATCAGCCACCCTGTGCGCTTGTACCGCTTGAGCAGACCGATCTCGTAGAGCAGGCCCGCCAGCCCTGCCAGATCCTCCACGTAGGAACCCCCTCAACCTCGGTCGATCATGCGCAGAGCGTAGACCACGGCCTCAAGCTCACGCCTGGACCGATCCGATACTGCCGGGAAATCCAGTGCTTGACGAGCGCTTCCGATCACTTGCTTCGCCGCTGAAGGCGACAGCGCGTCCGGTCGCAGCATGATCAGGGCCCACAGCGTGTGGGTCACCACCTCCATGTAGGGGTTGACCGGCTCCAACCTGTTCGCCAGGTGTCGCAAGAGTTTTGTGCCCTGCCAGGATTCCAAGCCGAGCTCGATCATGAACAGGTCCGTCACCTGGGGCTCGGATGCTTCCCCCAGCCAGTAGGCCCAGTAGTTGAGGTTGGCCATCTCGCAGACGTCGTCCGACAGCCTCGTGCTGATGAACTCTTGCAGACCTTCCCGGTCGCCCAACCTCGCCAGCGAGTGGGCGCCGGAGCGGACCACCGCCCATGAAGGAGTCCACTCGCTGGTGCGCCGCAGCCGGCGCATCTCGGAGCGTTGCATGCTGGCCAGCCACTCTCCGGTATCTGGTGACTCGTCGAAGCTCGCCACGTAGTACGCCTGCCGCCGCAGCAGTGCGCTCCGCGGTTCATCATCTGTTGCGCTCTCTGCGGCGATCTTCAGATGCTCGAAGAAGTGTGCTCGTTCACCGGCCTCCAACGCAGGTGAGGGGGCCGCAGGACCACGCCGTCGCGTCTCACTGGCCAGGTGCCGGAACGCGGAAGGCGGATTCGCCGTGAGCGGCCATGATGCGAATTCCGTGAACGTTCGGTTGATCACCCACGAGGCAAGCGGATGCTCATCAGCCACGTGGGTGGTCGGATGGTTCAGCACGTGCCCGATGAACTGATCGGCTTCGAGAGCTGTGTCGAGCTGCCGTACGAGCTGTGGATGAGCGTCCAGTTGGAGTAGCGATTGCCGCAGAGCCAAGTAGGTCGCCATGGGGATCGCCATGAGGGGCCGGCGTCCCGACTCCCATCCCTGCACGGTGGTGACGTCGATCTGGAGCCGCTCGGCGAAGCGTTCCTGGGTGAGCCCCACAGACTGGCGGATGATCTTCAGCGTGTGGCCCGAAATGCGGCCCTCATGCGCGCGCTCAGCGAGGCCCTGACCACCAGTCAGGGTTGGCGTCCTGCGGGAAGCCATGATGGTGATCACCGCCGTTGCTACTCGTACTCGGGGTCAGTACCCGGCCGCATCGGCCTTGCCTAGCGTGGCTTTCAGCGAGCCCAGCGTAACTCTCATCAGCGCTGGGGTGGTGGAAACCTAGAGGCAGGAGGCGGGAATGCGACCCAGGCGAGCCCGGCCACGACACGCAGCGCTCCGCAAGAAGCACGACACGATGGCCGACGCGAGCACCACCCCGAGCGAGGCTCACCTCCTGGCTCAGGACGTGGAACGCCGGTGTCGCCGCCGCTGGTCGCTCATGTGGGAGCCCTACCGCCAGGTCTTCACCGCATATCCGGTGTTCGACTACGACGTCCACACTCCCGTCGAAGCGAAGACCGCTCCCGAGCTGTGGCGCGTAATCACCGAAGACGACCCCGAACTACTCCGCGTCACCGTAGAAGCTCTCCCTGCTCATCCGCCCACGAATCTGCACCTGTCTCCCAGCTTCCTCCTTCAGGAGGTGTCATGGTGACCAAGCAAGACGTGGCCCAGCAGCCGGCTCGGAGCTCGGACGGGCATCCAGCGGCACGTCTTGGTGTGGGACAGACGCGGGAGAGAGTTGCCCCTGTAGCTGTCCGCACTCTACGGAGGCTCTGGTCTCGCCCCCATGAGCCGTCGTGACGGGCCCGCGCCGCTCCAACTCCCTTCCCACCTCCTGCGGCAGTAAAGGTCTACGCCCATGAATTCCATCATGCTCGCCGTGATCAACAGCGGTCTTCCGCGCCGGCCGAGGCCCACAGCACTGCCAGAAACGGCTTCTCAACCGGCGCAGCCAACCGGGCCGAGCGCGGAGATGATCGACGACACCTCGCGACCGCCGCCCGCGCCGACCTGACCCTCAACGCCGTTCCACGACCTGATTCACCAGATTGATCGGCGAACCCCGAACATCAGCGTGGATCTCATCTTGCTCGCCTACAGAGACCCCTGGTCCCCCGATCTACCGCAGGACGCCGCTGTCCGTCGGGGACTCGTTCTACCGCTCATCGTTGCCAGCCTGGTGCTGCTGCTCGTCCTCGGTGACACCAGGCCCACCTCGGCCAACCTGCCGTACTGCTGCTTGCGAGACCCGCCCTGTCAGGGGTGCGCGACCTGACCCGGCGTGTCCGATGGACAGCGATGACCAGCCCCGCCAACGTGAACGCGCGCCGCACCGCCCCCTCTGCGAAGCCCTGACCCGACAGACCAAGGAGATCATCTGTGACTGGCACGACCATCGACGAGTCTCGCGCCGCTGAACTGAGGGACAAACTGGCGAATGAGCTCAAGGAAGCCGGATTCATCCGGTCACCCCAGGTGGAAGCAGCGTTCCGTACGGTGCCGCGGCATGCGTTCGTGCCTAGTGACACTCCGCTGGAGGTCACATATGAGGCCGACAGCGCGGTGGTGACCAAGCGGGATGCCAACGGCATGGCGCTCTCTTCCGTCAGCGCCGCGTTCATACAGACGGCGATGATCGAGCAGGCCGAGCTCCGGCCTGGCGGGGCCGTGCTGGAGATCGGGTCGGGTGGCGTGAACGCCGCGATGCTGGCCGAGGTCGTCGGGCCGCACGGCCAGGTGGTCAGCGTGGACATCGACGCGGAGGTGACCGAACGCGCCGTCGCCCTCCTCGGCGCCACCAGATATGGCGACCGAGTCACCGTGCTCACGACCGATGCCGAGCACGACATCCCAGGGTTCGGGCCGTTCGACGCGATCATCGTGACGGCCGGCGCCTGGGATCTGGCCCCGGCATGGCGACGCCAGCTGGTCAAGGGCGGCACGATCGTCGTGCCGTTGCGGATGAACGGTGTCAGCCGCTCCATCGCGTTCCAGCGCACGAACGAACACCTCGTCAGCACGTCGTCCGTCGTGTGCGGGTTCGTCCCCATGCAGGGAGCCGGAGCACACATCGACCGGGAGTTCCGGCTGCCTGACCCGAGCGGCCATGTGATCATTCTCCGGTTCGACGACGGAGCACCCGAGGATCCAGCGCTGCTGAACGGTGTCCTGGCGACGGATCGCAGTGAGGCATGGTCCGGCGTCACGATCCCTGATGGCGAGTCGTTCGCCGACTTGTACCTGTGGTTTGCCGGCTTCCTGCCGGGCTTCTGCCGACTGGCCGCCGGGGAAGGCACCGAACTGGTCCAGAAGCCGCAGACGTGGTTTCCTTTCGGCTGCATCCTCGGCGACTCCTTCGCCTACCTGTCAAGAAGGCCTGCCGCGGAGGGTACCGGTATCGAGTTCGGCGCACGCGCTTACGGGCCACACGGCCACGACGCCGCCATGGCCATGGTCGAGCAGATTCAGGCGTGGGACACGCAGGCCAGGAACCGGCCCGAGCCCACATTCGCCTACTGGCCGACCGGCCACCTCCCCGCCCAGCTGCCTGAAGGTACAGCCGTCCTCAACAAGACCCACGGTCTCGTCACGATCTCCTGGCCCACCGGCTGAGCGACCGTCCATCCGATCAAAGCCAGGATGCCCCACACCCAATCCCGAAACATGAGGAGTGTGATCAGATGCCCCCATCGCTGACCATCGACGCCGTCGAGGTCCAGAACCCCACTGACGTCGCCGACGAGGAGTGGACGCTGGACATGCGCGTCGTCGAGGCCACCACGCCGCTGGTGATCATGATGTGCGGCACCGACGACGGGTGCGGCAGCACCTGCAGCGGCAGTGCCTGCAACACCAGCTCCAACGACCCGTCCTAGCCCACTCTCTGCCGCCGGCGCCCACGCCCCATGTGCGCGTCGGCGGCGCGGCTCACCATCGACCAAGGAGAGGGGATCACGATGAGCGTCCCCCCGCTCTTTCAACACAGTCGCCTGGTCATGGTGCGGGCGAGCACCGACCCGGGCGATCTCGAACTACCCGCGCACCTCGACCTCAACGACGAGGTCGCCGTCCTGGAGGAAGGGCGGGCATGGCTGACAAAGGTATGGGCACGCGATGACGTACGAGAGGCGTTGCAGATCGCCAGTCCTGCCCTGACCGCGAGCGTCAACGCCTTGCTCGACACGGACACCGCGTCAGCGCGCGATCTGCGCCGTGCGGTCCTGTCCACCGGCGCCTATCTGCTGCGCTGGCAGCGCCGCGCAACCCCGTTCGGACTGTTCGCCGGAATCACCACGGCCGACATCGGCCCCGCCCGTGCCGATGTCGGCACCCGCCACCAGGCGTTCGCGCGGGCGGACGCCGATTGGGTCACCTCCCTAGCGAATCACCTTGAGCAGCATCAGGACCTTCGTCCCCGGCTGGCGGTGGTGACAAACAACCTTGGCATCGCCCGCGATGGCCGCTTCATCGTGCCCGTCCGGACGACAGACGGCGACCTCCATGCCCCGAGTCGCGGGCGTGAAGTATCCGTGCGCCTGACACGCCCTCTACGTTTCGCCCTGGCCGAGGCAACGACCCCGATCCGGTTGAGCCAGCTCGCCGCCAAACTGGCCGAGCGCTTTCCTGATACGCAGTGCGACAAGATCCTCGAGCTGCTGAACGCTCTGGTGGACCAGCGCATCCTCATCACCAGCCTTCGGCCGCCCATGACGGCCGCTAACCCCGTAGTTCATCTGATCAACGCCCTGCGCGGCGCGGGCGTCGAGGACCTTGCCCACGTCATGGAGCTGCTGCGTCACCTCGAAAGCATCCGCGATCTACTGGCCCGTCATGACAGCGTCACCGACTCCGGGCAGGCCGCCCGTCTGCGCGCCGCCGCCGGAACCCAGATGGCCAAGCTCGCCCCTAACCCTGCCCTGGCCGTCGACGTGGCCCTCGACGCGCGCATCAGCATCCCTGAACTCGTCCTGGAGGAAGCCGCGCGCGCCGCCACCGTGTTGCTGCGGCTGTCCACGGAGCCGTTCGGCCGTACCACGTGGATGGATTACCACGCCCGTTTCCTCGCCCGCTACGGTCCCGGTGCTCTTGTACCGGTGAAAGAGCTGGTGGCCGACTCGGGGCTCGGCTTCCCCGCCGGCTACCTCGGCGCACCCCGGGCCCGGCCAACCTGGCGCATGCTCACCGAACGCGACGCCTACCTGCTGAGTCTCATCCAAGAGGCCGCCATGTCCGGAGCCGACGAACTCGTCCTCACCGAGGCCGACATCACCGCCCTCACCGTGGGCGATCCCGACACCGTGGTGCCGCCGCAGCGCGTTGAGCTCGGCGTCGCGCTGCACGCCGCTTCCACCGAGGCGATCGATCGCGGCGAGTTCGACCTGCGCGTCGTTGCCGCACCCCGCGCCTCCTCCAGCATGGCCGGGCGATTCGCTCACCTCTTGGATGACGACAGCCGCATGCGACTCGCCGCTTCCCACGCCCAGCAGGACGGCTCCGGCGTCGTGACGGCGCAGCTGTCCTTCCCGCCTGCTCGCCTCCACAACGAGAACATCACGCGAGTCCCGCCGCTTGTCCCGCACGTCGTCCATCTGGGTGAGCATTCCGGTAAAGACGCGATTGACGTGAATGACCTGGCAGTCACTGCCGACGCCGCTCACCTATACCTGGTGCAGTCCTCCACAGGCCGGCTCGTCGCGCCCCGGATCATGCATGCGCTGGACGTCGTGGTGCACACGCCTCCGCTGGCCCGCTTCCTCGCCGAGATTGCCGAGGCTCGCAGCGCGGTCTTCAGGCCGTTCGACTTCGGTGCCGCCCGCACCCTTCCCTACCTCCCTCGTATTCGTTACCGGCGCACCATCCTGGCTCCCGCCCGCTGGACACTCGCCCGCACCGACCTCCTCCCCCGCATCAGACAGGGCTGGGACGCGGCACTGCAGACGTGGCGGCAACAGACGCGGGCACCGGCACGTGTCCTGCTCTGCCATGACGACCTCCGTCTCCCCCTCGACCTTGATCAGCCGCTGGACCGCGCCGTGCTCCGGACACGGCTCGAGCGGACCGGACAGGTCGAGCTGCAAGAGGACCACCCGCCGCACGGCTTCGACTGGATTGGCCGCCCGGCAGAGCTGCTGATCCCGATGACCACGGTCCAGCCGCCCCGTCGCCACCTCCCTGCCACTGCCATCCGCGGCCTTGCAATGCCGCCGGGCGACGGCGCGGTGCTGTGCGGACACCTGGTGGGTAACCCGGCACGATTCGACGACATCCTCACCCGGCACCTGCCCGCCTTCGTGGCCGAGGTCGCCGACATGATCACCTACTGGTGGATGCGCCGCCACCGCGACATGATCCGGCTCGACGCCGACCAATACCTCACCGTGTGCCTCCGTCTCTCGGATCCAAGCCACTACGGGCCGGTCGCAGCTCGGTTGAGTGCGCTCGCCACCCGGCTGCAAGCACGCGGCCTGGCCTCGTGTCTCACCCTGGCCACCTACCACGAGCAGCCCGGCCGGTATGGCAACGGCGCTGCCCTGGCCGCGGCCGAGCAGGTATTCGCCACCGATACCCAGGCAGCCATCGCTCAGATCACCCTGGCCACCACCACCGGGCTGCCTGGACAAGCGCTGGCCGCCGCATCCATGACGCATCTGGCCGCCGCGTTCGCCTCCGACCACACCACCGGCTACCGCACGCTGGTCGATCACCTGGAGCAGCAGACCGGACCGCTGGACCGGACACTGCGCGACCACGCGCTCGCCTTGAGCGACCCCACCAGCGACTACCAAGCCGCCCGCGCTTTTCCAGGTGGAGAAGCCGTCGCCGCCGCCTGGCGAACCCGCGACGCCGCGCTGGCCGTCTACCATCACGCCCTCGCCCAGCAACGCACGCCGGCCACAGTGCTACGAACTCTGCTGCACGACCACCACGTACGCGCCCTCGGCGTCGATCCCGAGTTCGAGCAGGTAACCAACCGCCTCACCCGCGCCGCCGCACTACGCCGCCTGGCCCTTGCAGGTGCTCAATGAGCGGCCGCCCAGCGTCGCACCCCGTGGACCTCACCGCCCGCGACATAGAACGGCAATCACTGGCCAAGGGATCAGCCGCGACAGCGCTCCTGCACATCGAACGCGCCCTGACCGGCACCGGAGACTGGGCAACCGCTCACGCTCACATCAAGCACACCACAGCCGGACCGATCGACAGCGCACCACACACCGGCCTCTACTACGGGGTACCAGCCATCGCGTTCATCCTGCACGCCGCCGGCACAAGCGGTGATGCCCGCTACCAGACAGCAGCCCGCGCCCTGGACAAGCACGTCACGCGGCTCGCCCAGCGGCGCCTGGCCACCGCGATGGAACGGATGAGGCGCCGCATGCCCGCCACCTTCGCCGAATACGACCTGTTCCGCGGACTGACCGGGATCGGCGTGCTCCTGCTCCTGCGCGCCCCCGGCAGCGATCTCCTCGGCGGCATCCTCAACTACCTGATCCGGCTGTCCAAGCCACGCCGCATCGACGGGCAAGAGCTACCGGGCTGGTGGGTCAACCACGACCCCGACCCGCTGCTGCCCACCCCGGGCGGGCACGTCAACGTCGGCCTCGCCCACGGCATAGCCGGCCCGCTCGCCCTGCTGTCCCTGGCCACCCTGCGCGGCTGCAAGATGCCAGGCCAGATAGACGCCATCCACGCACTGGCCCGCTGGTTCGACCAATGGCGGCAATCCTCCCAGGACGGATTGTGGTGGCCGCAGTGGCTCACCCGCAACGAGCTGCGCACCGGCCGCACCAACCAGACGACCCCTGGCCGGCCGTCCTGGTGCTACGGCACTGCCGGGATCGCCCGCGCCCTGCAACTGGCCGCCCTCGCCATCGACGACCCCATCCGGCGCGGGATCGCCGAAATGGCGATGGCCGAGTGCCTGACCGACCAGCAACTCTGCAAAATCACCGGACCAGGCCTGTGCCACGGCATGGCCGGGGTGTACCAGACCGCCTTCCGAGCCGCCCGAGACGCCGCCACCCCCACGATCGACCAACGGCTCCCCACACTCGCCGCCGCCCTCACCCAGCACGCGGCTGACGCGCCGGACGAGGCCGAAGGGCTGCCGGACGGACCGGCCGGAGTCGGCCTGGCCCTGGAGACCGCACGTCACATCACTCTCCCACGCTCGGGATGGGACGCATGCCTCCTCATCACCTGACCACCGCCACTCCAGCCCAACTCGCCACCGGCGTCCTCGCCCTCCTTACCGGAGCCGACCTCGGCTTGGTCGCCGCCGACATCGGAGTCGACCCGACCGCCCTCGAAGAAGCCGCCATCGCCTACCAGGCTGCAGGGCTGACAGCGCTCGAACGTCGAGCCGAGACGGGCTGGTACCAGCTACGCATCCAATTCCCCTCCCAGGAAACCGCGGAGCAGATCGGCGCCCACCACCTCGGACCCCGCCTGCAACAACTCCAGGCACGCGGCGCGATCAACAGCTGGTGGTTCCTGCGCAAGCCCCCCGGCTGGCGACTACGCCTCCACGACGCCGACATCCCCGCCGTCGACCATGTACTGGACGAGTTGGCCGCGGCGGGAACGCTCACCCGCTGGTGGCCGACCATCTACGAACCGGAAACCGCCGCCTTCGGCGGCCCCGCCGGCGAGCAAGCCGCGCACGATCTGTTCTGCGCCGACAGCCTCGGCGTCCTCGACTACGCCCGCCAGGACAGCCCCGGCCTCGGCCGCCGCGAAATGTCCATCCTTCTGATCAACGCCCTCTTTCAAGCCGCAGGGCTGGATTGGTTTGAACGCGGCGACGTCTTCGCCCGCGTGACCCACATGCGGCCCGCGCCCACCCCCGTCGACACCGGCCGCGTCGACGTGCTGACCGCCAACATACGCACGCTGCTGACCATCCCCACACAACCCCACCACGCCCCGTTCGCCCCCGGCGGGCCTGCGGCGTTCGCCGCACCATGGCTGTTGGCATGGCAGAGCGCCGGCAACCAGCTCGGCCGTGCCGCAGCAGAAGGACGCCTCGACCGCGGCCTGCGTGCCCTCCTCACCCACATCGTGATCTTCCACTGGAACCGGCTCGGTCTCCCGGCCACCACGCAAGGCATCCTGTCCCACGCGGCCACGGCCGCCTTCCTGCCCCGGACCTGACCATGGACCCAGCCACGCTGCACCCCGTCGTCCGCCGCTTCCCGCTCCTCGGCCGCCCCCGCCCTGCCTGCCCATCACTCCCCGAACGGATCAAGGAGATCGCCGACATTGCCGACACCGCCACCAGCCCCGGCGCTGACGCCCTGCACCAAGGTGCACATGCGCTGAACAAGGCCGCGCTACTGGCCAGCGACTGCGGCCTTCCTGACCTGGCGCGCGACCTGTGCTGGCAGCACATCAACGTCTATCGCGAGGCCGGTCACCCACTGACCGTGCTCCAAGCGAGATACATGCTCGAGCCCGCCCTCAACCTCGCCCGCCTCCAGATCCGGGCCGATGCCGGACAGCACGCTCTACGGCTGCTGGACGCGCTGTATCAGGCAACCGTCAACGGCACCGACCTGATGATCGAGGGCCGCCGCCTGCCTCTGGCCAACCTCACCGGGACCCCACAAGAGCATCACAAGCTGCGCGAATGGGTCTGGCTTCAATACCTCGCCGACGGCATCCGCGCTCTGGCCCTTGCCGGACGCTGGGACGAAGCGGTCACCCACGCTCGAGCCCACAACGGGATCGGCGAGCACCTCATGGAAGGGCGACAGGCCGAGATCATCACTCATCTCCTGCACGGCGATCCGCACGCGGCTCAAGGCGACTTGGAGGAATGCGGGACTGTAAAACTAACGGCGGATCTGATGATCAAGGAAGAGACGCTTGATGTCCGAGACCGCCGTGGAGTCGCTGTCGATGAACGAACTGCCTGTCGAGCCGGACCGCTCGATGACGGACGAGC
>NZ_BAAAMV010000025.1:0-73251 GCF_039529455.1 Nonomuraea bangladeshensis
CAAGAGATGGACCATGCGCTGGAAGGCACCGTTGAACGCCTTCCAGATCGCCTTCGAAGGCCGCCTCACCCCTGCCAACCTCTGAACACTTCAACAACCAAGATCAGCCGTTAAGTTGACACTCCCAATCAAGCTGGCCGTCCACCTGGCGTGGCCACGCCGTCCGCGTAGTTGGCACACGGCAGCACGACCCGCGGGAAGGTGCGGGATGTAGGCGTGGACCAACCGTGGATACGAGGCGCGGACGCGTGGGACGTCTCAGCAGCAGGCAGCGATAGGTGAAGTACGGCGGTCCGCGAACCGTAGCCTCGCCGCGTCCTCCGGCGTCCTCCGGCGTCCTCCGGCGTGACCGGCCATCTGGGGTTTGTCCGAAGCCCGGGACGGGCTGGAGCGTAGGCAGCACAGTCCGTCCTCGCGTCCTCTGTGGTGGCCTTCGCAATGGAGGTGCTCAGTGGGTGGCGGGGTGTGCGTTGATGGGACTACTGGCTCTGGCTTCGGAGGCTATTGCAGGTTGGATGTTCGTGCGGGTGGGGGTGGTGAGGGCAATGCGATGTTGAGGGTGTGGCAGTTGGGTTTGGAGGCGGCTTGGGGTGGCACGATCGTTTGTGGGTACTGCGGTCGGGAGGGGCGGGCTTGGGGCGGGACGAGGTTCTTGGGGCGTTCGGGCGGTATCTGCGGTTTGAGCGGGATCTTTCGCCGCATACGGTGCGTGCTTATCTGAATGATGTCAGCAGCTTGCTCGATCAGCTGAGTGGTTCCATTGAGGACCTTGATATTGCGGTGTTGCGGGAGTGGCTGGCCGTACAGCATGACGCTGGGAAAGCGCGTGCGACCTTGGCGCGGCGGGCGGCCTGTGCACGGACTTTCACCGCCTACTGTCACCGGCAGGGGTGGTTGGACGCGGATCCCGGGTTGTTGTTGGGGAGTGCCAAGGCGCCACGGGACTTGCCGACGGTGCTCGATCAGGAACAGGCGCAGGAAGTCCTGGATTCGGCCTCTGGCGTGGAGCCCAAGGAGCTTCGGGATCGGGCGATTCTTGAGCTGTTGTACGCCACCGGGGTCCGGGTGAGTGAGCTGTGCGGGCTCGACGTGGATGACGTGGATCGGGATCGGCACGTCGTTCGCGTCATGGGGAAGGGGCGTAAGGAGCGTTCGGTGCCGTTTGGGTTGCCTACGCTCCGGGCGCTGGATAAGTGGTGCATCAATGGGCGGCCACTCTGGGTGCGGGCGGGGTCCGGGCCGGCGCTTTTTCTCGGGGTACGGGGAGGGCGCATCGACGCGGGGACGGTTCGGCGGGTGGTGCATGCGGCGTTGGCGCAGGTCGAGGGGGCTCCCGATATGGGACCGCATGGGCTGCGGCACAGTGCGGCCACTCATCTGCTAGAGGGTGGGGCAGATCTGCGAAGTGTGCAGGAGCTCCTTGGGCATGCGTCCTTGAACAGCACACAGATTTATACCCATGTCTCCATCGAGCGGTTGCGGGCGGCGTACAGGCAGGCTCATCCCAGGGCGTGACTGACGCAATTGCGGTTGACCGGATGTTGCTGGCGGGAGCAAATCGACGGTCCGCAAGAGCTCGGTTCGGAGTCGCGGCTTTGGGATTTCAGCGGCGGACGGTGAGCGGGTGTGGCGTTGTCATGCTCTTGCCCTGCTGATTTCTGACGCGAACGGCACCGCCAGTGACGTAAATGACGCGGATGGTCGTCATGGCTGCGGGCTTTACGGCGAGGGTGGGGTGAGCGGGCCTTTGCGGTGCTTGGTGCTGGCTCTGATTCCGCGGTTGCCCCAACTCCTTTTGCGATGCTGGCCGCTGTTTGGGTGGAGTGGCCGGCTGTTTAAAGTGCGGCCATGGTGGCGGCGGTGGTGCAGGCCGATGATCAGGAGAAGTGCGACGAGTATGGCGACGGGCAGTGAGATCGCAATGGGGGCGGCGGCGGTGGTGGGTGAGGTGGACTTGCTCAGGCGGTAGTTGTTCGGCTGCGTGGTTTTGGGCGGTGGCGGGTTGGGGTGGTCGGTTTTGCTGCGTGTTCGAAATCGTGCGGGAGGGTGCGGTGGGGTGGTGCTGGGCGGCTTCTTCGTGAGAGTGATGGCTTGGGGTGGTGCGGGCCAGTAAGGGAGGAGGCGAATGGGGGCCTGGCCTAGGAGGAGAAGAGGGTTCAGGTAGCGGGAATCGCGCAGGAGGCCCCAGTGGAGGCAGGACTCCGGGCAGTGCGGGGTGGGGGTTTGGAGTAGGCCCAGTTCGGTGCCGGGGGTGACGGGCTGGCCTCGTTTCACGGTGGGGATGACCGGCAGGTACGTCGTCCGCAGGCCTCCCTCGTGGTCGATCGTCACCACGCCCTTTCCTCCCACCGGACCGGCGAAGCGGACCGTGCCGGCGCCCGCTGCCAGGACAGGCGTGGAGGGCGGTGCCGCCAGGTCGACGCCGCGATGGCCGGCCAGCCAGCGTTCTGGGGGTGGGGTGAAGCGTCGTAGGACGCGGGGGTGGCCGTCCAAGGGCCAGCGCCAGGCCGGAGGTGAGGCTCTGGCCGGGGGAGCGGTCAGGGCGATGAGGGTGGTTGTCAGGAGTGGGGCGACGAGCGCGGTGGGCAGGAGCAGGAGCAGGAGGAGGGGAGCGGCGGTGTGATGGAGGCGTGGAAGGCGGGTTCTGCTCGACGTGGGAGGACGGTGGATGAGGGACGCCTGGGCGCTTGTGAAGTGAGAGTGCATGGCGGGAGTTTCCGCCAGGGTGCGGTGGGGGCGTGGCGGTGAACGGCGTTCTGTGGATGAAGGTGTTCACGGCTCGCTGTGCCTGTGGATGCGGGGCTCGTGGTTTGGTGCGTCGGCGGGCTTGAGGCTCGCTCGCGTCTGCTGCATCGGCGGGCCCGGGGTCTGTTGGCGGACGCTGGGTCTGTTGCTGGAGGTGGGTCCGTGTCGTCTGCGCCTGTGGGTGCGGGGCTTGCGTGCGCGGAATTGTCGGAGGGAGGTGCTTGGATTTCTGTCGTGGCGGGTGGCGAATCTACGTTCTCGCGGTGCGGGGGTAGCCGGGTCGGTGGGGACGGTGCCGGGGGCACACGGGTGTGAACGGTCAGGGCCAGAGATGGCGTTTCGTGGACATGAGGTGGCGGGTCAGAGCGTCGGGGGTCGGGCTCGTGGCAGGGGCGGGGGAGGGGTGAGGGCGTTCGGGAGTGCGGGGGCGTAGGGGGGAGAGCCAGATCCAGAACGTCGTCAGGGCCATGCCGGCGGCGCAGAGCAGGATCACCGGGCGCAGGCCGATCTGGTCGGCGACGACACCGCCTGCCAGGCCGCCCAGCGCCAGGACGCCCTGGACGGCGAAGGTCATGGTGGCGTTCACGCGGCCGCGCAGTTCCTGGGGGGTCTCGCGAAGGGTGATGACGCCCAGGCAGGTGGAGAAGGCGACCACAACGCCGCCCGTCATGAGACCGACGATGGTCATCGCGGTGACGTTCCACCAGAGGGGGCCGTTCAGCAGGCCGGCCGTCAGGACCTCGATGGGGAAGAAGATCACGGTGACGAGCAGGATGCGGTTCTCGCCGTAGCGTTTGGTCAGGCGGGTCGTGAGCCAGGCGCCCACCAGACCGCCAACGCCGCCCATCGCGATGAGGGCGCCGATCAGGCCCTTGGGGATGCCTAGGGTGTTGACCATGTACAGGATGTAGACGGCCACGTACGCCATCGCGAAGAAGTTGATCGTCACGCCGGCGCCGAGGAGGGCGCGCAGGGTGGGGTGGGTGAGGACGGAGCGAAGACCCTCGGTCACGTCGCGCCACATGCCGCGGGAGGGGGCGGGCTCGTTCCGTTCTTCCGTACGGATGGAGCGGAGGAGCAGGGCGGAGGCCAGGAACGACATCGCCTCCGCGAGGACGGCCAGCGGTGCCGTGAAGAACTGGACGAGGAGACCAGCGAGGCTCGGGCCACCGACCGAGGCCACTGAGTGGCATGCCTGGAGACCGGCCATCGCCTCGACGCGCTGAGTGGTCGGGACCGTTCCGGCGATGTACGAGAAGTTCGCGGACTTGAACAGCACCGCCGTCGTGCCGATGACCAGAGCCACCACGAGGAGCCACGGGACGCTCAGCAGGCCGAGGAGCCAGGCCAGCGGGACTGACGCGGCGGCGGCGCAGGCCACGAGCTCGCAGGCGATCATGAGCGGCCGGTGGCGGACGAGACGGTCGACGATCGCGCCGGCCTGCAAACCGAACAGGAGCGCCGGGAGCGGGGCGGCGGCGGTCAGCAGACCCATCTCGGTCGGGCTGGCGGTGAGCAGCGTGACGGCCGTCAGGGGGATGGCCAGTTTGGAAACCTCCGACCCCGTGATCGAGATCGTGCGCGAGGTCCAGAGGAGGCGGTAGTCGCGCTGCCTGCGCAGGGGCGGAGGTGCCGGTTCGGGGGAGGCAGGCGGGGTCTGAAGGGTTCGCTTCACAATTATGAAGCTATCCCTTCAGAGTTGTGAAAGCAATGTTTCAGAGTGGGGGAGTGGGCCGGGTACCTTGGGCGCATGACTGCGGACTTCGACGGGCTCAGCGACCCCAAAGCGATGAGGGCGCTGGCCCATCCCGCGCGGCTGCAGATCCTCAACCGGCTTGGAGTGGAGGAGAGCGCGACCGCCACCGAGGTGGCGGAGATCGCGGGCATCACGCCCAGCGCAGCGAGCTATCACCTGCGGATGCTGGCCAAGTACGGGTTCGTGGAGGATGCGCCGCCCAGGGGCGATGGGCGGGAGCGGCTGTGGCGAGCCGTCGGCAAGCAGTTGAGCGTGGGGCTGCTGCCCGAGGATCAGCCCGATGTGCGGGACGCCAAGGTGGCGCTGATGACGGCGTTTCGGCGGGAGGCGAACCGGGAGGCCGACCGGGCGCTGGCCAACGTCGAGACGGAGCCGGAGGAATGGCAGGACGCGACCGTGTTCCACCGGACGCGGGTGAAGGTCACCGCCGAGGAACTGGCGCGGCTCTACAAGACGATCCAGGAGTTGATCGAGCCGTATGCCGTACGGAGGCGGGAGGAGACCGGGGTGCCGGACGGGGCGAGGGTCGCCGAGGTGCAGCTCAACCTGTTCCCCGTGATCACGAGGCCGGTTCCCGGGCTGCCGACCGAGGATCATGGGCTCGCGCAACGCGTCGCTGCGGCGGAACGGGCGGCGGGGGAAGCAGGGGAAGCGGGGGGAGGGGGCTCGTAGGGATGAGGCGTCTCCGCGCGGGGCCGAGGGTCCCGTGCGGGGCCGGGTCCGTGCGAGGCCGGGTCCCGTGCGAGGCCGAGAGTCCTGTGCGGAGCCGAGAGTCGTGTGCGAGGCCGGGAGTCCTGTGCGGAGCCGGGAGTCGTGTGCGAGGCCGGGAGTCCTGTGCGGAGCCGGGAGTCCTGTGCGGAGCCGAGAGTCCCGTATGGAGCCCAGGTCCCGTGCGGAGCCCAGGTCCCGTGCGGAGCCCAGGTCCTGTGCGGAGCCCAGGTCCTGTGCGGAGCCCAGGGAGGTTTTCCGGGATGTTCAGGAAAGCCCGGGGTGGCGCAGGGGACTCGCGGGGGCAGGAGAGGGCTTGCCCGGGCTCCCCAGAAGTACGGGGAGAGGGGCTTGCTGGAAGTAGGGGGGGAGGGGTTTCTCTGGAGATGTGGGGAGAGGGGCTTCCGAGGGCGGGCGTTTGACCTCTGACGGTCAGGCGGGGGCGGTGTGCAAGGTAGACTTTTCGGTGGCCTGTAGCCACAGGCCGACTTCGCATGCCCCATTGCGGACCGCCCCATCGGTCCGGGCCCAGTGCCCGGCTGGAGCGGGTTCGGGGCATCAGGGCGGCAGACAACGCGCTGCCGCGGCACAACCGAGAACCGCGCCCATCCGCAGGGCGCCCAGACCTGGAGGACCAGCAGATGGCCCCCGTCGTCACCATGCGACAGCTGCTCGAGAGCGGCGTTCACTTCGGTCACCAGACCCGGCGCTGGAACCCGAAGATGAAGCGCTTCATCTTCACCGAGCGCAACGGCATCTACATCATCGACCTGCAGAAGTCGCTCTCCTACATCGACCGCGCCTACGACTTCGTCAAGGAGACGGTCGCCCACGGCGGCACGATCCTGTTCATCGGCACGAAGAAGCAGGCTCAGGAGGCCATTTCCGAGCAGGCCGCCCGCGTCGGCATGCCGTACGTCAACCAGCGTTGGCTGGGCGGCATGCTCACCAACTTCTCCACCGTGCACAAGCGGCTGCAGCGTCTGAAGGAGCTCGAGGAGCTCGACTTCGACAACGTCGCCGCCTCGGGGCTCACCAAGAAGGAGCTCCTCATGCGCCGTCGCGAGAAGGACAAGCTCGAGCGCACGCTCGGCGGCATCCGTGACATGGGCCGCGTGCCCAGCGCGGTGTGGGTCGTCGACACCAAGAAGGAGCACATCGCGATCAGCGAGGCCAAGAAGCTTGGCATCCCTGTCGTCGCGATCCTCGACACCAACTGCGACCCCGACGAGGTCGACTACCCGATCCCGGGCAACGACGACGCCATCCGCGCCGTCGGCCTGCTGACCAGGGTCGTCGCCGACGGTGTCGCCGCCGGTCTCATGGCCCGCTCCGGCGCCGCTCGCGGCGACGAGAAGCCCGCTGCCGCCGAGCCGCTGGCCGAGTGGGAGCGTGAGCTCATCGAGCAGGGCACCGGCGCCGCCGAGGCTCCGGCTGCTGAGGCGCCCGCCGCCGAGGCTCCGGCCGCTGAGGCCGGTGCCGAGGAGAGCGCTCCGGCCGCCCCGGCTGCCGAGGGCGACGCCGAGCAGCAGGCCTGACCCGCACGTAACGTACGGGCACAGGCGCGGGCCGGCTGGCACGGGTGTGGATGGTGACGGTCGCCACCGCCGCTTCGGGGGTGGTGCGGCCGTCGCCTCTCGCTCGGGCGAAGGCTCCGGTCCGGGGTCTCGGGCGAGGGCTTCGGGTTCAGGCCGGGGGTGAGGGCTCGGGCTTCGGGTTCAGGCCGGGGGTGAGGGCTCGGGCTTCGGGTTCAGGCCGGGGGTGAGGGCTCGGGCTTCGGGTTCGCGAGGGCTTGGGCTTACGGGTCCGGGCTTGAGGGCTTCCCGGTTCTGGCCGGGGTGCGGGCATGATGGCTTGGGCCAGGGGTGAAACCCGGGCCCGGGTCAGCTGACATCTGAATCACGGTGCACCACTGACTGGCGGTCCGCTGAACGGCGAGCCAGGAGCTGCTGGTCCTGCGCAGGCGGCCGGAAGGTCGGCTGGGTTACGGATCGGTCGGCCACCCGGGTCGCGGGGCCGCGAGGCCGGCAGAGGTACGGGTTGTCGCCTGGCTTTCGGGCTGAGATCCCAGCGGGAGCTCACAGCCGATGGTTCTGGCCGGAGCTAGCTGCCGGAGTTTCTGGCCGAGGTCTCCGACCGGAGCTTGCAGCTAGTGATTCTGGTCGGGGTCTCCGACCGGAGCTTGCGGCTGGTGGTTTCTGGTTGGGCTCTCGGGCCGGGGCTTGCGGCTGGTGGTTTTCTGGTCGGGTCTCCGGCCGGGGCTTGTGGCTGGTGGTTTCTGGTCGGGGTTTCGGGTTGAGGCTTCTCAGCTGGAGCTTCCGACCGGAGCTTCGCAGCCGAAGGCTCCCGGTGGGGGACTGGGCGGTACGGCGGGGCGAGGCTGGGCAGTATGGCAGCGAAGCAGCCGTGGCCAGCCCGGGCCTGGTGCCGTAAGACCCGGTGCCCACCAGCCTCGGCGGCCACCAGCCACGGTGAGTGAGACCGGAGGCTCGGACCGGACGCCGGAGCAGCCCGCCAGAACGGCGTGCCGGACCGGCAAACGGCCCGGCACACCGGACCGGCGTACCGCTCGGCACGCCGGACCAGTGCGCCGGACCAAGGACGCCGGAGCAGCGTGAAGGCTCCTGAACGGCCCGTACGGCACGCGCCCGCCGTACCGACGACAAAGGGCGGACGGACCGATCCCGGACCGTCCGACCACGATGACGACCACGATGACGACGACGAAATCCCACGAGGAAAAAGAGCAATGGCTTCCGTGAACATGGCCGACGTCAAGCGGCTTCGCGAGATCACCGCTGCCGGCATGATGGACTGCAAGAAGGCGCTCGAGGAGGCCGAGGGCGACTTCGACCGCGCCGTCGAGCTGCTGCGCCTCAAGGGCGCCAAGGACGTGGGCAAGCGTGAGGCCCGCACCGCCTCCAACGGCCTGGTCGCGCTCAAGCAGGACGGCGACTCGGTCGCCGCGCTGCTGGAGCTCAACTGCGAGACCGACTTCGTGGCCAAGGGCGAGCGCTTCCAGGACCTGGCGTCCCAGGTCGTGGCGCACATCCTGGAGACCAAGCCGGCCGACGTGGCCACGCTGCTGGAGTCCTCCTTCGGCGGCAAGCCCGTCAAGCAGCACCTGGACGAGGCCAACGCCGCGCTGGGCGAGAAGATCGAGATCCGCCGTTACCAGGTTCTCGAGGGCGGCTACATCGGCGCCTACATGCACAAGACCGACCCGGCGCTGCCGCCGGCCGTCGGCGTGCTGGTGCAGCTCGACAAGCCGAACGCCGAGGTCGCCAAGGACATCGCGCAGCACGCCGCGGCGATGGCCCCGCAGTACCTCAAGGCCGACTCCGTGCCGTCCGAGGTCGTCGAGAAGGAGCGCAAGCTCTTCGAGGAGATGACCCGCGAGGAGGGCAAGCCCGAGGCCGCGATCGGCAAGATCGTCGAGGGCCGCCTCAACGGCTGGTACCGGGACTTCACGCTGCTCCAGCAGGCGTTCGTGAAGGACAACAAGAAGAGCGTCGGCAAGTACGCCGAGGAGAACGGCGTCGAGGTCCTGGCCTTTGTCCGTTTCAAGGTCGGTCAGGCTTAGGCTTAGGCAAGCCACCATCAGGCACGCCGAGAAGCCAGGATCGATCCACCGAATGAAGGAGGCCGCCGCCGTGCAGGACCACCGGGAGTCAGCCCACGAATCCACACGGACGGCGGCCGACTCATCTCCACATCCGCCCACCAGCCATCTGAGGTGGAAGCGGGTGATGCTGAAGCTGTCGGGCGAGGCGTTCGCCGGCAGCGAGCCGCTGGGCATCGACCCGACGATCGTCGACCATCTCGCCGACTCGATCGCCGAGGCGGTCAAGGAGGGCGTGCAGGTCGCCGTCGTGGTCGGCGGCGGCAACATGTTCCGCGGCGCCACCCTGTCGCAGGGTGGCATCGACCGTGCCCGCGCCGACTACATGGGCATGCTGGGCACGGTCATCAACTGCCTGGCCCTGCAGGACTTCCTGGAGCGCAGGGGCGTCGAGACCCGCGTGCAGACCGCCATCACGATGCAGCAGGTGGCCGAGCCGTTCCTGCCGCGCCGCGCGATCCGGCACCTGGAGAAGGGCCGCGTCGTGATCTTCGGCGCCGGGCTCGGCTCGCCCTACTTCTCCACCGACACCGCCGCGTCACAGCGCGCCCTGGAGATCGGCGCCGAGGCGCTGCTGAAGGGCACGCAGGTGGACGGCATCTACGACTCCGACCCGCGCAAGAACCCGGACGCGGTCCGGTTCGACCACCTCGACTACGGCGAGGTGCTGCTGCGTGACCTCGCGGTCATGGACGCCACCGCGATCAGCCTGTGCAAGGACAACGACCTGCCGATCGTGGTCTTCGACCTGATGGGCGAGGGCAACATCCTGCGTGCGGTACGCGGTGAGAAAATCGGCACGCTGGTGAGTCCCGCGGGGAAATGACGGAGCGAGCCCGACACCGCCAGCCAGAAGACGACAGGGAGCCGCTGTGATCGACGAAACCCTCCTCGAAGCCGAGGAAAAGATGGACAAGGCCGTCTCGGTCGCGAAGGAGGACTTCGCGACCATCCGGACGGGCCGGGTCACGCCTGCGATGTTCAACAAGATCAGCGCCGAGTACTACGGCACGCCGACGCCGATCCAGCAGCTGGCGTCGTTCCACGTGCCCGAGGCGCGCATGGTGCTGATCCAGCCCTACGACAAGAGCTCGATGGGCGCGATCGAGAAGGCCATCCGTGACTCCGACCTCGGTGTCAACCCCACCGACGACGGCCAGGTCATCCGCGTGACGTTCCCCGAGCTGTCGGAGGAGCGCCGCAAGGAGTACATCAAGGTCGCCAGGAACAAGGGCGAGCACGCGAAGGTCTCCATCCGCAACATCCGCCGCACCGCCAAGGACGCCCTCGACAAGCTGGTCAAGGACGGCGAGGCGGGCGAGGACGAGGTCCGGCGCGCCGAGAAGGAGCTGGACGACCTGACGCAGAAGCACGTCGCCAAGATCGACGAGCTGCTCAAGCACAAGGAAGCCGAGCTGCTCGAAGTCTGAGCGGCGCGTCCCGGCCCGGATCGCCCCCCGGCGACCCGTACGGCGGCCGCCTCCGGGTGGTCCGCCGGGTCAGCGGGTCTTGCCCTACGGCCCTCGCCCCCCGGCGAGGGCCGTGGCCCTATGGAGAGTTGCAGTGGAAGAACGTACGGCCGGCACCAGCCCGAGCGGCGGCAGCCGTACCGGGAGGAATCTGCCCGCCGCGATCGCCGTGGGCGTGATCCTGGGGGCGCTCGTCCTCGGGACGATCTACACGATCAAGGAGCTGTTCCTCCTGGTCGTCGTCGGCGCCGTCGGCGTCGGCGTGCTGGAGCTGGTCAAGGCCTTCGCGCTGCGCGAGATCAAGGTCCCGGCCGCGCCGGTGCTGGCGGGGCTCGTGGCGATGCAGGCGGGCGCCTACTGGGGCGGGCCGGTGTGGATGCTGGCGGGCTTCGCGGTGTTCGCGTTCGTGCTGCTCACCTGGCGGATGTTCAGCGACGGCACCGACGGCTACGTATGTGACGCGACGGCGTCGGTGTTCACGCTCTTCTACCCCGCGATGCTGGCCGCGTTCGTGCCGCTGCTGCTGCGGGAGGAGGACGGCGCCCACCGGGTGCTGATCTTCATCGCGGTGACCGTGGCCAGCGACATCGGCGGCTACGCGGCGGGCGTGCTGTTCGGCCGGCACCGGATGACGGTCATCAGCCCGAAGAAGACCTGGGAGGGTTTCGCCGGGTCGCTCGTGGCGTGCACGGCGGTCGGGGGCTGGCTGGTGACCTGGCTGCTCGGCGGGGCGCTCTGGCAGGGCGCGCTGATCGGGGCCCTGGGGGCGCTGCTGGCGACGATGGGCGACCTGATCGAGTCGATGATCAAGCGGGATCTCGGCATCAAGGACCTCGGCACGATCCTGCCGGGGCACGGCGGGCTGATGGACCGGCTGGACTCGCTGGTCACGACGCTGGTGCCGGTCTGGCTGCTGCTGACGCTGTTCTTCTGAGCCCGCGTCACTGGTGGGTGTCCAGGGTTTCGGCGGTGACGGGCGTCAGCCAGAGCCACCGGACCGCCTCGCCACCGAACGCGAATCCCGACATGTCAGGCATGTGCGGGGCGTCGGCCAGCATCAGCACCCCTGAATACCGAGGCCCCAGCGGGAACGTCTCCGGCTCGTGATACCACCTGGCGGTGTGGGCGTGCCCCAGCCAGGTGACCGAATGCCACGGATACTGCGCCAGCCACACCAGCAGCAGCGCCGCGTCCCTCGGGTCGTCGCGGGTGGCCACGGCCAGCTCGATCCTGGCGTACGCGCCGGGCTTGTCGATCCACTGCTCGACGGTCGGCATGCGCTGGCAGCTCATCCCGACCGTGGACAGCACGGTGTAGCCGCGTTTGTCGTGGGGTGGCCGCTCGGTGATGCCGACCGTGGGCAGCCGCTCGCCGCTCGCGTCCCAGTAGCGTCCGGCGGGGCCGAGCACCCGGTCCAGGTGCCCCATCACGAACTGCTGGAACGACGGCCACGACCCCTCGCTGTGCCGCCAGCGCCAGTACGAGCGGGCGTTGGCGATCCGGGGTTCGAGCCCCTCCAGCGCCTCCGACAGCGCCCACGCGAACGGCGACTCGCCCACCGCGTCGCGAGCGTAGCCGGGCATGCCGCGGCTCATGTCGGCCCAGCCGGGGATGACCGCGAGCAGCTCGTCGTCCTCGTACAGCGCGACGCCGTCGCCCTCCTCGAACCACAGCGCGCTGAGCTGCCCCAGCGGGCGGCGGCCCTCCGGGCGGAGCGTGTTGGGCCGGGGCATGAGCGGCGGCAGGCCCGAGTTGATCCGGGCGAGGTCCACGACCGCCGGGGCGGGCCGGTGGTTGGCCAGCCAGACGGCGCCGTGGACGGTGCCGTCGGGCGAGCACAGGTAAGCTACCGAGGCGTCCTCGTCCCGTTCGACGACGAGCGTGCGGCTTCCGTACGGGTTGCCGACGGCGAGAACCACCTCGGCGCCACCCTCCCCGGACGCCGACCGAAAAATCGCCATACGTGTGCACTGTAGATCGGGCGGAGACCATGACGCGAGCCGTACCCTGACCAGGAATGCCACCTCCGTCCCCAACGTTGATTACCCTGGTCCTCATACCCGAAGCAAAGGCAGCAACGTGTCCCAGCCCCCAGGTCAGCTCACCTTCGTCGCGCCGCGACGGGCCAAGCCCGCCCGGCACCTGGCCGACCTGCCGATGCCCGAACGGCGGGCCGCGGTGACCGAGCTGGGCGAGAAGGCGTTCCGCGCCGACCAGCTCTCGCGCCACTACTTCGAACGGCTCACGACGGACGTCTCGGCGATGACCGACCTGCCCGCCGCCGCCCGCGAGAAGCTGTCCGCGCTGCTGCCGACCCTGCTCACCCCGGTGCGCGAGCTGGCCACCGACGGCGGCACCACCCGCAAGACGCTGTGGCGGCTGTTCGACGGGGCGCTGGTCGAGTCGGTGCTCATGCGCTACCCCGACCGGGTCACGATGTGCGTGTCCTCGCAGGCCGGCTGCGGCATGAACTGCCCGTTCTGCGCCACAGGACAGGCGGGCCTGACCCGCAACATGTCCACCGCCGAGATCGTCGAGCAGGTCGTGGCGGGCGCGCGGGCGCTGGCGGCCGGCGAGGTGCCGGGCGGTCCTGGGCGGGTCAGCAACGTCGTGTTCATGGGCATGGGCGAGCCGCTGGCCAACTACAAGCAGGTGATCGGCGCGGTCCGGCGGCTGGTCGAGCCGGCGCCGCACGGGCTCGGCATCTCGGCGCGCGGCGTGACGGTCTCCACCGTCGGCCTGGTGCCGGCCATCGGCAAGCTCGCCGACGAGGGGCTGCCGGTCACGCTGGCGCTGTCGCTGCACGCGCCCGACGACGAGCTGCGTGACACGCTGGTGCCGATCAACACCCGGTGGAAGGTGGCCGAGGTGCTGGACGCCGCGTGGGCGTACGCGGCGAAGACCAAGCGGCGCGTCTCCATCGAGTACGCCCTGATCAAGGACATCAACGACCAGGAGTGGCGGGCCGACCTGCTCGGCAAGCTGGTCAAGAACAAACTGGTGCACGTCAACCTGATCCCGCTCAACCCGACGCCGGGCTCCAAGTGGACGGCGTCGCGGCCGGAGGACGAGCGGGCGTTCGTGCGGCGGCTGGAGTTCCACGGCGTGCCGGTGACCGTGCGCGACACGCGCGGGCGGGAGATCGACGGCGCCTGCGGCCAGCTCGCCGCGGCCGAATAGCCCCGCACACCCCGGTCAGTGCCTCAGGCGGCGCCAGGCGTACAACGTCAGGGCGAGCAGGCACCACGCGAGCGAGACGGCGGCCAGCTCGGGAAAGCGGGCGACCAGGTCGCCGTCGTTGGCCGCCCGCATCCACACCACCAGCGGCACCGACAGCCACCACGCCGGCGAGGCGCTGAGCAGCAGCATCAGCAGGAACCCGAGGACCAGTCCCATGATCGACAGGGCGGGCGAGCGGACCACGGCCCGGCTGGTGAGCGCGCCCAGCGCGGTGCCGGTCAGCGCCGCGAGGGCGTGCATCGCCACGCTGGCGGTGAGCACGCCGGGCGAGGGCCGCGCGCTCGTGCCGAGCAGCAGCGCCGCGGCCAGTCCCGCGGCGGCGAGCGCCCCGCAGGTCACCAGCGCCGCCACGAGGCCCGCCACCAGCTCCCTGCCCCGCCCGCCCACCGTCACCGCCGACAGCTCCCGCTGCCGGTCGGGCTCGGTGTCCAGCAGGCTCCTGGCGGACCAGGCCAGCACGGGGACGATCAGTACGGCGGCGTCGGCCAGCACGCCCGCCTCCTCGCCGCGCGGCGCCCGGGTGCTGTGCAGGATCGCCAGCAGGGCGAGGGTCAGCAGCAGGCTCTGGAAGACGCGGTGCGAGCGGACGTAGGCGGCCAGCCGGAACACGGTGAGCGCGATCATCGGGCGGACTCCTCGATCTCGCGGGCCGGGTAGCCCTCGCCGCGCATCCGGGCGAGGAAGCGGGGCAGCTCGCCGGCGGGCACCTGTACGGCCACGGTGACCAGCTCGTCGGAAACCGGCACCGGCGAGGAGGGCTCGTGGAGCCGGCCGTCGGTGACCGTCCAGTGCCGGAGCGCCGGTAACGCGCGCAGGCCGCCCTGGTGGTCGCTGACGACGACGATGCCGCCCCGCCCGGCCACCTCCGTCGCGAGGTCCGGCAGCACCGCGCGGGTGGCGGCGTCCAGCCCGGCGAACGGCTCGTCCATGATCAGCAGCCCGGGGTCGGCCATCAGCGCCTGCGCCAGCCCCACCTTGTGCCCGCCGCCCTTCGACAGCTCGCCGAGCGGGGTGTCCAGCAGGTGCTCCATGTGCAGCCGTTCGGCCCAGGGCTCCCACCGGGCCCCGCCGCGCGTCCCAGAGCCGCGCGTCCGGGAGCCGTGCATCCGGCTGACGTGCCGCAGGTACGCCGCCACCGTGAACGGCTGCCCCGTCGGGAACCGGTCCGGCGCGAACCCGACCACCGCCGGCCGCCCGCCGATCGTCCCCTGAGTGGGCCGGTACAGCCCGGCCAGCAGCCGCAGCAGGGTGGACTTGCCCGCGCCGTTCACCCCGGTCAGCTCGACGATGTCACCGGGCGCGAGCTCGGCGTCGGCCCCTTGGATGACGAAGGGGTCACGTCGCCGGTAGCGGAAAGAGACCTTGGACAGTCGCATGGTGGTGTAACGGTATATGTCGGGGTGCCTGACCAAGATAAAGAGCAGCACAATGGAGGCACCCCCAGCACGATTCAGAGGAGCGTGAGCTTGAACCGCTTTCCGCGCGTCATGGGCATGCGTTCAGGCTATGACCCGGCCGAGGTCGACGCCCTGATCGGCCGCATCGAGGCGACCCTGGGCCGGGGTCCCCGCACGTACGAGCCGATCACCGCCGACGAGGTGCGCGCGGCCACGTTCCGCGCCAAACGCGGCGGCTACCAGGAGACGGCGGTCGACTTCGCCCTGGAGGCGTTCGTGGTGGCGCTGGAGACGCAGGCCAAGTGGCCGGTCCGGCTGGCGCTCGCCGAGCCGACCGGCGAGCTGCTGCGCGAGGAGTGGTTCGAGACGCAGGCGGCCCGGGTCGAGCGGGTGGCCTTCCGCTCGGGCCGCATGGGCACCGGCTACAACGAGGACGAGGTCGACGCCTTCCTCGACCGCATCGTGGCCACCTTACGCGGCACGACCGACTTCCCGGTGACGGCGAAGGAGGTGCGCGAGGCGCGGTTCTCGGCCGTGCTGGTGCGCTCGGGCTACCTCATGGCGGACGTCGACTCCTTCCTCGCGGGCATCGCCGACGTCCTGGAGCAGCGGCAGGCCTGAACTCAGGCGCTCTCCACGGCGGCGAGCAGCCCGCGCAGGTCGGGGAGCTCGCGCTGGACGACGCCGCCGTCGGGGGCGCGCTCGCCGAGCCGGTTGATCCAGATCCGGCGGACGCCGAGCCGGTGGGCGGGCACCAGGTCGTGGAAGTAGCTCTGCGCCACGTGCACCCACGCGGCCGGCTCGTGGACGCGCCGGAACGTGGTGAAGTGCGTCAGGGACGGCTTGTAGTCGCGGACGTCCTCGGCGGTCACCACCGCGTCGAACGGCACCGGCAGCCGCCGCAGCGTCTCCGCGATCAGGTCGCGGTCGCAGTTGGTGAGCAGCGCCAGGTTCCAGCCGGCCGCGCGCACGGCCGACAGCTCGGCGCCGACCTCGGGGAAGACCGGCCAGTACGCGATCGTGGCGGCGAGCACCGCGGCGTCGTCGTCGCCCAGCTCGACGCGCTCGTCGGCGCAGGCCCGGCGCAGCGTCTCGGCCAGCACGTGGCGGTAGCGGAGCGCCGGCGACTCGGTCTGCACCGCGTGCTCGTGCCGGTTGTACGCCTCAAGCAGCCGCTCACCCCGCCCGGGAGCGATCAGCTCGGCGCTGGTGCGCAGGCCGTGCCGCCAGTCGACGAGCGTGCCGAAACAGTCGAACGTCACCCATCTCATAGGACACATAATGGGCGACATGACCCTGTCCGTACGACCCATCGGGCCCGCCGACGTGGAGAGCGTGTCGGCGGTGCTGCGGGAGAGCTGGGGCGGCACCACGCTCGTCGCCATGGGCCGGGGCGAGCTGGTGGACGCCGCCGCCCAGCCCGGTTTCGTCGCCGAGCTCGACGGCGAGCCGGCCGGCGTCGTCACCTACAGGGAGCGGGACGGCGCCGTGGAGATCCTCACGATCGACGCCCTGCTGCCCGGCAAGGGGGTGGGCCGGGCGCTGCTCGACGCGGTGCGGGCCGCGGCCGCCGAGCGGGGCGCCACCCGGCTGTGGCTGATCACCACCAACGACAACACCAGGGCCCTGCGCTTCTACCAGCGGTACGGCTTCGACCTCGTGGCCCTGCACCGCGACGGCGTGGAGCGGGCGAGGAGGCTGAAGCCCTCCATCCCGCGCGAGGCCGACGGCATCCCCATCAGGCACGAGCTGGAGCTGGAGCTCCTGCTCTAGGCGCCCCGCGGAGGGGCATGAGCGGGAGGACCGGGAGGAGCCGGCGGGGCCGGTGGCTCGTCGGTGTGCTCCTCGTGGCGGTGCACCAGCGCCACGATCACCGAGGTGACCGGCGCGGCGAGGAACGCCCCGACGATCCCGGCGACCACGCTGCCCACCGCGATCGCCACCAGGATGACCGCGCCGGGCAGTTCGAGCGCCTTGCCGTAGATCTGCGGCGCGAGCACGTGCCCTTCGAGCTGCTGCACCGCGATGGTCACCGCGACCACGATGAGCGCCACCAGCCAGCCCTTGGCCACCAGCGCCACCACGGCCGCGAGCAGCCCGGCCAGGAACGCCCCCACCACCGGCAGGAACGCCCCGATGAACGTCAGCACCGCGAGCGGCAGCGCCATCGGCACGCCGAGGATCCACAGCGCGATGCCGATGAAGAACCCGTCCACCGCGCCCACGATCGCGATGCCGCGGACGTAGCGGCCGATCACCGAGAAGATCAGCCGGCCGCCCCACATCAGCCGCCCCCTGGTCCTGGCGGGGGCGAGGCTCACCAGCCAGCGGAACAGGTGGTCGCCGCTGTGCACGAAGTACACCGACAGGATCACCGCCAGCACCGCGCCGACCACGATCTCGCCGGCCGTCCTGACCCCGGCCAGCGCGCCGGTGGTGATCGTCTTGCTCTGGCCGGACAGCCAGTCGGTGGCCTGCTTGAGCAGCTGCTGGTCGTTGATGCCGAACCCGGCGAGGAAGGTGTGCAGGTCGTTGAGCACCTTGCCGACGCTGGCCTGCATCTCCGACACGCTCTCCGCCGTGGGCGGCACGAGCAGCGCGATGAACGCCGCCGCCATCACCAGCGCCGTGAGGAAGACGACCGTGGTGGCGAGGGCCCGGTTGAAGCCGTGCCGCCAGAGCCTGCGGGCGGCCGGCGCGAGCAGCGCCGTCAGGAACACGCCGATCACGACCGAGATCGCGACCGTCGCCACCTTGGTGAGGCAGAAGCCGGCCACGGCGATCACGCCGGCCCATCCCAGCAAGCGCCACGGCCTCATCCCCTGCTCCCTGATCTGGCCCCCTCAACAGCCCGGAGAGGGGGCCTACCCGGCACGGTGCCGGGCAATCATCGGGGAATCAGGAAGGGCCGAGGTGGAGGTGCTGCCCGCGCTTGGCGGCGGCGTACTCGTCCCGGATCTCCTGCGGCGGGCCGACCTGCGCCACGGGCACGTCCCACCACGCCTCCGACGAGGGCACGTCGTCGGCCAGCCGGTCGGTCCGTACGTAGATCACCGTCGTCGTCTCGCCCGCCCGCGCCGCGTCGAGCGCCTTGCGCAGGTCGGCGACCGTCTCGGCGCGGATCACGGACGCGCCCAGGCTGGCCGCGTTGGCGGCGAGGTCGACCGGGAGCGGGCCGCCGTCGCGGGCGGTGTAGGCGGTGCCTAGCCGCCGCGCGCCGACGCTCTCCGACAGCCGCCCGATGGAGGCGAAGCCGGAGTTGTCCACGAGCACCACGGTCAGCTTGACGCCCTCGGCCACGGCGGTGACCAGCTCCTGCGCCATCATCAGGTACGACCCGTCGCCGACCAGCACGAACACCTCGCGCTCCGGCGCCGCCAGCTTCACGCCGAGCCCGCCGGCGATCTCGTAGCCCATGCACGAGTAGCCGTACTCGACGTGGTAGCTGCCTGGACCGCTCGGCCGCCAGAGCTTGTGCAGGTCGCCCGGCATCGAACCGGCCGCGCACACCACCACGCCGTCCTCGCCCGCGGCGGCGTTGACCGCGCCGATCACCGCGGCCTGCGACGGCGGCGTGCCCTCCAGCGCGTACGCCGCGTCCACGGCCGCGTCCCACGCCCGGATCAGCTCGCCCGCCCGCTCGCCGAGCGCGGCCGGGGCGCGCCAGCCCCCCAGTGCGCCGGCCAGGTCCGCCAGGCCCTCGCGGGCGTCGGCGACGAGCTGGAGTCCCGACAGCTTGGCCGCGTCGAAGCCGGTGACGTTGACGTTGACGAAGGCCGCGTCCGGGGCGAAGAGGGTGCGCGAGGCGGTGGTGAAGTCGCTGTAGCGGGTGCCGACGCCGATGATCACGTCGGCCTCGCGGGCCAGCGCGTTGGCCGCCGTGGTGCCGGTCGCGCCGACCGCGCCGAGGGCGAGCGGGTGCCCGTGCGGGAGCGCTCCCTTGCCGGCCTGCGTCTCGGCCACCGGGACGCCGAACCGCTCGGCGAAGGCCCGCAGCTCGTCCGCGGCCTCGCTGTGGAGCACGCCGCCGCCCGCCACGATCAGCGGCCGCTCGGCCGCGCGCAGGCGTTCGGCGGCCCGCGCCAGGGCGGCCCGCTCGGGGCGGGGGCGCGGCACGTGCCAGACCCGGCGGGCGAACAGCTCGTCGGGCCAGTCGTACGCCTCGGCCTGCACGTCCTGGGGCAGCGCGAGCGTCACCGCGCCGGTCTCGGCCGGGTCGGTGAGCACCCGCATGGCCGCGAGCAGCGCGGACGGGAGCTGTTCCGGCCGGTTGACCCGGTCCCAGTAGCGGGAGACCGGCCTGAGGCAGTCGTTGACCGACACGTCGTAGGAGCGCTGGTCCTCCAGCTCCTGCAGCAGGGGGCTCGCCACCCGGGTGGAGAAGATGTCGCCGGGCAGCAGCAGCACCGGGAGCCGGTTGATGGTGGCGCCCGCCGCGCCGGTGACCATGTTGGTCGCGCCGGGCCCGATCGAGGTGGTGCAGGCCAGCGTGGCCAGCCGGTTGCTCGCGCGGGCGTAGCCGGCCGCCGTGTGCACCATGGCCTGCTCGTTGCGGCTCAGGAGGTAGGGCAACTCGTGATCGTCCGCGAGTGCCTGGCCGATCCCCGCCACGTTGCCGTGGCCGAAGATGCCGACGCAGCCGGCGAAGAAGCGGCGCTCCACGCCGTCACGCTCGCTCCACTGCCGCGCCAGGAACCGCACGACGGCCTGCGCGACGGTCAACCGGGTCATGACGTCCTCCCGAAGGGCAGTCTGGGGTCGATGCGCTGCCCCTCCCACGAGGAGCGGATCCAGGCGTGGCGCGGGTCGTCGCAGAACGCCATCGAACGCTCCTCGTCCGGCCCGGCCAGCACGTTCAGGTAGTAGAGGTCGTAGCCGGGCGCGGCCATGGACGGGCCGTGGTAGCCGTGGGGGACCAGGACGACGTCGCCGGAGGACACCTCGGCGAGGGTGTCGATCCGCCCCCCTTCCGAGGAGTAGACCCGCTGGTAGCCGAGACCCTGGTCGGCGACCTCGAAGTAGTAGATCTCCTCCAGCACGGCCTCGCCGGGGTTGGGGGTGTCGTGCTTGTGCGGCGGGTACGACGACCAGTTGCCCGACGGCGTCAGCACCTCCACCGCCATGAGCTTGTGGCAGTCGAAGACGCCGGGCGCGCAGAAGTTGTTGACCTGGCGGCTGGCCTGACCCGCGCCGCGCAGCTCGACCGGCACCTCGGCCGCCGCGACGTACCGGGCGGGAAATGCCTCGGTGGCGCGGGCGGAGGGCAGCGCGATCCGCCCCGCCCCCTCGATGGTGACCTCCGTGCCGATCGGCACGTACGCGAAGTCGGACGGCCCGTCGAAGACCGACGGCCGCCCCGCCAGCTCGAACCTGTCGCCGGGCAGGCGCACCGAGCACGAGCCCGCCAGCGGGAGGACCAGCAGCTCCTCCTCGCCGGTGGAGAACGTCACCGGGGCGTCGGTCAGGTCGAGGATCCGCAGCCCGGAGTAGGTCCAGCCGGCCTGGGACGGAGTCACCTCCACAGACCAGGGGCCGTTCGCGGTCTTGCCGTACGGAAGATGGGTCATGCGCGTGCCTCTCGCACCAGGGCCGCGGCGCCGTCCACGGCGGCGGCCACGTCGTCGTCCGGAGGGTAGAGCAGGGCCCGGCCGACCACGAGCCCGCGCACGCCGGGCAGGCGCAGCGCGCGGTCCCAGTCGGCGAGGGCGGCGTCGATGTCCGGGGGATCGCCGCCGAGCAGGAGGGCGGGCAGCGTGGTGGCGGCCATCACCCGCTCCATCTCGGCGATCGCGGGGATCTTCAGCCAGGTGTAGGCCGAGGTCGTGCCGAGGGCCTGGGCGATGCTGATCGACTTGATCACCGCCTCGGGGGACAGGTCGTTGCGCAGGGCTCCCGACTCGGTGCGCACCGACCAGAACGGCTCCACCATGGCCACCAGCCGCCGCCTGGCCAGCTCGCTCACCGCGCGGGCGCAGGACTCCAGGGTGTTGACGGTGCCGTGGTCGGCCGGGTCGATGCGGCAGAGCATCTTGCCGCCGTCCAGCCGCATGGCGTCGATGGAGCCGGCGTCGAAGCCGGTGAAGCGGTCGTCCAGCTCGAACACCGAGCCCTGGAGGCCGCCCCGGTTCATCGAGCCGAAGGCCAGCTTGCCTTCGAGCGCGCCCAGCAGCAGCAGGTCCTCCAGCACGTCGGGGGCGGCCAGGATGCCGTCCACGCCGGGCCGCGACAGCGCGGTGCGCAGCCGGTCGAGCAGGTCGGCGCGGCTCGCCATGGCCAGCGGGCGGTCGCGGACGGCCAGCGCGCCGCGGGCCGGATGGTCGGCGGCGATGATGAGCAGGCGCTCGTCGTCGCCGGGCAGCCCGCGCCGCTGCCTGCGGGCCGCGGCCTCGGCGATCTCCTCGGGGCGGGTGGCGCGGATGCGGGTGAGCTGCTCGTACCCGGTGACGGGGGGCCCGTTGAAAGCGGATAGCGTGATGTCGCTCACGAGGTCACCCCCTTCAGCAGTTCCTCCACCTCGGCGGTCGTGGGCATGGCGTCGGCGCAGGCCAGCCGGGCGGCCACGAAGGCGCCCGCGGCGTTGGCGAAGCGGATGACGCGCTCCAGCGGCCAGCCGTTCAGCAGTCCGAGGCAGAGCGCGCCGCCGAAGGCGTCGCCCGCGCCGATGCCGTTGACCACGCTCACCTCGACCGGCTTGACCAGGCAGCTCTCCTCGCGGGTGCGGGCGTAGACCCCTTCGGGGCCGAGCTTCACGATCGCGACCCGCGCCCCGGCGGCCAGCAGCGCCTCGGCCGCGGCCTCGGGCTCGCGCACGCCGACCGCGGTCTCGACCTCCTCCAGGTTGCCGACGGCGACGTTCGCATGCGGCAGCATGCGCGCCGCCATGGCGCGGGCGGCCTCCTGGGAAGGCCACAGCGAGGCCCGGTAGTCGAGGTCGAACACCGTCCAGCCGTCGTTGCGGGCGGCCAGCGCGGCGGCGTGCGCCTCGGCGCTCGGCTCCTTGCTGAGCCCGGTCAGCGAGAACCAGAACATCCGGGCCGCGCCGATCGCCTCCAGGTCGAGGGAGCCGGCGGTGAGGCGCAGGTCGGGTGGATGCTCGCCGCGGTAGAAGTAGATGGGGAAGTGGTCGGGCGGGAAGATCTCGCAGAACGTGACCGGCGTCGGCGCCTCGGGGTAGGTGGCCACATACCTGTCGTCCACGCCGAACCCGCGGATCGCCCGCCGTACGTACTCACCGAAGGGATCGTCGCCCACACCGGTGATCACCGCGGAGCGCAGCCCGTGGCGGGCGGCCGCGACGGCCACGTTGGTCGGGCTGCCGCCGAGGAACTTGCCGAAGGTCTCGACGTCGGCCAGCCCGACGCCGGTCTGCAGCGGGTAGACGTCGACGCCGCAGCGGCCGATCGTGATCAGGTCGTACAACGCACCTCCTGAAGGGGAGCTTACCTTCGACACTATGGCATATTGTCAGGACATACAGATGTCCGCCACGTTACTAGCCCTGCTTCCGGATGCAAGGGTAGGAAGGCCGACATATCTCTGAAACATGGCAAGAGCTTTACGTCATCTGCATGTCATGACATATTGGCTTTCGGCCCACCTCCTCAAGGAACGTGTCGGAGGGTTTGCATGGCAATGCGGAAGTTCGCTGTGGTCATAGCCGCGGCCGGCCTCGGGCTCGCCGCCTGCGGCCAGTCCTCGGGTGGCGGCAGCGGCGACACCATAGAGTTGACGATCGCCCAGAACGCCATCGCCGGCGGCAAGAACGCGGCGGCGGCGAAGTTCGTGGCCGACTGGGTGATCCCCAAGTTCGAGGCCGCCCAGAAGGCCAAGGGGAAGGACGTCAAGGTCAAGTTCGTCCCCAGCGGCGTCGACGACGAGCAGTACAAGACCAAGCTCTCCCTCGACCTCAAGTCGGGCAAGGGCGCGGACGTGATCGACATCGACGGCATCTGGGCCGGCGAGTTCGCCCAGGCCGGCTACATCAAGCCGCTGGCCGACGTGGTGGGCCCCGAGGCCGAGAGCTGGGACGGCTGGGCGCAGATCCCCGAGTCGGTGCAGGGGCTGGCCACGTACGAGGGCAAGAAGTACGCCCTCCCGGTCGGCACCGACGGCCGTGTCCTCTACTTCAACAAGACGCTGTTCCAGAAGGCGGGCCTGCCCGCCGACTGGCAGCCGAAGAGCTGGCAGGAGATCCTCGACGCCGGCACCAAGCTCAAGTCCTCCGGCGTGCCGGTGCCGATCCAGATCAACGCCGGCACCGCGATGGGCGAGGCCACCTCGATGCAGGGCGTGCTGCCGCTGCTCGCCGGCGCGGGCGGCCAGGTCGAGCAGGACGGCAAGTGGACCGGCGCCGCGCAGCCGCTCAAGGACGCGCTCGGCCTCTACCAGAAGATCTACGGCGGCGGCCTCGGCGACCCCAAGCTCCAGCAGGAGGCCAAGGGCCGCGACAAGTCGTTCCAGCAGTTCGCCGAGGGCAAGGTCGGCATCCTCATGGAGGGCGACTACTTCTGGCGCGGGGTGGTCAACCCCGCCACCGGAGTCGCTCCCATGAAGGACCGCGACCAGAACGTCGGCTACGCGCTGATCCCCGCCATCGAGCCCGGCAAGGGCATTCGCGGCCAGGACTTCGTCAGCATGTCCGGCGGCGCGCTGCGCACGGTCAACCCCAACAGCAAGCACCCGAAGGAAGCCTTCGAGCTGCTGGCCTTCACGCTCTCCCCTGAGGCGCTGAAGGAGGAGACCAAGGACGGCAACGTGCGTATCACCCCGCGCACCGACGTCAACAAGGAGATCCTGGCCGGGCAGCCGCTGCTGACGTTCATCTCGGAGAAGGTGCTGCCGCTGACGGCCTACCGGCCGCCGGTCGCGGTCTACCCGCAGGTGTCGGTGGCGCTCCAGGAGGCCACCGCCGCGGTCGTCGGCGGCACCACGCCCGACCAGGCGGCGGCCGACTACCAGAAGAAGCTCGAAGGAATCGTCGGTGGCGCAGGCAATATCGCCTCCTGAGGTCATCGAGGGCGACCCGTCAGGCCGCCGCGGCGGATACAGCTCCGACGCGGCGGGCCTCGGCCGGCTCCGCGCGGGGGCCTTCGTGACCCCCGCACTCCTGCTGATCGCGGCGTTCCTCGTCTTCCCCGCGCTCTGGGTGCTCTACCTGGGGCTGACCAACTACCGCCTGACCGGCGCCGCGGCGGCCGAGCCGCAGTTCGTGGGGCTGGACAACTTCCTGGACGCGGTCGCCAACCCGACGTTCTGGAACTCCACCTGGCTCACCGTGCAGTTCGTGCTCGGCTCGGCCGTCATCGGCCAGGTCGTGCTCGGCTTCACCATCGCCTGGGCGCTGCGCGACCGGCGCGGGCCGCTCAAGCGGCTGGTCGAGGGCCTGGTCATCCTGGCCTGGATCCTGCCCAGCGCCGTGGTGTCGTTCCTGTGGGTGGCGCTGCTCGATCGCGACGGCGGCACGCTCAACGCGCTGCTCGGCATCCCCGGATTCGCCTGGCTGCTCGACCACCCGATGTTGTCGATCATCATCTTCAACACCTGGCGCGGCACGGCGTTCTCGATGATGTTGTACGGCGCAGCCCTCGGCAACGTCCCGCCCTCGCACCTGGAGAGCGCCCGGCTCGCCGGGGCCTCCGGCTGGCAGCAGCTCCGCGACGTGGTCTTCCCGCACATCCGCGGCCACATCCTGACGAACCTGCTGCTGATCAGCCTGTGGACGTTCAACGACTTCAGCCCGTTCCTGCTCACGGCGGGCGGACCCGACGGCCGGTCCGAGGTGCTGGCCGTGCACGTCTACAAGGTCGCGCTGCAGAGCGGCGAGCTGGGCTACGGGGCCGCGGTCTCCACGATCATCCTGCTCATCAACCTGGTCGTGGCGGTGTTCTACCTGCGGCTGCTGAGGAGCAAGAAATGACGCCCCGCTTCGTCCTCGGCCGGATCGGCTTCTACACGCTGATCGCGGTGCTGCTGGCGTTCTTCACGATCCCGCTGCTGTGGCTGGTGACCGCGCCGTTCACCTCCGACCCCACCTACGAGGTGCGGATGCCGGACTTCACCTGGGAGAACTTCCAGGCGGTCCTGGAGCATCCGTACGCGCTGCCGTCGCTGTGGAACTCGCTGGTGCTGTCGGTGGGGACGGCGCTGCTGGTCGTGGTGATGGCGGCGCTGGCGGCGTACGCGCTGAGCCGGGTGCGGCTGCCGGGGCGCGACGCGCTGCTGTACGCGCTGCTGCTGCTGTCGTCGATCATCACCGGGACCGCGGCCATGGTGCCGCTGTTCCAGCTCGCCGTGGAGCTCAACCTCATCGACTCGCAGCTCGGGCTGATCCTCATCCTGACCGGCGGGCTGCTGCCGGCGGCGATCTTTATGCTCAAGGACTTCATGGACTCCACGCCGAAGTCGTACGAGGAGTCCGCCCGGGTCTTCGGGGCCTCGCCGCTGCAGATCGTGCGGCATGTGGTCGTCCCCCTCGTACGGCCGGGGCTGGCGACCATCGCCGTGTGGTCGATCGCCAACGTGTGGGGGAACTTCCTCATGCCGTACCTGCTGCTGAGCGACGTGGAGAAGCAGCCGGCGGCGGTGATCACGTACACGCTGTACACCGAGGGCGGGCAGGCCAACCTGCGCATGCTGTCCACGTTCGGGCTGCTCTACTCGGTCCCCGTGGTGCTCATGTACCTGTTCGTCAGCAAGAAATACGGCTTCCGCTTCCACGGAGGGATCAAGCGCTAATGGCCGCCATCGAACTACGCGGGCTGACGAAGGTCTACCCGGGCGGAGTGAAAGCGCTCGACGCGCTCGACCTGGTCATCCCCGACGGCGAGTTCTTCGCGCTGCTCGGGCCCTCCGGTTGCGGCAAGACCACGCTGCTGCGCACGATCGCCGGGCTGGAGGCCGCCTCCGGCGGGTCCGTCCTGATCGGCGAGCGCGACGTCACCGGCACCCAGCCGGGCGGACGCGACGTGGCCATGGTCTTCCAGGACTACGCGCTGTTCCCGCACATGGACGTCACCGACAACATCGCCTACCCGTTGCGGATCAAGAAGGTCGACAAGGCCACGCGCCGCGACAAGGCCGCCGAGGTCGGGGCGCGGCTCGGGCTGGAGCACCTGATGGACCGGCGGCCCGGCCAGCTCTCCGGCGGCCAGCAGCAGCGCGTCGCGCTGGCGCGGGTCATGGCCACGCAGGCGCAGGCGTTCCTGTTCGACGAGCCGCTGTCCAACCTGGACGCCCGGCTGCGGCTGGAGGCGCGTACGTTCCTGAAGAAGCTGCAGCGCGAGCTCGGCGTCACCACCGTCTTCGTCACCCACGACCAGGCCGAGGCGCTCGCCATGGCCGACCGGATGGCCGTCATGGAAGCGGGGCACATCCGGCAGATCGGCACGCCGGCCGAGGTGTTCCGGCGGCCGGCCAACACGTTCGTGGCCGGTTTCATCGGCTCCACTCCGATGAACCTGCTCGACGGGCTGGTCCGAGGTGACACGCTGGAGGTGGCAGGCTGCAAGGTGGCCGTCCCCGCCCTGGCGGAGGGCCGGCTGAGCGACGGAGAGAAGATCGTGTACGGCGTCCGCCCCGAGTACATGACCTACTCGGACGAGCCCGCGGAGGGCGGAATGGGCGGGAAGGTGGCCATCGTGGAGAACCTCGGCGCCTCCCACCTGGTGACGCTCGACGTCAACGACGTGATCGTGCAGGCCGTCGTGCCCGAGGGCAGCGAGCCCGCCGTCGGCGACGACGGCTACGCCGTGCCCCGGCGCGACCGCGCGCTGGTCTACCGGGACGGGGAGCTGGTGTCATGAGAGGCCACTGGAGTCTGGACGACCGCCTGGAGCGGATCCTGCGCGAGGTGCCCTTCGAGGTCCCGCCCGGCACCGCGGCCGTCACCGTCCGGCTGTCGTACGACCGCGCGCAGGGCGTGCTCGACCTGGGCTGCGGCGCCCCCGGCGGCTTCCGTGGCTGGTCGGGTGGCGCGCGTGACACGTACACGATCACCCCGTCCTGGGCCACCCCCGGCTACCTGCCCGGCGAGCCCGAGCCGGGCACCTGGCACGTGTGGCTGCGGCTGCACCGCATCCCGCCGCAGGGCCTCGACTTCACCCTGGAGATCGAGACCTCCGGCACGGTCCCGCCCGAGCCGGCCGCCGAGGAGCCGCCGCACGGCGAGCGCCCGCCGCGGCGCGACATCCCCGCCGTGGACGGCCTGCGCTGGCACGCCGGCGACTTCCACGCCCACACCGTGCACAGCGACGGCGCGCTCAGCATCGCCGAGCTGGCCGAGCTGGCCCACGGGCGCGGGCTCGACTTCCTGGCCGTCACCGACCACAACACCGTGAGCCACCACCCCTGGCTGGCCAAGGCCGGCCGCGGCATCACGCTCATCCCCGGTCAGGAGGTCACCACCGACCGCGGCCACGCCAACGTCTTCGGCGACGTCGGCTGGGTCGACTTCCGCGAGCCCGCCGACTCCTGGGCCGAGCACGCCGAACGGGCCGGCGGCATCATGTCGGTCAACCACCCGCTCGGCGGCGACTGCGCCTGGCTGCTGCCGCTCGACCGGCGCACCCGGCACGCCGAGGTGTGGCACTCGGGCTGGTGGGACCGCCGATGGGGCGCCCCGATCGCCTGGGCGCAGTCCTGGCGCGACGACGTGATCGCGATCGGCGGCAGCGACTTCCACCGCCCCGGCTCCGACGGGCTGCCCGGCGAGCCCACGACCTGGGTGCTGGCCGAGGACCCCGGCACCGTGCTCGACGGGGTGCGCGCCGGGCGCGTGGCGATCAGTGCGGGTCCTGACGGGCCGCTGCTGCTGCGGCTGGGCGACGAACTGCTGGCGCTGGACGCCGACGGGCTGGTCCTGGTCCGGCCCTCCGGCGAGCGTCAGGTGATCCGCGGTGACCGGGTGCTGGTGCGCGGCATGGACGGGCCGCACCGGCTGGAGACGTACGAGAACGAGGTGATGGGGCTGTGTCACTAGTCAAGGTCGCGAACGCGCCGGTGAGCTTCGGGGTGTTCGAGCTGAGCGACGCGCCGCCGCCGCTCGGGCCGGACACCATGGTCCAGGCGCTGGCCGAGGCCGGGTACGAAGGCATCGACTCGGGCCCGATCGGCTACCTGGGCGCCGGCTCCGAGCTGGCCGACCGGCTCGCCGGCAACGGGATGCTGCTCGCGGGCGGCTGGGTCGACCTGCGTTACGGCGACGCCGAGGCGTACGCGGGGCAACTGCCCGCGCTGGAGGCCGCGCTGGACGTCTTCGCCGCCGCGCCCCCCGCGCCCGACGGCTTCGCGCCCCGGCCCACGCTGGCCTGCTCGGGCTCGGCGGAGCGGTTCGCGCGGCCCGGCGGGAGCGTTCCAGGGCTCGCGGCGGGGGAGTGGCCGGCCTACGCCGCCCGCGTCCAGGAGGCCACCGACCGCTGCCGCGAGCGCGGCCTCGAACCCGTCTTCCACCACCACCTCGGCACCTACGTCGAGACGCCCGACGACGTCGAGCGGCTGCTGGAGCTGACCGACGTCCAGCTCTGCCTGGACACCGGCCACCTGCTGCTGGCCGGCGGCGACCCCGTGACCGCGCTGCGCGCCTGGGCCGGCCGGGTCGGCCACGTGCACATCAAGGACGGCGACACCAAGATCCTGGCCGCCGCCCTCGCCGACGGCGTGGACCTGCGCGAGCTCATGGGCCGCGGCGGCTTTGCTCCGCTCGGCGAGGGCGAGCTCGACCTGCCCGGCGTCGTGCGCACGCTGGCCGAGATCGGCTACTCGGGCTGGGTCGTCATCGAGCAGGACACCCTGCCGGGCCGGCGCACCGTCGAGCAGAACATCGCCGACCAGGCCGTCAACCGCCGCAAGCTGAAGGAACTGGGACTGTGAGAATCGCGCTCATCGGATGCGGCGCCGTCACGCAGGCGGTGTACGTGCCGCTGCTGTCCAGGCGCCGCGACCTGTTCGAGGTGACCGCCGTCTGCGACCTGTCGCGCACGCTGGCCGACGCCGTCGGCGACCGGCTCGGCGCCCCCGGCCGCCACACCGCGCTGGAGGACATGCTCGACGCCGGCGGCTTCGAGGCCGTGCTCGTGCTCGCCTCGGGCTCCCACGGCGAGACCGTGCGCCGCGCGCTCGCCGCCGGCTACGCCGTGCTGTGCGAGAAGCCGCTCGCGCTCACCCGCGCCGAGGTGGCCGCGCTGCCCGAGGGGCGGCTCATGGTCGGCTACATGAAGCAGTACGACCCCGCCGTGCGCCGGGCCGAGGAACTGCTGGCCGAGCTGGGCGGCCCCGCGGCGATCCGCGCCGTCGAGGTGACCGTGCTGCACCCGAGCGGGGAGTCGCAGCTCGCCTTCGCCAACCTCACCCAGGCCCGCGACGTGGACGCCGGGCTCCTCGACTCGCTGCGGGCCGCCGAGCGCGAGCTGACGATCCGCGCGGTGGGCGAGTCCGAGCCGGTGCGCAGCCTGTACGGCATCTCACTCGGCTCGATCTGCCACGACCTGTCGCTGCTGCGCAGGTTCACCGGCTCGCCGGCCGAGATCTCGCACGTCGAGACCTGGGGGCCCGCGCCCGGCTCGGTGGAGATCTCCGGCGCGCTGCCCGTACGGGGGCGTTTCTCCATCCGCTGGCACTACCTGGAGGACTACCCCGCCTACCGGGAGACGGTGGCCATCCACCACGACACCGGCACGCTGGAGCTGGTCTTCCCCGCGCCCTACCTGATGAACGCCCCCACCACGCTCACCGTCGTGTCGGGGGCCGAGAGCCGCAACGAGTACCGCGACGTCACCGAGGCGTTCGAGGTGCAGCTCGCCGCCTTCCACGCCTTCGTCAGCGATGGCAAGCCGCCGCTCACCGACGCCGGCGGCGCGCTGGAGGACATCGTCACCGCGCAGCGCATCGCCGCGCGTTACGCCGAGCAGCATGGTCTGCCGATCGGAGGAGAGGCCGCGTGAGCGCGGAGATCGTGCCTACGGAGATCGTCGTCGTCCCGCACACCCACTGGGATCGCGAGTGGTACGAGCCGTTCCAGCGTTTCCGGCTGCGCCTGGTGGCGCTGCTGGACGAGGTGCTCGACACGATGGAGCGCGAGCCCGGCTACCACTTCACCCTCGACGGCCAGCTCGCCTGCGTGGACGACTACCTGGAGGTGCGGCCGGAGAACCGCGACAGGATCGCCGCCCTCGTCGAGTCGGGACGGCTGGCGATCGGGCCGTGGCAGATCCTGCTGGACGAGTTCCTGTGCTCGGGCGAGAACATCGTCCGCAACCTCGAACTCGGCATGGACCGGGCCGACAAGCTGGGCGGCGCGATGCCGGTCGGCTACCTGCCCGACATGTTCGGGCACACCGCCCAGATGCCGCAGATCCTGCGCAAGGCCGGGCTGCTGCACGCGTGCGTCTACCGGGGCGTGCCGTCCGCCGTCACCACCGACGCCTTCGCCTGGGTCGCCCCCGACGGCACCGCCATCCGCACCCAGTACCTCCCGGCCGGCGGCTACGGCAACGGCGCCCACCTGTTCCACGACCCCGACGGGCTGGCCGAGCGGGCGGCGACGTTCGTCACCACCATGCGCCGCTGGCACGGGCCCGAGGGGTCGCTGCTGGCGATGTACGGCACCGACCACTCCGCGCCGGTGCGCGGCCTGCCCGAGATGGTGGCCGCGATCGGGGCACGCATGGACACCTTGTCCGGCTATGTCGGGGCGTACTCCGGCGACGTGACGGGCCTGCCCGCCGTGCCCGGCGAGCTCCGCTCCCACGCCCGCGCCAACATCCTGCCCGGCGTCATCTCCATCCGCCCCCACATCAAGCAGGCCATGGGCCGCGCCGAGCGCATGGTCGAGCGCTACGCCGAGCCGTTCGCCGCGCTCTGGGGCGGCGAATGGCCCGGCCGCTTCCTCGACATGGCCTGGTGGCGGCTCGTGGACGCCAGCGGCCACGACTCGGTGACCGGCTGCGGCGTGGACGAGACCGCCCAGCAGGTGGCCGCCCGCATCGCCGAGGCCGAACACCTCGGCCAGGCCGTACGCGACATGGTGACCGCCCGCCTCGCCGCCACCGTGCCGGCGGAGGGCATCCTCGTGGTCAACCCCACCCCCGCCGCCCGCACCGGCGTCGTGCTCCTGGACGTCGCCGGCCTCGACCCCCTGGTGGACCCCTCCGGCGCGGTCGTCCCGGTCCAGCCCCTGGAGTACGCCCCCACGCTGCTGCTCGACGAGGAGATGGACCCCGCCACGGCCCTCACCTTCGTCCACGGCACCGAGCTGTACGGCCAGCACATCACCGGCTGGTCCGTCGAGGACGGCGTGCTCACCTTCACCGTGGCCCGCACCACCACGCTCGCCTTCGACGTCGCCGAGCTGCGCGACGCCCTCGACGGCGTCACCCGCGTCCGTATCGTCGCCGAGACCCGCCGCACGGTCGCCGCCCAGGTCCAGGTCCCGCCGCTCGGCCACACCAGCGTGCGCACGGTGCCGCACGCCCAGCTGTTCACCGCGCCCGCTCCCACGGAGGACGACGAGACCGCCACCCACGACCCGGCCTGCTGGCTCGCCTCCGACGTCAGCCCCCTCCCGGCGCGCGCCGACGAGGACTTCCTCGACAACGGGCTGGTCCGCGTCACCTTCGGTGCCGACGGCACGCTCACGCTCGTCGGCGCGGACGGCACCACCATCACGGGCGCGGGCCGCATCGTGGACGGCGGCGACGTCGGCGACACCTACAACTACGCGCCGCCCGCCCACGACCTGCTCGTCTCCGAGCCGGTCGCGGTCGAGACCGAGCTCATCCACTCGGGGCCGCTGGTGGCCGTGGTGGAGGTGCGGAGGACGTACGAGTGGCCGGCCGCCGGCGACGGCCTCGCCGAGACCCCCGAGCTCCCGGCCAGGTCGCGGACCACCCGCACGGAGCGGACCGTCGTCACCACCCGGGTCGAGCTCCGCTCCGGCGAGCCCTTCGTCCGGCTTCGGCTCGACTTCGACAACCGCTGCGACGACCACCGCGTCCGCTTCCACGTGCCCCTGCCCGAGCCGGCCACGGAGTCCCACGCCGAAGGCCAGTTCGCGGTCGTCACCCGCGGCCTGACCGCCGAGGCCGGCTGCGGCGAGACCCCGCTGCCCACCTTCCCCGCCTCCTCCTGGGTCGCCGCGGGCGGCGCCGCCGTGCTGCTGGAGCACGTCACCGAGTACGAGCTGACCGGCGACGGCGAGCTCGCCCTGACCCTGCTCCGCTCGGCCGGCTACCTCTCACGCAACCGCAACGCCCTCCGCCCCGAGCCCGCAGGCCCTCAGCTCCCGACCCCGGCCGCGCAGTCGCGCGGGCTGCGCTCGCTCAACCTCGCCCTGATGCCGTGCGCGTCCTGGCGGCAGGCGCCGCCCGCCGCCGAGGTCTTCCGCCACGACCTGGTCACCGTCGCGGGCGCCGGCGACCCGTCACTGCCGCTGCCGGCGGCGGCGTACGGGCTGTCGGTGACGGGCGAAGGGGTGACCATGACGTCGCTGCGGATGCGCGACGACTGGCACGAGCTGCGCGTCGTCGCCCTCACCCCGGACGCCACCGAGGCGGTCGTCGCGGGCGGCCTCACCGAGGCCCGCCACGCCGACCTCCGCGGCCGCCCCGGAGACTCCCTGCCGGTGACCGGCGGCGAGCTCCGCCTCCCCCTGAAGCCCTGGGAGATCGCCACCATCCAGTTCCGCAAACTCTGAGTAATGAATCGAACGCGAGTAGTAATGTCTGTGGCATGGTCACGTCGCAACACGAGGGTCTGACCAAGGTCGCGACCTTCGAACCGGATCACACCCGACATATGCTGCTCGCACTGTTCGACCTGCCCATTCCGAAGTCGGGCGAGGGCCGCCTCGCCTCGCCCGACCTCTCGGAGGCCGACCCGGCCGTGTGCCGGGCCGACGGCGCCCTGCTCTACGGCGATGGGGAGGACAAGTTCGGCATCATCGCCGAGAACGCCTGTCGCGATCCTGCGACGTACTGGCTCGAGCAGATGCGGAAGCAGACGTATCCCTACCAGCGCCTCTTCGTCTCGGAGATGCGCGAACAGGCCGAGGCCGTCGTCGAGCAGCTGGAAGACCGTGGGCTGCCGGTGCCCGACGACGTCCGGGCCCGGATCCTGGACTGCATCGACCCGGTCATTCTTGAGCTGTGGCTCAAGACGGTCAACGACGTCAGGGCGGCGGAGGATCTTCTCGTGGGCCAGCGTCTGTTCCTGGAACTGGAGGAGGCCGAGCGATTGAAGAGGAAACGCCTGGAGGCCGAGTTCCTAGCCGAAGAGGCCGAGTTGGCGGGCGGCGCGGAGGGCGAGCCAGACCTCGGCGAAGGCGCCGCTTGACGAGAGGTCGCGGCCGGTGAGCGCGGCGAAGCGGCGCAGCCGGTAGGACAGCGTGTTGGGGTGGATGTGCAGGGCCGCGGCGGCGTCGTCCGTGTGCCGGTTGTGCTCCATCCACACCCGTACGGTCGCCAGCAGCCGCGAGTCGTGGGCGGCGTCGTAGGCCACCACCTCGCCGAGCACGTGGTCCACCAGGGCGCGCAGGGTCGCCGGGTCGTCGGGGAGCCAGCGGCCCGTGGTGTCCTCGCCGTAGTGGACCAGGGGCTTGCCGGATTCGGCGGCGTGCGAGGCGGCCCAGACGGCCTCGCGGTGCGGCAGGCGCAGTGACGCGCCGGCCGGGAACGGGCGGCTCGCCCCGGCGCGGGCGTCCGGGACGGTGGCGACGGCGGGGCCGGCCGCGGGCGGCCCCAGCACATAGTGGTCCTCGCCCCGGCGCAGCATCAGATGGGGCAGCTCGTCCAGGGCGCGGCGCAGCGCGTCGTCGGGTGCGTCGCGGACGACCAGCAGGACCAGGTCGGCGTCGAGGCCGAGGCGGGTCAGGCGGCGGCGGGCGGCCGGCGGGTCCAGCACGTCCTGGAGCAGCTCGGCCAGCGTCTCGGCGCCCTCGCGGCGGAGCGTCTCGCGTTCGTTGCGGGCCATCGCCACCTGCAGCGCCGCCACCGTGGCGATGTGCTGGACGACGGCGAGCCCGGCCGGGCGGGCGCCCTCGCGTTCGAAGGCGACGAGGAAACCGGCGGGTCCGCCCGGGGCGGAGACCGGCAGGGCGAAGCCGCCGGGGATGGTGGGCGGCGCGTCAGGCTCGGCGGGCAGGACGTCCAGGCTGGGCGGCACCGGCACCCCCTTGAGCAGCGGCCGGCCCTGCGGCGTGCACAGGTGGACGTCGTAGCCGGACAGCCGTTCGAGGCGTTTGAAGAGAGTCGCGGTGTCGAGGTCTTCGGCGGCGAGCCAGCGCAGCGCGCCGAAGACCTGGAGCTGCGCGCCCAGGCGGTGGTTCGCGTCCTCCTGCAGCGCCGCCGCCACCTCCTGCGAGATCGCGATGAACGGCACCGCCAGCGGCACCTCCAGCACCGGGATGCCGCGCTCCTCGGCCGCCTCGAAGAAGGCCGGGTGCAGCGGCGGCACGTGGAGCCCGGCGGACAGGGCGAGTGCGGAGACGCCGGCGTCGTCGAGGCGGCGCAGGTAGGCGCGCTGCCGGGCGGCCGAGCGGGGCAGGCCGAGCCCGGTCGTCAGGATGACCTCGGCGCCGAGCAGCCAGGGCGTCGGGTCGTCGAGCTCGCTGACGTGTGCCCAGGACACCGACCGGGACAGCCCCGCCTCGCCGGCCAGCAGCCGGAGCTGCAGGGCGGGCGAGCGGAGGAGGTCCTCGACGGTGATCTTGTGGTCCGGACGTTCCGGGACCGGGCGTTTGTGTTCCGGCACAACACACACCGTATTACTTCGTGCCCACTACAATTGCCGCAGGTCAGAGGCATGACGAACACTGTCGGCATGACTATCGGCCCCGTCGACTCCTCCCGGGTCCCGCGATTCGCCGGGCCCGCCACCTTCGCCCGCCTGCCCCGCCTCGACCAGGTGGAGCGGGCCGACGTCGCGGTCGTGGGCGTGCCGTTCGACAGCGGCGTGTCCTACCGGCCGGGGGCCAGGTTCGGTCCCGCCGCCGTCCGGGAGGCGTCCCGGCTGCTGCGGCCGTACCACCCGGGGCTCGACGTGTCGCCGTTCGAGCGGGTGCAGGTGGCCGACGCCGGTGACATCGCGGCGAACCCGTTCGACATCGGCGCGGCCATCGAGGCGATCGAGGAGGCGGCGGGCTCGATCGACGCCCGGCTCGTCACCATCGGCGGCGACCACACCATCGCGCTGCCGCTGCTGCGGGCCGCCGCGAGGAAGCACGGCCCGCTCGCGGTGCTGCACTTCGACGCGCACCTCGACACCTGGGACACCTACTTCGGGGCGGAGTACACGCACGGCACGCCGTTCCGGCGGGCGGTGGAGGAGGGGCTGGTCGACACCGAGGCGCTGAGCCACGTCGGCACCCGCGGCCCCCTGTACGGCAAGAAGGACCTCGAGGACGACCGGCGGCTCGGGTTCGGCATCCTGACCGCCGCCGACGTGCTGCGGCGCGGCCTGGACGAGGTGATCGACGTGCTGCGGCAGCGCATCGGCGGGCGCCCGCTGTACGTCTCGGTCGACATCGACGTGCTCGACCCCGCCCACGCCCCCGGCACCGGCACCCCGGAGGCCGGCGGGCTCACCAGCCGCGAGCTGCTGGAGATCCTGCGCGGACTCGCCGGTTGCGACCTGATCGGGGCCGACGTCGTCGAGGTGGCCCCGGCCTACGACCACGCGGAGATCACTTCGGTCGCCGCCTCCCACGTGGCCTACGACCTCGTCAGCTTGCTGGCGTTGCGGCAGGAGAAGCAGACATGAGCAACACCCTCACCGAGATCGAGACCTACGGGGTCGAGCGCATCCCGGACGCCGACCGGACGGCGCGCCCGCTCGACCTGTTCCGGGTGGCCTTCGGCGGCGCGAACACGTTCGCGACCTGCGTGCTCGGGGCCTTCCCCATCCTGTTCGGCCTGTCGTTCTGGCAGGGGCTGGCCGCGACCGTGCTCGGGCTGGTGGTGGGGTCGATGATCCTGGCGCCGCTGTCGCTGTTCGGGCCGCTCAACGGCACCAACAACGCCGTGTCGTCCTCGGCCCACCTGGGCGTGCACGGGCGGGTCGTGGGCTCGTTCCTGTCGCTGCTGACCGCGATCGCGTTCTTCTCGATCTCGGTGTGGTCGTCGGGGGACGCGCTCGTGGGCGGCGCACACCGGCTGGTCGGGCTGCCGGACGTGGACGCGTCGTACGCGGTCGCGTACGGCATCTTCGCCGCCCTCGTCCTGGCCGTCTGCGTGTACGGCTTCCGCTTCATGCTGTTCGTCAACAAGATCGCGGTGGCGGCGGCGTCGCTGCTGTTCGTGCTGGGGATCTTCGCCTTCGCCGGCGACTTCGACCCGTCCTACCCGGGCACGCTCGCGGCCGGTGACCCGCTGTTCTGGCCGTCGTTCATCGGCGCGGCGCTCATCGTGCTGTCGAACCCGGTCTCCTTCGGCGCCTTCCTCGGCGACTGGTCGCGGTACATCCCGGCGGACACGCCGCGCAAGAAGGTGATGACGGCGGCGTTCATGTCGCAGATCGCCACGATCCTGCCGTTCTTCTTCGGCCTGTCCACCGCCTCGATCATCGCGTCCAAGGCGGCGCAGTACGTGGACCCGGCCGCACCCAACTACGTCGGCGGCCTGCTGGCGATCTCGCCCGCCTGGTACTTCGTCCCGGTCTGCCTGATCGCGCTCATCGGCGGCATGTCCACGGGCAGCACCTCCCTCTACGGCACCGGCCTGGACTTCTCCAGCGTGTTCCCGCGGTTCAGCCGCGTGCAGGCCACGGTCTTCATCGGTACGCTGTCGATCGTGTTCATCTTCGTCGGCCGCTTCGCCGCGAACCTGACGCAGAGCATCTCGACGTTCGCCACGCTCATCATCACCTGCACCGCCCCGTGGATGGTGATCATGATGCTCGGCTACGTCACGCGGCGCGGCTGGTACGACGCCGACGCCCTGCAGGTCTTCAACCGCCGTCAGCGCGGCGGCCGCTACTGGTTCACCCACGGCTGGAACTGGCGGGGCATGTCCGCCTGGCTGGCCTCGGCGGCGCTGGCGCTGTCGTTCGTCAACCTGCCGGGGCAGTTCGTCGGCCCGCTCGGCGAGCTGGCCGGCGGCGTGGACATCTCGCTGCCCGTCGGCCTGGCCGTCGCCGCGCTGCTCTACCTGGCGCTGCTGACCGCCTTCCCCGAGCCGCGCGAGGTCTACGGGCCGCGGGGCCCGCGTCTGGTCCGGTCCGCCGACACCCCGGTGCCGCCGATCATCGACGCGCGGCCGGCGGCGACGGAGCCGGTTGCCCCATGACGGAACTCGTCGACCTGTCGGTGCCGGTCGAGACCGGGATGCCCGTCTATCCGGGCGACCCCGAGGTCTCGATCGGCCCGGCGCTCACCATGGCCCGCGACGGCGTCAATGTGCTGTCCGTCCACATGGGCTCCCAGTCCGGCACCCACGTGGACGCGCCGTACCACTTCGGCGACGGGCTCCCCACGCTGGACGACCTGCCGCTCGACCGGTTCGCCGGCCCGGCGACGGTGGTGGACGCCCGGGGCCTCGCGCCCCGGTCGGGCATCGGCGCGGCGGCCTTCCGCGAGGTGCGCGCGGGCACGGTCGTGCTGGTCGCCACCGGCTGGTCGGCGCACTGGGGGAGCGCCGCCTACCTGGAGCACCCCTACCTGTCGGAGGAGGCGGCGGAGCTGCTGGTGGAGCGGGGCGTCCGTACGGTCGGGATCGACGCGCTGAGCGTGGACCCCACGCCGGCCGCCGACTTCGCCGCCCACCGGGTGCTGTGCGGCGCGCACGCGGTCATCGCCGAGAACCTGACCGGCCTCGACAGCCTGCTCCAGGCGCAGGAGAGCGGCCGGTCGATCGAGGTGTCACTGTTCCCGATCAGGCTGGCCGGCGCGGACGGCGCTCCCGTCCGCGCGGTGGCCCGCCTGGGTCAGCGCGTGCCCCAGGAGTAGGACTGCTTGCGCAGCTTCAGGTACACGAACGACTCCGTGGCCCGCACGGCGGGGATGGCGCGGATCTTGCTGAGGATCTCCAGCAGGTGACCGTCGCCCTCGCACACCACCTCGACGATGACGTCGAACGAGCCCGCGGTGAGCACGACGTAGTCGATCTCCTCGATCGCGGCCAGCTCGTCGGCGACCGAGTCCAGGTCGCCCTCACAGTTGACCCCGATCATCGCCTGCCGGGGGAAGCCCAGGGTGAGGGGGTCGGTCACCGCGACGATCTGCATGACGCCGGCCTCCTGTAACCGCTGCACGCGCTGGCGCACGGCGGCCTCGGAGAGCCCGACTGCCTTGCCGATCGCCGCGTACGGCATCCGCCCGTCCGCCTGGAGCTGCTCGATGATCTGCTTGGACAGCTCGTCGAGCACGACGGGACCCTGGGCCGGATTGCTGCGGCGGACGCGGGGCGGCGACGTCATCGAAGGGAATCCTCCTAGCGGTCCGGCGTTACGGGGGCGTTCCCGCTTGATTGCCGTCCTGGTGCGACATGTTGTCAGTTCCTGGCGGTCTGTCAAGCGAATTCGTAGCAATTTGGTATCTTCACCACGAAATCCCTTGTCCGGATGCTTCCACTCTGTAAGAGTCGCGGCATCTTCAGCCACCTCACGAGGAGGTCACCTTGACCACCCGTCTGCAGAACTTCGTCAACGGGGAGTTCGTGGACGCCAAGAGCGGCCGATTCTCCGACATCATCGATCCCTGCACGGGCGAGGCGTACGTCCAGGCCCCGATCTCGGGCATCGAGGACGTCGACGCCGCCTACGCCGCCGCGGCCGCCGCGTTCGACTCGTGGGGCAGGACCACACCGGGCGAGCGGGCCAACCTGCTGCTGAAGGTCGCCGACGCCATCGAGGCGCGGGCCGACGAGATCAACGAGGCCGAGTGCCGCAACACCGGCAAGCCGCGCGCCCGCATGGCCGAGGACGAGACCCCGGTCGCCGCCGACCACTTCCGCTTCTTCGCGGGCGCGGCCCGCACGCTGGAGGGCCCGACGGCCGGCGAGTTCCTCGCCGAGCACACGAGCGTCATCCGGCACGAGCCGATCGGCGTCATCGGCCAGGTCACGCCCTGGAACTACCCGATGATGATGGCGGTCTGGAAGATCGCCCCGGCGCTCGCGGCGGGCAACACGATCGTGCTCAAGCCGTCCGACACCACCCCGGTCTCCACGCTCAAGCTCGCCGAGATCCTCGGCGAGGTGCTGCCGGCCGGCGTCTTCAACGTCGTCACCGGCGACCGTGAGACCGGCGCGCTCGTCGTCGGCCACCCGACCGCGTCCATGGTCGCGATCACCGGCTCGGTCGGCGCGGGCATGTCGGTCGCCAAGAGCGCCGCCGACGACCTCAAGCGGGTGCACCTGGAGCTCGGCGGCAAGGCCCCGGTCGTGGTCTTCGAGGACGTCAAGGACCTCGCCAAGGCCGCCGCCGACATCGCCACGGCCGGCCTCTACAACGCCGGCCAGGACTGCACGGCCGCCTGCCGGGTGCTCGTGCAGGAGAGCGTGCACGACGAGTTCGTGGCCGCGCTGAGCGAGGCCGCGGCCGCCACCGTCACCGGCGACCTGTCGAACGAGGACGCGCTCTACGGCCCGCTCAACAACGAGAACCAGCTCACCCGCGTCCAGGGCTTCATCGACCGGGTGCCGGCGCACGCCAAGGTCCTCACCGGCGGCCACCGCGTCGGCGACCGGGGCTACTTCTTCGCCCCCACCGTCGTGGACGGCCTCCGTCAGGACGACGAGATGGTGCAGAACGAGGTCTTCGGCCCGGTCATCACCGTCCAGACCTTCACCGACGAGGCCGACGCGCTGGCCAAGGCCAACGACGTCCGCTACGGCCTGAGCGGCTCGGTCTGGACCTCCGACCACGGCCGCGCGATGCGGATGTCCAACCGCCTCGACTTCGGCGTCGTCTGGGTCAACACGCACATCCCGTTCGTCTCCGAGATGCCGCACGGCGGCTTCAAGCACTCCGGCTACGGCAAGGACCTGTCGGTCTTCGGCCTGCACGACTACACGAGGGTCAAGCACGTCATGCACTACATCGGTGAATAGCGCTGATGACCAGCGCCATCGAGCTTGAGGACGTCGTCAAGGAATATCACGCGCACGGCGAGCTCGTCCGTGCCGTCAAGGGCGTCTCGCTGGACATCGAGGAGGGGGAGTTCTTCTCCCTCCTCGGCCCGTCCGGCTGCGGCAAGACCACGACCATGCGGATGATCGCCGGCTTCGAGGCGCCCTCCAAGGGGCTGGTCAAGCTGCACGGCCAGGACGTCACCAACGTCCCGCCCAACAAGCGCGACGTCAACATGGTCTTCCAGTCCTACGCGCTCTTCCCGCACATGAGCGTCTGGGACAACGTGGCCTTCGGGCTGAAGCAGCGCAAGACCCCGCAGGAGGAGATCAGGCGGCGGGTCGGCGACATCCTGGAGATCGTCGACCTGGTCGGCAGGGAGAAGCGCCGGCCGCGCGAGATGTCCGGCGGCCAGCAGCAGCGGGTGGCGCTGGCCAGGGCGCTGGTCAACCGGCCGCGGGCGCTGCTGCTCGACGAGCCGCTCGGCGCGCTCGACCTCAAACTGCGCCAGGCCATGCAGATCGAGCTCAAGCGCATCCAGCGCGAGGTCGGCATCACGTTCGTGTACGTGACGCACGACCAGAACGAGGCGCTGACCATGAGCGACCGCATCGCGGTCATGAACGACGGCCTGGTCGAGCAGCTCGGCGGGCCGCGGGAGATCTACGAGCGGCCGGCGACGCCCTTCGTGGCCGGCTTCATCGGGACCTCCAACCTGCTCACCGGGACCGCCAGCGCGGGCGAGCTGCGGATCGGCGACGGCCGCGTGCTGGTGCCCGGCCAGGACGGCGAGGTGACGGTCACCGTACGCCCCGAGAAGATCACCATCGGCACGGACGCGCCGGAGGCGGGACTCAGCGCGCTGGCCGGCACCGTCTCCGAGGTGGTCTACCTCGGCACCTACAACAGCTATGCCGTGCGTCTCGCCGACGGGGCCGAGATGACGGTGTTCCAGCAGAACGCCCATGACGCGACGGCCACGGCGGAGCGGGGCGACTCCGTGTGGCTGTCCTGGCAGGCGCAGCACTCGTACGTGATTGGAAGTTGATAGCAGGCCATGAACCCCCGTCTCCCCCTCCCTCGCCACGGACTGCCGCGCCGTGAGGCGTTCCGGCTCGCGGGCCTGTCGGCCGCCGGCCTCGCGCTCGCCGCCTGCGGCGTGCAGGGCCAGAAGGCCGCGCCGCCCAAGGCCGACGAGGTCCAGGACTTCTGGTCCAAGCAGACCAAGAACGGCAAGGTGGTCTTCGCCAACTGGCCGGAGTACATGCCCGAGGACAAGGGCCCTCTGGAGAAGTTCGCCAAGGACACCGGCATCTCCTACGAGTACAAAGAAGTCATCCAGGAGAACGCGGACTTCTTCGGCAAGGCCGACCCCGTGCTCCGCGCCGGCCAGCCGCTGGGCTACGACATCGTCGTCATGACCAACGGCATCCAGCTCCAGCACATGATCGAGCTGGGCTACTGCGTGCCGCTCGACCACTCCAAGCTGCCGAACTTCGCGGCCAACGCCGGCCAGAAGTACAAGGAACGCGCCTACGACCCCGGCAACAAGTACACCGTCCCCTACACCTCGGGCGTGACCGGGATCGCGTACAACACGAAGTACGTCAAGGACGACATCACCAGCATCCAGGCGCTGTTCGACCCGAAGTACAAGGGCCGGATCGGCATGATGGCCGACGCGCAGGAGATCGGCAACTTCGGGATGTTCGCCCTCGGCATCGACCCGGAGAAGTCGACCGAGGCCGACTGGAAGAAGGCCGGCGACAAGCTCAAGGAGCAGCGCGACAACGGCCTGGTGCGCAAGTACTACGACCAGAGCTACATCGACGCCGTGGCCAAGGGCGACATCTGGATCACCATGGCCTGGTCGGGCGACGTGTTCCAGCGCCAGCTCGCGGGCGAGCCGGTCAAGTTCGTGGTGCCCGAGGAGGGCGGCACGATCTGGACCGACAACATGCTCATCCCCAAGGGCGCCGCCAACCCGCTGGACGCGCTGATGCTGATGGACTACCTCTACCAGCCGGCCGTGGCCGCCGAGCTGGATGAGTTCATCCAGTTCGTCACCCCGGTCCCGGCGGTGCAGGACCTGCTGCGGGAGAAGGCGAAGACCGCCCAGGGCGAGGACAAGAAGGCGCTGGAGCAGATGGCCGACAGCCCGCTCATGTTCCCGACCGAGGCCGACTACGCCCGGCTGCGCGGCTACACGCCGCTCGACAACAAGCAGCAGCAGGTCTTCAACCCGATCTTCCAGTCCGTCACCCAGGCCTAGACGATGCGGCGGCTCACCCCCTACCTGCTGGCGCTGCCGGGCTGGATGTGGCTGGCGATCTTCCTGGTCGTGCCCATGGCGGCCATGGCGTCGGTGTCGCTGCAGACCGGCAACGCCATCGACGGCTACGCGATGACGTTCGCCGTCTCCAACTACACCGACGCCCTCGGCCGCTACGGCACCCAGTTCGTCCGGTCCCTGCTGTACGGCGGGATGGCGACGGTGGCGATGCTGGTCATCGGCTACCCGGTGGCGTACTGGATCGCCTTCAAGGGCGGCCGGCGCAAGTCGGTCTACCTGTTCCTGCTCCTGCTGCCGTTCTTCGTGTCGTTCGTGCTGCGGACGATCTCGTGGAACTTCCTGCTGGCGGACAATGGCATCCTGTTCGGGACGCTGAAGGGCTGGGGGCTGCTGCCCGCCGACTTCCACGTGCTGGCCACCACGTTCGCCGTGGTGGGCGGCCTGACCTACAACTGGCTGCCGTTCATGATCCTGCCGATCTACGTGGCGCTGGAGCGCGTGGACCCGCGGGTGGTGGAGGCGGCCCAGGACCTCTACGCGACCCGCGCCGCGGCCTTCCGCCGGGTGGTGCTGCCGCTGTCGCTGCCCGGGGTGTTCGCCGGGGTGCTGATGACGTTCGTGCCCGCCACGGCGGACCCGGTCAACGCGGCCATCCTCGGCGGCACCGCCAACACCATGATCGGCAACATCATCCAGACCGAGTACCTCACCAACCTCGACTACCCGACGGCCTCAGCGCTGTCGTTCACGTTGATGGGGGTGCTGCTCGTGGGCATCTTCGTCTACGCCCGCGTGCTCGGCACGGAGAACGTCCTCGAGGCGGCGGCCCGATGAGGGGCATCCGGCTGGGCGACCGGCTGCTGCACGTCTGGACCTGGCTCGTCATCGTGTGGCTGTCGTCGCCGATCGCGGTGATGGTCCTGTTCGGCTTCAACGACAAGCAGAGCAAGTCCAACACGACCTGGCAGGGGTTCACCCTCCGCTGGTACGGCGAGCTGTTCGAGATCGCCGACCTGACCACGGCGCTGAGGAACACGCTGGTCATCGCGGTGGCCAGCACCGCTGTCACGGTCGTGATCGGCACCATGCTGGGCCTCGCGCTCGGCCGGCACCGCTTCCGCGGTCTCGGCGCGACGAACTTCCTGGTCTTCGCCGCGATCTCCACGCCCGAGCTGGTCATGGGCGCCTCGCTGCTGTCGCTGTTCGTCTCGGGGAACGTGCCGCGCGACTCCGTCACGATCATCGTCGCGCACGTGCTGTTCTCGCTGTCCTTCGTGGTCGTCACCGTACGGGCACGGGTCGTCGGGCTCGACCCGTCGCTGGAGGAGGCCGCGCGGGATCTCGGGGCGACGGCGTGGGGCACGTTCCGGCAGGTCACGCTGCCGTCGATCATGCCGGGCGTGGCGGCGGGGGCGATGCTGTCGTTCGCGCTGTCGATCGACGACTACGTGGTCACCAGCTTCGTCAACGGCTCGACCGTGACGTTCCCGCTGTGGATCGTGGGTGCGGTGAAGACGGGAATCCCGCCCCAGGTGAACGTCATGGGTACGCTGATCTTCGGCATAGGGGTGCTGATCGCGATCGGCAACGCGATCGCGGCGCGGCGCCGCAACTGAGACACCTGACCTTCGTAGGGAAGTGGGATTTGTGGATCCGCTGAAGGCGCTTGCTGACGCGGAGCGCAAGCCGTACTGGCTGGACAGCCCGGCCAGACCCGAGCCGCGACCGCGGCTCACCGATCACACCACCGCCGACCTGGCCGTCATCGGCGGCGGTTTCTCCGGTCTGTGGACCGCGCTGATGGCCAAGGAACGCGACCCCTCACTGGACGTCGTCCTGCTGGAAGGCCGCCGGATCGGCTGGGCGGCCACCGGCCGCAACGGCGGGTTCTGCATGGCGACCCTCACCCACGGCCTGGCCAACGGCCTGGAGCGGTGGCCGGACGACATCGGGCGCCTGGAGCGCATGGGCGTGGCGAACCTCGACGAGATCGAGGCCACGCTGGAGCGCTACGGCGTCGACTGCTCCTTCGAACGCACCGGCGAGCTGCACGTGGCCACCGAGCCCTGGCAGCTCGACGCGCTGGGCGAGCACCTGGACCTCATCTCGGACCTGGGGCTCGACTACGTGCCCCTGGACCAGGAGCAGGTGCGGGCGGAGGTGAACTCGCCCACCTACCTCGGCGGGCTCTGGGAGCGCAGCGGCTGCGCGATGCTCGACCCGGCGCGGCTGGCGTGGGGGCTGCGCGAGGCGTGCCTGCGGGTCGGGGTGCGGGTGCACGAGCGCTCCCCGGTGCGCTCGCTGCGCGACGACGGCGTACGCATCGAGCTGCGCACCCCGTACGGCGGGGTCAGCGCGGCCAAGGTGGCGCTCGGCACCGGCGTCTTCCCGCCGCTGCTGCGCCGGCTCAAGCACTTCGTGGTCCCCGTCTACGACTACGCGCTGATGACCGAGCCGCTGACCGGCGACCAGCTCGCCGCGGTCGGCTGGCGCAACCGGCAGGGCGTGGGCGACTCGGGCAACCGCTTCCACTACTACCGCCTCACCGACGACAACCGCATCCTGTGGGGCGGCTACGACGCCGTCTACTACAACGGCGGCCTGGTCAAGCCCGAGTACGACCAGCGCGACGAGACGTTCGTGACCCTCGCCCAGCACTTCTACGACACCTTCCCGCAGCTCGACGAGGTGCGCTTCACCCACCGGTGGGGCGGCGTGATCGACACCTGCAGCCGCTTCAGCGCCTTCTACGGCCAGGCCCACGGCGGCCGGCTGGCCTACGGCGTCGGCTACACGGGCATGGGCGTGGGCGCCACCCGCTTCGGCGCGAACGTCATGCTCGACCTGCTGTCCGGTGAGCCGACCGAGCGGACCGAGCTGCGCATGGTGAAGGAGAAGCCGGTCCCGTTCCCGCCGGAGCCGGTGCGCTCGGGCGTCATCCAGGTCACCCGCTGGTCGATCGCCCAGGCCGACCAGCATCAGGGCAGGCGCAACCTGTGGCTGCGCACGCTCGACAGGATGGGGCTGGGGTTCGACTCCTGATCTCTCGGGCATGATGCCTGGCGACCCCCAACACCACCGAAGTGGGGGTCGCGAGGTGCGCGCGAGGCTGGTCGCCGGTGTCGGCGTGCTGCTGCTGGCCGGTGGCTGCGGGAGCCGGCAGGGCCAGGTCCTGCCCGCCGCGCCGCCGGCCGTCAAGGTCGCCCGCTGCGTCATGAGCTTTCCCGACGTACGGGGCGCGCGCCTGGCCAGGGCCCGGCTCGCCGACGACATCGCCCGCTACCTCGCGCGCCGCCCCGGCCGGATCGTCTACGCGGTCCACGACCTGGTCAGCGGGGTCACGCTGGGATACGGCCGGCATCGCGACGAGCTGATCACGGCCAGCGGCGCCAAGGTGGACGTCGTCATGGCGCTGCTGGCCCGCCGCGCGGGCAGGCTCGACGAGGACGAGCGCGACCTGGCCGTACGCATGATCACGGAAAGCGACAACCGCGCCGCCGACGTGATGTGGGCGCGGATCGGCGGGAGCGGCGCGATGAGCGCGTTCTACCGGCGGATCGGGCTGCGCCACACCACGCCGGGGCGGGGCATCTACTGGGGCGGCACCACCAGCAGCCCGTCCGACCGCATCCGGCTGCTGAAGGTGCTGGTCAAGGGCGGCGGCGGCCTGAGCGCCAAGGACCGGCACCTGGTGCTCGGCCTGATGGGACGCGTCCAGGAGGACCAGGCGTGGGGCGTCAGCGCGGCGGCGCGGCGCGGCGACCGGGTGGCGCTCAAGAACGGCTGGGCGCCCCGCCCGTTCGTCCACGGCACCTGGGCCGTCAGCAGCTACGGCAGGATCGCCGGGCCGGGACGGGACCTGCTGCTGTCGGTGCAGACCGACCTGCAGCCGGGGGACGGGGCGGGCATCGAGACCGTCGAGGGCGTGGCCCGCATGATCGGCACCCGCTGGGACGGCCTCACCCCGACCGTCCGCCGCCCCTGCCCGACCAACCCCCTCCCGTGACCCCGCGGCTCAGGCGCGGGCGGTCAGCACCTCCTCCGGGATCTCCTTCGGCACGCCGCGCAGGCCCACCAGCGCCAGCACCGCGACCGCGGCCAGCAGCACGCCGGTGACCAGCGACGTCACGTGCACACCGGCGAGGAACGCCTCCCGCGCCGCCCGCATGAGCGCCCCGGCCTGCTCGGCGGGCAGCGTCGCGGCCACGTGGGCGGCCCCCGCGATCGACTCCCCGGCCTCCTCCCCGGCGACCCCGGCGGGCAGCTCCAGGCTGGCCCGGTAAGTGCTGGTGAGCACGGTGCCGAGGATGGCGATGCCGAGCGCCGCCCCCAGCTCGAACGCGGTCTCCGACACCGCGGCCGCCGCCCCGGCGCGCTCCCTGGGCGCGGTGGCCAGCACGTTGTCGTTGTTCACGGTGAAGGCGAAACCGACGCCCACGCCGCCGATCACCATCGCGGGCAGCAGCGTCACGTAGGTCAGCTCCAGGCCGAGCGTCGTGTAGTAGAGGAACGCGCCCGCCTGCATGGCCAGGCCCAGCGCGACCACACCGCCCCGGCCGAGACGCCGGATCAGCCCGGCCGCGAGCACGCCGCCTGCCGCGCCTGCCAGCCCGCCAGGGAGCTGCGCCAGCCCCGCCTGCAGCGGCGACCAGCCCAGCACGAGCTGCAGATACCAGGCGAACATCAGCATCATGGCCGACATGGCGAAGATCGCCAGCAGGTTCGTCACGATGGACGCGCTGAACGCCCGCCGGGCGAAGAGCCGCACGTCGATCAGCGGCTCGGGCAGCCGCGCCTGCCGCCAGGCGAACAGGCCCAGCAGCGCCACCCCGCCCACGCCCGCGACCAGCACGTTCTCGTGCCCCAGGCCCTGGTGCCCGGCCTCCTTGACCGCGTAGACGACCGCGATCACCCCGGCCGTGGACAGGGCCGCGCTGAGGAGGTCGAGCCGGCCCGCCGCCGGGTTGCGCGACTCGGGCAGCACGAGCACGCCGCCGACCAGCACGAGCAGCATGATCGGCACGTTCATCAGGAACACCGAGCCCCACCAGAAGTGGTCCAGCAGCAGCCCGCCCACGACCGGGCCGACGGCGAAGCCCGCCGCACTCATCCCGCTCCAGACGCCGACGGCCGCGGTGCGCTCGCCCGGCTCGGTGAAGACGTTCCTGACGATCGACAGCGTCGACGGCATGATCGTCGCACCGGCCACGCCGAGCAGCGCGCGGGCCGCGATCAGCAGCTCCGGGCTCGTCGCGTACGCGGTGAGCGCCGAGGCCGCGCCGAACGCGGCCGCGCCGATCAGCAGCAGCCGCTTGCGGCCGATGCGGTCGCCGAGGTTGCCCATGGTGACCAGCAGGCCGGCGAGAGCGAAGCCGTACACGTCGCCGATCCAGAGGAGCTGGGTGGAGCTCGCGCCGAGATCGGCGGTCAGCCGGGGGAGCGCCAGGTGCAGGACCGTCAGGTCCAGCGAGAGCAGCAGAGTGGCCAGGCAGGCGACGGCCAGGCACCACCATTTGTTCGTCATGCGGGCCAGCGTGACGGGAGCCTCTGACCGCGGGCCTACCGGTCGCTGACCGCCCCGCTGACCTGACCGTCGAGCTCGGTCAGCGCCGCCGCGATGCGGGCGCGGGTGTCGGCCGTGCTGTACCAGTCGTCCGGGCACTCCGCGCGGGCCCGCAGCAGCAGGCCGCGCGCCTCCTCGGCGGCGCCGCCGCGCAGCGCCACCTCGGCGAGCCCGAGCAGCGCCCAGGCCAGGATCTCGACCGAGCCGTTGCGGCCGGCCAGCTCGGCGGCCGGGAGATAGTCGGCCCGCGCCTCCTCCGGCCGGCCCAGGCACTGCAGGGCGTCGCCGCGCCGGCACAGCGACTCGGCGATCTCCGTCGTCGCCTTCAGCTCGCGGGCGATCGCCAGCGACTCGTCCGCCAGCGCGTACGCCGTCGCGTAGTCCCCCTGCTCCTGGTGGAGCGTGCCGAGCCCGGACAGCACCAGCACCGTGCCCCAGCGCTCGCCGATGGCCTTGAACCTGGCCAGGCTCTCGTGGAAGTGGCCCGCGGCCTCCTCCATCCGGCCGAGCACCTGCAGCACGAAGGCCGCCCCCGCGTACGCCAGCGCCCGCGGCCAGGGCGTGAGCCCCGCCATGGTGCGCTGGACGTCGAGATAGGCCTGCTCGAAGTCGCCGCGCGGCCCGTTGTACATCGACAGCAGCATCATCAGGAACTCCACACGGCGCGGCAGGTGGTTCCACGGCAGCAGCGTGCGCGAGTGGGCGATCAGGTCGCGCACCTCGTCGCCGACCTCGCCCCGCCAGGCGGTGACGACCGCGCAGGTCACGTACTCCTCCTCCAGCCCCTCGGGGACGGCCGCGCCGAGCCTGAGCAGCAGCGTGGCCGCGAGGTCGGCGCTCGTGACGCGGTGACCGCGCATCCACCAGTAGCAGGCGCAGTGCGCGAGCAGCCGCAGCGCCGTCTCGACCTGGCCGGTCTCGGTGGCCCAGCGCAGGGCGGCGTTGACGTCGTCGCTCTCCTCGTCGAGCCGGGCCAGCCACTCCAGCTGCTCGCGGGTGCGCAGCCGCTCGTCGGCGGCGAGCACGAGGTCCAGGCAGCAGGCGGCGTGGGCGTCGCGGGCCGCCGCCACCTCGCCCGACTCGGCCAGCCGCTCCGCGCAGAACGCCTGGATCGTCGCCAGCATCCGGTAGCGCCCGTCCACCCGTTCCACGAGCGACTTCTCCGCCAGCGAGAACAGCACCTCCTCCGGCAGCCCGCACACCCGCTCGGCCGTCTCGGGGCGCGCCCCGCCCACGAACACGCTGAAGCGCCGGGCCATGCGCTGCTCGTCGGCGTCCAGCAGGTCCCAGCTCCAGGCCACGACCGCGCGCAGCGTCTGGTGGCGCGGCAGCGCCGTACGGCTGCCGCGGGCCAGCAGCCGGAACCGGTCGTCCAGCCGCGCCGCCACGTCGGCCACCGACATCGTCCGCAGCCGCGCCGCGGCCAGCTCGATCGCCAGCGGCAGCCCGTCGAGCGCCCGGCAGATCCGTACGACGTGCGCCGCGTTCACCGCGTTCACCACGAAACCGGGGGACACCGCGCCGGCCCGGTCGGCGAACAGCCGCACGGCCGGATAGTCCAGCGGCTCGACGGCCTCGGCCGGCGGCAGCCGCAGCGGCGCGACCGGGAGGATCGACTCGCCGGTGATGCCCAGCGCCTCCCGCCCGGTGACCAGCACCCGCAGGCCGGGGCAGGAGGCCAGCAGCAGATCGGTCAGCTCGGCGGTCGCCTCGACCAGGTGCTCGCAGTTGTCCAGCACGAGCAGCAGCTCGCGCCCGGCGAGCGCGGTCGCGAGGCGGGTGAGCGGATCCACCGGCCGGTCGGCGGCGGGGCGCAGGGCGTCGCGGACGTCGAGCGCGGCCAGCACCGCGGCGGCCACGTCCGCGCCTTCGGTGACCGGGGCCAGCGGGACGAAGCAGACATCCTGTGGCTCCTGCCCGGCCGCCTCGACCGCGAGCCGCGTCTTGCCCGCCCCGCCCGGGCCGATCAGCGTGACCAGCCGGTCTGCCCGCAGCCGCGCGCTCACCTGGGCCAGCTCCCGGTCCCGGCCGACGAAGCTGGTGAGCTGCGCGGGCAGCCCCTGCCGCTGCGGGGCGGCCGGAGCGGGCGCGCCGAGCGCGGGGTCGGCCCGCAGCACGGCCAGGTGCGCGGCGGCCAGCTCGGGGCCGGGCGCGACCCCCAGCTCCTCGTCGAGCAACCTCCTGGCCTCGTCGTAGACGGTCAGCGCCTCCGCCTGGCGGCCGCTGCCGTAGAGCGCCCGCATGAGCTGGGCGCGCGGCCGCTCGCGCAGCGGATGGGCGGCGACGAGGCCGCGCAGCTCGGCGGCGAGCTCCCGGTGCCGCCCGAGGTCCAGGTCGGCCTGCACCCGGTCCTCCGTCGCGGCGAGACGCAGCTCCTCCAGCGCGCTCGCCGCGTCCTCCGCGTGCGGGGCGTCGGCCAGCGGCGCGCCCCGCCACAGCTCCAGCGCCTCGCGCAGCAGCCCGGCGGCACGGCCGGGATCGCCGGCCGCGAGGGCCCGGCGACCGGCCGCTCGAAGCGGTGGGCGTCCACGTCGGACGGCTCGACGGCCAGCCGGTAGCCCGCCGGATGGAACTCGACCAGATCCCTGCCGAGCGCCCTGCGCAGCCGGGACACCTGGGACTGCAGCGCGTTGGCCACGCCCTCGGGCGGCTCGGGGCCGTACAGGCCGGCGGCGAGCCGGTCCGCCCCGACGACGCGGCCGGCGTGCAGGGCCAGCAGGGTGAGCAGCGCCCGTACCCGGGGGCCGCCGAGCGCGACGGGCTCGCCGTCGTCGCCCAGCACCGTGGTGGGCCCCAGGATCTGGAAGCGCATGCCTCGATTATCCAGTTCTCGGCAGCAGCGCGGCCGTCTCCTCATAGGTCGGGACGCGGGGCGCGGGCCTGCCCTCGGCGGCGAGCGCCGCCGCCAGCGCCCCCTGGAGCGCGGCCCGGTAGAGCAGCGAGCCCGTGCTCACCCGGGCCACCCCGGCCGCGCCGAGCTCGGCCATCGTGGGGCCGTCCGGCTGGAGGAGCACGTTGAGCGGCAGCGGCGTGGCCGCCGCCACCTCGGCGATCGCGTCCAGTCCGGTCAGGCCGGGCACGAAGACGCCGTCGGCGTGCGCGTACGCCCGCACCCGCTCCAGCGTGTCGCCCGTCCGCAGCCAGCAGGTGTCGGTACGGGCGTTGACGAACACGCCGTGCCCCTTGGCCGCCTCGATGATCTCCTGGTGCAGCCCGATCGGGCGCAGGGTGCCGTCCGGCCGGCCGTCCTCGAGGTTCACCCCCGCCACGCCCAGCGCGGCCAGGCTCGCCACCAGCTCCGACACCTCGGCCGGGTCGTCGCTGAAGCCGCCCTCGATGTCCACGGTGACGAGCACGCCGAGGTCCTTGATGGTCTCGGCCAGCTCGACGGTCTCGGCGCGGGTGACGCCGGCCGCGTCCGGCCGGCCGTGCACGGCCGCCACGCCGAGGCTCGTGGTGCCGATCGCGGGGAAGCCCAGCGCGGCCAGGGCGGCGGCCGAGCCGTAGTCCCAGGCGTTCGGCAGCAGGAACGGCTCGCCGGGGCGGTGCAGGTCGCGGAAGCTCACGGGCGCTCGCCCTCCCGCAGCCCCTCCAGCACGCCGGCGGCCAGCGCGAGCGCGTACGCGGGCGCCGGGCAGGGCCGCACCCCGGCGCCGAACGTCAGATGCGGCGTCTCGCCGCGCGCCGGGTCGAACCGGCCGGGATCGGGGAAGACGTCAGGGTCGCGGTTGGCGGCCACCAGGTCGAGGGTCACCTCCTCGCCGCTGCGGAGGTCCAGCCTGCGGGTGACCTTGAGCGGCGGATCGTGCCGGAGCGTCTCGCGCAGCACCGCCTCCACGTCGTCGTGCTCGGCGAGCCGCGGCAGGGCGCCCGCGATCAGCGCCTCGGTGGCGGCGTGCCCCTGGAGCAGCAGGGTGACGGCCGGCAGGTCGGTCTGGTCCAGGAGGGCGGCGACGGCGGCGTCCGCCTGCGGGCTCTCCTGGCCCGACAGGTAACCGGCCGCCGCGGCGGCGACCGGCGTGGTGTCGGCGACGCCGAGCGCGGCCCCGAGCACCCGCGTGGGCACGGCACGCCACTCGCCGGGCCGCTCCAGGGTCGCGGCCTTGGCGGCGGCGCGCAGGCGTACGGGGTCCAGGGCGGCCAGCCGCTCGACGACGCGGCGGCGGCGTTCGGCGTGCTCCGCGCCGGAGCTGAACCGCGAGACGTGGGCGCGCAGCCAGGCCAGCGTCCCCTCGGGGGCGTCCTGGCGCACGGGCGGCGGCACGTACCGGGGGTCGGCGAGCACCGCCAGGGCTTCGGCGTGACGGGTGATGTGCATGCGGTCCACGCTAGGAGCGAGATCCTTCGGCGGCGGCCGAAACATGCCCGCGCTCAGGCGGCCAGCTCGGACGCGCCCTCGGCGGACGCGTCGCCGACGGTCGCGGATCCGGCGGGTGCGGACCCGGCGGGCGCGGGACTGGCGGGCGCGGAATGCGCGGGCGCGCTCTCGGCGCGCGCGGAGACCCGGCGACCGGCCGCGGCCGCCACCGCCATCGTCACGAGAAGCACCATCTCGGCCAGCACCACGGCCCGCTCCAGCGGCCCGTAGTAGGCGACCCCGTTGATCAGCGGCGAGGTGACGGTGGCCGGATGCGCGGCCAGGTACGCCGCCAGCGTCAGCCCCGCGGTCACGCTCATCGCCCGCACCGCGTTCCAGCGTGCGGCCCCCGCCCGTCCCCTGGCGAACGTCCACCCGGCGACCGGCAGCGCGGTGAACACCACGGCGGCCGCCCAGCGGTGGATCTCCCCGGCGAGCGTACCGATCTGGGAGGAGCCGGGATCGGTGGGGAAGACCGCGCTCAGCATCAGCCCGGCGGCCCCGGCCAGCAGCAGCACCCGGGTGGCCGCGGTGCGCGCCGGGTCGGCCACGACCAGCCCGTACGCCAGGCTGAGGCACGCCCCCGCGAGCGCCAGCATCCCGACGAGCACCGGCACCAGGCCGCCGGCGACCAGCGCGTAGTCGCTGATCAGCGGCTGGGCGGGCAGGGTGAGCTCGGTCCAGGCGAGCGCCGCCGCAGAGGCGGCCGTGCCACCGGCCGTGGCCCACAGGCTCCACCGAGGGATCATCGCGCGACCTCGTCGTAGATCGCCTCGAACCGGGCCAGCGACGCCTGGTCGTCGTGGGTGAGGGCGAGCTCCCTGCTGGCCTTGCCGTACCTGGCGCGCAGCTCGTCGTCGCCGAGCACGCGGGTCAGGTGGCGGGCCAGCTCGACCACGTCGCCCGGCTGGAACAGGTGGCCGTTGCAGACCACCAGGTGCGGCAGCGCCATCGCGTCGGCCGCCACCACGGGCAGGCCGCTCGCCATGGCCTCCAGCGTCGCGATGCTCTGCAGCTCGGCGACGCCGGGCATGGCGAAGACGTCGGCGGCGGCGTACGCCTGCGGCATGTTCTCGTCGGGCACGAAGCCGAGGAAGAACACCCGGTCGCCGACCCCGATCCTGGCGGCCAGCCGCTCCAGCTCGGCCCGCTGGTTGCCCTTGCCGACCAGCGCCACCTGGGCGTCGGTCTCGTTGAGCACCAGCGGCAGCGCCCGGACCAGCTCGTCGATCCGCTTCTCCTCGTCGAGGCGGCCGACGAACAGCACGGTCGGCCGGTCGGGCAGGCCGAACAGCTTGCGCGCCCACGCCTTCGGCTCGGCGTGCGGGTGGAACCTGCTGAGGTCGATGCCGCAGGACACCGGCTCCACCTCCCGCGCGAACCCCTGGTCGGCGAGGAGCCGCGCGGCCAGCGGGGTGGGCGTGGTGACGTGGTCGGCCCGGTTGAAGACGCGGCTGAAGTCGCGCCAGGCCAGCCGGCCCGCCTTCACGCGCAGCCGGTCGGGGATGTGGGCGAACTGGAAGAGGTTGTCGGGCATGAAGTGGTTGGTGGCCACGACGGGGACGCCGGCGCGCCGGGCGGCGGCGATGGCGGCCCGGCCGACCACGAAGTGGCCCTGCGTGTGCAGCACGTCCGGGTTGATGTCGGCGACCAGCCGGTCCAGCCGGGTCGGCACGGTGACACGCATGGTCGGGTGCACCAGCAGCGGTGCCGAGCGCAGCCGGTGCACGATGACGCCGTCCACGACGTCGGCGCTGGCCGGGCCGTGCTCCGACTGGCAGACCACGTGCACCTCGTTGCCGCGCGCGGCGAGGCCGGTGGCCAGGCGGTGGGTGAAGTAGGCGGCGCCGTTCACGTCGGGAGGGTAGGTGTCGGTCGAGATCAGCACCCGGCGCGGGCGCTCGGGGGCGGGGGCGAGCCGGGCGCGGTCGGTGACGCTGTGCAGGGGCATGGCCATGACGGTGACTCCACAATCGCAAGGGAACCCGGCCCGGGGAGGGCCGGAGGGGGAACAGGGGACGACGAGCCGGGAACGGGGTCGGGGTCAGGCGAGATCGTTGCGCGCCTCCAGCGGACTGGTACGCGCCAGCGCGACGGTGCCGGCGGCGGTCAGCAGGGCGGCCGCGACCGGGACGACCCCGGTGGGCAGCGGCTCGCCGAGCAGCAGCGCGCCGAACGCCACCGCCGTCAGCGGATCGGCGACCTGCAGCGAGGCGAACGACACGCCGAAGTGGCCGACGGCGTAGGCCCGCTGCAGCATCATCAGCGCGAGCAGCGTGGGCACCGGCAGGGCCAGCAGGTACCACCAGTTCCAGCCGCCGTCGACGAGCACCCGCATGAGGGTGGCGGTGGCGCCGTACAGGACGCCGGAGCTGGTGGCCAGCAGTGCCGCCCGCCAGGCCGGCGAGGCCGCCTTCGCGCCCGCCCACAGCAGCACCGCCGCGATCCCGGCCACGCCGAGCAGGAGGAGGACGCCGTCCGGGTCGAGCCGGGTCGGCCCCTCGGACTCGGGGACCATCAGCACGAGCCCGACCAGCCCGGCCGCGACGACCGCCGCCGCGCCCAGCTCCTTGCGGGTGGGCCGGCGGCCGTGCAGCGTGGCGGCGAGCGGCAGGGCGAACAGCAGGCTCGCCACGCCCATCGGCTGCACCACGGTGAGCGGGCCGAGCCCGAGCGCGACGATGTGCAGGCCGCCACCCGCCAGGATGGACGCGCCGCCGATCAGCCAGCGCGGCCGGCGCAGCAGGGCGAGGAGCCCCGGCTTCGCCGAGCCGGCGGCCTCGAACTGCTGAAGGGCGGCGCCGAGGGCGAAGAACAGCGACCCGACCAGGGCGATCGCCGCGGCCAGCACAGTCATGCGCACTCCTCTCGAATCGGATGGTCGCCCGGCAGGGTCAAACGGACGTGTCCACGGGAAGGACTTCCGGGGAAGGCTGGGTGGCGCGGCGCTTCCGCGCCCACCGCACGAGCTCGACCACCGCCGTGACGGACACCGCGATGCCGAGGCCCAGCAGCAGGCCCTTGATCGGGTCGTTCTCGAACGCCATCCCGCCGAAGAACCCGATCAGCCCGGAGTAGACCGCCCACGAGCTCGCCGCGATCGCGTCGAAGAAGGTGAACGAGCGCAGCGGGTGGCGTACCGCGCCCATGGTGAGCGTGGTGGCCGTCCGGCCGCCGGGGATGTACCTGGCCACGACCAGCACCAGCCCGCCCCGCTCCTCCAGCGCGCCGCGCGCCCAGACGAACGCCTTCTTGTCCCGCAGCCGCCCGCCGGACATGCGCCCGATCAGGTACGACACGTGATCGCCCACGAACGCGCCGAGCGCCGCGACCACCATCACCAGCGCGAGGTTCGTCTCCCCGGAAGCGGCGAACACCGCCGCCGTGATCACCGAGGTCTCGGCCGGGACGATGGGGAAGAACCCGTCGAGCACGGCCAGGGCGAACAGGGCCGCGTACAGCCAGGGGGATGACATGACCTGCTGGACCAGGTCGAGGATGGCATGTGACATGGGGCGTTGACTCCGATCTTCACGGCACACGGACAGCGTCTCGGTACGCGGGGTCCCGGGGCATCAGGGATGCCCCCGGTCGAACGCGGACCCGTCCCCTAATCGGGTCAGGGCCGTAGCTCATGAAGCTAGAAACTCCGCTGGTCATGGCACATCGGCCGATCGGCAGCGGGTGCCCCCGACTTTCGTCGGGGGCGGTGCCGCCTGCCCCGGCCGACACCTTCGATCCAACCCGTTCGCGCAGGCCGGCGCAGGAGTGGAGGTAGGCGAATCGGGGGTGGGGCTAGCACTACCAGGACGGTGCCACGCGCCCTACCCTGACTTTCGTCAGGGTCGTCTCCTGCCGGAGGACGAGGGCGGGCCTCCGCCCGGCCCCCATAGGCTCGACGACGTGAGAATCCCGCCGTCGATCCGCAGGCAGAGCCGCCGTGAGGTGGTCGTCGACCTGCTGCTCTGGATGTTGCTGTGCGCCTTCGTCGCCGCCGCGGGGCCCGATCCCCTCCGGGATCCGGCCGCGTTCGGGATGGTGACCGGGCCGCGGCTCGCCCTGGCGTCGGCGGTGGTGCTGGTGGGCCGCCGCCGGCCGCTCGTCGCCCTGGTGCTGCTGCTGCCGCTCGGCCCGTGGCGCTTCAGCGAGGGGTTCGCCACCGTGGACCTGAGCTGGCTGCTGCCCCGGACCGGCGTCAAGATCCTCCCGCTGGTGCCGGCCTCGCCGTTCATCATGGGGTACGCCTACCTGACCGGCCGGCGGGAGGGCGCGGCGTGGCCGCCGGTCGCCGCGTTCGGCCTCATCACGGCGGTCGGCATGGCGGTCGTGCTCGCGGCGGGCGGCGACATCGCCCTCTGGGTGTCGATGGTGACCGGGCTGGTGGGCACCTATCTGATCCCGTACCTGATAGGGCTGGTGCGGCGGCTGGTGATCCGGCAGCGGGGCCAGGCCAGGCTCTCGGCCGAGGCGCAGGCCCGGCTGCGCGAGCGGGCCAGGATCGCGCGGGACATGCACGACTCGCTCGGCCACGACCTGGCCCTGATCGCGGTCCGGGCGGCCGGGCTGGAGCTGGCCCCCGGGCTGGACCCGGCGCAGGCGCGGGCGGCGGGGGAGCTGCGGGAGGCGGCGGGCGACGCCACCGAGCGGCTGCGGCAGATCATCGGGCTGCTGCGCGAGGACTCCGACGCCGCGCCGCTTGAGCCGGTGAACGAGGACGTGACCGAGCTGGTCCGCCGGGCCAGGGACTCCGGCATGACCATCGACCTCGACGTGGCCGCCGGGCCGGCGCCCGCGCTGGCCGGGGCCGTCGTCCAGGAAGGGCTCACCAACGCGGCCAAGCACGCGCCGGGGGCCGCCGTGCGGATCTCGGTGGGCCCACGCCGGGTGAGCGTGCGCAACGGGCCCGCGCGCGGCCGGCCGGTCGCCAGGCGGGGCGGCATGGGGCTGGCGGGCCTCGCCGAACGGGCCCGCCTGGCGGGCGGCACGCTCACCGCCGGAGCGGTGGACGGCGGCTACGAGCTCGTCGTGGAACTCCCCTGAAGGGCGCGGGTCAGGCGTGCGCGACGTGCAGCCGGCGCAGCACCCGCTTGAACGCCCAGATCGAGAACGCGATCGCCAGCCCGCTGATCACGGCCACCGCCGAGGTGCGCAGGATCATGAACGCGCCGAGCGAGCCGCGCAGGCTCTCGTAGACGGCCAGCGCGATGCTGAGCGTGGAGTTCGTCAGCAGCACGAACGCCCACAGCAGCGTGATCCTGGCGAAGAACCGGCGGATGCGCTCGTGCTTCAGCACCGCCGACGGCAGGTGGATGTAGTCGAGCGTGAGCTTCTGCACCAGCGGCCGGTTGAGCCGCACGGAGGCGAGGAACGCCATGCTGATGCAGATCGTGCCCAGCTCGGGCTGGATGAAGAACCACATCCAGGTGCCGGTCCAGAGCGACACCAGGGCGCGCACGGTGATCGCGAACGCCGCGAGGAACATGGTGGCGGGCACCTTCACCCGCCGGACGAGCCGCCAGGCCACGCCGAGGTAGACCCAGGCGACGGTGGCGATCAGCGCCCACTTGATCCCGAGGACCACCATGGCGAGGTAGAAGACCGCCAGGGGGGCGACCACGGCTTCGAGCAGCTTGGGCGCCGCCTCGCGGGCGAGGGCGCCGAGGCGGGGGAGGGTCACGGGCGGATGGTTCAAGACTGCTCCGCAGATAGGCCGACGATCAGCGACTACCCGGGCTTCGAGGGACCAGGGCTACCCTGATGGACCGCTCGCACTTACCGAGGCGGGCACCGCACCGGCGTCCCGGGAAGCACGCCGGTGGCCTACCGTACCCGAGGGCCGGCGGTGCGACCGCCTCTTTCGACACGCTCCATCTGTGCCCTACCGAACCAGCATGTCCTTGAACCGAACTTTCAGCCCAGTGACTCAGCCCAGTGACTCAGCCCAGTGACTCAGCTCAGTGACTCAGCTCAGTGACGCGGTGGCCAGTTTCGCGCCGAACCCCAGGAAGACGGCGCCGACGCACGAGGTCAGCCCCGCGCTGAGCCGCTTGTGGCTGCGGAACTGGGCGGCCAGGAACGTGCCGCCGAAGATCAGCGACGTCAGGTAGAGAAAGCTGAAGACCTGGATCACCGCGCCGAGGATCAGGAACGACAGCGCCGGCGCCGGATAGGCCGGATCCACGAACTGCACGAAGAACGAGACGAAGAACAGGATCGCCTTCGGGTTGAGCAGGCTGATCGTCAGGGCCTTGCGGAACGGCCGCGGCCGGCTCTCCACAGCCTTCTCCACGGCCTCCTCCGCCGCCTTCGCCGGGACGGCCTCGGCGCCTCGCGCCCGCCAGGAACGCCAGGCGTCCCTGATCATCTGGAAGCCGATCCACGCGAGGTAGCCGGCGCCGGCGTACTTGACGACCATGAACAGGACGGCGTTGGAACGCAGGAGGGACGCCGCGCCGGCGGCGGCCAGGAACATCAGCACCGTGTCGCCGACGAAGACGCCGGCCGCGGCCCGGTAGCCCTGCCGGACACCGTGACGCGCCGCGAAGCTGAGAACGTAGATCGAGTTGGGTCCAGGCAGCAGAATGATCAGGAAGGCGCCGATCACGTAGGCCCAGAAATCGGTGATGCCGAAGAACACGTCTCTCACGGTACCGCGAGGGACGGTCCTGACAGTCACCTGTCAGGGATCCGGATGTCCGCAACTTTGGGCCTTTGCGGGAGATCGGTAGATCCTCACTCTCGGTTCAGGCGCCGGCACCATCCCATCCCGAGCGCCCTAGGAGGACCAGGTGATACGCCGTATCGTCATCCTGCTCGCCGCCCTCTGCCTCGTCGGCCTCACCGGCGTGACGGGCGTGGGGGCGGCCGCCGAGCCCCCGCCCAACAAGCAGTACCGCGTGCAGGGGCCGTCCGACGCGCAGCAGCGCAGCGCCGTCGCCGCCACCGGCGCGGCCATCGAGGAGGTGGCCACCGGCTCCGTGCTGGTCACGGCCACCACGGCCGAGGTGGCCGCCATCAGGAAGCTCGGCTACCGGGTCGTGGAGGTGCCCCGGCCGGCGACGCCGTCCAGCGTCGAGGCGTTCGACTTCCCGCCCGCCGACTCGGCGTACCACAACTACGCCGAGATGAACGCCGAGATCAACGCCCTGGTCGCGGCCCATCCGAACATCGTCAGCCAGTCGACGTACGGGACCTCGTACGAGGGCCGCGCCCTGCGCCTGGTCAAGATCAGCGACAACGTCGGCACGGACGAGGCCGAGCCCGAGGTGCTGTTCACCGCCCACCAGCACGCCCGTGAGCACCTGACGGTCGAGATGGCGCTCTACATCATGCACCTGCTCGCCGACAACTACGGCACCGACTCCCGGATCACGAACCTGGTCGACACCCGCGAGATCTGGATCATGCCGGACCTCAACCCCGACGGCGGCGAGTACGACATCGCCACCGGCAGCTACCGCTCCTGGCGCAAGAACCGCCAGCCCAACTCGGGCTCCTCGGCCGTCGGCACCGACCTCAACCGCAACTGGGCCTACAACTGGGGCTGCTGCGGCGGCTCCTCCGGCACGACCTCCAGCGAGACCTACCGCGGCCCGAGCGCCGAGTCCGCCCCCGAGGTGCGGGCGACGGCCGACTGGGTGCGCAGCCGCGTCATCGGCGGCGTGCAGCAGCTCAAGTCGCACATCGACTGGCACACCTACAGCGAGCTGGTGCTCTGGCCGTACGGCTACACCCTGAACAACACCGCGCCCGGCCTCACCCAGGACGACCGCGACGCGCACGCCACGCTCGGCCAGAACATGGCCTCCACCAACAACTACACCCCGCAGCAGGCCAGCGACCTCTACATCACCGACGGCACCATCGACGACTGGCTGTGGGGCCAGTACAAGATCTTCAGCTTCACGTTCGAGATGTACCCGACCGGCGCCAGCCCCGGCTTCTACCCGCCCGACGAGCAGATCGTCCCGCAGACCACGCGCAACCGGGAGGCCGTGCTCCGGTTCCTCGAATACTCCGACTGCGTCTACCGGATCATCGGCAAGGAGAGCCAGTACTGCGGCACCGGCACGCCGCCGCTGACCGTCTACTCCGACACGTTCGAGACCGCCACCGGCTGGACCGTCAACCCGGCGGGCACCGACACCGCCACGGCCGGCCAGTGGGAGCGGGGCGACCCGCAGGACACCACGTCCTCGGGCGCCAAGCAGCTCGGCACGACCGTCAGCGGCACGAACGACCTGGTGACCGGCCGCCTCGCGGGCAGCGCCGCCGGCGACTACGACGTGGACGGCGGCGTCACCACGATCCAGTCCCCGCCGATCACGCTGCCGTCCTCGGGCACGCTCAGCCTCTCGCTGTCGTGGTACCTCGCGCACGGCTCGAACGCCTCCAGCGCCGACTACCTGCGGGTCCGCGTGGTGGGGAGTTCGACCGCGACCGTGCTCAACCAGGCGGGCGCGGCCTCCAACCGCAACGGCGCGTGGGCCACGGCCACAGCGAACCTGAACGCCTTCGCCGGCCAGACCGTCCGCATCGTCGTGGACGCCGCCGACGCCGGCACCGCCTCCCTGGTCGAGGCCGGCATCGACGACGTCAGGATCACCCAGCAACCCTGACCTGCCCTCGCCTCCCGCCGTACGGTCCCGTACGGCGGGAGCTCAGTCCAGGTGGATCGCCGCGAGCTTGGCCGGATCGACGACGATGTGGATGCCGGTGATCCGGCCGCCGCCGACGGCGAAGGCGATGACGGAGAGCGGCGTCCCGTCGGCACGCCACGACATGTGGCCGGGAACGCCGTTGACCAGCACCGCCCGCTGGCGGGCGACCTCGCTGGCGAACCTGCGGGCGCCGGCCGCGACCTCGGTGGCGCCGAGGGTGACGACCATCCCGCCCGGGGTGTCGACGGTCAGCCGCACGTCCGGGTCGAGGACGCGCAGGAGCGCCTCGAAATCGCCGCCGACGGCGGCCGCGCGGAACGCCTGGACGACCTCCTGGTGCTCGCGGCCCGCGCCGGCCGGCCGGTCCGCGCCCCGGACCTTGCGGCGGGCCCGGCTGGCGATCATCTTGGCGGCGTCGGCGGACTTCCCCAGGATGTGGCCGATCTCGTGGAACGGCACCGCGAACATGTCGTGCAGCACGAACGCCACCCGCTCACCCGGGGTGAGCGAGTCGAGCACCACGAGCAGGGCGAAGCCGACCGAATCGGCCAGCGCCACCTGCTCGTCCGGCGCGGGTTCGCCGGCGGGCGTCACCACGAGGTCCGCGAACTCGTGCCCGTACGCGGTCTCGGGGCGGGCCTGACGGGACCGCAGCACGTCCAGGCTGATCCGGCCGACCACCGTGGTCAGCCACCCCGCCAGGTTGCCGATGGCCGCCTCGTCCTGGCGGGCGAGGCGCACCCAGGCTTCCTGGACCACGTCCTCGGCGTCGGCGTGCGAGCCCAGCACGCGGTGGGCGAGGGCGCGCAGCCGATCGCGCTGGGCCTCGAACGCCTCGGTCACGGCACCGGACGGGCGCGCGGTCACGGCTTGCGCTGCTGGCGGAGCGAGATCCGGTTGCCGTCGGGATCCACCGCCTCGACGCGGACCCCGAACGGATAGTCCTCGGGCTCGGTCCCCTCGAAGGTGACGCCGCGCGAGCGCATGATCTCGAAATCCTTGCGCAGGTCGTCGGATTCGAGGATCACCGGGCCTGGCACGCCGCCCGGCAGCCCCGTGCCCGCCGCGTGCGACCACAGGAGGATCTGCACCGGGCTGCCGGGCACGCCGACGGTGAGGAACCGGCCGTCGGGCCCGGTGACGTCGATCCGCTTCTCCAGCCCGAGTCCTCCGGCGTAGAACTCCAGCGCGCGGTCCTGGTCGGTGACGTAGATCGTCACGTACATGATGGCGGTCAGCATTCCTGTCCTCTTTTCACTCGTCGATCCCATGACGAGCGCCGGCGGAAGAAGGTAACAGGGAGCCTGCCTTTTTTGGGTCTTGTAAGGGCGAGGTGTCAAGGCTACGATCGGCCCACAACTCTTAGGAAACTTTCCTAACAGTAAACGACCGACCGGACAAAACCTTACAGCCCCCGCAAACGCGTGGCCCGTGCCGTACGGCTCGCTCTCTCACCCCCCGGCGCGAGGCGTACGGCACGTCACCCCCCGTAAGGAAGAGCCCGTGAGACACCGCGCGACCCTCCTGGCGTTCGCGAGCCTCGTCCTCGCCCTCATCGCCGCCCCTGCTCCCGCCCACGCCGCCACGGCGACGGCGACCTTCACGAAGGTCTCCGACTGGGGCTCCGGCTTCGAGGGCAAGGTCACCGTCACCAACGCCACCACCACGGCCATGAACGGCTGGAACGTGCAGTTCGACGTCCCCGCCGGCTACTCGATCCCGTCCGCGTGGGACGCGGTCATGACGAGGAGCGGCCAGCACTACACCTTCACCAACCCGTCCTGGGCCCCCGCACTCCCCGCCGGCGGCAGCGCGAGCTTCGGCTTCAACGGCAGCCCCGGCGGCTTCCCCGGCATCACCGGCTGCACGCTCAACGGATCACCCTGCGGCGGCGGCGGACCGTCACCCGGGGTGCCCGGCAGGCCGGGCGCCGCCTCCGCCACCTCCACGACCGGCTCGATCACCCTCACCTGGGGAGCGTCCTCGGGCACGGTCACCGGCTACCGCGTCTACGAGGGCGCCACGGTCAAGGCCACGGTCAGCGGCACGACCGCGACGATCTCCGGCCTCGGCGCCTGCGAGAGCCACACCTACACGGTCAAGGCGTACAACGGCCAGGGCGAGTCGGCGGCCGGCGACCCCGTGACCGCCACCACCACCGGCTGCACGGGAAGCGGCGGCACCCTGCCGAAGCACTTCCTCACCGGCTACTGGCACAACTTCGTCAACGCCGCGACCGAGCTCAGGCTCTCGGCCGTCCCCGCCGAGTACGACCTCGTCGCCGTCGCGTTCGGCGAGGCCACGGCCACGCCGGGGCAGGTCGCCTTCGCGGTGGACGCCGGCCTGTCGGCCGCGCTCGGCGGCTACACCGACGCCCAGTTCAGGGCCGACGTCCAAGCCCTGCACCAGCGGGGCAAGAAGGTCATCCTGTCCGTGGGCGGCGAGGCCGGGCGGGTGCAGGTCGCCGACGCGGCCGCCGCGACCCGCTTCGCCGACTCGGTGTACGCCCTCATGCAGAGCTACGGCTTCGACGGCGTGGACATCGACCTGGAGAACGGCCTCAACGCCACGTACATGGCCCAGGCGCTCCGGTCGCTGCGCGCCAAGGCCGGCGCCGACCTGATCATCACGATGGCCCCGCAGACCATCGACATGCAGAGCACCGGGATGGAGTACTTCAAGCTCGCCCTGTCGATCAAGGACATCCTCACGGTCGTCCACACCCAGTTCTACAACTCCGGTTCCATGCTCGGCTGCGACCAGGCGCAGGCGTACACGCAGGGGACCGTCAACTTCATGACCGCGCTGGCCTGCATCCAGCTCGAGAACGGCCTGCGCCCCGACCAGGTGGCGCTGGGCCTGCCCGCCGGACCGGGCGCGGCGGGCGGAGGCGTGGTCGCACCCTCCCTCGTCAACCAGGCGCTCGACTGCCTGGCTCGGCGTACCAATTGCGGATCTTTCACGCCGCCCCGCGCGTACCCGGACATCCGGGGCGCGATGACCTGGTCCATCAACTGGGACGCCAGCGCCAACTGGTCCTTCAGCAAGACCGTCAAGCCGCACCTCCAGGGAATGCCATGAGATTTCGCAGCAGACTCGCCGCATCGTTCGCCTGCGCGGTCCTCGCGCTGACCGGCGCCGGCCTCCCGGTCGCCCACGCGGAAAGCCAGACGGCCGGCCAGAGCGCCCGGCTGCTCGCCGCCGCCTGGGCCCCGTGGACCGCCTACGCCACTGGCGCGGTCGTCACCTACAACGGCGTCGACTACGTCTGTCTCCAGGGCCACACCTCCCAGCCCGGCTGGGAGCCGCCGAACGTCCCCGCCCTCTGGAAGGTCTCCACCGGCGGCGGCACCGACACGACCGCGCCGTCCACGCCGGGCAACCTCCGCTCGACCGGCGTCACCTCCAGCAGCGTCTCGCTCGCCTGGAACGCCTCCACCGACAACGTCGGCGTCACCGGTTACAACGTCTACCGGGGCGGCAGCCTGGTCACCACCGTGACCGGCACCACCTACACCGACACCGGCCGCGCCGCGAACACCGCCTACACCTACACCGTCCGCGCCCGCGACGCCGCCGGCAACCTCTCCGGCGTCAGCAACTCCGTGACCGCCACCACCTCGGGCGGCAACACCGGCGCGCCCGGCCAGCCCGGCACGGTCAGCACCTCGGTCACCAACTCCAGCGTCTCGCTGAGCTGGGGCCCCTCCTCCGGCACGGTCACCGGCTACCGCGTCTACGAGGGCTCGACGCAGAAGGCGCAGGTCACCGGCACGTCCGCGACGATCTCCGGCCTCGGCGCGTGCACGACCCACACCTACACCGTGAAGGCGTACAACTCGGCGGGCGAGTCGGCCGGCCGTGACGCCACCGCCACCACCAGCGGCTGCACCGGCAACCCGGCGAAGATGGCCGGCGCCCCCTACCTCTACATGGGCTGGGGCAACCCGCCCAACCCGGCCACCGTCATGGACGCGACCGGCGTGAAGTCGTTCACGATGGCGTTCATCCTCTCCAGCGGCGGCTGCACCCCCGCCTGGGACGGCAACCGCGCCCTGACCGGCGGCGCCGACCAGCAGGCGATCAACACGATCAAGTCGAAGGGCGGCAGCGTCCAGATCTCCTTCGGCGGCTGGCAGGGCAACAAGCTCGGCCCCAACTGCGGCAGCCCCGAGGCGTTCGCCGGCGCCGTGCAGCAGGTGATCAACGCCGTCGGCCCGGCGGTCGTCGACTTCGACATCGAGAACACCGACGAGTTCGAGAACTACACCGTCCAGGACCGCATCCTGAACGGCATCAAGATCATCAAGGCTAACAACCCGAACGTCAAGGCCGTCGTCACCTTCGGCACCACCACGACCGGCCCGAACGCGCACGGCGTCCGCCTGATCAACCAGGCCAGGGCGCTCGGCGTGCCGATCGACAACTTCACCATCATGCCGTTCGACTTCGGCAGCTCCAACATCTACCAGGACACCGTCAACGCCTCCGAAGGCCTGAAGAACGCCCTCAAGAACGCCTACGGCTGGACCGACGCCCAGGCGTACGCGCACATGGGCATCTCGGGCATGAACGGCCTGTCCGACCAGCAGGAGCTGACCACCACCGCGGCCTGGACGCAGATCCGCGACTGGGCCAAGTCCAAGGGCCTGACCAGGCTCGCGTACTGGGCCGTCAACCGCGACCGGGGCTGCCCCGGCGGCGGCGTGACGTCCAACTGCAGCGGCATCTCCCAGTCCGACTGGGACTTCACCAGGATCACCGCCGGTTTCTGACCAGCTGCGTCGGTTTGAGCGGCACGCCGAGACCCGGCGGCCGGTAGACCGGCAGGGCCTCGCCGTACTCGCGCATCCAGGCGTGGTCCACCAGCAACCGCATGCGACCCTCCGCGGCCCGGCCGGCAGGCCCGGCCGCGGACGGTCGCCCGCCCAGCCTGGCGACCGCCGCGCCCACCAGCTCAGGGCTCGGCGGCGCCAGGTCGCAGTGGTCGTCCGGCCCGATCAGCAGGTCCACGTCGGGCGGCAGCGGATAGATCGGCCGGGGGAGCGCCAGCACACGCGGCGGCGGAGCCATCGGCCAGCCGTCGCGCACCGCCTCCAGCAGCACCGACCGCGACGTGCGGCGCGCGAACAGCCCCTCGGCGAGCGCCCAGCTCAGCGCCCCCACGTCCGAGCGGTCCTCGCCGCAGGCGTGCAGGCACAGGTACGGCACCAGCGGGATCCCCGCCGTGCCCACCTGGGCCCACCCGCCGCCGCACCCCGTCAGCACCAGCAACGCCAGCATCGCCCGGTAGGCGGTGTCGGCGTGCGGCGTGTCCAGCCGGCCCGGCACGATCACGCACCGGCCGTCCGTCTTCTCGGCCGTCACCCCCAGCTCGCGGGCGATCTTCACCGCCCGCGAGGCGGGCACCCCCGTGCACGCCTCCTGCCAGGCCGGCGTGTACGGCTCCGCGCGGTCGCCGTACCCGTCAGGCCACCGCCCCGGCAGACCTGGCCTGGCCACCCCGTAACCGGCCAGCAGCAGGTCGAACACCGTGGTCAGCAGCTCACCCCCGTCCCGCAGCACCGGCACGCCGCGCCGCAGCACGCCCGGCCCGTCGTCGAAGCGCGGCAGCAGCACCTCCACCGCCTCGCCCGGCCCCTCGCGGTCGTACAGGCTGAGCCGGTCGCACACCTGCCCCGTCGCCTCGTCCGGCACGTACGCGCCTTCGCGCTCCCGCAGCCGCACCAGGAACGGCAGGTCCGTGAACTCCGCCGCGTGCCCGTCGAACGGCGTGCGGTCCAGGAAGAACTCCTTCAGCAGCACGTGCCCCATGGCCATCGCCAGCGCGCCGTCCGTGCCCGGCCGCACCACCAGCGTCTCGTCCGACAGCCGGGTCGGATGCGTGCCGATCGCGACCACCTTCTGCCCCTTGTACCGCCCGGCGATCACCCAGGGCGTGTCCGCGGTCCGCGCCAGCCGGTTGTTCTCCCCCCACAGCAGCACGTACGCCGCCCGCGCCCACTCCTCCGCCCGCGGCGCGCCGCCGAACCGCCCGCCGAGCACCTGCTCGGGCGCGCACGGATGCTCGGTCAGCACCGCCCCGCCCAGCCCGCCCACCAGCTCCGCCAGCGGCGAGGTCGCCAGCGCCGCCACCCGGTCGCGACCGTGCTCGGCCGCCGTGTGCACAATGGCCGCCGCGGCTATCTCGGCGGCGGTGCCGTCGTCGAGCGGAACCCGCCGCTCGCCGCGCGTCCCGGCGTACTGCTGAGAGTTGCCTGTGAGTTTCGCCCACGCCGCGACGGGGTCGGGCAGCCCATCCCTCACCTCGAAATAGAGCCTGACCAGTGCCTGGTTGACCTGCGATCCCCCCATGCAAAAAGTTGAACACACAGCGTGAGGTCGTATCGCGATACGTGTCGGCATGTCGGGGATAAGAATCGGAAGCCCAGGTGGCAGCACCCGGATTGATGCGGCAGGCTAGTCCCGCCATGGATTACGCAGTCCTCACGGGGATCGTCCTCGTCGCCGGTGTCCTGTCCGCCCTCGTCGCGCAGTGGCGCGACTGGCGCCCGCCGCTCGCCGTCGCCATCGCGGTCGGCATCGCCGTGCGGGTGCTCATCATGTACACCTCGGCGATCGACTCCTGGCAGCCCGTCGACTTCGTCGAGAGCTTCAAGCCTGCGGGCGAGGCGGTGCTGCGCGGCGAGGACCCCGTGCTGGCCAGCGAGGGCGGCTGGCACTTCCTGCCGACCATCCCCTACGTCTACGGCATCCTGCTCTGGCTCGGCATCCCCTGGGAATACGCCGGTCGCCTGGTCACCGTCGTCGCCGACATCGTGCTCATCCCGCTGGTCGCCAAGCTGGCCGGCGGCCCCAAGGCCAACCTGCGCGCCCTCCAGTACGCGCTCAACCCGCTCGCCCTGCTCGTCGCCTGCGTGCACGGCCAGGTCGAGCCGGTGGCGCTGGTGTTCGGCGTGGCCGCCTTCGTGGTCGCCCGCGGCCCCGGCGCGCCCGAGCGGCCCGGCATCACCACCGACGTCCTCGGCAGGGCGAGGGCCGGCCTGGCCGCCCACGGTCTGAAGGCCGCCGTCGTGCGCGTGCTCGGCCCCGGCGGCCTGCTGCACTCCGCGCTGAAGCCCGGCCCGGACGACCGCGCCCACCTCAAGCGCGGGGCGCTCGCCGGCGTGCTCATGGGCCTCGCCCTGTGCGCCAAGAGCTGGCCCATCTGGCTGGTCCCCGGCATGCTGCTGCTCCTGCCCAGCCTGCGCTCGCGCATCGCCGCGCTGTTCACCACCGGCGTCGTGCCGGTCTTCTTCTTCGTCACGCTGCCGGTCTTCGCCGGCACCGCGATCGACGAGCTCCCCAAGGTCATCGACACCATCCGGTCCATCCGGCCGATCGTCGGCGAATACGGCTGGACGCCGTGGTTCACCGGCGGCGACTGGGCACTCCGCGACGACCTGGCCTCGTTCGGCACGAACCTCATCTACGTCTGCGTGGTCGCGGCCGTCCTCCTCTGGCACCGGGCCGACCCGATCGACATGACCACCGCCATCCTGCTGATCTTCATGGTGGTCACGCCGCGCCTCGGCGCCCAATATCTCCTGTGGTTCATGCCGTTCCTGGTCGCCCGGCCCACGCGGTTCGCCTGGCCGGCCATCATCGCCGTCTCGCTCTGGACCGGCTACGGCTACCTCTACATGACCCAGTTCGACACCGACACCTGGTGGCACCTGCACTCGCTGTGGTCGCGCGCCTCCATCGTGCTGCTGCCGATCCTGCTGCTGGCCATGCCGTGGGGCCGCCGCGACGCGACGGCCCCCACCCTGCCCCGCTCGCCCGAGCAGGCCAAGGTCACCTCAGTGGCATAGCCGCTCCCACAGCGTCACCCACTGGCCGGGGTGGACGTGGCCCACGACGGCGTCGCGGTCCACCCCCGCCGCGCGCAGCGCGGCGTCCACCCCTTCGTAGCGGGCGCGCAGCGAGGCGCGCACCGACCCGCCGGCCCCGCCGAAGCCCAGCTCCACCAGCTCCTGCCAGGAGCGGCGGCTCTGGACGAGCGGCTCAGGCCGCCGCCGGATCAGCAGGATCGCCGAGTCCACCGACGGCACGGGACGGAAGCTCTCCCTGCCGACCGTGTCGCCGAGCCGCCAGTCGAACCACGGCCACGACTCCACCGTGACGAGGCTCCAGCGGCCGTAGTCGCCGGTCCGCTTGCGGGCGTACTCGCGCTGCGTGAGCAGCGTCGCCCCGGTCAGCCCCGGCGCCCGCAGACACCAGTCCACGATCCGCGACGTGGCCGCGTACGGGATGTTGCCCGCGACCGCGAACGGCTCGCGCGGCGCCCGCGCCGCCGTGAAGTCGCCCCTGACCACGTCGATCCGGGGGTCGGAACGGGTGCGCGCGGCCAGCCGCCCGGCCAGCAGCGGATCGAGCTCGTAGCCGAGGACGCGGGCCCCCGCCTCCGCCAGCGCGAAGGTGAGCGCCCCCTCTCCCGGCCCCGGCTCCAGCACCAGCCCCTCCGGGGCGGCGGCCTTCACGACCAGATCGACGGCATGCCGGTCCACCAGGAAGTTCTGCGAGAGCGTGCGCCGCGCCCGATCCCGGGGCGTACGGCCGCCGCCGCTGTTCCTGGCCTTCTTCTGAGTGTGTGAATAGTTTCCGTGTGCGAAATTCTGCGCCACAGCACTGCCCTTTCGGGTCCTCGAGAGTGAACGGGTCTCGAAGGGCCCTGGGCACGCGTGCGGACGCGCTGCCTCAGCTCGTGTTCGACGCGTCCGCTAGCGGGCCAGAGCCCGGCCGCGGCGGATGCGGATGAAAACCTGGCAGCAGAACATCGAGGTCATGGCGCCACCCTAGGAGCGCCCCTCGCGGCCGGGCAACGCAATTTCCGGCCCGCCGCCCGCGTCCGATTCCGACAAGAACGCGGCGAGCGGCGGCGGCTAGCCTCCAACGGATCCGCCGACGAGAGGACCTTGACGATGGACGTGCTCGACCGCGCCGAGAACTACCTGCACCTGAACGCCAGGCTCCTCGACCGGCTGCGCTTCGCCGCGCTCTTCCGCGACGGCGACCCCCGGCGGGTGCTGGACACGCTCCGCTGCTACCAGAACTCCGACGGCGGCTTCGGCCACGCCCTCGAACCCGACCTGCGCGGCCCCGGCAGCCAGCCCGAGCCGGTCGAGGTGGCCTTCTGGATCCTCGACGAGCTGGACGCCTTCGACTCGCCCATGGTGCCCGCCGCCTGCGACTACCTCGCCCGCGTGACCACGCCCGACGGCGGGGTGCCGTTCGTCCTGCCCTCCGTACGGAACGACCCGCGCGCGCCCTGGTGGCAGACCGGGGACGACCCGCCCGGCAACCTCGTGCCGACGGCGTCCATCGCCGGGCTGCTCCACAAGCACCGCCTCACCCACCCGTGGCTGGCCCCCGCCACCGCGTTCTGCTGGTCCGCGATCGCCGCCGTCACGCAGCCGAGCCCGTACGAGGCCCGCGCCATCGTGACCTTCCTCGACCTGACACCCGAACGCGACCGTGCGGAACGCGAGTTCGCGCGGCTGCGCGAGGCCATCCTCGCCACGGTCGCCTTCGACCCCGACGCGCCCGGCGCCGCCCACTTCCCGCTGGACTTCGCCCCAGCCCCGCTCCGGCTGCCGCTCTTCGGCGAGGACGTCCTGGACCGCCACCTCGACGCCCTCCTCGCCCGGCAGTCCGCCGACGGCGGCTGGACCGGCAACTGGCAGATGTGGACACCCCTGGTCGAACACGAATGGGGCGGTTACATCACGGTCCACACCCTCAGGACCCTCCGCGCGTACGGCCGGCTCCCGTCCTCCTGACACGCTTCCTGTCGGAGCCGTCCCGTACGTTGAACGCATGTACGAGGAACGGCCGCCGGCACCCGACCTCGCCGCCCGCGTCGCCTGCCACTGGCACCAGGTCAGCGAGTCGAGCAGCACCCAGCTCGTGGTGCCCGACGCCTGCGTGGACCTCATCTGGGGCCCCGGCGGCCTGTTCGTCGCCGGTCCCGACACCGGCCCCATGCCGACGGAGATGGCGGCCGGAGACGTCTTCGTCGGCATCCGCTTCCGCCCTGGCGCGGCCGCCGACCTCTTCGGCGTCCCCCTCCACACCCTCCGCGACCAACGCATCCACCTGTCCGACCTCCCACCCGCAGCCCTCCTCGCCCCCCTCACCACCCTCGACCCCACCGCCCTCCTCACCTCCTCCACCACCGCTCACCCCGCCACCCTCCACGCTTCCGTCAACAGGCCTGACCCCGCCGCCCACACCACCGCTGACCCAGCCGCCCTAAGCGCCTCCTTCACCACGCCCCACCCCCGGCCGGCTCTTCAGACAGAGTCGGCCTCCTCCGCCACCCGCACCGCACCCGACCTCGCCGCCAAGCACGCCGCCCTGACCGCCGCGACCCGCACCCTGCTGACCCACCTGACCACCCCCGCCCGCTCAGCCGTCGCGGCCCGCTCGACCGCCTCCACCCGGCCGACCGATCCTGCCGACCACTCGACCGACTCGGCCCGCTTGACCAACCCCACCCGGCTGGCCAGCCACGCCGCCCGCTTGACCGACTCCGCCCAGCCGACCGACACCGTCACCCATGTGATCGACTCGGCCCGCTTGATCAGCCCCACCCGGCCGACCGACCCCGCCACCCGCTTGACCGACTCGGCCCGCTTGACTAACGCCGCCGGCCAGCTGGCCGACCCCGCTGCCCCGTTCATCGCCCGTGCCCTGCGGCTCGGCCGGTCGGTGTCAGAGGTGGCCCGCGACCTCGGCCTCAGCGAACGCCAGCTCCACCGCCGCAGCCTGACCGCCTTCGGCTACGCCCCGAAAATCCTGCAACGCATCGTCCGCTTCCAGCGCGCCCTGCGCCTGGCCCGCGCCGGCGTCCCGCTCGCCACCGTCGCCGCCGAAGCCGGCTACGCCGACCAGGCCCACCTCTCCCACGAGGTCAAACGCCTGAGCGGCGTCTCCTTGCGCACCCTGGCCCCACCCAACCCGCACCCTTAGCCCTGCCGCTAGTCCTGCTGCTCGCGCCTCCACCGACGTCATCCGTCCTGCGGCAGCTTGCCTGACACCAACGCCGCCGCCCACTTCGCACTCGGATCGCTGTCGATCAGCAACGCCCGCGCCAGCAAACTCAACGGAATGGCCAGAATCGCACCCAGCGGTCCGAGCACGAACGTCCACAACAACAACGACATGAACGTCATCGTCGTCGAGAGCCCCACCGCGTCCCCCAGGAACTTGGGCAGGATGAACGACTGCGTGACGACGTTGATGACGACGTAAGCGATGATCACCAGCACCATCGTCTTCACCCCGCCGTCCAGCAGCGCCAGCATCGCGGGCGGCAGCAGCCCGATCACGAACCCCACGTTCGGGATGTAGTTGGTGATGAGCGCCAGCACCCCCCACAGCAGCGGAAGCGGCACGTCCAGGATGGACAGCGCGATGACGTCGAGCACCGCGTTGAGCAACCCGAAGATCGTGGAAACGATCAGATACCGCCGCGTCTTGTGCGCGAACATCGCCAACGCCGTCACCAACTGCCCCCGGTTGCGCATGCCGGCGGCGAGTATCTTCGCCGTCACCGGCGCGTCCAGGCACATCGCCAGCAACAGCACCACGATGAGGAACAACCCCGTCAGGGCTCCGACCAGGCTCCCCAGCAGCGTCTGCGCCACCCCCAGCAGAGCGCCGGGATCGAACGCCCGCAGCGCCCGGCTGAGCACGTCGTTGCTGAGCCCGTACGAGGCCGCCTGCTTCTGCGCCTCCGCGAGCAGCTGCTGGAACTGTTCGGTGTAGCTGGGAAGCAGCGAGGTGAGCTGCATGATCGAGATGGTCAGGATGCCCACCATGGCCAGCAGCACCATCACCACGATGAGGAAGGGCACGGCGACCTGCAGCCAGGCGGGCGCCTTCTTGGCGGCGAGCCAGCTGCGCACGGGCGCGACCGCGATGACGAGGACCAGGGCCAGCACGACAGGCCCGATGATCGAACTGACTTCGCGCAGGCCGAACAGGGCGACCACCGCACCGGCGATGCCCACGAGAATGATGAGTGCCCTGGGCAGGGGTTGATCTCGCACGCCCGGTTCCTACCCCGAGCCCGTCGAAGGAGCCGTCGATTTGACGGTTGCGAGGACCGTACATAGAGTTCACCAGTCCCGAGAGGACGGCACTGATCGCCGACCTCACTTCGGGGACGACCTCCAGACACCTCCGCTTCGGTGGACGTACTCGTCCATGCGAATCGGCTGGTAAGTTAGAGGGGTTGCCCCGGAAACGGGGCGCGGATTAATTCCAGCAGGTCGAGCAAGTCCGGTCAATTTGACAGAGACTTGAACGGCTGAAAGAATTAAGACACAACGAAGACGAAATG
>NZ_BAAAMV010000026.1:0-48283 GCF_039529455.1 Nonomuraea bangladeshensis
GCGGCCTGCGGCAGCAGAAGGGCTCCTCGTGAAGCGTTACACGGCGCGCACGGCGCTGCTGGAGACGGTGATGATCGCCGTCGGCGCGGTCTTCGTCTTCCCTCTCTACGTCCTGGTCAACCTGTCGATACGCCGCCCGGACGACCCTGCCTCCCCGGTGGCGCTGACGACGTCGCCCACCTTGGCCAACTACGCCGACGCCTGGCAGGCGGCCGGGCTGGGCGCCGCTCTGGCCAACAGCGCGATCGTCACGCTGGCCAGCCTGGTGGTGATCGTCATCGTCTCGGCGATGGCGGCCTACCCGCTGGCGCGCCTGACGAGCCGCTGGTCGCGATGGACGTTCCTGCTGTTCGCCCTCGGCCTGCTGCTGCCGGCTCAGCTCGCGCTGATCCCCCTGTACCAGAGCATGCGCGACCTCGGCCTGCTCGGCTCGGTGTGGTCGCTGGTCCTGTTCTACTGCGGCCTGCAGGTGCCCTTCAGTGTCTTCCTGTACGCGGGCTTCCTGCGGGCCGTGCCCGCCGAGTACGAGGAGGCGGCCGCCATCGACGGCTGCACACCGGTGCGGATGTTCTTCTCCATCGTCCTGCCGCTGCTACGGCCCGTCACCGGCACCGTCGCCATCCTCAACGCGATCTTCATCTGGAACGACTTCCTCACACCGCTGCTGTACCTGTCGGGCAGTGCGCAGCAGACGGTCCCGGTGGCGGTCTTCCAGTTCGTCGGCCAGTACGTCGCCGACTGGCACCTCGTCTTCGCCGGCCTGGTGATCAGCGTCGTCCCGATCCTGCTCATCTACTTCCTGATGCAGAAGCGGATCATCAAGGGCTTCGCCGGCGGCCTCAAGGGCTGATCACCGATCAACACATCCCAGGAGAACCACCATGACCAACCGACGGCTGCCCGCGGCGCTGTGCGTCCTGGCGACTGGCGCCCTGCTGGCCGCCTGCAGCAACACCCCAACCCCGCCTGGGAGCGGCACGGCCTCGGCCGCCCTGCGCATCGCCTCCAACTCCAGCGAGAAGATCGCGCTGGACGCGACGATCGCCGCGTTCAAGCAGGCCAATCCCGGCATCGACGTGCAGGTCACCTATGCCGACACCGACCCGTACCTGACCACCTTGCGCACGCAGCTCTCCTCGGGCACCGCCCCTGACGTCTTTTTCGTCTTCCCCGCGAAAGGGAACGCCGGCGCGGTCCAGGTGCTGGCGCCGTCCGGCTATCTCCAGGATCTGTCCGCCCGTTCCTGGGCCGGGCAGGTCCCGCAGGACGTCAAGGCCGTCACCCAGGCCGACGGCAAGCAGTACCTTCTGCCGGTCACCTTCACCGGCATCGGTGCCATCTACAACAAGAAGGCCATGCGGGAGGTCGGCGGCTCCGAACCCACCACCTGGGCGGACGTGCTCGACCTGTGCGACAAGGCCAAGGCTGCGGGCAAGAGCGCTTTCGCCCTGGGCAACCAGACGCCCTGGGTGACCCAGCTCATCGACTACGCGCTCGTCGCCACCCTCGTCCACACCCCCGGCTCCACCTTCGACGCCGACCTGGCCGGCGGCAAGACGAGCTTCGCCGCCTCCGCCGGGTGGAAGGGCGCCATGGACAAGTATCTGGAGCTGAACAAGCGCGGCTGCTTCTCCAAGGACCCGCTCGGCACCCCGGTCGAGACCGCGCTCCAGCAGGTCGGCAAGGGCGAGGCCGTCGCGGCCGTCCAGGTTCTGTCCACCGCCGGGCAGATCAGGGACGCCGCGGCCCAAGGCACCGAGCTGGGCATGTTCCCGCTGCCGGCGACCGACGACGCCCAGGCCACCCGGATGCCGGGCGCGGTCGGCACCTCCTACGCGATCAACGCCAAGGCCCGCAACCAGGCCGCCGCCGAGAAGTTCATCGACTTTCTCGCCCAGCCGCAGACCATGAACGACTACGCCGCCAAGAGCAACGCCGCCCCCGCGATCCCCAACGACGCCTTCACCCCCGACCCCGCCTTCGCCGCGCTCCTGGACTACCAGAAGTCGGGCAGGACCGTGCCGTTCATGGATCAGTCTTGGCCCAACCCGAAGGTCCAGCAGGCTCATCTGAGCGGCGTGCAGGAGCTCTTCTCCGGCGCCGCCAGCCCGCAGGACGTGCTGACCGAGATGGACAAGGCCTACAAGAGCAACTGACTCCCCCTGCCGCAAAGGAGGCCGTTCTTGAAACGGCTGGACTGAAGTTGACGGGATCCCGTCTGATCTTGGCGATCGGGCGGGATCTGAGGTTGTCACTAGAGTGATAACCCCGGGCTGTCCTGAAGCTGATTGAAAACGCGGTTTCGGTGTGGCTTGTGTCCATGCGATGGAGCCGGACGTCATGCAGCTGCGGCGCGTCGAATGGCCTCCAGATCAGATGGGATGCCAGATGGTGGACGTGCCGTCCATCAGTGAGCCCAAGCGGCGCTGGAGCTCGGCGCGGATGTCGGGTTGATCGGCGGAGCGGATATAGGCGGCCAGAGATCGGATCTCGCGAGCGCTTCTCAGAAGGCGCGCGGCAGGGTGGTGTTCAAGTTCGGGGTCGATTCCATAGGCATGGCAGAAGCTGGTCCACAATGCATACGGGCGTCCGAATCGGCGGTGCCCCATCATCATCGGAATGAAGTCCTGCAAGCGAGGACCGTAGGCTACGGAGTCCCAGTCCCCCAGAAGCCAGCGAGTGCCGTCGAAGAACAGGTTGCCGGTGTGGGCGTCACCGTGTAGGAGCCCGTACCCGAGGGGCGGATCAAGCTCGGCGCGGGCGGTCTCGATGCGGGCGCAGCGGTCCAAAAGCCAGGTCCGCTGCTCTACGGTGAGCGCGGCGCCGGCCGGACTGGAGGTGAGGTCGGCGCGAAGGGTGCCCAAAGGTTGTGAGGCGGGCACCGTCACGGGCGGATCCAGGTGATGCAGGCGACGCAGGAGTTGCGCCAAGTCTTGTGGGTGGGGCAGGGCCTGGCGCTTGTTGGTGACGTAGTGCCAGACGGTGGCGATCCAGCCATTGACAGTGGCGGGTTGGTCCACGGCGAGCGGTCGGATCGTGGGGAAGCCTTCGTCGGCCAGCCAGGTGGTGATCTGTACGGCCGCGCGCGCACGTTCGAGAACTGCCGCGTTGCCGGGCGCGTGCCGTAGCCGTAGCACAAAGTTGGAGCGGGGCAGGTGGTATACGGCGTTGGCGCGCAGGTGGAGAAGCTGGGCTCCGTGAGCGTCCAACTCGAGCAGGGCACAGGCCTCGGCGAGCGGAGGGGCGGGCATCGAGGGGTGACCGCCCTCTCGTCAGGCGCCGAGTTCGGCGTGGAGGTAATCGGTGAACTCTCGCGCGTCGGAATTGTTGGCATGACGATCGGATGTTTTCAGCCGAGCGGCGAAGTTTCGCACGTGCGCCACGGCGCGGGCGGAGGTGAGTTCCTTGGCCGCGCGTACAGCGGGGCGAGCGTGAGCTAGGGCGCCATCGAGGTCGTCCAGGTCTAGGCGGGCATGCGCCGCGTGCACTTGGTTGAACTGGGTGGAGCGCAGGTATCCACTGGCGAAACCGGCCAGGGCCTGCTCGGCGTACTCAGCGGCACGCTGGTGCTCGCCGATGAGCTGCCAGCAGAAGCCTGCCTCTGCGGCCAGCTCGGCTGGGCCATAGGTAGTGATCCAAGCCGGATCGTCATGCCGGGTAGTGGACGCGTAGGAGTCCTCCGCGTCCGCGAGCAGGGTGGTCACCTGTCGGCGAGCGTACGAGTCAGGCTGCTCGGTATCGGCGGCCACGGCAAAGGCGCGCGCCTGGCGTATATGCAAGAGTGCCATCACCCGCGGTGAGGCATGTCCGCGCTCTCCGGCCTCGACCGCGGCACTGGCCAGGCGAACAGCCCAGCGGCCGTGGTCCAGGTCGCACGCCTGATGAGCGAGGGTAGCCAGCACCCAGGCGCTGGTCAGATCATCATCGGCCTGTTTGGCCAGTTTGAGCGCCTGACCCAGATGCTGCTGAGCCTGGCCATGAGCGCCCAGGTCGAAAGCCATCCACCCAGCAGTCCTCGACATCCGCGCGGCGGCACTCATCAAGCCCTGGCCGACCTCTTCGCTGTAGCGGCCGCGCAGCAGCGGGGCAAGCGTGGAGTTCATGAAATCGGTGACGGCCGGGCGTACCAGGCCAGCACCGAACTGGTGGTCCATCTGAGTGAAGGCCTGGTGCGCCTCGTGCAGCCGCTGGACATCGGACCAGCCCACACGGACGCCTCCCGCGACTTTGCCTACCGGCGTGGGCGAAGTGCTGTCATAGCGCCAGGCCAGCAGCCATTCCCCCAACAACGCCGGCGCGAACGGCAGCGCCGCCAGCAGATAACGCCGTGAGGCATCCATCTCCCACCTCCACAACTGATCGACCCCGTCGGCCCCACAGGCCAGAAAATCGATGTCATCCATGTGGTCACCATCGGGAACGACACACGATGATGTCCGGGTCTCCAGCCAGCGCTCGACCTCGGCCGCCTCAACCTGCCAGACCTCGGCCAGACGAGCGCGGTAGACGGGGCGCACGCATTGCTGCCCGCGTTCCCATCGAGCCCAGGTTGTCGTGGAAACCCCGATCTGTTCGGCGGCTTGCTCCTGGGTCAGACCGTGCCGGATGCGGGCGCGCACCAATTCGGGACGACTGTCCTGATGCTGCCGTCTGGGCTGGTTCACCGCGTGCCACGCTCCCTCACCGTCTAGGGGACCACACAGTGTGGATCGACAACAGCCAATAAGCCAGTCCACGGCCGAAACGACCAGCAAACGACCACCGCACCGGCACCGGCCATGATGCACCGCAGCAAACGCCCAGGTCACGCCGTTCACAACGGACACCGACGCCGGGTTGCATGGACCACGTCACAGTGCGTGACCTCGCGGGCTGCCACGCCCCGCACTGTGACGAAACGGGAGATCCTCGCCCGGCCGTGATCCTGCCGCAGACCGGCCGGGCGAGTCCCAGTTTCGAAAGAAACTTCGATGCCGGCGGCTTGAGCGCTCGACCGGGACACGCAGGAAGGAGTGCCGGATGCCGCCATGGGCTGGCCAGGACGAGGAGGCGGTGGCGTCTCCTTCCCAGGCGTCTGTCGCCTCCGCGATGCGGACGGACACCGCTGTGCACCATCACGCGCCCTCACCAAAGGCGCGTACCCCGGCGTCCTCTGCCCTGGCCAGCCCTCTTTCGATGGGTGATCCCCGCAACACCGCGACACCTCGGAATGGCCGGGTCCGTCCGAGCTCTGTGCCTCCGCAATGTCCACCACCAAGCCGCGTGAGCAGGTGGGTGCCCTATCAACGCCTCACCGGTAAGTCCGCTCGTATCAGGGACGTGTGCTGCTGTGACGCCTACGAGTTCGCATGCGAGGGCGGCCACTATCTGATCCTGCGGCGCAACGGCCTCGGTCACCTTGAAGAAACCGGACGAGGCCGTTACGCCCAGGCGCGCAAGATCTGGGACCAGCTACTGATCGAGCATGCCCAGAACTGTGAGCAGGGCAACGTAAGGGGGGCGAGGAGATCTTGAACGTGGCGCCCTTGGCGACTCTCGCCGCCTTCACCGCTGTCCCTTCCGGGTCTCCGACCGTTGTTGTCACCCTTCCCGGCCTGACGGGTGGCTGTTGTTGCCGCCCGGGGTGGTGGGGTCGAGCAGCGCCTGCAGCCCGCGTACCGGCACCGCGTACCGTCCGCCGATCCTCAGCACCCGGCACGGGAACTCGCCCACCTTGGCCAGGCGGTATGCCTTGGTGCGACCGATGCCGAGCAGTCGTCCGGCCGTCAGCAGGCTGACCACCTCTGACCGTACATCGGCCTCGGTTGCCTGGCGTTGGGCTGGGGTTGTGCTGGTCATGCAGCACCTCCATAAGCATTGGTGAACAGGGCTATACAGGATGCGCGGCCGGTGGTGCGACTGTGGTGGACGCTGCGCCACCGGTCCGACTCCGTGCGGCCAGGTCCGAGGACCGCCCGTTCATGGAACGGGCGGTCACAGCCCCGACCCCGTGGTTCCGGTAGGGCGCAGGTCTACGCCCGCGCCCCGACTCCGGGCCAGGAACAGGGGACGTATCACGGACTACCCCAAATCGCGGTCGTCCCAGCGGTCATGTCGATGGTTGGGGCCGAACTCGCCCGGCGGCGCGGAAGGTTTGCGGAAAACCAGCAGGTCCTCATGAGCGACGGCGTGAATGGGCAGGCCGCGCGCCCACGCCTTACGCGCCTCATACAGCTGGAAGAACGACGCCCGGTTCAGCAGGTGGCCCTGGCCCAGCCCGCACAGCAGACACACGATCCGGTCCGCGAACGCCAGGCCCGCTTCCTTCGCCACCTGGTGGATGTGACCAGGCAAATCGACCAGCTCACCGCGAGCCCGATATGGCCGCACCGTGATCGCCGCCACCCCGCCAGGACACAGGAGCTCCATGCATCCGGCCAGGATGCGACCGAATCCCTCCAGCAATGCCGGGAGCTGCTGATGGGCGAGGTTTCCGCGATCGGTCGAGTAGTGCTGGTTCCACTTGCGCACACCCGGTTCGCCAGTGTCGCGGGTGGAGCGGATGTGGCCGTGGGTGTGTGCGCCGTACGGCGGGGAGGTCAGCACCAGCGCCGCTTGCCCGGTCAGATCCGGCAACAGCCGGGTGATGTTGCGGGCGTCTCCGGCTACCACCCGCCCGAAGCCGGACGCTCCCTGCTTCTTGGCAAGACCGAGGTTCGCGACGGCCAGGCGTGCCCATATCTCCTCGTACTCCACGCCCACGGCGTGCCTGCCCAGATGGGCGGCTTCGACCAGGGTGGTGCCGATCCCGCACATCGGGTCGACCACCAGCTCGCCCGGCCGGGTGTAGGAGGCGATCACTCGGGCGGCGATCGAGGGAAGCATCTTGCCCGGATGCCGCATCGACTCCGGCACGTACCGGCCGCGTCGCTGCACGCGCGAGGGCTGCTGTCCTGTGGCCCATACCGACGTCGTCACCTCGGCCATCAACGCCCACCTCCTACCTGGGCAACGGTCCCGGCAGCAATCGGCGAGGCAGCAGCGTCCGAAGGTGTCGTTTCTGGGTCTTGAGGCGCGGAAAGCCCCCTTGGCCGAGTGAACAGCAGCACGTCCGAGTGCACCTGGGCACTGGCCGGCAATCCAGCACAGGCCGGGAGTTCCTGCAGCGCGCGCAGGCCGCGACGCAGGGGGTCCGGTTCGATGCGCTCGCCACGAGCGGGGTGGCGCAGGGCGATGATGTGCTGCAGATATGCCAGCCCCGCCTCGCGGGCCTGGACGATGATCTCCGGCAGCGGGTCGACCACATCACCTTGCCGGTGCAGGCCGGCCACCACGGCCAGATGTCCGTCTGGCTTCACCAGTCTCGCCGCCGCCGTGATGCTGTGCGCCTTGGCCGCATCCGGCGGGCTTGGCCGGCCGGCGTGTCGGCCCGGCCGGTCGCAGGTCTGCTCCATCACCACCAGCCCCACCCTGCCGACGAGGTCGGCATACGGCGTCTCGTCGTCGTCGAGGTCAGTGATCCGAAGGTCGGTGACCTCCAGGTCGTGGGCGGGATGGGTACGCGCGAGCCGGGTCCAGATCACGCCCGCGCGGGCGGCGTCGGTAAAAGCAGCCACGGGCAGGCAGCCCGCCGTCAACGCGGCCGTGACCAGTTGGTGGTCGGTGGCGCCGAGATGGACCACCGTGTCGCCCAGCCGAGTACACACCGCGATGAGGTGGCGGGCCAGCGGGCCGTTGACCAGATGACAACAGCCCTCCGTGCAGGCAGGGACGGATTCGGTGTCGGCTGCCACCAGCCACACGGTCAGCGGCAGATGCCCCTTGGTGATCGGTGTGGAGGTAGTGGAGGTGCCCGACGAAGTGGTGGTGATGGGTTCGGTCATGTGGGTGTGGCCCGAGTACCGGGTCAGCGATCCCTGTCACTGATCCAAATACCGGCCCGGGAGCCTGAGTCGGGACAGGCCGTCAAGCAAAACTTCGGCAATGCCTGCCGCTACCGTCCTGTTCGGTGGTGTTCTCGGTTCGCTCTTCTCTGCAAGCCCTTGGTCAAGTGCACCGTCCGAGTCCGAGCGTCCTCGTGCCGCACACGTTTTCGCAGGTCATAGCATTTTCGTGCACACGTCGTACATGCTTCGGACAGCATCCGTCACCCGGCTTCATCTCCCCTGGCCACCGCTTCCGCGCAGCATCGGCCCACTTAGAGAAGACACGGACCCGGCCGTGTCAGCGGGAGGTGGCTCGCATGAGCAGCCGGAAGGAGGAGCTGGCCCAACGCCGCTTCGCCTAGCTCGTCGACCAGTTCAAGGCGATGATGACCGCCAACCTGAGACCGAAGTACCGCGGCTTCTACGGCCAGCTCATCCTCAACCGCGACGTTGTGACGGAACTAGGAGAGCTCGCGGACCTCCGACGGGCCGCACGAGCAGCCGGTCGCCAGCTCGGCTGGCGGGTACACACTCATGTAGCCAGCAACGGGACCTTCGTCATCATCGACGACCGTGACCCTCGCCAGGAGATCCGCGAGCTGGCAGGCCGTCTCGGCCGCCATCTCCCGAGCCCGGGCGGAGGCTCGCATGCTCCACCAGCCAGCCCATCACCCGACCGATCAACCCCGCCGAAGACTCCTGACCTTGCGCGGCAGCTCGCCTGCCGCAATGCGCCCCAACGTCTGGACCCAGGTGCGGTCTTCGGTTCGAGTCCGGATCCACCCCGTTGAGGCAATCTTGACGCGAGAGTTTCGGCGTATCTCGTTCTCGCAGGTCAGGCCGCTTTCCCTACCCAGCATCGTGGGATGCGACTTGGTGCCAATCAGCAGGCGCAGATGCCATTTCTCGACGTTTTCCCAGGTCATCCTTGCTTCAGACGTGTGATCCAAAGCTGACGTGATCTTTGCCCTGTCCGATGTCTGATCATTTCCCGTCCGGTTTTTGCCCAGACCCACTGGCGGGATGGCGACGTCCGAACCAACACATCTTTCGGGAGCGTCGCCATGTCTCACCCTTCGGCCCGCCTGTCTGCAGACATCGCCAGCCCGATCATCAACAGCCTGTCGTCGTCCGCCCCCATCCTCGAAACGTCAGATCAGAAGCGCAGCGACAACGTGCCCGGGCTGGCCAATACGCTGCCGCTCGACGTGGCCGAGTGCGCCTTCCACCTGCTCATGCGCGGCCCGGACCCGCTATCGGTCGACGGCGCGGCCCTCGGGCAGGGGCTCCCGGCCCGGCCGATCCCGATGGACGAACTGCGGATGATCCTGCTGCACCCGTCCTGCTCGCGCACCATCCGCGACGACGTCTGGCGGCACCTCATCGACCAGGCCCGCACCCATCGAGGAGCGTGGATGGTATCCGCAGTCGCACTCGCCCTCCCGATGCTGCGTCGCCTCGTCACCGCGCTCACCACCAAGATTCACCCCAAGCAGGGCGACCGCCCGGCCCGTGCTGATCGGGAAGATCTGGAAGCCGAAGTGCTGACCGCCTACATGGAAGCCATGGCCCGGGTGAATCTGGCCTGGTCGCACCCCGTATTGCGGCTGTCGCGGCTCACCCAGTTCGCCGTGTTGCGCGCCTACGCGCCGCAGCGGCCCGCCCTGCTGGCCGACCCCGACGTCGTAGACCGTCCCGAGGAGCGGCAGCACGCGCTCGCCTACCCGGCCGGCCACCCTGATCTGCTGCTGGCTCAGGCGGTTGCTCAAGGGGTCATCACCGAACTTGAGGCGGAACTCATCGGCTTCACCCGGCTGGAGGACATCTCGCTCAGCTCCTACTGCCGCCGCCGCGGCTTGCTCTATTGCACCGCGCTCAAGCGTCGTCAGCGCGCTGAAAATGCCCTCTACCAGGCCCTTTTCAACCGCAGCCGGTAGCAATCGCATAAGCCACGCGTGAGTCGAGCAGCAAAGCCTGCGCAAAATCCGCTGGCCCCGATGTCCTAACTCGGCTCTTCGACCTGGTTTTTAGCCAGGTGAGAAGGCAGCGCGGAGGGTGCCGAGCCCCGGCGGCGAGGCCCCTGGTCACCGGTCCCTGTCATCCGGCCCAGCCCACCGCTTCCGACCTTGCGAAGGAGGACGCCCACCCGCCCCGCAGCTGGGCTCGGCACCTCCGCGCTGTCCTCTACCCGCAACCCGCCCGCGACCGCCGTTCGCCTCGCTTCACCGCCCTGGGAGGCAGCACATGACCCGCCCGCGCCGCACCACCTCACCACAGGCCCACAGCCTCAAGATTTGTCTCATCGTCCTGGTCGTTCTCGGCGGTCTCGTCGTGGGCACCCTGCTCGAATACGTCATCGTCCATGCCGTCGCCTTCGCCGACTCCACCAGCCTGATACCGGTCAACGCGGCGGCGGCCCCGTCCTCGCTGAACGCGGTGATCGACAACCTGCGTAACGTCATCGTCGGTCTGCTGGTGGCTCTGGCCACTCTCTTCCTCACCGTCGGAGGAGTCCGTTACATCCTGGCCGGCGGTGACCCCGGCGAGGTCGAAGCCGCCAAGAAGACCCTGCGTTACGCCGCTCTCGGCTACGGCATCGCGGTGCTGGCTCCCCTGCTGGTGAGCATTCTCAAAGGCATTGTTGGAGCCTGAGGATGCCGTACCTCGCACGGCTCCAGGCGTCGAAGCGGCTGCCGCGGCTGGGCACAGCGCTGGCCTTGGCTCTGGTCACTCTGCTGGCCGGACTTGCCGGCACCGCACCGGCTCACGCCGATCCGACACTCACACCCACGGCGGCGCCGTCGCCTTCCGCCGGCCCGGTTCCCGCGCGCCAGGTGACCTATGTTCCGCCAACCCAGCAGTCGCCGTCCGCACCGTCCCCGCCGCCCGCGAGTGTGCAGGAGTGCGGGTGGACGGACATTGGCTGCAAGATCAACCAGGCGATGAACGGCTGGTTTACCGCCCTGGTGACCGACGCGATCAACCCGGCCTTCGTCCTGGTCGGCAGCGTCCTCCTCTCCGCACCGCCACCCGTGATGCTGGAACGAGTTCAGGAGCTGTCCGGCCACGTACGCCTGGTCGCTAACGCGCTGCTGGCGCTGATGGTGCTGGTCGGTGGCGTAATCGTAATGGCCTACGGCAGCCTCCAGACCTCCACCACACCCAGTGAGGTCATCCCGCGCCTGGTCGTGGCGGTGATCGCATTGAACTCCTCGCTGACCATCTGCCAGCAGGCGATCGGACTGGCCAACGCTATGGTCACCGCACTGCTTGGCGACGGGGTCGACGGGCAGCGGGCCGGGAACCTGCTCGCCGCCAAGGTGGACGGCCTGATCAAGGACCCCGAGGGCACCGTGCTGTTCCTGGTGCTGCTGATCGGCGCGGCGGCGCTGATGGGGCTGATTCTCGCCTTCATCGGCCTCATCCGCATCACGCTGCTGCTGTTCCTCATCATCGCCGCACCGCTTGCGCTGCTGTGCCACGCGCTTCCACAGACCGAGGGCATTGCCAAGCTGTGGTGGCGGTGCTTCTTCGGTCTGCTGGCCGTCCAGGTCCTGCAAGCCCTCGGGCTGATCCTGGCGTTCAAGCTGTTCCTCACCGATTCTGCCGCCGCCTACCCGCTCAAACCCGCGGCCCCAGGTACAGGCGACGCGGTAGAGGCGCTGGTACAGCCCACCGCGAACCGGGCCCTGGACGCGCTCATCGTGATCGGCATCCTGTTCGTCCTGATAAAGATTCCCGGCTGGGTGGCCAGGACGATCTGGCAGCAGGGCCAGCCCAACATGTTGAAACGACTGATCAAGACCCTGCTCGTCTACAAGACGTTCGGCGCCGCCCGCGCCCTCGGTAAGGCCAGGCATACCGCCATCCGTAAGAGCGCTGCGCAAGCCGCGCATCGGCGCGGCAGGCCGCCCAGCCGAGGCCGTCCCGGCTCTCAAGGCCCACACCCGCGCGGCCCACGTCGCCCGGGCCCGCAGCCGCCACCCAGTTCATCGGGAGCCGCCATGCCCAACGGCACGCCCATGTGGCAGCAACTCGCGTTGCCGGTCAACCTGCCACCCCACCTACCACCGACGCCGCCATCTGGAAGCACAGCCACGGCCAGCAGGCGAGCTTGGCAGGGTACCCAGCTCGCCCTACCGTTCCCGGTTTCCCGCGTACCGCGTCCGCCCACGCCACCCGGCCCGCCCTACCGGACGGCGTCGCGGCCATGGATACGACCCCGGCCGCCCTGGATTCAGGATCGGCTTCCCGGCATGCCCACCCGCGCACCCCGGCCGGGCCAGTTGCGCCTGCGGCTCGACCCGCCACCCCGTCGCATCCCCCGCGCGGACCGTCAGCCACGAAGGGAGAGCCGATGAAGCACGAGGTTGAACCTCCGCCACTGCTAGCGCGCATTCCTGCCGACATTGACCAGCCGGACAAAATCGCCTACGGGCTCACCTTTCGCCAGATCCTCATCATCACCCTCACCGGCGGGATTGCTGCAGCTGTCTACTACCTGTGTCACCGGCTGCTGCCCGTGGTCATCCTGGCCGCGATGCTGCTACCGTTCCTGGCCCTCGGCCTCACGGTCGCGCTTGGACGCCGCGACGGACTGAGCCTGGACCGCTTCGCGTTGGCAGCCTTGTTGTTCGCCGGAGCTCGCAAGAGATTGGTCGCCGCTCCCGAGGGAGTAGCCGGGCCGCCCCGCTGGTGTCGCCTGCGCGGCAAGCTGCCCGCGCCGCTGCGGCTGCCGGTACGCGCCATCCGTACTGACGGCGCACTTGAACTCGCCGACGGAGGCGTCGCCGTTCTCGTGGAGACCAGCACGCTGTCCTTCCATCTACGCACCACGAGCGAACAGGCCGCGCTGGTCGGAGCATTCGGGCGATGGCTGAACTCGTTGGAAGCGCCCGTGCAACTACTGGCCCGAGCCCGGCCCGCGGACCTGTCCGACCTGATCCAGACCATCGAGCATCAGGCAGACGAGCTGCCGCATGCTGCGCTGGCTTCTGCGGCCCGCGACCACGCCGGCTATCTGGCCGAGCTGAACAGCTCCCGCGAACTGCTCACCCGGCAGGTCCTTGTCGTACTCCGCGACCATCCCGCCAGCAGCCGAGGGCGCCGCTCGGTGCGGCGCGACGCCTCGGCGGCGGTCGTCTTGCGCAGGGCCACAGAAGCCGAGCGCGCCCTGGCCGCGCTCGGCATCAACACCCGCGTCTTGGATGCCCAAGAGGCCGCCCAGGCACTCACTGAGTGCCTGGACCCCAGCGGCTGGCATCCGCTCGGCCGAATCCTCCCGGACGAGCCGATATCTGGGACAGCGCAGCACCACGCCGCCGCACGCACCTTCGGGAGGGACACATGAAACTCCGCCGCCGTCTTCACGAACGAGAACTTGGGACACTGCTTCACCCGGCCGCCGTCCAGGTCGGTACCCGGACCATCACCTTGCCCAACGCCGTCTCCGCGTCGTTCGCCGTGACCGGCTACCCGCGAGAAGTCGGCGCTGGCTGGCTGGAACCTCTGCTCACCTATCCCGGCCACCTGGATGTCTCCCTGCACATCCAGCCGATCCCGCAGCAGGTCGCGGCGATGCGGCTGCGACGGCAGCTCGCCCGCCTGGAGTCGGCCAGCCGCGCCGACGCCCAGCACGGCAGGCTCGCCGACTTCGCGGCAGAGGCCGCCGCCGATGACGCCACCGACTTGGCCGACAGCCTCGCCCGCGGCCACGGCCGCCTGTTCAAGGTCGGCCTCTACCTCACCATCCACGCGTCCTCGGAGCCGGAACTGGCCGCCGAGGTCGAACGAGTCCGGGCGCTCGCGTCCTCGCTGTTGCTCGATGCTCAGCCGGCGACCTTCCGCGCCTTGCAGGGCTGGACGACCGGTCTTCCGCTCGGAGTCGACTCCCTGGGCGCGACGCGCACCTTCGACACGGCCGCGCTGGCGGCCGCCTTCCCGTTCACCTCACCCGACCTGCCGACCGAGGTCGAAGAGGCAGGAGTGCTGTACGGGCTGAGCGCCACCAGCTGCGGGGTGATCCTGTGGGACCGCTACGCGCAGGACAACCACAACTCCGTCGTGTTGGCCAGATCCGGCGCGGGCAAGAGCTTCTTCACCAAACTTGAAACGCTCCGCCTGCTCTACCAGGGGGTCGAGGTCGCCGTCGTCGACCCCGAAGACGAATACGCTCGCCTGGCACGAGCGGTCGGCGGAACCTGCCTGCACCTCGGCGCCGCCGGAGTGCGATGGAATCCCTTCGACCTACCCGCCAGTCAGGGCCCCCGCGACGACGTCCTGTCACGCCGGGCGATGTTCCTGCAGACGCTCATCGCCACCATGCTCGGCGGCCAGCTCAGCGCGCAGGCACGAGCGGTACTGGACTCGGCGATCATCGCCGCTTACCAGGCGGCCGGGATCACCCGCGACCCCACTACGTGGACCCGGCCCGCACCGCTCCTCGCCGATCTGGTCACCACTCTTACCAAAACCGCCAAGACCGCCGGTCCTGCGGGGGCGGAGCTTGCCGCGCAGCTCGCCCCGTATGTCTCCGGCTCTTACCGAGAGCTGTTCGACGGCCCCACCACCACCCGCCCGTCCGGGCACCTGATCGTCTTTTCACTGCGTGACCTGCCCGAAGAGATGAAAGCGGTCGGCACGCTGCTGGCACTGGACGCCATCTGGCGGCAGGTCGCCAACCCGCGCAACCGCAGAAAACGCCTTGTCGTCGTGGATGAGGCCTGGCTGCTGATGAAGGAACCCGAGGGAGCACGATTCCTGTTTCGGATGGCTAAGGCCGCACGCAAGCACTGGGCCGGGCTCGCCGTCGTCACCCAGGACGCCGCCGACCTGCTCGGCTCCGAGCTCGGGCAGGCCATCGTGGCCAACGCGGCCAACCAGATCCTCCTGCGCCAGGCGCCGCAGGCCATCGGCGCGGTCGGGGATGCCTTCGACCTGACCGACGGCGAGCGTCAGTTCCTGCTCACTGCCGAACGCGGCGAGGCACTCCTGGTCGCCGGCCCCGCCAGCCGAGCCGCCTTCCACGTCATCGCCTCGCCTCGGGAGATCGAGCTGATCACCACCGACCCCGTCCAGCTGATCCGACTCGACCAGCACGATCAACACGGCCAGCTCCAGGCTCAAGCGGCGCAACCACCCAGCTCGCCCGGCTTGCCCGAGATCGGCACCGCTGACCAGGACGACGACGGCGAGAGCGACCCGCTGTGACTGTCATCCCGTCAGCTCTCCAGGATGAGCCGTGCCGGCTGTGCAGCATCGACGACCACGACGTCCAGGCCGCGCTCGACTTCCTCGCCGAGCTTCCTGGTCGTCTGCCCGAACTCGCCCTCGCTTACGGCCCACGCCTCGCCTTGGCTCTCGCCGTCGTCTGGTCCCTGGCCGCCGGCGTACGCCACCTGTTCGGCTGGCTCCGCCACATCGACAAGACGCCCGAGGCCCGGCTCGTCGAGATTTCCAGCCCGCCCCGCAGCGACCCCGAGGGCGCCGTGGTGCTGTGGCGCCAGCTCGTCGGCCTGCTCCGACCCGCCTGGAAGCGCCTGCTCACCGGACAACCGCACCTGGTGTGGGAGTACTACGGAAGCGAGGCGGGGGTGCGCATCCGGCTATGGGTGCCCGGCCTCATCCCGCCCGGGATCGTGGAGAAGGCCGTCCAAGCTGCCTGGCCAGGCTCGACCACGACCACAAGCGCCGCCACCCCGCCCTTCCACAAGAACTCCAAGGTTGCGGGCGGGCGGCTCGTCCTAGCCGCTCCGGAGCACTTTCCGCTCAGAACGGACCACGACCACGATCCGGTCCGATCGCTGCTGGAGGCCATGAGCGGACTGCGCGAGGGAGAGCACGCCGTCGTCCAGATCCTGGCCCGGCCCACCACCGGCCGACGTCTGCGTCATGCCTATCGAGCAGCAGCCGCTTTGCGCGGAGGGGGCAGCCGCAATCACGTCGGCCGCCTCTTCGATGAGGTTCTGCCCCTGCCCACCCATGCTCGCGACCACCGCCCCGGTGACCTCGCCCGCGACTTTCCGGAACGCACCGAACAGGTACGCGCGATCCTGGCCAAAGCCGGTCAGCCCCGGTACGAGGTGGCCATTCGCTACGCCGTCGCCACCGATCATGAACCCGCTGCAGCCCCGCAACCATCCGATGTCCGCGCCGGTGCCACGACGTCTCCGGAGCTGGTCCGCGGATGGCTGCGAGGTCAAGCACACACCCTGGCCGGTGTCTTCGCCCTCTTCTCCGGCAGCCACCAGTACCTGCGCCGAGTCCGCCTGTGGCACCCCCGTCGCGTGGTCGCCTCGCGTCGTCTCGACGTCGGCTATCTGTTGTCCGTTGCCGAGTTGGCCGCGCTCGCCCACCTGCCGTGGGACATGGACGCCCCCGGCATCACTCGCGCGGGTGCCCGTCCCATCGCCCCGTCCCCGGCCGTACCGCGCACGACAGCGGGAGGGACGGCCCGCATCCTGGGGGACGCCGACAGCGGCCCACAGCGGCCCGTCGCATTGCCCGTAGCCGACGCCCGTCACCACACCCACGTGCTCGGCGGCACCGGCGTCGGCAAATCCACCCTGCTGGCCAACCTCGTCCTGGCCGACGCCCACGCAGGGCGAGGCGCCCTGGTCATCGATCCCAAGGGCGACCTGGTCACGGACATCCTCAACCGGCTCCCCAAGCGAGCCATCGGCAGAACCGTGGTGTTCGACCCGCAAGACGACGCGCCGCCGCCGTCGATCAACATCCTCGCCGGGCACGACCCCACCTTCGCCGTCGACTCCGTCGTCACCATCTTCCACCGCTGCTTCTCCACAGCCTGGGGACCACGCGTGGATGACCTGCTCCGCTCCACCTGCCTCACCCTGACCAGCGTTCTCGGACGCAAGGCAACCCTGGCCGACGTACCGAGGTTGCTCACCGACCAGGCGTTCCGCGCGCAGATCACCGGCCGCCTGGACGACAGCCTGCTGGGCGGGTTCTGGGACTCCTACGAAGCCCTGACCCCAGCCGGGCAGGCCACGGTCATCGGTCCGGTGATGAACAAACTCCGGGCCGTCCTGCTCCGCCCCTTCGTCCGGCAGGCACTGGCCAGCCCAGACACCACCGTCCCCATCGGCCGGCTCCTTGACCAGGGTGGGCTGGTCCTCGCGCGACTCCCGAAGGGCATCCTCGGAGATGACGCCGCCCGGCTGTTCGGCTCCATCCTGCTCGCTCACACCTGGCAAGCCACCACCCGCCGCTCCACACTCGCCGAAACCGCCCGGCCCGACGCCTCGCTCGTTATCGACGAGTGCCATAACTTCTTGAACCTGCCCGGCCACATCAACGACGTACTCGCCGAAGCACGCGGCTACCGCCTGTCCCTGGTCCTGGCCCATCAACACCTCGATCAGCTACCAGCCGACCTGCGCGAAGCCCTGTCAGCCGACGCCCGCAACAAGGTCTACTTCGCCACCTCGCCCAAAGACGCAGGCGACCTCAAGCACCACACCGCGCCCCTGATCAACCCGCACGACCTCACTCACCTCGGCGCCTACCAAGCCGCCACCCGCCTCATCGTGAACGGCCAGCAAACCCCCGCGTTCACGCTGCGCACCCGGCCCTTGCCCACCGCCGTTGAGGGCCGCGAAGCCGAGATTCGTCAGGCGTCCCGTGAGCAGTTCACACAGCCCGGCACCGCGCCCAAGCTCCCCATCCGCAGGGTCCGCCAGGTCAGTGTTGATCTGGATGTGCGGCCCCGCCTCCAAGGCCAGCCCACAGCTCGTAACGAGCAGCTCGGCTAACCCCACCCAAGCCCGCCGCTCGCCCCGCGCCACTAGGAGAATCGTCATGCCCGTCACGCGCATCCCACTCGGCTTGCCGCGTTTCGACGCCGAGGCCATCGCCTACGCCGCCGCCCGTCTCACACCGCGCGACTACCAGATTCTGGAGCACCTTCTCCATCATCGGGTACTGACCACCCATCAGCTTCAGCGGCTGTTCTTCACCAAGCCACAACCCACGCGCCGCCGTCTGGGAGTCCTGTACAAACTCAACACGATCACGCGGTATCGACCCTGGAGCCCCTACGGCGGCTCAAGCCCTCACCACTGGGTTCTCGGCCGAGCGGGGGCCGAGCTCCTCGCTCTGCGCCGCCATACCACCGTCAAAGAGCTGGGCTATCACCCGGACCTTGCCATGTCGATCGCAGTCTCGTCCAAGAGCGGCCATCAGATCGGCGTCAACGACTTCTTCGTCCACCTCGGCCACCTGGCCCGCCACGACCCCAAAACTCACCTACGGGCGTGGCTGTCGGAAAAGCAGTGCGCCAAGATCTGGGGCGACCTAGCCCGACCAGACGCCTACGGCTGCTGGTCCGAGCACGGCCATCAGGTCGACTTCTTCCTCGAACACGACACCGGCAGCATGACCCTCGCGAAGGTCACCAACAAACTCGCTGCCTACGCCGACCTCGCCGACACCACCGGCATCACCACCCCGGTGCTGTTCTGGCTGCCGAGTCGCACCCGGGAGAACAATCTCCGCTCGCTGATCACCACCGCTGACCTCCCGATCGCCACCGCCGTACAGACTGACCTCGACGACGGCCCAGCAGGACCCTGCTGGCTCCCCACCACCGCCAAGACCGGCCAAAACCGGTTGCGGCTGGCAGACCTCGCCAGCGGCTGGCCGCATCTCGCCCTCGGCCAGACCACCGAACAAGCCGCCACCGGCGAAGACGACAGCGAGCGCCTCTACCGCATCGTCGGCGAGGAGAACAGGTGAAGGCAGCTGCGGCCGGCGCCGCCCTCCTGCTGCTCATCATCTTGGCGTTCCTCGCAGCCGCCACCAGTCTCCTGAGCACCTCCGGGACACCCGGCGGCGTCGCCTGCGAAGTCACAACCACGACGATGAGCAGTACGGCCGGCGAGCCGGTCGCCACCCCGGCTGTCGCCAACCAAGCCTCCGCGCCGATCCTGGACGGCGAGCAGCAGGCGAACGCAGCGCTCATCGTCCAGATCGCGATGGAACGCGGCCTCCCCGCGCGGGCGGCGGTGATCGCTCTGGCCACCGCCCTACAGGAGTCCAAGCTGCGCAACCTGCGCTACGGCCATCTGGACTCGCTGGGCTTGTTCCAGCAACGACCTTCCCAGGGCTGGGGAACCACGGAGCAGGTTCTCGACCCTCGGCACGCCACAGGCACCTTCTATGACCGCTTGGTCAAGGTGCCGCGTTGGGAACAACTCCCGCTCACTCGCGCCGCCCAGGCGGTGCAACGCTCCGGCTTCCCCGATGCCTACGCCCAGTGGGAGCCGATCGCCCAGGGCACCGTCGATGCCCTGGCCGGAACCTGCGTCCTGCTCATCCCCGGAGAGCAGATCGCCGCCGTGCTCGCCTACGCTCACGCCCAACTCGGCAAGCCCTACCTGTGGGGAGCCGAAGGTCCTGCCGCCTTCGACTGCTCCGGCCTGACCATGCGCGCCTATCAAGCCGCCGGGATCTCGATCCCCCGCGTTGCCGCCGATCAGTGGCGGCATGGCCCTGCTATCCCACCCGGCCGTGAACAGCCCGGCGACCTCGCCTTTTTCCGCATGGAAGCCGACGGCCCCGGGCACGTCGGCATCGTCCTCGGCAACGGCCAGATGATCCACGCACCCCACCAGCACGCAGTTGTGACGATCAGCAGCTACCAGCGCCCCGACCTGATCGGGTTCACCCGCCCGGCCCACGCGTCCACCGGCCGACCCGATCCACGCTGACAGACGCCACCGACCCCGAGCGGGTACCGCCCCAGCACGGCCTCGCCGTACAGGAACGCCTGATGGGCCGTCGCATGGCCCACGCGGGGCCGTCAATGGTCATGTACGGCACTTAGCCGCACGGCCGACCGGCGGTGACATCACGTCGCGCTGGCACTGCCTGGAACGCCCCTCTGCCCGCCCGATCTCGTGGGCCAACTGCTCGGTTCTTCCCGAAACTCGCAGTTACTATCAGCGACTTGGTCGATACTGCTGAGGAAGGACCCGTCGCGGCACCAGGTGAAGGAGACGCCCCATGTGCGCCGTGCGACTCGCCCCGCCCCCGCTCGTCGTCAGCCTCTCCTACGACCTCAACAACCCGATCAAGATTCGGGCCAAGCACAAAGTCGCCGGCATGCTCCTGCTCGACCGCGACCACGCCAACCGCCTCGAGCGAGGCTGGAACGTCCCCGGCGCCTACATCCTGCTCGACCGTCCGGACGCCGAGGGCCGGTGGGGAGCGTACATCGGCAAAGCCACCAAACCCGGACTCCGGCAACGCGTCCTCCAGCAGCTCAAAGACCGTGACCACTGGTACCGGGCCCTGCTCATCCGCTACGAATCCAACGACGACGAGACACTCAACAGCAGCGAAGCCGGGTGGCTCGAAAGCCGCCTCTACGACCACCTCGCCGAGGCCAGGCAGGTCAACCTGCACAACCGCAACCGGCCTCAAGACCTCACCCTCTCGGACGACGACGAAACCGGCCTGATCGACTACCTACTCCCGATTGAATGCGCTCTACGCCTCATTGGCCACACACTTCATCCCCGAAACCCCAACGGCCCAGACGGCGGCGGTCCCCTCGTCAAAATGATCAAAGGCGAGTCAGCGCCTGCGCAGGAGGCGCCAAAGCCCTACGTGAGCGTCTTTGGGTACGGGCCCAACCCGTATCTCCTTCAGAACCCAACGCCTCAGGCCCTTCAGGAACGCATTGCGTTGATCAAAGCAGGCAAGCATCCTCGAATCGTGGAAACGAATTCCCCCAGGCCGGTGTGATCCGGTGGTGCAGAAGGTCTGCCCCGGCCAGCACACTGTCTCTGTGCTGGACGGGGCAGGCCTCCTACGCCACCGGATCAGGCGCTACCGCAAGTAGCCCTGTCCCTTCTCTCCGCCGAAGATCCGGCAGGCGAGTTCCTCCTCGGTCGTGAGTACCACGGCGGGTAGCTCTGCCACTCCCATGGTCAGGGCCTTGTACAGGCGGTGCCAGCCGTCGATGATCAGCATCCCGCCGTTCGGAACGGTAGCCACGATCAAGGGCTCGGACAGATCCACCTGGGCGGCGTGCTCGGTGTCGATGGAGACCAGCCGGAGCATGCCCGCCCATTCCGCAGGCTCGATCCGACCCTGCGGGGTGCGGGCGCGGGTGAGCTTCTTGGCGGTGGTGATGTCCCACCTCCAGGCCAGCATCTGGAAGAACTCCAACCGCGAGCTATCGGCGCGGTCCGGGGCGGGTCCGCTCGTGGTCGGCGACTCGGGCACGCTGGAGGGATCGCCGGAGGCGATGCTGTTGCTCATGCCTCCGCCTCCTGCCCCGCCGAGCTGTCGAGAGCCTGCTCCGCCGAGGAGGCCGGCACAAGTCTCGTGACTTGAGTCAAGAAGGTTCGAGCCGCGTCTTGCCGGATGAGGGCCAAAGCCCGCTCGACGTGGGCCAGAGCAAGCTCGTGCTCGCAGCGCAGCCCAAGGACTCTGAAGCTCGTAACGGTGTCGAGCACGCTGGAGTCGTCATCCTGGTACGGGCTGATCCAGGAGACGAACCTGGCCACCGTCTGCTCCGGGGTCAGGCCTTGGCCGTGCTGGATGTGCCGGTCGACGAGCAGCCACCAACCGGCGAGTGTTTGGGCGTGCAGGACGTCGTAGAGCACCTCGGCGCTCAGCCGCTCACCTCGGCTCAGCCGCCGCCCGACGGTGTCGGCGTTGTGCTGCCGCATCTGGCGGGCCTGCTCGATCACCGCCTCGACCGACAGCGTCTCGCGCTGAGCTGAGCTAGAGGCGAGGGCTCTGCTCATGCCGGGTACTGAGGCGTCGGGGAGTTGCGGGTTACCCATGGGACTGTCCTTTCGTTGCGTGATGACGCCAGCGACGGGAAGCGCTGACACAGCCGGTCGAATGTTCACGGCGCAGCCGCCCTCGTTGAGGGAGCCGTTGGGACCGCTACCGGGTTCGGCGTCGAGCTGGTGGCGTGGCGGTTGGGCAAGGGGACGCCTGAAGCCGGAGCACCGGCTCCGACGCTGGGCTCGGCGAGGTGCTGGGTGAGAAGCTGACCGCTGGCGGTGAGGAAGTCGCGGGCGGCGATGCGTGAAGCGTGGGCGATTGCGTGGTCGAACAATGTGCCGGGTCGGGCGACCGGAGGCTCCCCGGTCAGATAGTGGCGGGCCCAGGAGCGCACCCGCCGTACCGCGTGATCGGAGGTCAGCTTCTTGCCGGTGATCTCCTGTTCCACCAGATCCCAGCAGGCGCGGATCGCGCGTGAGTGTGCGGCGACGAACAACTGCTCGCTGGACAGCCAGCGCCCGTTCTGCAGGGCGATGACCACCTCGGCCGCCGCCGCGTAGTAGGCGTGGCGCGCGGCGGCAATCTTCTCTGCGGTCAGCTCATCGAAGGAGCGTGCGTCTTCGGCCGGACCAGCGCTGGGCCCGGATGCGAGCGTGGTGCCGCCCGGCCCGCCGTTCGGGCGCGGGCAGCCGGGCTGGTAGTGGTCATCCATGGATGCGTTCCTTTCGTCGGGTGACATGAACCGCTGAAGGGAGAAGGTCACGGGGCGGCTGATCGTCCGGCGGCCTGCCCGCTGCCGCTCTGAACCGGCGCCGGTGCGACAGCAGCGGGCGGCGGGTGTCGGCCGCACCGTCACAGGTGGTACTCCCTGGCCGAGATCACAGGCTCGGCGACGGCGGGTGATGCGGTGTGGGCAGTGGGACCGCCGGCTGGACAGGCGTCTCGCGCGGGCGGTGTAGTGAGTGCGTCGGCGAGCGTCTGGGTCGCGTCTAGGAAGGCACGGGCGCCGCCTCGACAGGACTCGGCCATCGCCAAGGCGAACAGACCGCCGTTGGTCAGCGGGCGGGCGTTGATCAGCAGTTCCTGCGCCCGTTGCCGGACGATCAGCAGTGCGCTTGCGCCATCAACGGTCTCCTCGTGGCCGCAGATGAGGTCGGTGACCTGCTGCCACCACGACATCCGGTGGTAGGCGTAGGCGATACGGCCCAGGTCCCTGGCGCGCAACGTCCCCTCATCGTCCAGGCGAGCGAGGCGGTTGAGGGCCTCGCTGAGCTCATGCCGGGCGAGGTTGGCGTTGTGCTGGGCTAGATCTTCGAGTCGTCCCATGGTGAACTCCTTGATTGCCGGTTGGTGGGGTGGGACGGCGGGCAGCGCCGTGATATCCGGTACGGCCCCGCACCGGGGCCGTACCGAGCACCTGGGTGTCAGGCGGTGGCCAGGAGGCGGAAGGCGCGGGCCTTGATCTTGGCGTTGTCGTGGTCATCGAGCAGGGCCCGCTCCGCGCGCACCGTCGCTACATCGCGGCTGCCGAACACCGGACTCTTGTGGTCCAGCCGCTCTGTCACGGCGTTGTACGCGGCCCAGCGCGTGTTACGGATCGGCTCCTGGGTTGGGGCCTGTGCGAACAGGTACTCCAGCTCGCGCATGGTCAGGTCGTGGTTCCGCCTGGCCAGTTCCTTCGCGTCCGAGGGGAGCGGGTGGAGGCGGGTGGCGAACTGACGGAACTCCTTGAGGTCCATCGGGACGGCGAGGAGTTTCTCGGCCTCGGCGGCGAAGGCTTCGCCATGCTTCCAAGTGAGCTTGAGCGCCTCCCGGGCCTCCGCGATGCGTCCGGCCACGTTGCCGGTATGCCGGACGGTGAACTTCGAGGCGTGATTCGCCAGCGCCGCCCGTTCGGTGTTCGCGCACACCACCCGGACCGGGGTCGCAACGGTCGTGAACGCGCCCCACCCGTCATGCCGGGAGAACGCCGCCAGGTAGAGGTCTATCTGATCGAACCCACCGACCATTAGCGGCTCGGGGAGGCGCATGGTGACGAACACCCGCCGCCCACCGTTCAGCGACCCGCCCGTGTCGAAGATCGCCCCCGACTCGTCCACCAGCGTCTGCAGGAAGTCGGTGACGTCCTCGTTCTGCAGGATCTGGTAATCCCTACCGACACGGCCGAGGCGCTCCGGCTGACCGGTGACCGGGTTGGTACGCACCACGAGGAAGTCCTCGTCCGTGACCACCGGCTGGTCGGTGACCGGGTCGGTGACCTGACCGACCGGCACCTTGCGTACGTTCCACCCGGCGAGCTGGGCGTTGGACAGGAGTTCCTCAGCGGTCATCGGGCCAGGCGCGGTGTAGCCGAGCCCGTGCCAGCCAGGCTTCCCTGCGGCGGCGAATCCGGCCGAACCGTTGGCGAAGATCTCGATCTCGTGAGCCATGACAGTGCCTTTCTGATGCGTGATGTGATGTGCGGACATGCGGAACAGAGGCGGTTGTGCGGGTGGTGGTGTTCCGGCTCTGTACGGGCCGATTGGTGGGAGTGCCGTACGTCGGCGCGTTCCGGTCCGGTAGCGGGCGGGTCTGTAGGGGTGTCCCGCCCGCTACCGGATCGGGGCGTGCGGGCCGGTGTGAAGGGCGGCCCGGCTCAGCTGCCGTAGGAGGCGACCTCCGCGTCCGCCTCGCCGTCCGCGTCAGCGGAGGCGAGGGCGAACCGGCGGGGCCGCTCACAGGACAGCACCGCCTCGCCGAGACTGACCAGGCGGTCCAGGGCGTTGGCCACCGCGCCGGACGAACGGTTGATGACCTTCCCGATCTCGTACGGGGTGAAGTCCTTGTCCGGGAACGCGACCAGGTGCGCGTGAACCATGTCGCGCAACCCGCCCTGCCGCACCATGTCGCCCGCGCCCGCGCCGCTGGCGGACGTGCCCGAACGGTCACTCAACCCCGCGCGGGCCGGGGCGACGGTGCCGGTCAGCACCGCTCGTGCGGTGCGGTGTGCCGAAGTGACCTTCGTCAGAGCCATCTCCAGGCATCCCAACGCCATCACGGCGTTCCCCTCGTCCTTCGCCAGGATCGCCCCGCTGAGCAGGCTCGCTATCTCGGCGAGCTCCGCCTTCGCGCGTGCCCACGCCGGGTCCTCCGCCTCCGGCTCAGGCGCCAGCTCCGATGCGGCGGCCTCGGGGGCCGAACCGAGGTCGCGGTCCGTTCCGTCCGACCCCTGACCGGCCGCCTCGTCGGCAGTGAGGTCCTCCGGCTGGCTGACCGGCTCCTCGGTCAGGTTCCCCTCGTCGGCCCGCTCATCGACCGATGCTGGGTCAGTCGCCACGGCGGCGGCCCGGAGATCCTCCTCGTCTGGCGCGAGCGCCATGTCAGCGTCCGACGTGTCCGTGTTCGGCGTGGTGACCTCGGAGGACGCGACATCCGGTGCTCCCAGTGCCGGGGCCGAGCCGGAGTTGTCGGTGCTGTCGGTCGAGTCGGCGTCGGCGATGATCGGGAACCACCGGTCGGCCGCCCGGCCGCGCATGCCGCCGTCGCTCGCTCCCGGCTCTCGGCGAGCGCGGCCGTCCGCCTCGAACTGGTTGAGGATCTTGCCCGCCGCCATCCGGCTCAGGCCGGCCGCCGCCCCGATCGCCGTGGCCGACCCGCCCGGCTTGGCGTTCAGTGCCGCCCACACCGCCGCTACGCGCCCATCCGCGTCCGTGGCGGGGTCAGCCGGGGTGGCGGTCGCGGGACCGTCAGGGGCCGTCAAGGGCGCAGCGTCGGCTGGAATACTGACGACGGTTTCGGTGCCAGCGGGAACGGATTCGGTAGCGGTCATTTCCGAGTTGTGAATCGCCATTGCGTGACGCCCTTTCCGGTCGCGTTACCGGCCTCCGTGCGGGCCGGTGTTTTTCGGTTGCATCACGACCATCCCTCGCACATAACCAGACTCGCAAGTCGACCGGGCAATAAATGTCGTCACCCAAACGGCTGGAGAGGCTGCCCTAATAAACCCATCACTGATCTCCGGCAACGACTCATTGAAAAACTTGACATTATAGGCCTGCCCGGTTCTTCACACATTTCATTGGACGACGGCGAACGATACCTGGATGACCGAATCCGCGTCTCACATCCCGCGACTCGTTGAGCTGCTCGGCACTCAGAACGAGGCCAGCATGGGGGCCGGCCAGCGTCCAGGCGAGCGGCCGGCCGCGATGTCACTGAACGCAAAAGACACAAGAAGACAGAACGGAAGCGATAGAATCCCGCAGCCATTCACACGAGGACGCGCACATATTCAAAGAGTCGCCCCGAGGCGATTCGGGGCAGCCATCGCGACAGCCGAAAGCCGTCCGACCTAAGCGAAAGACACGCCAGGGGTTGTCGCGCTCTCAGCGGCAACACCGAACGCGACAACAAAACGTGACACCGAACGCGACACCGAACAACGCCCAGCTATTGAGCCCGCAACAATAGACGCGACACCCGCGCTGCCAGGCTCGCTCTTGCACTGGGCGGTGGGTTCGCCTCTCCCCTACGCGAGGCGAACCCACCCTGGCCCACCAGATACTCCCTCCGTACCGGACGGGCGGACCGGTATCGACGCCCACCTGCACGCCGGATGTCAAGCCCGCGCTCCCGCATCACTCGCGGGCACGGGCGTATCACCACTCAGGCGACGAGAGCCGCTACTGCGCCGGGCCTCTCCGAGCGCGCCGAGGACGCGCCCCGGCTTCACCAGCAATAAGCCGGTCGCGGCCCGCCTCCTGGTCACCCTCCCCGACCCGCACCTCCAGCTGGGAGCGGCCCCGACGCCTACCCCATGGCCACCCGCAGCCACCCGTGCGGCCGCCGAACCCGCACCGGGCCAGCAGCAGCTATCGCCCATGTGTCCGTCCCCGACCGTTCGGCGGCCAACACCCCTGATGGCGGCCCAACAGGCGTCAGCGTGCCGCTCAGCCCCGGTCCCGCATCACCACCAGCCGCCCCAGCCGCATCCGCCCCCAGCGGCGGCGGCACGGTCAGCTTCGTCCGCCGCTCCGTAGTCGGCAGCTCAGCCGAGATCGGCAGGACCCGGCTGGACTCCAGCGTGCCTCGCCGGCTAACACCGGTCACGGCTGAGTCTGACTTGAGCGTGACGATCTTGGGCGATATCGATGAGAGGGTCTGCTCCAGCTCGCCGGGACTAGGGGCGCTGATCATGACATGCTTACCGCGCATCGCCAGCCACCGATACCGCACCACCAAGAAGGCCCAATCGGGCCTGGCCCGGCGCAGCACGGCCAACGCCTGCTGCGCCCACGGCTCCTGCCCAAACTCGGACGCGGACTCCTGGGCCGCGTGCGATCTCAACTCGCCTCCCACAAGCCCCATCGAGGGCCCAGGCCGGCGACTTCCTTCCCGCTGGCCGAGCAAGGTTCACTTCCCGCAGCCATCAAGACGTCGGAGAGGCCGACCGAATGATGGCCCGATATCCCGCCCGCAATTCCCTCTACGGGTGCACCGTCATGGCAAGCGGTGGCACGATCAACCGCCCCGACCGCCGGGCTCTGACGAACCGCGTCACTTTTTCGAGGTACACAGGCAGTTTCGCTGTTGAGAGCGAGGTCGGCCCAGACCGCGTGCCCAGTACTCGCATCACCAGCGACTCCCATTCGGATGGCCAGCTCAGCCACTCCGAGCAAGCCCCGCCCGTACTCAGCCGTCTCGGGTACCGAACCGGGCCTGCGGACGAAGTCCGGGACGCAGCCGCCGCCCAGGTCATAGACCACGATCCGGACAACGTCCGTGCCACGCAGTACTTCCACCACGAAGAAGCCCTGCGCTTGCCCCGAGCGTGTGTGCCGCAGTGCGTTGCTGACCAGCTCAGCCGTCACCCACCGAGCATCATCGGCCCGCCCGGTGCCGGCCAGAAGCTGCTGGACCATCTGCCGCGCGGGAGCTGACTGATCCGCTCTCCCAGCGAAGGCCCGCCGCCAAGCCATCCCACTCCACAGCTGTGAGGAGCGGAACGTCGACATCACCAGCCCTGGCGCCAGATCCGGGAACTCCGCCACCCGCGGTTGCTGGTCACAGGACCGTGACGTCTGGTCCAAGATCGCGTGCTGATTGCGGTTGTCCATGCTGGTGTCCCTTCCGGCCACGCCCCGGCCGATCCCGGAGCAACCAGCACGATCACGCACCTCGCTGCCCGAATCACATCCCCAACCCACACACCCACCGGCACCGCACCCCGACCTGCGGCAACACTGGCGGTGGCACCGCCAACACACGGCGATCAGCTCGGCGATCACCCCATACAGGGACTGGAGCTCCTGGCCAGAGCCCGCCTACCGTCCCCGGAATCCCGACTCGGGACCCGCGTATCGCGTACTGAATCGCCAAGGGGGACTACCTCATGTCCGGCACCGGATACCAGACACTTCTCGATTGCCGCCGCCGCAGCCGGTACCTGCGCCAGCATGGCTTCACCACTGACCAAATCGCCGTCATCCTCGCCCTGGATTACCCCGCCACCCCACTACGCCTCTACCGATACGCCATCGGGCTCACCGCAACGCAGACGGTCGATGCCTTCCACCGACTCGCCGGAACGAACGGAGCAGGGCTGCGCGAATCCCGCCTGTATGACCACGAGAACTGGCCGCGAACGGGTCGGCGCCCCTCGATCTTCACCTTGCGCCTGCTGGCTCGCATCTACGACACCCACCCCGTCCGTCTGCTCCCGGTCGACGCTCTGGCCACCTACTTGAAGCGGGACCAGCACTCCATCCGCTTCCTCGGATGCACGGACAGCTCTGGAGATACGCCTATCCGATAAACCGCTCGTACACCTGCCGAGCCTGCGCACTCGGCACGGCGTCGATCTCCGCCATCCGCTCCTTCAACAGCTCGAACGAACGCCGTACCGCGGGCAGGCGCCCCAGCTCACCCTGGATCGACATCAGCAGGCACCACAGCACCTCGCTGTGCGGATCGACACGCTCCACCGCCAGCCGCAGCACGTCTACCGCTCGATCGGGGTCCTCCGTCCGCGCCAGCTCGGCGAATCGCTCAGCCGCATCCACTGCCTGCCGCTGAGCGGCCTGCCGCAGCGGGAGCACCCACAGATCATCACGTCCATCCAGCAACGGCCCCCGGTACAGGGCCAGCATCTCCTGCAGCGCAGCAAGCCGGGCGGCCCTTCCTTCCACGGTGCCCGTTCGCACGAAGGCTGCCTCGAACCTCCACAAGTCCACATCGAAGTAGGCGGCCGCCAATCGTCGGCGCTGTCTCACCTTCACCACGAACTTCACGCCGGCCCCGACACCCGACGCCTGCCGCATCACCTGATTGAGCTGCCGAACCGCCGACTCCAGCAGGCGACTCCCCCGGTCACCGTTGCCCGCCCACAGCGTGTCGATGATGCCCTCCGTCGACACCCCTTCTGGCGACGTCGACAGCAACGCGAACAGGTCGGACGCCTCTGCGCGGCCGAAAGACACCTCAGTTCCCTCGTAGGACAGCCGTAGCGCTCCCAGCACTTCGGCCTTTGCCTTCCCCGCAGCCGCCACGAACTGCGATGTCATCAGCGCTACGGAGGTCGACGCTCCTGCCGGACCTTCCAGGACGCCTGTTCCACCTGCATCTGTCTTGGTCCTGGCCAACCGAGGCGCACCGACATTGGCCTCTTCCTCGGTCTTCTCTTCCGCTTCCTCCATGCGACAGTCGCCGGCGACGAACCCCGCCACAGCCGCGTCGTTTTCCGGTGTCACAGGGGCTGCAGCAACCGAACCATGGCCTCGCCCACCTTCGAGGGGGTAGGTAGTAGACCCCGCCGAGGAGCCCGAGAGCGCAGAACCCAGCCGACGGCGCCGACGGATAATCAGCGCACTCCCTACGAGCATGACCAGCAGCCCAAACGCCAGCGCGGCGCCCAGCGGTCGCGCCCCCTCAGACGAGGCCTCAATACGATGCCCCGTCATATCGCCTGCACCGCCACTCGCGGCAGGCAACAGAGACGATCGAGATATCGAGGGCGACGGGGAGGGCAGCGGCGAAGCGGTCGGCCTGATCCGGGCATCACGCTGCTGCAAGCGCGCACCATTGTCCTGACCGTGCCTGCGGTCGACGCGCCTGATGTTGTCGCTCCTGCCCGGAGCGGACCCCGCCGGCCGATTCGGCCGCCAGACCGTCTCCCGCCTCCTGCGCGGCTCGTATCCTCCTCGCCGCTTGCGCGGCTCAGGCGCAGATACGGCCACCGGCGTCGGCCGGGGAGGCTTCGTCCTTGAGGGCGAACTCTTCGGCGTCCATTGCACCTGGGGTCTCAGCGATGGCTCCGTATTCTCCGGCATCTTCCGGGCCTCGGCTATTCGCTGTCCGAGATCGACGGGCCGGCCCTCCACCAGATCTCCGTGGACCAACATGCATAGCTTCTTGACGTCGAACATCTGACGCGCCTGCTCCGAGACCCATTCGGTCGGGCAATAGGGATCTGCATGAGCCAGGGCCACGCTTGAATCCCCCAGCAAGTTGAACGTCAACGCCCCCGTGATGATGATTCGGCACAAAAGCTCAGAAGCTTCGCTCTTCCAGTCATTTGTAAGGCATTCCCGAATCACCAGGTTCCTCCAGAGGGGTTTGACTACGTCAACGATTTACCATCACGCCCCTCGCACCACGACAAGGAAAGAGAATGCGCATCACAAAGACTTGGCCGGAAGGACCGGGCCCGTATTCGACGATTCGGCTGTCCGAGTAGGTAAGGCCTCCTACTCGGGCGCTGGCGCTAGCAATGTTTAAAATGCCAACCTGGCTGCCGTTCCCCTTCTTGACGCTCTTGCCGGAGGGCTACAGGCAGTGACCTCGAAGAGGCATGGCAAGCCCTGGACCTGGCGCAGGCTATCAGTGCGATCACCTTGAATTGGTGCGACTCGTTGGCTCTCATGTCACCGCAGGGGGCTGAGCGTTGGGGTGCTGGAATGAAAGTGCGAGTGCGAGGTCGCGGCGACTTCTAACTGCCCAGAGGAACTGGGATACCACCGTCGGAATCCGGCATTCTCGACCTTTGCGCGGTGAGCGCTCGCGAGCTTCAGCCCACCCAGTCAAACGAGTGTCGACGACGCGTGAATACTGACCCCCAGGCGACGCTCGGGTTCTAGTGCTTGTCGCAACACACCTGATCATGGAGGGCGTGTTGATGGCGAGGCGAGGGCCCAAGCGCAGGCTGGATGTGGAGTCGGAGTACTGGCGGCTGGTGCTGTCCGGCGTGGGAACGGTCGAGGCGTGCCGAGCCCTCGGAATCGGGCGCAAGACCGGATATCGATGGCGGGCGGAGAACGGCGGGCTACCTCCGGCGCGGCTGGCTGAGAGTGCCCGGTCGAGCCGGTTCTTATCGCTGCTGGAGCGGCAGCGCATCGCGACCTTGCGAGCGCAGGGCCTGGGAGTGCGCGCGATCGCCGACCGTCTGGGGCGTTCCCCGTCGACTGTCAGCCGCGAGCTGCGGCGCAATACGCTCCCGCACGATCGGGGCGTCTACGACGGTGATCTCGCTCATGCGCGAGCGCGGCAACGGGCCCAGCGCCCGCGTCAGGGACGGCTGCTGGAAGACGAGCAGCTCCGCGCGGAGGTGCAGGCCAAGCTGGAGCTGGACTGGAGCCCGGAGCAGATCGCCGCGTACTTGCGCAGTGCGTGGCCGGACCGGCCGAGCTGGCACGTCTGCCACGAGACGATCTACCAGGCGCTCTACCACGGCGGCAAGGGCGGCCTGAGCCGCAACCTCACCCGCCGGCTACGCACCGGGCGACCGTTGCGCAAACGCCGCCGCCGGCCCGATCAGCGTCAGCCGCGGTTCATCGCACCCGCGCTGCTCATCGACCACCGGCCCGCCGTCGTCGAGCTCCGCCATCGTGTCGGAGACTGGGAGGGAGACCTGATCACGGGGCGGTTGAACCAGTCCGCGATCGCCACTCTCGTCGACCGCAAAAGCCGCTACCTGCGCCTGGTCCCGCTGCCAGCTCGCCATGACGCGCAGGCCGTTCGCGATGGTCTGATCGCTGTCCTCGACGGCCTGCCGCCGGCCGTGCGGCTGACGCTGACCTGGGATCAGGGTGCTGAGATGGCCTGTCACGACCAGATCGCCGTCTACCTGAGTGAAGGTGTCTACTTCGCCCATCCAGGCAGCCCGTGGCAGCGTGGCACCAACGAGAACACCAACGGGCTGCTCCGCCAGTATTTCCCCAAGCGCACCGACCTGTCCGCTCACACCGATGCAGAGCTACGCGCCATCGAGGAACGACTCAACAACCGTCCCCGGAAAGCACTCGGCTGGCGCACTCCCGCTGACGTCTTCCATGAAGGTCTGGCACTATGACTGTCCGTCACCGTTGCGATGATCACTCGAATCCGCCCTAGAACCCGAGCGTCGTCAGGGGGTCAGAATTCGGCCGTCGTTGACAACGTGTTGGCGCAAGCTGCGAGCCCTGTCAAAAGCGGAAGATAGTACCCGTCTGAGCGTAAAGCTCACAGACGTTGGGAAAGGTCTTCTGCCAGCCAATGGACCGGTTCTGCCACACACCATCCATCGTCGCCGTGACCGAGCCTTGCTCAGCGCACCCGCGGCGCGGGCGACTAGGGAGACGATCGAGGTCGCCGTCAACGGCATCAATCGCGGCACACGCAGCCTCACCGTATGGGTGGCCCTCCGTCGAGCTCGGACACTGCATGAAAACGGCCTTCAACGAAGCGCCCCCGTGGGCCGTGACGGAGAGGAAGACCGAGTTCGGCCGGGTAGCACCGTAGGCCGGGATGGCTGAGAAGATGACACCAGCACAAAGACCAGCATTGGCGACCAGCAGAGGCAGGCGCATCGACGCTCCAAGCGCTTCGTAGCGTAAAGTAGTTATAAGACTACAGTAAGTATTAGCTCTCTGTCTGGTATCTCCCCAGCCAGCCCCACAGAGACGGAGCCCCTTCTCGCGGAGCTGGGGACTCCAGAGATGCGGTGCTGTCCCATGGGAACGGGATCGCCCGGCGGCTCGCAGGGAATGCCAACCCCATAAATCACCACAGCAAGATCAAAGCCGCGGAACACTCCGAGAGCCGGCAGCTACGCTACGCCACGTAACGATCAAGAGCATCGGGGAGCCGGGCATGCCTGATAAGGGTGAACGACCACGTGGACGAGTGCGCGCCAGAACGCTGCTGCAGGTAGGCGGAGTCACCGCCATAGCAATCGCAGCCGCGATAGCTCTGGGCGGCGCGGGGACAGACACATCCGGCGCTCGACAGGGCTCCTCCCCTCAAGTGGCGGACGCTCGGCACGACGTCACCGGCAACAGTGCCTCCATGTCTTCTTGGCCGGAGCGCAAGATGACCATCTCATCCACCTCCGCGACACGAGTGACACTGGCCCTCCAGCGCCCAAGGATCGCCGAACGAGGCGACGGCAGGGGCCTCGTCAAGGACGTCCGCCCGGCCAGAAACCTTGAGTTGCACAGTCATCACCGGCTCCTCCGCCCACGGCCATCGGACGACCCCGCAGCCGAGCACCGCTCCCCGCGGTCGGATTCTCGATCTAAGCGCGCACCGAGCCACCCGCGCCCGACCTGGTCGGACGCTATCGGACTCGGAGGGACCCCATCGCTGATCGACATGAAGTGCGACGAGTTGTTCCCCGCTCACAGAAGTGAGTTCCGGATTCGCAACGTCGCTTGTCATAAGCTTCTCGGCTGATTCCACCTCCGCGATTGGGCTCCGCCGGCGAGTGCGCGGACCAGAGCCAGCGCGGTGCACCTCCGGTTGTCAGGGCCGAAACGCACGATTGACCTCCCGCCATCAGGCTAGCGGGAGGTCAGTCATGCGTTTCGGAACTCGACGGAGGTGCGGAGTAGCTCCGCATGCCCCCCTCAGCCGAGCTGGCCCGACCTCGACCTCGCGACGTAGAGGAATGGGCAGCCAGAGCCGCGACAGCCCTGGGAAACGGTCGCTTCGGACCTACAACCCGGCTTGGTGTGGACCTGTCGAATCGAATTGCATCGATGTATCAGCCGGGGCTGTCCTGCTGCAGGCCCTCGGCCTCGCAGATCACCCGTTTGGAGGGGTGCCTGACCGCGGCGGGGTAGGCGCGGCCGGGAGCCCGCAGTCCAAGTAGTTCTGGTGCACCCGCAACAAATCCCTCCAGCCCCCGCCGCCACAGGAGGAGCTCATGAGACTCCATCCAGAGCCTTGGCCGCTGCTTCCTCCACGACCCCCTCGGCCCAGATCCACGGGCCGAACTCCAGGCCGAACGGCGCGGGCTTCAACCCATCGAATCGGCCGTTCACGGCGGCCTTCTGGAACTCGGTGTACGCCCGCTTGGTGGTGCGCACCATGTGAGGGCTTTGACCTGAGGCCGCATCGTGGATCTCGATAGTGACGTTCTCCCCGTCATGCTTCGGGCGTAGCTTGTCATTCCGAATGCTGTGCAGGAGGTCAAGCCAGCATTTGGGGCCCATCGTCGCAATGTCCTCAGGATCTATCAGATCGCACATCTGGACCGTGGTCGACCGAGCCACTCGGCGAACGGCGAGGCGGTTGGGGCTCGTGGCTTCTACGTCATGCTTGGTCAACTTGTCCTCCGAAACGGTTGCTCGTGCCAGCGGCATGACATCGACAGTAGCCAGGGCGTGGATCTGCTACACCTAGCAGTAAGTGCGCAATCACCCCGGTCTCAAGGCGGCCCTCACCTGCATATTCTCGGGAGCCACCTGTCAGTACCCATTCCAATGGGTAACCTGGTGGCGCTTCCGGGAGGGGGAAGTGGGATGTCGAAGCAGAGTCAGGACTCAAGTCCGCAGGCGCGAGGACGCCGGTTGGCGCGAATCGGCAACGAATTGTGGCTAGAGACAGGATCGGTCAAAAAGGCGGCCACGGAACTGATGCGTCGCTATCCGACCATTTGCAGCCTTCAGGCGCATCGGTATGCGTGCGGCCTTTCCCAGGACCAAGCCGCCGTACGGTACAACCAGATGACCGGCCACCAGACCAGCCTGGGCGGGACATCCATCAACGCGTGGGAGACCTGGGCCCGTGAACGCGGCAGGGCCGGCTCGGCTCCTGGCTTCACCAGCCTGCTGATCCTCGCCGCCGCCTATGGGGGCGGCCCCGCAGGCGTCGTCGAGGAGGACATCTCCCCCGGCCATCTGGTCGCCGAAGCATACGAGCGCTTGGCCGTGGAAGACCAGCTTGCACTGAAGAGGTACTCCACGATTCACTCCGCAAGCCAAGCGGATACGACGGCGCCGGCGGCGGAAGGGCAAGAAGCCGAACCGGCCGCCATAGCGACAGTGGCCGACCCCGGCACCATAGGCAAGAATTTCATCATCACCGCTCCCACCGTCGAGTACGGAAACCCGGACAGATTCGTCTACTCCTTGCCCAACCCCGCCCCTGGCCAACTCCTAAATCTCGACTGGGCGTCCTTTGGCAATGGCATCGAGCGCCTCATCCACCAGATCAAGAATCTTGGCCGCCGTACCGATGTAGACGCCTGTTTCGGGATCAACGAAGCCGGACTGGTCATGGCCACCTTCCTCGCATCAGCCCAATTCGGTCGCTGTCCCATCGGTTACCTCAAATGCAACAAGAGCCGCGAATTCATCAGCCTCGACCAGGCGTCGATCTTTCCAGAGCTACCGGACGCCCCCGACATCGTTCTGTGTGATTTTGAGGTGAAACATGCCGATGTGGTCGGATTCATCTCACGAGAGATCCGCAACCAGTATCCCGGCGCGCAGATCTACTTCGCCGTATTCGGAGCGATGACCAAGGGGAAGCTCGAAGTCGATAACTTCGACGATCTCACCGGCGCGAGCATCATGCGAGCGGCAAACATCAAGGCGGTGTTCGTCGCTGCGACGATGAGCCCTCCAGGCATAGAGCCACCGCTGGAGCTGCGCTGAACAGTATGGAGGTCCTCTAGTGACAACCCCTCCCATCCTCCCCGGCCTCACCCAAGGCCTTGCCGAACTGGTCGCGCAGGTGATCGGGGAGATCCGGCCACGCCTCATCCAGGCCGCGCTCTCCGGTGAACGATCAGAAGCCGCCAACCAACGTCACGTCGGCAACTTCCTGTCCGCACATGACCTGTGGATGCACGAGCGTTACCGGGAGCTTCTGACTTCGATCATCTCCTCGTACATCTACGCCTCCGAAGAGGCCGACCCGCAGGTCATCGGAGATGACCCGGACCCGGACCTGTGTGTTCTGGTCGATCCGCTCGACACCAGCGAGCTGGCCGTCCGCGCGCTCTACGGATACACACACGTCATGGTGTACTCCCGCAGCCTCGCCCGGCCCATCGCCGCGGTGGTGGGCGACATCTTTCACCACCTGCAGATTTACCTCGCCGCCCGCGACGAGGACGGCAACGACCACGCGTTCGTCTACACACAGGACGGCAAGGCACACGAGCTGAAGCTCCACCGCTTCGCAGAACTGCGCGAGGCATTGATCACGAATTACCTCATGAAGCCCGCCGAACGACTTCAGCCACTCGGCCGACAGACCCACCTGCTCGACGCGCTGAGTCAGCCCGCCGCCGACGGCGCGACTCGTGGCCGCATCGGAGTCGACTTCGGGTCCGTTAGTCTGTGCCACGTCGCGGCCGGCTTCACCGACGCCTCCATCGAGTTCGCCAAAGGCTTCGCCGTCTGGGACCTGGCGCCAGGGCACTACATCCTCGACGCCGCAGGGGGCGTAGTCCTCGATCTCGAAGGCGACCCCATCCCCCTGGACTACCAGTTCGCCAGCCTGGCTGACATCAATAGGGCCATGGACCGTCGACAGAAGTTCGTGGCCGCTTCCAGCATGCCCCTCGCCCGGGACATTGTTGCCTCCATCTACGACACCTAGCCTGGCGAAATGCGCTTCTGCTGGCGCCGAACATATCCGTTCATTTCAGTAACGGCGTTGTCTTACTTGTTCAGTGTCGTCTCCTGGAGTTTGTCTCTGGCTGGCGGGACCCCCACTGACCAACCCCAGGAATCCCGGCCCTCGCCATGGTGTCAGTCTTCCCCTCATGACTTCGGCCGGGGATGGAGGACTTGCAGGCCCTGCCCGGATCCTGGCCAAACCCACCAGATGAGCCCGTTTGACGCCTCGGTGCGTCGCCTAATAGGAAGGATGAACTGCTATGGGATGGGAGTCACCGCTGCCGACGGAGTTCCAGCGGCTACGGTCCAGTCCGGACGCGCACCAACGTGGGCTGAAACTGGAAGAACTTCTGGAGCGGCTCTTCCAGCAGGCGCACTTCCGCGTCCAACGCAACGCTGGCATTGCCCGTCCGCGACAGACGGACCTGGTAGCCAGCTACGGAGACCGGTGGTACCTGATCGAGGCCAAATGGGAAAACACCCCTGTAAGTGTGGACGTCCTCGACGCGGTACAGTCCCGGCTGGAGCGGGCAGCGTCGGCCGCCGTCATCGGCGTGATCATCAGCGTGTCGGGTTTCACCGACACCATCACTGAGCAGGTCATCCATTGGCGAGGCCGGCAACCCATCCTCCTGCTTGGCGAGGAAGATCTTGCGCAGGTGTTGCAAGCGCCAGAGACGTTGGCCAACCTTCTGTGGACCAAATGGGAGACGTTGGTTACCCACGGGCGCGTTCACCTGGCTACCGGAGCCCGGAACCGTCGTCAGCGCCAGCCGTCTAGCAACTTGCCAGCTTCGGACCTCACACTACTTGGCGCAGACCTGAACCCACTGCCCTACGTAAGCTCAGGAGGTGGCTACGCCGAACTCGTCTTCGTTCAAGATCTCCCCGACGTGGACTGGGTACCTGCGGACGGCAGCGGCGTCTGCCTTGACCTGCCGATCAGGGCCCTAAACGAGAACGGCCTCGCCGACCTTCTGCACGCGCTCAACTCCATGGGGTGGATAACCTCCCGGCCAAGTTGGAGCATCCAGCAGGCCACCGTGAACTGGCACGGCATAGGCGCCCGCGAATTCCTTGACACGCTGCGCGCATGGAAACAACGCAGCGACGGCTTGGAACAAATACACCATACAGAACAAGTGATGTACTTCGACGTCTGCCAGGGCGGAGGCTTTTATACCTTGGCCGCTGACGTCGCCAGTCACGCTTCCCGCGTGATCAGCCGCTGTAACGTGTCCTTTCAACTCCCGGGAATTCCTGTAGACAGTCAGCCACTCCGGCACCTGTTCGAGCAGTTCGATGCCACGGCGGCTGGCTACTTCCGCCCCCTTACCGCCCGCGCCGTCATCCGGCGTCGCGCAGAGATCAACGTACCGCTCAAGCCGGCCGGCTACCTCGTGTCCGTGGATCCATTTCTGGGCGATATGTTCGAGGCTATCCCCTGTTGCGACAAATCGTCCGGATGCCCACCTAAACCGCGCGAATGGGTCACCGCCATTTTGGCGGAGAACCCCTTCCGGCAGAACAGCAATGTGTCCGCTCCGCGGGACTGGCCGCGTTCACTCGAAGACAGCGAGCTAATCGTCTGCTCCCTGCGCTCTCATCATCCGTTGAGCAAGATCCCCAACGCTTACCATCTGGATTCCTGGGAGCACGCCCGAACCTCCGACATGCGGGCGTTCAGGCCAGTCGCCGACTGGTAGACCCCGGCAGGGAGATAGGGATTGCGTGGAACTCGAAGCTGAACGAGCAGTAATTGACCTCCGCAAGGGCGAGACGTTCGCCGAGCGGGAGGGTTGCGGTGGCGCGTCGGATGCGCCGGGATGTCGCAGGTGACATCGACAGTCTCACGCCCGTGCGCGAGTTCGGCGTAGCCGAGGTCCAATCACGCTGCCTCGCGCCTACGCCAGGGGCAATCCCGGAGGGGTGATCTAGCGGCTGACGCCGTCCTCTCGCACAAAGAGGAGCACGCTGGAGCTCCGCAGACATCGATCTTTCATCCACTCGTAGTGGTCGGCCTCGGGCGCACATTAGCCGGCGGGTTGGAGGACCTGCTGCCCATGCTGACGCTGGTTGAGATCACTGATCGCCAAAAAGTTGTACGCCGACCTGCGTCGGCTTCGGCGGCCTCGTCACTGATCCCGGGACTGGAAGAACGCCACCGGCGGCGAGGTCGGCCTCGCCGATCAGCGGCCCAGAGCACACGTCGGTCAGCAGCTGGTTCTGCTCGGGGTGCAGCAGGACGCATCCGGTTAGGACGGAAAGGAGCGCTAGGAATTCGAGTGTCAATTCACGGTTCCAGGAGAGCTGTGTGATGTCGTCCAGAGCGGATGTCCGACGCTTGTTTCGAGGCTGGATGGTCCGATCGTTCAACCATCGCCACACGATGCGCCGGCCGGAAACCGTGTAATCGACTACCTCTTGACGTACGGGGGCGAATTTCCCGCTGCCCACGATGAGTGTCTGCGCTTCGGGGTCGTAATCGAGATGCTCTCCGAGTCGCTCGGGGAGTGCCTTGACAGCGGACAAGCACTTGACGCCGAACCGTTCGATAAGGGCACGTTCTGAACGTCCCCGTCCCGCGGCGGGATCGACGCAGCGACTGCCATAGGTGTGCAGCCAGAGGATCTCGCGTCCGATCGTCACCGCGCGCTTCCACAATGTTGAATCCTGGGTAAGCGGAACACGAACGCCCGGTTGTCGAAGATGCTCCCGGAATCGGCGTACGAATCCGGGGTGGGCGGTGATCGCCGCGATATACGCCAGCACGTCTTCTACGCAGACGGGAGCACCCAGCCGGATGCGGAGGTGTTCGAGCAAGCCCGGGGTCATGTTGGAAGCGTCGGCCAGGCAATCGCGCCAGAGCGGACGCACCCCGCCGCCGCCCCAACCGTCGAAGTGATGCAGATCGGGGATGAGATGGGAAAAGACCAGAGCCGGGCCGTCAGTGATCTCGTGGGCGTCCTGCTCGGAAACGTAGATCTGGTAATCGGATCGGACTTGCCAGAGCGGCGGACGGGCCATGACAAGGAGTCGGTTGTCGGGGATGAGCCATTGCCGGTCGAACGAGCGGTAAGCAACCTGGATCGGCTCGGGACACGGCCCCGATTCCTCTGCCAGCGAGTACTGGACTGGCGGGAACCCAGGCAGTGGGTCCACTCTGCTGTGCAGCGTGCGGTCTCGCCCCTCTCGAAAGAATTCACGCTGGTCCTCGGTCGATGCCGCGAGGAATGTCTGCCACCGGGCCTGCAGGACCTCGGCGGTGGGTGCGTAGACCCATGTTCGTCCGGGGGTGACACCTCTCGACCGCCACGGCATCAGGTCACCGAGCGAGGGGAACGCCGTCCATTGCGGGTCGGTGGCTGGGAAGAAGGAGTCCTGCCACCCGGTACCGCAGGTGTGCCAGCGCGATCCTGTCGTCGTCAACTGCGCTAGCGCGGCTGTCTTCTCCTCACGCGTTCCCTGCAACGCTAGATGGCGCACCATCGCTGGGTTCCCCGCGTCCGAGTGGGCTGTCCTGGCGAAGACGAGGATGGCGAGTTGGCGCCCGACATCGGGCCCGAGGACCCGGGTGGCGATCGGCGGGCGGTTCCCTTCCGGTGTGAGCTCGATGACCCAGCCCAGGTCACACGTGCGTCGCAGGTATTGGCGCAACCCTCTGAAGGCCGCGCCCTTGATCACGCTGGAGGGGACGATGAACGCAACCACGCCTTCTGGCAATCGATGTTCGGCCTCGAACACCTTCCAGGTTGCCCAGCGCAGGAAATACCACGGCATTCCATGTAGGTCAGATTCATATCGGCCGAGGCCGCCGGCTCGGAACTCGTCAAGCGAGGGACGGTCAACCGTGGCTTCGAGCCGGGGTGTTCCTTTGCGAGGGCGTTCGATCCATTCAGCTCGGCCTTTGGCGTTCTCCACATGTGGCGGGTTCCCGATCACTACCATTACAGGGATCCTGCGCTTGATGCCATTCGCCTTGTCCCGCGCTTCCTCCATCACTCGGTACGGGGCGCCCAGCGTTGGCTGCACATGGTGCGGGTCAGCTAACGCGTCGCTGAGAAACCGTAGAGCCTCAGTCGGAGTCTCCACCGCGAACCGACTCCGGAACGAACCATGGATACGCAGTTCAGCCACCGCGTACGGGGCAACTTGGATCTCGAACCCGATCAGCCGGTCCGTGACCAGGTCATTGACGTAATCCTCTCGAGACCCATGCCCGAGCTTGTCGGCAACCCGGTCCGCGACACAGCCAATGACCTCGACCAGGAAGGTACCGGTTCCCATCGCCGGGTCGACGACCACCACGTCGTCGTCGGCGAACCCCCACTCCTTACCAAGGTGCTCACGAAGCACCTCGTCTACAAATCGGACAAGATGGCGGGCTACGTCGACTGGGGTGTAGTAAGAGCCGGTGTCCTTACGGAGCATAGGGTCATAGCTCGCGAGGAAACGTTCGTAGAGGTAGGCGTAGGCGTCTACCGGGCTAACGTCGAGCGTCTGCAGGTCCGCGACGCTGATCACTCGGCGGAGGGTCTCGATGGTGTTGAGCTCATCGTCGGCCCCGCTGGTAAGTACCGCGAAAGCCTGCCCCATCAGCAGGTGCCGTTTGCCCAGCTTCCGAGCAATCTCCTGGTAGGACTCGCCGACCAGGTCAATACCATCTGAGCGGGCCAGCAGCAGCGCGAACGTGACAGTCTGTGCGAAAGCGTCGGCGAAGCGCTCATGGTCGAGCCCAGGAAACAGCAGCTTCCGCCAGTCGTCGGCCAACAGCGCCAGCCGCATCTGGGAGCGCTTCTTCAACGGGTCGCTGATCGCGGCGTACACCTCGTCCTTCAGCAGGCCACACAGTCCTCCGATGATCTTCACAAGGGAGCCGAGCGTCCGAGGCGACTCCGGCTCCCAGAGCATGAACCGCCGGACGACGCCTACCAGTTCAGCGACGGCCGGCACCGCCGGACGACGCAACTCCGCAACAGTGTTCGCCAACCTGACAATCGGCGAGATCCGCTCGCCGAACGAGTACTGCGCCCACGTAACCCCGTCCGAGTACACCACATTGGGCAGCGCGGAGAGCTTGCCCCACTGCTCCAGATCCCGCTTGTCGGGGCGCCACTCTGGCGCACCTGGCACCCCCTTGCCAGGCCTCTTCAACTCGACGTAACCGACGCGGACCTGTCCGATGTTCACCGCGTAGTCCGGCCGCGCCCGCAGATGCTTCAGTCGCACCTCGCCGTAGGGGATCGCCTCGACACCAATCAAGGCGCCGAGGTCGCGCAGCAGGGTCTCCAACGGCCCACGGAACTGGTCCTCCTCTGCACCACCCAGCCCCCGCTTCTCCGCCACCACCCGGCCGAACTTGGCAACGATCGCGTACGCACTGGCTGCGGTGTCGAGCTTGGGGACGCGGGCCACGTTCACCTCCGGTCGATGACCAGCACCCCACTCACTGTGACCGCCGCACCAGGATCCATCAAGATACGAAATGGAAACCACGCTGTTGAGCGTGGGAAGATCGCCCGATGTGATCTGGTGGCTGCAGACGGAGGAGGCCGCCGATACGCAACCCGAAGACGTGGCGTCCCTTCTCTGCTTGCGGGCAGTCAGTGAGGGAAATGTCAGTAGTGCCAGGAATAATGAAGTTCAGAAGGGGAGGTGCGATGTCTCACGACGTTCCAGACCTCGATCATCAGTCCTTGCCTTCACCCAATGGCTGCCGCTGGTGTGGCGTGGATGAGCGCGATCACGCCCAGCGGTGGAAGCCGCCTGTGGGCTGGCACCGTTGGGCGGAGCCCACGTCCGATCAGCGCAAGGAGCGTATGCGAGCACGACGAGACCGGCGTGCTCGCCGACAGGATCCTGACGCCTGCGCTACTCCGCTTGTCGCATGAGCTCCGTGAATATCTCCCTGAGCTGGGGAGGCACCTGCTCGGCCTGAGTAAGAGACGACGCCAATTGGTACATCATCTCCGGCTTGCCACCGGGCCCCGCCTCACTTTCCCGTTGAAGTAGACCGTGAACTTCTTTGCTGAACTTGCCGTTCCCGCGCAGGGCTTTGAAGTCTTCAGCGTGCCACTGTCCAGATGTTCTGGGCCAGATGGTGTTGGCGACGTCGGCCCAGACCTCGTCGTTGAAGAGTTCCTCGAACTCGTTCAGCTTCTGTGGCTCACCGAGGAATCTGACGATGTCGTCGTGGGCCTGCCCGAAGCGCGTCCTGAGCCGCTCCGACTTGAAGATAGTCAGATTCCTGCTGTCAGCGTCGATCATGAGCATGACCGATCGCTGATGCTCGACCAGATAGCTGGCCAAGTGCAGGGCTCCTTCGTTGTTGTTGCACGCCCAAAGAGCGATGCCGGCTGCCTGTAGCGCAAGCCCCTGCGACAAGCGGAACAACACGGGGATGGCCTGTTGCTCTGAGGGACCTTCGACAGCAAGGAAGACGCGCTCATGCAACAACACCGAGTTTCTTAGCCCTAGGGACGCCGCTAGGTGCTGCAGATGCCGGTCGATGGCGCCGTGCTCGTCGGTCCCGAGCCGTTCCATGACGGTTCGGCCACCGTGATCAAGCTTGAGATTGACCACATCGGCGATGTCGACGCCGTCGATCAGGTTCATGGAGTGCGTGGCTACCATGACGCCGACGTGAGCAAGCGCGCTCTGTTCCCTGATCAACTGCATGATCTTACGCTGGTAGCCGTAGTCGAGATGCGTGTCAGGCTCGTCATAGACGATGATCATTTGAGGCCGTGAGGGGACAGGCTCCTCCGACACATCCGCGGTCTCGGCGGCGAGGTCCTGCTCGGTCTGGAGAAACTTGCTTGTCCACTCCCAGATCGCCAGCGAGATGCGCCGGGCGCTGCCCTGTCCCGAGCGCTCGAGGCCCACATGCTCCCCGGAAGCGCGAGCGATGCGCAGCGGAGCAGCTCTCAACCCCTGGGAAAAGGACACCTCAGGCTCAACGAAGACCTCCTTGAGGTCGGGACACCGGCTCAGAATGTGGTCGCACAACGCTTGGGCGTCTGCCTGGAGACTCTCCTTGACCTGGGCCTGAATCTCGTTCAGCTGCCCCTGCAGAGTCTCGTCGGCCAGATGCGTCTGAAAGCAGCCTTGCAGCACGGAACGCACCGCTTCGTTGGGCTCAGAGGATCGTCCGTCGAAAGGCAGCACGGTGGGCATGCGGGTCTCCAAGCCTGGAGGAGCCTGAACCCATCCTTCAGGGCCAGAGTGGAGGGCCGCGTACTCGCGTAGGGCCAGCTCAATGTCCGCCTTCTTGGTGCCGGATGGGGACAGGCCCAACTCGTTGGCCAGCGCTTTGAGTTCAGGCACCTTGTACGAGGACAGATCGCGCAGGCGCTCATCCCGCGGAACCGGCAGCCAGCACTCTAGACGCGAGACGAGGTCAGCGCCTGCCGAGCGCCGCAGTCGAATGGTGGCCCCGAGACCGAACGTCTTCTGCTCCCATTCGTCGAGCGCGAACACGCCTTCGACCTCGGTCAACTCGCATCGCGACAGCGAGTCAGACGACGACAAGTACGTGCGATCGTCATCTTCCAGAGGGGATCGACCAACCAGGTAGCTCAGGGCCGCGAGGATCGCGCTCTTCCCGCCGTCGTTCGGGCCGGCCAGGATCGTCGGCTTGCTGACAGGAATGCCGTCAAGTCGCAGCAGAGAGCGGAATCCCCTGACGGAGAAGCAAGTGAGCAACACGCGCTGTAAGCTCCGATCGCGGGGAGGGGTGGGAAAGGATGTACAATCGCCTTCGATTCAGGCGATAGTCACTCCAGCCTCAGATACAACATCGTAGAACGCCTACGCAGTCGAACGTTCACGCTTTGCGCGACACGCCGGAAGGCCTCGTAGGCGATCACGAAACCGAGGAATGCGCGGATCGCATCTTCCCGGACGGCTTCGCTTAAGCGGCCCGCGGTGTCGCGCGGATCGTTCCAGAGTGGCTGCTGATCGGCTTGCCGTAGCAGACGCGGTGCCAGGACCACAACGGTGAGCAGCCTGACGACGTGCCGCTTCGACAGCCCGCGAAGCGGGATGAGGCCTGCGGGATCAGGAACAGTCGGGCGCACCGGAACGATTCAAAGCTTCACAACTGCAGCACCTCAGTGACGACGATGGTCACGTCGTCGTGGTGCTGTTGGAGCGATGTCCATGGGTCGCCGAAACCGACTGTTTTCTGTGCGAACAGCTCGGCGGCACGACCGTAGGGTGGCAGGGAGCGAGCCTCACTCGTGCATTGGCGGCGAGCTGCCGCTCCAAGACCATGACCTGGTGGCGTGTCGGATGAAGCCTCAGGCTGTGGCAAGGAATGCTTCCAGCGGGATTAGCGCGACGAGCGCAGACTGTCGGAGCCTCTGCGTAGGCTGGCGGGGTGCCAGCACCAGCAAGCCGCAGGAAAAGGGTTGCCCAGCAGACAATCATCGGTGAGGGTGGCGTTGCGCTCATCGCTCAGCGCGTGAACGGCATGGGCTTCCTGTACCACGACCGTCGCGTGGATCACGGCATCGACGGAGAGATCGAGCTTGTCGGTCCGGGCGGTGAAGCGCTGAACCGGATCGTCATGGTCCAGAGCAAGGCGAGTAACCTTCGACACTCATACGAATCTGATGACAGCTTCCAATGGACTGCTGATTCTGCCGACCTTGAGTACTGGCTGAGCGGAAATGCACCGGTGATCGTCGTGCTCTCCCGGCCCAAGGACAATGAAGCGTGGTGGTTCGATGTCCATACCGAGTTCGGCGACCCCCGACGCCGAGCTGAGCGCACCGTCACGATCAACAAACACACGCAAGTGTTCGGCCCATCAGCCGCAGCCGACATCTTCCGCCTGGGCACGCCGCGCGACTCCGGCCTCTTCCTCGCCTCGCCACCCAAGAAGGAACTTCTGACCAGCAACCTCCTTCCGATTGCATCATGGCCAGAGACATTGTCTATCGCGCCAACCACGGTCAGTTCCTACAAGGAAGCCTGGGAAAAGGTGAAAGCCGCTGAGGGCCGCTGCACTGACGGTTGGATTCTTCACGACGGCCTGCTGATCAGCTTCGGCGAGCTCCGTTCCGACCCGCTACGCCAGCTCCATGACGGCGGCGTCGAATGCCATGACAGTGCCGAGTGGGCGTTCAGTGATGACGATGACATAACCCACCGGTTCGCCGACCTTCTGCGCTGTACGCTGATTGCCGACCGAGGCCGAGATCTGCAATGGCATCAATCCCGCGATCACCTGCACTTCCGCGCGACACGCGACCTGCGCGCCCGCAAGGAAGGCCGCGGCCAAGGCCACCGCGGCAGGACGGTCTTCGCCCCACACCCCAGCAAGACCGACGAGACGCGTGTTGCCTACTACCACCACGCAGCGCTCAAACCACGATTCCGCCGCATTGGCGACACCTGGTACTGCCAGTTGGGGGTCGACTACTGCTTCACGCTGGACGGCCGGACCGAAGCGTCGTTCGCCGATAGCCTTCTGGCCGGGATCAAACGTCTCGACCGCCATCCAGCGGTCCACGGATGGACCCTGATGTGGGAACGCTACCTACAAGGGGACCTCCTGACATCCGATACGAAGCTTGCCTTCGAATCCCTGCTGACCTTCGAGGTAGACCGCGGCATCGACGACAATTGGTGGGGACCGGCACCCACCCAGGCCGCGGCTGAAGACGAGGCCCCAGTTCGTCCAGATCCTGAGCTCGAACAGCAACTCAAGGAAGCCGGCGTAGACCACGAAGACCTTTTCACCCTCCTGGAAGAACCCTTGATGCCATCTGAGAAAGCGCCCGGCCCACAGCGTCGGTCGACGAGGCGCCGCTAATGTGGGCAGAGGTTCTCGACGAGCCGGAACTTGAGTTCGGGAGCGCTCAGCGTCACGTCGACCCGCGCTTTGGAATCTCTACATTCGGGCCCGCCGACCTCGGCCTCCCGAGTGCGCCAACAACGATTCGCCTCGGTTTGGTCGGCTCTCGCGATCAGCTTGACGGTCTCAGACGATGGATGGACCGCTGCACGAAACCCATCGCAGCCAAGGACGCCAAATACCCGCATCTGTTCCCTGCGTTCCCCGGATGCGACAGCGGCGTAGGGCTGTTCACTACCTTCACCTTCGCCGATCGCAACTGCCGCGAAGTACCCGACCGCGAACTCAGCCGGGCGGCAAGCCTGCCAGGTGAGCTCGCAGTTAGCGCCGTGGTCGACGCCTACATGGACGAAATTGAGGCAATCGCCGAAGACAACCGGGTCGACGTCATCGTCGTCGCCCGCCCAGACGACCTCAACGACGTCAACCTTCCCTCATCCAAGAACGGGATCACCACCAACTTTCACGATCTCCTCAAAGCGCGCGCGCTCCCCCTTGGCAAGCCTTTGCAGATCATGCGGCGCAGTACGTGGGATGAGACCGCACCACCACCACCCAACCGCAGTCGCCAAGATGAGGCCACCCGTGCCTGGAACGTTCACGTGGCGCTCTACTACAAGGCCGGCGGCGTACCCTGGAGACTCCAACGATCCTCAACCGACCTATCCACCTGCTACGTCGGGATCTCGTTCTACCGCTCAGGCGGTACTGACACGCTAGACACCGCCGTGGCTCACATCTTCAATGAACTCGGCGACGGGGTCATCGTCCGCGGCGGAACCGCCCACGTCAGCAAGGAAGACCGCCAACCTCATCTCATAGGTGCCGACGCCCGCCAACTGCTCCTCAACGCCCTCACCGTCTACAAACGCGAGCACCGGACGCTGCCCGCTCGAGTTGTCGTCCACAAGTCGTCCCGCTTCACCAGCGACGAGAAGGATGGCTTCAACGCCGCAGCCGACGAGCGCGACCTACACGCCCTCGACCTCGTCTGGATCACCAGCAGCGAGAACGCCCTGCTGTTCCGGCCCGGCTCAGCCCCGCCCTTACGGGGAACGTTCATGTCGCTCAGCAAATATGAACACCTGATTTACACTCGAGGCAGCGTCGATTTCTACTCCACTTACCCCGGTATGTACGTTCCTCGGCCCCTCGGGCTCCGTACGGCACAGCTATCCGTCAGTCCCCGCGAACTCGGTGTCGAGACACTCGCACTTAGCAAGATGAACTGGAACCAATCTCGCCTCGACGGACGCTCTCCCATCACCCTGCAAACCGCTGACCAAGTTAAACAGATCCTTCGCTTCTGCAATCCAGAACGCGACATCGCCACTCGATACGCCCAGTACATGTAGCAGTACTCCGCCTGCCGAAAACTACATCCATGCTGTTCAGGCTGCGGGCGGGTACTCGTGGAGGACGTGTACCGCTTCAAAACTCGTGCAGCGCCAGGAACTACCTCCTGACGCTCACCCTCATCGACAAAGCGAACCACGTACTTGTTGGACTTGGCCGCCCGCTCAACAATATCCACCCGCTCCACAGGACAGGTGTGATCACGCGCCCTGCCGCGGTAAGCCCAGATGTCCCCCACCTTCATGGCCTCATTCAAGGCCAGGCCCTGCCAGTCTGCCTTGTGAACCGACGAATCTACCGATTCACAAATCACCCACTTTGCTCGTGGGTTCCGTCATTCCGGCATGGCGCGAGGTCGAGCAAGGGCCGCGGCAGGTGCCGGACACCATGGCCTCGCCGGAAGTTGTGGGAGTGTCAACTTAACGGCTGATCTTGGTTGTTGAAGTGTTCAGAGGTTGGCAGGGGTGAGGCGGCCTTCGAAGGCGATCTGGAAGGCGTTCAACGGTGCCTTCCAGCGCATGGTCCATCTCTTG
>NZ_BAAAMV010000027.1:0-31551 GCF_039529455.1 Nonomuraea bangladeshensis
GAAACACCCGGTTACATTCCGAACCCGGAAGTTAAGCTTCTCTGCGCCGATGGTACTGCACTCGGGAGGGTGTGGGAGAGTAGGTCACCGCCGGACAATCTTTATGAAGGGCCCCGACTGGTTCAGTTGGGGCCCTTCTGCATTTCTGCCCCTTGCTGGAGGGGTCTGCGTCCTCTTGCGCGGCAGGTCGGTAGCGTCGGCCGCCGGCTCGCATTGATCGAGAGGTGAGCGCCGTCCTCCCAGTGCTAACCGGTGCCTTCCAGGGTGCGGATGCTGGTGAAGCGGGTCAGGGCCTGTTCGAAGGCTTCGGGGCCGATGGCGATGCCGCCGCTGAACGGGAAGTCGAGCTGGTGGACGAGGAACAGGACCAGGCCGACCAGACCGCCCACGACGGCGGCGACCGTGACGTGGACCTTGCGTACCGGGCTGCCGCAGATGATGGCCGGGAGGAGCACGACGAGGCCGCAGCCGGCCAGGGCCGCCCAGAGGAGCGGTGGGACGCCCGAGGCGGCCATCTGGGCGCGGGCCCGGCGGGCGTCCAGCACGGCCTGGATGCGGCTCATCGCCTGGCTGTAGCGGGTGGAGGCGGCGCCGGTGGCCGGCTCGATGGTCTGGAAGTAGGCGCGCAGCTGCTCGACGTGGCGCCAGGCGCGCGGAGAGAGCGTGTGGTTCTGAGCCATGCGCGGCCACTCCTCGCGGACCACCGTCGTGGCGTAGTCCGTGGCGAGGGTCTGCAGAGTCTGGCGCTGGGTGTCGGGGAGCGAGCGGGAGTACCAGTAGACGTCGGTGAGGTTGCTCGCCTCGGTGGAGGCGGTCTGGTGGGCGGAGTTGACCTGGTTCCAGGCCGCCACCACGACGAGGCCGATGCTGACGGCGAAGAGCGTGCCGACGATTCCGGTGACCGCGCTGCTGCCCTCGCGGAAATCGTGGCGGAGCGGCGCGGCGATGAACCGGTTGGCGTAAAAGGCGACGACGCCGGTGACGGCGGCCGCGGCGGCTGCAATGAGCAGCCCGACGATGACGACGAACAAAGCACCCCACTTTCTGCGCTCTAATGATTACGCAAAGTGAGGTCGCGTCGCTAGACGTGTAGGGTGCCGGACAGCACGGTTACGGCGTTGCCCGCCAGGTGAACGCGGTCTCCGGCATAAGTGACATGGACGATTCCGCCTCTCTTGGACAATTGCGCGCCGACAAGCGAAGCGCGCCCGAGACGGGCCGACCAGTAGGGGGAGAGCGCACAGTGGGCCGAGCCGGTTACGGGGTCCTCCGGGACGCCGACCTTGGGCGCGAAGAAACGGGAGACGAAGTCCGTTTCCGTGCCCCGGGCGGTGACGATGACGCCGCGGGCGTCCACGGCCCCGAGGGCGGTGATGTCGGGGGTCAGGTTCCGTACCGTTTCCTCCGACTCCAGCTCGACCAGCAGATCGAGCTGGCTTATCCCGACGCGCACAGGGGTCGCCCCGAGGGCTTTCTCCAGGCCGGTCGGAAGTGTGACGGGGGTCACCTCCTTCGCCGGGAAATCCATCGTGATCCCCCCGCTCGGGAGCCGATTCACGGTGAGCGTGCCGCTGGCCGTACGGAATTGGATCGGTCCCGTCGCCGCACCGGTCGAATAGAGGACATGTGCCGTGGCGAGGGTGGCATGACCACAGAGCGTGACCTCTACCGCCGGAGTGAACCAGCGGAGCGAATCCCCGTGAAGGAACGCGGTCTCCGAGAGGTTCATCTCGGTGGCCACGCTCTGCATCCAACCGTCGGTAACGGGAGAGTCCAGCAGGCAGACGGCGGCCGGATTACCCTGGAAAGCTGTGCTGGTGAAGGCGTCGACGGTGTAGAGGCGCATGGGGGCGATGGTATCTGGGCAGTGGATATCAAGATGCAACCGGGCTGCAAGCCGTACAAACTGGAATTAGGCCTGGGCGTGTCGCGTGGCGAATGCGGAATCGTCGGTTACCGTCCAATGTGTAGGGACGTGCCGATTACGGTGAGTTCCTGAGGAAAGGACAAGCCGATGGGGGCAGTGCGCAAGGTGGTGAGCTACCTTGGCCTGAGCGGGGTCGATCACTACGACGAGGCCTATGACGACGACGAGCACTACGAGGACGAGTATGTCCCGGCGACCGAGCGGGCAGCTCGGCGGTGGCGCGCGAACGTCGACTCCTCACGCATCGTGATGGTCCAGCCGCTCAAGTACAACGACGCACCGTTGATCGGCCAGCACTTCCGTGACGGCCAGACGGTGATCATGGACGTTTCCGGCATGGCGTTGCCTGAGGCCACCAGAATGGTCGACTTCGCCGCCGGGCTGGCCTTCGGATGCGAGGGGCGGATCGAGCGCATCGCGGAGCGGGTGTTCCTGCTTGCCCCGGCGCATGTGGAGATCGAGACGACATAGTCGGCCGAGGGAGTGCAGTCCGGTTGCCGGGGCGAAGGGCGACCGGACGGGCTGGTGACGGGGTGCTGGGGGCGCCTCGGAATCGGCGACCGGCTTTCAGAACCCGGGTCTGAGGTGATCAGGCCCGGGTTCTTGCTGTTGGGGCCGCATCCGCCGCATCGGTGCCTGGCCGAGGAACGCGGTCAGGTGGGCAGCCCGCCGCCCGTTCGGCCTGATGGGGCCAGACGGCTGGGGGTGGGCCGGGCGGCTGGGGTCCAAGGCGGGTCAGGCGGTGGGGATGGGGCGGCGGGTCAGGCGGCGCGGGGGCCGCGGCGGATGAGGCGGAAGAGTTCGCTGGCGTCCTCGGCGGCCTGCTTGGCGCGGGCGTCGGACTCGCGGGCGTAGGCGTGCAGTGCCCACACCGCGCCCTCGGCCAGCTCCCGCAGCTCGCTGACCTGGCCGGCGACGTACTGGGCGTCGGCGTCGACCAGTTTGCGGCGCTGCCAGAGCTGCCAGCCGGCCAGGCCGATCATGGCGACGCCGGCCGCGGCCAGCAGGGGGGTGATCAGGACGGCGCCGGCGAGGCAGGCCACTCCGGCCACGATCAGCAGGATCGCCGCCCACGGACGGGCGCGCGGTATGACACCCTCCGTGACGATGGACTGCTCGGCCACGGCCAGCGAGGCCCGGTCAGGGCCTTCGGGGCGCAGGTGGATGCGGTGCCCGAGGATCGGCACCGTGAGCGTCTCGGGCGGCTCCAGGCTGCTGTCGGTCTCCAGCTCCTCGGCCACCATCCGCAGGATCGGGGCCGCCACGTGCAGCGCGATCGCCGCCAGCTGCGGGTCGGCGCCGGGGCGGAGGTCGTCCAGCAGGTAGGACACCAGCGAAGCCATCGGCCCCTCGGGACCGCCGGAGCCGATGAGCGAGCGGAGCACGGCCAGCGGCTCGTTCTCGGCCAGGTGCGTGGCGGGGGTGTCGAGCGGGACGCGGGCGTCGGGGCCGGTCTTGCGGGCCGAGGTGATCTCGGCGCACCGGCCGCGCAGCCGGGCCAGCCGGTCGGCGGCCATGGCGGGGCGGGCCAGCTCGGGGATCTCGGCCATCTCGGGGAAGTCGGCCAGCGAGGGCGGCACGACGACCGCGGGCTCGCCGGGGATGAGCGCCTGGATCCACTGCTCGGCGTCGGCGTGCTCCTGGACGGCGAGGGCGTCGAGCTTGCGCAGGACGAAGATCTTGCCGGCGGGGCCGTACGCGCCGCGCGCGGCGGCCAGCCAGAGCGAGCGCTGACCGTGGCTGACCGGCCGGTCGAGTGACAGCTCGCCGAAGGCGGTGCCCAGCCAGGAGGCGTGGATGCGGCTGCCCTGCCCGGACACGGCGAGCGCCAGGCACAGGAACAGCGCGGTGCGTTGCTGGTCGCGGCTCGCGGCCCGGCTCAGCGGCTCCAGCGGGTCGTCACCGGACAGCAGGGCGACCAGGGCCTCGACGGCCGGGGGCAGCCAGTAGCCGGGGACGTCGCGGAAGCCGACCGGGGCGGTGGGCGGCGCCGCGCCGTCGGCGGCGAGGTGCGCCAGCAGTGCCTCCGCGTAGCGATGCACCTCCGTCGCTGCTTGGGGGCTCGCAGTAAGGTCCGTGCTCAAGGCAGAGAACTCCCCCATTTCGGCCTCAGTTCATGACCGCGTAAAGCCTAGCCGTATGGGCGCGCCAACCCGGTGGAGGCGCGCCCACGACGGAACGGGCGGCTTCGAGCCAACTGTGTGTTACATGCGCTCGGGGACAGGGACGCCCAGAAGGTCGAGCCCGGTCTCCAGCGTGCGGAGGGTCAGCGCGCACAGGGCGAGCCGGGAGGCCCGCACCTCGGGTGCGACGTCGGTGCGGAGGACTGGGCACTGCTCGTAGAAGGTGCTGAACAGGCTCGCGGTCTCGAACAGGAAGGCGCACAGCCGGTGCGGCTCGGACTGGGCGGCGACCTGCGCCACCAGCTCGCCGAACCCCAGCAGGTGCAGGCTGAGCGCGCGCTCGGCGGGCTCGCCGGGCGTGATGGCGCCCTGCGCCTCGGCCGGCTCCATGTCCGCCTTGCGGAAGATGGAGCGGATGCGGGCCGTGGCGTACTGCATGTAGGGGCCGGTGTTGCCGGTGAAGCCGAGCATGCGGTCGAAGTCGAAGACGTATTCGCTGTCGTGGCTGACCGACAGGTCGGCGTATTTGACCGCGCCCATGCCGACCGCCCGCGCGATCTCGGCCTGGGTGGCCGCGTCGTAGCCGCGGTCGGCGATGGCCGCCGTGGCGCGTTCGATGGCCTCGTCGAGCAGGTCGGTCAGCTTGACCGACTCGCCGGAGCGGGTCTTGAAGCGGCGGCCGTCCTTGCCGAGCATCATGCCGATCTGGACGTGCTCGGCCGAGACCTCGTCGGGCAGCCAGCCGGCCTGCTGGGCCGCGGCGAACACCATGCGGAAGTGCAGCGCCTGGTCGGCGCCGACGACGTAGAGGATGCGGCCGGCCTTGAGGTCGTGGACGCGGTAGCGGATGGCCGCCATGTCGGTGGTGGCGTAGCCGTAGCCGCCGTCGCTCTTCCTGATGATGAGCGGCAGCGGCTTGTCGTCGGAGCCGGTGAAGCCCGGCGGGAAGACGCAGAGCGCGCCCTCGCTGAGCTCGGCGGTGCCGGACGCCTCCAGGTCGGCGCAGGTGCGCTCCAGCATCGGGTTGTACATGCTCTCGCCGGCGATGTCGGCGTCGGTGAGCGTGACCCCGAGCAGGCTGTAGACCTTGTTGAAGTAGCGGACGGTGGCGTCCATGAAGACGTGCCAGAGCCGCAGCGTGTCGGGGTCGCCGGACTGCAGCGTGGTCACCCGCACCCTGGCGCGCTGCTTGAACGCCTCGTCGCCGTCGAACTTGGCCCGCGCCGCCTGGTAGAACTCGGTGCCCTGGCCGGCTTCGAGCTGCTCGACCGCGGCCTCCTCGCCGATGTCGAGCAGGTGCTCGATGAGCATGCCGAACGGGGTGCCCCAGTCGCCCAGGTGGTTCTGCCTGATGACGGTGTTGCCGACGTGCTCGTGCAGGCGGGCCAGCGCGTCGCCGACGATGGTCGTGCGCAGGTGGCCGACGTGCATCTCCTTGGCCGCGTTGGGCGCGGAGTAGTCGATCACCACGGTCTGCGTGGGCGTGACCGTGCCGACGCCGAGCCGCGGGTCGTCGAGCATGCGCTGGGCCTCGGCGGCGATCCAGCCGTCGTCGAGGGTGATGTTGAGGAAGCCGGGGCCGCTGACCTCGACCGTGCCGGGGAAGTCGGACAGCTCCGCCCTGATCGCCTCGGCGACCTCCCGCGGGGCTCGTCGCAGCCGCTTGGCCAGGCTCATCGCGACGTTCGCCTGGAAGTCGGCGAACTGGGAGGGCCGGATCAGCGGGTCTGCGTCGGCGTGCTCGGCGCCGAACGCGTGCGCCAGCGCCTGCTGGACGCGCTCGGTGAGCACTATCTGCGGGTCGGTCATGTTCTAAGGGTACCGGCGAGCTTGACCGCGACGCTGATCAAAACGGCCGCCCCGAGGCCGACGCCGATGGCGGTCAGGTCGCCTGCGAGGCCGCCCGGTTCGAGGGCGAAGAAGGTCCGTACGAAGGGCAGCGACATCGCGATCGCGAACGCCACCCCCATGGCCCCGACCAGGAGCACCCGCCACCAGGTGAGCGGCCTGGCGATGAGGACGAGCACCCACCACGTGGCCATGAAGAGCGTGATCACCGCCGACGTCTGGTCCTCGATCAGCGTGGAGTCGCCCCTGTGGGCCAGCCAGAACGACACCAGCACCGCGACCGCGCACAGCACCCCGGACGGCACGGCGAAGCGCAGCACCCGGCGGACGAATCCGGAGCGGGCGCGTTCGAGGGTCGGCGCGAGTGCCAGGAAGAAGGCGGGGATGCCGATGGTGAGGGCGTTGACGAGGGTCGAGTGGCGGGGCGCGAACGGGAACATCACCCCGGCGACGCCCACGGCCAGCGACAGCGCGATGGCGTAGAAGGTCTTGGTGAGGAAGAGGTTGGAGACCCGCTCGATGTTGGCGAGCACCCGCCGGCCCTCGCCGACGACGTGGGGGAGGGTGGCGAACTTGTTGTCCAGCAGCACGACCTGCGCGACCGCCTTGGTGGCCGGGCTGCCCGCGCCCATGGCGATGCCGAGGTCGGCGTCCTTGAGCGCGAGCACGTCGTTGACGCCGTCGCCGGTCATGGCGACGGTGTGGCCGCGGGCCTGCAGGGCGGTGACGAACTTGCGTTTCTGCTGGGGGGAGACCCGGCCGAAGACGGCGTGCTCGTCCAGCAGCTCGCCCAGCTTCTGCGGGTCGTCGTCGGGGAGGGTGCGGGCGTCGATGAAGCGGTGGCCGTCGGGGATGCCGAGGCCGGTGGCGATGGCGGCGACCGCCTCGGGGTTGTCGCCGGAGATGACCTTGACCGTGACGCCCTGCTTGGCGAAGTAGCGCAGGGTCTCGTCGGCGTCGGGGCGTACGCGCTGTTTGAGGGTGACGAGGGCGACGGGCTCCAGCGCCGCGGCGGAGCCGTCGCCGGGGTCGGGCAGCCGGTCGGCGCGGCAGAGCGCGAGCACGCGCGCGCCGGTGGTGGCGAGCGCGGCGGCGCGGTCGTAGCCGTCGCCGCTCTGCAGCAGCACGTCGGGGGCGCCGAGCACCCAGGCGCCGCGCTCGCCGAAGTCGGTGCCGCTCCACTTGCGAGCCGAGGAGAACGGCACGCTCTCCCCAGGCTTCCAGCCGTCGGCGGGGGCGGCGTAGCGGTCGCGGATGGCCTGGGCGGTGGGGTTGGGGCGGGGGTCGGCGTGGCAGAGGGCGGCCAGGGCGTCGGTCACGGGCTGGTCGTGGCGGAGCGGCAGCACCTCGTCGAGCTCCATGCCGCCGGCGGTGAGGGTGCCGGTCTTGTCCAGGCAGAGCACGTCGACCCGGGCCAGGCCCTCGATCGCGGGCAGCTCCTGGACCAGGCAGCGGCGGCGGCCGAGGCGTACGACGCCGACGGCGAACGCGATCGAGGTCATCAGCACCAGGCCCTCGGGGATCATGGTGACGATGCCGGCGACCGCGCCGGTGATCGCGGTGCCGAAGTCGACGGAGTTGCTGACCTGGCTGTAGATCAGCAGGGCGCCGATGGGGATGACCAGCCAGGTGATGTACTTGATGAAGTTGGAGACGCCCTCGCGCAGCTCGGAGTGGGCGAGGTGGAACTTGCTGGCCTCCTCGGCGAGGCGCACGGCGTAGGCGTCGGTGCCGACCTTCGTGGCCACGAACGCCCCCGCGCCGGCCACGACGAAGCTGCCCGACAGCACCTGGTCGCCGGGCTTCTTGTGTACGGGGTCGGCCTCGCCGGTCAGCAGCGACTCGTCCACCTCCAGGCCGTCGGAGCGGATCACGTCGCCGTCCACGAGGAGGCGGTCGCCGGGGGCGAGCAGGATCAGGTCGCCGAGCACGATCTCCCGCGGGTGGATCTCGCGTTCGGCGCCGTCGCGGCGCACGCGTACGGGTGCCTCGTTGACGACCGCGAGCTTGTCGAGCGTGTGCTTGGCCCGCAGCTCCTGGATGATGCCGATGAGCGCGTTGGCCACGATGACCAGGCCGAACAGACCGTCCTGCCACTCGCCGAAGATCAGGATGAGCGCCCAGAGCACGCCGATGACGAGGTTGAACAAGGTGAGGACGTTCGCCCTGATGATGGCGCTGAACGATCTGCTGGACCGGCGTGGGACGTCGTTGGGCTTCGCCGCCGCGACTTGGGCAGCAGTGAGCCCGTCAAAGGTGAGCCCGACCACATAACCCCCTGTATCTGTGGATCGGTCTCACACCTTACGGGTTCACCAGAGTCTGTGGGAGCGGTGTGATGTCGCTATTCTGTCGCCGATTCGGGCGACGATCCCATTGGCGGACATATCCGCGGCGAGCTGGCAGGCCGCGCTGATCGCCGGCGCCCGCGAGGAACCGTGGGCTATGACCACGGTGCCGTTCAGTCCGAGCAGCACGGCTCCGCCGTACGCCTCCGCGTCGAGGCGGTTGCGCAGCTCGCGCAGGCGGTTGCGCTGCAGGGCGGCGCCGAGCTTGGCGAGCCTGCTCTCCTCGATGGTGGTGCGCAGCTCGGCGAAGGCGTAGCGGACCGCGCCCTCCATGGTCTTGAGCGCGACGTTGCCGGTGAAGCCGTCGGTGGTGATCACGTCCACCTTGCCGGTGAGCAGGTCGTGGCCCTCGATGTTGCCGGCGAACTGCAGGCCGGGGGAGCTCTGCAGCAGCTCGTTGGCCCGTTTGACCAGCTTGTTGCCCTTCTCGGGCTCGCTGCCGATGGTGAGCAGGCCGATCTTGGGCTCGGTGGCGCCGTGGGCGAGCTCGGCGTAGGCGGCGCCCAGATGGGCGAACTGCACCAGCATCTCCGGTTTGGCGTCGGCGTTGGCGCCGGCGTCCACCAGCAGGGTCGGGCGGGGGAGCGTGGGGAGGCGGACCGCGATGGCCGGGCGCAGCACGTGCTGCTGCGCCTTGAGCCGCAGCCGGCCGGTGGCGACGACGCCCGCCGTGGAGCCGGCCGACACCACGGCGCAGGCGTCGCCGCGGCGGACGAGGTGGCAGGCCACCGCGATGCTGGAGCGGGGGCGGCGCAGGCTGGCGAGCGCGCCCTCGTTCATGGCGAGGGCCTCCTCGGCGCGGACGATCGGCACCTCTTTGGTCGCGTCGTGGTCGGCGAGCGCCTCGAAGAGCACGCGGGGGGAGCCGACGAGCACGACGGCCAGGCCGCGCTCACGGACGGCGTGCACGGCGCCGGCCACGATCTCGTGCGGTGCGTGGTCGCCGCCCATGGCGTCCAGCGCGACGGGCCTGCTGTCGGACAATCGTCACCTCGTACGGCATCTCGCCCGCCGTCACGGCTTGGCCGGCGCGCGGGCTCGGTATGTCCGCATCGAGGGCGAGGCTGCTGCCAGGTTAACCGGCGGGTAAGGGTTGTCGTTCCCCGCGCCGCCGGTCGCAGTCCTTCAGCCGAGGTTCCAGTCGGTCTTCGCCCGGGACACGATGACCTTGGAGAACGCCGACTTCCCGGTCACCCGGATGAGCGGCCCGTCCGCCTGGGAGCCGCCGGTCACCAGCCGCTTGCCGAAAACGGAGCCGCCCTCGTCGACGACGTGGGCGTTCTCGGGGACGCGCACGATCATCTTGCTGAACCAGGCGTCGGCCTCCAGGGTGATCTCCCGGCCGGGGAGCACGGCGTCCGACAGGTCGATGATGAGGGCGCCGAAGCGGGCGGTGAGCTTGGTGTGGCGGGAGGCCACCCAGCGCCCCCGTCGGATGATCTTGCTGAACGTGGAGTGGATGACCTGCCGTTCGACGGCGGCGGGGGCTCCGGAGGCGGTCACCTCGGGAAGGTCCCTGGTCAGGGGGACGAGCTCGCCCATCGTGGTCGCCGAGTAGGCGAGGTCCAGACGGTCGGCGTGCTCGACGCTGGTGAGTCGTCCTGTGGCGAGCGCCTCGCCCAGGACCGCGGCCACCTGGTCGCGGTCGGCGTCCGAGGCGCGTATCGCGGATTCATCGGTCACGACATCGGAGTCTATGACTAATCGCGATATGTCGCGAGTGTTGGTGAAACTGAAGGAAAACTTGGAGCCTGGCGGAACCGTGGGCGTGAGCATGCACGTCTCGGTATTAAGGTCCTTAGACGCGCGAAGAGGTCCTTCGGTTTACGTCCGATCGAACAAAAAAGATGGGAACGGCCTAGTGATCTTGCAACAAACCGGCACGCGGCGCTTCAAGGCGTACACGTCCAAGCATCTCGACGAGCTCCTGCAGCGCGCGGGGCTCGACGACGAGGAACGGCTGAAGGTCCGCGCCGTCGCGACGGTCCTGCCGTTCCGGACGAACGCCTATGTCGTCGACGAACTCATCGATTGGTCGGCCGCGCCCGACGACCCCATATACCGGCTGGTCTTCCCGCAGGCGGACATGCTTCCCGCCGCGGACGTCGCCCGACTGGCCGACCTGATCAAGGCGGAGGCGCCGAACGCGGAGCTCCAGGCCGAGGCCAACCGCGTGCGCGCGCAGCTCAACCCGCATCCCGCGGGCCAGAAGGAGCTGAACGTCCCGAGGATCGGCGACGAGCCGGTGCCGGGCATGCAGCACAAATATCCCGAGACCGTGCTGATCTTCCCCAAGCAGGGGCAGACCTGCCACGCGTACTGCACGTACTGCTTCCGGTGGGCGCAGTTCGTCGGCGACGCGGACCTGAAGTTCGCCTCCGACGACGTCGATCGGATGGTGGGCTACATCCGCCGGCACCCCGAGGTCACCAGCGTCCTCATCACCGGGGGCGACGCGATGATCATGGGAGAGCCGGTGCTCCGGCGCTACCTCGAACCGCTGCTGGAGCTGGAGCAGCTCGAATCCATCAGGATCGGCACCAAGTCGCTCGCCTACTGGCCGCAGCGCTTCACCGGCGATCCCGACGCCGACGACACGCTCCGCCTGTTCGAGCGGACGGTGGCGGCCGGCAAGAACCTCGCGTTCATGGCCCACTTCACGCATCCGCGCGAGCTGGAGCCGCCGCAGGTGCAGGCGGCGGTCGAGCGCATCATCGGCACCGGGGCCACGATCAGGACGCAGGCGCCGCTCATCCGCTCCATCAACGACGACCCCGCCGTCTGGACGTCGATGTGGCGGCGGCAGCTGCGCATGGGGATGGTCCCCTATTACCTGTTCGTCGAGCGCGACACCGGGCCGCAGGACTACTTCGCGGTGCCGCTGGCCCGCGCGTACGAGGTCTTCCGTGACGCGTACGCGTCCGTCTCCGGCCTGTGCCGCACGGTGCGCGGCCCGTCGATGTCGGCCACCCCGGGCAAGGTGTGCGTGGACGGCGTCATGGAGGTCGCGGGGCAGCAGGTCTTCGTGCTCCACTTCATCCAGGCGCGCGACCCCTCGCTCGTGGGGCGGCCCTTCTTCGCGCGTTACGACCCGGAGGCGGTCTGGCTGACGGACCTGCGGCCGGCCTTCGACGAACGTTTCCCGTTCGAACCGGAAGGGGCTCTGCTGCCCTCCTGAGCGGGGGGCGGCGCCCTTGGAAATCCCCGTCATCCGGCCCGCGGCAATTCATTTCGCGTCTCTATTGTTCGTGGGCCGGAAGACGCCATACCACTTGACAGCCGCGTTCACAACCGCCTCTGCAATATCGGAAACAAGACCCTCCTATTTCCCGGTTTGTCTTCCCGCTCAACGCTCTCCCCTTACTCGGTAACCGGCCTGCAAACCCCTGTCACGTGGGCATTCACGCGCCTGGCCCAGTGGTACAACTGCTGGCGTAGCTCAGCCGTGACGCACACGCTCAGTGTGGTGCCCATAGCGTGCACGACGCGGCATACGGGGGTTATCGATTCGCATTTCCACCGCATTCGAGAGCGATCGATCACGAGCCGGGAAGGCAATCATGAATCGAGTAGTCAAGGCGGCGGTAGCCGCTACAGCATTCGGCCTGGCCGCGGCGTTGGCCGCGCCCGCCCAGGCCGAAGCCCTATACGAAACCGCCGGGAACGCGCTCGCCGACGGCCCGGGCGGGGGCCCCGGCGTCGCCGGCGGCAGCCCTGCGGGAGGTCTCCTGAGCGGGCTGACGGGCGGCGGGCTGGCGGGCGCCGCGACCGGCGGGGGGCTCCTGGGCGGCCTGCTCGGGAGCAAGGCCAAGTCGGCCGGCGGCCAGGTCCGCCGCGAGCCGAGCGAGGCCGAGAAGGACGCCATCGCCGCGAGCGGGCGGCGGGGGCCGGTCGGCCGGTCCCAGACGCCGAACTCCGCCGAGGACGCCACGAGGAGGGGCCGGCCGATTCCCGAGCTGTCGCCGATCCGCAGCGGGATCCCGCTCGGCGGCGGCGGCATGACCGAGTCGCTGCCCGTGGTGTCGGGCGCGCGCCGCGCGGCCGCCCCGGCGGCCGGAACCGCCCGACGGATCCAGCCCCAGGCCGCGGCGCTGAACGCGGACGGCGCCGATTACGGGCCGTTCCACCTCGTCACCGGCCTCGCCAAGGACGCCGTGGGCGCGGCGGGCAAGGTGCAGGCCGGCGACATGCTGGACGGCGCCGCCCTGCCCGGCCTGCCCGGACCGTCCGGGCTGACGGGCGGCGGCCTGCCGGTCGGCGGCGTGCACGGGGTCTCCGACCGGACGGTCAGCGAGCTCACCGGCGGCCCCGCGCCGCTGGACGCGCTCGCCGGGCCGGTGACCGGCCTGGCCTCGCTGCCGCTGAACGCGCTGTCGGGAAGCCCGCTGTCGGGAGGCCCGCTGGGCGCGCTGTCCCAGGGCCCTCTGGGCGCGCTGTCCGGCCCGCCGGCGGCCGGGCTGCTGGCCGCGCCCGCGCGTGACTTCGGCTCCCTGCCGGGCGGCGCCTCGCCCGCCGGCCTCGCCCAGGCGGCGCTGCGGGCGCTGCCGTACAAGGGGGAGCAGGCCCCGGTCGTCGGCCGGGCCGCGCCGGTCGGGACGGCGGCGGTGGCCGAGGTCCTGCCCGCCGCCGTACGGCACGCGACCGTGGACGAGCTGGTGCCGCTCGCGGTCGACGCCGCGGACGCCGTCGAGGCGAACGGGGCCGGCGCCGTCCCCGGCTACGGCGACCTGATGGCCGCTCTCGGATGGACCACCGACGCGCTGACGGGCTCGGTGCGGGACACCTGGAATCGCGGCTAGGAAACGCGATGGAGGCGGTGCTGAGCGTGGCTCGCCGAGAGCCGGCGTGGTGGTTCGCGGGCGCCCTGGGTGCCGATGCCCGGGAACCGGTCGTGCCGGCGCAAGGCGGCTTCGTTTCTGCCCCACCCCCAGTGGTCCCCTGACGACGTGATTTCCCCTGGGCCGCAGCAAACGGGCCGGGACGTCGTCGCACTGACGCGGCAGGTCTCCGGGACGCCCTTCAAGGTGCCGGGCGCTCGAAGAGCTGGCGCGCGTGGGTTAGTTACGAGCCTCCCGCGGCGAGCGGGCGGTCTCAATGGCGGGCTCGGGCGGACGCGCCCAGGCCCGGGCTCGGGCAACGCCGTTCTCATGCAGGGCAGCGGCGCCCCCGAGCCCCGCCGCCGGCCCGATCAGGGTCGGCGGCATTCTCATGTCCGGCTCACGTCCGGCTCACGTCGGGGGTCTGCCGCTCGCCGCGGCGGGGTATGTCGGTCGGTCAGGGCAGTCGGACGCCCGTGCGACGGGCGATCTGGGCCTGCAGCCTCGCCATCTGCCAGTGCAGCTCAAGGAGCTGCTCGGCGAGCTGCATCCGCGGGATCTCGGTCACGTCTTCGGTGGCCAGGTGGTCGATCGCGGCCGAAAGCTCTCCCATCGCGCGCTCCCACTCCATCACCGGTCCTTGTCCATCACCGGTCCTCGGATCGAATTGACGTTCGAATCCTATCGGAACCCAGGGCCCGGTGTCAGTCTTTCGTCCCTCCCGTCGCGGGCGTTTCGCGCACAGGAAAGCGCCGCGCCCTTCGCGGGGGCACGGCGCTCGGACCTGCGGTCTCAGTCCTTGTCGGGCTCAGCCCTTGTTGTAGGCGGCGATGACTTCCTTCGGGTCGCCGTCCATGCGGATCTTGCCCTTGTGCAGCCAGATGACGCGGTTGCAGGTCTCCTCGATGACGCGCAGGTCGTGGGCGACGAGGAAGACGGTGCCGGCCGACTCGCGGATCTGGCGGATGCGCTCCTCGCTCTTCTTGCGGAACTCGCGGTCGCCGGTGGCGAGGGCCTCGTCGATGAGCAGGACGTCGTGGGTCTTGGCCGAGGAGATCGCGAAGCGCAGGCGGGCGCCCATGCCGGACGAGTAGGTCGACATCGGCAGCTGGACGAACTCGTCGATGCCGGAGAAGTCGACGATCTCCTGGTATTTCTCCCGGACCTCGGCCGGCGTCATGCCCATCGCGTAGCAGCCGAGCACGATGTTGCGCTCGCCGGTGAGCTCGCGCATCAGGGCGGCGTTGACGCCCAGCAGCGAGGGCTGGCCGTCGGTGTAGACGGCGCCCTCGTGCGGGGGCAGCAGGCCCGCGATGGCGCGCAGCAGCGTGGACTTGCCCGAGCCGTTGCGGCCCACGATGCCGATGGCGTCGCCGTGGTAGGCCACGAACGTCACGCCCTTGACCGCGTGGACCTCTTTCATCTGCGGGCGGCCCTGGCGCTTGAGAATGCGCGTGAGGGCGTTGACCGCGTTGCCCTTCTCGGCGTCGGAGGCCGCGCCGTAGACGCGGTAGACGATGTGGAGGTCGTCGACGATGACGGTCGGCGTGCCCGTGGGGACGTCGAGTGGCGCCTTGCCCGCGGACTTGGCGGCGGCGGGGCGCGCCTTGGCGTCCTTGGGGACGGCGGGCTTGTCGCCCTTCACCTGCTGCAGCTCCTTGGTCTCAGCCACGCCCGTACCTCTCCTCGGCCCGCCAGAAGTACCAGAAGCCGAATCCGAGCGCGAACACCGCCCAGAATACGCAAGACATCCACACCATTGTCGGGGGGTGGTGCCCGAGCTCGGGGTTGTGGCTCTTGATCAGGATCTCCCGCATCCACTCGATGTAGGAGGCCGCGGGGTTGAGGTACATCACGTCGGCCACCCACTGGGGGAGGCCGGCCGAGCCCACGACCTTGGCCTGGATCGAGAAGAAGACGCCCGAGGCGTAGAGCCAGGTGCGCGTGATGAACGGCAGCAACTGGTTGAGATCGCGCATCGAGGCGCCGAGGCGGGCCACGACGAGCCCGGCCCCGATGTTGAACATCGTCTGCAGGAGGAGCACCACCGGGATCATGAGCCAGAACCAGGTGGGGAACTCTCCGGTGGCGACCACGAGCACCAGGAGCACGCTCATCGAGATGGCGAGCTGCTGCAGCTCCTGGATCGTGTAGGCCAGCGGCAGCGAGGCGCGCGGGAAGTGCAGAGCCCGGATCATCGACAGGTTGCCGGTGATCGACTTGGCGCCCGCGGTGACCGTGCGCTGGGTGTAGGTGAAGATGAACATCCCGGTCAGCAGGAAGGCCGGGTAGTTCTCGATGTTCTTGCTGCCGCCCAGGATGAGGCCGAACATCAGGAAGTAGATGGCGGCGTTGAGCAGGGGGGTCAGCACCTGCCACAGCTGGCCCAGCGTCGAGTTGGAGTACTTCGAGACGTTGCGGGAGGTCGCGTACGTCAGGATGAAGTGTCGCCGCTCCCACAGCTGGCGCACGTAGACAGGGAACCTCGGCCGTGCGATGGCACGGCGAAGCCCGTATCTCTTGGCGAGCTTGGCCAGCGGCTCCCCGCTCCGGCCGCCCGCCTGGGCGTCCGCTACAGCGGATTCCGGCTGGCTCATGGCAAGGACTCTATTGGATCCGGGTCGGTGGGGTGCCTGTCACGCTGGACCGTGACCGGCAGACTGTTGGACGGTGTCTCGGGGCGCCGGGGTTCCAAGCCACCGCCAAGACCTGTTCAACCGTAGCCCAGGAGGGGCGGGCGATGGTGGCGGAGGCACGAGCAGTCTTGGCCAGGGGGTAATTTTCATCGTCTGTTCAGGTCCAGGTCCAACCGGTACTGGGCTCTTTGTACGATTTACCACAGATCGCACCGATTGTCTGTGACGGTTGATAGGCGGACGTGTGACCGAACTGCAACGCGCCAGAGACTCGCTGGTGGCAAGTAGTAAGGGATAGTCGCGATCGACTGGCAGGGCGTACGGCTGGCTTGACCTGGTCGGCCAAACCCGGGGGGGATACCAGGACTCCCCCGTCAGGCTGCTCACGAACACGCAGCTCAGCGCTGTACGCCCACTGTAGAGGGAGGATTTTTCTTTACCATGCGTGTTACTAAGGGCGCACAGATCGTCGCCGGTACCGCGCTGCTCGCCCTCGCGGTTGCCGCGTGTGGTGGCGGTGCCTCGGAGAGTGGCACTGCCGCGAGCGGCGGCGCCGAAACGCCGGTCCGCATGGAGCTCGGTGAGCCCCAGGAGCTCCTGGTGCCGTCGAACACCACGGAGTCCGAGGGCTCGGAGGTCCTCGCGGCCGTGTTCGAGCCTCTCGTCACCTACGACGAGAACAAGAACGCCGTCGAGGCCGCGGCCGAGTCGATCACCAGTGATGACCAGAAGGTCTGGACGATCAAGCTCAAGTCCGGCTACACGTGGCACAACGGCGAGCCTCTCGTCGCGCAGAACTACGTGGACGCCTGGAACTACGCCGCCAACCAGGAGAACGCCCAGAGCGCCGGCTACTTCTTCGGCCGCGTCGAGGGCTTCGCCGACCTCAACCCGGGTGAGGGCAAGTCGGTCACCGCCAAGGGCATGAAGGGCCTGGAGGTCGTGGACGACACGACGTTCAAGGTCACCCTGGCCGCGCCGTTCTCGCAGTTCAAGACGATGCTCGGCTACACCGCGTTCTACCCGCTGCCCAAGGCCGCCTTCGGCCCCGACGGGAAGATCACGCAGCAGTTCGGCGAGCAGCCCATCGGTCAGGGCCTGTTCAAGCTGGACAAGCCCTACAAGAAGGGCACCGACCAGAGCATCGACATGACCGTGTACGACAAGTACCCGGGCAAGAAGCCGAGCAACTGGACCAAGCTGCAGTTCAAGCTCTACACCGACTCGGATGTCGCCTTCAACGACCTGATGGCCGACAACCTGGACATCCACGACTCGCTCGGCCCGGCGGCGATCGCCCAGGCCAAGTCCTCCCTCGGTGAGCGTTACCAGGACCAGCCGGACGCCGGCGTCGGCTACATCGGCGTGCCGCTGAAGTACAACGACGAGCTGAACAAGGTCGACGTCCGCAAGGCCATCTCGATGGCCATCGACCGCAAGACCATCGCCGAGACGGTCTTCTCCGGCACCCGCTCCCCGGCCGACGACTTCATCAACCCGGCCATCGCGGGCTACCGCCAGGGCGCGTGCAAGGCCTGCACGTACAACCCGGCCGAGGCCAAGAAGCTGTACGAGTCCGCCGGCGGTCCCAAGACCCTGGAGATCGGCTACAACGCCGACGGTCCGCACAAGGAGTGGATCGAGGCCGTCGCCAACAACCTCCGCGCCAACCTGGGCATCGACGCCGTCGCCAAGCCCTTCGAGAAGTTCGCCAGCATCCTCGACGAGCTGGACGCCAAGAAGTACAAGGGCCTGTTCCGCATGGGCTGGGCCATCGACTACCCGTCGGCCGAGAACTACCTGTCGCCGATCTTCAGCACCGGCGCCATCGCGACCGGCTCGAACTACGGCGGCTACTCGAACAAGAAGTTCGACGACCTGATCGCCCAGGGCGACCAGGCTCCCTCGGTGGAGGAGGGCCTGAAGTTCTACCAGCAGGCCGACGACATCCTCAACGAGGAACTGCCGTACATCCCGGTGTACTTCTACCGGAACAACTCCGGCTACTCCAAGATGGTCAAGAACGTCCACATCAACCTGCTCAACCAGGTCGAGTGGGCTGACGTCGAGAAGGTCTGACGTTGTTCCCGGGGTGGGCGCGGACGCCGCGCCCACCCCACAGGGGTAAGCGAGGAGGCGGCTCCCCGGCCGAAAACCCATAAGGTCAGGGGGGTGGCCTTCTTCGCGTGTACGGGAGGCTTATATGGGCCGTTACATCATCAGGCGTCTGCTCCAGTCGATCCCCGTGTTGTTGGGTGCCACCCTGCTCATCTTCGCCATCGTCTTCGCGCTGCCCGGCGATCCCATCGCGGCGCTGGCGGGCGAGAAACGGGCGGACCCCAACATCGTCGCGATCCTGCGCGAGCAGTACCACCTCAATGATCCGCTGTTGCTCCAGTATTGGTACTACATCAGCGGTGTGATTTTCCGCGCGGACTTCGGCGTCACCTTCGCCGACGTGCCCGTTTCGCAGATCATGGCGGGCAAGTTCCAGGTGACGCTCAACCTGGCGATCACCGCGCTCGTCATCGAGGCCCTCATCGGCGTGGGTCTGGGCCTTTGGGCGGCTCTCAAGCGCGGCAAGGCCATCGACACCATGATCCTCGCCTCGACGCTGCTGCTGATCTCGGTGCCGACGCTCGTGTCCGGCTTCGTGCTGCAGTTCCTGCTCGGCGTACGGCTCAAGCTGTGGACGGGGCTCGACATCTTCCCCATCGCGGGCATCACCGAGGGCTTCCGCAGCTATCTGCTGCCCGGCTTCGTGCTCGCGGGCGTGTCGATCGCGTATCTGACCCGGTTGACCAGGACCAGCCTGGCCGAGACGCTGCGCGCCGACTACATCAGGACGGCCACCGCCAAGGGCCTGCCCCGGCGGCGGGTCGTCGGCAGGCACGGCCTGCGCAACGCGTTGATCCCGCTCGTCACGTTCCTGGGCGCCGACCTCGGCAACCTCATGGGCGGAGCGGTCATCACCGAGAGAATCTTCAACCTGCCGGGCATCGGCAACCAGCTCTTCATGTCGGTGTACCTCAGGGAACAGCCAGTCGTGGTCGGCATCGTGACCATCCTGGTCCTGATCTACATCTTGGCCAACCTGGCCGTGGACGTGATGTACGCAGTGCTCGACCCGAGGATCCGCTATGAGTGACATTCGACCGGGCGGCCCCGTCATCGCGCCCGAGGAGACCCCCGCACCGAGACCCCACAAGAAGGAGAAGGCGGCCAAGCCGGCCAGCCTGTGGTCCGACGCCTGGCACGACCTGCGCCGGCGGCCGATCTTCATCATCTCGCTCTGCATCATCGCGGTGCTGGCGCTGATGGCCCTCTGGCCGTCGCTGTTCAGCTCGGTGGACCCGTTCAACGCCCGCACCTGCGAACTCGCCACCGCCCGTCAGGGGCCCAGCGCGGGCCATCCGTTCGGCCGCGACAACCTGGGCTGCGACCTGTACGCCCGCACCATCTACGGCGCGGCGAACTCGCTGATCATCGGCATCAGCACGACCATCTTCGCCGCGCTGATCGGCGGGCTCATGGGCCTGATCGCCGGGTTCTTCGGCGGCGGCGTGGACAGCGTGGCCTCCCGGGTCACCGAGATCTTCTTCGCCATCCCCAGCATCCTGGGCGCGCTGCTCATCGGCTCGACCTTCCGCGACAGCGGGTGGGGCATCTGGCTGGTGGTGGCCGCGCTCACCATCCTGGGCTGGCCGATGACGTTCCGGATCATGCGGGCGGCGGTCATCACGGCCAAGTCGCAGGACTTCGTGGTCGCGGCGAGGGCGCTGGGCGCCGGGCCGATCCGGATCATGTTCCGGCATCTGCTGCCCAACGCGCTCGCTCCCGTGATCGTCGTGGCGACGATCAACCTGGGCGGGTTCATCGCGGCCGAGGCCGCGCTGTCCTACCTGGGCGTGGGCGTGCAGCCGCCGGAGATCTCGTGGGGTCTGATGATCGCCGACGCGCAGCGCCGCTTCCTTGAGGCGCCGTTGCCGCTGATCTTCCCGGCGGTCTTCCTGAGCATCACGGTGCTCGCGTTCATCATGCTGGGCGACGCCGTACGCGACGCGCTCGACCCGAAGCTCAGGTAGAAGGGGGGACCGAACAGTGAGCAGGACGTCAGCGGACGTGTTGCCGGTCGAGGGAGGACTCGGCAACGAACCGCTGCTCGCCGTCGACAACCTGCACGTGGAGTTCCACACCCGGGCGGGGATCGTACGCGCCGTGAACGGCGTGAGCTACACGGTCAACCCGGGTGAGACACTGGCGGTGCTGGGCGAGTCGGGCTCGGGCAAGTCGGTGACCGCGCAGGCGATCATGGGCATTCTGGACATGCCGCCCGCGCGCATCCCCAAGGGAGAGATCCGCTTCAAGGGCACCGACGTGCTCAAGCTGTCGGAGGAGGCCCGCACCCAGGTGCGCGGCCAGCGCATCGCCATGATCTTCCAGGACGCGCTCTCCGCGCTCAACCCGGTCTTCACCGTGGGCTGGCAGATCAGCGAGATGTTCCGGGTGCACCGGGGCATGTCCAAGGGCGACGCCATGAAGAAGGCGGTCGAGCTGATGGACCGGGTCCGCATCCCGGCCGCCAGGCAGCGCGTCAACGACTACCCGCACCAGTTCTCCGGCGGCATGCGGCAGCGCATCATGATCGCGATGTCGATCGCGCTCGACCCCGAGGTGCTCATCGCCGACGAGCCGACCACGGCGCTCGACGTGACCGTCCAGGCGCAGATCATGGAGCTGCTGGCCGAGCTGCAGCGCGAGAGCCAGATGGGCCTCATCCTGATCACCCACGACCTCGGCGTCGTGGCGGACGTGGCCGACAAGATCGCCGTCATGTACGCCGGGCGCATCGTCGAGAACGCCCTCGTGCACGACATCTACCGGGCGCCCGCCCACCCGTACACCAAGGGTCTGCTGGAGTCGATCCCCCGGGTCGACCAGAAGGGCCAGGACCTGTACGCGATCAAGGGCCTGCCGCCCAACCTGCTCGAACTGCCCAGCGGGTGCTCGTTCAACCCGCGCTGCCCCTACCGGCAGGGCAACTGCGAGACCGACGTCCCCCCACTGCATCAGATCAGCGGCACGCGCGGCAGCGCCTGCCACTACTGGAGGGAGGTCCTCGATGGCGATCGGTGAGAAGATCCTCGAGGTGCGTGACCTGGTCAAGCACTTCCCGCTGACCCAGGGCATCCTCTTCAAGCGGCAGATCGGCGCGATCAAGGCCGTGGACGGCGTGTCGTTCGACCTGCACAAGGGCGAGACGCTGGGCATCGTGGGCGAGTCGGGCTGCGGCAAGTCCACGCTGGCCAAGGTGCTGATGGCGCTGGAGCGGCCCACGTCGGGGTCGGTCATGATCAACGGCCGCGACATCGGCAAGGCCAAGGGCGCCGAGCTCAAGCGCATGCGGCGCAACATCCAGATGGTCATGCAGGACCCGTACACCTCGCTGAACCCCCGGATGACCGTCGGCGACATCATCGGCGAGCCGTACGAGATCCACACCGAGGTCGCGCCCAAGGGCGACCGGCGCAAGAAGGTGCAGGAGCTGCTGGAGGTGGTCGGGCTCAACCCCGACCACATCAACCGCTACCCGCACCAGTTCTCGGGCGGCCAGCGGCAGCGCATCGGCATCGCCCGCGGGCTGGCGCTCCAGCCGGAGATCATCGTGTGCGACGAGCCGGTGTCCGCGCTCGACGTGTCGATCCAGGCGCAGGTCATCAACCTGCTGGAGCGGCTGCAGAACGAGTTCGGGCTGGCCTACATCTTCATCGCGCACGACCTGTCGGTGGTCCGCCACATCTCCGACCGGGTCGGGGTGATGTACCTCGGCAAGTACGTGGAGCTCGGCAAGGACACCGAGATCTACGACCGGCCGGCGCACCCGTACACGCAGGCGCTGCTGTCGGCGGTGCCGGTGCCCGACCCCGAGGGGCGGGAGCAGCGGGAGCGCATCATCCTCCAGGGTGACCCGCCGTCGCCGGCCAACCCGCCGTCGGGCTGCCGGTTCCGTACGCGGTGCTGGAAGGCGCAGGAGATCTGCGCCGAGGAGGAGCCGCTCCTCCAGATCCGGCCGGGCACGGCGCACGAGAGCGCCTGCCACTTCGCCGAGACGCACGACGTGGTCCACGTCAACTGACGCCGTCCGGCGTTCGGAGAAGGCCCTCCCCTCGCGGAGGGCCTTCTCGCGTCTCATCGCGTCACGACGATCGCGCTGCCGTGGCCGAACAGACCCTGGTTGGCCGCCAGCCCGGCCCTGGCCCCCTCGACCTGCCGGGGGCCGGCCCGGCCGCGCAGCTGGTCGGTCAGCTCGCAGAGCTGGGCGACGGCCTGGGCGGGGATCGCCTCGCCGAACGAGGCCAGGCCGCCCGACGGGTTGACCGGGATCCGCCCGCCGAGCGCGGTGGCCCCGTCGCGCAGCAGCTTCTCGGCCCCGCCCGGCGGGCACAGGCCGATGTCCTCGGTCCAGTCCAGCTCCAGGGCCGTGGACAGGTCGTACACCTCGGCCAGTGACAGGTCCTCGGGGCCGAGGCCGGCCTCCTCGTACGCGGCGTGCGCGATGGCCGCGCGGAAGGGCCGCTCGGGCGGGGGGACGGCGGCGCAGGAGTCGGTGGCGAAGTTCGGCAGCTCCAGGACCGTGTTGGGGAACGTGGGCGTGACGGTCGAGACGGCCGCCAGGCGCACCAGGCCGCGGGCGCCCGCGTGGCGGCGGGCGTACTCCTCCGAGGCCAGCACCACGGCCGCGCCGCCGTCCGAGGTGGCGCAGATGTCCATCAGCCGCAGCGGGTCGGCCACCATGGGCGAGGCCAGGACCTCCTCCGTGGTGACGGTCCTGCGGTAGCGGGCCATGGGGTTGAGCGCGCCGGCGCGGGCGTTCTTGACCTTGACGGCGGCGAAGTCGTACGGGGTCGAGCCGTGCAGGGCCATCCGGCGGCGGGCGTACAGGCCGAAATAGGCCGGATTGGTGGCGCCGAGCAGCCGGAACCGCAGCCAGTCGGGATCGTCGGGACGATCGCCGCCCACCGGGGCGAAGAAGCCTTTGGGGGTGGAGTCGGCGCCGACGACCAGGGCGAGGTCGCACAGCCCGGCGAGGATCCTGGTGCGGGCCAGGTCCACGGCCTGGGCGCCGGAGGCGCAGGCGGCGTAGCAGGAGGCGATCCTGGCGCCGGTCCAGCCGAGCGCCTGGGCGTAGGTGGCGCCGGCGACGAAGCCCGGGTAACCGTTCCTGATGGTGTCGGCGCCGACGAGGTACTGGACGTCGGTCCAGGCGACCCCGGCGTCGGCGAGGGCGGCGCGGGCGGCGGCCAGGCCGTACTCGGTGAAGGGGCGGCCCTGCTTGCCCCAGGGGTGCATGCCGGTGCCCAGGACCACGACGCCGTTCGCCTGGCCGCTCATGAGGCGCGCCGCCACATCCACACGAGCGGGCCGTCCGCCAGGGGGCCCGCCGTGAGCTCCAGCTCCATGCCGACCTCCAGCTCGTCCACGGTGAGGCCGGCGACCTGGCCGAGCACCACGATCCCGGCTCCGTCGAGCTCGACCGCCGCGAGGGTCACCGGCACGTACGGCTGCGCGGCCACGTAGGGCGGGGGCGGGGGGTAGGCGGCGTTCGTGTACGACCACACGCGCCCCCGCCGGGGCAGCCGGGCGACCTCCATGTCGGTCCCGTGGCAGCGGGGGTCGGGGCAGGACCCTCGGCGGGGCGGGAAGCAGAGGGTGCCGCAGGCCGTGCAGCGGGTGCCGAGCAGGACGACCCCGTCGGCGTCGACGGCGAACCAGCCCTCGATCGCGTACGTCATAGCAGGGAGTATCACACAAGCGCTTGCTAGGGTGAATCCCCGTCGCGCCGCCGCCTCGCCAGCACGCGTACGGACATGGCCGCCAGCAGCCCCAGCAGCCCCGCGATCACTGGGGTCCTGCTCGCGGGAACGGGCACGCCCGGCCCCGCCTCGAGGCGGGGGGTGGGCCGCGCGGGCGGGCCCACCACCGCGCCCGGCCCGTTGGCCGCGCCGACTCCGCCGGTGGCGCCCAGCTCGTCGGCGGTGCCCGGCCTGTCGGTGGTGCCTGGTCCGTCTGCGGTGCCCAGTTCGTACGGCGCGCGCAGTTCGTCGGCCGCGCGGAGTGCCAGCAGGGCGTCGGCCACGCCGTGGCCGTAGGTGCGGTTGTGGCCGCCCGGCGGGCGTCTTCTGGTGCCCTGCTCGATGGCCGTGCGGACCTCCTGCGGCGACAGGCCGGGATGGGCGGAGCGGACGAGGGCCGCGATGCCCGCCACCATGGCGGCGGCCGAGCTGGTGCCGTCGCCCACCGCGTACGAGCCCGCGCCGTCGGCCGTGACGATCTGCGTGCCGGGCGCGACGACCGACAGGTAGTCCTGCCGGTTGGAGAAGCCGGCCACCCGGAGCCCCCGGTCCACTGCGCCCACGGCGATCACGCCGGGGTAGGCGGCGGGGAAGTTCTTCCTGTTGGCGCTGTCGCCGTCGTTGCCCGAGGAGGCCACCAGCACCGCGCCGCTGCCGAGCGCGTACCTGACGGCCTCCTCCTCGGCCGCCGAGCCCTCCCGCGTGCCGCTGCCGCCCCCCAGCGACATGCTGATCACGTCGGCGCCCTGGTCGGCCGCGTAGCGGATGCCGCGCGCCAGGGCGTCGCTCCCGCCCCGGGGCTGCCGCTCGCGCTGCGGGTCGCCGCTCTCCAGCGTGACCCGTACGGACAGGACGCGGGCCCCGGGCGCGACGCCGACGACCCCGGCGGCGCGGCCGGGGCCGTGCCCGCGGCCGGCGATCAGGCCGGCCATCGCGGTGCCGTGGTGGCCCCACGGCCCGTGGCCGCGCGCCGCGCCGGTGAGGTCGGGGCCCTCGACGACGGCGCCCGCGAGGTCGGGGTGGCGGGCGTCGACCCCGGTGTCGAGCACGGCGACCAGCACGCCCCGGCCCTCGCTGCGCCGCCACGCCTCGGGCAGGCGCAGCGCGCCGAGCTGCCACTGCCCGGCCCGCGCGACCGCCCCGATCCTGTCGCCGGCCCTGGCGCCGCCGGCGGCGGTCACGGAGGCCGGGACGGCGAGCACGCAGCAGATGGTCAGCGCCACGGCGAGGAGGCTCCTCATCGCGGCGGGGCCCGCCGCGGCGCGGTCGCGACCCGGGCGTGGCAGCGCGAAGGAGAGCTGGTGCACGGAGGACCTCGAGCGGGGAGAAGAGGGGGGAACGCTCGAACTGACCGGCATTCTGACACGCGGCCGCCACCGCAATCCGACGGTTCGGTAAACAGCCCGATACGCGGAGTAGTTCCGTTCTGTGGGCTTTTCTGCTACCTCGTAGGCGAAAGTCGGGACATACCCGCAGCGCGGGAGCTCAGCACATTACGATTGGCCACGGGCCGTGCGGGTGACGGGACCGTCACCCGTCCCCTCAGAGGAGGACACCATGGGAGCACCCCTCAGCGGTGACGATGCTGCCCACGAGCCGTCCCGACAACCACTGACCGAACGCGACATCGAGCTCCTCGCCTTCGAACGCCAATGGTGGCGCTACGCGGGCGCGAAGGAGCAGGCCATCAAGGAGACCTTCGGGTTCTCCGCCACGCGCTACTACCAGATGCTGGGCGAGTTGATCGACCGTCCGGAGGCGCTTGAGCACGACCCCATGCTGGTCAAGCGGCTTCGCAGGGTGCGCGCCGAGCGGCAGCGCGACCGCGCGGCCAGAAGGCTTGGCATGCGCCCCTGACCTGCTGGGTACGGCAGGCGCGTGGAGAACATCCCTGGAATTGAAGCAATCTTGAAGGACCCCGCCGGGGCCGTGATCGGGCTCGACTTCGACGGAACCCTGTCCCCGATCGTGCCCGATCCGGCGGCCGCCGTGATCCACCCCCAGGCGCCCGCGGTGCTCGCCGAGCTCGGCGCGCACGTGGGGGCCGTGGCCATCGTGACGGGCCGGCCGCCGGCCACCGCGCTGGAGCTGGGCCCGGGGCTGGCCGACGTTCCCGGGCTGGTCATCCTCGGCCACTACGGCTTCGAACGCTGGGAGAACGGCCGGATCTCCGCGCCGCCCCCGCCGGCCGGCGTGCCACGGGCGAAGGCCGACCTGCCGCTGCTGCTCGACTCGCTCGGCGTCGAGGGCGTGACCGTCGAGGACAAGGGCCGGGCCGTCGCGGTGCACACCCGCCGCGCCCCCGACCCCGAGGGCGCGCTGGCCGCGCTGCGCGAGCCGCTGGCCGGGCTCGCCGAGCGGCACGGGCTGGTGGTCGAGCCGGGCCGCATGGTGCTGGAGCTGCGGCCGCCGGGCATGGACAAGGGGCACGCGCTCGGCCTGTTCCTGGCCGAGCGGGACGCGCGCTCGGTGCTGTTCGCCGGCGACGACCTGGGCGACCTCGCCGCCTTCGACGCCGTACGGTCCTCCGGGCTGCCCGGGGTGACCGTGTGCAGCGGCTCGGCGGAGGTGACCGCGCTGGCCGAGCGGGCCGACATCGTGGTGGACGGCCCGGACGGCGTGCTGGCGTTGCTGGCGGAGCTGGCGTCGGCGTTCAGCCGTTGACGACTGGACTGCAAGTCCGGTTCTCTAGAGTCGGGCTCATGATCAAGCGTTACCTCGCCGTCGCCGCCACCGCCGCCGTCACCCTCGCCGCCGGCGCCTTCCCCGCCCACGCCGCGCCCGCCCAGGAGCTGAAGCTGCGTGCCGGGCTCACCCTCTACATCCCGATCCAGTGGGTGGTCCACCGCTTCGGCCCGGACAACGTGCAGGTCGTGACCGGCAAGTGCGGGAAGGCCCGGGGTTGGCGGACGCCGGAGTGCGACTCCTTCTACATTCTCGGGCCGTCCTTCATCAAGTACGGCGCGGAGGGCTTCGGCCCCTACACCGGCAAGAACCCGTACTACACGGCGAGCGACGTGCAGCCGTGCCCGTTCAACGAGAAGTGGGGCGAGAGCATCGGCCCGAAGGGCTCGCGGGGGCTACGCCAGGTCGGGCCCGGCCACAAGGCCACGTACAACGCCTGGAAGTCCACCTGCACGAGCTACAGCGGCACCGCGATCAAGGCCCGTTTCACCCAGCGCGAGTGGTATCTGCCGAAGAGCAAGATCCTGGTCGTCGACCAGTGGAACACCCCCGGCCTGGCCGACACGCTCAAGCACGCCGACTGGCGGTGAGCGCGCGATCGTGGCTCAGCCGAGGGCGTCGAGCTGGGCCGCGAGCCATTTCTGGGGCGGCAGGGCGGTGGCCGCGGCGCGCAGCTTGTCGCGCCGCGCCCGCCGCTCGTCCTCCGGCATGACCAGCGCCCTGTGCAGGGCGTCGGCCGTGCCGCTGATGTCGTAGGGGTTGACCATCAGCGCGTACGGGCCCAGCTCGGCGGCCGCGCCCGCCTCGCGCGAGAGCACCAGCGCGCAGCGCGGCGACAGCACCGGGCCCTCCTTGGCCACCAGGTTCATGCCGTCGCGGATGGGGTTGACCAGCAGCACGTCGGCCATCCGGTACGCGGCCAGCGACCGCGGATAGTCGTCGTGGACGTTGAGGATGAGCGGGTCCCAGTCCTCGGTGGCGAACTCGTTCTCGATCTCCTGGGCGCAGCGCTGCACCGAGGCGGTGTACTCGCGGTATTCCGGCAGGTCGTGCCGGCTCGGGTAGGCGAAGGCCAGGTGCACCACGCGGCCGTGCCACTCGGGATGGGCGGCCAGGAACTCGCCGTAGGCCACCAGGCCGCGCACGATGTTCTTCGACAGCTCGGTGCGGTCGATGCGGACGATGAGGCGGCGGTCGCCGACCTGCTCCCTGATCGCCGTGATGTGCGACTCGACGTCGGGCTCGCCGGCCCGCTCCCACAGCGCCGCGCCGTCCACCCCCAGGCTGTGGACGCCGATCCTGGTGGTGCGGCCCTCGTGGGTGACGCTGCGGGCCGCCCGGTCGACCTCCGCCCCGAGCACCGCCTCGCAGCAGTCCATGAACGCCGCCGCCCACCGCTCGGCCAGGAACCCGGCGTGGTCGGCGCCGAGTATGCCCTCCAGGACCTCGCCGGCCACCTCGTCGGGCAGCAGCGAGAAGTACTCGGGCGGCGCCCACGGGGTGTGGCTGAAGTGCGCGATGCGCAGGTCGGGCCGCTCGGCCCTGAGCATGGCGGGGGTGAGCGTGAGGTGGTAGTCCTGCACCATCACGCGGGCGCCGTGGCCGGCCTCCTCGGCGAGGGCGAGCGCGAAGGCGCCGTTGTAGTCGCGGTAGGACTCCCACTCGCGGGCGAAGCGGATGCCGAAGCTGGGCGCGTTGGGGATGTCGTAGAGCAGGTGGTTGACGAACCACAGGGTGGAGTTGGCCACGGCGTTGTAGGCGCGGTGGAACGTGGTCGCGGGGATGTCGAGCATGCGCAGCGGCCCGGTGTCGTAGCCGGCCTGGTCGAGCCGGCCGCCGGGGGACAGGCGCACGGCGCCGCGGTCGTCGTCGGACAGCGCCGCGCAGACCCACAGGACCCCGTCGTCCTTGGCGACCCCGGACAACCCGGAGACGAGACCGCCGCCGCCCCGTCTCATGATGAGAACACCGTCGTCGGAGACGGTGAAGGAGACCGGCCCTCTGTTGGAGGCCACGAGGACGCTGTTCATCGAAGCTCCTTCCGATCATAGGATCGCAGCTATGGCGCTTGATGAGCTAACCGAGGAACTCGCCCGATCCGCCGCCGCTGGAGATCATCGCGCGCTCGGCGAGTTGCTGGCCAGGATCGAGCCGGATGTGATGCGCCACTGCTCCCGGATTCTTCCGTACCACCAGGATGCCGAGGAGGCGTCGCAGGACACCCTGCTCGCGGTGGCGCGCAACATCGGCCGCTTCGAGGGGCGGGCCAGGTTCAGCACCTGGCTGCACATCGTGACGGCCAACTGCGCGCGCACCACCTACCGGTCGCTGAAGCGCAGGGCGGCCGAGCAGACCTCCGACGAGCTGCCGACGCAGAAGCCCGACGCGCGGCGGGTCAGCGTGATCGCCGGCTCGCGGCTCGACCTGCTCGACGCGATGGAGGCGCTGGAGGCCGACAAGCCCGATCTCGCGCAGGCGCTGGTCCTGCGCGACATCGTGCAGCTCGACTACAACGAGGTGGCCGAGCAGCTCGGCATCCCGCTGGGCACCGCGAAGTCGCGCATCCACCAGGCGCGCAAGTACGTCCAGGCGGCGCTGGGTGACGACTATCGGTGAGACGCCCCGTCTCATTCTTTGAGACAGGTGGTCGTTCCCGCCGCTTCGGCGGGTAGAGTCGTGTGCAACAACTTCATACAGCTCATCCAGAGGGGTGGAGGGACCGGCCCTGCGAAGCCCCGGCAACCCTCCCGGCTTTCGACTCGCGACCTGGCGAGGCCGACCGGGACAAGGTGCCAATTCCGGTTCGCGGTCAAGGTGGCCGTGGGCGAAGATGAGGGAAGGCCTCGCTTCATGTCGCACGACTTTGGTCCTGCCGTCGCTCTGTCCTGCCGCGAGTGCGGCGCCCGTTACCCGCTCGGGCCGAGCTTCGCGTGCCTGGAGTGTTTCGGGCCGCTCGAAGCGGCCTACGAGTTCGGCCGGGTGACCCGCGAGGACATCGCCGCGGGCCCGGCCAACATCTGGCGCTACCGCTCGCTGCTCCCGGTCCCCGTCGACGTCGCGAGCAAGCCCAACATGAACCCCGGCTGGACGAAGCTGGTCAGGGCGGGCAACCTCGGGCGGGCGCTCGGCATCAAGTCCCTGCACGTCAAGGACGACTCCGGCAACCCCACCCACTCCTTCAAGGACCGGGTGGTCGCCATCGCCGTCGAGGCGGCGCGCAGCTTCGGCTTCCACACGCTCTCCTGCTCCTCCACCGGCAACCTCGCGGGCGCGGTGACCGCCGCAGCGGCGCGGGCCGGGCTCGACGCCTGCGTGTTCATCCCGGCCGACCTCGAAGAGGCGAAGATCGCCATGGCCCGGGTGTTCGGCGGCAAGCTGATCGGCATCGACGGCACCTACGACGAGGTCAACCGGTTCTGCTCCGAGCTGATCGGCGACCCGCTGGGCGACAAGTGGGGGTTCGTCAACGTCAACCTGCGGCCCTACTACGCCGAGGGCTCCAAGACGCTCGCGTACGAGATCGCCGAGCAGCTCGGCTGGCGGCTGCCTGAGCAGATCGTCATCCCGATCGCCTCGGGCTCGCAGCTCACCAAGATCGACAAGGGCTTCAAGGAGCTCATCGCCCTGGGCCTGGTCGAGGACACCCCCTACAAGGTCTTCGGGGCGCAGGCCGCCGGGTGCTCGCCGGTGTCGGCGGCCTACAAGGCGGGGCACGACGTCGTCCAGCCGGTCAAGCCCAACACCATCGCGAAGTCGCTGGCGATCGGCAACCCGGCCGACGGCCCGTACGTGCTGGACATCGCCCGGCGCACCGGCGGGGCCGTCGAGGACGTCACCGACGCCGAGGTCGTGGCCGCGATCAAGCTGCTGGCCTCGACCGAGGGCATCTTCGCCGAGACCGCGGGCGGCGTCACCGTGGGCGTGCTCAAGAAGCTCGTCGAGACGGGGCGGCTCGACCCCGAGGCGGAGACCGTGGTCCTCAACACCGGCGACGGCCTGAAGACGCTGGACGCCATCGCCGGCGAGTCGTCGCGGCCCACCGCCGTGATCAAGCCGTCTCTCGACGCGTTCCGCGCGGCTGTCTGACAACCAGGAAAGGCGAGATAACCATGAGCGTTACTGTTCGGATTCCCACCATTCTGCGCACCTACACCGGCGGAAACGCGGAAGTGAGTGGCGAAGGCGCGACTCTTCGTGACGTGCTCGCCAAGCTCGATGCCGACTACCCGGGCATCGGCGCGAGAATTCTGGATGAATCGGGCAAGATTCGGCGTTTTGTCAACGTTTACGTTGGGGAAGAGGACGTCCGTTTCGCCGAGGGCCTGGACACCGCCGTCCCTCAGGGCGCGCAGATCTCCATCATCCCGGCGGTCGCCGGCGGCTGAGTGCCCGTACGACTCCACGGAAGGCGCCCCAAGCGGGCGCCTTCTGCTTTTCGGGCCTATTCAAACGTTGAAGTACCCGCACTGCGAACAAATGCGTCTTTCGTGGATTGACTCTGTTGCCAAACCCCTTGCCACAGGTATGGTCGAGGCGATCGTCTGGCTGTTTTGTCGTTAAGTCGGACGATTACGGGTCTCGCGGTGGAATGGGCGAGATCTGTAGCCCCAGTAAGAGGAGTCGGAAGTGGCGCAGGGCACCGTCAAGTGGTTCAACGCGGACAAGGGCTACGGCTTCATCGCGGTAGACGGTGGTAAGGATGTATTCGTCCATTACTCCGCGATACTGATGGACGGGTACCGATCTCTCGAGCAGGGCCAGCGGGTCGAGTTCGAGATCACGCAGGGCCAGAAGGGACCGCAGGCCGAGTCTGTCCGCTCGGTCTGATTTACGTCACCTGGTATGCACCGGCGGGGCCCGTGCGGCAGCGCAGTCCGTACGAGCCCGCCACCCTCGTAGTCGGCGATCGACGGCGGGCCACACGGTGAGCGGCCCGCCGTCCCTACGCCGATCGGCTGACCTGCGCGGAGGCCCCTCCAGAAGGTCGTTCGCTTGCACTCGGCAGGGTAGAGTGCTAAACAGTCGTTGGCACTCTGTGTGGCAGAGTGCCAATAACTCGGGATCGAGACGATGGGGTCTGCCGAACGGAGATGCAGTCCCTGGCCGTCGCGGGCGTCGGCTCGGTCCAGGACAAGCCACCCTGCATCTGGGAGGTCTAGCCTTATGGCAGCCAAGATGATCGCGTTTGACGAGGACGCCCGGCGCGGTCTCGAGCGCGGTATGAACCAGCTCGCTGACGCCGTCAAGGTGACCTTGGGCCCCAAGGGCCGCAACGTCGTGCTGGAGAAGAAGTGGGGCGCCCCCACGATCACCA
>NZ_BAAAMV010000028.1:0-25972 GCF_039529455.1 Nonomuraea bangladeshensis
CAGACAGGTACAACGCGACGGCGTCCGCCTTGAACTCCGGCGGATACGACTTCATCGCCACGTGGAACTCCTTGTCTCCGGATTTCCATCATCCGGTACTCAAGGTGTCCACACTTCAGGGCGAAGGCCCCACCTCGGCTTTCACCTGTTGTGCGCAGATAGACAGCTATGGCAAAGCCAACCCTTTGACCACTACCGACTCCAGCGGCAACATGCAGATCACCCACGACCCGCCTCAAATATCACTTCAGCCCCCGTCGACAGGTTCATGAAAGCGGTACGCAGAGCATCGAAGGCATGCTGGGCTGCCTCGTTCGCTGTCGTTGGATTCGGGGGTGTCTTCGTGCAGGCTGTGGTGATCGTCGTGGTGGCGGTCTTCTTTCTCGGGATGGGGCTGTTCGGGTTGGCCGCACCCGCCGCGCGCTGATCAGACCGTTTCGGATAATCGCTGACTCGTCCGAGGCGCGCAATGAGGTTCGAGCGGTGTACGGCGGTTTCGGAGTCGCCGTCAGCGCGCTGTTGTTGGTGGCGCTTGCCGATGCAGCTGGAATGCGCACGGGTGTGGTCATCACGGTCGCCGTGTCCCTGCTGGGCATGGCCTTGGGGCGGTTGGTGGGGCGGGCGATCGAGCAGCCCGCAGCGTTCTATCCCGTCTGGTGCTACTTCTGGGTGGAGGTCACCGCCGGAGGCGCCTTGTTGGCCAGTGTCATATGACCCTTTCAGGTGACGGGTCCAGGCAGCGGATCGTCAGGTCCTGGGAGAGCAGAGCGCTGGGCGTGAGGCCGAACATGGCGTGGAACGCGGTGCTCAGGTGGGATGGGCTAGCGAAGTAGCCGTCTGCCGCAGCCCGGGTGAGATTGAAGCCCGCCGCCAGCGCCCGCCCAGCGCGATGCATCTGCGTCCACAGCCGGTAGCGGCGGTAGGAAGTACCCGTACCGTCCCTGAACAGCCTCAGGAACCGTGACTCCGACATCCCCAACTCGGCGGCCAGCAGCGCGGCCGGCATGGGCTGTTCAGCGTCGATGAGCCGCCGGGTCGCGGCCGTGATCCGCGGGTCGGCGTACGACGTCCTGGCGCGGCCGGTGGCCTTGGTGATCCAGGCAGTGACCTGCAGCGCAGGAGTGTGCGAAGACAGCTCCGCCGCCCCGGCGAGAAGGTCGTCCTCGTGCCGGTGCTCGACCAGGATCTTCGCCTCGCCGCCCGTGAAGCCGGTGCGGCATGCCTGATCGTCCGCCGAGCCGGGGTCGAGGTAGAGGAACACCATGCGGTCGCTGGACGCCGTGAGCTGGTGGCGTACTCGAGGAGCGACGAGCGCTGTGCGCGCCCGCAGTTCGCCACCAGGCATCAAGTGAACCGTGAAGGGTGCGTCCACGCCCACGGCCAGGCACGCGACCGCGCCGGAGTGCGGTCCCAGCCGCAGGGACGGCCCGGCGTACAGGGCGCGGCCCGGCCACAACCACACCGTGGCCCTGGCGGCACGACGGGTTGGTGAAAGCGCCGACATCACAGTCTCCTGCAGGCTGAGCAGCAATCCGAGAACGTTGGAAGGAGAATAAGGTGCGCTCCGCTGCCCGCATCATGGGGATGCTGCTGTTCGCCGCCGTGGGACTGCTCAACCTCGCGCCGGGACTCCTGGCACTAGCGCCTTCCCAGCTCGCCACCGCCTACGGAGTCGTGCACACCGACGCGACCAGTGAGCTCTTGCTGCGGCATCGCGCAGTCATGCTGGCGCTGCTCGGCGTCGCGCTCCTGGCGGCGGCCGCCGTACCAAACTGGCGCAGGCCGGTACTGGTCGTCGCCGTGATCGGTAAACATCCTTCGTCATCCTGGTAGTGACCACCACGGGCGCACACCCGAAACTGACCTCGGTCGCGCTCGCGGACGTGGGGGCGCTGGCCACGCTGACGTTGGCCGCAGTCCTCACCCGCGCATGGACGGCCCACTCACTTCGGCCCGGCGATGCGGCGCCCTGAGCCGCACCGTGTGCCCCTCGTGGACGCCGCCGACGTCCTCCCCCGCCTGACAACTCCGCAATATCCTCGGGTGAACCAGTCTCGGCCGCCTGGCGCAGCAGTTTGCGCAGGCGCCGGCTACTGGGCCCGCCTGCTGCGCGACCTGGGCGGGGACGTGCTGGCCTACGATCACTACCCCGCCGAGCGCAACCATTGGCTCACTGGGGCGGCGCCCGGGCACTCCGCGCCGGTTACGCCGAATTGGACCACCGTCGCCGTCGCCGATGGCGACCTGGTAGCCCGGGAGCCGGGCCGGGCGATATTCGTATGCTGGCCGCCGCGGCCCGGCAGCGGTTATCTGGTGGACATCTTGCGCCGTTACCGGCCACCAGTAGTCGCGCTGATCACGCAAGGGCTGCGACTTCTACCCGACGTTGCAGGCGGGCTGGCAGCAGGATCAACCACAGTTCCTGCTGCCCCACTGGCCCTACCAGAACGACAACTTGACCATCTGGCGGGCCGCGACGCCGCGGCGACCGCGCTGAGTTCCAACCAACCTGGACACCTCCATCTCTACCTGGGAGTCGTAAACGAGGCCAACTACCGCTCCCGGATGGGCCATCTATCGTTCCTATTGGGCCAACTGGCGCCCCCTACGTCAGTCAGGGAACCAGTGAGGGGAACACACTCGAACGTCAGATAACAAATCGGTCGCGCAGACAGCAGGAATTTCGCATACCGATCGTTGTGGTCATATTTCGCGCCCGGCAGCGCCATCGTAAAAGGACGCAAGCCCGCGGGGACAGGAACATGCCCTCGAACCGGACCTTCGCGTCCCGGGCGGCGTTGATCATCCGCTGGGCGGCGGGACCGGACACGCCTTTCGCCGTCGTTGAGGCGTTCGGCCACGTTGTCGAGGTAGTCGGCAACCCCGAGGCAGTCCTGACCTGCAACCACGACCCGGTCAAGGCGCTCTGCCACCCGGAGCGGACCGCCAGGGCCAAGCGGGATCTGCCGCCGGCTATCGACCGGTGCGATCCGGCCTGCGCCAACATCGCCCGCACCGACACCCACATCGAAGCGCTGCAGAGCGAGGTCGCCCAGCTGCAGGAGGAGATCGCCGACCCGCTGACGCCGACCCCGTTGCGCGAGCGGCTCAAGCAGCGGGTGGCCGCGCTGCGCGGGATCAAGAGTCGCGCTTCCACCGTCAGATCCATAAAGTCGTCAAGAGGTCAATGATCAAACCTTTTTGAAACACAAGCCCTTCATATACCTATATACAAAGCTGTTGCCTTGCCGTTCAATGCCGTGAGTGAGAGTCCCTTCCCGAATCGGCCTACCGGCTACCATGAAAGATGACTTGCCAGGCTTCATAGTCAGTCGATATTTACCACGGGCCTCCGGGATTCGCTGGATGGCATTACTAGTCACCAGCCAGACCGGACCGAGCGCCGGTTTTTTTACAACTAGATCGACTACGATGCGACGTATCTTTCCCGTCTTATCCCTAACGGCTCTAGCCGCTTGGATGGTGTAGACAGGAGATCCATACCTATATCTGGGAAAGGGAACTGAAAGGTATGGCCAAGGAGAAGCCTCCTGGTTGCCCGGAGCCTGACCCAGATTCGACTGGAGGACTACGTTGCCAACCGCGAGAACCACTGCAACCGCGAACAGCACCCTGGCTCTTTTGACAAATATGGCGGCACCAGGAATCTGCCACTCAACATACGCGATCTGTTCGATAGATGTCGCCACGAGATCCATTATTCTCCGGACGTGTGTCCACTGCCTTAAGTACCAGGCCGGGAAAACCGTGAGGAGAACAACGCCTATCGCATGACCTAACTTGGTGAGCTTGCCGGGAACGCACTCGAGATCGGCGAGCCACTCCTCCTCATAACGTTCGAGCTCATCTTTAGTTCGCGCATGTTTCTTTGCGGCCCAAACTAAGAGCTTCCGCGCCAGAAAGGGGGCCAGCTCACTGACCTCATTGACGATGAGCGGCACCACGATAGCAGCAATGACGAATCCGATGAACGTCGTCATAGATTAGCTCTCGACCAGGCCGGGGAGGGCCGGAACAAATCTTCTGTTGACGGACTTTCTGGCCGCGATATTGCGTCTCTCGCCAAGCAGCTCGTGGGCAGCTTGTCGGCCTTCCTCGGTCAGACGGTAGAGACGTCGACGTGGGCGCCCCTCCGGCGCTGGCTCAGCCCAATAGCTTTCCAGCCATCCGGCTTCCTCTAGCCGACTCAAAGCTGGATAGATACTCCCGGTGGGACGGCCGATCTGCTTGGCAAGCCCGAACCCGTGCTGGTCCTCCTCGGCGTTCGCCAAGGCTTCCAAGACGTCGAGCGTCGCCTTGCCCACCCGACGCAGCTTCTCCATGCTTGTTCTATATATGAAGATTTAGCGATGGTCAACCATCCGGCGTCACATCCACTGCGGCTGCTCGTGCGCTCCCTCCGGACAGGGACTCCGGGAAGGAAGCCGACGCTGGAGTCGAGGATCACCTGCACGACGATCCGGGATGGGGTGTCTTCGGCCGGCTGCTGAAAGAGGTCCAGTTCGAGCTGACCGCTCAGGTCACCGGCTGCGCTGAGCTCGTGTTCCTGCCCGGCTCGTGTAACAGCGTCACCCGCCACGACAAGCGTCCCTTCCACCTTCCTTGCAACCGGTAAGCGCCAACTCACGAACAGCGAACACGATCACGAAGCGGTACGCAAGAGCCCGCAGCCCAAGACGGGCTTGCTGCACCGTCAAACGGAAGAGCCGAGTCATCCAGCAGGACCCGGCCGGGACAGCCGTCCAGACACTCAATCGGGGCGGTGAGTCGGCTCGGCACATCTCGAGGCCGGGAAAGAAGCGCTGATGGCAGACCCGAGCGCCATCGCAGACGCGGCGCAGGTGGTTAACCGAAGGTCGGGATCCTTTTGAAGGAGGCACCATGATCGCGGAGGCTGCGCACTGCCTCATCGACGCCGTCGGGGAGGAGTTCACCAGAGCCGGTCGCGTCCGGGGGCACGGCATCAAGCACATGAAGTGCCCTTGTGATCAGCTCGCCTCACGCAGCGCACGCACCACGGCGAGCGACTCCTCGTCGCCCAGCTCGATGAAGACCGTCTCGGCCCTGGCCAGAGCGGAGGCGGACTCCTCCGCTCTGCCCGCCAGCCTCAGCGCGTCGCCGAGGTAGATCAGAGCCCGGCCGTGTTCCGCACCCTCGCGCCAGATCTCACAGGCCCGAGCGAAGGCCGAGATCGCTGCCTGGAGGTACTCCGCACCGGCGGGGGCACGGGCGAAGTCGCCGTTGACCCTGGCACGCAGGAAGGCCGAGATGGCCTCCTCGTCGCGTCCCAGGTAACCAAGGGTGATGCCGAGCAGGGCCCCCGCTTCGTCCGCCCCGCGCTGGTCGGCGCGGGCGAAGGCGGCGGCAGCGCCCTCCAGGTCGCCGACGCGGCCGAGAAGGTAGCCCAGCCGGAGGGCCGCAAGCGGGTGGCCGGCCTCGTCGAGGTGAGCGAAGCAGGCATGAGCCTCGTCGAGGCGGTCGTGTTCCATCAGGATCAGCCCGAGGTCGTTGAGCGCATCGTGGACCCCCAGCCGATAAGCGTGCAGGAGCACGTGTTCCGCCTGCTCCAGCTCGCCACGCCTGGCCATCAGGATGCCCATCCGGTGCGCGGCGAGCGGGTGATCACGCTCCACGGCGAGCGCGTAGGCGTCTTCGGCGTCCTGCTCGGCGAGTTCACGAGCCAGGCCGAGCCGGAAGTGCACCTCGACATGGGGATAGCCGCGAGCGGCCGCCCTGGCGTAGGCGTCCGCAGCTCCAGCGTGGTCCTGACGCTGCTCCAGCCAGACGCCCAGGGTGTAACTCCATTCCGCGCCGCCTTCCGCTTCCCACCTGCGCAGGTCCTGCTCACCGTCGTCACGGCCGGCCAGCCTTGCTGCCAGGTGGATCGCCGCATCCGGGAATCCTCGCCGCACGGCCCGGGCGAAGGCCTGCTCGGCCGCGTGGAAGTCCATGCGGGCCGCGAGCATGACGCCGTGGTTGTTGGCCCCGCGCGCGTGGCCGCGCTCGTCGGCACGGCGGAACGCGGCCATGGCGGCATGTGGCCGTCCGGCTCGGAGGAGGAAGTCGCCGAGGTTGAACGAGCCCTCCTTGAGCCCCCGCTCGTCGGCCCGCTGATAGGCGGCCAGCGCCGCGGCGAACTCTCCCCGATGCTCCAGCAGAATGCCCAGGTCGGCGGCGGCCTCGGCCGAGCCCTGCACATCGGCACGGCGCAGGTCGTCCTCGGCGTCCGGAGACAGGTCGGCCTCGCTCCAGTTGTAGCCGGACGCGGGCGGCTCGAAGGGCAGCGTGTCGTCGGGATCTGGCGCGTCGAGGGTGAGCCTCAGCAGCGTGAACCGGGCGACGTCATCCGGGTTGTACTCAACGCCCCATGCCTCGGCCATGGAGCTGGCGAACTGAGCCATCGCGGCGGGCTCGCCACGTTCTACCCGGTCATATAGATCCTTGCCGTGCAGGTCTACCATCGAGATCACCGCATTGCTTATTCTGGGCAGCTCCTCCGCGGTCCGGGCACCGGACGCGGCGTAGGCGAAATGCCGTCCGTCCTCGCCCAGCCGTTCCAGGCGGTGAGCGCTTCGGTCAGCGAGGTCGCGGCTGAGCGCCGCCCGGCGCGCGTAGGCGTCGATGAACCAGAGCGCCGCGTACGAATCGTCCACCGCTTCCGCGAGGTTGAGCGCCGAGCCGAACACCTTGCCGAAACGATTCTCGTCGAACTGCTCGGCCTCGCTCAGCTCCGTGAGCGTGCGTGACAGGCCGGCCAGGCGGATCGCGACGGCTGCTTCGCAGTCCACGTCGAGCAGCCTGGCCTCCAGCTCGGCGTGGTCGATGCGTGAGGAGTCGCCGAGGAGGTCCCGCACCTGCCCGAGGAGGCCGGCATGGTCGGGCCGTCGGGCCGCGCCATCCTCCAGCGAACGCTCGAACTCCTCCCGATAGCCGGACTCGCCGGTCGCCAAGTAGCGGATCAGGTAGGCGGGCCAGCCCTGCGGTCCGGGCTCGGGGAGCCGGTCGGGCAGGGTCGCCCACGCGTCCCCGTACAGGGTGAAGCTCGCCCAGGCGACGGGGTGGAGCCCGGCGGCGGCCAGCTGCTCCCGGCTCCTGCGCAGCGCCTCACCGACAGGGCGCGACCAGGCGTTCCGATAGAACTGGCGCGAGATCTCCCCGCACAGGTGGTCGGGCACGGCGTAGGTAGCGGCGATCACACCGGGGGAGTCCGCATCGAGCAGGGAGGTGATGAAGCCCCGTAGCGCCCCTCTCGGACCGTGCCTGACCCGGCCGACCAGGCAGGCGCCGAAGTAGGCGAAGGGCATCCGCGCGGATCCCACCATGATGGCGCGGAAGCTCTCCTCCCGGCTCAGGACGATGTGCTCGCCCGACGCGTCGGCCACGCCGTGGCCGATGTAGTGGAGCACCCGGATGCCGGATTCCAGCGCCCTGTTCAGTTCATCGTGCGTGGGCGCCATCAGAGGGACCGGTGGCAGCCCGAGGATCCGCAGCGCTCTGCCGGTCTGCTCGGCATCCGTGTCGGCGTCCCACAACTCCAGGTCGGGTGGATCCTCCGCCCTGACGACCACCGAGCCGGCGGGCAGCCGTCCGCTCGTGCGGTTCGGCGCGAGCATGCGGATCAGGTGCCGCACCGATGGAGCCCGGGCCACGACCTTTGCCAGGCCCAGGTAGTGCTCGCCGTCGAAGGCGAGCTCGATCGGCAGCTCCGCGAAGTCCTCCGTCACGCTCGGCACGAACAGCAGGGTCCGCGCGCCGCGGATCTTCTGCCTGACGGGCTCAGGCAGCGCGTTCCACAACCGGAGCCCCGCTTCCCGCACTGGCCCTTGGTCAAGCTGGCTCGCGGTGGCCTCCCGCGTGATCAGGCTGTTGCCGGCGGCCCGTACGGCACGCAGCAGCTCGTGGGCGGCTTCGACCGCTTCCGCACTCGCGTCCACCGCCGCCCGCTCGTCCAGCGGCTCGCTCCCGCCGCGCATGGCCAGCAGCACGGCACGCCGCCAGCCCGACTCCCATACCAGCACGACCGTGTCCGGACGATGGATGAGCCTGGCGTCGAGCAGATGAACGGGGTGACGCCACAACCATTCCGCCTCGTCGCCTGACCGTTCAGGCGAGGCGAACATGCCCTCGTGGCGGAGCGCGAAGCTGATCTGGAGGATCTCGTCGACCGTCTCTTTGGCCGTCGAGCCGCTCTCGGCCAGCACCACGAGCAGGAAGCGGGAGATCGCCCCCATGACCTGCTGGATGCCGGACGGCTCCGGACTCGATTGGACGATCTCGCCCGCGCGCCTGATCAGCTCGCGTAACCGCTCGGCGTAGTCCTCCGGTTCACCGCGCTGATGCCGTAGGAGAAGACGGGAGAACTCCACGCGCACCGCGAGATCGGCGCTGTCCGCGTCGAGCTCGTCGTAGATCTGGAGAGAACGCTCCATTTCGCCCGCATACGCCAAGGCGTTGGCGAGGTTGTAGTGCAGGGCGACAATCCACCTGTCCGCGTCCTCGTCGCCCCGCCACGGCAGCAGGTCGTCGAGAGCCTCCTGGTAGCGGCGTGCCGAGGCTTCGAACTCGTCCCTGTCGAAGTCGAGATTGGCCAGCGCGTTGCGGATCTCGGTTACGAGGATGGGCGGCCTGTCTTTCTCGACGCGCGCCAGGAGCCACATGCACAGGTCCCCGGCCAGCTCGCGGGCCCTCGCCTCCTCGCCGGCGGCCGCGCAGGCCCCGATGAGCCCGTGCACGACGGCCGCCAGCTCAGGGACCACCCGCTCCGCATACCACGCCATCCACGGTTCAACCTCGGACGACACCCGTGGCGGCTCATCATTCATCGGGGCATCGGGAGGCTCGCGCACCAGGACGGTCATGAACAGGTAGGCGTCCTCCAGCAGGTCGTTCAGCTGCTCGTCCAGGTCGTCCATGGCACGCAACAACCGACGCCAGTGGCCGTATGCCTGGATGAAGGCCCTGGCGGCCGCACCCGGCTCGTGGAGTCCGGCCATGACCTTGCCCGCCAGCGTGGCCCGTTCGGCCAGCCACACCAGGTGGTCACACGACGGGTCCACCGAGTCGGCGGCCCTCAACCACGACGAGCTGGCGTAGAGGTCTTTCTGCCGGTAGGCCTGCTCGCCGCGTAACCAGCAGCGCCAGCGTTTGACGCCGGGCGGGTCGTCCGAGTCGGTGATGTGGTCCTCGCGGATCCTGATGCCTGTGCGGGCCTCGTGCAGGGCCAGGATCTGCTCGATGAACATCAGTCCACGGCCCAGAAGGGCAGGTCGGCGGGGGAGTAGGCGGGCCTGAACGGCGTGAAGCACCACCCGCCGGGGAAGCGGTAGGAGACCTCGCACGCCGTCTGGAAGGACCGGCGCACAGTCATCCCGACCTTGCCGGCGTCCGCGGCGCCGATCGAGAACCCGAGTTCGTACTCGTCCTCGGCGTTCAGCTCGAACGTTTTGGACCGTCTGGCGCCCGCCTGGTCGGCCCGCAGGTCGACACCGAGCTGGTCGTCGAGCTCGTAGCCGATGGGGTCGAACTCCTCTGAAGGCCTGCCGCAGAGGGTGCACCTGGTCAGTGACACGAGCCGGACCCTGCGCGCACCGAGGACGGTCGTGCAGATCTCCGGCGGACCGTCACCGACGACGTAGCTCCTGGCCCGCACGGCGACGTCCAGGACCAGGTCAAGGCAATGGTCGCGCTCTCCGTAGTCATCGGTGAGTGAGACCTTGACCTCGCGCCCGCTCCCCCAACCCGATCCGAGGATCTTGAGGCTCATGCCGTACTCGCGATCGCCTGAGTTGCGCATCAGCAGCTGCCCGTCGCCTCCGGGAGGCACGTGGAAGGACAGCCAGCGCACGTCGACGACATGCTCTCCCAGGTCCTCCACCCAGGTACGGCCCCGCAGGCGCTCGGCCACCCAGAAGAAGACGTCCAAGCCGCTGCGCCCGGCGGGCATGGCCAGCCCTTCCAGCAGGGCGTGCTCACGCAGACTGCCGGCTACCCGCGCCGGATCCGCTTCGCCGGCTTGCAAGAACACGTCCGCGAGGCCGCGGACCTCCGAATCCTCGACGATCTCCACTGCCATGGACAGTCCCAGGGGTCAGGCCGATCGGGGAAGCCAAGCGTCTCCCCGTCCACCACCCCTGTCAACCAGCCGTGGTGAGCTTGATGTTGTTGAAGACCCGGTTGATGTCAGGCATCAGGGACGTGGCGTCGCTCGGCACGGCGGACGATCGCGAGCAGGTCCCATTTGCCGGGCCGGCTGCGGACACGACGGTCGCCTTGAACTCGGGCGAAGCCCGAGCCACGGGCAGGAGGGTCGGTCCGCATCGTTCGGCAATCAGGAACACCGTGAAGCACACGGATGGGTGGATGCGCCCTCCGCCACCAGCCGCGCGATGCGCAGCTCCTGCGGGGTCAGCACGGTCTCCGGGTCGTCGGCGGCGGGCCGGGCCGCCTCGCCCGCCGCGCGCAGCTCGCCACGCGCCCGCTCCGCCCAAGGGGCCGCCCCCAGCCGCTCGAAGGTCTCCAGCGCCGCCCGCAGGTGGTTCCTCGCCTGGCCGGGCCGCTGGGCGCGGCGCAGCCGCTCGCCGTACAGCAGCGCCGTGCGCGCCCGCTCCATCGGCTCGCCGTGCCGGCGCAGCGCCTCCTCGAACAGCTCGGCGTCCGCGCCGGGGGCGGCGAGCAGGGCGCGGCAGCGGGCCATGCCGCCGTGGGCCGTCATCGTCGTGGGCGGGGGTGGGCGTGGGCGGTGAGGGCGTTCTGGTGAGCGCTGGCCGGGTCGTCGTCGGGAAGGGCGATGAGCTGCCAGTCGCGGCCGGCGGCGGCAGTCATGTCCATCAGCGCTTTCAGCATGCGGATGACCTGATCGATGACGATGTCGATCCACCCGGCTCCATACTGCGCGGCCTCCCGAAGGTCATGGAACTGGGCGCCTTGGAAGTGCAGCAGTTCGACGTTCGCGGCGCGGCTGAGAAGCTCGTCATAGGCGAGGTGCTCGACCTTCGGCTGGAGCCGGCCGGAGGCGGCGCCGGGGCGGTCAACAGGGCGATGCTGATGTCGGCGGCAGCAACCAGGACCAGAGCAGGTACGGCGGCCTCGACGCGGTCGGGGGTGGGGCCCGCAGTGAGGATCTGCTGCAGGACCCGATTGGTGGCCAGCAGGCCGAACGCGGTCGCGGCGCGCCGACCTGCCGGAGTTGGCGAGGTGCCGATTCCGTGGCCGGTTCTCGCCGGCCTCCTCCGCTCGCTCCCCTCCCGTCAGTCCTGTCGGCCGTGATCGAGAGGCCAGGCCGCGCCTTGCCTGGGAACCCGAGTCTCGACAGGGTGCTGGACGGAAAACAGGCCGTCGCTGTCAGCCACGCTCATCGCGGCCTGGCCAAGGTCGGCCGCCGGTGTAGACGCGGCCGACCTGGTTCGTCTGGCCGGTCCACCACCACTAGGAATATCCTGAAGATCTTGATGGGTGAGTCGGCATGAGCTGGCTCACCCTCGCGTTATGGGGTGATCGGGGCGAGGGTCCAGGTGCCGCTGGTGTGGGTGAGTCCGAGGTTGATGAGGCGGCGGAGGTTGAGGGCGGCGGCGCGGTGGTGGAGCCAGCGATCGTTGGCAGCGGTGCCGCGGTAGCGCAGGCGGCGGTTGCCTCGGGCGACCAGCCAGGCCACGGCGCGTTCGACCATGGGCCGCCAGCGCCGGTAGTCGTCTTGCCAGGCGAGGTCGGTGGCGGCCTGGTGGCGGGCGGTGGCCTGCAGGTCGTGGTGCGGGCGGATGGTCACCACGCGGCCGGTCTTGGCGGTGGTGCACCGGTCGCGCAGCGGGCAGGCGGCGCACAAGCCGGTGAAGGTGGCGCGGCGCTGCTGATAGCGGCCGCCGGGTGCGGCCAGGGGGACGGTGTGCCCGGCGGGGCAGGTGACGATGCCGGCGGCGGTGTTGATGGCGAAGTCGTCCAGGGTGAATCCGCCGATCACGGCGGGCTTGAGCGCGGGTGGTTTGATCAGCAGCCGGTGCCCGGCCTCGGTGAGGGCGGCGCGTAACTCCGCGGCGGCGTAGGCGGCATCGGCCAGGACGTGCAGCCGGCCGCGCTCGTGAGCCAGCAGGCCGGGGGCGATGGCGGCCTCGTGGTGAGCGGTTCCGGCGCCGGGCCGCAGGGCGACGGCGGTGAACAGGCCGGTCTCCGGCTCGACGGCCAGGTGAGCCTTGTAGCCGTCGTCACGCTGCTGGGTCTTGTGGATGTGGCGGGCCTCGGCATCGACGGTGGAGATGATCCGATCAGGTGCGGTGCGGCGGGCGATCCGCCATCGGCCGTCGGTGCCGTCGGAGCCGACAGCCGGTTCGACGTCCTGGCCGGCGATGAGGGCCAGCAGGCCGACCGCCTGCTCGGCGGCCTCGTCCAGATCCTGGTGGCCGCTGAGCTGGCCGAGCAGGGTGAGAGCGTCGGTGACCAGCCCGCTGACCAGGGCGTCCTTGGCTTCCTCATCGTCCCAGGCGATGGCCGGTTTGCCCGGGTCGGTGTAGTCGCAGGCGTGACAGTGCGCCGCTATCAGCGTGCTCGCGCCAGGCACCTGGCGGGCCACCCGGCGGATCGCGGCGATCAGCTGGGTGATGGTGTCCTGGGTAGCGACCGCATCCAGCAACACCGCCGAATCCAGCGCGCGCCGCGCCCGGCCGGCCAGCACCCCGGTCTGCTCCACCACAGTGCGCACGGCCGCAAAGATGCGATCCGGGTCCGCCGAGCGGGCCAGCCAGCGCCGGAAGTAGGTCAGCAGCGACGGATCGAACGCCTGGTCATACAGGCCCAGCCCGCAGGCGGCCTTCCACCGCAGATCGAACCGCAGCGCCGCGACCGCCTCCTCATCCGACAGCCCATACAGCGCTTGCAGCACCACCACCGTGGCCAGCAGCCCCGGCGGCACCGACGGACGCCCGTTGACCGGCGCGTACATATCCGCGAACGTCTCCGGCGGAAACAGTCTCCCCCGGTGTTCGGCCAGGAACGCGAACACGCTCCCGGCCGGGATCATCTCCCGGCACACGACCCACACCTCAGGCCCGGCCGGAACCCTCCGACGACCCATCATGAACCGAGTCTGAATCCCGAAATCCCACCTGGCCAGACCACCAAGATCTTCAGGACATTCCTAGGCGCCGCTGTCGCACCAGATGGTCAGGTGGCCTGCTGAAGCAGGGCGGTCCGTTCGCTGCTGTGAACCGCTGCCTCGATGCGGTGCGTGGCAGTCGGCTCGTGTCGAAGCCGCTCGGTGACTTCGGAGGGGTTCAGTAAGGCGTAGTACGGCACGGCGCGCTCCCGAGCCAGTGCTGTGATCATGTGCGCACCTCCGGGGCAGCACCCCCCACACGCATCGCCTCCTGGGCGTCGTCCGGGTCCAGGACCGTGAGCGCACGTGCTGCCGTCCAGTTGGGGACGACGTTCGCCTTGGCCGCCTCGAGGTAGTCACTGACCAGGCGGACCAAGACGTCGCGCAGTGCGCCGGCAACGTCCAGGAGAGGAGAGGAGCCGACTGGACGCGTTTGAACATGTCATCGGGGGCAGGGGGATCTTGTGACTGTCACGCTCGCGCTGGCGGGTGACACGATGCTCGGCCGTGGCATCGCGGACCTGCTGGCCAAGTCCAGCGACCCGGACATGTACATCTCGGACGGCGTCCGAGGGTACCTGTCCGAGGCCGATGCCATACTGCTCAACCTCGAGTGCTGCATCTCCGATCGCGGCAGCCCGTGGTGCGCGCCTGGCAAGATGTTTCATTTCCGCGCCCCGCCGCAGGGCGTCGATCTCCTCGCCGAGCTCGGCGTCACCTGCGTCACGATGGCCAACAACCACGCGCTGGACTACGGCTACGACGCGCTGCTCGACACCTGTATGCATCTCGAGCACATGGAGATCGGCACGGCGGGTGCGGGCGCCACCCTGGACCAGGCGCGTGAGCCGGCCACCCTCGCTGTACGGGGGATGCGCATCGCCGTCATCTCCGTGACCGACCACCCGGAGGACTATGCGGCCACCTCCGACCAGCCCGGGGTCGCCTACGCCGACCTTCGATCCGGCGTCCCTGACTGGCTGACGGACACCGTGGCGAAGATGCGTAAGGAAACGGATGCCGTGCTGGTCAGCCCTCACTGGGGTCCCAACATGACGGCCGCGCCGCAGCCGTACATCCGCGCCGCGGCCACGATCCTGGCCGACGCCGGGGCGACGCTGATCGCCGGCCACTCCGCGCACATCGCGCACGGGGTCGCACCGCCGGTCCTGTACGACATGGGGGACTTCCTCGACGATTACATGGTGGACCCGGACCTGCGCAACGACCTGTCGCTGCTGTTCCTGGTGACCATCGACGAGCTCGGTCCCGTACGGCTGCGCGCCGTGCCGCTCAAACTCGGCTACTGCCGCACCGTCCTGGCGGAAGGCCGGGAACGCGCCTGGCTCAGCCGGCGTTTCATCGACGCCTGCGAGGCGTTCGGCACGGCTGCCACCACGGAGGACGGCCTGCTCATCGTGGATCTGCGGTCCAGGAAGGGAGGATGACCGCCTGGAGGAGGTTCAGTCGTGCATCGTGGTGTGTTCGCCGACCAGCGGGACGAACTGGGCCGGTGTGAGGGCGCGCAGCCGGGTCAACCGGCCCTGTCGCTTGGTGTAGAGCGTGACGATATCGGCCACCTCGCTCGTCATCGGCATGACGAGCCGGCCGCCCTCGGCCAGTTGTGAGGCCAGCGGCGGGGGCACCGAAGGAGCGGCGGCCGACACGATGACGGCCTCGTAGGGCGCGTGGGCGGGCAGGCCGGCGGTGCCGTCCCCGACCAGCACCTCGACGTTGGTGACGCCGACCCCCGCGAGGTTGGCCTGGGCGTGTTCGGCCAGGTCGGGATGGCGTTCCAGGGAGTAGACGCGGCGGGCCAGCCGCGCCAGCAGGGCGGTCTGGTAGCCGTACCCGGTGCCGATCTCCAGGACGGTCTCCGTGCCCGAGAGCCGCAGAACGTCGATCATCTGGGCGATCAGGGACGGCTGCGAGGTCGGCTGCCCGTGGCCGATCGGGATCGGCTCGTCGCATTGGGCGCGCACAGCAGAACGCGGCGGGACGAACCGATCGCGCGGCGTGGCGGCGAAGGCGGCCAGCAGCCGGGGATCGGTCATCCCCATCCCCCGGATGACCTCCACCAGCGTGCGCATCGCCGGTCAGCTCTCGCCCTCGGACAGGCTCGTCGCCGAGCCCTCCAGGAACACCTCGCTGATGGCCCGGACCGGCAGCGCAGCGTTGGACAGCACGACCAGCCTGCTCGAGGGGATGCTCGCCGGGTTGGGCAGCGTGTCGGTGATGATGAGCTGGGCCAGGCCGTGTCCACGTGCCGGGTGTCGTGCTCGGCGAGCAGGGGAAGGGCGTGCAGGTGGTCGACGGGGCCGTCGAAGGAGCCCTGGATCTGCGCCGTGTGCAGGCGCAGCTCACGGGCCACCTCGTAGGCGAGATCCGGGTACGCGCGACCGGAGAAGAGCATCAGCTTCTTCTCTCCGGCCTGCTTGATCCCCGTCACGGTCTCCCCTTTGCCGTTGGAGCGCCGTACATCGACCCGCGACGTCAGTGCCCACCAGCGCGGCTACCCCAGCCCATCAGCCGCTAACAACCCACCAAGTATGGTTGCGGGCGTGGCCCGCCCTGGTAGCCGCGGCTGTTCGGAGGGGGTGGGTCTCCGTTGAATCTGAATGTGGACGATCGACGCCTGCACCAGCGAACGGGGTCGTGACTAGGCGAAGGTCATCTCCACAGATCTCGCCAAGAGGATCGCCGGGCGAGCAGGTCACACGCTCGACGCGGACCTCACAGGATCATGGGCCGCCGCGCTGATCCGGAAGGTGCTCGAGGGACGTCCCCCGAGATGCGCGCCCTGGATGAGGCTGTTGAGCGGGAGGTGCCGGTAACCTCTCCAGGATTTCTCGCCGCCGCCAAAAGGCCGCCGCGCTATCTGACAAGCCCCTGCACGCCGAATGGACCGCGCGAGCCCTCCAACCGTCGGCCTTCTACCTGCCGCAGGCCGGAACGACGCCGGTCTCCGCACTCGTCACCGTCGCCACCGCTCCCGACACGTTGACGACCTACGCCCGGCATCCGCTGTATGACGACTTCTGGCGCGAGCGCAGCGTCAAGGCCCGCTGGAAGAACTTGGACATCCCGGTCCTGGAGATCACCGGCTGGTAGGGGTGCCGGTAAGCAACGTGTCATGAGCCCCAAACGGCGTTGATCTTGCTGTGACTTGCCTGGTCAATGCTGATCGGTCATGAAACACCCCCGATGCACATCGACGATCTGGTCGAGCACTGGACGATCCTGGACGAAGAACGCGACCTGATCGCCGAAAAGCGCGACGCCACTCGACTCGGATTCGCGATCTTGCTGAAGTTCTACACGCAGCATGGCCGGTTCCCGCGCGGCCGTTCAGAGCTGCCGGACGACGTGGTGGAGCACGTGGCCAAGCAGGTCCGGGTCCCCGCCTCGGAGTTCGGCTTCTACGAGTGGTCCGGCTCCACGATCGAGTACCACCGCCATCAGATCCGCACACACCTGGGCTTACGTACCTGCACGACGGAGGACGCGACGAAGCTGGCGGTGTGGCTGGCCGAGGAGGTCGCGCACGCCGAGCGGCGGCCTGAACGGGTCCGGGAGGAACTGCTCAAGCATCTGCGCGAGGAGCGGATCGAACCGCCGGCGCCTGGGCGGATCTCCCGCATCGTGGCATCGGCCCTGCACAACGCGGAGGTCGCCTGGTCAGTACGGATCGCCTCCCGGTTGAGTCCGAAGACCACGCAGCGGATCTACGCGCTGGTCGGCATCGACGATGCCAGCCGAGCGGCAGCCGAGGGGGCCGGTGACCGTCAGGAGCCCGCGGGTGAGGCGCCTGCCGAGGACGACGACACCGATTCCGACCTGCTGGCGTTGATCAAGTCCGCGCCGGGCAACGTGAGCCTGGAGTCGATGATGACCGAGATCCGCAAGCTGGAGGCGGCGCGCTCGATCGAACTGCCGCCCGGGTTGTTCGCCGACGTGGCGCCCAAGGTGCTGGCCGCCTGGCGGGCCCGGGCGGCGGTGGAAGCGCCCTCCCACATGCGCACGCACCCGCGCGAGCTGACGGTGCTGCTGCTGGCGGCGCTGGTCCAGGAGCGGGGGCGGGAAATCACCGACGCGCTGGTGGAACTGCTGATCGCCACGGTGCATCGGATCAAGGCGCGGGCCGACAGCAAGGTGACCAAGGAGCTGATCAAAGCGTTCAAGCGGGTGACCGGCAAGGAGAACATCCTGTTCAAGGTCGCCGACGCCGCGCTCAGTCAGCCCGACGATTCGGTCCGCCAGGTCATCTTCCCGGCCGTCAGCGGCGGCGAGCAGACGCTGCGGGATCTGGTGCACGAGTTCAAGACCAAGAGCCCGGCCTGCCGTACCACGGTGCAGACCACGCTGCGCGCCTCCTACACCAACCACTACCGGCGCGGCCTGATCGCGCTGCTGGACACCATGGAGTTCCGGAGCAACAACACCGCCTTCCAGCCGGTGATCGAGGCGCTGAAGCTGATCGGCCGCTACGCCAAGGCGGGCAACACCACCTACTACCCGCGCGGCGAGGTGGTGCCCGAGCACCGTGGCACCGCCGGCGACTGGGAGGACCTGGTGTTCAAGAAGGACAAGCGCGGACGCCGGCGGGTGGTGCGGATGGTGTATGAGATCGTCACCTTCCAGGCGCTGCGCGAGGCACTGCGGTGCAAGGAGATCTGGGTGGTCGGCGCTCATTCCTTCCGTGACCCGGAGGAGGACCTGCCCAAGGATTTCGCCGCCCGCCGCGTGGAGAACTACGCCGAGTTACGCAAGCCGCTGGACCCGGCCGACTTCATCGCCGAGTTGAAGGCCGAGATGCGCGCCGAACTGGAGGCGCTCGACACCGCGCTGCCGAAGCTGGACTGGCTGGCGATCTCCGAGCGTAAGTCCGGCGCGATCAAGCTGACGAAGCTCGGCCCGGCGGATGAGCCGCGGAACCTGCGCAAGATCAAGAACGAGGTGGGCCGCCGCTTGGGTTCGGTCCCGCTGATCGACATGCTCAAGGAGGCGGTGCTGCGCACCGGCTGCCTGAAGGCGGTCACCTCGGTGGCGGGCACCTCCAGCCTCAAGCCCGAGGTCCTGGCCGAGCGGCTGATGCTCGCGATCTTCGGATACGGCACCAACACCGGCATCCGGGCCGTGGCCTCCGGGGGCCACGCCCACAGCGAGGACGACATCCGCTACGTCCGGCGCCGCTATCTGACCCCGCAGGTCGCCACCGACATCTCGATCGCCATCGCGAACGCCACCTTCACCGCCCGGGACGTGGCGCTGTGGGGCAAGGGGACAACCACCGTCGCCTCCGACTCCACACACGTGCGCGCCTACGATCAGAATATTTTCACCGAGTGGCATTCGCGGTACGGAGGCCGCGGCATCCTCATCTACTGGCACATCGAACGCGGGTCCATGGTGGTGCACACCCAGACCCTGCGCGCCTCAGCCTCGGAGGTGCACGCGATGATCGAGGGCGCGGTCCGGCACGGCACCACCATGAAGGTCGAGGGCAACTACGTCGACTCCCACGGCCTGACCGAAATCGGGTTCGGTGTGACCCGGCTCCTCGGCTTCGACCTGCTGCCGCGCATCAAGCAGATCAACAAGGTCAAGCTGTACCGGGTGGAGAGCGGCGAGAGCGATCTGTACCCGCGGCTGACGCCGGCGATGACCCGGCCGATCCGCTGGGACCTGATCGAGCAGAACTACGACCAGGTGATCAAATACGCGACCGCGATCAAGCAGAACACCGCCTCCACCGAGGCGATCCTGCGCCGCTTCACCGAATCCGCCTCCCATCCGACCTACCAGGCCATGCTGGAGGTCGGCCGCGCGCAGAAGACCATCTTCGTCGCCCGCTACCTGCGCCTGCGCGAGCTCCGGCGGGAGATCCAGGAAGGGCTCAACGTGGTGGAGTCCTCCAACGGCGCAAACTCGGTGATCTTCTACGGCAAGGGCGGCGACATCGCCACCAGCCGGCGCGACGAGCTGGAGATGAGCGTGTTGTGCCTGCGCATCCTGCAGGCCGCGCTCGTCTACATCAACGCCCTGATGCTGCAGGACGTCCTAACCGACTCCGAATGGGCTGAGCTGCTCAAGCCCGCCGACCAGCGCGGGCTGACCCCGCTGTTCTGGCAGCACGTCCAACCCTACGGCGAGGTCCGCCTGGACGTGACCAAGCGCCTTTCGCTCGGCGGCGCCGTGCCGGCTCCGGAGGCGGGCAGCCCGGACTAACTTCATGATCGCGGTAGGGGCCGGCGCGCGCCCGCCTGGCAGGACGCGCGCATCAGGCCCGGGCCAAAGCCCCTCCGTCAGGTGGTGGGCGTGCCTCTCGCGTCTGATCACGTCCTCCGAAGTGTGGGCAGGGGCACTGATTGGCGGTCCAGGGGCTGCTGCTGTCTTGCCGGTAACGCTCGTAGAAGCTCTGGGCGGACTCGTACTGGCTGGTGGTGTACCAGGTCAGCGCCGGGTGACGAGCCTCCAGCTCGCGCAGGGCGCGAGTGCCGAGCCCGCAGAACCGCCAATCCGACGAAAAGTCGATCTTTCTCAGCAGGCCGATGCCGCAGGGCTCGCAGATCGCATAGTGGACCTCTCCGAGCGTCGGGTAGTCGTCTCCCGCGGCGATCGCAAACGCGTACCACAAGGTGGGCGGGCGGGAGAGCTGACGCTTGCTGGGTGTGGCGGTGGCGTGCGTGATCGCTTCGGCTCTGATGCGGCTGGCGGCGTCATACAGCTTCCACGCCAGGTCGGTGTCGCGACCGGTGGCGGTGATCGGTGACCGGCCCGAGAGCTTCACCGTGTCTTGGGCCAGCAGCGCGGCCAGGTGGCTCTTCCACGCTTCGGCGAAGGCGGCGGGCCTGCGCTGTTGGTCCTGCTGCTCGCCCACGGTCCGGAAGTAGGCCTCCCGCACGATCGCCTGCGTGGCTGCCCGCCGCAGATGCCCTTCGAGGTCATCGAGGTTGCCTGGCCGCCGCACCGCGTCGGCCATCTCCTGCAACCGGGTGAGCAGGCCGCGCAGTCCCGTCGGTTGCGGGGGTGCCGGTGTCGGCCACGACGCGGGCAAGGGCTCCAGCAGCAACCGCATCACCATGCCAGCACCGTAGTGCGCGGCCGGGCGCGAGGGCATCGAGTCAGAGATCCTCGATATAGCCGGCGGCGATGTCGTCGGGCGGGTTGGTGTACAGGCGCAGATAGCGGTCGTTGGCGTGGCCGAGGCGGCGTTCGAGTTTGGCGCGGTTGTGGCCGGAGGCTTGGGAGAGCTGAAAGGCGAAGGTGTGGCGGGCGTCGTGCGGGCGCAGGGTGCCGAGCTTGCGGTCGGGGTCTGGTGTCTGGGCGTCGTGCAGACGGCCGATCTCGCCGACGATGGTGTTGATCGAGCGGGCCGACAGCCGGCCGTCGGGGCAGCGGGCGGCGATGGAGACGGCCGACAGGAACAGCGCGGCCGGGCCGGTGCTGGCGGCGGCGTCGCCGGGCCGCTGCTGTTCGAGGTAGTCGGCCAGGGCGTGGCGGGCGTCGCGGCCGACGAAGATGGTGCGGCTGGTGCGTCCCTTGCCGCGTACGCCGACGAGGCGGGCCGTCTTGGCCTGGCGCAGCCGGTCGGCCTCGGCCGGTTCCATCTGGTCCAGGTCCAGGCCGACCAGCTCGGCGCGGCGCAGCCCGGTGCCGAACAGCAGGTGGATGATGGCCCGGTCGCGTAGCGGGCGGGCGTGGGCGTGGGCCCGCGCGACGGTGCCGCGATGACGGCGCCCCTTGAGCTCGTGGAGGGTCTCGATCCGGTCGACGATGTTCTTGACGGTGCGTATCTGGGCGGCGGCCAGCGCGCGGGGCTGCGGGGCGGGCAGCGGCAGCGGCAGCGGCAGCGGGGCGACCTTCTTGGTGGGGTCACCGTGGCGCAGCAGGCCGGTGGGGGCGTGCGCGGTGATCCAGGAGAACAGCGCCGACAGGTGCGCGAGGTGGTTGTTGACGGTCGTCGGCGCCATCGGCGCGGGCGTGCCGTCGCGGCCACGGTTGCCGGCGGCGGCCAGGTGGTCGCGCCAGGCGCTCACCTCTCGCGGAGTGACGGCCGAGAGCCGGTCGTGCCCGAGGCCGCCCGAGATCCAGGCAGCGAAGCGCTGCAGATGCCGGGAGATCTTGGCGGTGACCTCCGCCGAGCGCACCCCGCGCACGGCCAGATCGAGGTAGCGCTCCGTCCACGCCGGCAGGCTGTCGTCGGCCGGATCGAGCCGCTCGGGAAGCCCGACCACCTTTCGTCAAGTGATTTCGGCGCGATCCCGAGCCGGGCCGAGCGAGGCCGAGCTGGGCGTGGAGGACGGCATGCCGCCAGGTTACGTCACGGAAGGGCTGTTTCCTGAAGAGAAAGTACTGATCGTCGGGTACGGCCTGGCTTGGTCGACGACCGTCACCGACTCGGTCCAGCCTGTGCCGGGTTTGCCGGTGATGGCTTCCAATAGGCATCGGTGGTCCTCCGCCGATCGCGTCGCCACAGCCACCGAAGTCGCCGGGTGGTGGATAGCACCTCGCTATGCCGCGAGGGCGGCCACCACCTTGTCCGCGAGCCGCTGCAGGCGGGCAGGGTCGGCGGGGGCCTGGCGGATGGTGGTGCTCCAGTAGAGGGGGCCCGCAAGCAGGTCCAGGCCGAGCTCGAAGTCGGTGTCGGGAGGGAGTTCTCCGCGTTCCACGGCCCGCCGCAGGACGCTGACCGCCTTCTCGCGTCGAGCTCCACCGACCCTGTCGCGCAGGGAGTCGGCGATGTTGGGATGGTGGAGGCCCGCGGCGAACAGGTCGGGCAGAATGCGCGACACCAGCGGATGCCGGAGCGCCGCGTCGACTGCGGTCAGGAAGGCCAGGACATCGCCGCGCAGGGTTCCGGTGTCGGGGGTGTCGGTCGCGGCGATGGAGACTTGGGCGATCAGGTCGATGGTCACGGCTTCCTTGGACGGCCAGCGCCGGTAGATGGCGGCCTTGCCCGAGCCGGCCCGCCGGGCCACGGCCTCCAGCGACAACCTTCCGTAGCCGACTTCGGCGAGCTCTTCGAAGAAGGCGGTGCGGATCGCGTCGGTGACGGAGTCTTGAAGTACGGGGCCGCCGGGCGGACGAGCTGTTGGCAATCGACTCATGCTGCCGAGCATACCCGAGACGGAACGGTTGCGTCTCGGGTCAGGGAAGGGCTACATTGCAGGCGATGTCGAGACGGTCCCGTTCCGTCTCGGATAGTGAGGGGAGTTCACCGTGAAGTTCCTCTTCGAGGACGAGTCCTTCTCCTTCGAGTCCCTGCGTACGGCGTGCTTCGCCCCCTACGGTGGGGCCGACCTGGGCGAAGTGATCGGCACCGCCCGGGCCATCCCGGACGGCGACGAAGACGCCTGGTACCTGCAGTGGCGCGCCACCGCCGCCCGCGTCCATGAACTGGGCGACAAGGCGTTGGCGGCCGGGCACCGGGTCAGCGCCCGCGAGGCCTTGCTGCGGGCGTCGAACTACTACCGGACGGCCGAGTTCTACCTGCGTGACGACCCGTTCAACGACGGCCGGGCCAAAGAGCTGTCGAGCCTGGCGCGGGACACGTTCGCGACCGCTGCCGCACACCTGGACACCCCCGTGGAACCGATCGTGATCCCTTACGAGGACACCACGCTGCCCGGCTACCTGTTCTTGGTGGACGACTCGCCCGCCCCGCGCCCCACTGTGATCTTCACCAGCGGCTTCGACTCGATCGTGGAAGAGGCCTACTTCGCTGTCGCGGCGGCCGCGCTGCGCCGCGGATACAACTGCCTGGCCTACGACGGCCCCGGACAGGGCGCAGCGCTCCGCCGGCAACGGCTGTTCTTCCGGCCGGACTGGGAGGCGGTCATCACTCCCGTGCTGGACTACGCCCTGACCCGTCCGGAGATCGACCCCGACCGCATCGTCCTGTACGGCTACAGTTTCGGCGGCCATCTCGTCCCGCGCGCCGCGGCCTTCGAGCACCGTGCCGCCGCGCTCGTCCTGGACGGCGGTATCTACAGCTACTTCGACGCCACCACCCGGATGCTCCCGCCGTGGCTGCTCCAGTGGATCCTGGACGGCCGGGACACCGAGGCCGAGCAGGTCCTGACGATGGCGACCGCGCACAACACGTCCCTGCGCTGGGCGCTGCGCAACGGCGTGTGGACGTTCGGTGCCGGCTCGGTCGCCGACTACGGCCGCCGCTCCAGCGCTTACACCCTCGACGGCGTCGTCCAGCAGATCACCACCCCGGCGCTGATCTTCGACCCGGACAACGACGGCTTCTTCAACGGCGAGCCCGCCCGCCTGCACCACGCCCTCAAGGGGTCCAGCACCCTCATCACCCTCCCCGAGGCCCAGGGGCTCGGCGAGCACTGCGCCTACGGCGGTCGCTCCACCCTCCACCAGCACATGTTCGACTGGCTCGACGAGACGCTCTGAGCCCACCCCTTTCCAAGAGCACATGGAAGATCCCGAGAAGGGGAGTGCACCAGTGAGCGCAGATGTGCGGCCGGAGCCTGGGCTCACTCCCAACCCGATGGCACAAACCATGTTCGCCGGCACGATGGCGGCCATGGTCTGCTGCGAGGCAATCGTCAGAGAGATCTCCGTTGCCGCCGGCCTGGCAGCCGCTAACCCCGCCGTCACCCGCCGCCACGCCGCCGCGTCCTGGTCCGTGGGCCTCTGGTTCGAGCGCTCAGCGCCGCCCTCGCCTGGCTGCTCCCCTACACCCTCGTCATGTGGTTGCTCGCCCCCCTCGCCGCCGCCAACGGCGGACCCCTCGCCCTCCGCCTCCGCACTCGCCCGCCCAATTCCAAAGCCCAGGCAAGCCGTGAACCACAGCGGTGAACACGGTCGGACCCGATCAATTCTCAAGCACGATGGAGTACCGAAATGAGCAACCAGATGACCAACGTGATCGGCCGGATCGACCAGGCCATCCACATGACCGCGACCATCGTGAAGGGCATCACCGACCAGCAGCTCACCGCCCCCACACCCTGCCCGGGATGGGACGTGCGTACCGAGCTCAACCACCTGGTCGGCGGCATGCGCATCTTCGCCGCCGAGCTCACCGGCACCGACCCCGGCGGCGAGCACGAGGATGACTGGCTGGGCCCTGACCCGCAGAACGCTTACCTCGGCGCCGCCCGGCTCGACCGCGCTGCCTGGCACCGCGAGAGTGCCCTGAAGACGACCGTGCGGCTCGGATTCGGGGAAGTCCCCGGGCCGATGGCCGCACTCATCCATTTGACCGAGGTCCTGGTGCACGGCGTCGACCTGGCGATCTCCACCGGCCAGGAAGCGCTGGTGGACGAGCGCGCCTGCGACGACCTGCTCACCACCATGCGCGGCATGGACTTCGACGCCTTCCGCCGCCCCGGAATGTTCGGCCCCGAACTCCACCAGCCCGCAGGCACACCCGCCCACCGGCGGCTGCTGGCCTTCCTCGGCCGCGACCTCGCCCCGCGTCGGGCCAAGTGACGTGCAGCCGACCGTGACGAGAACTCTGGCCAGGTAAAAGACAATCCGCGCTCGGCCGTGGCCAAGGTCGCGGCCTCAGACCGGCGTTGCCCGCCTCGGTCACGATGAGCCCGCACAGGCTGCCATCCGGGGGTCTTGGCATCACTGACCGGCGAGAAGTGCAGGTCCAGGTGGTTGTTGCTCTCGCAGCAACGCTCGTTTGGGGCTCATGACACGTTTCTTACCAGCACCCCTGGTACGACCGCTACCGCCAGGGCATGGTGGAGAACTTCCAGGCCCGCCCGCGCAACGTCTGGCTGGTGGCCGGGCCGTGGCAGCACGCCCTGCCCTACGGCCAGCCCGCCGACATCGGCTTCGGGCCGTACCTGGCCTGGTGGGACCGCTGGCTCGGCGGACGCCGGGACGCTCCGCTGCCCGCCGCCAAGGTCACCTCCTACGAGATCCCCAGCCCCGGTGCCGGGACCGGGTGGAAGCGGTTCTCCACCTGGCCGCCGCGCGGCGCCCGGCAGGAGCGGCTCAGCCTCGCCGCCGACGGCACGCTGAGCAGCAGCCCATCGGCCGCCACCACCCGCGGCTTCACGGTCAACACCGAGACCACGCCGGCCTCCCCGGACGAGAAACTCACCTTCCAGACCCGGCCCCGCCAGGGCGACCTGGTCCTGGCGGGCGAGGCCACCGCGAAGGTACGAGCGGCGTTCACCGCCACCGACGGCAACATCGCCGTCGTCGTCGAGGACGTCGCCCCCGACGGCACCTCGAATCGCATCACCCAGGGCTGGCTCAAGGCCGGCCACCGCTTCGGCCCCACCGCGCGGTCCCCGTGCGCCCCGGCACGGTCTATGACCTCGACATCCGCACCTGGCCGACGCACTACCGACTGAGCGCCGGGCACAGCCTGCGCGTCACCATCAGTAGCGACGACTACCCGGAGATCGACTCCGACGCCCCCGCAGGGCAGGTCAGCCTCCGTCTCGGGCGCGGCGGCACTGAGATCCGCCTGACCACGTACGAGGACAACCGCTAGTACTCCAGCCGCGCTCAGCCGTTGAGGAGGCGTTGTTGTCGCGGGTAATGGCAACGGCGGGCACGGGCTTGTGCCCCCTGTGTGGCGAACGGGGGCCGGTTGCCGGGCGGCGAGGAAGGCCAGATGGGGGCGTCGGGCAAGGCCACACCGCTCGCGAAACGCTACGACCGGGATGGTCCGCGGGCCGATGCCGGGCCTGGTGCCGTGTCCTCGTCATGGTGCGGCGGGAGGCCGATGGTCAGCGGGTGTCTCGGGCAGTAGGGGCGTGACGGTGGGGGTGCGGAGGCGTTCGACGGCGTCGCGGGCTTCTTCGTCGGGGCGTACGTCGTAGCTGAGGGTGGTGCTGGGGCTGGCGTGGCCGGCCAGGCGGGCGGTCATGATCGCGT
>NZ_BAAAMV010000029.1:0-25860 GCF_039529455.1 Nonomuraea bangladeshensis
CGTGCTGGCCGGCCGGCTCGCGGTGGCCGGCGAACGGGGCCAGCGCGACGGCCCGCTGATGGTCGTCGGTGCTGAGCAGGCCGAGCTTCCACGCCTCCTTGAGCACGCCGCGCAACGCGGCCAGGTGTTTGTTGCGGTAGGCGGGCGACCAGTCCATCTGGTCGATCTGCTCGCGGATCCAGGCGGTGTGCTCGTAGCGCAGGTGGTGCCAGGGCTGGCCCTGGCCGGTGACAGTGGCGTCGTCGAGCCGGTCGCCGGTCAGCATGCGCGTGATGTGGTCCAGGCAGATCCGCATGCCACGGCGGGAGTCGGCACTGCCCAGCCGCCCCAGGTAGAGCAGATAGGGGTCGCGGGCGGGCGCGATCGCCGTTGCGGCCGTCGGCGCCAGTCCGGCGGCGGAGGCGGGGAAGGCGGCCGTGGGGAGCGGGCGGGATCCCTGCCCCGGGGTCAGCTCGGAGTCGATCACGGAAGCCACCCTAGCAGAGTTGATCTTTGAGAACTGCACTTCTCAGTGATCATAAGAAGAACGCATGTGAGATATGCGAATCAGTCGATTTTTGCGCATGTGATGATGCTAAATTGCATCCGTGAAGGAGATCAGCTTCGACGCCAGCGGATCGAGTGGCACTCCCCTGGGTCAGGACCAAGCCGGCGCATTGCCCGCTCTGCCGACGACATCGCCGGGCGGACTGGACGAGGTCCCGCCACCCTCGGCAAGCCCGAGCGGGGAGGAGCCGCCCCGCGGCGGCCGGGGTCACACCCGCGAGTGTCCGGCCCGGGTTACCGACGATGTCCTGCGCCAGTGCGCCCGGCCCGGCTGCGGCCGCGCCAAGCCCGAGCGCGAGCCCGGCAAGGGCGGCCGCCCCAGCAAGTACTGCTGCAAGCTGTGCGCCAACGAGGCCAGCCGCGCCGCCGACAGCGCCCCCGCCGCGGTGGCGACGCACACCGCCGTCAGCGCCTTCACCGCCGAGGCCGGCCAGATCCGCGCCGCTCTGCACCAGCGCGACGCCCAGCTGGCCGCCGAACGCGAGCACCTGCAGCAGCTGGACGAGCGCCTCACGCAGGTCGCGGACGCTGTCGCCACCCAGCTCGGCCAGGCCGAAGCGAGCGTGCAGCAGGCCGAGCAGGACGCCGAACAGGCCCGGACCTCCATGCGCGCCGCCCTGGCAGCGCAGCGCACAGCCGAGCAGGAACGCGACGCCGCCCTGCGCGCCCAGCAGGAGGCCCTGCACGCCCAGCGCGAGGCCGAGCAGCACCGCGACCGCATCCACGGCGAGGCCCGTGCCAACGCCGAACGCCTCGGCGTGCAGATCGGCCGGCTCACCGCCCAGCTGCACGACGAGCAGGCCCTGACCGGACGCCAAGCCGAGCAGCTCCGCACGCTGGAGGGCGAGGTGTCCCGCGTGACGGACCTGGCCGAACAACGCGCCGCCGCCCTGGCCGAGCGCGACCGTCAGCTCTCCCAGGCCCGCGCCGAGACCCGCCGCCTGACCGAGCACCTCGAACAAGCCACCGCGCACCTGGCCACCACCCGGCAGCAGCTCGACCAGGCCACCGCGAACGCCGAGCAGGCCCGCGCCGAAACCCGCGCGGTCCGCGACGACCTGGCCGAACGTCAACGCCGCTTCGACGAGGACCGCGACCGGCTCCAGGCCCAACGCGACCAGGCCCGGCTGGCCCAGGCCACGGCAGAAACCCGGCTGGAGATGGCCGACCGCGAGCTGCAGACCCTACGCCGCCAGCTCGCCGCTGCCCAGGCGGCCACCGGCCTGGTGGTGCCGCCACTCACCGACGTCGATGGCCGGCCCGGCGTACGCCTGCCTGCCGGAGGCTTTCACGCCGTCACCCTCCAGGACGGCGTCGTGATGCTGCACCACGACGACAGCGTCACTCCCCTCGCCGACGTACTCCAGTCGCCGGCACAGGCCCGAGCACTGAGCGCTGCCCTCCTGGCCGTCACCGCCCCGTCATCCGATTGAAGGCGCGGCAAGGCCGCGCCTTCAAGATCACCGTGATGCACGGCGAGCCCGACTGCGATGAGGGCATGCGGCTCATCCGCGAGGTCCTGTTCGCGCTGGCCGAGCAGGCCGGTCCCCCGGCCTTCCGCCAAGGCGGCGGCGACTCCATCGCCTACGTCCTCGCCCCGCCCGACGCCGGCGTGGCGGCGGCCGCGTTCGAGGCCGAGGTCCGGGCCCTCGCCTCGCCGCGGCGGCGGATCGTGCCGTCGCTGTACGGGTGATGACGTCGTGGCCAGCGGCCAGTCCAGCAGCAGCAACAACCGACGAGCGGTCACAATGGAGCAGGTGCGACATCCCGTGGGTGACGGTCCGTGAGCGACCCAGCATGGTCAACTGCGGAAGCTCCCGCCAGCCCGCTGCCGTTACCTCGCCGAGTGGACCGCCATCAAGACCCGGTGACAGCTCACCGCCGCGATCGCGGCCGGCTGCCCGAACGTGCCCGTCGACATCGTCCCGCTGCCGTAGGTTCTCCGCCCGGCCGACCGGGGCTGCCGTAGGCCCTCCTTCGCCTCGCGGGAGGAGCACCTTGGCGACGTCGTCGTCGGCTACTACACCCACGTCGACCTCGACGTGATTCGCGCGTGGTGGTAGTTGCCCGCACGAGCCCGGGTGCGTTCGCCGGTCGCCGCCGTCGTCAAGGAGCTCCTGGCCGCGCCGACGGTCGCCCCGCCCGAGGTCCAGGAGTTGCGCGCGGAGACCAGCCGGCGGTCGACCACCAGGCAGGACGTGCCAGAGACGTCAGCCGAAGACGCGGTCTCGGGCCAGGTCCAGGGCGGTCAGCACGGCGCCCTGCAGCACCGCGTTGCCCGTGACCGTGCTGGCCCGGACCTCCGTGGGCGCCGGGGCCAGCGCGCGCAGGTGGTCGGCCACCAGCTCGGCCAGTTCGTCTCCGCCCTCATGCCCCGTCGTCCCGCCGAGGACGACGAGCCCGGGGTCAAGGAGGGTGGCGAAGGCGAAGGCACCCTGGGCGATCCGCCGAGCCAGCTCGTCCCGGTCGAACCTCCGTATGGACTCGGCGTTCAACAGCTCGCAGAACGCCACACCTCCGACCTCCAGGAACCCGATCTCCCCCGCCCCGCCCGACGCCCCCCGGCGCAGCCGGCCCTCGAGCACGACCGCGGCTCCCACCCCGTCGTCCAGCCAGAGGAGCACGAAGTCCTCGCTCCCGGTGGCGGCTCCCGTGCGGAGCTCGGCGATGGCGGCCAGGTTGACCTCGTTCTCCAGGATCACGGGCACGCCCAGGCGCTCGCGTACGGATCCCATCGTGCCGCGCCGCCACCCGGGCACGTCGTTGGGCGACACCAGCTCCCCGTCACGCGGATCGACCAGCCCCGGCGCCCCGACCACGACCGTGTCCAGCGCGCGCCGCCCCACCGCGCCCCCTACCACCTTCGCGATGAGGGTCGCCAGGTCGGCTCTCGCGCCGATCGTCGTACTCGCCTCGCTGACCACTCGTCCGGTGATGTCGGCGACCGTGACGTTGACGGCGTCGCGCCGTACGTCCACCCCGGCCACGTGGGCCCGGTCGGCCACCAGCCCGTACAGGCGCGCGTTCGGGCCTCGCCGGGCCTCGCCGCTCTCGCCCGTGACCTCGACGAGGCCGCCCGCCATGAGCCGTTCGATCAGGTCGGACACGGTGGGCCGGGACAACCCGGTCAGCGTGCGGAGCTGGGGCGCGGTCAGCGGCCCGTGTTCCAGCAGCAGGTCGAGGGCCAACCGGTCGTTGATCGCTCGGGCCAGGGCAGGGGTGGCGGTCTTCACGGTCCTCATAATAATCAGGGACCCTTCCTAAAACCTCTTTTCATCAGGAAGCCTGCCTGATAATTTCCGAGCCATGAGCCATCACCGCGCCATCGCGGCCGTCTTCGTCACGCACGGCGCCGTCGCCGGCAGCCTGTCCACGCGCATCCCCTGGATCCAGGAGCACCTGCACCTCAGCCCGGGCGCCCTCGGCCTCGCGCTGCTGTGCCCGTCGATCGGCGCCTTCGTGGGCATGCCGATGGCCGGCCGCCTCGCCTACCGCTTCGGCAACCGTGCGGCCACACGCGTCCTCCTCGCGCTGTGGTGCGCGGGCTTGGCCCTCCCCGCGCTCTCGCCGTCGCCCGTGTGGCTGTTCGGAGCGTTCCTGCTGTTCGGGGCATCGGCGGGCATGTGCGACGTCGCGATGAACGCGCACGCCGTCCTCCTCGAACGGCATCTCGGCCGCTCGATCATGTCGGGACTGCACGGCATGTGGTCCGTCGGCAGCCTGGCCTCCGGCGGACTCGGCGCCCTGGCCGCCCACGCGGGCATCGACGCCCGGATCCACCTCGGAGCCATGTCGCTCGCGTTACTCGGCCTCGGGGCGGTGGCCGGGCGCGGTCTCCTCCCCGACAGCGGGATGACGGGTTCGGTACGCGACGCGCCCGCGCCGCGGCGCTTCGCGCTCCCCACGCGGGGGATCCTGGCGATCGGGCTGGTGGGGTTCTGCGCGACGTTCGCGGAGGGCGCCAGCTCCAACTGGTCCGCCGTCTACCTCACCGCCGTCACCGACGCCGGCCCCGGCTTGGCCGCCGCCGGATACACCGTCTTCATGCTCTGCATGGCGAGCACGCGACTGCTGGGCGACCACGTCATCCGCCGGATCGGTCCGGCGGCGACCGTCAGGGCGGGCGGTGCCGTGGCGGCGGCCGGCGGCGTCCTCGTGGTCGCGGCCCGCACACCCGCGCTCGGCATCGCCGGGTTCGCCCTGATCGGACTGGGGATCGCGGTGATCGTGCCGCTCGTGATCGCGGCGGCGGGCAACGCGGGCACGACTCCGGGCGAGGGCGTGGCGGGCGTGGCGACGATCACGTACCTGTCGGGCCTGATCGCACCGGCCGTGACGGGCTGGGTGGCGGGCGCGCTCAGCTACCCTGCCGCGTTCGCGCTGATCACGTGCGTGGTCGTGCTGCTGACGCTGCTCGCCCCGGTCCTGCGCCCCTCCCGAACCCCACCCTCACAAGGGGCCGTTCGTGCCGACGCCTGACCCCGCGCCGGTGAGGCAGCGAATTCCCCGCCTCACCGGGCCTGACATACGCGCCCTGGGAGCCGCCCCCGGGGTGCTGCTCATCCGGTCACGTCCGGAGCTCGCGCAGGTATTTCGCGAACCCCTCCAGGCCGTCGATGTTGCGCGGCCCGCTGATGCCCTCGTTGTAGTCGAGAACGTGGAAGCGGTTGTTCACCACGGCGGGCAGCTTGCTGGTGGTGGGGAACTCCTTCAGGAACCGGATCTTCTCCGCGGCGGGCTTGTCCCCGTAGTCCAGGATGACGATGACTTCCGGCTTGGCCTCCACCACGGCCTCCCAGGTGACCTCACCCCAGCGCGCGTCCAGGTCACCGAAGACGTTACGGCCGCCGGCGATTCGGATGATGTCCGTGGGCGGCACCTGGCTGCCCGCCGTGAACGGCTTGTCGGTGCCCGAGTCGTACAGGAAGACGGGGACCGGCTCGCCCTTGGGCGCCTGAGCCCGGACCGCTTCGACGCGCTTGCGGTAGCCGGCGATCAATGCCTGGGCCTTGGCCTCGACGGCGAAGATCTTGCCGAGGCGTTCGAGGTCGGTGTAGAGGGCCTCGAACGGCGTCACCCGCTCGGGGTAGCCGGGGTAGTTGAAGCACGACTCGGTGTGCATGAAGCTTTGGATCTTCAACCCATCGAGGATCTCGGGGGTGATGCCGCGCTGGTCGCTGAAGCCGGAGCGCCAGCCGGCGACGACGAAGTCGGCTTTGGCGTCCACGACCAGCTCGCGGTTGAGCAGGTCGTCGCTGAGGAACTTCACCTTGGCGTACTCGGCCGCCCAGGGCGACTCGGTGACCGGCGGGTTGGCCGGGGGCATCACGTAGCCGTGCACATGCCGGGTCAGGCCGAGCGCGAACATCTTGTCCGCGCTGCCGCCCTCGTAGACGACGGCCCGGCGGGGCGTGGTGTACTCGACCTCCTGCCCGCACCTCTTGACCGTCACCGTGCGAGCGGCGGCGCCGCCGCCCTCCACCTGCGCGCCGCATCCGGCGAGCAGGAGCGCGCCCGCCAGGAGCACGGCGGGGGTGCGTCTCTTCACTTCGGATCTCCTTTCGTGGTCGTGGCCGTGCCCAGGTCGTAGAGCACCTGGGGGACCCCGGTGAGCGGGTGGGGGACGACGTTCGCCTCGACGCCGAACGCCTCCCGGAGGAGTTCCTCGGTGAGGACGTCGGCGGGGGGCCCGTACGCGACGAGGGCGCCGTTCGACAGCACCGCCAGCCGGTCGCAGGCGGAGGCGGCGAGGTTGAGGTCGTGCAGGCTGACCAGCACGCTCAGCCCGGCACCCCTGAGCATCGACAGCAGCCGGATCTGGTGGTGCAGGTCCAGGTGGTTGGTCGGCTCGTCGAGCACCAGCACCCGCGGTTCCTGGACGAGCGCCCGGGCGACCAGGACGCGCTGGCGCTCCCCACCCGACAGTGACAGCACGCCGCGCCCGGCCAGGTGCAGCACCTCCATCTGCGCCATGGCCCGGCGGCTCAGCTCCCGCTCGCGGGAGCTGAGCGCCTGGTTGCCGCGCAGGTGCGGGGCGCGGCCGAGGGCGACGACCTCCTCGACGGTGAAGTCGAGGTCCGCCCGTCCCTCCTGGGTGAGGGCGGCGATGAGGCGGGCGCTGTCGCGCAGCGGCATCCGCGACAGCTCCTTGCCGTCGATCAGGACCGCGCCGCCCGCCGGCCGTAACGCCCGATACACGCAGCGCAGGGCAGTGGTCTTGCCCGATCCGTTGGGCCCGACCAGTCCCACCACTTCCCCGTCGCCGACCGCGAGCGTCAGCTCTTCGACGATGGCGGCGCCGTCGATGGACACCGTGAGATCGTCCAGCAGCAGGCGGGTCATCAGCGGCCTCCGAACAGATAGCTGCGGCGGCGCAGCAGGACGACGAAGACCGGCACGCCGACCAGCGCGGTGATCACGCCGAGGGGCAGCTCGCGCGGTGCCACCAGGGTTCTGGCCACCAGGTCGGCCCACACCATGAAGACGGCCCCGGTAAGCGGGGCGATGGTGAGCACGCGGACGTGTGCCGCCCCGACCCACAGCCGCACCAGGTGCGGCATGACCAGCCCGACGAAGCCGATCGCGCCGCTGACGGCGACCATCGCGCCGGTGGCCAGCGAGGTCAGCACGAACAGGCCCTTGCGGAGCCTGACGGTGTCCACGCCCAGGCTGACCGACGTCTCGTCGCCCAGGGCGAGCACGTCCAGGCTGCGCGCGAAGCGGCGCAACACCACGACGGTGACGGCGGTGACGACCGCCACGACGGGCAGCGCGCCCCACGTGGCCGCGCCGAAGCCGCCCATCGACCAGAACAGCACCGTGCTCGTCGACTCGCCGTCCGGGACGAAGTACACGATCAGGCTCATCACGGCCTGGAAGCCGAACGCCATCGCCACGCCGGTGAGCACCAGCCGCAGCGGCGACAGACCGCCGGCGCCGCGCGAGGCCAGGTAGACCAGGGCGGAGACGAGCAGCGCGACGAGGAAGGCGCCGGCCGAGACCGCGTGGATTCCCAGCGCGGCGAGCGCGCCGGTGGCGCCGACCAGCACCGCCCCGGCAGATGCTCCCGACGACACGCCGAGCACGAACGGGTCGGCCAGCGCGTTGCGCACCATGGCCTGGATCGCCACCCCGACCACGCTGAGCCCGGCCCCGACCAGGACCGCCAGCAGCACGCGGGGCGTGCGTACCTGCCAGATGATCTGGTACGCCGCCACGTCGTCAGCGGTGATCGAGCCGCCGGTCACGGCCGCCCACAGGAAACGCAGCGTCTCCCCCGGCGGCACGGCGGCGGCGCCCAGGCCGATGGCCAGCAGCACAGACACCGTGAGGACCCCCGCCAGCAGGACGACGATCAGCGGCATGGCGGGCCCGGCCACTCCACCGGTGGATGGATCTTCAGCTCCTGGGGCCACCGGCGACGATGCCTTGCCGGCGTCCGATGGACCTGACTCACGCAACGAGCTCAAGGACGCTCCAGAAAATGAGAATCATTTTCAATGGACCGTATCATCACGCATGGCCCAGGCACGATTGGGGCGCAGGCGCCGGAGACAGCCGCCTTGGTCTGCTGCCGCGTACCTGTGTGCGATGGGGAGGGTGATGTCGCAGCCGAGCACGGCGGATCGGCCGGTCCCGGAGTGTGTCCGACCGGCGGAGTCCGGGTCGCGGCGGGCCTTGGCCGGGCTCCGGCTACCCTGGGCGTTCATGGGCCCCACCTGACGCACCCGGCGCTGCAGACCTGGGCGACGGTGTTCGTGGCGGTGTGCTTCAGGCGGTCGCCGGCTCCGCGTGGTCAGGCGTCCACGGGGGTGGCCTCGGCATCGGAAGCGTGCGTGGCGCGGGCGGCGGCGATGGTGGCCCGGCCCGAGGGCAGGCGGGACGCGATCGCGATCACGGCGATGGCGGCCAGCCCCGCGGCGATCAGCAGGACCTGCACGCTGACCACGTCGGCCAGCGGACCGAACACGGCCATGCCGACCGGAGTGGCCAGCGCCATCACGATGCCGACGTAACTGAACACGCGCCCGTGCATGGCCGGTTCGACGGTCTCCTGGATCAGCGTCATGAACGGGGTCGAGAACGGCGGCACCAGCAGTCCGAACACGAACATGAAGCCGTAGAAGACCCACAGGTTGCCGCTCAGCCCGAGCGCCACGGTCGCGAGCCCGAAGCCGTAGACGGCGACAAGGATCAGCCCTATCCGGCTGCGGTTGGCCAGCACCGTGGACATCAGGACGCCGCCGAGCAACATGCCCAGGCTGAAGGCGATCTCCAGTGCCGCCAGCATCCACTCCTCGGTGCCGAAACTGCGCGCGACCATCAGTGGCGTGACGAACGAGGGCGCCACGGTGAGCAGGAAGATGACGGCGTACACGATGAGCAGCCAGCGCACGATGGGGTGGGCGCGGACGTATCGCATCCCGTCGACCAGATCCTGCCGGTAGGAGACGCGGTCCTCGGCCGCGCGCTCCAGGCTCGGTACGGCGACCAGGGCGAGCAGCCCGATCCCGATCACCGCCGTGACCACGTCCAGGAAGAAGACGGAGACGAGACCGAAGGAGGCGAAGATCGCCGCAGCGACGGCAGGGGCGAGCAGCGCCATCGCCGAGTGGATGGTCTGGAAGATCCCGTTGACGCGCATCAGATGCTCACCCGGCACGATCTGCGGGATCATCGCCTGTACGGCGGGAGTCTGCACCCCGGCTCCCAGCGACCGGACCGCCACGGCCAGCAGAACGATCCACAGATCGGTCACGCCGTTGGCCATGAGCAGGCCGAGCACCAGCGTCGCCAGGGCGATGGCGCCGTCGGCGACCATGACCAGCACCCGGCGGTTCATCCGGTCGGCGAGCACCCCACCGAAGATCGACACCACGCCCTGGGGCAGGAAGGCGGCAACCGCGTAGAGTGCCACCGCCAGCCCGGAGCGGGTCTGCAGGGTCACCCACCACATCACCGCGTACTGCGCGATCATCGAGCCGAACAACGACACGGTCTGCCCGGTCAGGAACAGGGCGACGTTACGCCGCCAGCGGGTGGTCGTGGTCATCTGGTCCTTCTCCGCTCGCGGTGGACGTGGTCGGTCGCCGGACAGGCGTGGGCTGGGTCGGGGCCGGCGGTCACATGTCCGGCCGGTCAGGCGCGGCACCGTACAGGAAGAGATCGACGACGTCCTGAGCCAGTCGCCGGCAGGGGGTGGGCGCCGGGCGTTCCTGTGCAGGCAGGGCCGCCTCCGGCGGCAGTGGCTGGGCAACGGCGGCCTCTTCGAGGGAGACTCCGAGGTAGCCGCGTTCGGCCAGGAGCCGCGCGAACTCGTCACGCGCGCGGGTGCGGGTGTCGACCTGCTGGGTCACGACCGCCCATCTCCTGTCTCGTGCCGAGCCCGATGAGGCTTTCCGGGATGGCGACGCAATCTACCTACCAATAGGTAGGGGGACAAGCGAATAAGTACCACCCATGGGGGGTCTCACCCATTTCGAGCTCGTCCGGCCGTGTCGCTGCGACCAACGTCCGTGGTCAGTACAGCTAGTAGTCTCAGGGAAATAGGGGCTGGACAGCACGGAGGCCATGAATGATGCGGTTAGAGCGGGGTTCGAGCCGGCTGTACGGCATGATGCTCATGCTGGCAGCAGTGGTCCTTGTCGTGGACCAGCTCACCAAGCTCTGGGCGGTCTCCACGCTGTCCGACAGTGGGCGCGTCGCCGTGATCCCCCCTCTCATTCACTTCCGGCTGCTGTACAACCCCGGCGCCGCGTTCTCCATGGGCACCGGCGCGACATGGGTGTTCGCCCTGACGGCGACAGCCGCGGTGGCCGGCATTCTCTACACCGCGCGTCGGCTGGCCTCCCCCGCCTGGGCGCTTGTGCTGGGCGTGCTGCTCGGCGGGGCGGCGTCCCACCTGGGCGATCGGCTCTTCCGCGAGCCCGGCTTCGCCCGCGGGCACGTCGTGGACTTCATCGACTACGGCCTGTTCGTGGGCAACGTCGCCGACATCGCACTCACCTGCGGGTGCGTCGCGATGCTGCTGCTCAGCCTGCGTGGTGTGCCGCTCGCCAGGGTGCCGAGCGAAAAGTCCGTCTAGCTTCTGGCCCGGGGCCATCCGACGGCCGACGGCGCTACAGGAGCCCGCGTTCCATCGCCACGACGAGGGCCGCGGCCCTGGTTTCGACGCCGAGCTTGGCGAAGACGTGCTTGAGATGGGTTTTGACGGTGGTCTCGCTGATCAGCAGAGCCCGGGCGATCTCCTTGTTGGCCGCACCCCGCGCCACCAGCCGTAACACCTCCAGTTCGCGTGGGCTCGGCTCTTGCGCCGCGGGTCTGCTGATGAGCGCGGAGGCGACCGACGGCGCCAGGACGGCGCCGCCCGCCGCGGCCGTACGGACCGCCCGGTGCAACTCCTCGCGGGGCGCGTCCTTCAGCAGGTAGCCCGCCACCCCGGCCGCCATGGCCCGGGTCACATCGGCGTCGGTGTCATAGGTGGTCAGCACGATCACCTTGATCTGCGGGTGGTCCGTACGCAGCCGCTCGATCGTGCCGATGCCGTCCAGGCCGGGCATGCGCAGGTCCATGAGGGCGACGTGCGGTCGCGCCCGCCGGGCCATGGCCAGAGCCTGGAACCCGTCGGCTGCTTCGGCGACCACCTCGATGTCGTCGACATGGTCGAACATGCCGCGCAGCCCGTCGCGGACCACCGGGTGGTCATCGACGATCATCAACCTGAGGGGATGCGCAGGCACAGTGCGGTCCCCTCTCCCGGCGCCGACTCCACTGTCAGCGTGCCGCCCACGCCGCGTGCACGTTCCCCCATGGCCGCCAGCCCGTAGCCGGAACCGCGTGCCCTCGGATCGAAGCCTGTGCCGTCGTCGAACACGTCCAGCGTCACCTCATCGTCCATGTACGTCAGCGTGATGGCCACCCGGCCCGCCTGGGCGTGCTTGGCCACGTTGGACAGTCCTTCCTGCGCCGCACGCAGCAGCGTGCCGCTCACCTCCCCGGCCAGCGGCCGAGGGGTGCCGTCCACCGTCACGGTCGCGCTCACCTCGCAGGCTTGCGCCCACCGCTGGGCGACCTGCGCCAGCGCCTCCTCCAGGCGTGCCTCCTCCAAGGGGCCGGGCCGCAGCGCGTCCACCGAGCGCCGGGCTTCGCGGAGGTTGTCGCGGGCCAGTTCCTTGGCCAGCGTGATTCTCCTGCGTACGGAGGTCAGGTCGGGATCGCCTTGTCCGGGCATGGCCTGCTCGGCCGCCTCCAGTTGGGTGATGATCCCGCTCAGCCCTTGGGCGAGGGTGTCGTGGATCTCCCTGGCCAGCCTCGCCCGTTCCTCCAGCACCCCGACCGTCTTGTTGTGCGCGCTCTGCCGCATGACGTAGGTCACGAACAGGCCGATCGCCACCACCAGGCCGCAGCTGCCCGCGAGCCGCCACAGGGCGCCGGGGTCGTCCAGGTAGTCCCTGGCCGCGAAGGTGCACAAGATCGTCGCTATCGCGCCGGCGTAGGACCAGGGAGTGCGCAGCATCACGTACGCCTGGGGCATCAGTCCGAAGATGACCACGTCGAAGGAGCGGTCGGTGAGCACCAGCGCGACGTAGAGAGCGCACAGCACGGCCAAGTGGAGCGCCATGGGGTGGAGCCGGCCGAGCAGGTGCGGCCGGCGGACGACGAAGAACCCGTGCCAGCCGGCCATCAGCGCCGCCACCACCAAAGTCACCGGGGCCGGGCCGGCGCGCTCGCCGATCGACAAGATCAGCCCCAGCGCCAGGCAGGCGTAGAAGAGCAGGTGGAAGGCGTGCAACCAGCGCGCCTCCCAGACGTTCACCTCGTCACTCCCATCGGAACAACGTCGCGGCCAGGGCCGTGCCCGCGACGATTATCCCCGACAGGATCAGCATCGGGAAGAACGCGGCGGTCCCGGCCCACGCACTGGTCAGCGCGTCCACACCCGGGGTCAGAGGCAGGAAGTCGCCGATCTGGCGCAGCGAGTCGGGCAGCGCCTTGCGAGGGACGGCCGCACCGGCCAGGAAGATCATCGGGAACATGACCAGCATGCCGATCAGGCCGGCGCCCCTGGTGTTGCGCATGATCGCGGCGATCACGAAGCCGAGCGCGCAGACCATCACGGAACACAGCACGAACGCGACGGCCAGCGCCGGCACGTTCGCAGGCGCTTTCGCGCCGAAGAACACGATCGCGGCGGCCACCAGAAGCGCCGAGCCGGCCAAGGCGGCGGTGACCTGCGCCACCAGCTGGGCGCCCAGCAGCAGCAAGGGGGAGACCGGCGTGGTCGCCAGCCGCTTGAGCACCTTGCGCTCCCGGTAGGCGGCCACGATGCCGGGCAGCGCTCCCATGCCACCGATGGCCGCGATCATCGCGAGGTAGCCGGGGACCGAGGCGCTCTCGCCGCGCTTGAGCACCAGCAGCATGAGGGGGAAGGCCATCGTGAAGAACAGCGAGGCGGGGTCGCGCGACAGCAGCCTCAGCTCGGTGACCGTCAAGGCCGTGAACGCCTTCATCGGGTGGCTCCTTCCAGCACGAAGTACGCCTCTTCCAGGGAGGCGGTACCGGTTCGGGCGATGATCTCCTCCGGCGTGCCCATGGCCTTGACCCGGCCGCGGGCGAAGACGGCCACCTTGTCGCACAAGGCCTCGGTCTCGTCGAAGTAGTGGCTGACCAGCACCACGGTGGTGCCGGAGCGCTTCAGGTCGCCGACCAGCCGCCAGGTTTCCCGGCGAGCCACCGGGTCCAAGCCCGTGGTCAGCTCGTCCAGCACGACCACCTCGGGGTCCCCGACCAGGGCCAAGGCGAGCATGAGCCGCTGTTTCTGCCCGCCGGACAGGTCGCCGTAGGCCTTGCGGGCCAGCGGGCTCAGACTCCAGCGCTCCATCACCTGCCGCCAGTCGGCCGGACGGTGGTAGAAGGAGGCGAACAGCCGAAGCGCCTCGACCACTTTGATGCGATCCGGCAGCGCGCTCTCCTGCAGTTGCGCCCCGATCCGCTGGGCCAGGGCCCGCCGCTCGCGGGCAGGGTCTCGGCCCAGCACCCGAACCGTGCCCCCGTCGGGCCGCTTCAGCCCGAGCAGGCACTCCACTGTCGTGGTCTTGCCGGCGCCGTTGTGGCCGACGATGCCGAAGGTCTGCCCGGCGTGGACCGTGAACGTCACACCGTCCACGGCGTTGGTGTCCCCGTAGCTCTTGCGCAGGTCCGTCACCTCGATGGCTTCCATGCCTCAAGGCTCCCGTCGCGGCGGCCCACGCGACATCACCCATCGCGTCGCCCGGCATCCTCCATCCGGGTGATGCCGGGCGAATGTGGCAACGCGACCGGGCCCGGACCACAACGCACTCCGCGCCACCGCCCGAGCACGCTCAGGCGGGCTGCGGGCGCCCTCGGTCATAGCCGGTGTAGGCGCCGGAGTTCGCCGCCAGGGCGATGTCCGTACGGCCGGGCGCGCAGTGCAGCATCGCGTTCTGCGTGGTCATGAACACCGGCCCGAGCGCGCCGCCCATCAGCATCAGGCACACCACCGCCGCCGCCTGGTGAGCGCCGAACGCGTACAAGCCGAGCATGCCCGCCGCCTGCGTGGCCACGGCGACGGCCAGCGCGGACTGCGGAAAACGGTCCAGGAACGCCCCCGTGACGCCCACCCCGGCCAGGCACGCGACCCCGAAACCCACGAACAGGACGCTGACCGTGCCAGGGGAGAACCCGCCCACCTCACCCAGGAACGTCACGATGTAGGTGTATCCCGTGAACGCCCCGGCCGCGGACAGGGCTCCCGTCGCCAGCACCGTCCAGAACCGCCGTACGTCGGGGCCGGTCGCGTAGGCGGCGGGCTCCTCGTCCGGGCGCGACGTCGGCAGAACCCCAGAGCCGCGAGCAGGGCGATGGGCACCTGCCAGTGGCTCTGCTGCCCCAGCCAGGTCCCCGCGGGGACACCCAGCACGAGGGCGAGCGAACCCGCCCGCACCACCACCACCGCGCTCGAACGCGGCCAGATCCTGCTGCTGGAACACGTCCGGGACTTGCTGCGCCACCGCGGCGAGCTGCCCCGCTACCTCCCGTTCCTGCGAGGGCTGCTGACCGCGGTGCGGATGGCGGCTCCGCTGGCCGGCCCGGTCCTGGCCGGCGTCGCCGGCATCACCCTGTCGGAGGAGGAGAAGCCCCGGCTGCACGCTGACCGGGCCAGCTGGCACTCCTACTACGACAACACCGTGGTCGAGCAGGCGTCTGGGCTGGACGTCGACCATGTCATATCTGTGCCCGCTACGCAGATGTGATCGGAAGCTCCTGGTCAAGGCATGAGCAACAAATCGCCGACAAGCGTGAAGATCAAGAGCGCGCGACGAAAGAGCGTCCCTAGCCGCGCAACCCAACAAACCTGGCCCGCCAGCAGCCGCTACACCACGAACGCGTGATTCAAGATCCAGTAGATGTCTTGTGCATGTTTACCGGGCGCTCCGCTCGGGTCGGTGCGATGAGCCCCAAAGTAGCGCTGAGTAACCACAGGCACGGGGTGTGGTGGGGCCGGCTCTTCGCCTCACTTGTTTGCGCTCTCGCAGGGTTACGGCTCGAACATGGCAGGATAAGTCCGGCGTGAAAATGATCATTCGGTCGTTTTCCGCAGGTCCCCGCCAGCGGCAGCATCCCGACCGACCCGAAACCACCGAGCCCTGGAGTTGACATGGCTGACATGATCGTGCCCGACCCCGTCACGCGGGACATTCTCGCGATCTTCGAAGAGGTGCGCTACCAGCTGTTCGGGCGCTTGGAGGGCCTGACCGACGCCGAGTACCACTGGGAGCCGGTCGGCGACTGCATCGGCATCCGCCCCGGCGACGACGGCCTCTTCCGCGTCGCCACGCTCTTTCCGGAATCGAGTCCGGACGCGCCGGACCCCGTCACGACGATCGCCTGGCGCATCTGGCACATCGGCAACCTCTGCCTGCGAGGCTACGTGATCTACCTCTTCGACGACGTTCCCGACTACGGCGACCGCGATGTGTGGCCGGGCACCGCCAAAGAGGGCATCCAGGCGCTCGCCGAGGACTGGGAGCACTTCATCTCCCGTATCGCAGCCCTCGGCGACAAGCGCCTGTTGGCGCCGATAGGCATGGGCCCCGGCGGTTGGGCCGATGAGACCTATCTGAAGCTCGCGCTGCACGCGCTGAAAGAGGCCACACATCACGGCGGCGAGATCGGCCTGCTGCGCGACCTGTACCTGCGCGAAGGCGTCTGATTTCGGCGGTGGGCGCCCGTCGGCGTTTCGATGGCCACGTGAGGTCTGCCGCCGGCGGGGGCGGGAAGGCTCGGGGGCGCCGCGTTATGGGTTGTCGAGGGCGCCGTACGGGTTGTCCCGGGGCCCGTACGGATCGTCCGTGGGCCGAGATGATTCGTACGGGTGATCTTGAGGGTTGAGTGTCTGGCCCTCCACTCGGGTCCGTGTCACCAGACGCAAAGTAGCTGTGAGTAACCGGGAGCTCCCGGGCGGCACGCCGACAGTGCCGCGCTGAAGCTGCCCGAGGAAAGTGCCGACGTCAGCGATACCCACCCTGTCCCAAGACTGGCCACGCGCATCGAGGAACGTCCACCACAGCTCAAGACCTTTCGCGTAGCTCTCGACGGTGTTCGAAGAGTGATCGGTCGACCGCAAGTGCTCCAGGTAGCGCTCGATCGGCTGCACGACTCGGTAGTCGGCATCGAGCGGTCCAGGTAGGTCCATCCGGTGTGGCTACTCGTTGTTTGAACGCCACGTACTCCTCCTGCATCGTGTCACCGACGTCAGCGGCACGGCAGATTCTGCCGGATATCACACCGCTGACGATCATCAATCTGACCAGGAAGGCTTTGTCATATCTGTCAGCGGCACGGAGAAAGAGCACCAGATAACATTTCGTGCCGCTGGCCGAAGCCTGGGGCTCCGGCGCGTCCGCCTGGAGCCCGGCGCGACAGGTCGCAGCGGCGCATGTCCGCCGGTCACCGCTCACGCATCTCGCCGGGCTGGTCGGCCACCGAGAGCTCGCTCGGCGGCCCGGGCGGCACCAGCCAGTCGGGCAGCGAGCCGAGGACGGCGAACAGGTCAGGGCCGGTCAGCTCGATGCGCAGGCTTCTCAAGGCTCCTCGAAACGCGCTCACCCCCGGCGAATGACCGGAGGGCCCGGAAGGAACGGTGCCGGGAGCCCAGCGTGGCCGTTCCAGCGCGCTACAAGAGCGTTGCAGCCGAACCACAAGCGGGCTTCCCTAGCCTCGTGATCATGTTGACGACCCTGGTTGTGACCGCCTCCCTCCTGTTCACCGGCGCATCCGCGCAGAGCGTGGCGACCAAGCCGCTGACTTTCCGCGGCATGACGCTCCAGATCCCCAAGACCTGGAAAGTCGGGAAAGAAGACATGTGGGGCATCCACGTCAAGACCGGCGGCTGCGACCGGCTCGCCGTCCAGTGCCGTGGGTTCTACCTCGTCGGGCCGAAGGGCATCTCCCTGGCCCGCCACGGCAACCCCTACGACCCCGAGGAGCCGTACCACCCGGGCAACGGGCTCGCGGCCTGCACACCCGACAAGCGCTACGTGGAGGACTTCCCCGGCAAGCTCGTCGAGCGTGGTCTCCGCCCGGTCGGCGCGGGACACAAGGCCACCTACCGCGTCTGGCGCGTCGGCTGCTCGACGCAGTCGGGCAAGCGGACCGGCGTCTCCTATCAGGAGCGGATCTGGCACCTGCCCAAGTCGAAGATCCTCATCGTCGACCAGTGGAGCGACAGCCGGCTCGGTGCGATTCTCAAGCGGGCGACCTGGAGCTGAGCCCGCCGATCACGATGCTCACGACCACGGCGAAACAGAGCAGGTGCGAGAACGGCCGTGGCGGCAGTGGTGATCAGCACGAACTGCCGTCGCGCCAGGACGTGGAGCGCGCGGATGTGCCGGAGCGCCACTCCCCCTAGCGCCGCGCGATCCTGGTGCTCCGCGACCTCGAAGGGGTACCGGACTCCCCGCGGGTAGCAGCCGGCACGGTGAAGTCGCGCCCGCGAATGCCTTCGCCGTGCCGCCTTCCGGTGGGCGCCGGCCGGTGGAGATATTCGGGCTGGTGCAATGCTCACTGACTGGGTGGGGCTTCGCTCAGGCTGGGCCATGCCACCGTCTATCGCGTCCTGGAACGCGTACCGCGTAAGGCGGCTTTTCAATGCAATCCGCGCCCTGCCCAAGATGGGGAAAGGGCGCGGTCGCCTGTGAAGCTGAGCCGTGCAGCGATGCTCAGTGTGGATTGGCCGAAGGCCGAGGGGCGACGACAAGTCTGACCGTGTTCGCCTCGTGGCCGCCGAACGCCTCGTGCACGTACCAGACGTCGGGGACATCTTTCGGTCCCAGGACATGGGCGGTGTAATCCCACCCGGCGCCGTCACGAGTACGCGGTTCAGGCGGGGCTTGGTGGTAGGACTCGACAGTGGCACCCCGTTCCCGCAGCAGGGTCTTGACCTCGGCTACCGTGCGATTGGCCAGTTCCGCACCTTCCAGGATCTCGCCGCGCGCGGTGGGGTCACCAGTGAGCTCGTATCGCTCCCCGGGTCGGGCGGGACGGCCGAAGATGAGCTCGAAGGGACTGCGCAGGTCAACGGGAATGCTCACCCCGGCCTGGCACCACGTCCGGCCGCAGCCAGCGCCTTCGATCAGTTTGATGCGACTGTCGTCGGGTTCGCCGTCGATGGTGAACCCGTCGGGGTGGAAGGTCACTGTCCGCTGAGGAGCGGAGACCGAAGCGAGCGTGCCGACCAGGCTCGGTGAGGCGGGTTCCATGGTCAAGGTGACGTTCAGACCGTGCGCGGCGAAGTCCTCGCGAAACCGCCGGGGATCGGCGTCGGGGTCCACGATCCGCACATCGATGTAGTCGCCGTTCTTGGCGAACGCCAGCGCCTTAGCCGGTCCCACGACGAACGGCCCCACCTCCTGCGGCTGAAGCAGGACCGGAAGAGCGATCGCCATGCCCACCAGAACGACCGTCATGGGAACGAGGGTGAGCCACCGTCGCCGGATCCAGCGTCGTCGTGGCTTGGCCGAGGTGGAGGGGGAGGTAGAGGTGAAGCCACCGAGGATGGCCTCCAGAGTTGCCGTCAGATCGCCCGGCCGGGCCTGCACGTGCCGGGCTGGATCGTGGGCCTGGAACAGGCGGGTGAGCTGCTCGAGATCGCTGGTCACAGGATGTTCCCCTCATAAGACGGCTTGCGGTCGGCGATGGGAGATGCGTCCTCGGAGAGCAGGTAGCGCAGTCGTCTACGGGCGCGGTGCAGCCGCATCGCGGCCGTCGGCCGTGAACAGCCGACCACCGCCGCAGCCTGACGCAGGTCGAGCCCTTCCCACGACATCAACAGCAGCAACTCTCGATCGGCCTCACTCAAGCTGCGTAACGCGGCTAGCGCTTCCTGCCGTGCGGCAACGCCGGCGGCGTGGTCCTCCTCGATGTCGGAAAGCATCAGGGACCCATCCCAGATGAGGCCATCTCGCCGATTGTCTCGTCTGATCGCGTTCGAGATCAGGTTCCGGGCGGTCGCGTACAGCCAGGGCAACGGCTGGTGGGACGGGAAGCGGCGGTACTTCTCCAGGCCACTTTGAACGTCTCGGCTGCTATGTCCGCTGCCTCCACCGGACCCACGCGTCGCCAGGCGTACCGCAGCACCGCCTCGTAGTGTTCGTGGAACATACGAGTGAAGTCGGCCTCATCGCTCACGCTCCGTCTCCTCTGTTTTGTTCTGATGCACCATGCACCATCTACTTGGAAGATGTCGCGAGTCGGGTGAGTATCACCGCGCGAGGCGCGGCTCTGCGTTGTTGAGATATGAACTGTGGCCCCACTCGCCGGCTGCACAGCTCGCGAGCGAAGAACGACCTTCCCCATCTTCAGAAAACCTTCGTTTTCTGAATCGACAGCTCGACGCCCTCAAGGCCGCCGGATGCCGGCGCGTGTTCGCCGACAAGAAGTCCGGCAAGACCGCCGAGCGGCCCGAGCTGGCGGCCTGCCACGCCTTCCTGACCGAGGGCTACACCCTCATCGTCCCGTCCCTCGACCGCTACGGCCGTTCCCTGGCCGACCTCATCACCATGGTCAGCGAGCTGCGCCGCCGCGAGATCGGCTTCGCCGCGCTGCACGAGAATCTCGACACCACCACCCCGGCGGTCGGCTCATCTTCCACGTCTTCGCCGCCCTGGCGGAGTTCATCCGCGAGCTCATCGTCGCCGGCAGCCTCATGATCGCCTGGCTGGGGCCCGCCGACTTCCCCGAGCACCGTCGCGACGCGCTACTGCACCGACTGGCCTGGGAGGCCGACACCAACGAGCCCGCGGCCCTGGCAGCGCTTGCCGCCGCCAGCACCTCTGCGCCCGAGCGTGGCGAGGGCTGAAGAACCGCCGCCCCCGGCCCTGCCGCACGAGCAATGGTGCAAGTGGTGGAGCGCGGACGGACACCATTATCGGGTCAAGTCCCTCAGCCAGGGCCAGCAGGCAATGCCTGGGATAGCCGCCAGACTCGGCTCGACGCCACAGAGCCTCCAGGCTCACCTCGGCCATACGCGCCCGCAGGTCCGTTCGAACTCCGGCGACAATCTTGGTTAGCGTGCTCACCTGGCGACGACCTCTCAGATTCGTGGCTCACCCCAGTTGCTCGATGTGCCCGGCTCATTGCCCAGACGAAGGAGCACGATCTGGGCCGACGAGGGGGCACGCTGGGGTGTCTGGTCGTCGGCTGGCGCCACCGTGCCCCTGCCGGCCACCATCGCGACGATCACCTGGCCTACTGCAGCGACGCACATCAGAATGATGGGTGCCTGCCAGCCGGAACTGACGGTGTGCAGCAGCCCGAAGATCACCGGTCCCGCGGCAGCCAAGAGGTAACCGATCGATTGCGCCATCGCTGACAACGCGCCCGCCACGGTTGCGTCCTGGGCGCGCAGGCTGAGGAAGGCCAAAGCGAGCACCAGGCACGCTCCACCGCCCAGCCCCAGGACAACACTCCACAGCAACGCCCATCCCGGCGCCGCCAAAAGTCCTAAATAGCCGGCGAGCAAAACGACGGAGCTCACCGTCGCCACCGCGCGTTGGTCACGCGCCCACCGCAGCGCGGCGGGCACTGCCAGGCTGGTCAGCACCGCGACCGCCTGGAACAGAAACAGCAGCCATCCCGCCTCGGCCGCGCTTACCCCACTGTCCTGGAACACCTGAGGCAACCACGTCACGACGACATAGAAGCCCAGCGACTGCAATCCCATGAACGCCGTGACCGCCCACGCCAGCGCCGAGCCCCACGGCAACCGGTGCCTGCGAATCGCATGCGAGGCCGGCCGCGACGTCCGCAACTGCGGGAGCCACAGCACGACAGCCAGCAGCGCGAGTACGATCCAGCACCCCAACGCGGTGGACCAACCACCCGGTGCGACCTGGCTGATCGGCACCGCCACCCCAGAAGCCACCGCGGCGACAGCCCCCATCACCGTGGCGTATGCGCTGGTCAGCAGCCCCACTCTGGTAGGGAAGTCGCGCTTGATCAGGCTCGGCAGCAGCACGTTGCCCACGGCGATTCCCGCCCCGATCAGCACGGTTCCCGCGAACAGCCCGATTGCCGTTGGTACCCATCGGACCACGATCCCGAGCGTCAGCACCACGAGCGCGGCCCAGAGGAGCCGCTCGGGTCCCCACTGCGCCGCCAGCCGCGGAACCACTGGAGATATCACCGCAAACGCCAGCAAGGGCAGCGTGCTCAGCAGACCGGCCACGGCCGGAGCCAACTCCAGTTCGGCCTGCACGCGATCCAGCAACGGCCCCACACCAGTCAGACTCGGCCGGAGGTTCGCCGCCACCACCAGCAACCCCCACACCAGTAGCGCCCGGCCGGAACGGCCCGTCGACCGCTTGAAAGTGAGTGAGAACAGGTTGAAACGCTCTTTCGACATGCGTCTGCCTCTCGTGCATAATACGGAATGCAGAATCCGGATTCCGTATCGAGTTTAGACAGAGGATCGTTTGGGATGTCAACTCCGCAGAGGCGCCGCAAGACGCGTACCGACGCCGAGCGCAATCGAGATCGTGTCCTGGAGGCGGCTCGCGCGTTGTTCGCCGAGTCTGGTCACGACGTGCAGATGTCGGAGGTCGCACGAGCGGCGGGCGTCGGCGTCGGGACCCTCTACCGCAAGTTCCCGACCCGGGAGGCCCTGATCGAGGCCATCGCCGAGCACCGGGCCGCCGAAATCGTCGCCACCGCCCGCCGGCTCACCGACGCTGACGATCCGGCTCAAGGCTTGTCCGGCTTCCTGTACCACGTGGGCGAAGTGCTGGCGGGCGATCGTGGCATGTCCGAGGTGATCGAGAAGGCCATGGGCTCGGCCGAGCCGCGGGGAGAGAGCCGCGAGGCGCTGCTCGCCGTCGTCGCAGAGCTGATCGACCAGGCGCGGGTGCGCGGCACGGTCGGGCAGGACGTGACGGCCGGAGACGTCAACATGGTCATCTGCGGCCTGGCTGCGGTCATCCGCAACGCCGCGGGCGATTGGAGGCGGTATATCGAGGTCACACTAGACGGTCTCCGTCCCCGCTGATCGGACACCCTCCCTGTCCGAGCGATGCCCCTCTCTGCCCTCAGGAGGCGCCGCGGCAGCTCCACGCTTCCAGGGCCGGGTGTGCTGCCTGGTGAGGAAGAAGAAGGAAGCCCCGACCGAATGCCCCGGCCCTGCACGGCCGGGGGGCTGTACGTCCTCAGCAGTTGCTGGGCTTCTGGAAGTGTTGACGCAGGTACTTACCTCCAATTGCCCGCTGGACCGAGTTCGCGTATTCAACATCACAAGGCGCAATCAGAGCCCAGTTTCGCCCGAGGAGTACCAGGTTCGTCAGCCTCTGGGAGCCCGGGTCCGAGGTCACGCGAGACCGGAACGTACTGTCGCCAGGCTTGGCCACGACAAAGTTGACCTTGGCCACGCCCGTCCAGCACTCAACTACCTGATCGTCGGTTTTTGATGTGAAGTAGTCAGGGTCCTCACACGCGATACCGAAGATCGCCAACGCGTCCACGACCTTCTTTGGGTTGGTGAACTCCCCACCATCCTCCTGACGAACGAACCCGTCCGGCGCGTCCTCCCTCAGTTCCTGGATATCTTGATCAGTCAGTGGTGCCTGCTCGCCCCTAGGAACTGCCATGGCGGCAAAGACCACCACGGCAACCAGCCCGAGCACGGCGAACACGATGCTGAACGACAGGGCAGCCTGCTGAAGGACGCTCAGCCGGGAGTACCACGGACGGCGCGGCGCGGGTGGCGGTTGGGGTGTGTACCCGTGCATCTCTGTCTCTCTGTCTGCTGAGAACGCTCCATGATCGGACACCAAAAAGGCCCCTCCCCACAAGGGGGAGAGGCCCGTTGACTGCAACTGTCAGGGCAAGCGCCGCTGGATGTCGATCAAGATGCCCACTGGCGGCCCAAACCGGAACCGTGTTCCGTGCCGCAGACCCACCGTCGAGCAGGTGGCCGGATTCGTTGCAGCTGACGCCAACCGGATCGGCGGTCACCAGTCAGATGCACATCCTCCAGGCGCTGACTCACCCCCAGCTGACCGGCATGCCACGCCAGGACTTCCACGCCCTGGCCGAACGGCTCACCATTCCCTACCAGACCCTCCTCGAACAGCGCCGCCACCACCGCCGCGGCGGCGACCGACGACCGGGAACACGCCGCTGTCTTCCCACAGAAGATCACCGACATCGACCGCATCCTGGCCGCCGTCCTAACCCAGCGCCACCTATGCAACCAACAGCCCCTGGCCGATCTGTTCGGCGTCAGCCGCGGCACCATCCGCAACGCCGTCGATGACGTCCTTCCTACTGAAACAGGAGGGTTATCTGCCCGAACCAGCCACCCGTCACTTCGCCACGGCTGCAGACATGCTTGCGTTCGTCACCAGCGCCTCCGTCGGCGAAACGCCAAGTTCAATTTTCACAACTCCACTACCTGCGCAACCTGCTCACCACCGTGCCCAAGTCGGCGCAGCCATGGGTGGCCACGCTGGTACGCACCATCTTCGACCAGCCCACCGACGAACAGGTGCGCGCCCAGCACGCCTGGGTCATCAACGCCCTGGAAGCCAAGTACCCGGCGGCGTGCGAGCATCTGGACGCCGCCCGGGAGGACCTGCTTGCCTTCGCCGCCTTCCCGCGCGAGACCTGGCGCCAAATCTGGTCGAACAACCCGCAGGAGCGGCTGAACAAGGAGATCCGCCGCCGCACCGACGTGGTCGGCATCTTCCCCGACCGGAGAACCCGCTTCCGCAGACACTTACCGCTTAACTTGCAGAAATAGGATCATGCGAAGATCGACTCATACACCACGTCCGTGGACGTGACCTCAGGAAGCCCTGCCACCTTTCGTGAAGTGATTTCGGCGCGATCCTGCCGGGCAGGCATAGGCGCCGAGGACGGCATGCAGCCACTTACTTCACGGAGGGGGTGTTTCCTGAGGACAAACGGTCCGGCCACTCCTGGGCTTTGTTCCCACGATCACGCTCGTTCGGGGCCGCTCTGCCCTGCCCGCCCTGAGCTCCAGGTGGGAGCCGGTGAACCTGGCCCGAACGCGCCGGTCATGGGTGACGATGACGAGCGCGCCCTCGTAAGCGACCAGGGCCTCCTCCAGGTCGTCCATCAGGTCAGGGGACAGGTGGTTGGTCGGTTCGTCCAGGAGCAGCAGGTCAGCCGGTCGGCTGACCATGCGGGCGAGTTCGAGCCGGCGGCGCAGGCCGGGAGAGAGGGTGGAGACCGGCGAGGCGAGCTGGGCGGCGTGGAAGAGCCCCAACGCGAGCAGCGCGTCGGCGTGTTCGGACGGATGTCCGGGGCGGCCCGCCGCGAACGCCTCCAGGAGCGTGCCTCCCTCGTGCGCCAGGTCGCCGTGCTGACGCAGGTGACCCACGCGGGAGGCGCTGCGGACGGTGCCGCTGTCGGGCGCGAGCTCGCCGGCGAGAACGCGGAGGAGCGTGGTCTTGCCGGCTCCGTTCGGGCCGGTGACCAGGAGGCGCGCCCCTGGTCGCAGGCGCAGCGACTCGAGGTGCAGGCGCTCGCCGACCCGCACATCGGTCAGCTCCACGAGGAGGTCACCGACGCCGGCGGTGGCGAGGGGGGCGGTGAACCGCAAGGGCCGCGGAGGTGGCGGAACACGGTGCAGGTGGAGCTGGCGCAGCCGTTCCCTGGCGCCGCGGACTCTGCTCATCGCCCCGTGCGCCCGGGACCTGGCGCGGAAGGCGCCCGCGCCGCTGAAGGCGGCCGGCGCCTTGCGCGGGATGGCGGCCAGCCGTCTCGCGTGGGAGTCGGCCAGCTCCTCCTGACGCGTGACCTCGGCGCGCCACTCCTCGTGCTCTCGCGCCCACCGGGCCCTCGCCGCCGCTTTGGCCGCCAGGAACCCGCGGTAGCCGTCGCCGTGACGGCGCACGGTGCGCAGATCGTGGTCCACCTCCACGATGGTGGAGGTGACCCGCTCCAGGAAGAGCCGGTCGTGGGTGACGACGACCAGGGTGCCCCGATGGGCGCGCAGGTGGTTCTCCAGCCAGGCGATGGCCTGGTCGTCGAGGTCGTTGGTGGGCTCGTCCAGGAACAGCACCTCGGGAGCCGCGGCCAAGGTCGCGGCCAGCGCGAGTCTGGCCCGCTGCCCGCCCGACAGCAGGTTCAGCGGAAGGTCACGGTCGAGGCCGGGCAGGCCGAGGGCGGCCAGCGCGATCTCGACCCGCGTGTCGGCCTGGTATCCCTCGCGGGCCTCGAACCGTGCGACCAGGTCGGCGTAGTGGGCCAGCTCGGCGGGCGTGGCATCGTCCAGGCCGAGCTCGGCCCGCCGTATGCGATGCTCCAGGTCACGCAGGTCCGCCAGCGCCACGTCGATGGCGTCGCCGGCCAGGGCGGTCATGGGCAGATCCAGCGTCTGGGCCAGATAGCCGATGCCGCCGGGCGCCGTGACGGTGACGGAGCCGTTGTCGGGGCGGCGGCGGCCGGCGAGCAGGCGCAGGAGCGTGGACTTGCCGGAGCCGTTGTCGCCGATCACGCCGACCTTCTCGCCGGGCTTGACGGTCAGCGAGACATCGTTCAGCACCACCTCGTCGTCATAGCGCGCGGTGACGCCGGACAGGGCGAGCTGGGTGCCGGGCGAGGGATGACCGATGCGCATATGAGCGTCCTCCTGGTGTCGGTACGGCCGAGGGCGTGGCGGGTGCGTCAACGGCCGCTCCCCGGGGCGGGAACGGCGTGCTCGGCGTCGCGGCTGACCTGCTCCCAGGCGGCCCAGGTCGCCATCCGCTGCCGGGAGATGTCGAAGGCCAGGTCGTA
>NZ_BAAAMV010000030.1:0-20919 GCF_039529455.1 Nonomuraea bangladeshensis
TGGTCCAGCGGTCATGGACCGCTGGACCACCGCGGCGGCCGCCACCCCGAACCGGCACCTGTCCGCCCTGGTCTCCTTCACCACCTGGGCCCAGCACCAGGACCTGCTGGCGACCAACCCCGCCCGGCGGCTGACCCGCCGCCCGGCCGCCCGCCGCGGCGACCGCACCATCCCCGCCGCCCGGCTGGAGACGCTGTTCACCGACGAGCGCCACCCGCTGCGCGAACGGCTGCTGTGGCGGCTGCTCTACGAAACAGCGGCCAGAGCCGACGAGATCCTCTCCCTCGACGTCACCGACCTCGACCTGGAACGCCGCCGCGCCCGCGTCACTCCAAGGGCGGTGCCATCGAGTACGTGCACTGGGCCACCGCCACCGCCCGCCTGCTGCCCCGCCTGCTGCAAGGCCGCCAGGCAGGGCCCGTCTTCCTGGCCGACCGGCGCGCCCCCGCCTCCGGGCCGCGCGCCCGCCACCGCCGACATCTGCCCCGTCACCGGACGCGGCCGCCTGTCCTACCCGCGCGCCGAGTACCTGTTCAAAAACCGCCACCGCCGCCCTCGACCCCCACCATGAAGGCTGGACCTTGCACCAACTCCGGCACAGCGCGCTACAGCATCTGGCCGAGGCCGGCCGCACCGCACCCGAACTCCAGGCCAAGTTCCGCCGCCAGAGCCTAGCCAGCCTCGGCCGATACGTCCGCCTGGGCGAGCAGACCTCCGCCCATATCACCGCCGAGCAAGACCCCGCGGCCCGCCGGCGCAAGCGCTGACGCCAGGCATGTACGCCACGCGGTGTGTTTCTGGCGTACTCCGGCCGGGCCCCTGGTGGTGCCGCCACTCGCCGACGTCGACGGCCGGCCCGGCGTACACCTGCCTGCCGGAGGCTTTCACGCCGTCACCCTCGAGGACGGCGTCGTGACGCTGCACCATGACGACAGCGCCCTCCCCCCCTCACCGACGTACTCCAGTCGCCGGCACAGGCCCGAGCACTGAGCGCCGCCCTCCTGGCCGTCACCGCCCCGTCATCTGATTGACGGCGCCGCAAGGGCCATATCTACAACATGCCTTTGAACTGCGTAAACGTACAGGATTAGCGAGGGCGAAGGGAACCGGCTGCCACCAATGCTGTCGACACAGCGGTGTCGGGACTCGTGAGACAGAGGCGAAGCTGTGGGTGTTATGAACCCATTGACAGGCCTCAATCGCGCTGACATCCATTGGCATTTCTTGCTGACATCTTCTGGCATAACGCCACTTCAAACGTGCGATCGCGTGGTCAGCGGATGACACTATTGCCACCACCTGTCACTGGAGCGGAAGGCTCCCGTACACATCTAACTGTCGATAGGCAACAGGACAGGGCGATCAACTCTTACGGGCGCAACCCCAAACGGATCGTAAGTATGTACGCTGCGGCGCGGCATCTACTGTAAATGTTGGCGTTCACCTGCGAAGATATCTTCCAGAAGTCGCGAAGGCGTCCCCCAGCGTCGAGCACTCAAACGATTTTACTGACACCTCGTGGCACTTCTACTGACACTAAGCGGCATTACCCCAGGACAACTTCGTGGCAATCTGCACCTGCCGTACGCGCACGCCGTCACCGCGCACAGCCTGCGCGCCGGCGGCGTCCCGGTCGCCGTCATCGCCAAACACGGCCGCTGGGCCCCGGCCTCACCGGTGGTGCTGCGCTACATCAGGGCCGTGGACCGCTGGCGCGACAACGCCATGCCGAACGTGGGCCTCTGACCGGAGAACCACCACATGTCAAACGTGGACCAGGGCACGGAGACGGGGCGCCGATCCGAACAGCGCTCGGCTCTGCGGCTGGCGGGAACAGGGCCAAGCTGTCCGGAGGCGAAGCGCAGCGCAGCGGATCTCGATCGCCCGCGCTGCTGGTCGACGCGCCCGTGCTGGTGCTGGACGAAAACCTCGGTGAAGCCCGGGGGCGAGGAACCGGCGGACAGCCGTTGGCGCTGAGAACGATCAAGAAGCATTGAAGGCTGAAACATCCTCACCTGTAACGCGTTAATCACTATGAGTTGATCGCGACCGATATGGTCCTACCGTGCGGGCTATGCCTGCGGAATTTCTGTCTGTCGAGCAGAGGGCCGCCTACGTCTCGTTCATCGAGGTGCCATCGCTGTCAGACCTGGAGAAGTTCTTCTTCCTGGACAGCTTCGACCGGCATGTGATCGCGCAGTCGAGGGCCGATTCTCACCGGCTGGGCGTTGCCGTTCAGATCGGGACCGTTCGGTACAAGGGGTTGTTCCTGGAGGATCCGCTGGCGGTGCCCTGGCCGGTGGTGGACTACCTGGCCGAGCAGCTGGGGATCGGTGACACGTCGCAGGTCAAGAAGTATGCCGAGCGGCTCAAGACGACGTACGAGCACGCGTGGATGATCCGGGACGCCTACGGTTACCACACCTTTGATGACACCAGCAGCTGGAGCGAGCGGCAGCTGACGCGCCAGTTCCGGACCTTCCTGCATGGCCGGGCGTGGACACACGCCGAGGGGCCGGTGGCGCTGTTCGAGCAGTCGGTGGCGTGGCTGCGGCGGCATCGGGTGCTGCTGCCCGGGGTGACCGTGCTGGAACGCCTGGTGGGCAGCGTGCGGGAACGGGCCGACGTCCGCATGTACACCGTGGTGACCAAACAGGTGCACCGTGCCGATCCGAACCTGCCCGCCGCGTTGTCGGGTCTGCTGGTGGTGCCGGAGGGCTCGCGCATCTCGGAGTTGGAGAAGCTGCGGCAGGCACCCAAGCGCACGTCAGGGACGGAGATGGTGAAGGCGCTGCAGCGGGTGGACAACCTGGCCGGCTTCGGACTGGGCCGGGTGGCGGTGTCGAAGGTGCCGGTGCGGCGGATGAAGACTCTGGCCAAGTACGGGGCGGGCAGCAAAGCGCCGGCCCTGGACCGGCTGGTCGAGCCGCGCCGGACCGCGACGCTGCTGGCGGTCACCCGGAGCCTGGAGGCCGAGGCGATCGACGACGCCCTCGATCTGTTCGCACTGCTGATGGCCACCAGACTGATCAGCCCGGCCCGCCGCAAGTCCGCCGACGAACGGCTGCGGATGCTGCCCCGGCTGGAGCGGGCCTCCAAGCTGGTGGCCAAGGCCGGACGCGTCCTGGTCGACCAGCTCGACCTGATCGACCACGAAGGCGCCGACCTCGACGTGGCAGCGATGTGGACCGCAGTGGCCGAGATCGCCGGCACCAGCAAGGAACAGGTCCGCGCGGCGCTGGACGTGGTGGAGGACCTGGTCCCCGAGGACGACGGCGCGGCCGAGGTGGCGATGCGCGCCGCGCTGGTCGAGAAGTACCACACCGTACGCCCGTTCCTACGGCTGCTGGGCGAGTCGAAGGCGCTGTCGGCTGCACCGGGCGGGCGCCGGGTGCTGGCCGCGGTGCGCCGGCTGCCGGAGCTGTCGCGACGGCAGGTCAGCAAGAAGCCGCTGCTGCCCAAGGAGATCGACGCCGCGTTGGTGACCGCGTCGTGGAAGCGGGCGGTGTATGCCAACCCGGACCTGCCGCAGGGTGCGGTGGATCGGGACGCGTACGTGGTGTGCGTGCTGGAGCACCTGCTGCGGGCTCTGACGATCAGGGATGTGTTCGCCTCGCCGTCGCTGCGCTGGGCCGACCCGCGCGCGCATCTGCTGGCCGGGGCGCAGTGGGAGGCGATCGCCGAGGACGTGCTGGCCTCCCTGTCGCTCACCGACCCGGTCCAGAAGCATCTGAACGACAAGGTCGTGGCACTGGACGCGGCCTGGAAGCAGATGGCCGCCCGGCTGGAGGAGGCGGGCGAGGACGCGCTGGTCTCGGTGGTGACCCCGGCTGGCGGCGGGCGGGCCCGGCTGTCGGTGGAGAAACTCGGTGCGCTCGGCGAGAGCGAGTCGCTGGCCTGGCTACGGGCCGCCTGCCAGGCCATGCTGCCCCGCATCGACCTGCCCGAGCTGCTGCTGGAGGTGCACGCATGGACCGGTTTCCTGGCCGCCTACGTGCACCTGGCCGATGTCTCCACCCGCATGAACGACCTGCCGAGATCGCTGGTAGCACTACTGATCAGCGAGGCGTGCAACGTCGGAATAACGCCGGTGATCAAGGCCGGGGATGAGGCGCTGACCCGTGGCCGGCTTTCGCACGTGGACCAGAACTATGTGCGCGCTGAGACGCACGCCGCGGCCAACGCGATCCTGATTGAGCACCAGGGCCGGGTGCCAATCGTTGCGGAGTGGGGCGGTGGCTTGCTGGCGTCGGTGGACGGGCTGCGGTTCGTTGTCCCGGTTAAGACGATCAATGCCGGGCCCTCACCTAAGTACTACGGTTACAAAAGGGGTCTGACGTGGCTCAACGCAGTCAATGATCAAGTTGCGGGGATCGGGCAGATGGTGGTGCCGGGCACTCCCCGCGATTCCCTGTACATCCTGGACTGCTTGATCAACCTGGATGCCGGGCCGAAACCCGAGGTGGTCACGACGGACCAGGCCAGCGACAGTGACATGGTGTTCGGGATCTTCTCCATGCTCGGCTACCGGTTCGCGCCCCGCTTCGCCGACCTGGGGGACCAGCGATTCTGGCGCACCGAGCTGCCCGACCGCAGCACCGGCGACTACGGAGTGCTGGAGGCGATCGCCCGGAACAAGCTGAACCCCAAGAAGGTGACCACCCAGTGGCCGGACATGCTCCGCGTCGCCGGATCGCTGGTGACCAACCAGGTGCGCGCCTATGACCTGCTGCGCATGTTCGCCCGCCAGGGCAACCCGACTCCGCTGGGGCAGGCGTTCGCCGAGTACGGCCGCATCGACAAGACGATGCACCTGCTCAGCATGCTGGACCCGATGGATTCCAGCTACCGCCGCAGCCTGGGCAAGCAGTTGTCGGTCCAGGAGTCCCGGCACCGCCTGGCCCGCAAGATCTGCCACGGCAACGCCGGCCGGATCCGGCAGGCATATCGGGAAGGCCAGGAGGATCAACTCGCGGCTCTGGGACTTGTTGTCAATGCCGTCGTTTTGTGGAACTCACGGTATCTGTCGGCGATCGTGGACCAGCTGCGCGCCCAGGGTGTGCCGGTCAAGGACGAGGACGTGGCGCGGCTGTCCCCGCTGGGCCACGCCCACCTCAACTGCCTGGGCCGCTACGCGATCGCTTCCTCGGCCCCGGACAAGGGCCTGCGACCGCTCGGCACGGCGGCGCTGCCCGAGGTCAGTGCCGCCAGCACCACTATCGTGGACGATGACGGTGTCTGAACCCCTGACCGATGACCGTCTGAATGACGCCCAGCTCATGGAAGAATGCCACCTATGGCACGGTTTATCGGTTTCGGCAATGTAGTCCTGCCCGCGCGGGATCTGCCCGCCAGCATCGCGGCCTGGACCGCGTTGCTGGGCGGACCACCCGCGTTCCAGAGCGACGATTTCGCGGCGTTCTCCGGTGATGGCGTGGAGATCGGGCTCACCGCGGCGCCCTGGGTGGATCATCCGCTGGTCTTTTGGGCGGTCGAGGATATCGAACAGGAGCATCGCGCACTGGTCGCCGCCGGGGCGACGGCGATGACCGAGATCTCCGACGGATCGCTCGCCGAGGTCGGTACCGCCGAGGCCGCCGCGGGGGACAACATCGACCCGGCAACCGGCATCGTGGACATGCCCGGAGCCCGGCTGGCCGTCCTGAAGGCGGCCGACGGCAACCTGATCGCCATCACTCAAGAGGTACCGATGGACTGGTCGGCCGACCAGTCGTGAGATCGGGCGTACCCGAGCTGTCCCGGAGGGTACTGAACCGGACACTCCTGGAGCGGCAACTGCTGGCCCGGCGCGTTCCTCGTACTCCGCTGGAGGCGATCGAGCACCTCGTGGCGATGCAGGCACAAATGCCCAACGGACCTTATGTGGGGCTGTGGGCGCGGTTGGAGAACTTCCGGCACGATGACCTGACGGCCCTGCTCGAGAGCCGCGACGTGGTGCACGCCACTATGCTGCGCTGTACCCAACACCTGGCCAGCGGCGAGGACTTCCGTTGGCTGTGGCCGACGGTCGCGCCCGCTGTGCGGAAAGCCTTGACCGACGCGTACTACGCCACCCAGATCGAGGGGATGGATCTCGACGAGCTCGCCCGCGTCAGCCGACAGGTACTGACCGGAAAGACGCTCACCCGCCGGGATCTCGGCCAGTTGCTCACCGACCGATTCCCCGGCCGCGCCCCTGGCCGGCTGGCCGAGGCCATCGAGCTGCTGGAGGCGTTGGTGCATCCACCACCCCACTCCACCTGGGGCCGGTGGGGGCATCGGCGTGGGACACCGGTCACCCTGGCTGACGAATGGCTCGGCCGCCCGCTGACCGACGCGCCACAACCGGAGGCGATGGTCCTGCGCTACCTCGCCGCGTTCGGTCCAGCCAGTGTCATGGACATCCAGGCCTGGTCGGGATCGACCCGGCTCCGCAAGGTCGTCGAAGGGTTGCGGCCGAAACTGCGCGCCTTCCGGGACGAGCAGGGAGGCGAACTGCTCGACCTGCCCGACGCACCGCTGGGCGAACCGGACCGACCAGCGCCGGTCCGGTTCCTGCCCGCCTTCGACAACGCCGTCCTCGGGTACCGGGACCGGACCCGCGTGATCAGCGAGGAGAATCGCCGGCGGATCGCGCCCAGGGCCTCCGGGGGCGTGCCATTGTTCCTCGTCGACGGCTTTGCGGAAGGCAGCTGGACGCTCACGAACGGCCACCTGCACATCGCACCGTTCCGGCCACTGTCGGGATCCGAAAAAGCAGCGGTACGAGACGAGGCCGCCCGCCTGCTCGCGTTCGTCGCCCCGGACAACACCGAACCGTCGTTCACACTGGAGTAAGCCCGATCGGGACTCGGGCCAGGGCGAACCGGTCGAGGTTCATCACCTCGCCCCGCGCCGCGACGAAGTCGCGAACGGGCCCGCGAGGGGGATCGGAACGGGATTGTCGTCGACCGACTTGCCCTCCAGGTAGATGACGGTGGCCAGCAACGTGGCCAGCTGACGTGAGGGGCCGTGCCGGCGCAGCGTGGTCGCCGTGGCGGTCATCCCGTACCGGGCCAGGTCCACCATCCGCCGGTGCGGCACCCCCGGCGGCAGCTCCATCGCACCCAGGCCGACGCTGAGGATCTCCCCGGCGCGCTCCAGCGCCTTTCCATGTTCCGGCCCGAGGGCACCGACGGGCCCTTGCACCAGCGCTCCAGATCCGACGATCGCGCCCCTCCGGCACCTCCAGCAACCGGGCCAGGATCGCCTGTTGCCGCGGCGACAAGATCCCGTACAGCGTGTCGTGCAGCCGCTCGGTCGCCTCATCGCGCACCCGGGCGATCAGCCGGGTCAGCGTGGTCCCCCCCCGGCAGCAGCACCTTGTTGGAGCGCAGCCAGCTCACGCCGTCGATGAAGATGCTCTTCTTGCCGTCCCCGGTGTTCCACGCCCGCGCATCCACCCACGCGGTGAACTCCGCCTCGACCGCGGAGAACTCCCGCAGCCCGTACGCCTTCATGATCTCGTCCTGGTGGCCGAACTGCGTCTGGCGCCGCTCGGTGTACTGTTTGATTGCGAGACGTCCGCCACGCCGAGCTGGTCGGCCAGGTAGTCGATCACCTCGGCCGGGACCTCCAGCGGGTCCGGCAGGAACCGGCCCACGTACCGGGCCGTGGTGAGTTGCAGGGCGAACCCGAGCCGGTGCTGATCGCCGCGGCGGCGCCCGATCAGCTTCCGGTCCGCGTCGTCGAGGAAGAACATCTTCTCCAGCTCGGCCCGCGTCGGTGCCCCTACGTAGCGGCCGTACGCGGCCGCCTCTTCATCGCTCAAGAACTCAACTGGCATGAGCCCCGAAGGTAGGACTCATCCATCAGCGCGGGCCAGGTGCAAAATCGAACTGTTACGGGGAAACGGCTTCGACGACCCTCTGAGCAGCACGATTCCGCAGGTCAACCGCATCGGAACAGCCATCCACGCCAAGCGGGGCTTTGGGGATGGCTAAACGAGACTTTTCGTTCGCATGCTGCTCAACCCCGCCTTCCAGAGGCGCCAGACGTTCACCGCCACGCTTGCCGTGTGATGTTCTTCACCGTCGGCGTCCGCAGCGACCCTCAGCCGGTTGCTCCATGCGAGCGGGGCCTTGCGGTGCGAATCAGCAGGATGGAGACCAATGGTTACGGGATAGCTGTTGTTATCTGGCAAGATGGCCGCCGCGGGCCGGGCCCGAGCTGGGCAACCGTCGTCCGGCGCGGATGCTTCGTTTCCCGGTTATCTGGCAACCTGGGGGATGGTGGAGGTCGGCACGGTGGATCCGGTCATCGCCGAGCAGCTCGGCCGCTCCCACCCGCTCGCCCGGCATCTGGACGACTTCCTCACCGACCTGGCCAACGCCGGGAAGTCGGCGCACACCCGGCGCGCCTACCGCGGCGACCTGATCGCGTTCGCCGCCCACCACGGCGAAGAACTCGCCGAGTTGACCGCCGCGCCGGTCCGCGCGTTCCTGGCCGAGCTCGCCGAGCTGTCGCCGGCCAGCCGCAAGCGCAAGCGCGCCGCCGTCGCCTCCTTCACCAAGTGGGCCGTCCGCCACGACCTCCTGGACGCCAACCCGATGGACCGCATCGACACCGTCAAAGTGCCCAAGAACCTGCCCCGCCCGGCCGCGGCCGCCGACGTGGCCAAGCTGCTGGCGGTGATCTGCTCGCGGCGGCCGCGCAAGGACCTGCCGCTGGACCGGCTACGCGACCGGGTGCTGTTCGAGACCGTCTACGTCTGCGGCACCCGAGCCTCGGAAGTCTGCGGTCTCTATGTGGAGGATCTCGATCTGCGCCTAGACGACGAACACGTGCGCATCCACGGCAAGGGCGGCAGCGTCCGCACCGTCCTGCTCGACGACCGCGGCTACGTCACCCTGCTCAAGCTCTACCTCGCCCGCGCCGGCTACAGCGCCGGGCCGCTGTTTCGCGCCTCTATCAACGGCCGCGGCGGACCTCTGTCCTACGACGCCGCCCACCACCGCTGGCAGAACTACTGCCAAGCGGCCGGGGTGGAGATCGACATCCACCAGCTGCGCCACGCCCACGCCACCGAGCTCATCAACGCCGGCGTCTCCATCGAGGCCGTCCGCCGCCGCCTCGGACACGCCTCCACCGAGACGACCCAGTTGTACGCGCTGCTCGACGACAAGGTCGCCGACGCCGAGATCCGCGCCGCCCGCCGCCGCCGGGACCAGGCAACACGTTAGGGAAGCTTCGCAACCAAGAACAGCCTCAGCTCCCTGCAGTCAAGATCGTTCTCAGCGCCAACGGCTGTCCACCGGTTCCTCAACCCCGAAGCCGTCACGGTGGCGGCAGCCGATCTTCAGCCCCGCGGGAACATTTGTCCAAGACCGCCGGTCTGCCGGCCGTGCACAGTCTCCGCATGAGTGAATACGACATTGAGCACTCGCATGGGATGCACGTGGTCCATGACGGCCCGCGGCAGGCGCCGCCGTTGCTGCTCATCCACGGGTCGGGGGCCTCGGGCGGCTTCTGGGGCCCGGTGGTCGCGGCGCTGGCCAGCCACCATCACGTCATCCGCGTCGACCTTCCGGGCTGTGGCCAGTCCCCGCCCGCGCCGTCGTACGACGTGCCCGCGCAGGCGGGCCAGGTAGCGGCGCTGCTGGACGACCTCGGCCTCCGTCACGTCGCCGTGGCCGGGCACTCCAGCGGAGGCTACGTCGCCACCGCGCTTGCCGAGCAACGTCGCGACCTCGTGGGATCGCTCGCGCTGATCAGTAGCGGCCCGAGCCCGGATGCGCTCCTCCGGCAGCCGTTCATCCTTCGGGTGCTGCTGGCCCCGCCGTTGGGCCCGCTCCTGTGGTCGAGGCGTTCGGATGCGATGATCCGCAAGGGGATCAGCGCGACGGCCGTTCGCCCGGTGGACCTCCCGGACGACGTGGTCGCCGACGTACGGGGCATCACCTACCGCTCGATGAGGACGGTGCTGCGTCAGAACACCGCCTACATCGCCGAACGGAGCGTGCCCGAGCGTCTGGCCGCCCTCGGCCTCCCCGTACAGGTGATCTTCGGCGCTGCCGACCCCCGCTGGGAGCCGTCGTCGGCGCACCGCTACGACGCGGTGCCGGGCGCGCGGGTCGAGCTGCTGCCCGGCGTCGGGCACCTGCCCATGCTGGAAGCACCCGAGACGGTCAGCGAACTGCTGCTGAGCTTCACGGCAACGGGGCCGTCGACGACCCGTGATCCCTGATGCCTGGACCGCCCATGTGTCGCCGACCGGGACGCGGTCACCATCCCCCGGCCTCGCCGAACTCCCGATACTTCAGCAGCTTGCGGATCTCGGCGACGTGACGGATCGCCACCTCCGGCATCTCTGCCAGAGGTGGCGTCAGTCAGGAGCGTGCCGAGCATGCGCGCGGTCCCCCACTGCAAGGAACAGCCGCGCCGGGCGACACGGTGCGGGAGGTCGTCTTCCCGGCGGTGCGGGGCGGCGAACAGACGAAGTCCTCCTACACCAACCGCTACCGGCGCGGCCTGATCGAGCTGCTGGAGGTGCTGGAGTTCCGTTCCAACAACGGGTACGGCCGGAGTACCAGAAACACCCCGCCTGTAGGCGTCTTGCCTGGCGTCAGCGCGTGCGTCGTCGGGCCGCGGGGTCGTGTTCGGCGGTGATGCGGGCGGAGGTCTCCTCGCCGAGGCGGAGGTAGTAGCCGAGGCTGAATAGGTGCTGGTGGCGAGACTTGGCCTGCAGCTCGGGGGTGGGGCGGCCGGCCGCGGCCAGGTGGGTCAGCGCGCTGTGCCGGAGCTGGTGCCGGGTCCAGCGGTCGCCGTGCGGGTCCAGCTCGGCGGAGGCGGTCTTGAGCAGGTGCTCCGCGCGCGGTAAGACAGGCGGCCGCGGCCGGTGATGGGGCAGATGGCGGCGGCTGCGGAGCCCTTCGTCCGAAAGTGGGAGCGCGTCGGTCGGTCAGGAAGACCGGCCCGGTCTGCCGTTCTTTCAGCAGGCGGGGCAGGAGGCGGGCGATGACGGTGGCCCAGTGCACGTACGCGAGCGCGCTGCCTTTGGAGAAGACGCGGGCGCGCCGGTACTCCAGGTCGAGGTTCCCGACGCGAGGGAGAGGATCTCCTCGGCCCCGGCCGCCGTTTCGTAGAGGAGCCGCCAGAGCACCCGCTCACGGAGTGCGTGCCGGTCGTCGGCGAACAGCGCCTCCAGCCGGGAGGCGCGGTCGCCGCGGCGGGTGATCTTGCGCCGCCAGGCGGCGGGCGGGATTGGTGGCGAGGAGGTCCTGGCGCTGGGCCCGGGTGGTGAAGGAGACCAACGCGGACAGGTGCCGATTCCAGGTGGCCGGCTCGACCGCTGCCCAGTGGTCCATCACCGTGGCGTAGTGGTCGCAGTCGAGCGCGGCGACCGGGTGGCGGGTGCCGCCGGCGGCGGTCAGGCGGGCGACGGCGCCGGCGACGGTGGCGCGATCATCGGCCGGACTGGCGGGGCCGGGCATGCCAGGGAAGGCGACGACCGGCATGACTGCCGCCACAGGGCAGATGTCTGGGCTGATGCCGCCGTGCCGAGCACTACCGCGAGCTGCACAAGCCCTTGGATCCGACAGAGTTCTGCGACAGCCTGCGCGAGGAGATGACCAGCGCCCTGGCGAGGCTGAACGACGCGCTGCCCTCCCTGGACTGGGTGGAGATCAGCGACCGCAAGGCGGGAGCGATCAAGCTGACGCCGATCGAGGCCGCCCCGAGCCGCGTAACCTGCGCCGGATCAAGAACGAGGTGGCCCGCCGCTGGAGCGCCGTCCCACTGATCGACATTTTTAAAGGCAGTATGCACACGAAGGACGGTCCCGCGGCCCGCTGTACTCCCGGGGCCGAGAGCGTCGGTACGTCGCGACACGGAAATGCCAGTAGGTCGGTCCCGCCGGGAATCTCCCACCCCGCCACAGTCGTGCGTGAGCAGGTTGTCTTCGAGTGCACGCCCCGGCCCACCTCCCGGTCCCGGGCTCAGCCATTGTCGACGCTGATGTCCCGTGAGAGCATCCAGCGATGCGTGTGAATCTGTGGTATCGCAATTTATCCCGCATCCTCCTGGCCCTGGTCGCAGCTGCCTTCTCCATCGCATTCCTGGGCCTGGCCACCCCGGCGTCCGCCGCCGTTCCCGACGGCGACAACTGCTGGTACGTCGCGCCGGGCACCCCACCGAGCAAGACCGACAACAAGACCGTCAACGACAGTGCGGCGGTCCAGTGCGGCGGTCCAGCGCGCCGCATCGACGCCACCCCGGCATCCGCCGACCTTCCCGACGGCCACGTCTGCTGGTGGGTCTCGCCGGGCAGCCCACCGAGCAAGACCGACGCCAAGACCGTCAACTACAGCGCGACGGTCCAGTGCGATGGTCCAGTGCGCCGCATCGACCTCACCGTGGAGCTGCTCTACCACGGACTGGTCGCCGGCCCCGGCGTAACCGTGAGCGGCCGCACCGATGTCTGGCAGTACACCACCCTGGTCCCCCTGTTCGGCCTCGGCGCCCCCACCCCGGGCGAGTTGTGCGAGTCCGGCTATTACTCGGGCCGGGCGACCGCCACGGTCCAATACCTGTCGGGGTCTCCGGAGTTCATCACCGCATCGACGGGGTCTGATCCGGTATGGCTCGACTGCCCGCCGCCGGATATCCCCACGCCCCCGCCGGCGATGACGGTCGTCAACCCGGGCACCCAGAGCACGCGCCTCCCGGACAGCGTGATGCTGCAGATGCAGGCCACCGGCGGGAGCGGGTCCTACACCTGGTCGGCGACCGGTCTGCCGCCCGGGCTGACCATCGACACGACGACCGGCTTGATCACCGGCACGCCCTCGATAGGAAGCTACGACGTCACGGTCACGGCCGTCGGCGGCGGCCAGGCAAGCACCACCTTCACCTGGCGCGTCCGGCGCGAGGCCATCTGCCCCAGATGCTGATCTTCTGCCCCCAACGGAAACTCTGTCGGAAAAGCGACGGCGCGTGTTGTCTGCGGTCCCGGGCCGCTCCTCCGCCGGCCCGGGCGGCGACCTCGGTCAGTGAGACGGCGGCCAGGCAGCGGTCGGCGACGATGGCGAGCACCGCGTCGGCGATCTCGGCGCGCCGCTGCGCGTTGTTGTCGGCGACTACCTCGGCCGCCCTCACGACCTAGGCGAAGGCGACGCGAGGCGCGGCCATCAGTCGCACAAGCCGCGAAGCGACCGGTCGCCGAGGATGGGCTACATCTTCTTCAGCATGGCGGCGAACCCGTCCAGGTGGCGGGCCAGGCCGTACTCGAACAGTGCGTCCACGTCCGACACCGTCTCCGTGGCGATGGCGGCCAGCAGCGGAAACCGCCCGGTGCCGAGGAGCGCGCCGGTCCGCTCTTGCTGGGTCCGCCACCACCGGTCGAGCGTTACGCCGGTCTCCTGCTCGGTCTCGGCCTCCTGCGCCATGGACAGCGAGGCGGAGACGACCAGCGCGTGCAGGGTGAGCGCTTCGCGGATCCGGGTCGCCATGTCCAGCCCGAGCCCGTCGAGCGCGCGCAGCGTCCACTCCGTGTGCTCCATCACTCTGGGCGCCAGCAACGGGCGGGTGAACGAGACCGCCCTGGGCAGCCAAAGATGCCTGCGGCACAGCTCCCATTGCCGACGGGCGATCAGTTCGAGCTTGGCTCGCCAGCCGTCCGGTCCCGGTTCTGGTAGCTCCGCCTCGCCGAACACCTCGTCGGCCATCTGCATGACCAGTTCGTCCTTGCCGGCGACATGCCGGTACAGCGACATCGGGCCGACGCCCATCTCGGCCGCGATCCGGCGCATGGAGACGGCGTCGAGTCCCTCTCTGTCGGCGATCGCGATGGCGGTGCGCAGGGTCTGTCCGCGGTTCAGTGCCTGTTTGGGCGTGCCGGCCTGCCGCTGCCGCGCGGCCGGTTGCCCCCGGCCGGCGGTGACCACCGCACCGGCGCCGACCTTCGTCTCCACCAGCCCTTCGTCGCGGAGGGCCGCCATCACCTTCGTGGCGGTGGCGACCGCCACGCCCCAGCGCTGGGCGATCTGGCGGATGGAGGGCATGCGTTCGCCGGGGCGCAGTTCGCCGGTCAGGATGCGGGTACGGATTTCGGCGGTGATTCGCTGGTAGGGCGGGGTCGGGGACGGCATGACAGTAGAGTGTACTAGTTCACATTCGGGCTCCTTCTAGTACACTTTCTTCATTTATTATGCGCTCTTGCGGGAACAGCCCGAATACGTTGTACACATGACACATGATACGTCGTACGCAACCGTACGGCGGGCTGACGGCGAGGAACGGCAGGCGGTGCTGGACGTCCTGACCGAGGCGTTCATGAACCACTCCCTGATCCGCTGGCTCTTTCCCGAGGTCGGCGATCGGGGCCGCCTCCAGAGGAACTTCTATCGCCCTTTGCTCGCCCATCCCGCCGCCGAGGCGTACCTGGCCGGCGGCCGTGCGGGCGCCGCGGTGTGGCTGACGCTGATGGCCGGCGATCAGGCGCTCAGCGAGGACTCGTTCGAGCCGAAGGCCTTCGGTGACAGCGGAGCGCGGCTGCGGGCCCTGGGAGAGGCGCTGGACCTGCGGCACCCCCGTGAGCCGCACCTCTACCTGCCGTGCATGGGCGTGATCGGCGGACAGCGTGGCGCCGGGCTCGGCTCGGCGTTGTTGCGGCACCGCCTGGAGCGAGCGGACGCCGACGGGCTCCCCACGTACCTGGAGGCCAGTTCGACCCGGAGCCGTGCCCTCTACCTGCGACACGGTTTCGCGGATCTCGGCGAGCCGGTGCGCGTGGCCGACGCCCCGACCCTGTGGCCGATGTGGCGTCATGCGGCACAAGAAACAGCACAAGAAGGAGAAAACCGATGACTCGCGAAGCCCGGCCGACCCTGGTGTTCATCCACGGCACCCACTCCTCGTCGTACCTGGCGAGCGGCCTGCTCACCGAGCTGACCCTGCGCGGGCACCACGCCGTGGCCGTGGACCTGCCCGGACACGGCAACGAGGCGTTCTATCCCCGCTCCTACCAGGCTCCGCAGGATCTTCAGGCGCTGGCCACCGAGCCCTCCCCACTCGCCAAGCTCACCATCGACGACTACGTCGAACGCGTCGTCGAGGCGGTGCGCCGCGCCCACCGCCGAGGCCCCGTGATCCTGGCCGGCGCCAGCCAGGGCGGCATCGTGCTGAGCAGGGTCGGCAACGCGATCCCCGACCTGCTGGAGCGGGTGGTGTACGTCGCCGCGTACTGCTGCGTGACCCTGCCCAGCCTGAACGCCTACCTGTCCACCCCCGAAAACGCCGGCAGCCTGCTCCCCCGGGTGACCTCCGCCGTCGTCGGCGATCCGGCGGTCCTGGGGGTGGCCCGGGTCAACTGGCGCACGGCCGACCCGGAGCTGATCAAGGGCATCAAGGAGTGCCTGGCCGACGACTTCACCGACGAGGCCGTGATGCACCTGCTCAACACCTTCCAGCCGGACGAACCTATCGGCATCCCGATGGCCGACGCGCGGGGCGAAAAGCACGCCTGGGGGCGGATCCGCCGCACCTACATCCGCTTCACCAAGGACCGGCTGATCCCTCTGGCCCTGCAGGACCGCTTCATCGCCGAGGCCGACCGCCTCACCCCGGACAACCCGACCGACGTACGCAGCGTGGACGCACCTCATGTCGGCCCGTTCGACCGGCCCGAACTGGTAGACATCTTCGCCGGCCTCCTGACGCGCTGACCCACCCCGAGACGTCCCGGCCCAGGAGCAGGTCGCCCTGGGTGACGCATCCGAGCCGACCAAGGCCGGGAACCTGAGACCGTCGGCGGTGGCCAAGCTGCTCGGTGCTCGGAGCGTCGTACTCGGCCACGATGACCTGCGCCTGACGGTTATCGCTGGTGGGCCAGGGACGACGTTCGCGGCCGTTTCTTCGTCGAGCGGTACGTGAGCGTCGTCATGCTCTTCTGGGTCGGGTTTCTCGTACGGGTCGAGCCGGGCCTGCCGTACTGGGCCGGGCTGGCGATGATGTGCTGCACCTATCTGATGGCCCGGTTGTCCCGCTACGGTCTGAGACGGCGGTGGCTCGCCGGACATGAGTTCCACCCTGATGGGACCTCGTATCGTCACTTCGACGGTGACACCAGGCCCGCCTCGTAGGCGAGGATGACCAGCTGGACCCGGTCGCGGGCGTCGAGCTTGCTGAGCAGCCGGCCCACGTACGCCTTGACGGTGGCGACGCTGATGACCAGGTCGGCGGCTATCTCCGTGTTGGTCAGGCCGCGGGCGATCAGGGTGAGGACCTCGCGTTCGCGTTCGGTGACGCCCTCCAGCTCGCGCGGCGGCACGGGATCGGGGGCGGGGCGGCCCGCGAACGTCTCGATCAACCGCCGGGTGACGCCCGGCGCGATCAGGGCGTCGCCGGCGGCCACGACCCGGATCGCGGTGAGGATGTCGTCCAGGGCCATGTCCTTGACGAGGAATCCGGACGCGCCGGCGCGGAGCGCGCCGTGAACGTGCTCGTCCTCGTCGAACGTGGTCAGGACGATCACGCGGGCCTGGCCGGGACCCCGGGCGATCAGCCGGGTGGCCTCGATCCCGTCCATGACGGGCATGCGGATGTCCATCACCACGACATCGGGGTTCAGCTCCTCGGCCAGCTGGACGGCCTGGAGCCCGGTCGCGGCCTCGCCGACGAGTTCGAGGTCGGCGGCGTCGGAGATGACCAGTTGCAGGGCGGTGCGGATCAGCGGCTGGTCGTCGGCCAGCAGGACGCGGACCGTCATCGTGCCTCGGCGGGCAGGGGCAGGCGGGCCGTGACGCGGAAGCCGCCCTCGGCGCGCGGCGCGGCGGAGAAGCTGCCCTGCAGCAGGTTGACGCGCTCCCGCATCCCGACCAGGCCGAATCCGCCCTCCGGCGGGCGGCGCGGGCCGCGGCCCCCGTCGAGGACCTCGACGGCCAGCTCGTCGTCCCGGTAGTCGATCGACACCTGGCAGCGGCTCGTGCCGGCGTGGCGGACGACGTTGGTGATCGCTTCCTGGATGATGCGGTAGGCCGAGACGTCGATCTCCGGCGGCAGCGGGCGGCGTTCGCCCAGCCGGCGCACCTCGACGTGGACGCCGGCGTCCGTCGTCGTGGCCACGAGCTGGTCAAGGTCCGACAGGCCGGGCGCCGGGTCGAGGGGACGGCTCGGCTCGCCGTGACGCATGGCGCCGAGCATGCGCCGCAGCCCGGACAGCGTCTCCCGGCCGACCGTCTCGATGACCCCGAGCGCCTGGCCCGCCCGGCCCGGCTGGGTGTCGATGACCCGGCGGGCGGCGCCGGCCTGCAGCGCGATGACGCCGATGCTGTGGGCGACCGTGTCGTGCAGCTCCCGCGACAGGCGCAGGCGTTCGGCGGCGACGGCCTGGGCGGTGGCCGTGGCGGCCAGCGTCTCGGCGTGCTCGCGGGCCTGGCGCACCGAGTGGCCGACCAGCCAGGCGATGACAGCCGTCATGGCCACCGCCAACTCCGCCGAGGTGCCCGCGGGCCAGCCGGCCAGCACCCGGACGGTCAGATAGCCGGCGAGCACGGTGAGCGCGCCGAGCAGGGCGAGGATCCCGGTCCGGCGGGCGCGTCCGGCCGCGATGAAGTAGAGGGCGGCGTCGACCGCCAGGAACTGCGCCAACGGGATCTCGGCCACCCCCAGCGGCACACACGCCAGGACCGCGGCGGCGAGCAGCAGGCCCAGCGCCGGCAGCGGCCGCCGGCGCAGCAGGACGGCGGCCACGTGCGCCAGCGCGGTGGACACCACCAGCCAGGTCAACCCGTCCCACTCGAAGAAGAGCGGCCCGGCCAGTTTGGCGGGCCCGGACTCGCCGGGCAGCCTGAACCGGATGAGGAAGGTGAACACCAGACCCGCCCACCAGGCGAGGACCGTCCACGCGGCGGGCGGGACCCGCTTCAGCGGCGGCGAGGGCGGTGTCACGTGCATGCCCGGAATCGTAACGGCGCGTCCGCGGCCCGCGCATCGGACCACGGGTGTACGACCAGGGGCTACATCCGGGTCCGCGCGTACGTCCGCAGGGCGTCGCGGACGAGTCTCGCGCCCGCTTCGTCGTCGTACATGCCGGCGAAACGCGGGTCGTCGACGTACATGTCCGCCAGGCACTGCACCATCTCGATCGAGCGCTCCCGGTCGCCCTCGGCCGTGGGGGTGCCCGGGATCCGGCTCAGCCACCGGACGTGCCGGGCGGCCAGCGACTGCGCGTGTTCCGACGTGGGAGCGGTCCCGGTCTTCGCCGCGGCGACCCACGCCGCGACGAGGTCCTCGGTGTCCTGCTTCCACGCCTGCTGCTGGTCGAGGGTCTTGCCGTGCCACCAGTCGTTGCTCACCTGGTACGCGCGCTCGCCCCAGCGTGCGACCACCTCGTCCTCGTAGTGGTCGTTGAACCCCGCCAGCAGGACGTCCATCCGCGGCTCCACCCCCTTCCGCAGGGCGTCGAGCGTGTCACGCACCGACCGGATCTGCCGTTCGACGCGGTCACGTTCCTCCTCCAGCGCGGCGAGGTGGGCGTGGAGCCCGTCGCGGACGTCCACCTCGTCGGCCAGGACCTCGGCGATGGCCGGCAGGCCCATGCCGAGGCGGCGCATGAGCAGGATCCGCTGCAGCCGTACGACCGCGGCCGCGTCGTAGTAGCGGTAGCCGTTCGCGCCCACCCGGGACGGTGTCAGGAGCCCGACGCGGTCGTAGTGACGCAGGGTGCGGCTCGTGACGCCGGCCCTCGCCGCGAGCTCCTGGATCGTCCACTCCATCGTCCCAGTGTCACCTGGTTCCGAGGGTGGCCGCGATGATCTCCGCGCTGTCGGCGTACAGGGCCTGCGCCGCCGTCTGCCCGGTCTCCGCCAGATAGGCGTCCACCAGGCGGGTGCCCGCGGCGTACCCGGCGCCCATCGGCAGCCCCACCGGGGGCAGGCCGAAGCGCTCGGCGCTGGGGTCGCCGTGCACCCAGGCCGTGAAGTTCTGCATGCCGGTCACGTCGAGCCCGGTGAGCACCTTGGCGAAGACCTCGTCGTCGTGCAGGTGCGGCACGCCGATGCGGGTGTGACCGAGCTCGTCGCCGTAGAGCTGGCGGGCGAGGGCGTCGGCCAGGCCCTCGGAGACGATGTGCTCGCCGACCGTGACGGTCGCCGGGTCCCACACGACCCCGCCAGGGCCGAACCGCAGGTTGTGGTGCAGCTCGTGGACGGCGGTGCTCTCCAGCCGCTCGACGTTCTCGGGGAAGGGCCAGAACGTGATCAGGATCTGACCCGAAATGCCGCCGAACCCGGTCACTCCCTGGCAGGGCCCCATGAAATGGTCGTCACCCGGGTCGCCGAGCACGAACAGCACGTCGATGTCCGGGACCTCCAGCCCCGGCGTCGCCTCCCGCAGCACGGCGCACGCGTCGTCGACGGCGCGTTGCATCCGCTTCCAGGCGTCGGCCGCCGCCAAGGTCTCGAGCGCGTCGAGGCAACGTTCCTCGTCGCGGTCGATCGGAAACCCGGACTGTTGGAGGTGCATCGCCACCAGGTCGAGCTCGCCGGGATAGTAACGGTACAGGCCCCTGATGGGCTCCAGCATCGAACGCAGCAGGTCGGCGCGGTCCGCGGCCGGGGCCTGCAGGATCCGGCGCATGGCGGAGCAGGTGTCGAGAACGGTGATGGACATGGGCCCGATGCTAGAAGTTGACGCAGCGTCAAGGTCAAACCATATTGAGGCGCGGAACGTCCGTGTCGAACGTGGTCACGACGACCGGCCGCGCAGGCCCGCTGCGGTGTCGGCGGCGCGAGGGCCGCGAGGACCGCGACCCGGGCTACGACCGCCGGAACAGGGGCGCGGGCTTAGGGTTGGCGGGCATGGGGCTGCAACTGGTTCAGGTGAATTTCAAGGCTCGAGACGACGCGGCGCTCGGCCGGTTCTGGGCGCAGGCGCTCGGCTGGGGCGTCTCCAGCGAGGGGCCCGGCGTGACCAACGTCGAGCCTGTGGGCTTCACGTGGCCGGACCCGGCCGCCGTCTGCGTCGACGTCGTCAGCGTCCCGGACCCCGAGACGGTGAGGTATCGCGCGCACCTCGATCTGGCGACCACCTCCGCCGCCCATCAGGCGGAGCTGGTCGCGCGGCTGAAGGAGCTCGGCGCGACGCCCGCCGACGTGGGCCAGGGCGACGTGCCGTGGACGGTCCTCGCCGACCCGGAGGGCAACGTGTTCTGCGTGCTGGAGCCCCGGGAGATCTACCGCGACACCGGGCCGATCGCCGCGGTGGTCGTCAACTGCGCAGACCCGCGGGCCATGGCCCGGTTCTGGGGTGAGGCGGTCGCCTGGACCGTCCATGAGGCGGGCGACGATTTCGCGCGGCTGCGCTCGCCGAAGGGCGTGGGGCCGTACCTGGAGTTCATCCGCGTGCCCGGCGGGGGCAGCGTGTGGACGCGCGTTCATCTCGACGTGCTGCCCTACCCCGGTGAGGATCAGGCGGCGGAGGTGGAACGGTTGAAGGCGCTCGGCGCGACGCTCACCGACGTCGGCCAGGGGGACGTCCCGTGGCGGGTGCTGGCCGACCCGGAGGGCAACGAGTTCTGCGTCCTGCGCCCGGCCTGACGCCGCAGCCGACGGGACCGGCGCGAAACTAGACGAGACGGACCGTCTTGACGTGACGGAGGAGAGCCGATACCTTCACAGCATCAACGCGAGACGAACCGTCTCGTATCACTAGCACCAGCCGATCGGAGATCGCGTATGCGCACCCCGGAAACCACCGCCCCCCGCACCTGGTTCATCACCGGCGCCGGTCGCGGCCTCGGCCGCGCGTTCGCCCTCGCCGCGCTGGAGCGCGGCGACCGGGTGGCCGCCGCCGCCCGCACCGTCACCCTGGAGGACTTCCCCAGCCAGTACGCCGACCGCCTGCTCGTCCTCCCCCTGGACGTGACCGACCGCGCCGCCGTGT
>NZ_BAAAMV010000031.1:0-11854 GCF_039529455.1 Nonomuraea bangladeshensis
ATCGTCCCTCTCGATAAAACGTTTTAATAGAGAATGTGCGACGCGACGGGGCACCGGAAGGAGGAAGGGGATGCGCGCGTCGCGTAGTGAGGATGATGCGCTCGCGGCTCACCGGGCCGGTAGGCCAGCGTTAACCGGAAGTAGCACGAAATTAACGACTCGTCCCCGCGAGAGCTATCGTGCCTGCATGCACGCACCTCCCGTTGAGGACGCCAGCGGGCTCGTCTACTTCACCGACGGGTCGCTCGCCTATGCGGGCAGACATGTCCACGAGAAGTCCTATCCGGCCCACACCCACAGCTTCATGGAGGTGGCGGTCGTCGTCGCGGGCACCGGCACGCACCACTCGCTCGCCGGCCGGCACGCGCTCGCCCGGGGTGATGTCGTCCTGTTGCGGCCCGGCGTCTGGCACGAGTACGAGCGCTGCGCGGACCTGGTGCTGTACAACTGCTGCTTCCGGCCCGGCCTGCTCCGGCGTGAACTCGCCTGGGCCAGGGAGGACCCGCTGCTCGGACACCTGCTCTGGACGGCCCCCTACTCGCTCGGCCGCCGCGGCATGCTGATGGCGCGGCTCGACGAGGCGGCTCTTCAGGAGTGCGTGACGCCGTTGCGGGCGCTCGACGGGCTGGGCTCGGCGGCCGGTCCGCTGCACCGCGGCGATGTCATCGGGCACCTGACGTTGTTCCTCAGCGCTCTGGCCAGGGTCGTCGCCAAGGAGAGGAACAGCAGGCTGAGCCCGCCGGCGCCGCCGCACCCGGCGGTGGCCAAGGCCATGCGCCTGCTGGAGGGCAGCCTGGCTCATCCCTGGACGCTGCGCGAGCTGGCCGAGGAGCTCCCCATGGTGCCCGGCTCGCTCGTGCGGCTGTTCAAGTCGGCCGTGGGGCTGCCGCCCATGGCCTACCTCGCCCAGCAGCGAGCCGAGGCCGCCGCCGCGCTGCTGCTGCAGGACGACCGGCCGATCTCGCAGATCGGCGCGTCGGTGGGCTGGCCGGATCCCAACTATTTCGCGCGTCGTTTCAAGGCTCACTTCGGGCTGAGCGCGCGGGCTTACCGCAGCCGCTTCAGCGACGACTCGGCCTTTCTCAGGACCTGGCTGCACGCGGAGCCCTGAGACCGGGAGCCGCGTGACCCCTGCTGCTCTTGCCGCCACGTGGCGGTGATGTTACGTTCCTCGCACCTACTGGCACGTGTTAGTTGCGGCCTTTGGCGCAGGACCCCTTAAAACGATCAAATGGAGAGTGTGATGTCCGAGCCCGCATCCCCGCCTCCGGTGGCAGCCGCGACAGCCGCGCAGCCGGCCAGGGCGAGCGGCGGTTTCATCACCGTCTACGTGCTGGCCTACCTGGGGCTCTACGTGGCAGTCATGACGCCGTTGCTGGCCTCGCTGGCCATCCGGTTGCAGCAGATCGACCCCGAGGGCAAGGAAGCGGCGCTTGGCCTGGTCATCGGGATCGGCACGCTGCTCAACATCATCGCCGCCCCGGTCGTGGGCCTCCTGAGCGACAACACCACCTCCCGCCTCGGCCGGCGCAGACCGTGGATGCTGGCGGGCATGCCGGTGCTGGCCGCCGGAGCCGTGCTCGCCGCCGTGATCGAGACGGTCCCGGGCGTGCTGCTGGGTTACGTCGTCGCGCAGGTCGGCATCACGTTCATCATGACCCCGCTGCTGGCGGTCATGCCGGACCAGGTCCCCGAGGAGCAGCGCGGCAAGGTCGGCGGCCTGCTCGGGTTCACCGCCCAGATCGCGGGAGTGGCCGGATTCCAGGTGTCGGGCGCGCTCGCCGGCTCGCCGCTGCTGCTGTTCCTCGTGCCGGCCCTTGTGGCCTGCGCCGCCGTGCTGCTGCTGGTGGTGAGGATGTCCGACCGGCCCCTGCCCCGCGAGCAGCGGAAGGTGCTCGATCTTGCGGGCCTGGCGCGCGACCTCACCTTCGATCCCCGCCGCCATCCCGACTTCGGCTGGACCTGGCTGGGGCGTTTCCTCATCCAGTTCAGCCTCATGTTCCTGTCCACCTACCAGCTGTACTTCCTGACCGATCATCTCGGTTACCGGCTCGAGGAGGTCACGGGCCTGCTGGCGATCACGGGCGGCGTCGGGTTGGTGATGACGTCCGTGGGCGCGGTGGTGAGCGGCTATCTGTCGGACCGGCTGCGGCGGCGCAAACTGTTCATCTACCTGGCCGCCGCCTGCTTCGTGGTCGGCTTCGTGATCGTCGCGTCCGCGGCCTCGTTCACCTCGGTGCTGGTCGGCTCGCAGTTCATTCTGTTCGGCGCGGGCGTCTTCGGGGCGGTGGACCTGGCCCTGGTCAATGACGTGCTGCCCGACCGCGAGGGGGCGGCGGCCAAGTACATGAGCCTGGCGGGGATCGCCAGCGCCCTGCCGCAGTCCGTCGCGCCGATCGTCGCCCCGGTGATCCTGGGCGTCGGCGGGGGAGGCAACTATCCGCTGCTGTTCCTGGTGGCCGCCGGGGTCGCGGTCCTCGGCGGGTTGACGGTCCGGCTCGTCAAGGGTGTACGTTGACAACAGCTAACACGTGTAAGCAAGGAGAGTCCGTCCGCGTGATCACCATCCGATTCGAGCACCTGCGTGAACCGCTGGGCGTCGGCACGCGCACGCCGCGCCTGTCGTGGTCCGTCGAGACCGGCACGCCGGACTGGCGACAGAGCGCCTACGAGGTCGAGGCCAGGGGCGAGCGGGTCCGGGTCGGGTCCGCCGAATCCGTGCTGGTGCCCTGGCCGTTCGCGCCGCTGGCGGCGCGCGAGCGAGTGGCGGTGCGGGTGCGCGTCGAAGGCCCCGGCGGATGGTCGGCGTGGAGCGAGCCCGCGCACGTGGAGGCGGGCCTGCTGGAGCGGGAGGACTGGTCGGCCGCGTTCGTCAGCCCGGGGGAGGGCTCGCTGCTGCGCGGCGAGTTCGAGGTCCGCCGGGGCGTGCGCGCCGCCCGGCTCTACACCACCGCGCTGGGCGTGTACGAGGCGGAGCTGAACGGCGAGGTCGTCGGCGACCACGTGCTGGCGCCCGGCTGGACCGCCTATCGGCACCGCCTGCGCTACCAGACCTTCGACGTGACGGACCTGCTGCGCGAGGGGACCAACTGCCTGGGCGCGACGCTGGGCGACGGCTGGTACCGGGGACGGCTGGGCTTCGAGGGCAAGCGGGCCCTGTACGGCGACCGGCTCGCCTGGCTGGCCCAGCTGGAGATCGTCCACGACGACGGCACGATGGAGCGGTTCGTGACCGACGGGTCATGGCGGGCCGCGTCCGGGCCGTTGCTCTCCTCCGACCTCTACGACGGAGAGACCTACGACGCCCGGCTGGAACGCCGGGGGTGGTCGTCGCCCGGTTACGACGACTCCGGCTGGTCGCCGGTCGAGATCGTGGACCGTGACCTGGGCACGCTGGTGGCGCCGGAAGGGCCGCCGGTGCGCCGCACCGAGACCCTTGTCCCGGTCGAGAGGCGCCTCACCCCGAGCGGCGCCACCGTCTACGACTTCGGCCAGAACCTGGTCGGCCGCCTCAGGATCACCGCCACCGGTTCCGCGGGCGACCAGGTGACGCTGCGGCACGCCGAGGTCCTGCAGGACGGCGAGCTGTGCGTCACGCCGCTGCGCACCGCCAAGGCCACCGACACCTACATCCTGCGCGGCGACGCGCAGGGGGAGACGTGGGAGCCGCGCTTCACCTTCCACGGCTTCCGCTATGCCGAAACATCAGGACCGGTGGACGACGTGGTCGCCGTCGTGTGCCATTCCGACCTGGAGCGCACCGGCTGGTTCGACTGCTCGGACCCGCTCGTCAACCGGCTGCACGAGAACGTCGTCTGGGGCATGCGCGGCAACTTCCTCGACGTGCCCACCGACTGCCCCCAGCGTGACGAACGCCTGGGCTGGACGGGCGACCTCCAGGTCTTCGCTCCCACGGCCTCCTTCCTGTTCGACAGCGCCGGCCTCCTGTCCTCCTGGCTCGCCGACCTGGCCGTCGAGCAGGGCGAGGACGGCCTGGTGCCGCACATCGTGCCGAACGTCACCAGCGCCTCCAACGCGGCCGCGGCCTGGGGCGACGCCGCTGTGATCGTCCCGTGGGTGCTGTACTGCCGTTACGGCGACAGCGGCATCCTGGAACGGCAGTTCGCGAGCATGCGCGCCTGGGTCGAGCACGTCGCCGCTCTGGCCGGGCCGGGCAGGATCTGGGACAGCGGCTTCCAGTTCGGCGACTGGCTCGACCCTGCCGCGCCCGCCAACCGACCCGAGCAGGCCCGCACCTACCCCGAGATCGTGGCCACCGCCTACTTCGCCCGCTCGGCCGACCTGCTCGCCCGGGTGGCCGAGGTCATCGGGCAGGACGCCGCTCCCCATCGGGAGCTCGCCGACCAGGTGCGCCGCGCCTTCGCCGCCGAGTACGTCACGGCCTCGGGGCGGCTGCTGAGCGACTCGCCCACCGCCTACGCCCTGGCCCTGGAGTTCGCCCTGCTCCCCGAGCCCGGGCAACGCGCCCGAGCCGCCTCCCGCCTGGTGGAGCTGGTCCGCGCGGGCGGCTACAAGATCGCCACCGGTTTCGTCGGCACCCCGCTCATCTGCGACGCCCTCGCCGAGGCGGGGGAGACGGAGGCCGCGTACCGGCTGCTGCTGCAGCGCGAGTGCCCGTCCTGGTTGTATCCGGTCACCCAGGGCGCCACCACGATCTGGGAGCGCTGGGACAGCCTGCTGCCCGACGGCACCGTCAACCCCAGCGGCATGACCTCCTTCAACCACTACGCCTTCGGAGCCGTCGCCGACTGGCTGCACCGCACGGTCGCGGGGCTGAGCCCGGCCGCGCCGGGCTACCGGGAGATCTCCGTACGTCCCCGGCCCGGCGGCGGCCTCACCCGTGCCGCCGCCCGGCTGCGCACCCCCTACGGCCTGGCCGCCGCCTCGTGGCGCCTCGACGACGGCACGCTCGCCGTCGAGGCCGTGGTCCCGCCGAACACCACGGCGCACGTCACGCTGCCCGGCGGTGACCGGCACACGGTCGGCTCCGGCACCCACCGCTGGACCTCCCCCTACGCCGGGGACCAGGCCGCGTCCGCGCCGCTCACCCTTGACAGCACTCTCGCCGAGGTGGCCGACCGACCCGGCGCGTTGCGCGTCGTCACCGATGCCATCGTCCGGCACCTGCCGGAGCTCGCCGGGTACGTGGAGACCGGCCTCGACGCCGTCGCCCAGAACATGACCGTGCGCGACGCCATCGCCATGATCCCGAACGCCGAGCACCTCCCCACCGAGATCGAGGCCGGTTTCGCCGGCCTCCAGAAGGACTGACGCCGTGCCGTTGATCGATGAGCCGGACCTGCTGCGCCGCCTCGCCGCGATGACACTGAAGGAGAAGGTCGCCCTCCTCACCGGGGCCGACGCCTGGACGATGAACCCGGTGACGTCGGCCGGGCTGGCCGCGCTGGCCCTGTCGGACGGACCCGTCGGGCCGCGCGGCACCTCCTTCGGAGGGGACACCCCGCCCTCGTTGCTGTTCCCCAGCCCGACCTCTCTGGCCGCGGCCTGGGACGAGGAGACGGCGCGCGAGGCCGGGCGGCTGATGGGCGCCCGGGCACGCGAGATGGGCATCCACGTCCTGCTCGCCCCCACGGTCAACCTGCACCGCTCGCCTCTCGGCGGTCGCCACTTCGAGTGCTGCTCCGAGGACCCGCTGCTCACCGCCCGCGTCGCCGTCGGGTTCATCCAGGGCGTGCAGTCGGCGGGGGTCGCGGCGACCGTCAAGCACTTCGTGGGCAACGACTCCGAGACCGACCGGATGACCTACGACGCCCGCATCGACGAGCGCACGTTGCGCGAGGTGTACCTGGCGCCGTTCGAGGCGGCGGTGCGCGAGGCCGGCGTGTGGGCGGTGATGGCCGCCTACAACCGGGTCAACGGCGAGACCATGACCGAGCACCGCGACCTGCTGACCGGCGTGCTCAAGGAGGAATGGGGCTTCGACGGCGTCGTGGTCTCCGACTGGACCGCCGCCCGATCGTGCGAGGCCACCGCCCTGGCCGGGCTGGACGTCGTCATGCCGGGCCCGGACGGGCCGTGGGGTGACGCGCTGGTGGCGGCGGTCGAGGACGGGCGCGTCCCCGCCGAGGTGGTGGACGACAAGGTGCTGCGCGTCCTGCGGCTGGCCGCGCGCACCGGCGCTCTCGAAGGCGTCCCCGCACCCCCTGCCCCGCCCGTTCCCGGCGACGTCCGCGACCGCCTGCGCGAGCTGGCGATCCGCGGCTCGGTACTGCTGCGCAACGACGGCCTGCTGCCCCTGCGGCCGGGCCTGCGCAAGGTCGCGCTCATCGGCCCGAACGCGGTGCGTTTCACCGCCCAGGGCGGCGGCAGCGCCCACGTCACCCCCGAGCACGTGGTCGCGCCGCTCGAAGGACTGCGCAGAGTGCTCGGCGAGGACACCGAGATCACCGTCCACGGCGGCGTCTTCCCCCACGCCAAGCTGGAGCCGCTGCCCCCCGGCCTGGCCGTCGACCCCGAGACCGGCGAGCAGGGCGTACGGCTGGAGCACCGCTCGGCCGACGGCACCGTGCTGACGGCCGAGCATCGCGACCCCGCTCCCTGGTGGTTCCCGATCATCCTCGCCGACGAGGTCGATGAGCTGGCCGTGCGCGCCCGCCTCAGCCTGCCCGCCGCCGGCGTGCACCGGCTGTCGGTCCTGGGCACCGGCCGCCACACCCTGCGCGTCCCCGGCAACGCCGAGCAGTCCCGCGAACAGCTCCAGGGCGGTGACGACATCGCCGCCCTGCTGCTGAACCCGCCCTCGCACACCTTCACCTTCACCGCCGACGCCGGTCCGATCGACGTCGAACTGCTGATCAGCCCGCAACGCAACCTGCCCTATCCGGTCACTCTGACCGGGCTGGGCTATGAGGCGCCGCGCGGCACCGACGAGGAGGAGCTGCAGGCCGCCCTCTCGGCGGCACGCGCCGCCGACGTGGCGATCGTGGTGGTCGGCAGCGATGCCGACACCGAGACGGAAAGTCTCGACCGGACCGGCCTGACACTGCCCGGACGGCAGGACGAGCTGGTACGCCAGGTCTGCGCGGCCAATCCCCGCACCGTGGTCGTGGTGAACGCCGGAGCGCCGTGGCTGATGCCCTGGGCGTACGAACCGGCGGCGCTGCTGTGGTCCTGGTTCCCCGGCCAGGAGGGCGGCGACGCCATCGCCGACATCCTGACCGGCGCCGAACCCGGCGGCCGGCTGCCGACCACCTTTCCCGCCACCGAGGCCGACGTCCCGATCCTGTCCACGCGACCCGTCGAAGGCGTGCTCGACTATGCCGAGGGCGACCGCATCGGCTACCGCGCCTACCGGCCCGAGGGCGTGCTGTTCCCGTTCGGTCACGGCCTGTCCTACACCACCTGGGAGTACCTGCACGCCGCTGTGGCGGATGACGACGCCGTGGAGGTGACGCTCCGCAACGCCGGCGACCGCCCGGGCCGGGAGGTCGTGCAGGCGTATCTGGAGCAGGACGAAGCTCTGCGCCTGGCCGGCTTCGCCGCTGTCGAGGCCGCACCGGGTCAGACGGTCACGGTGCGGATCGGCATTGCTCCGCAGGCGCTGTCCCGCCGGCCGCACAGCGGCGGCCCGCACCGGCTGCGCGTCGGCCGCTCCGCCTCCGACCTCCCCCTGACCTGCACCATCAACTGAAACGGAGTGAACCTTCTCATGCAGCGACTCACCGACCGGCGCATCCTCATCACCGGCGCGGCCTCCGGCATCGGCCGGGCCACCGCGCTGCGGCTGCTGACCGAAGGCGCCCGCGTGGTGGCCGCGGACATCGCCGAGGACGGCCTGAAGGAGACGCTCGCCCTGGCGGCCGAGCAGGGCACCGCCGACCGGCTCACCGTCACCCCTGTCGACATCGCCGACGCCGGTTCGGTCGATGAGGTGGTCTCCTCGGCGGTGAGCGGCCTCGGTGGTCTGGACGCCCTGGTCAACACCGCCGCCATCCTGTGCGGCGCGCACACCCATGACTGCTCCTTGGAGCTGTGGAACCGCATCATCACCGTCAACCTGACCGGAACCTTCCTCATGACCAGGGCCGCGCTGCCGGCCCTGCTGGAGTCCGGCCGGGGCGTCGTGGTGAACTTCAGCTCCACCGCCGCCTTCTACGCCCACCCGTTCATGGCCGCCTACTCGGCCAGCAAGGGCGGCATCGCCTCCTTCACCCACAGCCTCGCCCTGGAGTACTCCAAGCAGGGGCTGCGCGCGGTCAACGTCGTGCCCGGCGGCATCAGCAGCGGCATCACCAACAACATCGGCTCCCTCGTGCCCGCCGACACCGACTGGAGCCTCTTCGGCAAGCTGACGTCCGCGATCAGCGACGGCCTGCCCGGCCCCGAGAACGTCGCCGGTGTCGTCGCCATGCTCGTCTCCGACGACGGCGCGTTCATCACCGGCACCGAGATCCGCGTCGACGGCGGCGCTCACATGTGACCTGAAACGCTCGCCGTCAGGGTGCCTGATGGACCACGCGACCGTCGATCATGGTCAGCCGGACCCGCTCGGCGTCCGGCTCGGCCAGCACCTCTATCGGGACAGCCACGTGCTGAAGGCGCTGATGGTGCGGCCGAAGGGCGGTCGCCGTGGCCGGTTCAGATGACCGTGGGAGGTGCCCGGCTCTGTGGTCACCTCCACGGGCCGCCCGTGGGCGAGCAGTTCGCCCGCGAAGGCCTCGCCGGACGCGCGCAGGCTGTCCCGCTCGGAGTTCACGATCATCGTCGGCGGGCAGCCCGTGAGATCACGGCCGCCGGGGAACGCCTCCGGCAGCCGATCCGGGTTCGCGCGTCCGACGTAGTTGCGCGCCATCCACGACACCGCGGTGGGGGAGAAGGTCCCCAGCCGCCGCAGGCCGCGCCGACTGCGGCGCAGTTCCGGGCCCAGTGGTGGGAGGGCCGCGTGCAGGAGCGGGTAGGCCAGGACGACGCCCGCCGGTGGCGGGGCGCAGTTGTCATATAGCCGCAGGGCGAGACTCGCCGCCAGAGCTCCGCCCGCGCTGGCGCCGCCGACGTGCAGACGGCGTGGGTCGACGCCCAGGCCGTCGAGATGGTGCCGCGCCCAGGCCCAGGCGCGTTCGCAGTCGTCGAGAGGGAGCGGAAACCGGACAGCGTCGGGAGCGCGCTGGGCACGACGGTCACCGAAGCCGGGAGTCAGGCGGTAGCCGACGCTCACGCAGGTGATCCCGTTCGCGGCAAGCGCGCGGCAGACCGCATCGCTTTCGGGCATGTCCAGCGAGCCGCCGATGAAGGCGCCGCCGTGCATCCAGACGAGACCGGGGCCGCCGCGGCCCTCAGTCGCCGGATACACCCGTACGGGGACAGGCGGATGATCGCCCGTCACGGTCACGTCATGTGGGGACACGGGTCCTCAGCCTCCGGTCGGTGTCGGGTCTGCCGGCGTGGGCCGTGCAGGTGCACTTACACGTGATAGTACTGTCGCTCCGCGAGGGTCTTCGTTAGCCGCCACGAGCGGGTCGCCCGCCGGAGGACTTCAGGCGGACTCGCGCTCGACCACCCGGATGATCGCCTCCGGCAGCACGTCGAGCTCGGAAGGCTCGCCGTTCAGGGTCTTGAGCAGGGCAGCGGCGATGCGCGCGCCGAGTTCGCCGCTGTCCTGAGCGACCGTGGTGAGCGGGGGGACCGCGAAGCGGGCCGCGGGGATGTCGTCGGCGCCGATCACGGGCAGGCTCGTGCCCAGCTTCCGCATGCCGGCCAGCAACGCCAGGGCCACCTCGTCGTTGTAGGCGCACACGGCGGTCGGCGGCCGGCGCCAGCCCGCCACCGTCTCGGCCGCCGCGGCGGCGTCCAGCGGGATGATCGAAATGATCGGTTCCGGCAGCCCGGCCTCCGCGCACACCTGGGCCGCCCCCTCCGAACGCCCCCGACCCAGTGCTCTCAGCCGGGGGTCGTCGGGCAGGACGTAGGCGAGTCGGGTATGCCCCTTGCCTATCAGGTACTGAGCTTGCAGCCGGCCCACGCCGTTGAGCCACAGTGTCGCGCCGACGTCGCTGCCGCTCTGTTCCGGGGGCGGCAGCACGGCCGCGATGTTCGCGCGCTTCATGCCGGCCGTCTCCTCGGGGGTGAACGGCCGCATGCCGAACACGGCCGCTGGGGCGAGCGCGGTCCACAGCCGCGCGAGATCGTCGTCCTGGCCGGTGTGGACGTGGGTGATGAGAGTCAGTCCGGCGTCGGCCAGCACTTGGGCGGCCCGATCGACGAACTCCGCCATGGTGGGCCCCTGCGGCCAGTCGGGCAGGACGAACAGCACCACGTCGCTACGGCCGCTCCGCAGAGCGCGGGCGGGCGCGTAGGGCGTGTAACCCAGGCGGGCCGCCGCCTCCAGCACCCGCTGCCGGGTGGCCTCGGGGATGGTTTGACCCGGCGTGTCGTTCAGGACGAAGCTGACCGTGGCACGCGACAGCCCCGCCTCCCGCGCCACATCCACGCTGGTGATGCGCTTGGTCTTCTTCTGGTCCGCCACCCTGTCCCTCATCCCCGTCTGCCCGCCCTGACGATGCTAACGTCCGTACGCTCACCCGGTAACACGTGACAGTTGCGGAGCTCTGGCCGACGGCAGCGGCCGGAACCGCGCTGCGCCGTTCAACGACGGCCAACGGAGTCAGGGCCGCACTGGCCGCGGGATCGGCGAAGTGGGGCGGCGGCGACCACATCACCTACGTCTTCGCCCCGCCCGGCGACGCTCGTTCCTCATGGATCTGAGAAGCCTGGAAACGGTATGTCAACCGCTCCTCCCCATGCGCTTGAGCCCTTCGATCGGCAGGTGGCGGAGGGCGGCGTTGCCTACCTCTGCCCCCACGGGCCTGGATTCGACCGATGGCGGCCACACCCGCGTCACCGTCGCGTGTCCCGATCGCCGCGGCCGGCTCGTCCATCGCCGCACGGACCGTGGCCCGAGCCGCCGGACCCAGGTTGGCCACTTCGTCAGGCTCTCTCCTTCCAGGTGCATGTGACCAGCGCGAGGAGACGGCGAGCAGCCCTGCGGCCAGGGCTCGGCCAGGGGGGCGTGCTCGGAGTTACCCGGCCGGATCTGCCGGTCCTGGTGATGCAGCACCACGGCGCCACCGCCTGGTGGCATGCCGCGGCGTGAGCCTCGGCATCGATCGCGCGTACCTCTGATTTCTCCGTGAGATCGCCGGCCCCTCCCGCTCCCGCTGGCGTGCGCCTGGCGGCCGCTCCGGCGACAGCGGCGGGCAGCACGGCAGAGCTGGTTCCTCTGGCGCTCGTGGAGGGCAGGCCCTTGGCGCAGGAAGATGGCCGCCGCCCATGCCAGGTAGGTCACGGCGGCCAGGGCGAGCAGCGCCGGCAGGTCCCATTTCGACGTGCTGGCGTGCCCCGGTGAGGATCAGGCGGTGGAGGTGGAACGGCTGAAGGCGCTCGGCGCGACGCTCACCGACGTCGGCCAGGGGGACGTCCCGTGGCGGGTGCTGGCCGACCCGGAGGGCAACGAGTTCTGCGTCCTCCGCCGGGCCTGACACACGGACTCCCGGTAGGCAAGACGAGACGGTCCGTCTTGACTTGATGAAGGAGAGCCGATAGGTTCACGACATCAACGGGAGACGAACCGTCTCGTGTTGTGAACCGCCGACCGATCGGAGATCGCGTATGCGCACCCCGGAAACCACCGCCCCTCGCACCTGGTTCATCACCGGCGCCGGTCGCGGCCTCGGCCGCGCGTTCGCCCTGGCCGCGCTGGAGCGCGGCGACCGGGTGGCCGCCGCCGCCCGCACCGTCACCCTGGAGGACTTCCCCAGCCAGTACGCCGACCGCCTGCTCGTCCTCCCCCTGGACGTGACCGACCGCGCCGCCGTGT
>NZ_BAAAMV010000032.1:0-5164 GCF_039529455.1 Nonomuraea bangladeshensis
CATAAAGATTGTCCGGCGGTGACCTACTCTCCCACACCCTCCCGAGTGCAGTACCATCGGCGCAGAGAAGCTTAACTTCCGGGTTCGGAATGTAACCGGGTGTTTCCTTCCCGCCATAACCGCCGTAACCCTCCGAAACAAACAAACACAAGACGTGCTTGCAGTCTCAGAATTGCCTAGTGGACGCGAGCAAAAACTAGAAAGAAAGTATGCTTTGAGGTCAAGTCCTCGGCCTATTAGTACCGGTCAGCTCCACACGTTACCGCGCTTCCACCTCCGGCCTATCAACCCGGTCGTCTACCGGGAGCCTTACCCCCTCACAGGGTGGGAGACCTCATCTCAAGGCGAGCTTCCCGCTTAGATGCTTTCAGCGGTTATCCCTTCCGAACGTAGCCAACCAGCCGTGCACCTGGCGATACAACTGGCACACCAGAGGTTCGTCCGTCCCGGTCCTCTCGTACTAGGGACAGCCCCTTTCAAGTCTCCTGCGCGCGCAGCGGATAGGGACCGAACTGTCTCGCGACGTTCTAAACCCAGCTCGCGTACCGCTTTAATGGGCGAACAGCCCAACCCTTGGGACCTACTCCAGCCCCAGGATGCGACGAGCCGACATCGAGGTGCCAAACCATCCCGTCGATATGGACTCTTGGGGAAGATCAGCCTGTTATCCCCGGGGTACCTTTTAGCCGTTGAGCGACACCGCTTCCACACGCCGATGCCGGATCACTAGTCCCAGCTTTCGCTCCTGCTCGACCCGTCAGTCTCACAGTCAAGCTCCCTTGTGCACTTACACTCAACACCTGATTGCCAACCAGGCTGAGGGAACCTTTGGGCGCCTCCGTTACCCTTTAGGAGGCAACCGCCCCAGTTAAACTACCCACCAGACACTGTCCCCGATCCGGATCACGGACCAGAGTTAGACGTTCAAAACGACCAGAGTGGTATTTCACCAATGACTCCACCCGAACTAGCGTCCGAGCTTCCCAGTCTCCCACCTATCCTACACAAGACGCTCCAAACGCCAATGTCAAGCTGTAGTGAAGGTCCCGGGGTCTTTCCGTCCTGCTGCGCGAAACGAGCATCTTTACTCGTAGTGCAATTTCGCCGGGTCTGTGGTTGAGACAGCGGGGAAGTCGTTACGCCATTCGTGCAGGTCGGAACTTACCCGACAAGGAATTTCGCTACCTTAGGATGGTTATAGTTACCACCGCCGTTTACCGGCGCTTAAGTTCTCACCTTCGCCCAACCGAAGTCGGACTAAGCGGTCCCCTTAACGTTCCGGCACCGGGCAGGCGTCAGTCCGTATACATCGTCTTACGACTTCGCACGGACCTGTGTTTTTAGTAAACAGTCGCTTCCCCCTGGCCACTGCGACCCCCACCAGCTCCAGGCGCAAAGCCCATCACCAGCAGAGGTCCCCCTTCTCCCGAAGTTACGGGGGCAATTTGCCGAGTTCCTTAACCACAGTTCACCCGATCGCCTTAGTATTCTCTACCTGACCACCTGAGTCGGTTTAGGGTACGGGCCGCCACAACACTCACTAGAGGCTTTTCTCGGCAGCATAGGATCATCCACTTCACCACAATCGGCTCGGCATCACATCTCAGGATCAATGCGAGGCGGATTTGCCTACCTCGCTCCCTACATGCTTACCCCAGGACAACCATCGCCTGGGCTGGACTACCTTCCTGCGTCACCCCATCGCTTACCTACTACCCGATCGGACCGAGCGTTCAGCCTGACACCCGCCCCGAAGGGCCGGCCGACTTAAGGACTCTTAGCATCACGAGGTTCAGTATGGGCGCATTGAAGCGGGTACGGGAATATCAACCCGTTGTCCATCGACTACGCCTGTCGGCCTCGCCTTAGGTCCCGACTTACCCTGGGCGGATTAGCCTGCCCCAGGAACCCTTGGTCATCCGGCGCGAGGGTTTCTCACCCTCGATTCGCTACTCATGCCTGCATTCTCACTCGCACAGCCTCCACGACTAGATCACTCTGCCGCTTCACCGGCTGCACGACGCTCCCCTACCCACCAACAAGAACAAAGTCCTCATCAGTGCCACGACTTCGGCGGTGTGCTTGAGCCCCGCTACATTGTCGGCGCAGAATCACTTGACCAGTGAGCTATTACGCACTCTTTCAAGGGTGGCTGCTTCTAAGCCAACCTCCTGGTTGTCTCTGCGACTCCACATCCTTTCCCACTTAGCACACGCTTAGGGGCCTTAGTCGGTGATCTGGGCTGTTTCCCTCTCGACTACGAACCTTATCGCCCGCAGTCTCACTGCCACGCTCTCACTTACCGGCATTCGGAGTTTGGCTGACGTCAGTAACCTTGTCGGGCCCATCGGCCATCCAGTGCTCTACCTCCGGCAAGAAACACGCGACGCTGCACCTAAATGCATTTCGGGGAGAACCAGCTATCACGGAGTTTGATTGGCCTTTCACCCCTACACACAGATCATCCCCCAGGTTTTCAACCCTGGTGGGTTCGGTCCTCCACCCAGTCTTACCTGAGCTTCAACCTGCCCATGCGTAGATCACTCCGCTTCGGGTCTACAGCATGCGACTCAAACGCCCTCTTCAGACTCGCTTTCGCTACGGCTCCCCCACACGGGTTAACCTCGCCACACACCATAACTCGCAGGCTCATTCTTCAAAAGGCACGCAGTCACATCACACACCAGCAAGCTGATGTAAGCTCCTACGGCTTGTAGGCACACGGTTTCAGGTACTATTTCACGACCCCTCACCGGGGCACTTTTCACCTTTCCCTCACGGTACTCGTGCACTATCGGTCACCAGGGAGTATTTAGGCTTACCAGGTGGTCCTGGCAGATTCACACAGGATTTCTCGGGCCCCGTGCTACTTGGGATCCCCTCCAGAAGCCTTCCGATTTCGTCTACCCGGCTCTCACGGTCTACGGCGCCCCTTCCCAGAGCTTTCAACTACCCCAAAGGTTTATAACTTCTCGCGGTTCCGGCAGAAACCACCAGAGGGTCCCACGACCCCGGACATGCAACGCCTGCCGGCTATCACACACGCCCGGTTTAGCCTCATCCGCTTTCGCTCACCACTACTCACGGAATCACTCTTGTTTTCTCTTCCTACGGGTACTGAGATGTTTCACTTCCCCGCGTTACCACCAACCGCCCTATACATTCAGGCGGAGGCAACACCACATGACTGGTGCTAGGTTTCCCCATTCGGACATCCCCGGATCAACGTCTGGTTGGCGACTCCCCGAGGCTTAACGCAGCCTCCCACGTCCTTCATCGGCTCCTGATGCCAAGGCATCCACCGTGTGCCCTTAAAAACTTGGCCACAAAGATGCTCGCGTCCACTATGCAAATCTCAAACAACAAACAGCAACCACATCCACACCAAAGAATCCCCTGACGCTTCAGTGGCCCTGTGCTCCGAAGAAGACGAGCACAACGTGCCCGTTCCTTCAGGACCCAACAGTGTGTCCGACCAGTCCCGGCCTTCTCGACGCCCGTTCCCACTCCCAACTCCCCGAAAGGAGATGGGCGGTACTAGCACGCAGACGACCAGGCCTGATCGAGTAGCCAGTGCTCCACTAGTGAGCTGTCACCCCACCACACGTTCGGTGGTGACGGGTGAGAGTGCTCCTTAGAAAGGAGGTGATCCAGCCGCACCTTCCGGTACGGCTACCTTGTTACGACTTCGTCCCAATCGCCAGCCCCACCTTCGACCGCTCCCCCCAGCAAGCTGGTTGGGCCACGGGCTTCGGGTGTTGCCGACTTTCGTGACGTGACGGGCGGTGTGTACAAGGCCCGGGAACGTATTCACCGCAGCATTGCTGATCTGCGATTACTAGCGACTCCGACTTCATGGGGTCGAGTTGCAGACCCCAATCCGAACTGAGACCGGCTTTTAGGGATTCGCTCCACCTCACGGTATCGCAACCCTCTGTACCGGCCATTGTAGCATGTTTGCAGCCCAAGACATAAGGGGCATGATGACTTGACGTCATCCCCACCTTCCTCCGAGTTGACCCCGGCAGTCCCCCATGAGTCCCCAACCACCCGAAGGTGTTGCTGGCAACATGGAGCAAGGGTTGCGCTCGTTGCGGGACTTAACCCAACATCTCACGACACGAGCTGACGACAGCCATGCACCACCTGTCACCCAGCCCAAAAGGGAAGCCCCATCTCTGGAGCGGTCCGGGTGATGTCAAACCTTGGTAAGGTTCTTCGCGTTGCGTCGAATTAAGCAACATGCTCCGCCGCTTGTGCGGGCCCCCGTCAATTCCTTTGAGTTTTAGCCTTGCGGCCGTACTCCCCAGGCGGGGCGCTTAATGCGTTAGCTCCGGCACGGAACCCGTGGAAGGGTCCCACACCTAGCGCCCAACGTTTACAGCGTGGACTACCAGGGTATCTAATCCTGTTCGCTCCCCACGCTTTCGCTCCTCAGCGTCAGGTAAGGCCCAGCAAGCCGCCTTCGCCACCGGTGTTCCTCCTGATATCTGCGCATTTCACCGCTACACCAGGAATTCCACTTGCCCCTACCTACCTCTAGCCGGCCCGTATCCACCGCAGACCCGCAGTTAAGCTGCGGGCTTTCACGGCAGACGCGACCAGCCACCTACGAGCTCTTTACGCCCAATAATTCCGGACAACGCTTGCGCCCTACGTATTACCGCGGCTGCTGGCACGTAGTTAGCCGGCGCTTCTTCTGCAGGTACACGTCAACTTCGTCCCTGCTGAAAGAGGTTTACAACCCGAAGGCCGTCATCCCCCACGCGGCGTCGCTGCGTCAGGCTTCCGCCCATTGCGCAATATTCCCCACTGCTGCCTCCCGTAGGAGTCTGGGCCGTGTCTCAGTCCCAGTGTGGCCGGTCGCCCTCTCAGGCCGGCTACCCGTCGTCGCCTTGGTAGGCCACTACCCCACCAACAAGCTGATAGGCCGCGAGCCCATCCCCGACCGAAAAACTTTCCACCACCATCCGATGCCGGAGGCGGTCATATCCGGTATTAGACCCAGTTTCCCGGGCTTATCCCAGAGTCAGGGGCAGGTTGCTCACGTGTTACTCACCCGTTCGCCGCTCGAGTACCCCGAAGGGCCTTTCCGCTCGACTTGCATGTGTTAAGCACGCCGCCAGCGTTCGTCCTGAGCCAGGATCAAACTCTCCAAACAATG
>NZ_BAAAMV010000033.1:0-5004 GCF_039529455.1 Nonomuraea bangladeshensis
GCCCGCGTCCGGCTCATCGCAAGCGACACACCGGCCCAGAACCCGCTCCCGCAGACACTTACCGCTTAACCTGCAGAAACAGGATCACGCGAAGCTTGATTCATACACCACGTCCGTGGACGTGACCCGCGATCACGCTGTGACCAGCGCCCCGCCGCCAAGGGGATGCAAAAGCCTCAGTGATGATTTCAGCTTGATGTGCTTCTCGGATTCGGACGTGATCAGTGAGCCGAGGCCGATCCTTCAACCCCGGAAACCTTGGTGACGATGGGGCTCTGGACCTCTACTCTTGTCGCCCGTGATCAGCACATCCAGGGGCAACGAGGAAGCGGCCCAGCGGGTGATCCCGGTGGCAGAAAGGCTTCTTGGTTCATATCAGTTGTACGAGCCGCGATTGTCGATCGGTCCCGTTGATGTCGTCGACAAGCATCGGCGGTGTTTCCGGCGATCGCCGGATGAAGGATGCACGTCAACGCCCTGACGGCTGGCTATGTAGGCGAGTAAGAACGCCATCTGCGTGCCTTCATGAGCACCACTTAGGGATCTTGGCAGCCAGGGCCAGCGTACCTGCGCGGCGGGTGTCGCCAGCCCAGGTTTTCGCCGGAAGTGCCGCCCGGTTAATGCAGGGGCCCTGGGGACGCGGTGTGTGAGAACTTGGCGAAAGGCGCCCTGGTACGGAGCGCCCTTCGGAAGCTGTGTTCTGCCTTCCTGGCACCCTCTCAACGATGGCATTCCCAGCATGGCTTCGCTTTTCAATCAGCTCTCATCGCGATCTCGGGCGAGCGACCTGTCGCGCCATGGTGATAAAAGGGCGGCGATCAGCGGTTCGAGCATCTCGCCCCGCGCTGCTGGCTCCCGCCCCAGGACATCGCCACGGTGGCCCGCGCGGCGGTGAGTACGGTCGGCTTGGTCCTGTTCAACGCCTCGCGCCAGCGCTGCTCACAGACCTCGTGATGACAGACGCGGCGTTGCCGCGCCCTCAGCCGGGGGATGCGGCGGTGACGGCCTGGAGGGCGGCACTCAGGGCTCGGCCCTGTGCCGGCGACTGGGAGTCGTCGGCGAGAGCGATGGCACCGTCGCTGTAGTGCAGCATCACGATGCCCTGGTGCAGCGTCACAGCGTGGACGGCGCAGCCGGGCAGCCGCAAGCCGGGCCGTCCCTCGACATCGGTTCAACTGCGGCACCACCAGGCCGGTGGCCGCCTGGGCGGCGGCGAGTTGGCGGCGCAGGGTCTGCAGTTCGCGTTCGGCCATCTCGGGGTGCCAGTAAGAAACGTGTCATGAGCCCCAAACGAGCGTTGCTGCGAGAGCAACAACCACCTGGACCTGCACTTCTCGCCGGTCAGTGCAGCCAAGACCCCCGGATGGCAGCCTGTGCGGGCTCATCGTGACCGAGGCGGACAACGCCGACCAACCAAGAAAACACCAAGTCAGTTCCAACTACCCGCCTCTACTGTCCGAGGGCATGAGAAGAATCTCGATCATCACGATCGCAGTCCTTGCCTTACTCACCGCCGGCGCTTCAGCTCAGGCCAGCAGTATGGAGGCCCCCGTCCCTGGGGAGGTGTTTGTCAACGGCCCCAACTTCTCCGTGTATCGGCATCCGGAGTCCGTCCAGATCGCCTCGGTGACCCTGCCTGCCGCCGGCTCCTACCTCCTCCACGCCGAAACGAACTTCGAGCAGCACCCCAGCGGCACTCCCGCCAGATACAGAGCGCGCTGCGATCTGTATCTGCCGAACGAAAGCCGGCCCTTCAAGGGCTGGCAGGCGGCAACCGTGGATGCCGAGGAAACGGGTGCGCTCTCGTTTCAGAGTGCAGTCACCACCACCGCGCCCGGCCCGGTGAATCTGGTCTGCCACGGCCTGTGGAACGTCGACATCAACTTCTACGGGGGCTTGATCGTCGCGCAGGCTGTACCCAAGATCACCAAGTCCTGACCTCGGTGCTCGCTTTGGCCCCGCCGTCGGTCCGGCGTGCGGCGGGGTCGAGGGCGCCACGGCAGGACGGCGGGCGGGAGGTCAGGCGACGTTTAAAAAGCGATGCGGAGCCAGGCGCACAGGCGGCCATCGAGTCCGCCGAGGCGCGCGTTGTCGGCGAGGAACTGGAGGATCGCGACCCGTTCGCGATGCGGCGCTGGGCCGACGGCGAGGACGAGGTGTGGAAGGTGTTCGCCATGGATGGCGACTCCTACCCGCGCCGGTATCCGAAGCACGCCATGCATCCGCACCTGACGGCCGGCGCGTGCTCGCTCATGTAGACGTACCGTTGCCCGGGGTAGGCGCGGTCGGTCAGCGCGAGGTCGGGCATGACGTCAGGTGTTACCGGCGGGGGCCCGCTGCTCGCCGCGACAGCGGCGACACTGCGCATGCCCGTAGTCTCCGCCACCCGGTCATGACCACTCAAGCCGGTGCTCATCGAGGGCGAGGCCCGGCCAGGACACCCGCATGGACCACCACGGCATCGAATGAGAGGGCTTGGGACTGCCATCAAGTGCAGGCCCAGGTGGTTGTTGCACTCGCAACAACGCTCGTTTGAGGCTCATGACACGTTTCTTACTGGCACCCCAACACCGCAGCGAACTGGGCGCGGTCGGTCTCGGACAGGTCACTCCTCAGGCGTTCCTTTCGGCCGACGCGGCGGACTGCAGCGCGGCGGGGGTGATCCGGATGTCCTGGTTCCCAGGATGTTCCTCGTGCAGATTGCCACGAAGTTGTCCCGGGGTAATGCCGCTTAGTGTCAGTAGAAGTGCCGCGAGGTGTCAGTAAACCCTTTGAGTGCTTGACGCTGGGGAACGCCTTCGCGATTGCTGGGAGATATCTTTGCAGGTGCATAACACCCAGAGCTTCGCCTCTGTCTCACGCGTCTCGACACCGCCTGCTCGACATGCATTGGCGGCAGCCGGTCCCCTTCGCCTTCACTACTCCTGTACGTTTGCGCATTTCAGAGGCATGTTGTAGATATGGCCCTGCCGCGCCTTCAATCGGATGACGGGGCGGTGACGGCCAGGAGGGCGGCGCTCAGCGCCCGGGCCTGCGGCGGCGACTGGGAGGCGTCGCCCAGCGGGAAGGCGTCGTCGGCGTGGGTGCAGCAGGACCACGCCGTCCTGCAGGGTGACGGCGTGGACGGCGGCGCCCGGTAGCCGCACGCCGGGCCGGCCGTCGACGTCGGCGAGTGGCGGCACGCCCAGGCCGGTGGCCGCCTGGGCGGCAGCAAGCTGGCGGCGCAGGGTCTGCAGTTCGCGTTCGGCCATCTCCAAGCGGGTTTCTGCGGTGGCTCGGCCCAGGCGGGCCTGGTCGTGCTGGGTCCGTAGCCGGTCGCGTTCCTCCTCGAAGCGGCGCTGGGCCGCGGCGAGGGTGTCGCGGGCCGCGCGGGTTTCGGCGCGGGCCTGCTCGGCGGCGGTGCCGGCCTGGTCGAGCTGCTCGCGAGTGGTGGCCAGGTGCGCGGCGGTCTGCTCCAGAGTGTCGTTCAGCCGGCGGACGTCGGCGCCGGCCTGGTGCAGCTGGCGGTCGCGTTCGGCCAGGGCCGCGGCGCGTTCCTCGGCCAGGGCCTGGGCGTGCGACAGGTCCGCGGCCAGGCGGGACAGCTGCTCGGCCTGGCGGGCGGTGAGGAGCTGCTCGTCGTTCAGCCGGGCGGTGAGGTTGCCGATCTGGACGCCGAGGCGTTCAACGTGGGCGCGGGCTTCGGCATGGACGCGGTCGCGGTGCTGCTCGGCCGCGTGCTGGGCGCGGAGGGCTTCCTGCTGGGCGTGCAGGGCGGCGTCGCGTTCCTGTTCGGCCGTGTGGCGGTCGGCGTGGGCGGCGCGCATCGCGGTGCGGGCCTGTTCGGCGTCTGCTTCGGCCTGCTGTACGCGCGCTTCGGCCTGGGCCAGCTGGGTGGTGACGGCCTGCCATACCTGCTGCAGGCGCTCGTCGAGGCGGTGCAGGTCCTCGCGTTCGGCGGCCAGCTGGGCGTCGCGCTGGTGCAGAGCGGCGCGGATCTGACCGGCCGCGGCCGTGAAGGCGCTGACCGCGGTGTGCGTGGTCAGCGCGGCGGGGGCGTGGTCGGCGGCGCGGCTGGCCTCGTTGCCGCACAGCTTGCAGCAGTACTTGCTGGGGCGGCCGCCCTTGCCGGGCTCGCGCTCGGGCTTGGCGCGGCCGCAGCCGGGCCGGGCGCACTGGCGCAGCACATCGTCGGCGGGCAGGGCGAAGCAGTCGCGGGTGTGGCCGCGCCCGCCCCGCACCGGCTCCGCGGCCTCCCCCGCGTCCCCGGCGCCCGGCCCGGGCAGCATCGGGGCCTGCCCCCATCCCTCGGCGGGTGCGCGCTGCGACCCCGTAGTCGGCCCGGCAGCCGGTCCGGTGAGCGGTGCCGACGCGGCGTGGGGGCGGTCGTGGCCCGGAGAGGGCTGCGGCTGGCCCGGATCTACGCCGATCTCACTCACGCGGGCAATTTAGCATCGCACATGCCTTGGTAGCCGAGGTTCAGCATATCGCCTATGCGTATCTTTAACGATCACCGAGAAGAGCAATTCTCAAAGATCATCTCTGCTAGCGTCACTCTCGTGACCGACCCTGCCGTGGTTCCCGAGGCGGGATCCCGCCCGCTCCCCGCGACCGCCTTCCCCTCCTCCGCCACAGGACTGGCGCCGGCCGCCGCCGTGGCGATCGCGCCCGCCCGCGATCCGTACCTGCTCTACCTGGGACGGCTGGGCAGTGCCGACTCCCGTCGCGGCATGCGGATCTGCCTGGATCACATCACGCGCATGCTGACCGGCGACCGGCTCGACGACGCCGCCGTCACCGGGCAGGGCCAGCCCTGGCACCACCTGCGCTACGAGCACACCGCCTGGATCCGTGAGCAGATCGACCAGATGGACTGGTCGCCCGCCTACCGCAACAAGCACCTGGCCGCGTTGCGCGGCGTGCTCAAGGAGGCGTGGAAGCTCGGCCTGCTCAGCACCGACGACCATCAGCGGGCCGTCGCGCTGGCCCCGTTCGCCGGCCACCGCGAGCCGGCCGGCCAGCACG
>NZ_BAAAMV010000034.1:0-2998 GCF_039529455.1 Nonomuraea bangladeshensis
GCCCGCGTCCGGCTCATCGCAAGCGACACACCGGCCCAGAACCCGCTCCCGCAGACACTTACCGCTTAACCTGCAGAAACAGGATCACGCGAAGCTTGATTCATACACCACGTCCGTGGACGTGACCGCGTTTCCTCTGGTGACGGACCTCCTCCCCGTCATTCGCTCTTTCTGAGAGCTGCAGCGCCCGCTGCATCAATGCCGCCCCTCATGGTCATCGAAAGCCGTCGACCCAGCACGGTTTCCCGTATACCGTCACCAGACCTGTGCGCTACCAGGTAACCGTGATCTCACCGTTCAGCACCTTCGTAGCGTTGGCGAGACGAGCCTCGTTAAGCGCCTTGATCGTGTCCAACCGGCCACGATGACTTTTGATGATCTTGTTCTGGTATTCCGTGTACACCGCCTGGCGGATGCCGTAGTAGTTGACGTCCCGGCGGCATGTGGAGTCCGCGAGCGCGGTACGGATCTCCTCCGGTGTGCCACGTCGCAGATCTATGTGGTCATTCGCGGCGGTCGTCGCCCATCGCGGGTCGCCTGTCGCGTCGGACGTGGTCCGATAGTGAAAGCCCGCCCGTTCCATGCAGTCACTCCAGGACCGCTCGGCTGCCGCGATCCGCTCGTCCCGAAAGGCCACCCCGGCCGCGTCGGACGCCAGCCCAGGAACCTCGTCCTGATTGAACCTCTTCACGATCTCAGTGGCGGGGACGCCCTTCGCGCCCTGGTTGAGCACGCTGTCGGCCTTGGCCTCGCATCCACCGGGAGGCACCGCCCTGCCACGGAATCGTTTGATCTTTCCAACGAGCACGCGGAACTGTTCATCCGTCACCGAGTACGACTCGAAACCATCCATCGCCTTCACCGACGTGTACCCGGGTGGCCCGGCATAGCCGTATCGGCCGACCTCCCGTCCTTCGATCCATCCCAGGTAATCGGCGTTCCGGGGATAGGTCGCCGGTTCGACGACAGGTGCCTGAAAATCGATCTGGTACTGCCGCAGGCATTCTGTTATCAATCCGAACCGGGCGCGCAGAACCTGTGCGTCATCGACCGGGCCGAGTTCGTAGACATCCAACGGCAGCACCAGGTCAGCTGCTGTCTTGGGCGTAGCAACGCCCTCCCCGAACATGCCACCGACCAGACCGCACGCCGCAAGCGTGGCTCCACACAGCACAACCAGGGCATTCCTGAGACTTCCACGCACCGCCGTAAAGATCATTAGCTATTTTTAGCCGACTGGTGAGAGTCACGTCTGCCGAAATCCAGAACGGAGCGACAGCGTCGCGCACCGAGCCCCCATAGCCGCTGTGCCACCGACAGTGATCGTGCCACGGCCAGGTTGTGGTCGTGGTCTTTGTTCGAGGAGTCTCGGCGCCTCATCAAGCCGTGATCGATGCAGTTCTCAAGCCGACAGCGCGGTTTCGATTCCCGTCACCCGCTCCACGTACGAAAGCCCGGGCAGGCAGGCCGGTAGCTTCGGTGTCCGGACCTTGGCCGTATACAAGTTGGTCGATCTTCACGGGTCCGATAACAGGCTAGGGGTTCTTCCTGAGCCTCGCTCGGGCTTGGGTCACTACATAGGGATGAGGATCGTCAGCGAGAACCCGCAAGACGGCTTCCGGTGTCGTGGGCCATGTGGCCAGCCACCAGCGCACATTGACCGAGCGGTCATGGGCAAGGCGTTGCAGCTCGTCATGAGCAAGCTTTCCTGACTGCACTGCAGCCGCGCGCACGGCCGCGGACTTGTCGTTCGCGAGAAGTCGGTGTCGATCCATTGTGGTGAGCGGGTTCTGAGCCACACCAACGCGGACCTTGGAATCGGCGTCGGTTATCAAAATGGCGAGAATTTCTGGGTCATCGGTGTACGCCGCCAGGCCCGCTCGAACGTTTGGAGAGCGGTCCCCAGCAAGTGCCGCGTTCGTCTCCTCATCCAGTCCTCGCCGCTCAGCGAGCAACCGGCGCAGATCCTCGTCTGTGGACCGGCAGATGGCACGGCGGACCTCGACGTCGACGGCGGGATGGTTCGGCAGCGACCATCGGACCGACCAGTGAGGATCCTCCACCAAGGCGACCAGAACATCTGGTGGACAAGTTGGATTCTCAACAAGGATCTGACGGGTCTTCAGATCCGGATCCCCGGCGAGTGCACGCAGCAATCCGCCCGGCGCGTCGCGCCGAGTTGCCAGGGCACGTCTGACCGTGCGGGAGGGGTCTGCCGTCATGGCTTCGAGAATCTCTGGGGGTGTGGCGGGATCGCCTGCCACGGCCAGCCGGACTGTGACCTTCTTGTCGCGGGCGCGTACACCGAGGCCGGCCTCGCCCGTACCGCGATCTGTTCCCGAAGCCCTTGATCCTTTCTGCACCGTTCAGCCTTTCCTTGCAGTGAGCACATCATCGCAGCCGCCACCCACAGCATGAGCGCCAGAGGAGCACGTCGCAGGCATGCCCGTCGCGTGCCCGTTCGTATGGCGATCAGCAGGAAGCTGACAGCGCGGGCTCGATTCCCGTCACTCGCTCCAACTGCATCGCCTTCCGCATCGGAGCGCTTCGCGCATGTAGGGCTCCAGACAGCGCCTTCCGGGGAGCTCCGCCCCCTTCGGACCCCCGGACGCTCGCTCCGCTCGCCATCCCCCGTCCCGCCCGTTGCCCGGGCAGGTTGCGCACAGGCGACGGCCCGACCCGGATGGAGAATCTATAGCCTGCGCGGGTGACTGCTAACGGTGGCCGGACGGCTGGTGCGCGACCACCACGCCCACGACAACGGAACATCGACAGGCCCCCAGTAGCTTGGCGCCCGTGGAGGAAGAACATCCCGGCAGACAACCGGTGCAGTGGCCAGAGCGACGCAAGGACGTGCTCGAGGCACTAGAAGGTCACGTCCACGGACGTGGTGTATGAATCAAGCTTCGCGTGATCCTGTTTCTGCAGGTTAAGCGGTAAGTGTCTGCGGGAGCGGGTTCTGGGCCGGTGTGTCGCTTGCGATGAGCCGGACGCGGGC
>NZ_BAAAMV010000035.1:0-1559 GCF_039529455.1 Nonomuraea bangladeshensis
GGGGTCTTCTCGGGCTTCTCGGCGATGACAGCCTCGGTGGTGAGGAAGAGCGCCGCGATGGAGGCGGCGTTCTGCAGCGCGGAGCGCGTCACCTTGGCCGGGTCGATGATGCCCGACTCGAACATGTTGACGTACTCGCCGCTGGCGGCGTTGAGGCCCTCGCCCGGAGTGAGGTTGCGGACCTTCTCCACCACGACGCCGCCCTCGAGACCGGCGTTGACCGCGATCTGCTTGAGCGGCTCCTCCAGAGCCTTCTTCACGATCGAGGCACCGGTGGCCTCGTCGCCGGCCAGCTCCAGCTTGTCGAACGCCTTGGCGCCGGCCTGCAGCAGCGCCACGCCACCGCCGGGGACGATGCCCTCCTCGACGGCCGCCTTCGCGTTGCGCACGGCGTCCTCGATGCGGTGCTTGCGCTCCTTGAGCTCGACCTCGGTGGCCGCGCCGGCCTTGATGACGGCCACGCCGCCGGCCAGCTTGGCGAGGCGCTCCTGGAGCTTCTCGCGGTCGTAGTCGGAGTCGGTGCGCTCGATCTCGGCGCGGATCTCGTTGACCCGGCCGGAGATCTGCTCGGCATCGCCGGCGCCGTCGACGATCGTGGTCTCGTCCTTGGTGACGACGACCTTGCGCGCGCGGCCCAGCAGGTCGAGGGTGGCGTTCTCGAGCTTGAGACCGACCTCCTCGGCGATGACCTGGCCACCGGTGAGGATGGCGATGTCGTTGAGCATGGCCTTGCGGCGGTCGCCGAAGCCCGGGGCCTTGACGGCCACGGAGCGGAACAGGCCGCGGATCTTGTTGACGACCAGGGTGGCCAGGGCCTCGCCCTCGACGTCCTCAGCGATGATCAGCAGCGGCTTGCCGGACTGCACGACCTTGTCGAGCAGGGGCAGCAGGTCCTTGTTGGCGGAGACCTTGCTGTTGACGATCAGGATGTAGGGGTCCTCGAGGACGGCCTCCATGCGGTCGGAGTCGGTGACGAAGTACATCGACACCATGCCCTTGTCGAACCGCATGCCCTCGGTGAGCTCCAGCTCCAGGCCGAAGGTGTTGCTCTCCTCGACGGTGATGACGCCTTCCTTGCCGACCTTGTCCATCGCCTCGGCGATGAGCGAGCCGATCTCGGGGTCGGCGGCGGAGATGGAGGCGGTGGAGGCGATCTGCTCCTTGGTCTCCACGTCCTTGGCCAGCTTGGAGAGCTCCTCGCTGACGCGCTCGACGGCGGCCTCGATGCCCTTCTTCAGGGCCATCGGGTTGGCGCCGGCGGCGACGTTGCGCAGGCCCTCACGAACCAGCGCCTGGGCGAGCACGGTGGCGGTGGTGGTGCCGTCGCCCGCGACGTCGTCCGTCTTCTTGGCGACTTCCTTGACCAGCTCGGCGCCGATCTTCTCCCAAGGGTCCTCGAGCTCGATCTCCTTGGCGATGGACACGCCGTCGTTGGTGATCGTGGGGGCGCCCCACTTCTTCTCCAGCACGACGTTGCGGCCCTTGGGGCCCAAGGTCACCTTGACGGCGTCAGCGAGCTGGTTCATACCGCGCTCGAGACCGCGCCGGGCGTCCTCGTC
>NZ_BAAAMV010000036.1:0-1383 GCF_039529455.1 Nonomuraea bangladeshensis
GGGAGTGTCAACTTAACGGCTGATCTTGGTTGTTGAAGTGTTCAGAGGTTGGCAGGGGTGAGGCGGCCTTCGAAGGCGATCTGGAAGGCGTTCAACGGTGCCTTCCAGCGCATGGTCCATCTCTTGCGGCCCTGCCCGGTGGGATCGAGGCTCATCAAAGCCATGAACACGCACTTCAGGGCGGCGGTCTCGTTCGGGAAGTGGCCACGGGCCCGGACGGCCTTGCGGATGCGGGCGTTGACGCTTTCGATGGCGTTAGTGGAGCAGATCACCTTGCGGATCTCGACGTCGAAGGCCAGGAAGGGCACGAACTCGGCCCAGCTGGTCTCCCACAGACGCACGATCGCCGGGTACTTCTTCCCCCAGGTCTCCGAAAACTCATAGAACCGCTCCAGCGCCGCGTCCTCGGTCGGGGCGGTGTAGACGGGCTTGAGCGCACGCGCGATCTTGTCCCAGTCCTGGCGGGCGGCGTAGCGGAACGAGTTGCGCAGCAGGTGGATCACACAGGTCTGGACGATGGTGCGGGGCCAGACCGTCTCCACCGCCTGCGGCAGGCCCTTGAGCCCGTCGCAGACCAGCATGAGCACATCGTCCACGCCGCGGTTCTTCAGCTCGGTCAGCACCGCCAGCCAGTGCTTGGCGCCCTCACCGCCGTCGCCGGCCCAGATGCCCAGGATGTCGCGGTGCCCCTCGACGGTGACGGCCATCACCAGGTAGATGGGCCGGTTGGCGACGTGACCGTCCCGGATCTTGACGTTGATCGCGTCCACGAACAGGACCGGGTACACGCGATCGAGCGGCCGGTTCTGCCATTCGGCCATGCCGTCCATCACCTTGTCGGTGATGGTGGAGATGGTCTGCTTGGACACGTTCGCCCCGTAGACCTCGGCCAGGTGGGCGGAGATCTCCCCATGCGTGAGGCCCTTGGCCGACAGCGACAGGACCATTTCGTCCACGCCGGACAGCCGGCGCTGCCGCTTGCGCACCAGCTGGGGCTCGAAGGTGCCCGCCACATCGCGCGGCACCCGCACCTCCACCGGGCCGACGTCGGTCACCACGGTCTTGGCGCGGCTGCCGTTGCGGCTGTTGCCGCTGTTCTTCCCGGCCGGGTCGTGCCTGTCATAGCCCAGGTGATCGGTGATCTCGCCTTCCAGGGCCGACTCCAGCACCCGCTTGGTCAGCTGCTGCAGCAGCCCGCCCTCACCGGTCAGCTGCAGCCCCTCACTACGGGCCCGACTCGCGAGCATCGAGATCAGCTGCTCGTCCGTCATCGAGCGGTCCGGCTCGACAGGCAGTTCGTTCATCGACAGCGACTCCACGGCGGTCTCGGACATCAAGCGTCTCTTCCTTGATCATCAGATCCGCCGTTAGTTTTACAGTCCC
>NZ_BAAAMV010000037.1:0-1360 GCF_039529455.1 Nonomuraea bangladeshensis
GGTCACGTCCACGGACGTGGTGTATGAATCAAGCTTCGCGTGATCCTGTTTCTGCAGGTTAAGCGGTAAGTGTCTGCGGGAGCGGGTTCTGGGCCGGTGTGTCGCTTGCGATGAGCCGGACGCGGGCTTTGGCCAGAATGTCCAGGCCCATGTAGCGGCGGGCTTCGGTCCATTCGTCGGTCTGCTCGGCCAGGACCGCGCCGACGAGGCGGATGATCGAGGCTCGGTCGGGGAAGATGCCGACCACGTCGGTGCGGCGGCGGATCTCCTTGTTCAGCCGCTCCTGCGGGTTGTTGGACCAGATTTGGCGCCAGGTCTCGCGGGGGAAGGCGGCGAAGGCGAGCAGGTCCTCGCGGGCGGCGTCCAGATGCTCGCACGCGGCCGGATACTTGGCTTCCAGGGCGTTGATGACCCAGGCGTGCTGGGTGCGCACCTGCTCGGAGGTGGGCTGGTCGAAGATGGTGCGCACCAAGGTGGCCACCCACGGCTGGGCGCTCTTGGGCACGGTGGTCAGCAGGTTGCGCAGGTAGTGGGTGCGGCAGCGCTGCCAGCACGCGCCGGGCAGAGCGGCGCCGATCGCCTCCACCAGGCCGCGGTGGGCGTCGGAGACGACCAGCTGAACGCCGGACAGGCCGCGTGCGACCAGGCTGCGCAGGAAGGCCAGCCAGCCGGCGCCGTCCTCGGCCGAGGTGACCTCCAGGCCGAGCACCTCGCGCTGGCCGTTGGCGTTGACGCCGGTGGCCACCAGCGCGTGCACGTTGATCGTCCGCCCTGCCTCGCGCACCTTCTGGGTCAGCGCGTCCAGCCAGACGAAGGTGTACGGGCCGGCGTCCAGCGCCCGCGTCCGGAACGCCTCGACTTGATCATCCAGCGTCTTGGCCATCTGCGAGACCTGGCTTTTGGAGATGTGCTTGATGCCGAGCTGCTCGATGAGCTTGTCGACTCTGCGGGTGGAGACGCCGAGCAGGTAGCTGGTGGCGACCACGCTGATCAGCGCCTGCTCGGCCCGGCGGCGCCGCTCCAGCAGCCAGTCCGGATAGTAGGAGCCCGACCGGAGTTTCGGGATCGCCAGCTCGATCGTTCCGGTGCGGGTGTCCCACTCGCGGCTGCGGTAGCCGTTGCGGGAGTTGGTCCGTTCGCTGCTGCGCTCGCCATAACCGGCTCCGCACAGGCTGTCGGCCTCAGCCGACATCAACGCTTCGGCCATGGTCTTCACCATGGATCGCAACAGATCCGGGTCGTCGGTCTCGATCTGCCGCGCCAGCCACTGCCCGGGCGTCACACTGTTGTCTACGGCCATCGCCTGGTTCTCCTTCGATCTTGATCTTGCTACTCGAAGGATCACGCGATGGCCGTCTTC
>NZ_BAAAMV010000038.1:0-1234 GCF_039529455.1 Nonomuraea bangladeshensis
ATCGCCTGGCGCTCGGTGCCCGGCAAGGGCGTCCGCAACGCGGGCCTGGTCAGCTTCACCGACGGCCCCGGCGGGCGCGGCACCGTCGTGGACGTCTCGCTGGAGTACGGCATGCGCGGCCGCAAGCTGGCCGCCGCGGTCGCCCGCATGTTCGGTGAGCATCCCGAGCAGCAGGTCCGTGATGACCTGCGTCGCTTCAAGCAGGTCATGGAGACCGGCGAGGTGGTCCGTTCCGAGGGCAGCCCCGAGGGGCACCGCGCCCGGCGTCAGCTCCACCAGCGTCCCGCCCAGCCGATCGGAGCACGCGCATGAAGGCCAACGTGTGGACCGGCCGCAACAGCGTCGAGGTCGAGAACGTCCCGGACCCGCAGATCCTCAACGCGCGGGACGCGATCGTCCGCGTCACCTCGACCGCGATCTGCGGCTCCGACCTGCACCTGGTGGACGGCTACATCCCGACGGTGAAGAAGGGCGACATCCTCGGCCACGAGTTCATGGGCGAGGTCGTCGAGGTCGGCCCCGGCGTGCGCAACCTGCGGCCCGGCGACCGCGTCGTGGTGCCGTTCCCGATCGCGTGCGGCGCGTGCTTCGCCTGCGAGGCCGAGCTGTACTCCCTGTGTGAGAACTCCAACCCCAACGCGGGGATGGCCGAGAAGCTGATGGGCCACTCGCCCGCCGGGATCTTCGGCTACTCGCACATGCTGGGCGGTTTCCCCGGCGGGCAGGCCGAGTACGCCCGGGTCCCGTTCGCCGACGTCGGCCCCATCAAGATCGAGGACGACCTGCCCGACGAGAAGGTGCTGTTCCTGTCCGACATCTTCCCGACGGGCTTCATGGGCGCCGAGATGTGCGACATCAAGCCGGGCCAGACGATCGCGATCTGGGGCGCGGGACCGGTGGGGCAGCTCGCCGCGGCCAGCGCGTTCCTGCTCGGCGCCGACCGGGTCATCGTCATCGACCGCTTCCCGTACCGGCTCAAGCGGGCCCAGCGGACCGGCGCCGAGGTGCTCAACTACGAGGAGGTGAACGTGCTGGAGGCGCTGCGGGACATGACCGGCGGGCGCGGCCCCGACGCCTGCATCGACGCCGTCGGCATGGAGGCCCACCATCCGACCCCGGCGATGTACGCCTACGACCGCACCAAGCAGGCCGCCCGGCTGGAGACCGAGCGGCCGTACGTGCTGCGCGAGGCCATCATGGCCTGCCGCAACGGCGGCGTGGTGTCGGTGATCGG
>NZ_BAAAMV010000039.1:0-1186 GCF_039529455.1 Nonomuraea bangladeshensis
CGACAGGTTGACCAGGACGTAGAGAGGGAAGACGAAGACCGCGCCGACGGCGATCATCACCGTCTCCAGCAGCGCCGTGCGCGCCGTGTAACGCTTCACGAGGAGCCCTTCTGCTGCCGCAGGCCGCGGTACTGGACGGCCGAGACGGCGGCCACCACGACGGCCAGGAGCACCGCGATCGCGGTGCTGTAGGCGAAGTCGCCGAACTGGAAGGCGTTCTTGTAGATGAGGGTGGACAGGGTCTCGGTGGCGTGGCCGGGGCCGCCGCCGGTGGTGACGTACACCTGGTCGAAGAGCTTGAATCCGCCGATCAGCGCGAGCATCACGTTGATGGTGATGGCAGGGGCCAGCAGCGGGCGGGTGATGTGCCAGAAGCGCTGCACGGCACCCGCGCCGTCCACGCCGGCGGCCTCGTGCAGCTCGCGTGGCACGCTCTGCAGCCCGGCCAGGAAAATGACCATGGAGTAACCGGAGAACTGCCAGATGACGATCGCCGCCACCGACCACAGCGCGAGGCCGGGGTCGCCCAGCCAGTTCTGCCGCAGGGCGCCGAGGCCGACGGCGTCCAGCGCCGTGTTGAGCGCGCCCTCCGGGGCGTACAGGTAGCGCCACAGGTAGGCCGTGACCACGGGCGTCATCACCGCGGGCGCGAAGAACAGCACGCGCAGCGCGTTGCGGCTCCTGATGCGTGAGTGCACGCCGAGCGCCAGCAGCAGGCCGACCGCGTTCTGCACGATCGTGATCACGGCCGTGATGGCGACGGTCTGCCAGAGCGCGTCCTGGGCCGCGGAGTCGTCGAAGATCTTGGCGAAGTTCTCCAGCCCGACGAAGGACATCCGCTCGCCCAGGCCGCTCCAGTCCGTGAAGGCGTATCCCGCTCCTCTGACGGACGGGACGAGCACGACGTAGAGGTACAGCGCGAGAGCGGGGAGCACGAGCCATCCGGGGATCGACCGTCCGCGCCGGCGTCGTCGGGACCTGCGGCCATGATGCGGGATGACGTCGCGGCCCGCCGAAGGTACGTGCAGGGGGGCCGTTCTGACCTCGGAGGTGTTCGGCATCGTCCCTCTCGATAAAACGTTTTAATAGAGAATGTGCGACGCGACGGGGCACCGGAAGGAGGAAGGGGATGCGCGCGTCGCGTAGTGAGGATGATGCGCTCGCGGCTCACCGGGCCGGTAGGCCA
>NZ_BAAAMV010000040.1:0-1074 GCF_039529455.1 Nonomuraea bangladeshensis
CCTTCGCCCTGAAGTGTGGACACCTTGAGTACCGGATGATGGAAATCCGGAGACAAGGAGTTCCACGTGGCGATGAAGTCGTATCCGCCGGAGTTCAAGGCGGACGCCGTCGCGTTGTACCTGTCTGATCCAGCGCGGACGTACGGATCGGTGGCCCGGGACCTGGGCATCAACCGCGAGACGCTGCGCCTGTGGGTGAAGGAGGCCCGCGCGAACGGCACGGCCGGAGCGAAGAAGGCGGCCCCGGCGAAGCGGCCGACGGCTGGCCCGCTATCGTCCGACGACGTGCTGGAAGAGGAGAACAAGCAGCTCAAGGCCCGGATTCGGGAGCTGGAGCTGGAGCGCGACATCCTGCGCCGGGCGGCAAAATATTTCGCCGGCGAGACGAACTGGTGAGCCGCTTCGAGTTCGTTGACGACCATCGGGACGCCTTCGGCGTCAAGCGGCTGTGCCGGGTCTTGAAGGTGTCCCGCTCGGGGTTCTACCGGTGGCTCAAGGCAGCGCCGGCCCGGGCGGCGCGGGCGGCGGCCGATGCCGTGCTCGCCGAAGAGATCCGGCAGATCTACTCCGAGTTCGACGGCACCTACGGCAGTCCGCGCGTCACCGCCGAGCTGCGGGCCCGTGGCCGCCCGGTTAACCACAAGCGGGTCGCGCGGGTGATGCGCCGCTGCGGGATCGTCGGGCTGCACCTGCGCAAGAAGGTCCGCACCACGGTGCCCGAGCCATCACATTACAAGGTGCCGGACCTGATCCGGCGGGACTTCACCGCGCCGGCTGCGAACCTGCGTTATGTCGGCGACATCACGTACCTGCCCGTCGGTGAGGGCCGGTTCCTGTATCTGGCGACCGTGCTGGATCTGGGCTCACGGCGGCTGGCGGGCTGGTCGATCGCCGATCACATGCGCACCGAGCTGGTGAGCGATGCGCTGCGGGCCGCCGCCGCGACGCGCAGCAGCCTGGCCGGAGCGATCTTCCATGCCGATCATGGAGCCCAGTACACCTCGGCCGAGTTCGCCAGGGTCTGCGCCGAACTCGGGGTGCGCCAATCCATGGGAGCCGTCGGGACCAGCGCCG
>NZ_BAAAMV010000041.1:0-1034 GCF_039529455.1 Nonomuraea bangladeshensis
GTCTGGCGTGCGTGTAGTCAGTCCGCCGCGAGCCCTCGGAAGGACATCTGTTGGCAGCCTCGCGCAACGCCTCCGCCGTACCCGCTGGTCCCCGTCGCGTGTCTTTCGCGCGTATCCAGGAGCCGCTCGAAGTTCCTGACCTTCTGGCCCTGCAGACCGAGTCTTTCGACTGGCTGCTCGGCAACGACAAGTGGAAGGCCCGGGTAGAGGCGGCTCGTCAGGCCGGGCGCAGGGACGTCCCGACCCAGTCGGGCCTCGAAGAGATCTTCGAAGAGATCAGTCCGATCGAGGACTTCTCGGGGACCATGTCCTTGTCGTTCCGGGATCACCGGTTCGAGCCGCCGAAGTACTCCGTAGACGAGTGCAAAGACAAGGACATGACCTACTCCGCCCCGATGTTCGTCACGGCGGAGTTCATCAATAACACCACTGGTGAGATCAAGAGCCAGACGGTGTTCATGGGTGATTTCCCGCTCATGACGCCGAAGGGCACGTTCATCATCAACGGCACCGAGCGTGTCGTGGTCTCGCAGCTGGTCCGCTCGCCCGGTGTGTATTTCGAGCGCACTGTGGACAAGACCTCCGACAAGGACCTGTACGGGTGCAAGGTGATCCCGTCGCGGGGTGCCTGGCTGGAGTTCGAGATCGACAAGCGTGACAGCGTCGGTGTGCGTATCGACCGTAAGCGCAAGCAGGCCGTGACGGTGCTGCTGAAGGCGCTGGGCTGGACGAACGACCAGATTCTGGAGCGGTTCGGCCAGTACGAGTCGATGCGGGCGACGCTGGAGAAGGATCACACGGCGGGTCAGGACGACGCGCTGCTGGACATCTACCGCAAGCTGCGGCCGGGTGAGCCGCCGACCAAGGAGTCGGCGCAGACGTTGCTGGAGAATCTGTACTTCAACGCCAAGCGGTACGACCTGGCGAAGGTGGGCCGCTACAAGATCAACAAGAAGCTCGGGGTCGACGCGGAGATCACGCAGGGCACCCTGACCGAAGAGGACATCGTCGCCACGATCGAGTACATCGTCCGG
>NZ_BAAAMV010000042.1:0-868 GCF_039529455.1 Nonomuraea bangladeshensis
TGGTCCAGCGGTCCATGACCGCTGGACCACCGCGGCGGCCGGCTTCCTGCGGCATGGCCTTCACCTGCTGCTGCCCGGGCGACCTGAGCGGTGGAGCGGGCCGGGCTTCACGGACCTGCCGTTCACGCCCGCGGTGGCCGAGCAGATCCGTAGCCGGGTCGTCGACCCGGTACACGCCTGCGCCGTGGCGGCGCTTTTGGTGACCAGCCTGCCGCCTGCCCTGCTGGGCTTCATGTGGCTGTCCAACCTGGCGCCAGATGCCGCCACGCTGAGCAGCTATCTGCCGTTCCGGATTGATTATCCCGTTCCGGAGTGAGGCCGGGACCTGTTCGTCGCCGCGCGTGCCTACGCTGCCGGCTGCCAGCCCGGCGATGGCCCTCTGCTGAGCCGTGGCATTGGGCGGGCCGGCCAGATCCTGGCCGGCACTGCCCGGCAATGTGGGCTGCGGCTCCGACCGGCCATGCTCGAACCTGGCCCAGAGGGGTGGCACGTGCGGGCCCGCTGCTGGACAAAAGGGCCACCGCTGGCGTGAGCCGACGGTTCCGAGGCGCTGGCCGTCCTACCGGCCGCCGGTGGAGGTCCTGACCTGCTGCCGACGCTGTAGCGCTTACCGGGGTAGCTGGCCGGCGGCACCTCGTGAAGCGCTACGACCGGGACAGCTCGCGGGCCGATGCCGGGCCTGGTGCCGGTCCTTGTCATGGTGCGGCGGGAGGGCGCTGGTCAGTGGATGTTTCGGCCAGCAGGGGCGTGACGGTGGGGGTGCGGAGGCGTTCGACGGCGTCGCGGGCTTCTTCGTCGGGGCGTACGTCGTAGCTGAGGGTGGTGCTGGGGCTGGCGTGGCCGGCCAGGCGGGCGGTCATGATCGCGT
>NZ_BAAAMV010000043.1:0-796 GCF_039529455.1 Nonomuraea bangladeshensis
GCCGCGCTGGAGCGCGGCGACCGGGTGGCCGCCGCCGCCCGCACCGTCACCCTGGAGGACTTCCCCAGCCAGTACGCCGACCGCCTGCTCGTCCTCCCCCTGGACGTGACCGACCGCGCCGCCGTGTTCGCCGCCGTGGACACCGCCGCCGAGCACTTCGGCCGGCTCGACATCGTGGTCAACAACGCCGGCACCATGTCCTCGGGCATGATCGAGGAGTTCACCGAGGCCGAGGCCCGCGCCCAGCTCGACGTCAACTTCTTCGGCGCCATGTGGGTCTGCCAGGCCGTCCTGCCGCACCTGCGCGCCCAGCGGTCCGGCCACATCGTGCAGATCTCCAGCATCGCCGCGCTCGGCGGCTTCCCCAGCACCGGCATGTACAGCGCGAGCAAGTTCGCGCTGGAGGGCATGAGCGAGTCGCTGGCGATGGAGGCCGCGTCGTTCGGCGTCAAGCTCAGCATCGTCCAGCCCGGCGGCTACTGGACCGACCTCTACACCAGCATGACCATGGCCACACCGAAGGAGGAGTACGCATCCCTGCGCGCCGAGCTGGAGAAGCAGTGGGCCGAGGGCTCGGTCGACAGCGAGCCGCGCCTGGCCGCCGAGGCGCTGCTGAAGCTGGTCGACAGCGACGACCCGCCGCTGCGGCTGCTGCTCGGCAGCATGGTGTACGACCTGGCCTTCGACATCTCCCGGCAGCGGATGGCGACCTGGGCCGCCTGGGAGCAGGTCAGCCGCGACGCCGAGCACGCCGTTCCCGCCCCGGGGAGCGGCCGTTGACGCACCCGCCACGCCC
>NZ_BAAAMV010000044.1:0-725 GCF_039529455.1 Nonomuraea bangladeshensis
AGGGGCGTGACGGTGGGGGTGCGGAGGCGTTCGACGGCGTCGCGGGCTTCTTCGTCGGGGCGTACGTCGTAGCTGAGGGTGGTGCTGGGGCTGGCGTGGCCGGCCAGGCGGGCGGTCATGATCGCGTCGGCCTGCGGCAGGAGGTTGGAGATGAAGGTGCGGCGCAGGTCGTGGGGCCGTACTGGGGTGGTGGCGGCCTGTTCGGTGCGTTTGGCGAGGATGTCGCGCACGGCTTGGGGGTTCATCTGCCAGGGGCGGCCGTCGGGGGTGGTGCGTACGGTGCCGCCGCGGGTCAGGCGCGGGAACAGCGGGCCGCGGTGGCTGCCGCGGCGGGCGAGCCAGGCCTCCAGGCGGCGGGCGGCGAAGGTGTTGACCGGGATGCGGCGTTGTTTGTCGCCCTTGCCGATGACGGTGAGCATGCGCCGGGCCCGGTCGTAGTCGGCGTACTGCAGGGCGACCAGCTCGGCGCGGCGCAGGCCGCACGCGTCCAGCACGGCGATGACGGCCGCGTCGCGCAACCCGGCGCCGGTGACGACGCCGGCGGGTGAGAGGTCGGCGTCGCAGGCGGCGATGAGCGCGCCGATGACGGTGTCCGGGACGTGCTGGCCGGCCGGCTCGCGGTGGCCGGCGAACGGGGCCAGCGCGACGGCCCGCTGATGGTCGTCGGTGCTGAGCAGGCCGAGCTTCCACGCCTCCTTGAGCACGCCGCGCAACGCGGCCAGGTG
>NZ_BAAAMV010000045.1:0-641 GCF_039529455.1 Nonomuraea bangladeshensis
CCCGCCGCCATCGCCGCGCTCGGCGACAAGGTGCAGGCCAGGCACATCGCCCAGAAGGTCGGCGCGCCGCTGGTCGCCGGCACCAAGGACCCGGTCTCCGGCGCGGACGAGGTCGTCGCCTTCGCCGAGCAGCACGGCCTGCCGATCGCGATCAAGGCCGCGTACGGCGGCGGCGGACGCGGCCTGAAGGTCGCCCGCACCCTGGAGGAGATCCCCGAGCTGTACGAGTCCGCGGTCCGCGAGGCGGTGGCCGCCTTCGGGCGCGGCGAGTGCTTCGTCGAGCGCTACCTCGACCGGCCCCGCCACGTCGAGACGCAGTGCCTGGCCGACGCCCACGGCAACGTCGTCGTGGTCTCCACCCGCGACTGCTCGCTCCAGCGCCGCCACCAGAAACTGGTCGAGGAGGCCCCGGCCCCCTTCCTCACCGCCGAGCAGGAAAGGCTGCTGCGCGAGTCCTCCAAGGCCATCCTGCGCGAGGCCGGCTACGTCGGCGCCGGCACCTGCGAGTTCCTCGTCGGCCAGGACGGCACCGTCTCCTTCCTGGAGGTCAACACCCGCCTCCAGGTCGAGCACCCGGTCACCGAGGAGGTCGCCGGCGTCGACCTGGTCCGCGAGATGTTCCGCATCGCGGGCGGCGAGGC